>NZ_JXSQ01000015.1 GCF_000834055.1 Leucobacter komagatae
GGAGAGGCTCGTCCGCAGCTGGGTGAGCGTACGACGCGCGCGGCGAGTATCTCCAAGCGAGAGCGAAGTCGCAGCGATCTCGAGGTAAAAAATTGCGAGCTCGTCATCGGATGTCTGCCGCAGCTGCGGCGTCATGTGGCGGGCTTCATCGAAGCTCGTTCCTGTCATAGCCGGGTCGGTGTTGTGTGGAGTGAGGCTCCGCTCCAGTGCACTCATATACGCCCGCGCGTTCTCCAACTCCCCTGAGACTCGACTCGCGACCATCGCTTGCCCTATCGTTGCGACTTGAAGCGATCCGAACGGGGTCGCGGGCCCCTGCGGAAGGCGGGCGTCGAGTCCGCGCCGCCACAGCCTAACGAGGTAGCAGAGACGTGAAGCTGGCACCTCGGGCCGCGGGTTTTCCAGGGCCAGCAGCGCTGCAGTGAAGGTCGGATAGGCGACTAGCGCCGCTTCTGAAAGGGGGCGAAGTAGCGCAAGCGTGCGGTCGGCGTCGTCGAGGATCCTCGAAAAGTTCGCAGCCAAGACTGTTTCCGCAGCGGCAAGATCCCCCGCAGCGCAGAGCAGGCGAAATGCTCTCAATGGCGACTGGACAACCACTTCCGCAGCCCGGCCAATGTAGGCTCGCCTTCTGCTTCCGTCAGCGAGCCAGGAGCTAGCGAGCAACGCGAGTGCGGAGCGGATGGAGGGATGGCAATGATACTCAGGGCCAAACTCTGCCTGAACCGGCACGAGGAGCCCGAGTTCGGTGAGGTGCCGAAGGGCGTTTTGTGCTGAATGCTCGTCGCAGCGGAGTAGGTGTCTGCCGAGCGGGAGGGTAACGGCATCGAGTTCCGCAGCAGCGAGCATGATTTGCCTGGCCCCGCTTTCGACAAGCGACAGGGCGCCTCTCGCGAACGCTTCGAGATTGGCCATTGGATTGAACAGGGGCTGCGACGCTCCGGCCGTCCATTTTTGGCCGTCCGGAGTGTCTACGTACTGAGCCCCGTTGCCCAGGTCGAGAGCCGCGCGGATCGCGAGCGGCCATCCGCCGGCCTTGCGGAGCGCTGCAGTCAACTGCTCGTCCATGGGGATTCCAAGTCTCGCGGCGAGGTCAGCGCTTTCGTCCGCGGTGAGACTGAGATCTGCGGGCCCCAGAGCTGTGATCCGCGTGCGGGCGGTGACTACCGTGCTGTTGAGAATCTCAACACGTCGGCCGATGACGATGATGCGGAGGTGGTGCGTCGTCCTCGCCAGATTTGCGAGGGCAAGATCGGACCGCACCGACGTTTCAAAGTGATAGTCGTCGATGACCAGCGTTACGTGCTTTGGCAGTTGGCGTGCAATGGCCAGCACCGCGGCTTCAGGGGTCCCAGCGCGAGTGCTCGAAACTCCCGAGAGCGGCGCGAGAACCCGTTCGAGCTCATCCCACAAGACAGGGTCCCGCGTAGGAGAGCAGCGGACCCAACGGACCGAAGTGCGCTCGGAGTTGTCGTTCTCTAGCCAGGTCCTGACGATTGCGGTCTTTGCGTATCCGGTGGGGGCGCAGACCAGGGTGAGCCCGTGGTGAGGCTGTGGGTCGTGGAGCAACCGGTCGGGGATGCTCACTTCTGCGGGGTGCGGTGGCCGCTCTTGCGCAGTCGGTCTGGTTGCGCTTTTGGAACCGCTATCTGGGGTGTTCTCTAGCCGCAACACTAGTTCCTCATCTCGTTGTTCGGGCGGGGTATTGGCCTGGACCTGCAGGGGGAAGATTCGGGTGAATGGCTCACTTGCGCACGTTCGATGCCGCACGATGAGCTTAAACTAATCGACGGCAAGCTATCTGCGCAACAACTGTTAGCTAGCGAGCGTGTTTCGGGAGATCCGTCGCAGGGGGTTGACCTGGCAGCGCGGACATCGCAGTACGAGCCGGTCCTGCAGTAGGCCTGGCCACCCAAGTGGAACGCAGGAACATTCTTTGGAGGACATGTGAGAAAGCTACGCAGGCGCGGGACGATCGTGGCCGCTTTGGCACTCAGCGCACTGATGGGCTTGATGCTACCGCTGGGAGAATCTGGAGCGGCGCGCGCGAACGCTACAGCGGCTTCTCTACGTGAAGCGACAGCACAAGCGCCGGAGAGCAATGGCCCGGAGACCCCGGCCGAGGCATCCGAACAAGGAGAACCTTTGGGCGAGCGGGATTCGACTCCAGAGACTCCCCCCGAACTCGGTGTCGCACCGGAGTCAGACGTGCCGAAGCTGGTGTGCGAGGCCGACAACATCTACTCGGTCTCAACCACTGGGCAGCTGAAACACATCCAGGTCGCTGAGAACCGGCTATCGGCAAGGGTGAGGAATGTTGGCTCACCCGGCCCAGGCCCGGGAAACCCCAACTACAACGGCCTTGCAATTGCGCCAAGCGGTGAGGTGGCATACGCATACAACCGCAACGCCACGCCCACACGAATCTACCGATTTAACGTCGCCTCGGGAACATGGGTCGACACTCGCGCGACTATTGCCCAGGGTGATGGCGTGACGCTCATCGGTGGCGCAACCGACCCAGACGGGACCTATTGGGTCGGAGGCTTCGCAAGTAGCAACGCCTTCGAAATGTGGGCGATGGATGAGGAAGGCCGCCCGGCGACACGCAAGGGCCGCGTCGACCTCCGCAACTGGCCATCACCGAACGCAAATGGCGACATCGCCTTCGACAGTCTGGGCAACCTCTACATTGTCCGCGGCCTGCAGAATCGGACCGATCTCGAGGTATTCCGTGTTGACGCTGCGGACCTCGCCGAAGGCACTGGAACTGAATGGGTGAGCGCCTCCGCAAAACTGCCGACGTCGCAGGGCTCTATTGCCAGCATCAACGGGATTGCCTACGACTCGCGCGGGGTGCTTTACTTCGGCGGCACGGGCGGCCTCGGATACGTCAACCTGCCTGCGTCTACGGAGGCACCGGTTTCCTTGGCCCTGAGCGGGGACACCTGGCAAACCACCGACCTTGCGTCATGCAGTTTTCCGCCAACAGTGAAGCTTGAAAAGGATCTCCCGGACGGACGAGTCGCCGAGGCTGATCAGTTCACGCTCGAGCTCCTGAGCGAGGATCTGGTGCTCGGCTCAAACGGCACCACCGGCAACGAGCCTGGCGTGCAAGCTGAGACTGTCGGGCCGATACCAGCGACATCCGGCACAGAGATCACTCTCCGTGAAGCGCCGCGAGGGAGCACACTGCCAGGGAACTACTCGTCGAGCTGGCTGTGTTCTGTCGAGGGCGAACCGATCGCCTCAGGGGAAGGGGCAAGAGGGAGCTTCGTGGTTCCGTTCATGCGCCAGGGCGGCGAGATTTTGTGTGGCTTCAAGAATTCCATTGTGCAAGCGGAGAAAACTGCGGCCCCTGCCTCTGGTACGTCTGTGAATCCCGAGAGCATCGTGCGTTACTCGCTCACTCTCGACAACTCGACCGGGGAGGGCCCGGCAGTGGCAGACTTCTGGGACTCGCTGTCAGACGTGCTTGACGACGCGATATTTGTGGATCCTGAGGGGAATCCGACGCCGGCGAACGATCCCGCGGTGACAACGTCTGGCGGCATCAACTACTCGTCTTCGCGGGACTGGGATGCTGACGGGCAGTGGCTGAGAATGCGCGGAACCGTTGCAGCGGGAGAAGTCGGACGAATGACTTTCGCCGTGAAGGTGCGCTCAAACTCGGATGACGCAGCAGGACGTGAAGCATCTGACTCACCACAGGGGTACTTTCTGCGAAACAAGCTCGTTCGCGGCGAAGGCGGTGACATTCCGCCCAAGCTCCCGGAAACCTGTGAGCCAGGTCAGTGCACCGTGCACCCCGTAAACGCGTGGACGGTATCCAAGACGTCTGTGCCAGGGGCGAGCTCGACCGTGTACAGAGGCGGCAACGTGCACTACGGGATTTCTGCGGAGAAGGTGAACCCCGAAACCTCGCTCGAGGGGCTCACGCTGCAGGCTGATATTACTCAGGTGCTGAAAACCGCCGGGTGGGCGCCCGATGCGATTGCCGCGAATGGGGCCCTCGCGCGGGGAGTTTACCTCTTCAACGCGGCAGGCCGATCGATCGGGCTAGACGGGGTGCCCAACACTCCTGGCGAAAATGAATACCTGCCGGTGCAGGACATCCAGCCCCCCGAGGAACGGGATGACTCGTCCGAGGGAAGAGCAGCCGAGTCGCGTTGGATCGTTCGCTCCGGTGATCCCATAACACTTCCGGCCGAGGCCGTGCGCGCAGAAATGTGGTTCGCGGTGCAGGCCGCTGAAACCCCAGCGGGTATTCCCAGCCCTGAGGCGTGGGCAGCAGACGGACAGACCCCTTCGACAGGGTGGACGTTTGTGAGCTACGCCACGGGCATGGCACAGAGCGGGTCGGTGGCGCTTGCCCCGAACGAGTGCGTCACCGGCGTTGACATCCCCAACACCGCACTGGCCCCGAATGGCCCGCAGCCCGCTGATGCAGCATTCCCCGCGAGGTGTCAAACGGAGAACACGCTCACCCGAAACTTCTTCAGCATTCGGAAGGATGCTGGGGGGGCTGGGCGTCTCAGAACTCTTGGGCGACCCCAAGTGGGGGACTGATTCGACCGGACTCTGGAACATGACGGGACACGCCTTCGAAGTGCGTGACTCCGTCAATGGGGCGCCAAGCGCATATCCGTCCGTGCAGCTGTGCAGAACGGACTACGACCCCAACGCTGGTTGGGACGGTGCCTGGGTGAGCGCTGCGGAGGCCTCTGGCACCGCGCGCTGGGACTTTGCGGCAGCGTCATCGGCTACACAACAGGCGATCCTCGATTGGAACAACGAAAACCCGCGTGACGTCCGCCCAGTGTGTGGCACCTTCGCTGAGGCAACCTCAGGCCCGCAACAGGGTCAGTGGCGTTCGGAAGGGCTCGGAGAAGGAGCCTATTGGCTTGTCGAAACGAAGGCGCCGGACTCCCAGCTCAGCCCAACGGGGCTTGAATCTCGAGCGGTTTCCGGCGTGCAACGACTAGCCGCAGCTATTCCTTTTCAGGTGTGGCCGGACGCTGCGGGGCCCGCAGCTGGGGAGTCGATGCAGGGTCATGGACAGCTTGAAATTGGACATCAATCCTCCGCCTACGAAGACAGGTGCGAACCGAGTAGCCCAGTCGCGGACCGGCCAACAGCATGTATCAACGAGGGTGGGCTCTTCATGGTCGTGAAGGATCCGGTGCCGACTCCGATGCCGATGACCGGAGGCCTATGGCTCCCGGTGCTCACTGGGATCGGTGCGCTCGTGCTCGCCGCCGCTTTGAGCGCTGCTGCTTGGCGTCGCCGCAACCTGGCCCTACAGCCCGGGGCGTGACTATGCGCCACTCAGCCGGACCAGATCCCCCACGTGAACTTCTCTGACAACCCGAACCGATTTTTCGAGAAAGGAACACCATGTTCAACACTAGGAAGCGAGGGCTGCTCACAAGTGCTGGCGCGCTCGTTACGATTACAGCGCTTGCCTTTGGCGGTGCTGTCGCTGCCCAGGCCACGACGTCGCAGCAAATGCCGACGCAGTCTGGGCTAGTGATCACCAAACTGGAGCAGCCGGACGACGCTGGTGCTCCGGCATCGGGGCTCCAGCAGACGACTGACTTGCCGGTGATCCCCGGAGTCACGTTTGACGCCTACCAAGTGCCGCTCGTCAACGATCCGCTGAGTAACGACGGGCAAGCAGAAATCGCAAATACCACGCTCGCGCAGGCCCAGGCATCGGTTGCTGGCGCCGCCCCTGCCCGGACCGGGACCACCGATGACAACGGGCAGATTCACTGGCAGACTTCGGCATCTGATGACCAGCGCGACGGGTTGGACCTTGAGGCCGGCCTTTGGCTGGTTCGCGAAAGCAGCGCGCCTGCTGGGGTTGTTCCAGCCGGGGACTTCCTTGTCGCGATCCCGCTGACACACCCGACTGAGCGAAATGCCTGGCTTGAAACGATCTTCGTCTATCCGAAGAACCACACCGTTAGTGGGACGAAGACCGTTGAAAACAGCGATCAGTTTGTCGTCGGAGACACGGTAACGTGGACGATCAAGATCGACAACCCGACACCTCGTGACACCGGCACCGGTCAGTACTTCCCCGCCGACACGTTGAGGGTCGTCGATGTGCTCGACGACGCGTACCTGACGACCGCCAGTGACGGTTCCGACATGGTTGTCACGGCACCTCCGGGGTTCGTGAAGGGTGAGCATTACACCGTTGACGTTGTTGCTGACGCGGGAAAGACGACCCTGACTGTCGACTTCACCAGCTCGGGGCTCGCGAAACTCGTCGAGACGCCGACCGAGTCGGTCGTTATGACGCTCGCAACGCGAATCATGCAGACAGGCGTTATCGAGAACTCGGCCCATTTCTATACCTCGGAGGCGCAGACCACCCCGGGCGACACGGGAACGAGCATGAAGTACGGAGATTACGCACTCGTGAAGCTCAGCGAGGGCGCCCCCAGCGGTGAGACACCGTCTCTTCAGGGAGCAGAGTTCATGGTGTTCTTGAGTGAGGAGGACGCGCTTGCTGCAAGGGCAGGAGATCAGGCTGCACTGGACCGTGCGCTGAAACCCGACGTCACCGTACCTGGCTACGACCAGACGACCGGGGTCTGGACGACCGACGCGAACGGCCGTGTGCAGGTTACCGGCCTGCGCTACAGCGGCTTCGCCGACGGAGAGTCCTTCGGCCCTGCAGACCCCCGCTACATCACATACTGGCTGCTCGAGACGGTCGCCCTTGAGGGGCACCAGCTACTTGCGGAGCCGGTGCCGTTCACGATCGACGAGGACTCGGCGACACAGACTTCCGAGTCGATTGTCAACCAATACAACCGTGGTCCCTTCGTCCTCCCGCTCACTGGTGGGGCTGGAACGCTGTGGCTCACTATCGGTGGCCTGCTGCTGCTCACCACGGTACTCATCATTGCGCGCCGCAGGCAGAACAGTGTCGCTGCGCCATCGATTGAGGGCTAGCAGAACCTAGAAGACGGTCTGCTGCTTTGGAATAAACGGAGAGGGAGGTGCCCAGTGCCTCAATCGATTATCGGTGATGCCCTGGGTGCCTCCCGCCGGCGCAAGCTTGGAGTCTCTTTGCTGCTCCAGGTACTCGCAATGGCGGGACTCGTGGCGCTGCTGTATCCATTCGCAGCGGATTGGGTCTCGAGTCTGGGCCACAACGCAGAGCGATCAGGGTACGTTCGCGCGGTGTCTGCGACGACAGCAAGTGAACTGAGCGAGCAGTTAGCGGCCGCACGTGAGTACAACGTCCTCCTCCCCGAGGGGCTCTTGCTTGACCCCTATGAGAACAACACCGGGGTGGACCCCCAAGACAGCGACAACGCGTACGACGCGTATTCGGAGATCCTCCGGTTGAATGGCAGCGGAGTTATTGGTGAAGTGCTGTACCCGAAGCTCAGAATCGGTCTACCGCTCTACCACGGTGCGGGTGAAGAGGCCATTTCCCGCGGCGTAGGTCACCTGTACGGTTCGTCGATGCCGGTCGGTGGCGAATCTACTCATGCAGTCCTGACGTCGCACTCCGGGCTAGTGAACGCCTCTCTGTTTACCCGGCTCCCCCAAGCCGTGGTTGGCGACACATTTCAAATCCGGGTGCTTGGGGAATCTCTCTACTACCGCGTTGACCGCATTGAGACCGTTGAGCCATTTGTGACGGATTCGCTCCGTGCCGTTGAAGGAGAAGATCGGGTCACGCTCTTTACCTGCACGCCGATTGGGGTGAACAGTCACAGGCTTTTGGTGTCCGGCGTGCGTGTTGCGGCTCCCGCCGGAGAGGGTCGAGCTATTGCGGGAGACGGCGTTGGGGTCGGATTCCCCTGGTGGGTGCCACTGTTTCTCGGCGGATCTGCCGCAACCGCCTATTTGTTATTTGCTCCGAAACGGGGAAACCGGCTCGGACTGCCCAGCGACCAGCGCGCTGCTTCGGTTGAGAAAGGACTACTGTGAGCCCGCCGAACGGACAGCGAGATGGCCGGAGCAGTGCGGACGGTGTGCCGCAGAGCGCGGAGGATTCAGTTGCGACGTTGGCCATACTTGACGGGGGAGATGAGCTGGCCCAGGCTTCCACTGTTTCCAAACAGCCGGCCAGGCGCTCGCGCCGCCAGCTCATACTCACCGGGCTCCTCCAGCTTGCAGCTATGACCGCGATCGGAATGCTCGTCTACCCCGACGCTGCTTCCTGGATTTCCCGAATCGGCCACAACGCCGAGATCTCAGGCTATGTGCGGCAGGTCGAAGCCACCGTCAGTGAAGAGCGGTCTCGCATCCTCGACGCTGGCTACGCATACAACGAATTGCTCGAGCCGGGGCCGCTCACCGATCCCTACATCTCCATCGACGAGGACGAGGCGCTCCGCAATGACAAGTATCTCGCGTACGAGGAGATGCTGCGGGTGAGCGGGACCGACGCGATCGGGACCATTTACTATCCGCGTCTCGATATCGGACTCCCCGCGTACCACGGCACCTCAGACGAGGTGATCTCCAAGGGCATTGGGCACATGTATGGCACGTCGTTGCCGATCGGAGGCCCCTCGACGAGGTCTGTGCTCACCGCACACTCGGGCCTCTCGCATGCGAAGCTGTTCACCGAGCTGCCCAAAGCTCAGGTCGGCGACCTGTTCTGGATCAGCGTGCTCGGTGAGGATCACTACTACCGGGTAGAGAAGACGGAGGTCGTGCTCCCCTCAGAGACCGAGTCGTTTGAGATCATCGAGGGCGAGGACTGGGTCACGCTGTTCACCTGCACCCCGGTGGGTGTCAACAGTCACCGGTTCCTCGTGCACGCAGTGCGGATCGACAACGCAGCCGCTCCGGAGACGCTTGAACTCGGCGGAGACGGGGTGAAGCTGGGCGTGCCGTGGTGGGCGCTGTGGTTCGTTGGCGGGTCGGCGGCGACGGCGCTGCTGCTGTTTGCGCCCGTGAAGCCGCGGAAGCGGAGAGTCTGACCCAGAGTGCTGCGGCTGGCGGGTGCGGTCAGCCTCGTGGGAGCTCGGCGTGTTCGAGGAGACCCATGCGCCCGGCGCGGAGGATCGCGGCGTCCCTGTCGCGCACCCCGAGCTTTCGGTACACGGAAGCAAGGTGTTTCTTCACGGTCCCTGCCGTAACGAACAGGCTCGCGGCCGCGAGGTTCGCGTTGCGGTGTTCGGTGATGGCGACGAGTGTGCGCAGTTCCATCTCGGTGAGGCGATCGTAGCGGTGCGCCCGCGACTTTTCTGGGATGTCATCGATCGCTTCGACAATGTCTCGGCCGCCGGCGTCACGGGTGGCGACGGCCACCTCGCGGAGCTCCTCGAACGGCTGACTCACCAGCATCGCTGGCAGAAAGTACTTGTCGACGAGTTCTCCCGCTGCGTTCAGCGCGGCGATCGCCTCAGTCTTGCGCCCGCATCCCCACGCCGCGACGGCAGTGATGAGTCTGCGGTCGACGCGCTGGCGCTTGGTGGCGCCAGGGTCGCCGACGCTCTGTGCGAGCAGCAGCGCTTCAACATCGTTGCCGGAAAAGAGTGCGAGGCGAGCGCGCTCAAGACGAAACGGTGGGGAGTCTTGCTGATCAGCATTGAGGAGTTCAGCGGCGCGCGTGAGATTTCCGATTGAGCTGTTGAGCATGGCCTCGAAATTCACAACGTAGTGCCACCAAGATTTCGAGATCGGGGCGAGCCGTGAGCCATCGTTGATCCCCGATACCAGGTGGGCGAGTGCGAGTTCGGTGCCGCGGGTGCGTCTGACCGAAGCAGCCTCGGCGATCACGAGCAATGGCCACGGCTCGAGACGGTCACCGACGAGAGCGAGTCGATCAGACGCGACGGTGAGGAGATCGACGTCGCCACTCTCTTGCGCGAGATGCGCGCGGGCCACCTCTGCGCCGACCCATGCGATTCCAGGCGCCTTCGCTCCGGTGGCGGCGACAACCTCATCGAGTTCGAAGAGGATTTCGCCGGCTCTTCGCACGTGTCCGTCGATCATGTCGGCGAACGCGAGCTCAGCAAGGGCAGCGACGAGCCAGTTGGTTCCAGCCTCAGCGTCGGTCACCGTTCGCGTTGATGCGTGCGGGAACCCGTGCCATGGGGCAGCGATCTTTTGCTCGGAGTGTCGTTTGAGGCGTTTGAGGTTGCGCCGCGCGCGCCCGAAGTCGCCAACGGAGAGCGCGGTTGCAGCGATCTCTCGGTAGAAGACCGGTGCCGAGCCGCTTCCGGTGAGCGCGACACGGCTGGTCTCCGCAGGGACGGGAGCGCCTGGGCTGAACGGTGTTGCTGCCACCGATGCGGGGGAGAGTCGCGCCTCAAGATGGTGCATGATCTGCTTGGCCTCTTCGAGGTTGCCGAGCACGCGGTGCATCACCATCGCCTCGCACAGCAGTTGGAGGTGCATGTGGCCTTGGGACGTCGTCAGACCATCTGGCAGGCGCCGCTGGAGGCCGCTCTGCCAGAGGCTGAGCAGGTACCCGAGCCGTGACGGCGCGATGCCCGGGAGTGAGTACTCTTCGAACAGGAGCGCCGCGGTGAGGGTCGGGTGCGCGTGTAGCGCCTCCTCTGGGACGGCACGGAGGATCGGCAGGCACCCATCGACCTCGTCGGTGATGGTGGCAAAGTTGTGCGCGAGCACCGCCTCGGCAGCGGCGAAATCCTCCGCTGCGCAGAACAGCCGGAACGCGGTGAATGGCGCGGTTGCTGCGACCTCCACCGCGCGGCCTCGGTAGAGACGTTTCCGGTCAGCGTGGGCGACGGATCCCGTCGCAAATTCGGCGAATGCCGTGCGCATCGCGCGGTGGCACCGGTACTCTGGCGCTCCGGGGCCGGGCACTGGCACGAGGTAGCCCTGCTCGGTGAGCTGCTGCACGGTGGCGAGGGCGGTGGCGTCGTCGCTTTCGAGCACGTCCCTGATGTGGGTGAGGCTCAGCGAGTCAATGTGGGACGCGGCGAGGACGATCTTCTTTGCGTCTTCGCCCATGATTTCCAGCGAGGCCATCGCAAACGCGTTGAGGTTCGCGAGCGGATCGAAGAGCGCAGCCCCCTGCCCGTCAGCCCAGACGCGGCCGTCAGCTGAGTCGTTGTACAGCACATCGGAGCCGAGGTTGAGGGCTGCACGGACGACGAGGGGCCAGCCGTCGGAGCGTTCAAGGGCGGCTGTGAGACTCGGGCTGCTCGGGATGCGGAGTGACTCAGCAAGCTCGACTGCCTCAGCGGGAGTAAGCCGGAGGTCATCGGCGCCGATCAGTCGGACGCGCGTCGTCGCGGTCACCAGGGGGCCGTCGAGGAGTGTCACACGGCGGCCGATGACTACGAGTGTGAGCCGAGGCGATACGGAGGAGAGTTCGGCGAGGGCCATATCCGTTGAGGCTGCGGTTGCAAGCTCGTAATTGTCGATCACCAGGGTGAGGCTCTGCTCGAGTCCGCGAGCGAGCTGCAGCACGCGCGCGGCGGGCTCGAGAGCCTCGGCCTGCGGTGCGCCAGACATCGGACGCAGCACGGCCGCGATCGCGTCCCACAGGGCGACTGGGTCTCGCTGGGTGCAGTGCAGCCAGCGAACGGGGAATGTGCCGTCGGCGTCGTCGCCGAGCCAATCAGCGATCGTAGTGGTCTTGCCGAACCCCGTCGGGGCGCACACAAGGGTGAGCCGCTGCATGCCTGCGGAGCCAGCCGTCTCTTCCACGAGCCGCTCAATGAGCCTGCACCTGCTCGGCAACGTTACGCGGGCGCCGTCTACGACGGGCCGCGGACTGTGGACACGGGCACCCGGGGCGTCTGTGTAGCGCAGCATGAGTACCTTTCTCGCAGCGGGTTGCTCGGCCGGAGGGGCATTCGGGGGCTACCCGGTCGGTTGCCGTTCAGGCGGAGGGGGGAAGAACAGGAGGGAATGTAGCCATGAATCCGGCATGCACGCCCGATCCCAAGCCTATGCTGAACGACGGCGCGAAGGAACTGTTGATTCTCTGAAAAGCAGTTGCCGCATCCGCGCCGCACGAAGTCTAACCGCCGGGAACACGGTTTCCGCGGCTGATTTCTCACACGCAGCTGGTCTTGGGGAAGCCCTGCTGCTCGCGTGGCACACGTGTGCGCGCAAAGTTAATTTGGGGGAATACGTGGGGAAGCCTCGCAATGGGGGGGATTCTGTTGAGCGCGCTCGCACTGAGCGCGCTCATCGGAATGGTCATGCCAATCGGCGACACAGCTATCGCCTCGGCACATGCCGCTGAGCAGACGCAGGCCACGCCTGACGAAACTGCCGTGACGCCGGGGACGAGCGGTGAGCCGGGCGACCTGCGCGACGGGGAGACAACGGTGCTGCCGGAGGAAGAACCCGCGCAGCAGGATCCGGACGCTGAACCAGTTCAGCCAGGCGACCAACCAGCGAAGCCGAAAGCGCCCGTGACGCCGCGCGCGCCAGCCGCTCCTCGTGCGGCTGCTCAGAATGCTCTCACTTGCCTGCCTGGCAACGTATTCGGCGTCTCGGGCGCCGGGCAGCTGCAACAGATCACAACCAACGGCAACCGCGGCACGGTCACGAACGTTGGCGCGAGCTTTGGCAGCGGAGAGTTCAACGGCCTGGGAATCGGCAGCGGTGGAACGGCGGTATACGCCTACAACCGTTCGAATACTGCTCGTCCGAACACACCGTCCAACGCCAACACCGTCTACCGCTTTGACCCCGCCGCTGGGCGCTGGAACAGCACCCCAGCGCGAATCGACACCGCAAATACGGGGGTCTCCAGTCTTGTCGGCGGTGCCGTCGACCCTTCAGGGAAGTACTGGGCTGGCGGGTTTACCACGGCCAAGGGCGTCAACGGCAACTTCCAGTTGTGGGCGATGAACGATGCCGGGACCGCAATGGAGCGGCGAGGGCAGCTCGATCTCGTTACGCGGGGCTGGCACGCGAGCAACGGGAACGGTGACTTCGCGTTTGACACGCTCGGCAACCTGTTCCTCGTGCGCGGTGTCGGGAAGACGGTGTCGGTGTTCCGCGTCGATGCAGCCGACCTCAGCCGCGGAACAGGCGCGGGAGCGATCAAGGTCGCGGCACTGGTGTCGCAGAGTCAGACAATGGGGGACGACCCCATCACGAACATCAACGGTATTGCGTACGACTCCGAGGGCAAACTGTTCCTCGGCAACGCGAGCCGGGTCGCTTACTTGCCGCTGCCTGTGCAGAGCCAGTCGGCAAGCCCGACCGAGGTAACACTGAGCGGCACTCCAGCGACGTTGAGCAGCACCGACCTCGCGACCTGCAGCTTCCCCCCAACCGTGAAGATCCAGAAGGATCTGCCTGACGGCCGCGCATTCGCGAACGACCAGTTCAAGCTGCAGCTGAAATCCGGCAGCACAGTGCTCGGTGAGGCGACGACCACGGGCAATGGCTCGGGTATCCAGACTGAGAATGTTGGGCCGGTGCCCGTAGCAATCGGTGCATCGATGTCGTTCACAGAGGTTGCGGGGAACTCGTCCACCGACCTCAAGAACTATGTCACGAGCTGGGAATGCCTGCTCGACGGCAAGGTGCTCTGGGGAGACAAGAGCCTCGGAACGAGCTTCACCATGCCCGCCGAAGCGGCAGGCAAGGAGATCCTTTGCACAATTAAGAACTCCCTCATGGACGTGTCAAAGACGGCCATCGGTGCGGATGGCAAGGATCTCCCCTCCGGGACGCCCGTGGATGAGAACGGTGTGGTCGGATACAAGCTGGCCTTCGACAACCGCGCCGGCGCAAACCCCGCAGCGGTGAACTACCGCGACTACCTCGCGGACGTGCTTGATGACGCGACGTTTTACAACACATCGACCGGACAGCGGGTGGCGACCCCGGTGATCGCACTCAGCGGAGCAGGCCTGACGCACACGTGGTCTGCCGCCGACAAGTGGCTCACGATCGGCGGCACAGTGCCGGCGAAGCAGATGCTCACCCTGACCGTGTACGTGAAGGTCAAGGAGAACACCGACGCAGCTGCCGAGCGGCAGGGCGCGACTTCGCCGCAGGGGTTCTTCCTCCGTAACAAGCTAGCGCGCGGAACCAACCCACAGCCGCCAACCGACTGCGTGCCAGGCTTGTGCGTCGAAAACCCGATCAACGCGTGGACCGTCACGAAGAGCTCGCTGCCTGCGAGCGGGGCGCGCCTGCACAAGGGGGGCAACGCGCACTACAAGATCACAGCGACGAAGCTCACTGGCACGACGACGCTGAATGACCTTGTGCTGACTGACGACGTGACACACGTGTTCAAGACCGCTGGTTGGGCCCCTGGCGCTGCGGTGCCGAGCGGCGCCCGGAAGCACGGCGTCTACCTCTTTAACGCTGATGGTCGCAGCGTCGGTCTCGACGGTCAGCCGAACACCTCGAACGCCGACACCTTCGCGCCCGTGCAAGACGTCGCCGCACCCAAGCAGGTCAATGGGCGTTGGCTCGTCACCTCAGGCCCTGCGCTGAAGCTGCCACCGCAGGCCGTCAGCGCCGAAATGTGGTTCGCTGTGCAGGCCGCCGAGAGCCCAGCCGGTATTCCTGACCCCTCGATTTGGCAGGGTGCGGGCAACGCGCCGACCACGGGTTGGACCTTCGTGAACTACGCGACGGGCATGGCGAAAGGATCGCGGGGCGCTGGCTTTGCGCCGAACGCCTGTGTCACGGGCGGGAACGTGCCGAACACCGCGCTCGATCCGAAGTCGACGACTCCTGCTGACGCGCAGTTCCCTGCGCAGTGCCAGGTCAGGCACGAGCTCAGCCAGAACTACTTCACAATTCGCAAGGACGCAGCCGGAGCCGGCCTCGAGCGCTACGCGGACGACCTGATCCCGGGAACCACCGAGAAGTGGGACCCAGACTCGACGGGGCTGTGGAACATGGTCGGCCACAAGTTTGAGGTGCGCAACGACGTCGCCGGGAAGCCGAGCGCGTACCCTGCGGTGGAGCTCTGCCGCACGGACTACGCCGCCGACGGCTGGACAGGAGCGTGGGTGTCCAGCACCCGCGCAGCGGATGCGGGCGCCTGGGACTTCGGGCAGAACTCCAAGACGCTCCAGAAGCTCATCGACTGGAACACGATGAACCCCGACAACCAGAAGCCGCTCTGCGGCACGCTCTACCCGATTTCGGAAGGTGGGCAGGCCGGCCGCTGGCGGTCGGAGAACCTCAGCGCAGGGAACTTCTGGCTGGTGGAGACACGGGCCCCGAACCAGCAACGGAGCACGGACGGCAAGCACGTGCGTGACATCAGTGGAGTGCAGCGGCTGTCGCGGCCGATGCAGTTCTCGATCTGGCCAGAAGCTGACGGCCCAGCATCGGGGCAGTCAATGCGGGGGCGCGGCCAGCTCGACGTCGGGAACGGCTCTGGCAGCTACCTCGATCGCTGCAACCCCGGCCAGCAAGACCCCAAGACGGGCGAGTTCCTGCCAGGGGGCACTGTCGCCGAGCGGCCGACCGCCTGCGTGAACCCCACCGGGTACCTCATGCTCGTGAAGGATCCGGCCCCCGTGCCGCTCCCGCTCACGGGCGGAGCCGGGCCCTGGCTGCTCTGGGGTGGCGGCGGTCTCGCGCTCCTCGTCGCCGCCGTTGGCACCGTTTGGTGGCGCGTGCGCCGCCCTGTGACGCCGAGGCACGCGGCCTAGCCCACGCACACTCGGGGCATCGCGCCCCCATCATTCTTCACATCATCGAAGCATTTCACACCATCGTTTTCAAGAAGGGGAAACCATGTTGAACAACAAGAAGCGAGGCCTCCTCGCGAGTGCCGGTGCGCTCGTGACGGCTGTCGCGCTCGCACTCGGCGGCGCAGCAACCGCACAGGCGGCTCCCGTCGACGCAATGCCTGACAGCTCGGGCCTCGTCATCACGAAGCTCGAGCAGTCGGGTCAGGGGGCCGACACGACCGGCCTCAAGCAGACCGGACTCGCTGGCACTCCCATCGCAGGCGTCACCTTCGAGGCGTACCAGGTGCCCCTCGTGCACAACCCGCGCTCGAACGACGGCCAGCAGGAGATCGCTGACATCACGCTCGCCGGTGCGAAGGCGCTCGTCGCAGAGAAGGCCGCTAGCCGCTCGGGAAAGACCGATGCTGCGGGCGAGATCCACTGGGACTCGAGCTCGAGCAGCGGCAACCTCCCCGCCGGCCTGTGGCTCATCCGTGAGACCGGCACCCCCGCTGGCGTCGTCGCAGCGGGCGACTTCCTTGTCGCACTGCCGCTGACGAACCCGACGAACCTCGACCAGTGGCTCGACACCGTGTACGTCTACCCGAAGAACCACACGGTCACGGGCACCAAGACGGTGAAGAACGCCGAGGACTTCGTTGTCGGCGACACCGTAACCTGGACGATCTCGGTCGACAACCCGAGCCCCCGTGACCCGGCTACCGGCGCGCACGTTCCGGCCGACATGCTCCAGATCATCGATGAGCTCGACGGCCACTTCCTCACCACCGCAGCTGATGGCTCGGGCGTGAAGATCCCGGGTTTCGTGAAGGACACCGACTACAGCGTCACCGTCGCTCCCGGCGCCGATAACAAGACGACCGTCACCATCGACTTCAAGGCACCGGGCCTTGCGAAGATCGCGGGCAACGCTGCGGCGCAGGTCACGCTGACCCTCGACACCGTCATCGTGCAGTCGGGCGTCGTCGAGAACTCGGCACGCTTCTTCTCCTCGAGGGCGCAGACGACGCCGAAGGAGATCCCCGGTGCCGAGGTCAAGTACGGCGACTTCTCGCTCATCAAGAAGAGTGAGGGTGCACCGAAGGACGCGAAGGTCAACCTTGCTGGCGCAGAGTTCATGGTCTTCGGCAGCGAAGCGGACGCTCGCGCAGCGGTGAAGGGCGACCAGGCAGCGCTGAAGGCCGCACTGAAGCCCGTCGTCACCGTTCCCGGCTACAACCAGAAGACCGGCGTCTGGACGACCAATGCTGAGGGTCGCGTCGACATCACGGGGCTGCGCTACAGCGCATTCGCTGACGGCAGCGTCATCACCGACACCGACAAGATCCAGACCTACTGGCTTGTTGAGACCAAGGCACTTGAGAACCACCAGTTGCTCGCTGAGCCAGTTTCGTTCTTGATCAGCGGCGACGTGAAGGCGCAGACGCAGACGTCGCAGGAGATCGTCAACCAGTACGATCGCGGCGGCTTCGTGCTCCCACTCACCGGTGGCACTGGCACGCTCATGCTCACCGTCGCTGGTATCGCGCTGCTCGCAGTCGTGCTTATCGTGGCACGCCGCCGTCGGCACGCTGCGGAGTAACCCCTTCCCTCCGGCAGGAAAACGATAGGTAGATGGGAAAGGAGGTGTCCGATGAGTCACGCACACGTGCATGAAGCGCCGGGCACCTCCCGACCACCCCGCTCGCGCACGCGGCCAGCCGTCCGGAGGTTCGGGGTTCCTCTCGTGCTGCAGCTTGTCGCAATGCTCGGGATCGGCGCGCTCGTCTACCCTGCCGCAGCCGACTGGGTCGCGTCGCTCAGCCACAATGCCGAGCGGTCAGGGTATGTCCGCCAGGTTGAGAGCTTCAGCCCGGCAGAACGCAGCGCGGGCCTCGAAGCGGCGCGCGCCTACAACGAGCACCTGCCAGGCGGCGCGCTCGTTGACCCCTACTCCGCCGCAGGCGACACAGCAGCCGAGGCAGCGGACGCTGCCGCATACCAGGCCTATGAAGACGTGCTGCGCGTGAGCGACAGCGGTGTCATCGGTGAGGTGGTGTACCCGCGGCTGAATATCGGCCTCCCGCTCTACCACGGTGCCGGCGAGGAAGCGATCACGCGTGGCGTCGGTCACCTTTACGGCTCCTCGCTCCCCGTCGGCGGGCCATCGACGCACTCGGTGCTGACCTCGCACTCGGGCCTCGTGCACGCCTCACTGTTCACGAAGCTCCCGCAGGCGAAGATCGGCGACGTCTTCGAGGTGCGCGTGCTGGGGGAATCGAAGTATTACGAAGTTGACGGTCTCGAAACAGTCGAGCCGTTTGTGACCGATTCCCTCGACGTTGTTGCGGGGGAGGACCGCGTCACCCTGTTCACCTGCACGCCCATCGGGGTAAACAGCCACCGCTACCTGGTTCACGGCGTGCGAGTTCCGCCGCCGCCAGGGGCAGACGATCACGAGCTCGCCGGCGACGGGCGCACGGCCGGTTTCCCGTGGTGGGCACTCATATTTGTTGGCGGATCTGGCGCCGTTGCCTATCTGCTCTTCGCGCCCCGCAGGGCCAAAGCCGCGCCACGCGCCCGGCCCGCGGGCGCAACACCAGACCTAAGTGACACGAACGAGAAGAGGAAGCCATGACGGCGATGCGAACAAGCGGCGCGATGGATGCGCCCCGGGCCGGCTCGATTCTCGCGCTCGTCACCCTCTTCGCGTTCCTGCTCTTGCTCGTGGGCGGCACGACCGCGAGTGCCGCCGACGCGGTGTTCCCTGGCGGGCCGAAGACGCTCGTGATCCACCCAGGCATCGAGGCGGGTCCAGCGAACACGCGTGGCACGGGCCTTCCCCCGGCTGCGGGGGAGCCAGCCGGGATCGCGGGGCACGCCTACGAGGTGAAGCGCGTTCCCGGTCTCAGGCTCGAAAAGACGGTCGACTGGAACCGCGCTGTCGAGATGACCCCGGCTGAGGCCGCTCCGCTCGTCGCTGATCAGCCCGCGGAAACGGGGGCGACGAGCCCCGACGAGAGCATCGTGTTTGAGGGCCTCGCCGACGGCCTCTACCTCATCACCGAGACCGCTGCCCCGGCCGGCGCGATCCGCGCGAAACCGTTCCTCGTCGCCCTCCCGCTCCCGGACCCGGCGAATGCTGAAGCCTGGCTGACTACCGTGCACGTTTACCCGAAGACCGCCTCAGTCTTAGTCGGGCTCGGAGTGCGCGACGCGGCCGCTGTGACGTGCGGCGACCCCGTCTCGTGGACCTCGCTGAGCGCGATCCCCGAGGTGGATCAGCTTTCGAGCTACCGCGTGCAACACCTCCTCGCCGTCGGTGTCACGCTTCGTGGCACCGCCGCGGATACGAGCGTTGAGATCACTGGCCAACCAGCGCTGCGAGCCGGAGCCGACTATACGGTCGAGGAGACCAGGGTCGACGGCAGGGTCGCGATCGAAACCCAATTCACCGAGGCTGGCATCACCAAGCTCCTCGTGGACACGGGCGCGGAGGTGCGGATCTCGTTTGAGAGCGCGGTGAGTGCCCCAGGCGAGTTCGTTAACGAGGTGCGGCTTTTCGCGGGCGACGCCGGCGTCGTCACCGATACGGCTACGACAAAGTTTGGGCCGCTGCGTATCCTCGTGCACGAGAAGGGGCACCCCAACAACCTCATTGAGGATGCGGAGTTTCGGCTGTACACGAGCGAGGCAGCTGCACGCGGCGGCAATGGCGCCGTCGGGTTCGCTGCCGGCGCCGACTTGCGCACCGACGCAGACGGCCTCATTACCGTTGAGTGCCTGCGATACTCGAACCACGCCGACGGCCTTGACCGGGCGCCGGGCAGTGAGCTCTACCGCGACTACTTCGCGAAGCCGGTGTCGTACCCGGCCGGGTGGACTGGCGAAGACGTGATCCTGCGCGGCGGGGTTACCTCAGCGACGGAGCCCGAGACCCTGCGGGCCGTAGTCTGGAAGAACGCGTCGGTGATCCCGCCGATCCCTGTGCTCAGCGAGACGGGCGGCAGGATCACTGCGGCCCTGCTGCTCGGCGGGGTGCTCATCGGTGCTGGCGCGCTCGTCGCCGCGCGCAGGCGTCGCGAGCAGCGGGGCACATAGTGCGCGGGAGCGAGGTGCCCGCAGCGGACACCGAGGCGACGGTCGCGCCAGACGGGGCGCCCGGCGCTGCCAAGCGCGCGCGGCGTACGCGCGGCCAGCTCGGCTTGAACGTTGTGCTGCAACTCGTTGCGATGGTGGCAATCGGCCTGCTCGTGTACCCAGAGGCGGCGACGTGGGTGGCCCGTATCGGGCACAACTCCGAGATCTCCGGCTACGTGAATCAGGTCGATGCGACGGCGCCGGCGGAACGCCAACGCATTCTTGATGCGGCATACGCCTACAACGATCAGCTCGAGCCTGGCCCGCTCACCGACCCCTACACCTCGGTGAACGAAGACGAGGCCGAACGCAGCGACCTCTACCTCGCATACGAGGAGATGCTCCGCGTGAGCGGCACCGACGCGATCGGCACGATCAACTACCCGCGGCTCGACATCGGCCTCCCCGCCTACCACGGCACGTCGGACGAGGTGATCTCGAAGGGCGCCGGCCACATGTACGGCACGTCGCTGCCCATCGGCGGGCCCTCGACCCACTCGGTGCTCACCGCGCACTCGGGGCTGCCGCACTCGAAACTCTTCACGGAGCTGCCGAAGGCAAAGGTCGGCGACACGTTCTGGATCAGCGTGCTCGGGGAGGACCACCACTACCGCGTCGAGGAGACCGAGACGATCCTCCCAGACGACACCGAGTCGCTGGAGATTCGCGAGGGTGAGGACTGGGTGACTCTCTTCACCTGCACCCCGATCGGCGTGAACAGTCACCGGTTTATGGTGCACGCCGTGCGGCTCCCGGATTCGGAGGCGCCGCAGAACGAGACGCTCGGCGGCGACGGGGTCGGCCTCGGGTTCCCGTGGTGGGCGGTCTGGTTCGTCGGCGGATCTGGCGCTGTGGCCTGGCTGCTGTTCGCGCCGCCGCGCAAGAAGCGGTAGCTTGTTGCGGAGGTGATCCGTGAAGACCGTTATTGTTCAGCTCGACCGCGCGGGAGAGACCGGGCTGCGCTCCGAGGCATTTCCGAGCCTGCGGGATCAGCGCATCAACCGGGTGATCGCGGTCGTGCTGATCATCGGCTCGCTAGTGCTTATGAGCCTCCCGCAGACAAGCGACTGGCTTCGGCTCATGTATGCACTCGCGGGAGCGGCCGTGATGACCGTATTCCTGCAGAAGCTCTGGAATCCGCGGGTGTTTTTGCCAGGTATCTTGCGGGTGTCACAGGCGAGCACGCCGCTCCGGCTTGTGCCGTTCCGCGGTGGGCGTATCGTCGCGGTGGCGGCTATGCTCGGCACGTTGGTGGTGGGGAGCGCGGCCGCAGCGCTCGCGGTGCAGGTGTATGTCCGCGATCCTGCAGCTTTCTCGTTCTTCTCGTTGCCCGTGCGCGCTCGGGTTGGAATGGCCGTGGCAGTAGCCCTTTCGGTATTCATGGTGCGGGTCCTCATTCAGGAGCGGCGCGCAGGGAGCGGGATTGAGCTGTCGGAGTGGGGCGTTGTCGCCGCAGGTGACGGCGACATCGGCCGGATCGGATGGGACATGCTTTTCCGCGCCACGATCATGCCCGATACACGGAGGGGGCCACAATTGCTGCTCCATGGCCGCGACGGGCGGACGGTCGGGATCCCGCCTAGGTTCCATTGTTCTGACCCGATGGTTGTTGCGGCGCTGATTCACTTCTATCGGGACCATCCGGAGGAGCGGAACCTGCTCGCGACCCCGGAGCGCGCCGTGGAGCGGTTCCGAGCTTCCCTGATCTAGGCTGGCAGGGCGGCCGCGCCGCCGACCCAGACCTGTTTCACGTGCAACGAAGCGTCGAGCAGCACTGCGTCGGCGACGTAACCGGGAACGAGGGATCCGAGATCCCCTCCGCGCCCGACAGCGCGAGCGGGTGTCTCCGTGAGCGCGCGGACCGCGGCCGCGAGCTCGATCCCGCACGCGTTCACGGCCTGCCGCAGGGCGGCGTCGAGCGTGAGCGTTGAGCCGGCGATTGCGCCGCCATCGACGAGTCTGGCGACGCCGTCGCTAACGCGAACGGGGAGCGATCCGAGCATGTAGTCGCCGTCATGTGCGCACGCGGCGACCATCGCGTCGGTGATGAGCGCGACGCGACCGGGCGCCTGCGCGAAGACGAGCTCGACGAGGGCTGGGTGCACGTGCACGCCATCGTTGATGAGCTCGAGCGTGACGTGCGGCGACTGGAACGCCGCAGCGATGGGCCCTGGGGTACGGTGATGCAAACCGGGCATGCCGTTGAAGGTGTGCGTGAGAATGCTCGCGCCAGCATCGAAGGCCTGCAGCGCCTGCTCGAAGGTCGCGCTCGTGTGCCCGACGGCGACGGCGACCCCGGCGTCGACAAACGCGCGGATCGCATCCGCCGCACCTTCAAGCTCGGGCGCGAGCGTGATCTGACGGAGCGTGCCCTTCGCTGCAGCGAGCATCGCGGCCGTCTCCGCGGGGAGCGGGGAGCGCAGCATCGCCGGGTCGTGCGCACCGCGAAATTCGTCGGCGAGGAACGGGCCCTCGAGGTGGCTGCCGAGCACCCCGGGCATCGACTCCGTGAGCTCGGCGACCGTCGTGAGATGCGCGAGCAGGTCGGCTGGCTTGCCCGTCACCAGGGAGATTACGGCGCGCGTCGTGCCGTGCTCACGGTGTGTCTCGAGCATGCGGTGGATCGCGGCTGCGCCCTCCTCTGCGGCAGCCCCGCCGCCGCCGTGCACGTGGATGTCGATGAAGCCTGGGGTGAGGATTTGCCCGGTGCCGTCCACTATGGTGACGGGTTCCGCTGCCTCAGCGCTCGCCCGCCCGGCCGCGCCAGCCGGCATCCAGCTGTCGCCGGTGCCGGTCGCTGCAATGGTGCCGCCTGAAAATCGTACCCAGGCATTCGGAGTGCGCACCCCAGCTGAGACAAGCTCGACGCTGTGGATGACGTAGTCTGCTGAGACTGGCACGGGTGCTCGATTCCGTAGGGTGCGTGCGTGCGTGTGGGTCGCGAAGCTGCGGCCACGGTGTTCTCTGTGCACCAGCCTAGTGCGGTGCCTGACGAAAGCGCGTGGAAGTTTCGGTCGCGGCGGCGGCCTTTAAGCTCACTGCGGTAGCGTGAAGAAGTGATTTCGCTTCTCTCCCAGATCGACCCGTCCGCGCTCACAACGACCCCGGCGCTGTTCGGCATCGACTGGCTCGATCCCGAAAAGCTGCTCGAAGTGGGCGGCTGGGCTGCGCTCATCCTCGCGTGCGCGTTTGTCTTCCTCGAGACGGGGGTGCTCGTCCTCGCGTTCCTCCCAGGTGACTCGTTACTGTTCACTGTCGGGCTGCTGAGCGCTACGGGCACCATCAACGTGCCGATCTGGGTGACCTGTGTGCTGCTGTTTATTTGCGCGTTCGCTGGCGATCAAATGGGGTTCATGATCGGCCGGAGAATCGGCCCATCAATCTTCAACCGGCCAAAGAGCCGGTTCTTTAACCCTGAGAACATTGCTCGCACCCACGAGTTCTTCGAGAAGCACGGACCCAAGGCGATCATCATCGCTCGATTCCTCCCGATCTTCCGCGCATTCGTTCCGGCGGCCGCCGGCGTGGGCAACATGACGTACCGCCGCTTTGTGGCGTACAACGCCGTTGGCGCGCTGCTCTGGGGCGTCGGGGTGACGCTCATCGGGTACTTCCTCGGCCAGATCCCGTTCGTGCAGCAGTACAGCGAAGTCTTCATCATCGTGCTCGTACTGATCCCCGGCATCCCGATCCTCATCGAGGTTGTTCGGGCATTCCGGCATGCTCGTGCGAAGCGCAAGCTGGGTGCGAACGCCGATCAGGTGGGGGCTGAGTCCGCTGATCCCGCCGCTGCAGCCGACGTCGCGGGCCCCGACGCCTAGTACGAGACGCACGGAAGCCTGCGGCCCGCGGTGGCCACCGCGGGCCGCAACCCGCCGAGGCTCAGGCCCGCAACGGACTCTCAGCGAGTAGCCCGCTTCACCGGGTAGTCTGAGGAATTGTGCTGACCGAGCTAGAACCCTATTCAACGATCGCCCTGTACTCGGGCATGATCGTGTACGCGATCGCCTTTGTCTTCTATGTTGTTGATCTTGCGAACCGCAGCGGCGACGCGCACCTCGCCGCGGCAGCGCCCGCAACCGGCCAAGCAGCCGCTGGCGCAGCTGGGGGTGGCACCGCCACGATGGTCAAGCAGCGTGCCGCAGCCCAGAAGAAGCTCCCTCGCTCGCGCTGGCTTCGCGCTGGCTTCGCGCTCACGGTGCTCGGCTTCCTCCTGCACCTCGCTGCAACGGTGATGCGCGGCATCGCCGCTGAGCGAGTCCCGTGGGCGAACATGTACGAGTTCGCGCTCACCGCGACCGTGTCGATCGTCGGCATCTTCCTCATCGTGCAGTTCTTCATCGACCTCCGATTCCTCGGCGCCCTCGTTACGGGCATGACCGTGATGTTCCTCGGCGTCGCAAAGGTCAAGTACTACGTCGACATTGTGCCTCTCGTGCCTGCGCTCGACTCGTACTGGCTGGTCATCCACATTATTGTGGCGGTGCTCGCCGTTGGCTTCTTTACGCTCTCCTTTGGGCTGTCGCTCCTGCAACTGCTGCAGGCTAGGCGCACGACAAAGGTGAAGATCGGCGACACGAAGTCGATGGCGTTCATGACGAGCTTCCCGAACCAGGTTCGGCTCGAGGACCTCGCGTACCGACTCGCGATCATCGGCTTCGCGTTCTGGACCTTCACCCTCATCGCCGGATCGATTTGGGCCGAGGCTGCCTGGAGCCGCTACTGGGGATGGGACGTCAAGGAAGTGTGGACGTTCATCATCTGGGTGCTCTACGCCGGCTTCATCCACGCCCGTGCAACGCGCGGCTGGCGTGGAACGCGCTCCGCGTGGCTGAACATCGTCGCCTACGCCGCTGTGATCTTCAACTTCTCGGTCGTGAACGTGTTCTTCAAGGGCCTGCACGCATACTCGGGCCTCTAAGCTGCGCGCGGCGCAGCCGAAATGAGAGCGGGAGCCGGTGCCACAATGGCGCCGGCTCCCGCTTCTCGTTAGTTGCCGTTCACGACGGGGAACGAGCCCGTTGGCGTCTCCCCATCGTCGTACACGTCCTGCGGTGAACCAATGATGTTCTGGTCGGGGGTGCCAACCACGTCGTGATCCTTATTCGGGTAGTCAAAGCGGGAGAGTACCCACCGCATGGCCTCGAGCCGTGCGCGCTTCTTGTCGTTCGACTTCACGACCGTCCACGGGGCATGAGGGGTGTCCGTGTAGAAGAACATCGCCTCCTTCGCCCGAGTGTAGTCTTCCCACTTGTCGAGGCTTGCGAGGTCGGTCGGAGAGAGCTTCCACTGCTTCACCCTGTCCTGCGAGCGCGAGGCAAAGCGTGCGCGCTGCTCGGCCTTGCCGACCGAGAACCAGAACTTGATGAGGTGGATGCCGGAGTTCACCAGCAACTCCTCGAAGTCTGGGGCAGAGCGGGTGAACTCGAGGTACTGCTGCGGGGTGCAGTAGCCCATGACGCGCTCGACGCCAGCGCGGTTGTACCAGGAGCGGTCGAACATCACGATTTCGCCCGCAGCCGGCAGGTGCGTGACGTAGCGCTGGAAATACCACTGCGTCTGCTCGCGCTCGGTGGGGATCTCGAGCGCGACCACCCGCGCACCGCGGGGGTTCATGTACTCGGTGAATCGTTTGATCGCACCGCCCTTGCCGGCCGCGTCGCGTCCCTCGAAGACGATGACGATCTTCTCGCCAGACTCCTTCACCCACGCCTGCAGCTTGAGGAGTTCGATCTGGAGCTTGCGCTTCGTCTTCTCGTACTCCTTGCGGCCGAGCTTCTCGGTGTAGGGGTAGCCCTGGCGCCATGGGGCGTCTGTTGCGGTGTCGTCGTCGTCTGATCCGAGGAGCTCACCGAGCTCATCGATCTCCGGCGTGATGTCGACCTGGCCTGGCTCGGCCATGTCAAACGGGGGTGTCGAGTTCGGGGATTCCTGAGTCATCGCGCTCCTTGCCTTACGGACGTGGCGCGTCAATCATCCCACGAAGCGTGATATGGCCTGCGTAGCTTCGCGAAGTTTTTCCTGGGCGACTTCGCCACCCTCAGCTGCCGCTGCGGCAACGCAGTGCCTGAGATGGTCGTCGAGGAGGGAAAGCGCGACGCGCTCGAGCGCTTTGGTGGCAGCGGAGACCTGGGTGAGGATATCGATGCAGTACGTGTCCTCTTCGACCATGCGCTGCACGCCCCGCACCTGCCCCTCGGCACGGCGGAGTCGCTTGAGCAGGTCCTCCTTGTGCTCGATGTAGCCGTGCGCCTGCTCGTGGCTCTCAGGCGCGTGTTCCGTCTGCTCTCCCATACGAGCACCTTACCCTGCTGCGGGGGGCGAATCGTCACTGGCGGTCCCCGGGAGGTGCCGGGATCGCGCCGCGTGGATGAGCTGCGCTGTTCCCCCGATCGCGAGGAGCGCGACGGCGCCCCACACGGCGATGTACATTGGCCACTCGCCTCGCGTGATGCGCTCGCCGATGAGGATGGACGCGACCACGAGCAGCGCGGGCTCAAGGTAGCTCATGAGGCCGAATACGCTGATGCTCAGGAACCGGGAAGCAAGCAGGTAGCAGATGAGTGCGACCCCGCTCCAGAGGCCGAAGAGCGGTGCGAACCACAGGAGGCTCGGGTTCGCCTGCAACGCGTCGCCCTGCACGAGTTCCCGCGCGACGAAGAGGAGCGCGATGGGGGAGAGCGCGAGAAACTCCCAGAGCATCCCTCCGAGGTGGTTCGTGCCGATGGCTCGCCTGAGCACGAAGTAGACGGGGTAGCCGAGCGCTACGAGCATCGTCTCCCACGACACAGAACCAACCCTGAACAGCTCAAACACAACGCCAATGGCAGCCACGGTGGCCGCAAGCCAGTGCCACCAGAGCAGCTGGTCGCGGTAGAGGATGCGACCGACGAGCACGAGCACGAGTGGGAGCAGGAAGTAGCCGAGCGCGACCTGCAGGCCCCGCCCGTTGAGTGGCGCCCAAGTGAACAGCCACAGCTGCGCAGAGACGATGAACCCGCACGCGACGATCGGGAGCAGGAGCACGGGCTTGGCTTTGATCCGCTGGGCGATCTCCCGAAACAGCCGCAGCTGGCGCAGGGCAGCCAGGGTCACAATAATCAGCGGAATCGTGACAAGGTTTCGCACGCCCCACAGCGACTCGGCGGATGCTGGCGCGAGCATGGGTGTGACAAAATACACGCCAGCAAAGAGGAACGATGCTACAACCGAGGCGAGAATTCCCCGGTCAGCCGATGACCTGGGGGGTGAAGGCTTAGAGGTCGATTGCCCCAATGACCTCTCCGTAAGGTGTCTCGCCGACCGGCGTGAACCCGATGTGCAGGAAGAACTCTTCTGGCCCCTCAGCGCCTCGCTCCCACAGCACGGTGAGACGGCTCACCGCGCGGCGGCGGGCCTCGTCAATGAGCGCGTTGACCGCGAACGTGCCGACGCCGCTGCCCTGCACGCGAGCGTCGACGTTGATGCGCCACAGCGCCGCACGGAACTCTTCCTGTGAGGCGTCGGGGTCGAAGTTACCGTGAACAAACCCCACCACTTTGCCGTCGAGCAGTACGACGCGCTGCCACGCGCTCTCTGCCGGCGTCACCGCCGCAGCAGCGGCGTACGAAACGGGCGTGATGAACTGTTCCTGGCCGGGCTTCAGGCCAAGGGTGTTCACCGCAACGATCGTCGCTGCAGAGAGTTCTTCAAGTCGCAGTTCACTCATACGAACAGGCTACCCTGAGAACCGCTCTGCGCAACTGTGACTAGTCATTTACGGCAATTGCTGCGCCGATAGCGGCGGCAGGAGAGCCGTCAGGCAACAACACAACCCGCTCGGGGAGGCGCAATTCCGCAATAAATTCGGAGGCGTCCGCCCAGCCAGCGAGCTTCTCGCGGATTCCATCGAATAGGGGATCGCCGAGCAGTCGCAGACCGCCGCCGATGACCACTGCGCCGGGGTTCACCGTGAGTCCGAGCACGCGGATCGCAGCCGCTGCGCCGTCAATGAGGTATTCGAGCGCGAGTTCCGCCTCCGTATCGCCCGCCGCGATCGCCGCGATGATGCTGCGCCCGGGATGATCCCCGCCTGCCGGCCAGTGCGTTTTCAGCGCGGAGCCACTCGCCACGGTCTCCAGGCAGCCAAACTGCCCGCACGGGCAGGGACGCTGCCTCGGGTCGATCGCGAGGTGCCCGATCTCGCCGGCGTAGCCGTCGGTGCCGCGGATGGGGGCGCCGTCGATCGTGATGCCGGCGGCGAGCCCCGTGCCGAGGTTCAGATAGGCGACCGTGCCGTCGAGCTGCATAATGTATGCCGCACCAATGGCTGCGGCAGTCACGTCGTTGTCGAGCGATACAGGGATCCCGACCCTTGCCGAGAGCTCATCAGCGAGGGCGAGCGTTGAGAGCCCCATGTTGTATGCGTTGCGTACGATCCCACCGGCCCTGTCGACCTGGCCTGGGATCCCGATGCCAACGCCGGCGAACGCGGCGACCGGGTGGCCTGCCTCCGCAGCGAGGGCGGCGACGAGCTCTGCGGTGGACGCCAGCACGGCCTCAGGCCCTGGCACCGTTGCGACGACCTTGCGGACGGTGATCTCACCCGTCGGGCCGAGCGCAATACCCTCGATCTTCGTGCCGCCAATGTCGAGACCGATGCGCGGGGAAATGATCATGAGTGAGCACTTTCAAGGAGGGTGAGGAGCGCGGCGCCGACAAGCGCCGACGAACCGTAGGTGAAGAGACCAGCGTAGCGATTCGTGGCGGGGTCTTGGGCAGCGTCGGCAGGCCAGCCCATATCGACGAGGAGCACGGGCACCCCGTCACGCATAAGCTCGTCCAGTGCGCGAGTGGCGAACTCGTGGCGGTGGATCTCACGGCCGATCACGATGACACCGGCCGGTGTGCCGTCTGCGTCCAGGCGCGGGATCGCCGCTGCGTTCGGTGTGGCTGGCGACAGCTCAACGAGCGTGCGCGAGGCGAACGCCGCGGCGCGCGCTTCCTGGGCGGGAAACGGGTGCTCGGCTGCTGCGAACGGCCCCCAAGGCACGAACCCGACTGCCATGTTTGCCTGCGTGTCGACGCGTGCAACCGCCGCGTTCGGGTGCTCGCGCAGCCACCGCTTGGCGTCGTCGAGCCCCTCGAACGATGCCGCGATCCGGTCGAGTTCCGTCGCAGTGACCGCCGCGCGGGGAGCAGCGTCACCGGCGCTAGTACCAGCCTCACCGGCGCCAGCTGTCGGGCACTCGAAGCCTGCGCTGAGCGCGCGGACGCGACCGGCTGCGTCAGCCACACGAGCGCGGTCAAGGCGCCCGTCCGCAACCGCAGCCGCGACGTGTGTGGTGATCTCGGCGAGCTGCTCGGCGGTCGTGTCCACGCCGATGCAGAGGAGGTCGCACCCCGCGGCAATGGCGCGCACCGCGGCCTCGGGGATCCCGATCCCGCCGCTTGCGCCCTGCATGTCGAGCGCATCAGAGACAATGACCCCGGTGAACCCGAGTTCCCCGCGAAGCATTCCCTGCAGGATGCGGGGAGAGAAGGTCGCCGGAACGCTCGGGTCAAGGTCAGTGAGCACAATGTGTGAGGTCATCACTGAGCGCGCGCCCGCGTCGAACGCCGCGTGGAACGGTGGAAGGTCCCGGCGCGACAGGAGTTCGCGTGGCGCCGTAACAGTCGGTAGTTCGTGGTGGGAATCCTGGCCGGTGTCGCCGTGGCCAGGGAAGTGCTTTGGGCAGGCGATCGCCCCAGCGCCCTCAAGCCCGCGAACCCAAGCAGCTACGTGGCGTGAGGCGAGCTCCGGGGTAGCCCCAAAGCTCCTGGTGCCGATCACCGGGTTCATCGGGTTGCTGTTCACATCTGCAACCGGGCCGAGCGCAAGGTTAAAGCCGGCGCCGAGAATCTCCGCAGCGACGCGACGGCCGATCTCCTCAGAGTAGGCTTCGTCGTCGATGCGGCCCATGACGGCAGCCCCGGGGTAGGGCGACCCCTCGAGGTAGCTCAGCCGGGTCACCTCGCCGCCCTCCTCATCGATCGCGAGGAGCGCGTGCGGTGCAGCCGCGCGCAGCCCGATGCCCAGATCGCGCAGCTGTTGCCTGTCACGGATATTGCTGCCGTACACGCAGGCAGACAATAGGCCGGCGTCGAATGCTTCAGTGAGCCATGCCGGCGCCTCGAACCCGACGAATCCCGGCATGAGCGTCGCAAGGATGTCGCGCTGCAGCGAGCCCTGCTCCGACGCGGTCATCCCTTGACCGCCCCGCTCACGAGACCACTCGTCATGCGTCCTTGAACGAACATGAAGAAGATGATCACAGGAACGGCGACGAGCGTCGAAGCCGCCATGACCTGGCCCCAGTCAATCGACGAGCTCGCCGACTGCTGGATGAAGCCGCGCAGCCACAGCGGGAGCGTCTTATTGTCGGCGTCGAGCAGCACAAGCGCGACGGTGAACTCGTTCCACGCCTGGAGGAACGCATAGATGCCGCTCGCGACGAGTCCGGGAGCGAGGAGCGGGAACGTGATCCGCAAGAATGCCTGCGTGCGGCTCAGCCCATCGACCATCGCGGCCTCTTCAAGGTCGGCGGGAATGCCAGCGACAAAGCCGCGGAGCATCCAGATGGTGAACGGAACAACGGCAGCAATGTAGATGATGCTCACGCCGATGATCGAGTTCAGCAGCCCGAGGTTGCTCATGAGCTTGTACTGGGCGATGAACATGCCCTCGGCCGGGAGCATCTGAATGAACAGCACGGCGAGCACGAAGCTGCGGCGGCCCTTGAACCGGAAGCGGCTGATCGCGAGCGCGGCGAGGAACGCGAAGATGAGGCACACCACGACAACGATGGCCGCGATGGAGAGGCTGATGCCGAGTGCGCGGAAGAACGAGCCGTCAGACACCACAGCCTGGAAGTTTCTGAACGAGCCGCCAAACGGCACGAGCGTTGGCGTGGTCTTCTCGAGCACAACGTTCGGTAGGAGCGCGGAGTTCACCATCCAGTAGACGGGGAACGCCCAGATGAGTGCGAGCACGATCCCGAGCGTATTCAGCGCGATTCTCACGCCTCGCCCCGCGCGCACGCGGCCGCGGGCGCTGATGACGCTGACCGGTGCGGTCATCGTGGTGGTGCGGGGGCCGTTGCCCGCAAGAGCTGACTGACTCATGACTCGTCGTCCTCCTTGATGAGGTTACGCACGTATGCCCAGCTCAGCACGATCGTGAGCAGGAGCACGAAGATGGACATCGCACTCGCCATCGCGAAGTCGCTCGAGCCGACGCCGAGCTGGTAGATGTAGGTGCCGAGCACGTCGGTCTTCGACGCAATCGATCCGCGATCTTGGAGCAGTTTGATCTGTGTGAAGACGCGAAGATCCCAGATGATCTGGAGCAGCATCACGATGCCGAGGATCGGCTTGATGATGGGGATGGTGATGAGCCTGAGGCGCTGCCAGGGGGTCGCCCCGTCCATCTGTGCTGCCTCGAGCACCTCACCCGGAACCTGGGTGAGGCCGGCGTAAATCGAGAACGCGACGAACGGGACACTCATCCAGACGACGATGATGAGCGCGACGAGGAAGAAGCTCAGTGGCTCCTGCAGCCAGTTGTGGCCGTTGAACGGGAGGCCGAGGTTCGTGAGCAGCCAGTTGACGAGGCCGCGCCGCCAGTCGAAGATCCAGTTCCAGATGGTCATCGCCGCGACCACCGGGGTCGCCCACGCGAGCAGCAGCGCGATCTGCAGGGTGATCCGAACACCCTTTGAGGCTGCCTGCATGAGCAGCGCGAGCCCAACACCAATTGCCATGGTGACCGACGCGGCGGCGAGACAGAACGCGACCGAGCGGGCGACGACGAGCCACGTCGCCGGGTTGCTGAAGAGCGTGATGTAGTTGTCGAACCACACCCATTCGGGTGCGGCACCGAACTGCTGCGCAAGGCCGAAGTGCTGCATCGACGTGATGAGCTGCCAGAAGACGGGGTAGGCCATCGCGACGAGCACGACGACGCTTGCCGGGATGAGCAACAGATAGGGGGCGACGCGTCGTGGTCGCTTGCGCGCGGCATGTTGCGTGCCAGCTGGTGACGTTAGGGCGCTCATCACGGCTCTCCTTTGCGGGTGGTAGGGGGCCTGGGTGGGGCCCGCGCTCCGACTGACGCGGTGCGCGGGCCCCAGTTCAGACGTTACTGCTGGTTGAGCAGGCCGTCGAGCTTTGCGTTGGTCTCAACGGCGAGTGCCTTGAGGTCGCTTGCGTCACGGATCTGCGCGAAGAACTCTTCCATGATGTTCTTCGACTCGATGGCGGCCCAGCCCGGTGCTGCGGGGGTGAGCTTCGAGTTCGATGCCGACTCGATGAGCGCCTTCGCGAACTGGTCGTCGCCGAGCGAATCAGCGTACTTCGAGTTTGCCGGGCCGAGGCCCTTCTCGCCGAGCATCGTCTGGTACTCCTTGGAGTAGATGATGCGGAGGAGATCCTTGGCGAGCTCGGGGTTCTGCGTCTTCGCTGAGATGCCAATGTTCGAGCCGCCAGCGAATACGGGAGCTGGCTTGCCGTCGTTACCGGGGAGAACCAGTGTCGCGAAGGTGTCGTCGTTCCACTCGCGGACGGGCTCGCCCTTGTCATCCTTCACGAGGTCACCAATTGACCAGTGTGCCCAGCCCGGAGCCATGATCGTTGCGGCCGCGAGCGACAGGTCGTCGGTGACGTTCCCGTCCTCGTCCTTGACCTCATCCGAGTCGTTGAGGAACTGGTACTGATTCGCGTCCTTCATGTCATTCGGTGCGAACGACACGTTCTTGTAGAGATCCTGCAGCTGCTCGAGGCCCTTGAGTGCCTCGGGCGAATCGAGGGTCGCGACCCACTTTCCGTCCTTGAACTCGGCGATCTCGCCGCCGTTGGCGAAGATCCAGGAGATGCCATCGCGCCAGTCCTGGCCGCCAAGGAAGAATCCTGAGAAGTTGTCGATCCCCTTCGGGTTCGCCTCAGTGATCGCCTTCACCGACGCGTTGAACTCGTCGAGCGTTGCGGGCGTGATGCTCTGGCCTGCTGCGTCCCAGACGTCCTTGCGGAGGAAGGTGTAGCGCGAGCCGAAGTAGTAGGGGAGTGTGAAGTTCGCGCCGTCGACGGCACCCACCTCGACGAAGGACTGGAGCAGGTCACTGCCGCCGAGCTCCTCGTACATGTCGCTGATATCGAGGAATGCGCCAGCGTTCGTGAACGCGGGCGACTGCGTGTTGCCGATCTCGGTGACGTCCGGGGTGTTCTTCTCATCGGGGAGCTTGGTCGTGAGGTTGGTGATGATGTCTCCCCAGCCCTGCTCCTGGATCTTCAGGGTCGCACCCGTCTCCTCCTTGAACTCGGTAGTGAGGTAGTCACGGAGCTCTGGTGGGGTGTCGCCGCCGATGACCCACATCGTGAGGGTCTTATCGGAGTTGTCTCCGCCGTCGCCTCCCGGCGCAGCCGAGCCGCAGCCTGCGAGGACGAGCGTCGAAGCCATCGCTGCGGCCGCGAGGCCTACGAGCTTTCTCTTCATGGTTGCTTTCCTTTCGGTGTGCGAACCGGCCTGGGCCGAGTCGCTGTTTCGTGTCTTCATCGATACGTGTGGTGGTCAGTTGGTCTGGTGGTGGGGTGTGCGTTACGGGCTAGCCGACGCCTAGCCGATCGCGCAGCACCGCGGCGGTTGCCCCGCGGAGGATGAGGTCCTCGCCCTGACTGCTTGCGCGGATGACAAGCGTGTCGTGGGAGTCCGGCATGGTGCGACGCTGGAGGATCTCCAGTGCGGCGTCTGCGAGCGTCCCGTTGACCAGGTCAGGCGGGCCGGAAAGGACGATCTCTGCGAGGTTGAGCATGCCGATGACCGGGGCGAGCGCGACCCCGAGGCGGTTGCCTGCCTCGCGAAGCACGTCTTCACGGTGCCCAGGTCCCGCGTTCGCGAGCGCGCGCGAGAGGGTGGGGACGGAGAGCCAGTGCTCGAGCACCTGCTGGCGCGCGTAGGGGGCGTCGATGCCGAGATCGGTGCCCACCATGACCTGGCCAATCTCGCCAGAGGCAAACTTGCTGCCCTGAACGCTTCGCCCGCCGAGGATGAGCCCGGCGCCGACGCCGTAGCCGATCCGTACGAGCACGAAGTCCTCGCTGGTGTCACCGAAGCTGTATTCGGCGAGGGCTGCGACGTTTGCGTCGTTGCCGACGGTCGTTGGCAGGCCGGTTCGTTCGGTGAGGATCCTCCTGAGCGGCAATCCCTCCCATTCGAAGTTCGGGGCCACGCGCACGATCCCCTCATCGTCAACGACGCCGGGGGTGCCGACGCCGAGGCCAAGCAGGGGGAGGGGGCTTGCCGCGAGGAGGGTCAGCGCGAGCTCGGCAACGAGTTCGCACGCTGCGTCTCCGGTGACCGCAAGCCCCTCCTGGTCCGCGCGCGGGGTCTCTGCCCGCGCGAGCGTGTGGCCAGCGAGGTCGATCACGGCTCCGCGGAGCAACTGGTCGTCAGAGAGGTCGAGCGCTATGACGGCGTGAGCGGATCGAGCGAGGTCAACGAGTGTCGCGGGCTTCCCTGGGCGGTGCGACTCTTGCTGGCCGAGCTCGTGGATGAGGCCCTCGACGATGAGCTCAGCGACGAGGCCGGAAACGGTGACCTTTGTCAGCTCGGTCGCGCGTGCGATGTCAGCGCGGCTCAGTGGCCCGGAAATGTACAGCGTCTGAAGCACGAGGGTCCGGTTGTGCTGCTTGGTGTCCCCTGGTGTTGCTTTCGCCGCGACGCGCAGATCGCGGGCACGACGCGGGTTAATCGACCATGCGGTCGTATCCGCGGAACGCGTCGTTACGTGCTTCATATTGGTTAGTAAAGCTAATGAACTAAATAAACGCAAGCCCAACGGCGAACTTTTTTCACACAAATACTCGGGCAACACGCCAAGGCCGCCGGTTTTCCCGCGGTGAACAGGGGGTAACGCGCGAACGAACTGAAACGAGGTGCCGAGTGAGGCTGGCACACGCGGCGCGCCGCGAGCGCGCGCACGCCGCGGCACCGGAAGCAGTTACGACAAGGTGTCGCTTCGGTAAAGCGACTAGAGCGCCGCGCTCACGCTCCCTAAACTTTCTGAGGATGCCCGCGCGGCTCACTGTCGCGCGCGCAACCGGAATGGTCTGGAACGCCAGACACACCGATGTCTCACCACCGATGTCTCACCACCGAGGAGCGCAGCATTCATGAAGTCAGACCCTGGCAAGCGAACGGGTGAATCCTTCTTCCGAAGAAGTACCCGCGCGAAGACAGTAGCCGTAACCGCCCTCGTCGCGCTCGGCCTCGGCGCAGCAGGGACCGGCCCGGCCATTGCCACACCAGACAGCAGCGCTGCGGTCGTCATCGAGGGCAATGCAGGCGGCAGCGGCGCCACAGCGGGCGAACAGCAGCTCGGCGCTGACGTTGACGGTGCCAACGTTGACGGATCCGGTGCCGACGGCGCCGAACCCGGAGCGGCGCCACAAACTGACCTGGGCGCTGCGCAGGAAACTGAGCCTGGCAGCGACGCCGAACCCGGCAGCGGAGCCACGCAGTCCCCAGAGGGTGACGCCGCCGATGCCGCAGGCCAGCGTGCTGCCGCGCAGCAGGCCGGGCAGCGCAGCATCGCCGAAGTGCAGGGCACCACAGACGTCTCGCCGTTCGTCGGTCAGACGGTACAGGTCGAGGGCGTCATCACCGCCGACCACCGCACGGGTGGGTACGCAGGAATCGTCATCCAGACACCGGGCAGCGGGGGCGAGTCTGCCGAGCCGCGTACCGCGTCAGACGGAATCTTTGTCCACCTTGCCGGCAAGAACGTACCTGGCGAAATCGGCGACCTTGTCTCCGTGACGGGCGTCGTGAGCGAGTACTTCGGCCAGACCCAGATCGCCCCGGCTCAGGTGGGCGACGTGGAGCTTGTCGAGCAGGAGGTAGGCCTGCCGAAGGCAACCCCGCTTCCAGACTCGATTGTCGGAGCGGATCGTGAGCCATACGAGAACATGCTCGTGGCGCCAACGGGTGACTATTTCGTCGCGTCGAGCCACCAGCTCCACAACTTCGGAGCGCTGTGGCTGAGCCCCGGCGCCCCACAGGTGAAGAACACCGAACTCGCCCGCCCGGGGGCCGAAGCGACAAAGATCGCACAGGCGAACCGCGAGAGCCGGATCCTGCTCGACGATGGCTACTCAATCCAGGTGAGCAATGCGGCGCACCCAGGGGATCAGCCGTACTTCACCGCGGACACGGTCGTGCGCACCGGCGACACCGTGAACTTCACGGACCGCAGCTTTGTGCTCCAGTACGGCTTCGATGAGTGGCGGCTGCAGCCGGTGCGTCCTCTCGATAGCACCGCGCCGAGCTCGGAGCGGGTGACGTTCAACGAGAAGAACTCCCGCCAGGCCGCTCCGAAGGTTGCGGGAGACGCAACCGTCGCAGCGTTCAACGTTTACAACTACTTCACCACGCTGAAGAACGACAACAAGGATGCGCGCGGCGCGGTCGACGCACAGCAGTTCGCGACGCAGAAGTCGAAGATCGTTTCGGCGATCAACCAGCTCGACGCAGACATCGTCGGCCTCATGGAGGTCGAGAACTCGGTGAAGTTCGGGGCGCCTGTCGACTCCGCGCTTGCGGACCTCGTCGACGGCCTCAACGCAGACGCTGGCAGCGCGGTGTGGGCGTACGTGCCTACGCCCAAGGTGCTGCACGACCCGGCCAAGACCGACTTCATCACCAACGCGATTATTTACAAGAAGGATGAGGTGACGCCGAAGAAGGAGAGCGCCACCATCATCGACGAGGCCGTGTGGGGGAACGCACGCGAGCCGATCGCTCAGGCCTTCGACATCGGCGGGCGCACTGTCACGGTCGTCGCGAACCACTTCAAGTCGAAGTCGGGTTCCGGCGCCGAGCCGGCGGACGGTCAGGGGCACTTCAACGCGGATCGCGTTGCGCAGGCGAAGTCGCTGCTGCAGTTCACGCAGACGCTCGAGGAGCGCTCGGGCAGCACGGACATGCTCCTCGTCGGCGACTTCAACGCGTACAGCCAGGAAGACCCGATTTTCGAGTTCACATCCCGCGGCTGGGTCGACACGGCCGCCGCACACGCAGCTGGTCAGTACAGCTACGGCTTCAACGGCGAGCTCGGCTCGCTCGACCACGTCATTGCTTCGCCGTCGCTGGCCGGATCAGTTGCTGGCGCAGCGATTTGGGGAGCGAATGCTGCAGAGTGGGGCGACCGTGGCTATGCGTTCCGTGCCGCAGAGCCAGGGACCCCGTTCCGCGCGAGCGATCACGACCCGATCATTGTCGGAGTGACCGCTGAGTCGCAGCCGGTGAGCATCGACGTTGCAACGATCAACGACTTCCACGGCCGCATCGAAGCCGACGGAAAGGCCGCGGGAGCCGCGGTGATCGCTGGTGCGGTCGCAGAGTTCAGGAAGAGCAACCCGAACCTCATCTTTGCCGGCGCTGGCGACCTCATTGGCGCGTCGACGTTCACCTCATTTATCCAGAAGGACGAGCCAACGATCGACGCGCTCAACCTTGCTGGGCTTGACGTGAGCGCTGCGGGCAACCACGAGTTCGATGAGGGATGGGAAGACCTGCGTGACCGCGTGCAGGACCGCGCGGACTGGGAGTACATCTCGTCCAACGTGTTCCTGACCGAGACGGGCGAGCCCGCGCTCGCACCGTCATGGGTGCGTGAGGTTGACGGTGTGCGGGTCGGCTTCGTCGGCGCGGTCACCGAGGATCTTGATTCGCTCGTGTCCCCCGAGGGCATCAAGGATCTTGAGGTGCGCAGCGTCGCCGAGTCCGTCAACACTGCGGCCGCGGCGCTCAAGGACGGCGACCCCAAGAACGGCGAGGCGGACGTGATCATCCTCCTCGTGCATGAGGGCGCATCGACGACTGAGGTCGCGAGCATCACACCAGCGTCGCAGCTCGGCAAGATCGTGTACGGGGTTGGGGACGACGTCGATGCGATTGTTTCGGCCCACACCCACCTCGCATACAACCACGTCATTGACGGCCGGCCCGTCGTCTCAGCAGGGCAGTATGGGGAGAACCTTGGCCTCATGAACCTGCAGGTCGACCGGGAAACGAAGCAGCTGCTGTCAATCAAGAACGAGATCAAGCCGCTCGTCGTCGATGGCAAGCCGCGCTACCCGGCCGACACCGAGGTGCAGGCCGTCGTCGACGCAGCGAAAGCTGAGGCAGATGTGCTCGGTGGCGTCTCTGTTGGAGCGATCACGGGAGACTTTAACCGTGCGCTGCAGAGCGACGGCAAAACTGAGAACCGTGGCGGTGAGTCGACCATCGGCAACTTTGTCGCGGACGTGCACATGTGGTCGACCGGTGCAGACATCGCGCTCATGAACCCGGGCGGGATCCGCGCCAACCTCACGTACGCGTCGAGTGGCGAGGGCGACCCGAACGGCAACGTCACCTACCGCGAGGCGGCAACCGTGCAGCCGTTCGCGAACCCGCTCGTCACCGTATCGCTGACTGGCGCGCAGGTGAAGCGTGTGCTCGAGGAGCAGTGGCAGCCTGAGGGATCGGCGAGGCCGTTCCTCAAGCTCGGCCTCTCCGAGGGGCTTAGCTACCACTACGACCCGAAGGCTGCGCGCGGCTCACACATCACGGCGATCACGCTGAACGGAAAGCCGCTCGATCTCGAAGCCTCCTACACGGTTGCGGCGAACGGCTTCCTTGCCGGTGGCGGCGACAACTTCTTGACGTTCAGGGACGGGACGGATCGCAAGGATTCAGGCCGCTCCGACCTGCAGTCGATGGTCGAGTGGTTTGCGATCAACAAGGAGGCGACGCCTGACGTTGCGAAGCGCGCGGTTGGCGTGCAGCTCAGCGCGCCGCCGGCGGCAGGGGCTTCGGCCGACACCGCGGCTCGGGCGGCAGTTGCCAAGAGTGGCAGCGAGTATGCCGAGGGTGACGAGGTCACCATCGAGCTCAGCTCGCTCGCGTTCTCCGCGGGAGAGCGCGCACCGGAAACGGTCGCGGCGATGATCGGCGACACGAGCGTCGCGAGCGCGCCAGTCGACCCGGCCGTCGTGGATGCTTGGGATGAGGCCGGGCGTGCAACCCTCACGTTCAAGATTCCGGCTGGCCTGAGCGGTGTGACGCACATCGAGATCGTGACGAGCGACGGGTTCACGCGCACATCACTCCCGATCACGGTTGCCGACGGCTCGGGTGAGACGCCGGAGACTGGTGAGCCCGGAACGGAGAACCCCGAGACCGGTGGACCGGGTACCGAGACGCCTGAGACAGGCGGACCCGGCACGGGTACAGGCCCGGGCAGTGGGCTCGGCGACAGCGGACATCAGGGCGGTATCGCTGAGACGGGCGCTGAGATCGCCTGGCTGGCAGCGGCAACGATTGCGCTGCTCGCACTCGGCGCCGGACTCCTCCTCGTTGCGCGGCGCCGGGAGGCGCAGCCAGCGGAGTGAGTGAGGCGCTCAGTCGCTGTGGCACTCCAGTGCTGCCCGACTGCGCCACTTCCGCGTGCGGATCGCCCGTCGCCTCCATCACGGAGGCGGCGGGCGATCCGCCGTTTCACGGCGCTGGACAGGCTGCGGACGCCAGCCGGAGGCCGAGATGCGCTGTGCTAGCCTGGCGATGCCCAATGACGGGCAGCGGTGGAGGAATCTGCCGTCATTCCACTACGGATCGTCCGGCACGTACCTGCCGGTGGAGGAAATCATGGCATCAGTCACGTTTGAAGGCATTACTCGCGTCTACCCCGGCACTGACCGGCCATCAGTAGACCAGCTCAGCCTCGACATCGAAGACGGCGAGTTTCTTGTGCTCGTCGGCCCGTCCGGTTGCGGGAAATCGACCACGCTGCGCATGCTCGCCGGCCTCGAAGAGGTTGACGACGGCCGGATCCTCATCGGTGACGCAGACGTTACCGACGTTGCGCCGAAGGATCGCGATATCGCGATGGTGTTCCAGAACTATGCGCTGTATCCGCACATGACCGTCGCAGAGAACATGGGCTTCGCTCTGAAGATCGCCGGTGTCTCGAAAGACGAGCGCGCGGCCCGTGTGCTCGAGGCAGCAAAGCTGCTCGACCTGCAGGACTACCTCGACCGCAAGCCGAAGGCGCTCTCCGGAGGCCAGCGTCAGCGCGTCGCGATGGGCCGTGCGATCGTGCGCCAGCCGCGCGTATTTCTCATGGACGAGCCGCTGTCAAACCTTGACGCGAAGCTGCGTGTGCAGACCCGCACGCAGATCGCCTCGCTGCAGCGGCGCCTCGGCGTCACAACCGTCTACGTCACGCACGATCAGACGGAGGCGCTCACCATGGGCGACCGGATCGCGGTGCTCAAGGACGGCATCCTGCAGCAGGTTGGCACCCCAAGCGAGCTGTACGAAACTCCGGTGAACGTGTTTGTTGCTGGCTTCATCGGATCGCCGGCAATGAATCTGCTCCCGACGACGCTCACCGCGAACGGGGTGCAGTTCGGCTCACTCGTCGTCCCCGTCGCCGCGCAGGGTGCGGGCCCAAGCGCGGTCACGGTCGGGATCCGCCCGGAGGATCTCGTGATTGCTGCCGCGGGCGAGGCTGGGATCGAGGTGCAGATCGACCTCGTCGAGGAGCTCGGTGCTGACGGCTACCTCTACGGTCACACCACCGATGAGGCGCGGTCGCAGATCGTCGCGCGCGTCGACGGGCGCAATCACCCGCAGGCGGGCGCGACCGTCACGCTCGTTCCGAACACCGACCACCTGCATGTCTTCGACACCGCGAGCGGCGGCCGCCTCTAGGCGTAACCCCAGTAGTCTCCGAGATTTTCAGGCTTCTCACCCCTGATGTTATCTTGACGTCGAGATAAACATCAGGGATCGGCTAGACTGGAACGCGGAAATCTGATCGTTGAAACAGGGAGTTACGTTGGCGAAGATCAAGGTTGAAGGCACCGTCGTTGAGCTCGACGGCGACGAGATGACACGCATCATCTGGCAGTTCATCAAGGATCGTTTGATCCACCCCTATCTCGACCTCACACTCGAGTACTACGACCTCGGCATGGAACACCGTGACGCCACCGACGATCAGGTCACGATCGACGCGGCGCACGCGATCCAGAAGCACGGTGTTGGCGTGAAGTGCGCGACCATCACCCCTGACGAGGCGCGCGTCGAAGAATTCGGCCTGAAGAAGATGTGGAAGAGCCCCAACGGCACGATCCGCAACATCCTCGGTGGCGTGATCTTCCGCGAGCCAATCATCATCTCGAACATCCCGCGCCTCGTGCCCGGCTGGAACAAGCCGATCATCATTGGCCGTCACGCGTTTGGCGATCAGTACCGCGCAACCGACTTCCGCTTCGCAGGCGAGGGCACCCTCACCGTCGAGTTCGCTCCGAAGGACGGTGGCGAGCCGCAGAAGTTCGAGGTCTACCAGTCGCCTGGCGACGGCATCGCACAGGTGCAGTACAACCTCGACGCGTCGATCGTTGACTTCGCTCGCGCTTCGCTGAACTACGGCCTCTCGCGCAACTACCCCGTCTACCTCTCGACGAAGAACACCATCCTCAAGGCGTACGACGGCCGCTTCAAGGACATCTTCCAGGAGATCTTCGACACGGAGTTCAAGGAGCAGTTCGAGGCTGCTGGCCTCACCTACGAGCACCGCCTCATCGACGACATGGTCGCATCGGCCATGAAGTGGGAGGGCGGCTACGTCTGGGCATGCAAGAACTACGACGGTGACGTCCAGTCGGACACCGTGGCTCAGGGCTTCGGCTCGCTCGGCCTCATGACCTCCGTGCTGGCAACGCCAGACGGGAAGGTCGTTGAGGCAGAGGCAGCTCACGGCACCGTGACCCGCCACTACCGTCAGCACCAGCAGGGCAAGCCGACCTCGACGAACCCGATTGCGTCGATCTTCGCGTGGACCCGTGGGCTCGCGCACCGCGGCAAGCTCGACAACAACCAGGCGCTCATCGAGTTCTCGCACACGCTTGAGGACGTCGTCATCAAGACCGTTGAGTCGGGCAAGATGACGAAGGATCTCGCGCTTCTCGTTGGTCCTGAGCAGGGCTACCAGACGACCGAGGAATTCCTCGCGTCGATCGACGAGAACCTGCAGGCTCGCCTCGCCTAAGGTGACAGCGCTCGATTGCTGAGCGAACAGGAGGGGGTCGGTGCTTCACGCACCGGCCCCCTCCTGTGTTTCTTGGCCCCTAGTGTTGGCTGCGCGTCGTCGATTCACGGACTTGAATGAGGGCCGGGGGAGACTCAAGTGGTCCCTCTAGCGGCTTGCGTTCGGCTAGCTTCACTGCGGCATCGACCGCGAGCGCACCCACTGCCTCTGGCTGCAGGTCGAATGTGGTGACAGTCGGTTTTGAAGTCTGATTGATGATGGCCCCGGAGCCACCAGCAACGAGCAGGTCTTCTGGCACTCGGATTCCCCTGGCGATGGCGGCCTCGGTTACGCCTGCGGCATGGCGGCCGGTGAGACAGAAGATCGCGTCTGGCGCCGGGCTGCTTAGCGGCAGCGTTGGGGACGCGCCGAAGAGGGCATCGATGACGTCATCTCCGACAGCCGAGCCAGCCGTCTCGGGGTAGGAGAGAAGTTGGGGTGAGCGTCCCGAGGCTGCGCACCACTTGAGATACTCATCACGCGACTCAATATTCCAAGCGTTGGGGTCAGTGCCGGTAACGAGCGCCACCCGCTGTGCGCCGGCTTCCACGAGATGCGCCAGCATGGTCTGCACCTGGTTTGTGGCGCGTGCTCGAAAGGCGGGGAACGCGTCGGGTCGGGCCGGGTCATGGTCGATGGTGACGAACGGAATTCTCTCTCCGGCCAACATGGTGAGCACGGGGTCGTTCTCGTGCGGTTCTGTCACGATGTAGGCATCAGCGGCCAGTGCGCTCAACGGTGAGTCTGGCTTTGACGGATCCGTGACGAGCATGAGCGTGTAGCCACGCTCCAGCGCCGCGAGTGATGCAGCGCCGGTCAGGCGTAGGAAGAAATCCACGCCAGCCGGGAGAAAGCTCTCGAGCGTGTCGAGTGGGCGAATAACGAGGCCGATCATGCCAATGCTTGAACGCTGCAGGCCTCGAGCAAGTGCGTTGGGGGTGTACCCGATGTCGCGCGCGATCTCGCGGACGCGCTCGGCCGTTGTCTCGCTGACGCCACCCTTGCTGTTGAGGGCGAGGGACACCGTGGCGGGGGATACCTTTGCTGCGGCCGCAACGTCCTTGATCGTAGGTCGCTTATTTCCCGGGAGCACGTTCTCAGCATAGGCCGTTTAGCGTCGCCGGTGCACGCGGGTGGTTCACTCGTGCGTTGCACTCCGACGCGGGGCGCAGGGAACCGGAGACGGACAGGCTCCGTAATAATATCGTTACATTCCCCGTTTGTTTAAAACGTTTTAAATCTATAATCTACTTCAGTAGCCGTGCACTGTTCCTCGGTGGAGTGACGGTAGGAACGCCCAGTGAATGTCAAAGGAGATACAAATGGTGCCAAATAACTTCAGGCGACTCCGTGGTGTCGCGATAGCCGCCGCCGTGGTCGCTTCGCTTGCGCTTTCATCCTGTGCTGCCGCCAGCGGTGACGTCAGCTCGGGGCCTCAGGCCGAAGTCGCGCCAGGCTTCCTCGCCAAGGCGGGAGGCGATGCCGAAAATCCTGGCAAGCTCACGGTGCAGCTGGACTACGACACCGCGGAGGTTCAGGGTCTCGATCCGCAACCTGCTGAGGCGGCACGCTCGTGGATGATCATGGGTTTGGTCTACGAGACCCTCGTCACCGTTGACGAGAACTTTGAGATCCAGCCCGAGCTCGCGACGGCCTGGAGCCAGCCCGACCCGACAACCTACGTGTTCACACTGGACACCGACGCCAAGTTTTCGAACGGACGCGCCCTCACTCCGGCGGACGTCGTTGGCAGTATCAACCGGCTCCTCAAAACCCCAAGTATCTGGACCGGGCAGCTGGGACCCGTCGAGAGCGTCGAAGAGACCGCACCCAACGAGGTGACCGTGCGACTCGCCTCCCCTCATGCGCCGTTCCTCGCCGCACTGGCGAACACTCCGGCGGCGATTCTGCCGATGGCAGAGATTGAAGATGGCAGCGTTGACGTGACCAAGGAGATGCTCGGCACTGGCCCCTTCGTGGTCGAAGAACACAAGCAAGACACGAAGTGGCTCTTTACGAGCAACACGAACTGGCGCGGCGGAGACAACTTCGATGTGAAGGAGCTCGAGCTCCAAATCGTGAAGCAGGAAACGACCCGCCAGGCGTCCCTTCGCGAGGGGAGCGCGGGTCTCACCAACTTTGTGAGCGTCGATTCGCTCACACAGATGCAGGGAGCCGCGGGTGTTTCCGTGGTCAACCAGCTGCAGAGCGACTACTACTACGTGCTGCTGAACTCCCAACGACCGGGTTCGCCGCTCGAGCAGCAGGATGTGCGGTTCGCGATCAACGCAGCAATTGACAGGCAGGCGATCGCTGACATCGTGTTCGCGGGAACGACGTCCCCAACAGGCGTCACCCCATCGACGCTACCCGGCGCCTGCGACCCGACAGGGCTGCCCTCTGCAACGACCGATGTGTCGAAGGCAAAGTCTGTGATCGAGGCTGCAGAGTTGGGAAGTGAGCCGCTCAAGATGCTCGTCTACACCGACGAGCCCGTTCTGACACAGATTGCTCAGCTGATCCAGCAACAGCTTGCGGAAATCGGGGTCACCACCGAAATTGAGCAGTATGACGGCGCGACATACAACAACCGCGTGTTCACGACGAAGCCAGGCAACTTCGATCTCGCCATTGGGTGGTTCGCGGGCTATGTCGACACTTCCTCGGTTACGCAGTGGTGGAACCCCTCAATCTCGCGGTTTAGCGACGGGTTCGCGGGGAGCCACGACGATTTGAACGAGCTCATCGCCGCGGGAGCCGCAGCACAGGAACCGAGTGAGCGAGCCGAGATCTTTACACGGTTGTGCGCCACCGCTGATGAGTACTCCGAAATGGTGCCACTTGTGCACCGCCCATCCATCATCGGATTCAATAGCGGGTCCGTGGACCCGACAATCCAATCCAACGAGGGATACGGTGACCTGCTCCGTAACATCACCGACTATCGCCTCACCGGGAAGTAAGTAGGATGCTCCAGACCCTACGTTGGTCCGCCGGGAGGGTGGCAAGCTCGCTGCTCACCCTCCTCGGCGTCTCAATTCTCATCTTCGCGGCAATGCGACTGATGCCAGGTAGCATCGAGGACATTCTGCTCGGGCCGCTCGCTTCACCAGAACAAAAGGCCCAGCTTGCAGCGGAGTACGGCCTCGATCAGCCGATCATGGTGCAGTACTTGGCCTGGATCGGCAAGGTACTGCAGGGCGATCTGGGGATCTCCGTCGCCAGCAAGGCGCCTGTCCTTACAGAGATTGCGCAGCGGATCCCGCTCACGGCGCTGCTCTCCGGACTGGCGCTCCTGTTCACCCTCCTCATCGGTATCCCGCTTGGCATCTGGGCCGGAGTGCGTTCGAGCGGAACGAAGGCAGGCGCGTTCGGTCGCCTGATCTCTGGCCTGGGCATCAGCCTCCCCGAATTCGTCCTCGGCACGGTGGTGCTGTTCGTGGTGTCTCGGCTCACCGTCGGACTACAGGTCGGAGGGTTCTCGGATATCGGTATGAGTTTCGGAAGTACCCTGAGTGCGTTGCTCCTTCCAGCCATGGTGCTTTCCGTGTTCACCATCGCGGCCACGGCCCGCACAACTCGGGACGCGGTGCTGAACGTGCTGGTCGAACCTCATATTGGTGCGGCTGTTGCGAGGGGCGAGTCCCCAAGGCATATTATTCGGCACCACATTCTCCGAAACGCGGGGGTGCCCATATTGACGCTGCTCGCAACGATCACCGCGTACCTCCTTGGCGGCTCCGTCATCGTTGAGTGGATCTTTAACCTGCCGGGCCTTGGGTCCTACATGGTCCAGGGTCTCGGAAGACGTGACTTCGCAGTCGTCCAAGCCACGGTGCTGTTCAACGCTGCCCTGTTCATCACCGTCAGCCTTGTTCTAGACCTAGTGACGAGCACCATTGACCCGCGGGTGAAGTTCCGAGGAAAGGCAAGCGCATGACGACCTACTCGTTTACTCTTCCGCTGAAGAAGCGTGCGCGGAAGCATCGGCCGCCACGCGACTGGCTGTTCGACGCGGCGGTGGGAGTTCTTGGTCTCATCGCGCTCGCCGCAGTGGTTGCCGCTGTCGTTCCGTTCGCCGGAGACCCCTCGAAGATGGTGGCGGGCAGGCTTCAACCTCCCTCGCTAGCATTGCCTCTCGGAAGCGACGCGCTTGGCCGATCGCTCGCCGCGAGACTGTTGGAGGGCATCGGCACAACCCTCGTCGTTTCTGCAATCGCAGTTCTCTTGACCGCTACCATCAGCGTGATGCTCGGACTCATCGCCGGATACGCGGGTGGGGCAGCGCGCGAAATCATCATGCGTGTCGTCGACGTGCTCTACTCCTTCCCCTCGATCGTGTTGGCGATCCTCGTCGCAGCCATGCTTGGGCCGGGTCAGGCGGCTGCGCTCGCCAGCATCATCCTGGTGACCGTTCCGCTGATGACGCGAATGGTGAGCACGGCGGCCGCGGCGGTAGGCCAGCGAGACTTCGTGACGACAGCCAAGATCAGCGGAGTGTCCGCACCGATGATTCTCGTCCGGCACCTCCTGCCGAATATCAGTGGAACGATCGCAGTGCAGGGTACGTACGCGTTGTCTGTTGGAATTCTCGTCGAGGGAGGGCTGAGCTTCCTGGGGTACGGAGTCCAGCCTCCTCACTCCTCGCTGGGTCTCCTTATCCAGGAGGGAAGCGCATACATGACGCAGGCGCCCTGGCTGCTGTTCGCGCCCGGAGCTGTGCTTGTCCTCGCGATCCTCGCGATCAACGTGATCGGTGACACGCTTCGCGATCGACTCGACCCGCGTGAACCAAGGAGCCTGGTATGAACGGAATGAAGCAGACCGCCGCTGTGAAATTCGAAAGTGTGTGGGCGGAGTATCGCACGAGACTCGGAGTTTCTCGGGCCCTCGAAGACATCTCCTTCGAAGTAATGCCTGGCGAACTGTTTGCGATTGTCGGCGAGTCCGGATCCGGAAAATCGACGGTGGCGAATGCGATCGGCAGAATGCTGCCCCGAGTCTGCCACCTCACGCAGGGAACAGTCACGGTTCTCGGCAAGGACGTTGCCGCCCTAGCAGCACCCGACATCCGCGCACTGCGGAAGGAATCCATGGGGTTCATCCCGCAAGACCCCATCGCTTCGTTGAACCCGACAATGCGCGTGAAACGTCAGCTTGAGCTTGTCCTCCGCGAGCTGGACAAGCCGTCGACCGCCGTCGAACTCATCGCCCTACTGGAGAGCGTCAAGATCCTCGAGCCGGAGCGTGTTCTCCGGCTCTTCCCGCACGAGCTCTCTGGCGGCATGGCACAGCGCGTCGCCATCGCCATGGCGATGGCGAGGGAGCCTCGGATCCTCATCGCCGACGAGCCCACCGCGTCACTCGACGCTCAGGTGCGAGACGAGATCCTCACCCTCCTTGTCGAAATGGTGCAGCGGAGCGGCGCCAGCCTCATCTGGATCAGCCATGACCTTGGTGCTGTGCGTCGATGGTGCGAGCGCGTCATGGTTATGCAGCTCGGCAAGATCGTCGAGATGGGGCCGACCGAGCAAGTACTGGGCCGGCCAAGCGCTGCCTACACGCGGGCGCTCGTGGCAGCGATCCCACAGGTGCAGGCTGCGGAGCGACAGCAGGCGGGCACGAACACCGAGGCGCCCCAAGAAAGTGAGAACGACGCATGACTGACGTGCGGCCAGCACACGTGCTGGAAATCAATAATGTGAGCGTTACCTTCAAATCCGGTGCCGGGGCCTCGCGCCGTACAATCCGCGCGATGAACGACATCACGTTGGCTGTGGCACCAGGAGAAACCCTTGGCCTGGTTGGCGAGTCCGGGTCGGGTAAGAGTACGAGTGCCAACGTTGCGCTCGGCTTGCAGAAACCCGACTCGGGTGAGGTGAAGATCCTCGGAAACCCCTTCCCTCGGCGGAGACGGCAGTTGGCCGGAAAGCTCCAAGCCGTATTGCAACACCCCGCATGGTCATTGAACCCGCGGCGCAAGATCGGTGAGTCGGTTCGCGAGCCGCTTACGGTCTCGCGACGGAGCCTCACTCGAGAAGCGCAGCATGCCAGGGTGCGGGATCTGCTCGACCGTGTCGGGCTCGACCCTGCCCTTGCCGAACGCTACCCGCATGAACTGTCCGGGGGGCAACGGCAACGAGTGTCAGTCGCCCGAGCACTGATCACCGAGCCCCAGTTCATCGTGTTTGACGAGGCGGTGAGCGCGCTCGATGTTGCCGTGCAAGCGCAGATCCTGCAGCTCATTCGTACGTTGCAAGCCGACCACCAGTTTGGTGCGCTCTTCATTTCACACGACCTTGGCGCGGTGAAACAGGTTGCAGATCGGGTGGCCGTGCTGTTCCGCGGCGATCTGGTCGAGACAGCGGAAACTGCGGAATTCTTCCGCGCCCCACAACACGAATACTCGCAGCGGCTGCTTGCCGCGCTATGAACGGAGAGATTATGAGTTACGCATTCACCGAAGCAGGCCAGCAGACCGTTGTGGATCCGGCACCCCGGCTAGCGGGAAAGCCCGCTTTCGGGGGACCTGGGAATGCTGATTTCGAGAGCCTGACGCCGCGCACGAGTGAGGGGCGTGACACCCTGCACTTTGACTTCCCCGGCGTGCGTATCGGCTCGGCTCACTACGACGAAGGCCCGACGGGGGCTACGGTCATCCACGTGCCTGCCGGGGCCCGAACAGCAGTAGATGCGCGAGGTGGTGCCGTAGGACTGTCGGGAGGCTACGGCTGGAACCACGCGATCTGCCTCGCCGGGGGCTCGGTGTACGGGCTTGAGGCTGGCGCGGGCGTCAGCGCGGCCCTGCTCGAGGCTCAGCAGCACGCAACGGGCTTTGCGCAACTGCAGCTCGTCTCCTCCGCCATTATTTACGACTTCTCAGCTCGGGATACCGCGGTGTATCCGGACGCTACGCTCGGGCGTGCGGCGCTTGAGTCCGCCACAGAGGGGGCGTTCGCACTGGGGCGTGCGGGGGCGGGCATGACTGCCTCCGCTGGCAAGGTCGATTGGTCGCGGGCGGAGCTGACCGGTCAGGGAGCGGCATTCCGAAAGATCGGTGACATCCGGGTACTCGCCGTTGTGATCCCGAATCCGGTCGGAGTTATCGTGGATCGAGCGGGAAACATCGTTCGCGGAAATTACGACGAGGCTTCGGGAACGCGGCGGCACCCGGTCTACGAATACGCCGACGCCATGGCAAAGGGCGTGCCTGCCGTCACACAATCGGGGAACACGACGATCAGCGCCATCATCACCAATGTGAAGATGACCGATGTCGAGCTGAACCAGTTTGCGAAGCAGATCCACAGCTCAATGCACAGAGGAATCCAGCCGTTCCACACCGACATGGACGGGGACACCCTCTTCGCTCTGACAACCGACGAGATCTCGCTTCCCGCGTCGCCTGCCACCTCGGTCGGTGCACTGTCCGTAAACGCGACGGCGCTGGGCACCATCGCCTCCGAAGTGATGTGGGACGCGCTGCTCGAAGCAGCAAAGTGAGCGGCCGTTGATGACCTCGTCCAGACAGCCGCAGGCGAGTGCGCCAGCAGAGACCATTCTTTGCGCAGCGGCTTTTGTTAGCCCCGGTACTGCGGAGGATCACCGGGGTGTGACCCACGTCGCCATCGCTGGCGGGGAGATCGTCGCACTCGGCGGCGACGAAGTTGCCGCCGAGTGGTGCGATGAGCACACCGCTGTTCATGACTTCGCGGGCGCGACCGTACTGCCTGGGCTCGTCGACACACACGTTCATCCGGTGTGGGGCTCATTGCAGCGAGGAAGCAGCGTTTCGCTCGCGGCGGCGAGCTCGCTCGAGGAGCTTCGCGCTGTACTGTCGGGAGAGCTGCCGACCGAGCGAGGAAGGTGGTTGCACGGCCACGACTTGGATCTCGACATCTTTGCGGGGGATCCATCTGGCCGCATGCTTGAGCACTGGTTCCCAGGTGTGCCGCTCGTGCTGATGGCGCGAGATGCGCACTCGCTCGTCGTCAGCCCGTCACTGCTGGCCGACTTGGGTATCACTGGAGAGCGGACGTTCCCCGATGCTTCACGCATCGCGGTGGATGCAGCCGGGCCAACAGGATGGGTCGTGGAGCTCAGCGCCATGGATCTCGTGCTGGATTCAGATACGAGCCCGCAGCTTCCATTGACGGAGCGTGCGCGGCACCTGCAAGCAGGGCTCGAAGAACTCGCCGCGGGCGGACTGACGGCCATTCACGCGTTGGATTTCCACGACCCCTCCCAAGCTCTCTACGAAGAACTCGAGCGGGTGGGGGATCTTCCCCTCAAAGTGCGGGTCTTCCCTCTTATCCCAGCTGACTCAGGCATCGAAGCGTGGGAGGAAGCGGCCGCACTGCAGGGTATCGGCGGCCGACGGTGGTGTGTCGCCGGGGTGAAGTTCATGCTCGACGGGACAGGGGAGAACGGAACGGCGTGGTTTTCCGAGCCAGACTCGGAGGGCGAAAATCACCGTCCGCTCTGGCGCGATCTCGCCCAATACCGGGCGGCTATGCGGTTCTTCACCGAGCGAGGTATCCAGACAGTCACCCATGCCATCGGTGATGGCGCGGTTGCGTGGGTGCTCGACCTCGTTGCAGAGATCGGCCATGCTCCGGGCGCGCCTCACCGGATTGAGCACATCGAATCCATTCCTGATGCGCTGCTTGCGCGTTTCGCGGAAACGGGCGTTGTCGCGGGGATGCAGCCGACGCACGCAACGCGGCTCATGGAACCAAACGGTGCAGACGCCTGGACTCGGCGCATCGGGCATGTGCGCCGAGCTGATGGGTGGCGGGCCGCCGATCTCCTCGCCCACGGGGCAACACTCGTCGTGAGTTCGGACTGGCCGATTGGTGTCGGTGACCCGCGCATTGGATTGGCCGACGCGCAGCTGCGTCGAGCAGTTGACGCGCCTTCGAACGCCCCAATGAACATTGGCCAGGCGCTGTCGGTTGAGCAAGCCTACGCGGCGATGACCTCAGCGCCTGCGGCAGCCGAGGGGCGTACGGGACGCTCGGGCGAAATCGCAGTGGGTGCCGCTGCGGACCTTGTCGTCTTCGAAGCCAACCCGCTCGAGCTCTCTCCCGAGGCGCAACCGCACAACAGAGTATTGGCACGCTACATCGATGGTGTCCGAGTCGAAACGAAGGAATGGCAATGAACGCAGGAACAATCCCAAGGCCGGCCCACAGGGGCCATGTGGCCTACTCGCAGTCCGACCCGAGCCTGCGGGGCAGAGCGCGTGGAGAGGCGATCGCCGCCGAGATCGCCGCAGGGATTCGAGTGTATTTTGAGCTGTTTCGCAGCGGCGGGCTCTCGATGGACACCGTTCGCGGCGACGCGGAGAAGACCCTAGAAGCCATTGCGGCGCATTTGCCGGAGGTGTACGCGGAGCTGGCCGGTGTCGCAGCTGGTGCAGGCGTACCGCTGTGGCAGGTGGCTGCGCTGAATGCCCGAACTGAGATTCTTGCTCGCAGCTCGACTGTGCCACCCGGCGAATGCTCGACGATCATCCGGGTGCCAGCAGACGGGAATGTCACCGGGATCCAGACGTGGGACTGGCATGTAGAGCTCAGCGAGTTCTGGCACACGATCGAAGCGCGGGGAGCCGCTCGCGACTTCGTTGGGATCACGGAGCACGGCATCCTAGGGAAGATCGGCGTCAACGATGCGGGTCTCGCGCTGCACTACAACGTGCTGGGGCACAGGCTGGACCGTGCGGAGGGGATCCCGATGCACATTCTCGCATTCGTGGTGCTCTCAAACGCATCGAACGTTGCGGCCGCCCTCGAGCTGATCCGGTCGCTCCCTATCACCTCGTCTGGCTCATTCGCGCTGTTTGACGCAGACGGTGCGGCCACGCTCCTCGACATTACCCCGCGGGGAATCGTCGAGCATCACCCCGACGGTGGCTTCCTGCTGCGGACGAATCATTTCCTCGCGGAAGGCTTCACCGCCGAAGAGAAGACTCACTATCAACCTGGGTCAGGAGACCGCTTTGCCCTTCTCACTCGTCGCCTGAGCGCAGCTCCGCTCCCGCCGACTGCGGCTGAACTGCTGCCCATGATGGTCACAGCGCCCGGGGAAGCGCCGGTCACGCGTCTGCCTGACCTGAGTGGCCCGTTCGGGCAGCGGTGGGCGAGCCTTGCCACGGTGATCCTTGACCCACAGACCCGCTCTGCCAGCGTCCTCGATGGTACGCCGGCAGACGCCGACTGCGGCCCGTGGCGCGAACTCGTCGCTTGACTGCTGAATTGACCTCCCGAAGAAAAGGAATTCCCCGATGATTGGCTCGCCACAACGTCCACACCTTGTCATTACGGGTGCTTCGCGCACTGCTCTCGGGGAGAGTCGAGGGCGACAGCTCGGTGAGAAGCTGCTGGTTGCCTACGAAGCGTACTCTGAGCTGTTTCGCGGGGTGGGCGTGAGTGAGGAGGCCGAACGGGAGGCCGCTGCGCGTACCGTCGAGGGGTTGCTCGCCTGGCGGCCTGAGCTCGTAGATGAGCTTGCGGCGATCGCAACTGCGACCGGGCTCACCCTGCTGCAGGTCGCTGCGCTCAACGCCCGCACCGAAGTGCTTTCAGGGTCACCGACGTTCGCGGCGCGGGAGTGTTCGACCGTGGCCGCGACTATCGGGGGCCGACAGTACGGTGCGCAGACATGGGACTGGCACGTCGAGCTCGCTGACTTCTGGCATACCCAAGAGGTTTCGGGTGTTGGGTACCGCTACGTTGGGCTCACCGAGAGCGGTATCGTGAGTAAGATCGGCGTGAACTCCGCTGGGCTGGCGCTCCATTTCAACATCCTCGGGCATGGCGACGATCGTGCTGGGGGCGTGCCTATGCACATGCTCTCAGCGCTCGTGCTCGCGGAGTGCGCAAGCGTCGACGAGGCGGTGGCACTCGTCCGAGAGGCGCCCGTGACCTCGTCATCCGCGTTCACTCTGATCGATTCTGCTCGCTCGGTTTCGCTTGAGATGAGTCCGCGGGGTGTTCGAGAGATCCACGGCGGAGCTGGTTCGGTGGTGCGGACGAATCACTTCATCGACGCGGGGCTTGTAACCGAGCAAAAGCATGCACTGTACGAACCGGACTCGAGTGAGCGCTTTGACCTGTTGACGCAGCGATTGGCTGATCGGGCCCCGGCGAGCCGTGAGCAGCTCATCGACGCGCTCGTGAGCGGTCCGGGGGAGCCCCCACTGTGCTGCGTGCCAGACATGAGTCGACCATTTGGGGAGCGGTGGGCAACCCTCAGTACCGTAGTCACTGACCCCGAACGCCGCTCGATCATGGTGCTTGACGGAATGCCGTCCGAGGCGGACGACAAGCCTTGGAGGGTGCTTGACGCCCGCTCGGAAACGGTGTGAGAACGCTGTAGTCTAAGCGTCGGGTTCGGCGGTAGCTGAACCCGACGCTGTCCCTACGCAGTGCATGAGCGAAACCACGTCGGGGTGTTCCCGGTCGCCATGCGTGAGGTCATTCATGACCCTGGCGTGGACGTCGGCCGGCATGTCTTGGCTGAGTTTAAACATCGCGTTCTCGGCGGAGACTTCGATTGTGAACGCGACGATGCCGTCGAGGATTCGCTCGTAGACGTCGAACGAGGACTCCTGCTCCCATGGCTCGGCACGCATGCTCTCAAACTGGGTGACGGTCTGCTTGACGACATCGAGGCTCATCGCGGGGTCCTCGATGACCCTCACGCGCCCGGTGAGGTGGACCGTTGCGTAGTCGAGCGTTGGGACGGCTGGTGAATACCCGTATGCCCCCGGGGAGACATACGCGTGCGAGGTCCCGAACGCCAGGAGTATCTCGGGCTGTTGGGCGAACAGCTCCCAGTGCGGGTTCGCTCGGCCCATGTGCCCCCAGAGCGTTTCGCCAACGAATGTTCCGGCGGGGGAGAGCGTCGGGGGGAGCACCACGGGAACATGGGTGGCAACCGGTGCGCCTGCTGTCGAAGTCGCCACGACCGCGAACGGATTTGCCCTGACGAACTCTACGATCGCTTCTCCTGACGGGGCGACGTAGCTCGGGTAGGTGTGCACTTGGAACTCCTTTGATCATGTGAAACGGACGAGCTTGCAGCTATGAGTGTAGTATTTAAAACGATTTAAATATAGCGTCGCGCTCAAGCTGCGTCGCGCCCGATCGGCGTGGGCTACGTGCCGACGACGTAGTATCCGCCGGTGATTGCGTCGACGAGGATTTGCAGCCGGTGCCCGCGCAGCCTGGACTCGAGGAGCCAGTTGGGCTTCCACAGCGACTCGACTGCTCGCACCTCGGACACCGTGGATGTCACCGCGAGTCGGTGCCTGCGCATGGCGGCGGTGGCGACGAGCCTGCGCGCACGCCGCGCCGCTTCCGCGAACCCCGTGGTGTTCCAGCCGGGGTCGGCGACGCAGTCTCGCTCGTGCTCTGATGTGAACTCGTGCAACTCCGGCCAAGGATCGGTGAGCGTTGCTTGGCCGGTGAGCCGGTCGACGATCGCGTACACCCGTTGCGGTGCGCCTCCCGGGGTGAGCGGATGCGTGAGCCGGTATTCGAAGCCAGAAAACGGGTGCCACCGCAGACGTTCGCTCACCTGCGTGAGGTCCCCCGCTCGTGAGCGAACCACCCGCCACGCGTCCTCCCCAGTGAGCTGCGGCGGAAGCGCCAACCGGGTCCGCGTGTGGTCGGCCACTTCACTGTCCCGCGATCTCCGCTTGCGCAGAGAGCTTCGCGTCCTGGCCAAGCAGCAGCTTCGCGGGAATCGGACCCACCTTTTTCGTCTCGTCGAGTGCGCGCCTGATGTGGTCGGGCACGGGGCTGCTGCGCTGCGTCGCGAGGCTCCCGATGATCATCGCGAGTGTTGAACCAACGATTCCGACGACCATCGGGTCGAGGCCTGTGGAGTCCGCAAAGCCGGCGACCTCCCACCCGACGGCAAGCACCGTGCCGGTGATCATTGAGCTGATCGCCCCGACAGTGTTCGCCTTCTTCCACCAGACCGCGCACACGTACGCTGGCACGAATGCGCTGCCAAGCACCGTCGTGGAGAAGATCACGATCGCGGCGACAGCGGGCGGCTCGACCACCGCGACGAGGTAGCCGATCACCGCGAGTGCCAGCACGATCGATCGGGATACGAGCACACGCTGCTTGTCCGTCATCTTCTGGTTGAAGAAGCGCGCGTAGATGTCCTGGCTTGCGACGGTGCCCGACTGCAACAGCAGCGCATCGGCCGTGGACATGATCGCCGCCATGATCGCCGCCATGACGATCCCAACGGCGAACGACGGCAACACGCTCGAGGCCATTTCGAAGATCGCGAGTTCCGGGTTGACGAGGTTGGGGAGGAGCACAACTGCGAAGATGCCGACGATGTATGGCGCGGGTATGAAGAGCAGATTGAACAGTGTGGAGTACAGCCCGGCGCGACGCGCAACACTCGGCCGTTTCATGGCCATGTGGCTGACGACGACGTGCGGCCAACCCATGTAGCCGATCGAGAAGATGAGCAGCGCCCCGAGGATGATGCCCCACTGGCCGTCATATACGCCCCCGCGACCGAACATTCCGAGGAGTGTTTCGTCGACGCCGCCGACCCGCGCATTGCCCTCCGAGAACCCGCCGATCGCGATAAGCGTGCCGACGAGGATCCACACCATCCCGACAAGCATCACGAGTGCCTGCACGAAGTCCGTGTACGCGACGGCGAGGTAGCCGCCGAGAAACGTGTAGAGCACGATCACGCCGATGGCGACGGCAAGCGCGATCGGGTAGCTGACACCGGAGACCATCTCGAGCCCGCGACCACCTGCGATGAACTGCGCCATCACGTAGAAGAACATGCAGAACAGTGCGACGGGGGCCGCGATCAGCCGCACCCATTTCGACGGGTAGCGGTGCTCAAGGTACTCGATGGAGGTGATGGATCCGAGGATCTGCGAGAGCTTGCGCATGCGCCTGCCAAGGACGGACAGGTTCAGGACGCCCCCGCCGATGTCGCCGAGCGCGTACCACATGCCGAAATATCCCTGCGTGTACCCGAGCGAACCGGCCCCGAGGAACATGTAGCCCGACATTGACGAGCTCTGTAAGCGCAGTGCCGTGACGCCGGGGCCGAGGCTGCGGTTGGCGAGGAGAAAGCCCTCGGCTGTGCGGGAGCCGCGTCGCATCGCCCACACCCCGATGCCGCCCATGGCGGCGAAGTAGATGAGCAGAAACCACAGCTCAAGCGTCATCGCCGACCTCGCTATCCTCGCGCGCCCGGGATCTCGAGACCCAGAGGAATGCGAGCGTGTAGATGATCCAGAACCCGATCACGCTCACGATGGAGACGACCGTGAAGGTGGGAAGGTTGAACATTGTGCACCAGCCTCTTTGCGTGTCTGCGTGTGTTCGTTCGCCAGGGCCAGCCGCCACGCTCCGATTCCGAGCGCAGCGCCGAAACTGTGGCCGCACGCCCATTTTTGCACCGTAGTGTTGCGCTGTCCAGCATCGTCTGTGTGTGACTGTTACCTGCCAGGGGGTGCTTCGGCGCGGCCGGCGAGTTACCATCGAGGCATGTCAGCGAAGACTTCCCAGACCACCGGCGCGGGCGTTCTGCCGCCGACGACGCTCATTACCGGCGCCAGCTCGGGGCTCGGCGCCGAGTACGCTCGACAGGTTGCGGCGCGGGGTGACGCCCTCGTGCTGGTTGCCCGCGATGAGCAATCGCTCGAATCGCTCGCAGCTCAGTTGCGCGAGCAGCACGGCGTCCCGGTGGAAGTGTTGCCGGCGGACCTGCTCGACGCTGCAGGGCTCGACCGGGTGGTCGGCCGGTTGCGTAGCTCGGAGCGCCCGGTTGGCACGCTCATCAACAACGCTGGCTTCGGGCTCCCACTCGAGTTCGAAGAGAACGACATCGAAGCGGAGGTGCGGCTCCAGCGGCTGCACAACGAGGTGCCGATGCGGCTCATGCACGCTGCCCTGCGGACGATGCTCGCGCGCGGCAGCGGCCGGATCGTGAACATCGCGTCGGTCGCCGCGTTCATTCCGCGCTCCACCTACTCGGCCGTGAAGCAGTGGCTCGTGACGTTCTCCCGCTGGGCGAACGGCCGCTACGCAATGCAGGGTGTCTCGGTCACCGCGGTCTGCCCCGGGTACACGCACACGAACTTCCATGAGCGGCTAGGGTTGCCGCCTGGCGAGGAAGGGATCCCAGGGTGGATGTGGCTCGATGCGGCAAAAGTGGTAGCGGAGTCGCTCCGCGATGTGGATCGGGGCTCAGCGGTGTCGATCCCGTCACGCAAGTACAAAGCGATTGTCGCGGTCGCTCGGTTTGCGCCGCCCGCACTCGCCGCCAGGCTGGGCGAGCGCGGGCGCTGACGATCGCCCGAGCGCGCCGTCACGCGTCCCGCGCCCGCAGCGCGAGGAACGCCGCGGCACCGGCCGCAATGATCCACCCGGCGAGCACGAGCGCCCCGGTGCCTGCCGTGAGCGCGCCGTCGCTGCCAGCGGTGTAGAGCAGACCGCCTGCGCGTGTCGGGAGCCAGCGGGCGTGTTCGGAGACGGCGAGGAGCGGCGGCACGATGAACACGACGACGAGCGCGCTGACGAGCGCCGGGGTGAGCCTGCGCGCGATCGTAGCGATGGCGTGCGAGAGCAACCCGATGAGCACAAGATAGGCTGCCGCCCCGGCGAGCTGCCAGTGGCTGGCCCCTGCGGGCGCGGCGGCAACACCCGAGAGGCGCTGAACGAGCATCGCGGCCGCGAGGGAGGCGCTGACCGCCGCGAGCGCCGTCAGCCCGAGCGCGATCACCGCAGCTGCGGACTTTCCGGCGAAGAACATGCCGCGGCCAGGCGTCGCCGCGAGCGAGGTGCGCAGCTGCCCGCCGTCGTGCTCGTGCGTCGTTGGGAGCACGCCGAGCACGATGAAGCACACCTGCACAAACGGGATCGTCGCGAGGACCGCGTCGATCGCGGCCGGCCGCTCCCCCTGCCCGCCAGCAGCGAGTGCGCCGGAGATCGCTCCGCCGATGAGTACGGACGCGCAGGCTGCGGCGATCGCAGCCGGCAGCGTGAGGAGCTTCGAGAGTTCCGAGCCGCTCGCGTTTCTGAGCCCCCGCGTCACCGTGCTCACGCGTCCCTCCGGTGGAAGACGATGCCCGCGGCGGTGACGAGTGCGATGGCCCACGCCGCCATCGCGAGCCCGCCGGTGAGGGTATCCAGATTGCCCTGGACGACGAGCTGGTCGGGAAACCCGAAGAGCTTCCTCCCTGCCGCGTCTGGCAGCCACTCGGCGAGCGGCGTCACGTGTGACAGCAGGAGCGAGAAGGGAACCACCGAGCTGTTCGTGATGAGCACGGCGAGCGGGATCATCGCGCTCCCGGCAAGCGCGGTGATCGCAAACGCGATGAGCCCCATGAGCAGCCAGTACAGTGCGGCCCCGAGGGAGCGCGCGACTGCCTCGTCAAGCGTCACCGTCTCTGTTCCAAGGCCGCGGGTGACCGCGAGCGCGATCGCGTAGTTGCCAGGGATCGAGACCGCAGCCGAGACCACCGTGAGGAGCGTGACGACCACGAGTTTTGAGGTGAACAGTAGCCAGCGATTCGGCGTCGCGGACAGGCTCGTTGCGATCTGCCGCGCCCCGCCAGACTCGGCCCGGTCGGCCGTGTATTCGCTCCCAATCGCGAGCGCGCCGATCACGACAGAGCCGACGACGCCAATGACCGGGGCTGCCGCGAAGCTCGACTCGAAGGTTGAGGTGTCCGCGAGCCGCGACGTGTCTCCCGCGAGCACGGCGTCGCGCTGCATCAACGCGTTGAGCAGCGTGATCGCGACGGATCCGAGCACCGTCACCGCGAGCGCGATCCAGATCCCGGGAAGCGTGAGGAGCTTGCGAAGCTCGGCGGTGACGGTCCGCGTGAGAGCGATCATCGGCCGGCCCCCTTCGGATCGCCCGTGAGCCCGAAGAACGCGTCCTCGAGCGAGGCGTAGCCGGCCGTGACCGTCGCTACCGGCCCTGAGGCGACGACCCGCCCGCCAGCGATCACGACGAGGTCGTCCGCAATCTCCGCGACCTCGCTCATGAGATGGCTCGACAGCAGCACGGTGCCACCGTCATTCGCGTGGCCGCGGAGCAGCCCGCGGATCCACCGGATCCCCTCCGGGTCGAGCCCGTTCACCGGCTCATCGAGCACGAGCATGCCGGGCTCGCCGAGCAGCGCGGCTGCGATCCCGAGGCGCTGCCCCATGCCGAGGGAGAACTGCCCAACCCTGGTGCGTGCTGACTCGGCAAGGCCGACGAGTTCGAGCGTCTCCGCGACACGCCTGCGCGGGATCCCGTTGCTCCGTGCGACCCAGCCGAGATGGTCGCGGGCGACGCGGCTGCGGTGCGCGCCTGAGCCGTCGAGCATCGAACCGACCGTGCGCAGCGGGGCGCTGAGGCGCCGATACGGGGTGCCGGAGACAAGCGCGGTGCCGCTCGTCGCACGGTCGAGACCGAGCAGTATCCGGAGCGTCGAGGACTTCCCAGCGCCGTTGGGGCCGAGAAACCCGGTTACCCGGCCGGGCCGCGCTTCGAAAGAGATGTCGGACAGGATGGTGTGGGTGCCGCGTTGTTTGCAGACTGCGTCGAATGTGAGCATGGGATCCATTCCAGTGCCTGCGCTCGCCGCGGGCATCGGACCAGGGAACGAAACCCCGGCGAAATCCCGCCAGCCATCTCGGACCAGGGACTGATGCGTACGAAACCCCGGCGACCTACACTTGGGTCATGGAGACCGATCGGCCACTGTGGCGCTCGCGCACGTGGCTCACGGCAACTGCTGGCTTGCTCGGGCTCACCGCCGTTCTGGCGACGGTTGCCCCTGGGGGTGAACGCGGCTTCATTCTCGTGTGGGGGATCACGTTGGTCAGCGTGCTCTGCATCGTGGTGTTCACCGCTATTCGGGTCCGCGCCGAGCGCGCGAACTTCGAGCGGGAGCTCGCCGAATGGGCGACTGAGCGGGCGTCGCAGGCGGAGCGGCTCAGGATCGCGGGGGAGCTGCACGACCTGGTGTCCCACGGCATTGGTCTCATCACGGTGCGCGCAGCCGCAGCTCGAACCGTGGCGGGAGACGCTGCGGTCGTCGAGCACGCGACGGCCCTCGCTGATATCGAAAAGGCAAGCCGCGAAACCACGGCGGAGCTGCGCCGCATGCTCACGGTGTTGAGACAGCCAGGTGCAGCGCCGCTGCGGCCGGCGGACACATTCGCCGACCTCCCCGCGATTGTCGCAACGGCCGAGTCTGCTGGGCTGACCGTTGCGTTCGAAGCCGCAGAGTTCGGGATCGACCCTGACAGTACCCCGGCAGCTGGGGCGGTGGGGATCGAGCTGAGCGAGGTCTCGCCGGGCGTGCAGCTCACGGCCTGCGCGGTCGTGCGAGAAGCGCTGAACAATGCCGTTCGCCACGCGGGGCCGACCGCCGCGCGGGTGGGGATTCGCCGCGAGGGCGGTGCGGTCATCGTGCGGGTCGCTGACGATGGGCCGCGAGGAGAGTGGCGTGCCGAGCCGGGGGCAGGTCGCGGGCTGGAAATGCTCCGGGAACGCATCGCATCCCACGGTGGATCGCTCGAGGCCGGCCGGCACGGTCACGGCTTTCGCTTGTGCGCGCACATCCCGGTCGGGCACGCGGATGCGTGACACGCGTGACGGTGGATCCGTGACCGGCACGGCGGCCACGCCCGGCACGGACGTCGCGCTTGCCAACGCCCCCATCCGCGTGCTCATCGTCGACGACCAGGCGCTACTGCGCCACAGCCTCGCCCTGATCCTCGACGCGGCCTCCGACCTCACCGTCGTCGGCTCGGCGGCGACCGGCAGGGAGGCGACGCGGCTCGCGCGGGAGCTCGCGCCCGACGTGATCCTCATGGACATCCGGATGCCAGACGGGGACGGCATCCAGGCGACGCGCACAATCGCGGGGGACCCGATGCTCGCCGCATGCCGCGTGCTCGTACTCTCAATGTTCGAGCTCGATGAGTACGTGTACGGTGCGCTGCGCGCAGGCGCGAGTGGGTTTCTCCTCAAGGATGCGCACCCGGACGAGCTGCGCGACGCGATCCGGCGCACGCACGCGGGGGAGTCGCTGTTTGCTCCTTCGATCCTCACCGGGTTGGTCGATCACTATCTACGGCTCCCTCGCGCGGCTCCCACGCGAGGTCTCGAGTTGCTCACTGCACGCGAGATCGAGGTGCTCACCCTGGTCGGCAGGGGGCTCTCGAATGATGAAATCGCTGCCGAGTTCACGATCTCCATCAAGACGGTCAAGTCACACATCGGCAGCCTGCTCTCGAAGCTGCAGGCGCGAGATAGGGCCCAGCTCGTCATTGCGGCGTACGAGGGCGGGATCGCCGGAACCGCAGCCGAGGTGTGACCCGCGGCGGCAGGGCTGCGGAGGTGCGAAGGCGGCTCGGGCGCAGCGGCTGAGGTACGCTGGCGGCGCCCCTTTCCGCGATGCGCCCCGCGGCGCAGCGGTGAGCGTGTGGTGCGCAATTACATCACGTGTGTTGACTGCGCGCGCAGCCGGACGTAGCCTGGGCGATACCGCGTGGCCCCGAGTGAGAGCGGCTTGGCCGCGCCGAAGAAGCCCGATGATGCGCGAGGAAGGCGGCGCTGTGCGTGAACTCCCGGTGTGCGAGACCATTCGGTTGGAGCTTGAGGGTGACCTCCTCACGGCTGCGTTCGCGCGCACCGACCGGGCGAACGCGATCAGCACGCAGACGCTGCGTGAGCTCATTGTCCTCGCTGACTGGCTGAACGGCAATGAGGCCGTCCGGTTTGTCATTCTCACCGGTGACGGCCCGATTTTCGCCGCGGGTCAGGATCTCGGTGAACTCCGCGCCCAGCTGTCAGATGCGCAGCATGCTGGCGCAGCGGTGCGGGCGCTGCAGCGTTTGGCGCAGGAAGTCATGCACAAACTGGAGGGGCTCGAGCAGGTGCTGTTCGCTGTGCTGCAGGGCTCGGCATACGGCGCGGGGGTCGCGCTCGCCGCCACCGCCGACTTCCGGCTCATGGCCGAGGATGCCGTGCTGAATCTGCCGGAGACGAACCTTGGGATGTTTCTCACGTACGGCGCGATTCCCCGGCTTGTAGCGGCGATGGGCGCGAGCGCCGCAAAGGAGTTCGTGATGTTCGCTCGCGACATGAGTGCTGCCGAGGCGTTGCGTGCCGGGTTCGTGAACACCGTTGTGCCGCGCGAACACCTGATGTCGACTGCGATCGGGCAGGTTGAAGAGCTGCGCCAGAAGGATTTCCGATCGCTCCGCATCACGAAGCGGATCGCCCAGGCGGCGTCCGCAGTGCAGGTTGGTGATGTGCTCGTGAGTGAGCCTGATCTGAGCGAGGGAGCGCTGTCCGACGGCACGACGCTTGCGCTTGTTGAGCGTTTCTTTGCGAACAAGCGCGAGCGCCGCGGCGCCGAGTGAGGCGCTACTGGGCGCTACCCCTCTGCGCGACCGATCTTCCAGTACCCCATGAACGCCACGGCCTTGCGGTCGATGTTGAGGTCACGGACGAGGTGGCGGCGTAGGCGCGTAACCACGCCGGCCTCGCCGGCCAGCCACGCGTACTCCTCACCGGAGACCTCCTCGGGAACCTCCCAAAGCACGTCCTCCTGGCCAATGGTCTCTGGTTCTGCGCCGCGCGTGGTGGTGGTGGTGGTGGCTGCTGCTGCGGTGCCCCGTCGCGCGCCCCACTCGCGAATGGTTGGTTCGAGGAGGGTGCCGTGTGCGGTGTCACCGCGACCGAGCCACCGCACAGTCACACCCGAGGGGTGCGCAACGGGGAGCGCGTCACCGGGCGCTGGGACCTCGATAATCGCCTCGCCAGTGAAGTCCGAGGGGAGCGCTTCAAGGATCGAGCAGATTGCTGGCGCCGCGGTCTCGTCGCCGGCGAGCAGCACCCTGCGTGCCGCTCCCGGGTTCCATTCGATGCCGCCGGCGGGGCCGGCCGCTCGGGAGTCCGGGCCTATGACGATGAGCCTGTCCCCGGCGCTTGCCTGCTGAGCCCACGCCGACGCTGGGCCCTCGGTGCCGTGGAGCACGAAGTCGACGTCGATCTCGGCCTCTGCTGGGCGAACGGCGCGCACCGTGTAGGTGCGGATCGCGTTGCGTGCGGCGTCAGGGAGTTCGCGCCAGCGCCTGTACCAGTCGTGCATCTCTGGCCGCGGCTCGTCGAACAGGCCGAGCTCGGGGAAGCTGCCGTCCGCCAGGGGGAGGAGCAGTTTGATGCGCTGATCGAAGCCGTCGGTGCCGAAGTGTTCGAGCTCGCTGCCGCCGAAGGTGATGCGGGTGAAGTGCTGGCTGAGCGGCTCGACGCGGAGCACCGTCGCGAGGAAGGCATCGTACGGCTGGCGTTGGGTCATGCGGGAGTGCTCCTTGAGTGGGCTGTGAGGATTGCGGGAATTTCATATTATTCTATTCATCAGATCAAGGTTAGGCTAGGCTTACTTAACTGTGAAAGCATCAACACTTCATGGCTCGGATTTGTGCCTCGGATACCGCGGAAATGCGGTCGTGCACGGCGCTACCCTGACCCTTCGCCCCGGTCGAGTGACGGCTCTCGTCGGCCCAAACGGCAGCGGCAAATCTACGCTGCTGCGTGCGATTGCGCGCCTGCACCGCAAGGACTCTGGCAGCGTGACCATTGACGGCCCCGACGCGGATTCGCGCCCGGCAGAGGCGCTGACGGCGAAGGAGTTTGCCCGCGAGGTCGCCATGCTCTCGCAGTCACGCCCCCACCCCTCGGGGCTGTCGGTGCGAGACATCGTCACGTACGGCCGGCACCCGTACCGCAGTCGCTTCGCGGGGCTCACCGACCAGGACAGGCACGCCGTCGACACGGCGCTTGAACTCACCGGCCTCACCCACATGTCCGAGCGTTCCGCCGACCAGCTCTCCGGCGGCGAACTGCAGCGCGTCTGGCTCGGCACGGCGCTCGCGCAGGACACCGGTGTGCTCCTCCTCGACGAGCCAACGAACCACCTCGACCTCAAGCACCAGATCGACACGCTCGACCTCATCTGCGACCTCGCGGCACGCGGAACGGCCGTGGGCGTCGTGCTGCACGACCTCGACCAGGCCGCAGGCGTCGCAGACGACGTCGTGCTCCTCGCCGCCGGCCGAGTACTCGCCTCAGGAACCCCGGAAGAGGTGCTCACCGGCGCGCACCTTTCCGAGGTCTACGGACTCCCGATCGACACGCTCGTCGACGAGGATACACAACGCGTCCGGGTCCTCCCGCGCGCGCGCCACAGGCTGCGTCCACGCCGCCCCGAACCGGAAGTCTGCACAATATGAGCAACCTCTCCTCCCCAACCCGACGCCGATCCACCACGCTTGCGGCGCTCGTAGCGCCGGTGGCTGCGCTCGCGCTCGCCCTCACCGGCTGCGGTACAACGGCAGCGCCTGGCGACGAGACCGACGCTGCTCCTGCTAGCGCGATCGCGGGCTGCGAGGACGACTCGACAACGACGAGCACCGACCCAATTGAACTCACCGACTCGTTCGGGCGCACCGTCTCCCTCGACGCCCCCGCAAAGCGGGTCGCCGTGCTCGAATGGCAGCAGATCGAAGACGTCGTCGCACTCTGCATCGCGCCCGTCGCCGTAGCGGACGTCGACGGCTTCTCGACGTGGGACACTGCGGTCACGCTGCCGGAAGGCACCACCGATGTCGGCTCGCGCCAGGAACCCAACCTCGACGCGCTCTTCGGCACCAACCCAGACCTCGTCATCATCGAGGCCTACACGCCAGACGACGAGATCATTGCGAAGCTCGAGAAGTACGGTGTTCCCGTCCTCGCCACGAAGGGCGCAGACGCGACCGACCCCATCGCGAACATGAAGGCCACCTTCTCGCTCATCGCCGACGCGACCGGTCGAGAGGACCGCGCAACCGAGGTCCTCGACGAGTTCGACGCACACCTCGAGTCGGCAAAGGGCAGCCTCGCCGACGCTGGTCTTGCCACGACTGAGTTCGTCTACTTCGACGGCTGGGTCGACGGCGGCAACGTCGCGCTGCGACCGTTCGGCAAGGGCTCACTCATCGGCGAGATCGGCGAGGAACTCGGCCTGACCAACGCGTGGACAGGCGACGTTGATCCCGCATACGGTCTCGGCCAGACCGACATCGAGGGCATGCAGGCCGTCGGTGACGCGACGCTGCTGCACACGTCGACCGAGGAATCATCCGAGGACGAGTTCGCCAAGGCACTCGCCACGAACCCTGTCTGGGCTGCCCTCCCCGCCGTCGCCGAGGGTCGGATGCTGTCGTTCCCCACGGGAATCTGGACGTTCGGCGGGCCGCGATCCGCCCAGCAGATCATTGACGCCTACGTCTCGGTGCTCGCAGCACCAGCCGCGAGCGAGTGACCCTCACCGCTCCCGGGCAGCAGCTCACGAGCCGCCGCTCCCTCGTCTTTGGCGGGGGAGCGGCGCTCGTCGTGCTCGTGGCCGCTCTCGCAGCGGTCGGCATGCTGCACCTCTCGCAGGGAACCTCGGGCACCGGCGCCGGGGAATTATTCGCCGTGCTCACCGGGGGCGGATCTGACGGCGCCCGCGACATCCTCATCGGTTCGCGGCTGCCGCGGCTCGCGGCTGGCATCGCCGTCGGCTTAGCGCTTGGCGTCGCGGGCGTGCTCATGCAGACGCTCGCTCGCAACCCACTCGCCTCACCAGACACGCTCGGCGTCACGGCGGGCTCCTACCTCGCGGTCACCGCTGTCGCGGCGTTCGGCATCGCGGTGCCGCTGTGGGCCTCTGGGCTGCTCGCGTTCGCCGGCGGCCTTGCCGCGGCGGGCATCGTGCTTGGGCTCGCTGGCGGCGCAGGCACGTCGAGCACCCGCCTCGTGCTCGCAGGCTCCGCACTCGCACTCGCATTCCACGCGCTCACCTCCGCGCTGCTCATCCTCTTCCAGGAAGAAACGAAGGGGCTCCTCGCGTGGGGAAGCGGTAGCCTGTCGCAGCTGAACATCGACGCGTCTCTCCGCGCGCTCCCGGCGATCGCGGTTGCACTCGTGCTCGCGATGCTCCTCGCGCAGCGGCTCGACGTCTTCATGCTCGGCGACGACCTCGCCAGAAGCCTCGGTGTCCCGCTCGGCGCGACACGACTGTTTGGCGTGCTGCTCGCGGTCGCGCTGTCAGCGACGGCCGTCACCCTCGCAGGCCCCATCGGCTTTGTTGGCCTGTGCGCGCCGGTACTCGCAAGGCTGCTCGCGCGCTGGGTGCCAGCGTTTGAGAAGCACGCACTCCGACTGCCGGCCGCGGGGCTCATCGGGGCGTTCCTCGTGCTCGGCGCCGATGCCGCGCTGCGCGGCATTCTCGGCGCAAAGGCCGCAGTCGCCGTGCCAACGGGCGTCGCGACGACCCTGCTCGGGGCGATCGTTCTTGTCATGCTCGCGCGCGGGCTGCGCGGCGGCTCAAGCCAACCGGCAAACGTTCGGGCAGCGGCGAGATCGCTCCGCCGGTTCAGAGCAACGATCCTGCTGCTCAGTGCAGCGCTCATCGCGGTCCTCCTCCTCGGCACCCTCACAGGCAACAGTTGGCTCCGCACTGGAGACATCGCGCTCTGGCTGCAGGGCGCAGCGCCACCCCCGATCGCCCTCGCTCTCGACGAGCGCGTGCCCCGCGTCCTCGCCGCCGTGCTCGCGGGCGCTGCGCTCGCGCTCGCGGGCGGGATCACGCAATCCGTGAGCCGCAACCCGCTCGCCGACCCCGGGCTGCTCGGGATCACGGGCGGTGCCGGCCTCGGTGCGGTACTCGCGGTGACCGCAGGGCTTGGGAGCACACTGGGGATCACTGTCGCAGCGACAGTCGGCGCGCTCCTCGCGTTCGCGCTCGTCTACGGGCTGAGCTGGCGGGGCGGACTGAGCGCCGACAGGCTCGTACTCATCGGCATCGGGGTGTCAGCGGGTGCGACAGCGCTCACGACGTTCTTCCTGCTGCGCTCTGACCCGTGGAACACGCCGGCGATCTACACCTGGCTGTCCGGCACCACCTATGGCCGTTCGTTCACCCAGATCATCCCGGTGCTCATCGTGCTCGCGATCGCACTGCCGCTCGTGCTCGGCTCGCGCAGGGAGATCGACCTCATCGCGCTCGACGAGGATACGCCGCGTGCGCTTGGGGTGCGGCTCGAGCGCAGCCGCCTCGGGCTGCTGGCGCTCGCCGCTGTGCTCGCTGCGGCGAGCGTGACAGCGATCGGCGTCGTCGGCTTTGTTGGGCTGCTCGCCCCGCACGCGGCGCGTGCGCTCGTCGGGGCGCGCTCGGCCCGATTCCTGCCGACCGCCGCGCTGCTCGGCGGCGTGCTCGTTGGTATTGCGGACGCCGTTGGGCGCACGGTCATCGCGCCAGCACAGCTGCCTGCTGGGCTGATGGTCGCGCTGCTCGGTGCACCGTACTTCGTCTGGTTGCTCTGGCGCACGCGAGACGTGTAACGAGCCGGGCGGCGCGCAGCAGGTGCGCGCCGCCCAGCCGCCCAGCCGCCCAGCCGCCCAGCTGCCGCGCTGCTCAGCCGCCCAGCCGCCCAGCTGCCGCGCCGCTCAGTCGCCGCGCTGCTCAGCTCAGCCGCCGCGCTGTGGCTACTGCGCGAGCAGTTCCCGCACCAGGGGGATCACGTCGCGGCCATAGAGCTCGATGCTCGTCATGAGCTGCGCGTGCGGCATGGTGCCGTTCGCGTACTTCAGGTCGAAGCGGTCGGCCCCAAGCGTGCGCACGGTGTTCGCGATCTTGTGGGCGACGGTGCTCGGGGAGCCGACGTAGAGCGAGCCAGAATCGACCTCGCTGTCGAACTCCGCACGCGACGCATCGGGCCAGCCGCGTTCACGGCCGATGCGGTTGCGGTTCGCGGCGAAGTGTTCCCAGAGTTCCTCGCGGGCCTGCTCGTCGGTCGCGGCGACGTGGCCGGGGGAGTGCACGCCGAGCGGCATCGGGTTGACACCGAGCTCCTGCTGCGCGCTCCGGTAGAGGTCGGCGAACGGGAGGAAGCGTGCTGGGTCGCCGCCGATGATTGCGAGCATCATCGGGATCCCGATCTGCACGCTGCGCACCACGGACTGCGGGCTTCCGCCGACGCCGATCCACGCGGGTACGCCGCCTTGGTGCTCGGTCTTTGGGTAAATCTCCTGGTTCACGAGCGGGGTGCGGTGCTTGCCTGCCCACGTGACCGCTCCCTCCCCCTTGAGTTTGGCGAACAGATCGAGCTTCTCCGTGAACAGTGCATCGTAGTCTGCGAGGTCGTAGCCAAACAGCGGGAACGATTCGGTGAACGAGCCGCGCCCGAGGATCACTTCGGCCCGCCCGCCGCTGACGCCGTCGAGTGTTGCGAAGCGCTCGTACACGCGAACGGGGTCGTCGCTTGAGAGGATCGTGACGCCGGTTCCGAGGAGGATGCGCTCGGTTACGCCGGCGATCGCCGCGAGCACGATCTCGGGTGATGAGATCGCAAAGTCGTCGCGGTGGTGTTCGCCGAGCGTGATCGCGTCGACGCCGAGGGAGTCGGCGAGCTTCGCCTGCTCGACGACGTCGCGGAGTACCTGTGCGGGGTGGGTGAGGCTGCCGTCGGGCTGCTGCGTGATGTCACCGAAGGTGTCGAGTCCGAGGACGAGCTGTTCGGCTGTGGCACCTGCGACGGTGCGTGCGTGCGGAGAGGTGTGCATGCCGGGTATAACCCGCGGCCACGCCACCGCATTCCATGCGCGCGAATGTAATTTGCGCGCTGGCCGGCTACCTGCTGCGGATCGAGGTGACGAATCCGAGGGCGGCGCCGACGACGCCGAATGCGACCGCGATCATCCAGTTCACGCCGAGGCCGAGCATGGAGGCCACGCCAGCTGCGAGGAGCAGGAGTTCGATGAGTGCTCGCCCGAAGCGGTCAGTGGCGAGCACGGGCCTCGGTGAGAGGAACAGTGCCCAGATGAGTACGCTGAGTGCGAGGAGCCCGAGGCCGACGAAGGTGCCGGGGAACGGCATGTCCCAGCCGGTGAAGCCCCACACGGTGACCGTGACGATCGCGGTGAGGTGGAAGAGCCCACGCACCGCCTGCTGGGTCGTCTGGGAGCGGGACTGCTTCGGGGTGGGAGTTGCGCTGGTCACGTAATCAAGTCTACCCGGCTCTCCCGAGGGACGTCGTCGGCGGTGGTTCACCAGCGGCGACGATAAGTGGTCTATTCGATCCCTGGATCGTAGCCTGGTGAAATAGACCAGCTATCGGGGTCGCGCGACGGGTGCGCGGCAACGCATGGGCTGGCGAAAGGAACCCATGAGCATGTCATTCACGCGCCGCGCTCCGAAGCGCGCCGCAGTCGCCCTCGGAATTGTCGCCGTCCTCGCACTCGCGGGCTGCGCGCCGGCGGCACAGGGCGACGCGGCCAGCGACACCCCGACTGCCGGCGGCACCCTCACCTACGGCAGGCTCGCGAGCGCGAGCGACCTCGACCTGCACACGCAGATCACCGCGAACAACGCGTTCGCGATCGACAAGATCTTCGAAACCCTCGTCTCGTTCGACGAGAACGGCAAGATCATCGACTGGCTCGCGGAGAGCCACGAGATCTCCGAGGACGGGCTCACCTACACGTTCACGCTGCAACCGGGGCTGCAGTACTCCGATGGCAGCGACGTGCAGGCCGCCGACGTGAAGTTCTCGCTTGAGCGCAACCTCGCGAAGGAGGGTCCGCTCATGCTCACCGCACCCATCGCGAACATCGCGACGGACGACGCTGCCCGCACGGTTGTCATCACCCTCGACGAGCCCTACACGCCGTTTCTCTCCGAGCTCACGAGCTTTGCCTCGGGCGTCATGCCGGCCGACTTCGGCGGCAAGAGCGAGGAAGACTACCTCAAGGCCCCCATCGGCACCGGCCCATTCGCAGTCAGCGAGTGGGACCCGTCCGGCGACCTGAACTACGTGAAGAACGAGCACTACTGGCAAGACGGCAAGCCGCTCCTCGACGGCCTCGACTACGTCTTCGTGGCCGACGACAACCAGCTGCTGCAGCGCCTGAACGCCGGGCAGATCGACGCCATCGAGCAGGTGCCAGCCGCGAACGCCGACGCGGTAGCAAACGCAGCTGCGACGACCCTCCTCAAGGGGGACTCGTGGGCGATCGAACAGATCTTCTTCAACACCCAAAAGCCGGAGTTCGCGGACCGCAACGTGCGGCGCGCAATCGCGCAGACCCTCGACCTGCCGGGCATCGCGAAGGCCACAACGTTTGGCACCGCGCGCCCAGCATCCGCGCTCATCCCGCCGGCAATCGAATACTCGGCAGCCGACGCCCACGACGCCACGCCTGTGCTCGCCAACGACGTCGCAGCAGCGAAGCAGGAGCTCGCGAAGTCGGGCTACCCCGACGGCTTCACCGCAACGATGCTCATTCCGAGCGGCAACTCGGCGCGCGCACAGATCGCGCAGATCGTGCAGGAATCGCTCTCGGAGATCGGCATCACCGTCGAAATCGAATCGATCGACCTCGCCGCATTCCGTGACCGCTTCAAGGAGTTCGACTACGACTTCATGATCAACTCCGGCCAGTCAGATGCACCAGACCCGAACGGCCTCGTCACCTTCCAGGCCGACCCCGAGGGCTTCAGCAACTCGTTCTGGACGCACTACACGAACCCCGAGGTCACGAAGCTCATGCACGAGGGCCGTACCACCCCAGACGGCGAGAAGCGCGAACAGATCTACCTCGACATCCAAGAGATCCTCGCCGGAGACGTCCCCTACATCCCCGTCTACTACTCCCCGAACCTGCACGGCACGACCGACAAGGTCCACGGCCTCGAGTCGCTGCCGAACGGCAGCGTGCGGTTCCAAGACGCCTGGGTGACGGCGAAGTAGCGCGAGCGGGCGGGCCGCGGCAGCGCTGCCGGTAACATGAGCGGCGTGCCAGCGGCCCCCAGATCCACACCGAGATCCGTCCTCGGCGTGCTTGCGCGCGCAGCCGGCACGGTGCTTCCGGTCATGCTCGGCGTAGTCACCGCAGTGTTCTTCCTGCTCCGGCTCGTCCCTGGCGATCCCGCCGTCATGATCCTCGGCGACCGCGCGACCCCAGCGGCGATAGCCGAACTGCGCGGCACGCTCGGCCTCGATGCTCCGCTGTGGCGGCAGTACCTCGACTTCCTTGGCGGGGTATTCACCCGTGGCGACACGGGCGACTCTCTCGTCACCGGGGTGCCAACCGCAGAGCTCGTGCTCTCACGCGCACCCGTGAGCCTCGGCATCATCGGCCTCGCCCTGCTGCTCGTCCTCGTCATCGCCGTGCCACTCGCCCTCGCGGCCGCGCACCGGCGCGACGGGTGGATCGACCAGCTCGTGCGCATCGTCCCAACAATCACGCTCGGCATGCCCCTCTTCTGGGTCGGCCTGCTCCTCATCATCGTGTTCGCAGTGCACCTCGGCTGGTTCCCCGTTGGGGGTGTCGGCGCCGCCGGATCCGCACCCCTCGAACCGCTCCGCAGCCTGTTCCTTCCCGCGCTCGCCGTCGCGCTCGGCATGGCGCCCCCGCTCATCCGCTCCCTCCGGGCGCAGCTGCTTGAGGTCACCGAGGCTGAGTTCGTGACGACGCTGCGGGCGGCGCGCGTTCCCGAGCGCACGATCCGCTGGAAGCACGTGCTCCGTGGGGCCGCGCTGCCGACCCTCAACCTGCTCAGCGTGAACCTCGCCTACCTCATCGGCGGCACCCTCGTCGTCGAGAAAGTGTTCGGCATCAACGGCATCGGCACACTGCTGTTTCAGTCGATCTCGAGCCGCGACTTCCCCGTCGTGCAGGCCGTCGCCCTGTACTGCGCGGCGCTCGTCGTCATCGTGACGCTCGCCGCCCAGCTGCTATCCGCGCTCATCGACCCGCGACTGCGGAGGACGCGATGAGCGGCGCCGGTGGCGCGGGGGCTGCGCCAGTCGGGACAGCTGGGGTGCCTGAGCGCCCGCGCAGTTCGACCGCCTGGCGGCGGGCGCTTCGCTCACGCAGCTTCACATGGGGCGCCGCCCTCGTCGCCCTCATCGCGCTCGTCGCCGTGTTCGCCCCCGTGCTCGCCCCACACTCGCCAACGGCGCAGGATCTCACCGCCGGACTCCTCCCGCCGTCAGCCTCGCACCTCTTCGGCACAGACCAGCTCGGCCGAGACGTGTTCTCACGCGTGCTGTACGCCGCCCGCACCGACCTCGGTATCGCGGTCACCGCAGCAGTCACCCCGTTTATCGTCGGCGTGACCCTCGGCCTCGTTTCCGGCTACTTCGGACGCCGCACCGACTGGGTGATCTCGCGCGTCACCGACACCGTCATCGCGTTCCCGTTCTACGTGCTCGTCATCGCGATCGTGTTCGCGGTCGGCGCTGGTGCCCCAGGGATTATCGCTGCCTTCGCGCTCGTCGGCTGGGTCGGCTACGCCCGCGTGATCCGCGCGCTCACCGCCTCGATGCGCGAGCAGGGGTGGGTCAGCTCCGCGCGCGGGGCAGGGCTCTCGCACGGGCGGATCCTCGTGCGGCACCTCCTCCCCAACGTGCTGCCGCAGGCGGTCGTGCTGCTCGCGACCGAGATCGTGCTCATCATGGTCGCGATCGTCACCCTCGGGTTCCTCGGTCTCGGCATCCAGCCGCCAACGCCAGACTGGGGCACGATGATCGCCGACGGCCAGGCGTTCGTGACCTCGCACTGGTGGTTGTCTGCGCTGCCTGGCCTTGCCGTCGTCATCACGGGCATCGCGCTGTCGCTGCTTGGCGACGGGGTCGGCGATGCGCTGCGGGTGGCCGGGGAGCAGTCCTCCCGGCGGCCGCGCCGAGCCCCGGGCGCCCCTGGAGCCCCCCGAGCATCTGGAGCCCCCCGGGCTCCCCGAGCATCTGGAGCCCC
>NZ_JXSQ01000016.1 GCF_000834055.1 Leucobacter komagatae
AAAAAGACAGGTGGGGCGGGGCCCGCGGGAATCCGCAAGCGCCGCCCCACTCACCAGGCTGCTAGACCGCTGCGCCAACCGTCTCGGGCTCGGGCACTGCGTTGCGCACTGAGCGGTTCACAGCAGAAACGATGGCCTTGAGCGTCGCACGGCTCGTGTCTGGGTCGATGCCGACGCCCCACAGGCGCTGGCCGTCAACCTCGAGGTCAACGTAGGCAGCTGCGACGGCGTCGCCGCCTTCGCTCATCGCGTGCTCGACGTAGTCGAACAGCGTGACGCTGTGGCCGGAGGCGTTGAGGTTGTTGATGAAGGCGTCTACGGGGCCGTTCCCACGCGATGTTTCCTCGCGCTGCTCGGCGCCGTCGCGGAATTCGACGGTTAGTTCGGTGATCCCGTCGCCGGCGCTCACTGTCGAGGTGCGGAACAGCTCGTAGCGTCCCCAACGCTCGACGCCGTCGGCGCCAGCGGAAGGAAGGTACTCGTCCTGGAAGATGCTCCAGATCGCGTCGCTCGAAACCTCGCCGCCTTCGGTGTCGGTGACACCCTGCACGACGGCGCTGAACTCAATCTGCAGGCGACGCGGCAGGTCGAGTGAGTGGTCGGTTTTCAGCAGGTATGCGACGCCCCCCTTGCCTGACTGCGAGTTCACGCGGATGACGGCCTCGTACGAGCGGCCGAGATCCTTCGGGTCGACGGGCAGGTACGGGACGGCCCACTCGACGTCGTCGATCGAGACGCCCGCGGCGTCTGCGTCGGCCTGCATGCGCTCGAAGCCCTTCTTGATCGCGTCCTGGTGCGAGCCGGAGAACGCGGTGTAGACGAGGTCGCCAGCCCAGGGGCTGCGCTCGGGCACGCGCAGCTGGTTGCAGTACTCGGCTGTGCGGCGCACCTCGTCGAGGCGCGAGAAGTCGATCATTGGGTCGATGCCCTGCGTGAACATGTTGATGCCGAGGGCGACGAGGTCGACGTTGCCCGTGCGCTCGCCGTTGCCGAAGAGGCAGCCTTCGATGCGGTCGGCGCCCGCCATGTAGCCGAGCTCAGCGGCAGCGACGGCGGTGCCGCGGTCGTTGTGCGGGTGCAGCGAGAGGATGACGTTCTCGCGGTGGTTGAGGTTGCGCCCCATCCACTCGATCGAGTCTGCGTAGACGTTGGGGGTCGCCATCTCGACGGTCGACGGGAGGTTGATGATCACCTTGCGCTCGGGCGTCGGTTCGAGCACCTCGAGCACCGCGTTGCACACCTCGGCGGCGTACTCGAGCTCGGTGCCCGTGTACGACTCGGGCGAGTACTCGTAGTAGATTTCGGTGCCAGCGGCGATCGGCTCGGCGGCCTTGCAGAGCTTCGCGCCTTCGACGGCGATCTGCTTGATGCCCTCGCGGTCGGAGCGGAAGACGACGTCGCGCTGCAGGATCGAGGTCGAGTTGTACAGGTGAACGATCGCCTGCTTCGCGCCGACGAGCGACTCGTATGTACGGGTGATGAGGTGCTCGCGGGCCTGGGTGAGGACCTGGATCGTGACGTCGTCGGGGATCGCGTTCTCTTCGATGAGCTGGCGCACGAAGTCGAAGTCTGTCTGGCTCGCCGAGGGGAAGCCAACCTCGATCTCCTTGTATCCCATCTGTACGAGCAGGTCGAACATGACGCGCTTGCGCTCGGGGCTCATCGGGTCGATGAGTGCCTGGTTGCCGTCGCGGAGGTCGACCGCGCACCAGCGGGGCGCCTCGGTGATGGTCTTCGTCGGCCAGGTGCGATCAGGCAACTCGACGGGAATGATCTCCTGGTAAGGGCGGTAGCGGTGGACCGGCATACCAGAGGGCTGTTGCGTGTTCTTCATGGCGTTTCCTTCTTCGTTACGTTTCGCTCAGCCAAACACAAACGCCGCGACGAGGGAGGCCAGAGACTGAATTAGTTCGAAGTCGAGGACTCGTCGCGGCAGCTAAGAAGAAGCGAGCCGAACAGCATGGGCCCAGTTTAGCGTAATCTCGAGGATATGCGAAAACTTCTCCGCTCAGCTTCGCTCGCGTGTGCAATGGCCGGGGTGGTGCTCCTCGCACTGTTTGGCGCAACGCCGGCGCAAGCCGATACAGATGATTTCGTCTACGACTCGTGGCACGTCGAGTACCGTTTGGGAACCGACGCGGAGGGCGTCGCGGTTGCGAACGTCACTGAGACGCTATCCCCGCGCTTCCCGGAAACCGACCAGAACCGCGGCATCGTGCGCGGGATCCCCATCGATTACGAGGGCGTCGGGACTGACCCGCGTGACTTCAGCGTCACCGACGCGGCTGGCGAGCCTGTGCCCTTCGAGATCGAGGACGAGGACGGATACCGCATCGTCCTCGTCGGCGACGATAGCTTCGTGCACGGGTCTCAGACCTATGTGGTGAGCTACGCGCTGTCCAACGTGGTGCTCGCTCGCGATGACGGTACCGCGGACGAGTTCTACTGGGACGTCATGGATTTCGAGCACGAGCAGCCGGTCGCGAAGTTCAGCGCAGAGTTCGCCTTTACGCCGGAGCTTGCCGGGGCGCTCGACGGCAACATGCGCTGCTACGCTGGGCCGCCGCGCAGCACGGAGGAGTGCGCGCTGAGCGGGGCGGGCACGCTCGCGGATCCGATCACGCTGAGCGGCATCTCGCTTGATGCCAAGGAGGGCGTCACCGTCGCGGTCGGCATGGCCCCCGGCACCGTGCAGCAGCCCCCGCAGCGGCTGCCGAACTTCGCGCTCGACGGCCTCCCCATGATCATTGGCGGCGGCGGCCTCGCGACGGGTATCGCGAGCGCGGTCGCGGTGAGCAGGTTCAAGGGCCGAAGGAGGACGGCCCGCGGCACCGTGATTGCACAGTACGACGTTCCGTCGGACCTGCCGCCGCTCATCGCAGGCCCTGTCTTCGGCGAGCCCGTGCGCGAGCCGGTGACCGCGGAGATCGTGCATCTCGCGGTGATCGGTGCGACGCAGCTCGCCGAGGAGACCCCCGAGACCAAGAAGAAGAAAAAGAAGAAGCCTGTGCAGGTTGTGCGGGTTGTGGATCCCGCCCGCGCGGTCGACCCGCTCGACGCCGCAACGCTCGAGGCGTTGGTGCCTGGCGCGCAGCCTGGCCTGTCGCGCGCGCTGCCAGCCGAGAGCGAGGAGTTCGCGAGCGCGATGTCAGCGCTCGATGCGGAGGGCAAGCAGGCAGCGGTGGATCGCGGATACCTCGAGCGGGTGCGCGTGCCTGGCGCGAGGGCGTTCGGGTACGCGACGCTCGCGATCTCTGCCGTGCTCGCCGGGCTCGGGATCGCGGGCCTCATCTTCCGCGGTTCTCCGCTGCCGCTGCTGTTTGTCTTCGGCGCACTCCTCACGGCCGCGCTCGCAATGTACGCGCTCGCAAAACACCAGGTGCACACTGAGCGGGGCGCAGAGGCGCGCGAGTACCTGCAGGGCGTGAAGCTCTTCATCGAGGTCGCCGAGGAAGATCGCATCAAGACGCTGCAGTCTTACAGCGGCGCTGAGCGGCGTGAGGTCGACAGCGTCGAGGTGATCCATCTGTACGAGCGGCTGCTCCCCTACGCGATGCTCTTCAATCTTGAGAAGGAGTGGAGCGGGGTGCTCCAAGCGCGCTACACCGCGATGCCCGATTACCAGCCACACTGGTACCCGGGAATCGCAGTGTATGGCCTTGCTGGTTTCTCGGAGAGCCTGAGCCGTTACACCGACGTGGTGACGAGCTCGGTGAGCTACACCTCGTCGAGCGCTGGCGGCTCGACCGGCGGCGGGTTCGCAGGCGGCGGCGGGGGCGGCGGGTTCAGTGGTGGGCGCTAACAGGCAACGCCGCGTGCGCGCGGGCCGCACCGTCGCCGCTCTCGCGCTCGCCGGTGCCGCGCTGCTTTCGGGTGGCGGCGCCTCCCCCGCCACCGCGGGCGTGAATGACTTCCGCTACGATTCGTGGGACGTCGACTACCGCCTGAGCGCCGACGCCGACGGCCGTGCCGTTGCGCAGGTCACTGAGACGATCTCCCCCCACTTCCCAGATACCGATGTGAACCGAGGCATCAACCGCGGCGTCGTGATCGACTATCTCGGCTCGAGTACCAATCCGCGGGATTTCTCCGTCACCACCGCGTCTGGTGACCCCGTACCGTTCATGGTGCGTGACGAGGGCGAGGTGCGGATCGTCGTGATCGGCAACAACCGCTACGTGCGCGGACTCCAGACATATGTGCTCCAATACACGCTCTCAGACGTCATCCTCGCGCGTGACGACGGGCAAGCCGACGAGTTCTACTGGGATCTCATGGACGTCGAGCGCGGCCAGACCATTGAGGAGTTCACAGCGACCGTCTCGTTCACTGACGCCACCGCCCTTGAGCTCACGGGCAACGCCCGCTGCTACACGGGGGCCTTCGGCACCGATGCCGAGTGCACCGTCGCGGGGTCGGGAACAGCCGCCGACCCGTTCGAGATCGGCCCGCTTCCGCTCGACCCGCGGCAGGGCCTGACGTTCGCCGCGGGGCTCGAGCCCGGCACGTACACGCAGCCCCCGAACCGCCGCCCAAGCTTCGCGCTCGAGACGCTGCCGCTGCTCGCAGGCGGAGTAGCCGTTGCTGGGGGCATCGCCGGCTCCGTGCTCGTCCGCACAGGGAAGCGCCGCAGCCGCGTGTCCCGCGGCACGGTCATCGCCCAGTACGACGTACCGGCGCACCTGCCACCCCTCATCGCTGGGCCATTGGCGGGTTCCCGCGCTTCTGCGGGCGCAGCCCAGATCGTGCACCTCGCGGTCACGGGGGCCACGCGCCTCGAGGACGCCCCGCCGATATCACCCGGCCGTAACGCTCAGCCGCAGCAGGTCATCCGTGTCATCGATCCGAGCCGTGCGCGTGACCCACTCGATCAGCAGGCGCTTCACACGCTCGTGCCTGGCGCTTTCCCCGGGGCCGCGATCATCGTGCCGAAGACGAGCACACCCTTCGCCGCGGGCATCGCCGGACTCGAGCGGGCCGGGCAGCAGGCGGCCGAGCAGCGAGGCTACTTCGAGCGCGTGCGCCTGCGGGGCGCTACTCCCGCCGGGATCGCCTCGCTCCTGCTCGGGCTGCTCGCCTTCGCGCTCGGCTGCGCAACGATCGCGATCCGCGGCCCCGGTGTGCCAGCGCTCGCGGTGCTCCTGGGTCTCGGCGCTATCTTCCCCGCGGTGTACGCCATGAAGAAGCACCGCGTCCACACGCCGTTTGGCGCGGAGGCTGCCGAGTGGCTCGAGGGCGTCAAGCTGTTCATCAGGGTCGCGGAGGCCGACAGGATCCGCGTGTTGCAGTCGTACACGGGTGCTGAGCGCCGCGACGACGGCGGCCGCAGCGTGATCGAGATCTACGAGCGGCTGCTCCCCTATGCGATGCTCTTCAACCTTGAGCGCGAGTGGGCCGACGTGCTCGCCGTGCGCTACGAGGCGAATCCGCAGTACGCCGTCAACTGGTACCCGGGCGTCGTATCGCGCCGCTACGGGAGCCTGTCTTCGACGCTCTCGCAGTACACGGGTTCGTTGGGTTCGGCTGCGAGCTACCGGGCTTCGAGCGCTGGCGGCTCACTCGGTGGCTTCGGCGGCGGTGGCGGAGGCGGCGGCTATGTCGGCGGCGGGGGGCGGCGGCGGTTCAGCTCCGGGCGCTAGCCAGCACGGTCTCTAGCCAGCACGGCTGGCCCGGTCTCCCGCTAGTGCCTGACCGGAGCGTACCGCGAGTCGCCGAGGCCGAGGATGAAGTAGCCGATCGGTGGCAGCAGCCAGAGTAGGAACACGGAGAAGCCAGCGCCCTTGCCGTAGTTCGCGCCGATCCGCAGCGCGACGAAGATCGCGAAGATCCAGCCGGCGATGGGGATGAGGTACAGCAGCGACATCCATCCGGAGTAGCCGGCGATTTTCACGAGGATGATGACGTTGACGATCGGGATGAACGCGAGAATGCCGGCGTAGCCAGCCTTCGAGAACATCTTCCACGCGGCGATCGCGAAGACGACGTAGATCGCGATCATTATCACCGACGAGGTGCCGGAGAAGATCATCGCCAGAGCGTCGTCCATGGGTGTGTGTGATTGGATCATGCAGCCAGTCTAGAAGCTGTCACATAGCTGAGCGATAGTTTCCGCGCTTTCGGGACGCGAGCGTTCACCTCTCAGACACCTGCGAGACGCGCGTTCGTTGCGTGCGACTGCTGAGATAGGGGCGGTTCATCCTCCCCTCATCTCAGAAGGAGCATTCGTGCTGCAGCAACAACTCCTGGCAGGCGGCGCTGTTGCGCTCGTCGCGGCCGGGCTTCTCGCCCCGGGCCCCGCGGCGCACGCCGATGTGCCCGCTCCACGCATCTCAGAAGTCGAGTCCTCCGACGGGGTGCCTGGAGACTGGGTCGAGCTCTTCAACCCGAGCGCGGTTCCCCTCGATCTCACCGGGTACGTCTTCAAAGACTCAGACGACAGCCACGCCTACGTGCTCCCCGCCGGCACAGTGCTCGCGCCGGGCGGCTACCTCGTGCTTGACGAGCAGCAGAAGAACAGCAGCGCACCAGGCTTCGACTTCGGTCTTGGCAAGGCCGACTCCGCGAGGCTGTTCGACACGGCGGGCGCACTCGTCGATTCCTTCGACTGGACCGCACACGCCGCGACCACCTACGGCATCACCGAGGCAGGCGACTGGGCAGAGACCAGCGAGCCAACGCCGGGAGCGGCAAACCGCTTCGCGGTCCCGGCGGCCGGAACGGTCGCGCTCAACGAGGTTGACTCGCAGCCGGCAGACTGGGTCGAGCTCGTGAACACGGGCGGCGGCACGCTCGACCTCACCGGCTACGAGCTGCGCGACAACTCCGACGACCACAGCTGGCGCTTCCCGGCAGGCTCGGCGATTGCCCCTGGCGAGTTCCTCGTCGTCACGGAGACGACGCAGGGCGTTATCGGTGACACAACCGGCGCGTTCACGGACGCAATCGGGATCGGTAGTAGCGACAGGATTCGACTCTTTGCGCCCGACGGTACCCTCATCGACGACACCGGCGCGTGGGAGGGCCACGCCGTCATCGACGGCAGGGCTGACCTCGCAACGCTCGCGCGCTGCGTAGACGGAACGGGCGTGTTCGCCCTCGCGCACCCCACCCCTGGCGCGCCGAACGTGTGCGCGGCAGGCCCGGGCACCGAGCCGGGGACCGACCCCGGCACTGGCCCTGGCACCGAGACCCCAATCGAAACTGTGACCTGGCCGGGATCCGCGCTCACCCGCGTCGTCGACTCGTCTCGTATGTTCCTTGAGGACTCGTCTGGGCTGGACACCCACCTCACCGACGAAGGCGTGGTGCTCTGGGCCGTCGACAACGGCGAGGGCAGGTTCTGGAAGCTCAACGCACAGGCAGACGGCACGGCGACGTTCGCGCCCGGTTGGGAGGCAGGCAAGCGCGCCCGCTTCCAGCGCGACGCCGCGAAGCCTGCCGCAAAGGGGCCAGACACCGAGGGCATTACCGTGGCGGGCGACGGCTTCCTGTACCTCGCCTCGGAGCGGGACAACAGCGCTAAGGGTGTCAACCAGAACACCGTGCTGAAGATTGACCCGAACGAGCCAGGACCCGACGTCGTCGCGGCCAAGGAATGGGACGTGACCTCGATCCTGCCAGCGGTCGGCGCGAATCTCGGCATCGAAGCCGTCGAGTGGGTCGCCGATGCGGATCTAGCCGGCAAACTCTTCGACGAGAACACCGGAGCGCCGTATGACCCGGCTGTGTACCCCGGGCACGGCGACGGGCTTTTCTTCGTGGCGGTCGAGGACGGCGGGCAGGTATTCGCCCTTGCGCTCAATGACGACGGCACTTCACAGCGTGTCGCGGAGCTCAAGCCGAGGCTCGCTGGGGTCATGGCCCTCGACTGGGACACGGTGCGCGGCGGACTCTGGACCGTCTGCGATGACGGCTGCTCCGGAGCAGCTGCCTTCTTCACGCTTGACGGAACGCAGACGCCTGCCGTCACCCACTACACCCGCCCAGAGGGTCTCCCGAACACGAACAACGAGGGTTTCGCCACCTCGCCGGCGGTTCCCGCGCTCGCGCCCGCAGAGCGCAGCGCAGCGGATCGCGCCGCAGCGGCGGCGACCGCCGAACGACCGGCGTGGTGGTTCACCGACGGCGCAAAGGTCGGCGCGCTCCGCGCGGGCACGCTGTTCACCGACGTCAAGACTGATCCAGGCACCGAAAATCCAGGCACCGAAAACCCAGGCACCGAAACACCGGGCACTGAGACCCCGGGAGCCGAGACGCCGACCGGCACCGCGCCAGGCGCTGGCACTAATGGCGCGGGTGGATCTGGCGCGGGTGGATCTGGCAGCGAGTTGGCCGCGACGGGTGCAGCACCCTCAGGCCCGGGCCTTGGCGCGCTCGCGCTCGCGGTGCTCGTGGCCGGCGGCGGGCTGCTCACGTTCGCGCGGCTGCGGAGGCAAGAGGCGGATCGCGCCGCGCGCTAGCCCTTGACAGCACGTACGAAAAAGCCGGCGGCTCGCGTATTCAGCGGCCGCCGGCTTCGGCGTGTGTGCGTGTGTGCGTGTGTGCGCGGATATCGCGTCAGCGGCGTTCCTGCCCCAAGCCCGGTGCGAGAACGGGGTCGAGATCCGGAGCGAAAACCCGCGCGAGAACCGGTGTTAGAACCCGAGCCTGCCAAGCGCCTTCGGGTCGCGCTGCCACTCCTTGAGTACCTTCACGCGGAGCGAGAGGTATACCCGCCGCCCGAGCAGCGCCTCGATCTCGTGGCGTGCGTCCTCGCCGATCTGGCGCAGGCGAGATCCACCCTTGCCGATCACGATGCCCTTCTGGCTGTCGCGCTCGACATAGATCGACGCGTAGAGCTCGAGCAACCCGACCTCGCCCTCGTTCTCCGGCTCGCGCTCCTCACGGTCGTCGACCGTCGCCGCGAGCGAGTGCGGGAGCTCCTCGCGGGCCTCGCGCAGCGCGGCCTCGCGGATGAGCTCGGCGATGCGGTCGTCCTCTGTCTCGTCGGTCGACGCCTCGTCCTCGTACAGCGGCGGTGAGACCGGCATGAGCTTCAGCAGCTCATCGCTGAGGATGTCGAGCTGGTCGTTTGTCACCGACGACACCGGCACGACCGAGTCCCACTCGCGCAGCTCGCCGAGCCGCACGAGCTGGTCGTAGATTTCATCCTTCGAGGCCTCGTCAACCTTCGTGAGGATCGCGACCTTCTTCGCGCGCGGGAAGTCATTCAGGCGGTCGTTGATGAACTTGTCGCCTGGGCCGAGCTTCTCGTTCGCTGGCACGCAGAAACCAATGACGTCGACGTCGCCGAGGGTTGCTTCGACGAGCGCGTTGAGTCGCTCGCCGAGCAGCGTGCGCGGGCGGTGGATACCCGGGGTGTCGACGATGATGAGCTGACCGTTCGGGCGGTGAGCGATGCCGCGGATCGCGCGCCGAGTCGTCTGTGGCTTCGGGCTGGTGATCGCAACCTTCTGCCCGACGAGCGCGTTCGTCAGCGTGGATTTACCGACGTTGGGCCGGCCGACAAACGAGACGAAGCCCGCACGGAAGTCCGTTCCCTCCGGCAGCTGGGATCCGTACTGGACCTGCGGATCCGCTCCGGCTGTCGCGTCTGCTTCACTCATGGTGTTTCCTCAATCGTTATGCTGTCCGCGGCTTCCGCGGGGTCTTGGACGGCGCGTGCTCGCGCCGTAATCAGTCGTTTGCGCCTGCGCTCGGTGTCGATGGCCTCGAGTTCGATGCCTTCGCTTGTCACCCGATCGCCAACCTCGGGGAGCCTGCCGAGCCACTTTGCGAAGAGCCCGCCGACGGTGTCGACCTCTTCGTCATCAAGCTCGATGCCGAACAGTTCGCCGAGGTCATCGATCGGGAGCATCGCGCTGACGAGGAACAGCCCTGGGGCCTCCTCGACTACCTCTGGGGTCTCACGGTCGTGCTCGTCGCTAATGTCGCCGATGACCTCTTCGATGAGGTCCTCGAGCGTCACGAGCCCGGAGATCCCGCCGTACTCGTCGACGACGAGCGCGAGATGGTTCGACTCCTGCTGCATGCGGCGCAGCAGCTTGTCGGCGCGCTGCACCTCGGGCACGAACATTGCTGGCTTCATGATTCGCGTCGCTGGCGACTCTTCAGATTCCTCGGGGCGGCGCAGGACGAAGCTTGAGGCGTCGCGCAGGTAGACGACGCCGAGCACCTCGTCGACGTCGCCGCCGATCACCGGGAGGCGCGAGTGCCGTGCGTTCAGCAGCAGCTCGAGAGTGCTGCGGACGGAGACATCCGAGTCAACGGTCACCATGTCGGTCCGTGGGACCATCACCTCACGCACGAGCGTGTCGCCGAACTCGACGATGGAGTGAATGTAGTCCCTGTCGCCCTCTTCGAGCAGGTCAAGTTCGGTCGCTTGATCGACCATCGACAGCAGTTGCTGCTCGTCGCGCACCCTGCCGCGGCCGAGCGCGACCCGCTCGGCGATCCGCCTGACCGCTGTGCTCGCCCGCTCAAACAGCGGGGGAAGGTCGTCGTCGCTCATCGAGCTCACCGTTCTCGAGTGCTAAACGACAACACGAGATCGCGCTGGAGGCCGAACATCTCGGCTTCCTCGTCTGGGGTCCCGTGGTCGAAGCCGAGGAGGTGCAGCATGCCGTGCGTCACCAGTACGGTGAGTTCCTGCTCGAGGGAGTGCCCTGCCGCGTCGGCCTGCAGCACCGCGATCTGCGGGCAGACGACGATGTCGCCAAGGAGCCCAGCGGGCGCTGGTGCGTCCGGCCGGCCTGGGCGCAGCTCGTCCATCGGGAAGCTCAGCACGTCGGTCGGGCCAGGCTCATCCATCCACTGGATGTGGAGCTGCTCGATCGCGGCCTCGTCGACGAACATGAGGCTGAGCTCGGTGTCCGGGTGCACGTACATCGATTCGAGCACAAAGCTCACGAGTCGCTGCAGCCGGTCCTCGCCGACGGCGACCCCTGATTCGTTGTTGATCTCGACGCTCATCGGTCGCGCTTCCCCTCGGTTGTGCTGTCTGTCTGTGAGCGGCGCGTTGCCGTGTGCTCATCGTACGCCGCGTATGCGTCGACGATGCGGCCGACCAGGCTGTGGCGGACGATGTCGTCGGCCGTCATCTCTGAAAAGTGGATGTCGTCTACGCCGCGGAGGATCCCGCTCACGACCCGGAGGCCACTGTGCTTCACGGGGAGGTCGACCTGCGTCATGTCACCCGTGATCACCATCTTCGAGCCGTAGCCGAGCCTGGTGAGGAACATCTTCATTTGCTCGGGCGTGGTGTTCTGCGCCTCGTCGAGAACGACGAACGCCTCGTTGAGCGTTCGCCCGCGCATGTAGGCGAGCGGCGCTACCTCGATCGTGCCGCTCGCGAGCAGTTTCGGGACGAGATCCTGATCCATCATCGAACCGACCGCGTCAAACAGCGGCCTGAGGTACGGATCGATCTTGTCCTCAAGGCTGCCCGGGAGATATCCGAGCCGCTCCCCCGCCTCAACCGCGGGCCTCGTGAGCACGATCTTTGACACCTCACGCCGCTGCAACGCCTGCACGGCCTTTGCCATCGCGAGGTAGGTCTTGCCCGTTCCCGCTGGGCCGATGCCGAACACGACGGTGTTGTTGTCAATCGCCTCGACGTATTCGCGTTGGCCCTGCGTCTGGGGTCGCACCGCGTTGCCGCGCACCGTGAGGATCGGCTCGCTGAGCGTCATCGCTGCACGCGGTCCGTTGCCGTCGCGCACCATGCGCGCGATGGAGCGAACGTCGGTGCTCGAAACGGTGCCGCTGCGCCTGGCGAGTTCGAGGATCTCGCGAACGAGCTCCTCCGCGGCGCGCACTGCGTCGGTCTCGCCGCGAATCGACAGCACATCCTTGCGCGCGTTGAACACGACGCTTGGGTGCTGCGCTGCGAGATCGGTGAGCAGCTGGTCGCGGTAGCCGAGGAATGAGGAGAGTTCGACGCCGGTGAGCGTTACCGTCCGCTCGAGCTGCGGCTCAGGCCGGGTGTGCCCGGTAGCCGCTGGCACCGAGGATTCGTGGGGTGAGTCTGGTTCAGAACCCAATGAGGGATCGCTCCTCGAGGTTGGCGATAACGTGCGCGTGGACATGGAATACGGTCTGACCCGCGCTTGCACCGTTGTTGAAGACGAGCCGGTACTCACCGTTCGCGTGTTCTTCTGCGAGCTGCTTCGCGACAGCGACCACCTCGGCGAGCAACGCCGGGTCGCCGGCGGCGAGTTCAGTGACGTCTGCGTACTCTGTGGTCTTTGGGATCACGAGAATGTGTACAGGCGCCTGCGGGTTGATGTCAGGGAACGCGACAACGCGCTCGGTCTCCGCGAGGAACGTCGTGGGGATCTCTCCCGAGATGATCTTGCCAAATACAGTCTCTTCAGCCATGCGGCCAGTCTACCGACCATCCGCTGTGCCAAGGCGCGGATTTTCTGCGAAGCCGTGCCGCTGTTCGCCACGGGCGTCTGCGGGACGGGCGGCCGCGGTACCGCGGCGATGGTGGACGCGGATCACCATCTGCCGAGCGCGGCGTTCAGCACGGCGAGCGCTGCAGGGCCAGCAGACGATGTTCGCAGCACGTCGTCTCCAAGGAGCACGATCCGCCCGTCACGCGCTGCGGTTTCCCCGTCAGTCTGCCCGGCAAGCGCGGCAAGCTCAGCGTCGCTCAGCCCACCCTCAGGGCCGACGACCAGGTACACGTCGCGGCCGTCGTCTGGGAGCCAGGCGCTGAGTTTCGTCGCTCCACGGGGGTGGAGCACAAGCACGTGACCATCGAGTGCGGCGAGCTCCGCCGTTGTCGCTGGCGACAGCACCTCGGGGATCCACGCCCGCATCGACTGCTTTGAGGCTTCGCGGGCAATCCGCGCCCACTTCGCAACACCCTTACTGGCTTTGTCGTTGCCCCAGCGAGAAACTGAGCGCTCCGCCTGCCAGGGAATGATCGCGTCCACGCCAAACTCGGTCGCCTGTTCGACCGCGCGCTCGTCGCGATCCCCTTTTGCCAGCGCCTGCACGAGCACGATGCGCCGTTCCGGCGCAGCCTGCTCCTCGCTGCGTTCGACGCGCACGCTGAAGCTGTCGCGGTCGACCGCTTCCACCGTGCCGTGCGCGCGTAGGCCGCGCCCGTTGCCAACGATCGTCTGCTCGCCAACCCGCAGGCGGCTCACGCGGACGGCGTGCCGTCCCTCGTCGCCTGAGACCGTGAGGAGCTCACCGGCGAACGTGCGCGCGAGAGCCTCGTCAAAGTATAGATTTGCCACGTTGAGTCTGGGCGCTTAGCCGAAGAAACGGTCGCGAAGCTTGCCGAAGAAACTCTGCTTGAACTCACCGAAGTGCGGCGGCTCGTCTTTGCGGAGTTTCGCGAGCTGTTCAACGAGCGACTTCTCCTTGTTGGAGAGCTTCGTCGGCGTCGCCACCTGCATCGCGATCTTCAGGTCACCGCGTGTCGTCGTTCGGAGACCCTGAATGCCGCGTCCACGGACAGCGACAAGGTCACCCGACTGCGTACCAGCAGGAACCTCGACCGTCACCAGCCCATCCAGCGACTCAACCTCGACCTCGGTCCCGAGGATCGCGTCGGTCATTGAGACCTGCATGGTGCTCAGCAGATCGTTGCCGTCGCGGCTGAAGATGTCGTCGTGCTCGACCCGGAACTCGATGAAGAGGTCGCCGTTCGGGCCACCGAAGGGGCCGACCTCGCCACCGCCGCGCATCTGCATGCGGGTGCCAGTGTCGATGCCGGAGGGAATGTCGACCTGCATGGTCCTGCGCTCGCGCATGCGACCCTTGCCCGCGCACTCAACACACGGGCTCTCGATGATCGTGCCGTATCCCTGGCAGCTGCCGCACGGGTGCATGGTAACGACGTTGCCGAACAGTGAGCGCACCTCGCGCTGCATCTGCCCCTGCCCGCGGCACACATCACAGGTCACCGGGTGCGTGCCGGGCTGGCAGCCGTTGCCGCCGCACGTCTCACACAGCACTGCCGTGTTCACGCTGATGTCACGCTGCACGCCGAAGACCACCTCTTCGAGCTTCACGTCTACTCGGATGAGCGCATCCTCGCCGCGCTCCTCACGAGCGCGTGGACCGCGGGCGCCGCCGCCGAAGCCGCCACCGCCGAAGAAGGTCTCAAAAATATCGCCGAAGCCGCCAGCGCCGCCCTGCGAACCGCCCATGTCGTAGCGCTGCCGCTGCTCGGGGTCGCTGAGCACATCGTAGGCGTGCGTCACGCCCTTGAAGCGCTCAGCCGCCTCCTCGCTCGGGTTCACATCGGGGTGCAGCTGGCGGGCCAGCTTGCGATACGCCTTCTTGATCTCTTCGAGGCTCGCTTCGCGAGAAACGCCGAGCGTCTCGTAGTGATCCGCCACAGTTGTACTCCTAGGTGTTCGTGGGTTGGTGTGGAAAGTCTTCGGTGTCGAAAGTTTTTGGGGTGAAAATCTTCGGACTGGACGGCGCGTGTGCCGTACTCAGCGGTCTTCGTTGAGGAGCCGGTTCAGGTATCTCGCAACCGCGCGGACCGCCTGGATATTCCCGGCATAGTCCATGCGCAACGGCCCAAGCACGCCCAGGCGGGATGCGCCAACCGCCTCGTAGTTCGTCGCGATGATCGACGCGTCTGACAGGCCGTACGCCTCGTTCTCGCGCCCAATGGAGGCCGCGATCTCGCGCTCATCCTGCACGAGTTCGCCAAACAGGCGGAGCAGGGTGACCTGCTCCTCGATTGCTTCGAGCACGGTCGGCAGGGAGCCGGCGAACTCACCCGGGCGCGTGAGGTTCGCCGCGCCGGCAACCGCGATCCGATCGCTGCGGTTCGCCTGCAGCTGCTGCGAGACAGCGCCGAGCACGTGCAGCGCAAGATCAGCGTCCGCTGGCTCCACCCACTCCGCGACCGTTGCCGCAAGCTCGGCCACGTTGCGATCCGCGGCGTCGATGTCCTGGCCGACGACGGTGGTTGCGATGCGCTCGCGCACACCGTTCAACCATGCCTCGGTTGCGCGCGCTGCAGGCAGCGTCGCCGTCTGCTGTTCGACGACCCCGTTTCCGAGGATCAGCACGCACAGCACCCGGCTCTCACCGAGCGCGACGAGGTCGATGTGTCGCACGGCGGTCGTGCGCAGCGATGGGTATTGCACGACGGCGACCTGGTTCGTCAGCTGCGAGAGCAGCCGGACGGTGCGGGCCATGACGTCGTCGAGGTCGCTGGACTCGCCAAGAAAACGCTCGATTGCTACGCGCTGGGCGGCGGTCATCGGCCTGAGCTTCGCGAGCGTGTCGACGTAGAGCCTGTAGCCCTTGTCTGTCGGTACGCGCCCCGATGACGTGTGGGTCTGAGCGATGAGCTCGTCGTCCTCGAGCAACGCCATATCGTTACGGATCGTCGCAGCTGACACTCCGAAGGAGTGCCGCTCGACGATGGACTTCGACCCGACTGGCTCGTTGAGCGCGACGTAATCGCTCACAATCGCGTGCAACACGGCGAGGCTGCGCTCCGGAACCATCACGCACCCCCTTTCTGGCACTCGAACATTCTGAGTGCCAGTCTACTACCGGAGGAGTTTTCCGACGACTGTGTCCGCTAGGAGCCGACCGCGCAGCGTCGGAACGATCCTGCGCTCTGCCCCCGCTATGCCAAGCGCAGCGCGGCCGTCGACGAGGCCGTCGGCGATGAGCTCGGCCACAGCCTGCTTGCCGTGTTCGCTGAGAGCATCGATCGGGAAACCGTCGCGGATCCGCGTCTCGAGGAGCACACGCTCGCTGTGCCGCGCCTCCTCGGTGAGGATTTCGCGTGCGTGCGCTGGCGAGAGTCCCGCCGCCATCCGCTCGGCGTAGGCCCTGGGGTGCTTCACGTTCCACCAGCGCAGCCCGCCAACGTGGCTGTGGGCACCAGGCCCCGCGCCCCACCAGTCCTCGCCCGTCCAGTACGACAGGTTGTGGCGGGAGCGGGTCTCTGGCGTGCGCGACCAGTTGCTGATTTCGTACCAGTCGTAGCCTGCGGCCGCGAGGCGCGCGTCGAGCATCTCGTACATCTCGGCGTGCAGGTCATCGTCGGGCTCGGCGACCTGGCCGCGCCTGATCTGTCCTGCGAGCTTCGTGCCGGCTTCGACAATCAGCGCGTAGGCGGAGAGATGATCGGGGGCGTTCTCGAGCGCGGCGTCAAGCGAGCGCCCCCAGTCGGCGAGCGACTCCCCAGGAGTGCCATAGATGAGGTCAAGGCTCACCTGGAGCCCGACGGCGCGCGCGGCAGCAACGACGACGGGCACACGCTCGGGCGTGTGGGTGCGGTCGAGCGTCTGGAGCACGTGCGGCACCGCTGATTGCATGCCGAAGCTCACCCGGGTGAAGCCTGCCTCCGCGAGCGTCGCGAGGTAGGCCTCGTCTACCGAATCGGGGTTCGCTTCGGTCGTCACCTCTGCGCCTGGAGCGAGCCCCCACTCGTCGCGGATGCGCGCGAGCAGCATCGCGAGGTCGCTCGCCGGCAACAGCGTCGGCGTGCCACCGCCGAAGAACACCGTCGAAACCGGTCGCTCTGGCAGCCCTGCGCGCCGCATGACGTCTGCGCCGAAGCTCAGCTCGTTCGCGGCCTCGGCCGCGTAGCCTGCCTGACTGGCTCCGCCACCGAGCTCACTCGCCGTGTACGTGTTGAAGTCGCAGTAGCCGCAGCGCACACGGCAGTACGGAACGTGCACGTAGACGCCGAAGGCGCGATCTTCTGCCCCGTCGAGCACGCTCGCGGGGAGCGCGCCGTCGGCGGGGGCGGGCTCGCCGTCTGGGAGCACGCTCGGCACGGTCAGTCGTCCTGTGCTGGCGTTTCGGCTGCCTGCGGCTCGGTGAGCTCGGCAGTCGGCTGGGCTTCGGTCGGAGCGGTGACGCCGTTGCGAAGCGCGGCACCGGGGGCAAGCGCACCGATGAATGCCTGTGCCTGCTCGATGACCTCGCGGAGCTCGGAGCGCTGCTTGATTCCCGACATGAGCCCTGAACTGGTGAGGAACGTGAAGCCGCGAGCGATGGCCCATACGGTTCCGTCCTCGCGCTGCTCGACCGTGATGAGCTGCTCGCCGTAGCCGGGGTTCGCCTCGCGGTCGCCCCAAGCAAAGCCGAGCCGCTGGGCATCCTCAACGGTTGAAATCACCAGGATCGGCCGCGCATTCTTGCCGTCGGCGCTGAGCGTCGCAGTGGTCCCTGGCAGGATGTACGCCTCGCCCTCGGGGCTGAAGAGCTGCTCTGGCTCGTCGCCCAGCTCGGGGGTGCCAGCGTCGCTGAACTGCACTCCGAGGTACTCCGCCGCGTCGCCGCGCTCGATGTCGTTCACCGCAACCCCTGCGGCGCGGTGAGCGCCCCACGTCATGAGGAGGTTTGCTGCGGTGAGGAAGCGCTCGGAGCCGCTGCCGAGCTGCAGGGATTCCTCGTACGGCGTCGACCCTGCTGGCGGGAACCGCATCAGGTCAGCGGCTGCAGACGCACCAATCGCCGCGTAGGCGACGGGCATGCCTGTGAAGCTTTTTCTGCGGGGCCCGGTCACTTTTTGTTTACGTCCTTGCCCTCGACGTCACCGGAGAGCGCTGCGATGAACGCCTCCTGTGGCACCTCGACGCGACCGACCATCTTCATGCGCTTCTTGCCTTCCTTCTGCTTCTCGAGCAGCTTGCGCTTACGGCTAATGTCACCGCCGTAGCACTTCGCGAGCACGTCCTTGCGGATCGCGCGGATGTTCTCGCGGGCGATCACGCGCGCGCCGATGGCAGCCTGGATCGGCACCTCGAACTGCTGGCGCGGGATGAGCTTGCGCAGGCGCTCGGTCATCATCGTGCCGTATGCGTACGCGTTGTCGCGGTGGACGATCGCGCTGAACGCGTCAACGGCCTCACCCTGCAGCAGAATGTCGACCTTCACGAGGTCCGCCTCCTGCTGCCCGCTCGGCTCGTAGTCGAGGCTCGCGTAGCCCTGCGTGCGGCTCTTCAGGTGGTCAAAGAAGTCGAAGACGATCTCGCCCATCGGAATGTTGTAGCGCAGCTCGACGCGTTCGCCGAGGTACTCCATGCCGAGCAGGCTGCCGCGCCGCGACTGGCACAGCTCCATGATCGCGCCGACGTAGTCTTTCGGCGCGAGGATCGCTGCGCGCACCATGGGCTCGGAGACACTCGCGATCTTGCCGTCTGGGTACTCCGAGGGGTTCGTGACGACGACCTCGGTGCCGTCCTCCTTCGTGACCTCGTAGACAACGCTCGGCGCGGTCGCGATGAGGTCGAGGTCGAACTCGCGGCGCAGGCGCTCGGAGATGATCTCGAGGTGGAGCAGGCCAAGGAAGCCGCAGCGGAAGCCGAAGCCGAGCGCGACAGACGTCTCGGGCTCGTACTGGAGCGCAGCGTCCGAGAGCTTGAGCTTGTCGAGCGCTTCGCGCAGCACCGGGTAGTCGGAGCCGTCGAGCGGGTACAGCCCGGAGAAGACCATGGGCTTCGGGTCGGTGTAGCCGGGCAATGCTTCCGTTGCGCCGCGCAGCTTCGAGGTGACGGTGTCGCCAACCTTCGACTGGCGCACGTCCTTCACACCGGTGATGAGGTAGCCGACCTCGCCGACTGCGAGGCCCTTCGTTGGCGTCGGTCCAGGCGAGGAAACGCCGATCTCGAGCGCCTCGTACTCGGCGCCCGTCGACATCATCTGGACCTTCTCGCGCGGCGAGAGCTTGCCGTCGATCATGCGCACGTAGGTGACGACGCCGCGGTACGAGTCGTACACCGAGTCGAAGATCATCGCTCTCGCAGGCGCGTCGACCTGGCCGACGGGCGCGGGGATGCGTGCAACGACGACGTCGAGGAGTTCCTCGACACCAGCGCCGGTCTTGCCCGACACCTTGAGGATCTCGTCCGGGTTGCCGCCAATGAGATCGGTGATCTCGCGCGCGACGCGCTCCGGGTCGGCTGCCGGGAGGTCGATCTTGTTGAGCACCGGGATGATCTCGAGATCGTTTTCCATCGCGAGGTAGAGGTTCGCGAGCGTCTGCGCCTCGATCCCCTGCGCTGCGTCGACGAGCAGGATGGCACCCTCGCACGCTGCGAGTGAGCGCGAGACCTCGTATGAGAAGTCAACGTGACCCGGGGTGTCAATCATGTTGAGGGCGTAGTCGCCGCCCTCGGACTCCCAGTACATCCGGACGGCCTGCGACTTGATGGTGATACCGCGCTCGCGCTCGATATCCATGTTGTCGAGGTACTGCGCGCGCATGTCGCGGTCAGATACCGTTCCGGTGACCTGGAGCATGCGGTCGGCAAGCGTCGACTTACCGTGATCGATGTGCGCGATGATGCAAAAGTTGCGGATCATCGAGGGGTCGGTCGACGCCGGCACCTGTGGTTTAAGACTGCGAGGAGACATTGCCAGCCATTATCTCACGCGTGAGCCCCGGCCGGGGCCACCAAGCAAATAGGGCGTGCCGAAGCGGCCCAGAGAAGCACCGTAGGATGACAGGATGGCCGCTGCACAGTTTCTTCGACGTTGTTTCGCACCGGGCCGACCCGAGCGGGCGTTGCTCCTCTCAGCCGCGCTTGGGGCTGTCGCGCTCATCGACCCCGCGAAGCTCCGTCCTGGGCGCAGGGCAGCGTACCGCCTCGCGACCGCGGGAACGACGGCCGCTCTCGTCGCGGGCGACACAGGAACAGGTGCCACAGGAACAGGTCTCACAGGATCAGGTCTCACAGGATCAGGTCTCACAGGATCAGGTCTCACAGGGACACCCGTGAGCGCTGGCACGCGCGCAGCGCTCGCGACCGCCGCCGGTGGTGCCGTACTCGGCCTCGCCGAAGCGAGTGAGGCGCTCGATGCGCGACTGCAGCGCGGGCTCATCCGCCGCGGCGTGCGCCGGCCACGACTCGTCTTCGCGGCCGCCACCTTCGCGCTCACCCTCGCCGTCGAGATCCCAGCAGTCATCGCCGCGAGAAAGGCACCCCGATCCGGCATCCCCGTAGCGGGGCGTGTCACCGACGGAGACCTCAGCTACCTGCCGTTGGCCGCTGGCGCCCGCGCGCTCATTGCTGGCATGCTCGACTTCAGCGCTGAGCCGAGTTCCGAGCCACTCCGCACCCAACTCGCAGCCGCGAGGGAGAAGACGTGGGACGGCGTCTCCGGCTCGTTCGGCATGATCGTGCTTGACGTGCAGGGCGCCGAGGCGCTCCCCCGCGCGGTTCCGCACCGCCAGCAGTTCCCCGTCGTGGCAGAGTTCGCCGATCCAACGACGGGGGAGCAGCGAGTGCTCAGGCTGAGCATCGAGGACGGCCAGCTCGAGCATTTCTCGATCGAGGCTGGCGGTGTACACGCGGCAGCGCACGACATCGACTCGGGCGCGCGTGACGAACTGTGGCCGCGGCAGTGGCCCGCCGTCGCCGAGGTCACGTTCACGCTCGAAACGAGCCTGCCTGTCGACACCCGCGCAGCGAAGCGGCTGCGGGCAAGCGCCCCCGAGCGGTAGCCCGGCGAGGCCCTTTCAGCGAACCAGGCGCCGTTCGTCGTTCGCCCCGCGCGCGCTGGTCGTCGGGCGGGGCCCCGCGGGCCTTGCCCGCATGACAACTGTCACGAATCTTTCGTGACAGCGTCACCTCGCACCGCCTCCCCAGTGCCCGCCAGGCTTGAGGCATGGACACACAGGCAATTGAAATCACGGGTGCCACCCGCCACTTCGGTTCCGGCGAACGCGTCGTTCGCGCGGTCACCGGCGTAGACCTGCGGATCAAGCGCGGCGAGGTCGTCGCGCTGCTCGGCCCGAACGGGGCCGGAAAGACGACGCTGCTCGACATGGTGCTCGGGCTGAGCGAGCCAGACGCCGGGTCGATTCGCGTGCTCGGCGACGCGCCGCGGCGTGCGATCGCGCGGGGCAGTCTCTCGGCCGTGCTGCAGACGGGCGGCCTGCTCGCCGACCTCACGGTCACCGAGACGCTTGAGGTGATCGCGAGTTTCCACCGCGTAACCGCGCGCGTGCCGGAGGTGCTCGAGCTCGCAAACCTCACTGAGATCGCACGCCGCAAGGTGGGCAAGTGCTCGGGCGGCGAGCAGCAGCGCGTCAAGTTCGCGCTCGCACTCCTCCCCGACCCCGACGTGCTCATCCTCGACGAGCCGACAGCTGGCATGGACGTCACCGCGCGCCGCAAGTTTTGGGACACCATGCGCGCCGACGCGAACGCCGGCCGCACGATCGTCTTCGCGACGCACTACCTCGAGGAGGCCGAGCAGTTCGCGCGCCGCACGGTCGTCATGCACCACGGCACGATCGTCGCCGACGGCGATACGGCAACACTGCGCGCCTCGCTCGGCGGGCGCACGCTCCGCGCCACGCTCCCCGGCGACGCCAATGCGGCAACGGCCCTGCTTGCCGAGCTTCGGGCCGACGAATCGATCGCGTCCGTCGACTCCGATGCGCAGCGGGTCACGATCCACACCGCGAACTCGGATGCCATTGCTGCGCGGATCCTCGCGGCCGGCGCAACCGAGCTCGAAATCAACGCCCCAACACTCGAAACCGCGTTCGCCGCGCTCACGGAGGCCTAAGCACATGCTCTTCACCACAGCTTTCTACCGCGTCGAGGTGCTCAGGCAGTTCCGCAACCCCTACACGCTCGCGTTCACGATCGCGATGCCCGTCGCGATGTACCTACTCTTCGGGGCGAACGCCGAATACGCAGACGCGAGCGCGGGCAACGGCAACGTCGCCTTCTACGTCATGGCCTCGATGGCCGCCTTCGGCACCGCGACCGCGATGACCTCGCTGTGCGCGCTCGCAGCTTCTGAAGCCGGGCAGGGCTGGGGCAGACAGATCGCGCTGACGCCGCTGTCGATCGCCGGCTACACAGTCGTCAAGCTCGCGGTCGCGGTCTCCTTCTCGGCATTCTCAACTGTCATCGTGTTCGCCGTCGGCGCGCTCACGGGCGCCACGGCCGATTCGCTCTGGTCGTGGCTCGTAGTTGGGGGGGATCATCCTCGCGGGCGGTCTCATGTTCGGGCTCTTCGGCCTCGGCGTCGGGCTCGCCTTCAACTCTGACTCGGCCGCGTCGCTCGCGTCGATCTCGATCACGCTCTTCGGTTTCGTCGGCAACGTCTTCATGCCGCTCTCGGGCACGATGCTCGCGATCGCGCACTACACGCCGATGTACGGCTATGCGGCCCTCGCGAGGTGGCCAATTACCGAGGGCGCGCTCATCTCGGGCGGCTCCGACTCAATCTGGCTCGTAGCCGCAAACGTCGCCGCATGGGCGCTCGCGTTCGGGGTGCTCGTGCGCTTCGGCGTGCTGCGCTCGCGCCGCCGCCGTTAAGCTCGCAGCATGAGGAACCGCGAACCCGTCGACACCCGGGACGGCTGGGCACGCTACGGCTGGCTCATGGGCGCGGTCTGGCTCGTGTTCCTGTTCTACCCTGGGCGGGCGCTCGTGCGCTCGGAAGCGGAACCGTGGACGCTCGCACTCGGGTGGGCGGCGCTCGTCGCATTCGCAGCCACCTACCTCGCAGGATTCGTCTCCGGAATGCGCACCCCCGTAGGCGAGTCCGGCTGCCTCACGCAGGGTTTCTTTTGGGCGACGCTCGCCTGCGCGCTGCTCACGGTCCCCGCGATCGGGTGGGGCACGACGAGCTTCATTCCGTTCCTCATGGCGTATGCGTCGTACCTGATGAGCAGGCGCTGGCACTGGGCCGTGATGACGGCGGGCGTCGCAATCATGGTTCTCGCGGTGGTTCTTGCGGCATCCCGCGGCGATACGCCGGTGTGGTCACTGCTGTGGATCGTGCTGCTCATGGCCGCCGTGAACACCATCAACACCTGGCTCATCACCCGGAGTGTTCGCGCCGACGAACTCCGCCTCGAGCTCGCAACGAGCGAGGAGCGCGAGTCCGTTGCCCGCGACGTGCACGACTTGCTCGGCCACTCGCTCACGGTCGTGAAACTCAAGGCCGAACTCGCCGCGCGCCTGATCGACAAGCATCCCGCTGCCGCGCGCCGCGAACTCGACGAGATCGTGCACCTCACGACCGAGGCGCTCGCGGGCGTGCGCGGCACCGTCACCGGCCTCCGCGCGGAGGGCCTCTCGGAGCAGCTCGCGGCTAGCTCCGCAGCGCTGGCGTCCGGCGGGATCACGATGAAGGTTCGGGGTTCAGCGAATGCGCTGTCGGCAGCCCAGTCGCTCCCAGCAGCCTGGGTGCTCCGGGAGGCGACGACGAACATCCTCAGGCACGCCGGCGCGAGCCGGGTGCTCGTCGAGCTCGCCCCGGGCACGCTCTCCGTCGAGGACGACGGTGTTGGGCTGCCGGGTGGTGGGCTTCCCGGTGCTGGGCTAACCGGTGCTGGGTTGCCCGGCGCTGGGTTGCCAGGCGAACACCCCGTAGAGTCCGGCAACGGGCTGCGCGGCATGCGCGAGCGAGCCTCCGCCGCTGGCGCGGAGCTCTCCTTCTCCAGCGGCGAGCTACACGGAACGAAAGTGAGCCTCACGTGGTAATCACCCAGCGCCTCAGCGCCGAGACGGCGCCGAAAGTACGCCTGCTCATCGCCGACGACCAGGCGCTCGTGCGCGGCGCGCTCGGCGCACTCCTTGGGCTCGAGCCCGACCTTGAGGTGGTTGGCTACGCTGCCGACGGCGAGGAGGCGATCGCCGAGGCAGGCCGGCTTAGTCCCGACGTGTGCCTCATGGATGTGCAGATGCCAGGCATCGACGGGCTCGAGGCGACGCGCGGCGTGCGCGAGGCAAGCGAAGGCACCCGCGTGCTCATCGTCACAACGTTCGCGAAACCGGGCTACCTTCGGCAGGCCCTCGAGGCTGGCGCCAGTGGCTTCGTCGTGAAGGACACTCCAGCGGACCAGCTCGCCGAAGCCGTGCGCGCCGTGCACGCCGGGCAGCGAGTAGTCGATCCCGCGCTCGCTGAGGCTTCGCTGTTCGACGGCGCGAACCCGCTGAGTGAACGCGAGCGGCAAGTGCTCAGGCGGGCGGGCGAGGGGCTTACCGCCCCAGCGATTGCCGCCGAGGTGTTCCTCTCGGCGGGAACGGTACGCAACCTGCTCTCCTCGGCGATCGGGAAGACCGGCGCGCGCAACCGCACGGCGGCCGCGCGCATCGCCCACGACAAAGGGTGGATCTAGGGTGCGCGTACGCCACTCTCCGGGCGGAGCTGACTCCAGCACAGAGGTGAGCACGGACGCGGCGTTCAGTGCTGGATCCGGCGCCGAGTTCAGCACGGCAGTTCAGGGCAGGCATCGGGGCAGTGAGGGTCCTGGCCGGCGTCGCGGTGATCGCAGTGCTGCTCTGGACGTATGCCCTTGGCTTTGAGCAGGGCGGCGCGAACCCGTTCAACTACTTCGGCTATTTCACGAACCTCACGAACCTCCTGACATCGCTCGTGCTCATCTCCGCTGGCTGGCGTACGCTCGCCGGCCGCGGGCAGCCAGCGTGGCTGACCGGGGCGAGGGCGGTCGCAGCCTCGTGCATGGTGATCGTCGCTGTGATCTACAACACGCTGATCCCCGGCACGGGGTCGGCCCCTGCGTGGGTGTCGGCTATCCTCCACGCGATCTTCCCCGCCATCGTGCTCCTCGACTGGCTCCTCGTTGGTGACCGAGGGCCGCTCCCCTGGCGGCGACTGTGGATCGTGCTCCCCTACCCCGTGCTGTGGCTCTGCGTCGTGCTGCTGCGGGGAGTCACCGCTGGTTGGGTGCCGTACGGCTTCCTCCTGCCCGCAAACGGCCTACCGTCGCTCCTCGGGTACATCGCGCTCCTCCTCGCGGCGCTGCTCGCTGCGGCCGCGCTCGTGTGGGCACTGTCGCGGGCGGCGGGAGTGCGTGGCACGCGAGTCGCACCGCACACGCGCTCGCAACACGCTCAGGCCGCGAACTGTGATCGCAGCCAGTGATCTGCTAATGTAGGTTCTTGACTTGCGTGTGGCTCAAACCACACCCCCGTTAGGTGCCCTCTCTCACCGAGCGGATCAATCCGATTGACCTCTACTGAAGGAACCAACCCAACGTGGCAAATATTAAGTCGCAGATCAAGCGCATCAAGACCAACGCTAAGGCGACTGAGCGTAACCGCGCGCACAAGAGCGAGCTCCGCACCGTCATCCGCAAGACCCGCGAGGCAATCTCGGCTGGCGACAAGTCAGCAGCAGAGTCGGCGCTGAAGGTCGCAACTCGCAAGCTCGACAAGGCCGTTTCGAAGGGCGTGATTCACAAGAATCAGGCTGCGAACCGCAAGTCGAAGCTTGCAGCACAGGTCGCAAAGATCTAAGCATCTAGCTTCACAGGTTTCTGGCTCAGGCCCCGCTTCGGCGGGGCCTGAGCCATTTCTGTGCCTGGTGCGGAGCGCGGAGCGGTGGGCGGAGCGGTGGGCGGAGCGCGGTAGCTCAGGCGTCGCGGCCGCGGAGCGAGACGAACGAGATGAAGCGCTCGATCGCGTACTCGGGATCGCGACTGCCACCCTTGAGCAGCCACTCGGTCTCGGCGGCCAGGTCGATCGCTCGGGCGAGGTCTTCCTCGCGCCAACCACGGATGTCTTTGAGGGCGCGATCCACCATCCAGGGCGCCATGCCGAACTGCTTCGCGAGCTGCCCGGAGGATCCGCGGGCACCGTAGACGCGGGCCATACCCCTGAGCTTCATGTTCAGCACTGCCAGGATCGGGATCGGCGAGGTACCCCCAAGCATCGACTGCCTGAGCAGCACGAGCGCATCTGCGCGTTTCCCCGCGATTGCCGCGTCGGCGACCTTGAAGCCGCTCGCCTCGACACGGCCCTCTGTCGCACGGTTCACCTGCTCTTCGGTGATCTCAGCCCCAAGGTCGGAAACGAGCTGGGCGCAGGCACCCGCGAGCTCGGTCACGCTTCCGGAGGAGTACGCTGCAGCGAGCAGCCTCACGGCTCCTGGCGTAGCCCTGGCCTTGAGCCTGCGGAACTCTGCCTGCGCGAACTGCAGACGCTCCTGGTCTTTCTTGAGCTCTGGGCACGGCACCTCGATCGCGCCGGGTGTCTTGCGCACAGCGTCGAGCAGGGCTTTGCCTCGCTGGCCACTCGTGTGCCGTAGAACCAGGGTCGTGTCGTCCGCGGGTGAGGCGATGTAGCGCTTGGCGTCTTCGATAAACGCGTCAGACGACTTCTCAACCCCTACGACCCGGATGAGTCGCGGCTCCGCGAACAGCGAAGGGCTGGCAATAGTAAAAAGCTCGCCAGCACCATAGCTTGCCGCATCGATGTCGTGCACCTCGAGCTCGCTGTGCGCGTCCCTGAGAGCCTCACGGATACGCTGCGCCGCGCGGTCGGCAAAGTACTCCTCAGGACCGGAAACGAGCACGACGGGTGCCGGGGTCACATCGGTCCACTCGACTTTAGAGATCTTTGCGGTTGCCACATGTTTAGACTACCGGCTCCCTCAGACAACCCCGATGGCGGCAGGTCAACTGCCACGATCGCTCGCCCATTTGCCGCGCGGAGCACGCCGCCCCCCGGGACCAAACGTGGCGCGCTGACTCACCGGTCGGATCGCAGCAATGCGCTTCGCCTTCCCGCGCTCCAGCCTTCGAGCCCCGATTCCCCCACCCGGATCGCAATCGAGCCGTGGACGTCGGTCCGATAAGCGCGTGCTCCGGTGGCGAGGAACCGGTCGACGAGCTGCGCGTTGGGGTGCCCGTAGCTATTTGCAGATCCGACCGAGAAGAGCGCAAGCCGCATGCCGAGCCCTTCGTACAGTGGTGAGTGCTGGTCACGCGAACCGTGATGGGCGACCTTCACGATATCGGCGCGGAGCGCCGGGTGCCTCCGGACCAGCTCGCGCTGCTCCCCTTCGCCCGTATCGCCAAGCAGCAGTATTCGCACCCCGCCGACCTCGACGCTGAGCACCAGACTCGTCGCGTTCGCGGTCGCGTGAGCGCGACCGGGCTCGGGTGCGAGCACTTCCCACTTCAGGCCGCCTGGCGCGCCTCCGCGCAGGCCATCGTGGCCGACCCTAGTCGGAACCCCGGCGCCCGCCGTGGCCGTTGCGAGGGCCACGCGTCCGGCGTCTTCTGTGCTGGGCGGCGACACGAGCGCAGCACTGCTCCGGGCGAGAGCCACGCGCATTGCTCCAACGTGATCCTGGTGGTTGTGCGTGAGCACGAGGAGCGCGATGCGACGTACCCCGAAGAGATCCAGGCAGGCCTGCAGCAGCTCGGGGTCGTCCCCCGTGTCCACGAGCATGACGTTAGCCGGGTCGCCGGGGTCACGTACGAGGATCGCGTCGCCCTGCCCGACATCGCAGGCCACCACAGCCCAGTCATGGGGCACGCCCAGCCGCACGCTGGCGGGAACAATCACGACGACGGCGCACATGACCCCGACCGCAATGCCTGCGGTTGCGCCTGCGACGAGCCGCGTTCGCCTGGGGATAGCGAGAACTCTGCCACGCCATGGCCAGCGCCTACTCCCGCCGCCGCCTGCCCACCCGGTGAGCACGGCGAGAGCTACGCCGAGGAGCAGGTATGTCCCCGCGAGTAGCAACGCCCCGGTCCAGCCGCCCGGCCAGTACCAGCGGCCACCGGGCAGCGCGGTGCCGACCGCCCCAGCCGCCTCGATCCAGCGGGCTGGCCAGGCTGCCAAGCTCAGGAGCCACTCGCCGATGGGTTGACTGACGGGCAGTGAGAGCAGCGCCAGCATCCCCATCCCCGTCCCGACGGGTGCGGCTGGCGCCGCGAGCAGGTTGGCGAGCACACCGGCAACTGGCAGGCCCGGTTGCAACAACAGCAACAGCGGCGCGCACGAAAACTGTGCCACGGCAGCCACGGCGAGCGGCAGCGCGAGCACCCTCGGGAGTCGCAACCGCGCACGCAGCCAAGTTTCGAGGGGCGAGGCCCAGAGCAGGATGCCCCCGGTCGCGACCACTGAAAGCGCAAATCCAGGCTGAATCGACTGCCACGGGTTGACGATGAGCAACGCGTAGGTTGCGAGCCCGAGGGCCGGGAGCGCCTGTCGTTGCTTGCCTCCGAAGTTCGACACCAGCAGAACCGCGGCCATCACGGCGGCCCGCTGCACGCTGGGATCGGGCCCGACAATGACGACAAATCCGCCAAGCGCTGCGGCGGCGAGTACGATCCGCAGCCGCCTGCCAGCCCCCAGGCGCACAGCGATCGCCGTGACCGCGGTGATCACGAGCGCACAGTTTGAGCCTGACACCGCAGTGAGGTGCGTCAGACTCGACTCGAGCATCACCCGGTCAAGCTCCTCGCTCACGAGACTCGTGTCGCCGACGGCGAGCCCAGGCACCAGCTGAGCCCCTGCGACGCGCGATGCTGCCTCGCGCAGCTGCACACGCATGCTGGCTGCCGCCGGCCCAACCCAACGGCCGACCCCGACTGCTGGGCCGGCGTACGCCTGCGAGTTCACCCGAATCTCGTATGCGGCGAGTCCCTCCGGTGGCGCACGCACCAGACTCCCCTCAAGGGCAACATAAGCCCCCGGATACCACCCGCGCTCTGGTCCGCTCGGCAACCAGGCAATCACCGGGACACCCCCGCGCGTCGGGGCGCCAGCTGCGGCGACGACGGAGCCACGCACCCAGGCACGTTCCTCACCATCAAACGACGCCACCCCGGAGGGGTAGCCGGCGAGCTTGGCGAGCACGGCGACCTGTCCTCCGCGCGCTGCAGCGTTCGCGAGCGCTCCGGTGGCTCGGCCCTGTTCGAGCAGATCGATGCGCGCCCCGAGGCAGATGAGGAACGCGCAGCTCAACAGTGCCACCCCAAGAAATCTCGCGTCGCGCAGCGAAGTGGTGGGCGCGGCGCGGCGTCTCCGGATCACCCAGCGCACGCACAGGGCAGCGCCGAACACCCCGCTGACGATGGCGATGGCTCTCGCCGCCCCTGGCAGGTGGATCGTCGCCGCAGCCACGCACCAGCACACAACGGCGGGCCCGAGGAGCCGCCACTGCCCCCGAACGGTGGCCGTGCTGCGCCATGGAGCGTTCACAGGCCAACGTGTTCCCGAAACTTGTCGAGGGTCTTCGCCCCGATCCCGCTCACCTCGAGCAGCTGCTCAACACTCGTGAACGCACCGTTGGAATCGCGCCAGTCAATGATCCGCTGCGCGAGGGCTGGCCCGATGCCGGACAGCTGAGTGAGCTCGTCGGCCGTCGCGGTGTTGATGTTCACCGTTCCACTGCTGTTGACTCCTTGCGCGGCCCCCGCACCCGTTTCACCGACGCTTGGCCGCTCGCCGCTCTCGCGAATCCTCTCCGCGGCCTCAACATCATAGACCTCGATCTGTTCACCGTCGTTGAGCGGCAGCGCCAGGTTGAGCACGGTGAGATCCGCCTGCTCCGTCGCTCCTCCCGCCGCCGCGATCGCGTCGAGCACTCGTGACCCAGCCTCGAGTTCAACGACGCCCGGTTGGCGCACTTCTCCGATGACGTGCACGATCACTTCGGTCGCCGCCACCGCCTCGCCCGCAGCATCTGTGCCTGCCCCCTCACCCGCCAGCGCAGCGCCACCCGGCGCTGCTTCGAACGCATCAAGAGCCGGCTCAGCACCGCTGGCAAGGCTGCGGAGCATCACGACGGCGGTGATCGCGATCGCCGCAATGAAGAGCGTGACGCCGACGGCCGCCGGCATGCTCACCCCTCGCAGGGCCCGCTGCAGCAGCGTCGGCGTCGGCTCCCACGAGAGCGGCTCCTGAGACGCCTCAGCAGTTGTTCCGGTTCGCCACCGCCCTGGAGTCTCCTCGCGCGCCGAATCTCGGGTCGCCTCGTGCGCCTCGTCTTGCTCCGTCTCAGCCGCCCCGTCGAGCCATTCCTCGCGCAGCTTCGCAAGTGCGCGGGAATCGGTGGCGCGGGTCGGATGGCGCGGCATCGCGGTGACGTTGGTTTGCTCTCGTGGCGATTGCATGCCACCAGGATGAGTTCCGGTGAGGAGCTTCGGGGGTGAGCGCCAAAAAGAGTGGAAGGAATGCACCGTTTGAGTGGCAATGCGCCACTGTGCAGAACCCCACGCTGAGCGCGTCGGGGTTCCCGCCGCCGCTACGGTGCCTGCGCCACCCAGTCAGGGTTCGCGGCGCGCAGCTTGTCAAAGACGAGCTCGATCGGCGCCGAGCCACGCTCGCCGAAGGAAGCGACCCAGATGTCACCAACGAAGCCGTACCAGGTCGTCGCGCGTGGCTCCCCAAAGGTATACGAGAACAGCGCAATGCCGTCGGCGCTGGTCTCATCGTAGGCTGATGCCCTGAGGGATGTGAGCAGCTCCGCTCGCACGTCGCTAGGAAGCTCGGCAACGAAGAGGTGCTCGATGAGCCCAGAGAGCGGCACGCCCCAGTAGCACGGCACAAACTCGGTGACCTGCTCGTAGGCGCTCACGGCGTCAGGGCCGAGCCTGCTGCGCCGAATCTCTTCTCGACTCTCGGGGCTTGGCCCGAGACCGGATTCGAAATCGGGGGCGAACAGGTCTCGCGCCTCGGCGGGTGTGATGAGCTCGTCACACGAAGGAATGGTGATGTCGAGCTGCTCGCCGTCCGCTGGCGTCTCCTCCGCGGGATCCGGGTTGGCGGGCGCGGTAGCCGATGGCTCGGGAGGCTCGGTCGATGCCGGAGCCTGCAGCTGGGTGCAGGCGGAGAGCGCAAACCCAACACCGATGAGCAGGGCAAGTACTGCCGTCGGCCGTCGAGAAGCGCTCTGCCTTGAGATCATGCTCTGAGCGTAGCAACGAACGAGGCGCCCCGGCCAGGGCCGGGGCGCCTCGTTCTGCGTGCGTGCTCGGTTTGCCGCTACGCCGCGGGCTTCGTCGCGATCGACACGATCTTCGGGGCGCGCGCGATGACCTTCACGATCTCGCGATCCCCGATTGCGCGCTGCGCGTTCGCCGACGCGCGTGCCGCGGTCTCCGCGTCCGCATCGGTGATCGACGCAGAAACGGTGATCTTGTCGCGGACCTTGCCATCGACCTGCACGATCATGAGTACCTCGTCGACGACAGTGAGGGACTCGTCGCCCTTTGGCCATTCGACGAGCGCAACGGTCGGTTCGTGGCCGAGCATCGCCCACATGTCTTCCGCCGCGTATGGCGCGTACATCGAGAGGACAACGGCAATCGCCTCGGCTGATTCGCGCACGGCGGGGTCGGCGACCCCGCAGCCGGAGTCGATCGCCTTGCGCGTGACGTTAACCTGCTCCATGAGACGAGCGATGAGCACGTTGAACTTGTAGGACTCAGCGAGCTGCGGGCCGTCGATGAGCAGCTGGTGGGTGCTGCGCCGAAGGGCCTTGTCGCCGCCATCGAATGCTACGCCGACGGGCGCTCCCCCAACCTCAACGTCGTGTGCGATGCGCCAGGCGCGTGCGAGGAACTTCGCTGAGCCCTGCACGGAAACGTCTGCCCAGTCGATGTCGTCCTCGGGTGGGCCCGCGAACGCGAGCGTCACGCGCAACGCGTCAGCTCCGTGCTCCTCGAGCTCTGAGGCGAATTCGACGAGGTTGCCCTTCGACTTTGACATCTTTGCGCCATCGAGCAGCACCATGCCCTGGTTGAGCATGTCAACGAAGGGCTCTTCGAAATCGATGTAGCCAAGGTCGAACATCACCTTCGTGATGAAGCGCGAGTAGAGCAGGTGAAGAATCGCGTGCTCGACGCCGCCGACGTACTGGTCAACCGGCGCCCACTTCTTCGCCTCGGCGGGGTCGAAAGCCTGCGTCGGGTCGTTCGCGGAGAGGAACCGGAAGTAGTACCAGGAGCTGTCGACGAAGGTATCCATCGTGTCCGGGTCGCGCGTGAGCGTCTCGCCGGTCTCAGGGTCGACAACGGTTGCCCACTCGGTTGCGGCGCCGAGCGGCGAGGAGCCCTTTGGCTTGAGGTCGAGACCGGCTGCCGCTGGCAGCTGCACGGGCAGCGCCGCCTCAGCAACGGGCTGCATCGTTCCGTCCTCTGCGTAGAGGATCGGGATCGGCGTTCCCCAGTAGCGCTGGCGGGAGATGAGCCAGTCGCGGAGACGGTAGGTCGTCGTTGCACGACCTGTGCCGCGGGCCTCGAGGGTTTCGATGGCCCGAGCAATTGCGTCATCCTTGCCGAGCCCGTCGAGCTCCGCTGAATTGAGCATGGTGCCGTCGCCCGAGGTCGCTACGCCCGAGACCGCTGGATCCTGGAGGGGCTCGCCTTCCTCATCGCGGACGTCGACGACGACGCGCACTGGCAGGTCGAACTTCAGCGCGAAGTCGAGGTCGCGCTGATCGTGAGCAGGGACGGCCATGATCGCGCCGTGGCCGTAGTCCGCGAGGACGTAATCAGATGCCCACACCGGAATGCGTTCGCCGTTCACGGGGTTCACCGCGAAGTGGTCGAGGAAGATGCCGGTCTTTTCGCGGTCCGTGCTCTGGCGTTCGATCTCGGTCTGCTTCTGCGTCGCCTCGAGGTATGCCTGGAACTGCATCCGAACGGGGCCAGAGGCACCTGCCGCGAGTTCAGCGGCAAGGTCGGAGTCTGGGGCGACGACCATGAACGTTGCGCCGTGGAGGGTATCTGGCCGGGTGGTGAACACGGGAACGCGCGCGTCGCGCCCCTCGATTTCGAACTCCACCTCTGCGCCGCGAGACCGCCCAATCCAGTTGCGCTGCATGCTCAGCACCTTCGCGGGCCAGCGGCCTTCGAGCGCGTCGAGGTCGTCAAGCAGCCGGTCTGCGTAGTCCGTGATGCGGAAGTACCACTGAGTGAGCTTCTTCTTCACGACCATCGCGCCGGAGCGCTCGGAGGTACCGTCAGCCAGGACCTGCTCGTTTGCGAGCACGGTCTGGTCTACGGGATCCCAGTTGACCCAGCTCGCCTTCCGATATGCGAGGCCCTTCTCGTACATCTTCAAGAAGATCCACTGGTTCCACTTGTAGTACTCTGGGTCGCTCGTGTGGAGCACTCGGCTCCAGTCGAAGGAGGGCGCGTACGCCCTGAATGAGGCCTTCTGCTGCGCGATATTCGCGTAGGTCCACTCGCGAGGATCCACGCCGCGCTTGATCGCGGCGTTCTCGGCGGGCAGCCCGAAGGAGTCCCAGCCGATCGGGTGTAGCACCTCGTGCCCCTGGCCGCGCCAGTAGCGGGCGAGGATGTCGCCGAAGCAGAACGCCTCAGCGTGCCCCATGTGGAGGTCCCCCGACGGGTACGGGAACATGTCGAGCACGTACTTCCGTGGCTTGTCGGATTCGTGACCAACTGGCACCTCGAACGGCTTCAGCTCGTCCCAGACGGGGAGCCAGCGGTCCTGGATGGCCTTGAAGTCATAGCCCTGCTCAGCATCCTGCTGACCGGTTCCCTGCTCGCTCACACGCACCTCAACACTCGTCGATCATTTCCGGCCTCATGGGCCGCACACATCCACCCAGTTTATCCCGCCAAGCGTCAAAGGATTGCCAGCATCGCTGCCGCCTTCAAATCCCGCTCGCGACGCTCGGCAGCGGGATCCGAATCTATCGTGATCCCCCCGCCTGCACCGACGAGGGCGCGCACGGCGTCGGGCGCCCGCAGCGCATCAGCTTGCGGTAGTTCTCCACGCAGCTCAACCCCGCGAATCGTCATCGCGAGCTCCGCATCACCCGAGTCATCGATCCACCCGAAGCAGCCCGAGTAGAGACCGCGCGGGCCAGCTTCGAGGCCGGCGAGTATCTCCACGGCGCTGCGCTTTGGCGCTCCTGTCATTGAGCCGCCCGGGAAGCAGTACTCGATCGCGTCGTACACGTCACGACCGCTCTCGAGCTGCCCCGTGACCGTGCTCACAAGCTGGTGAACGCGCGGGTGCGTTTCGACCTCCAGGAATCGTTCGACGCGAACGCTCCCTGGCGCGCACACCCGGCTGAGGTCGTTGCGCATGAGGTCGACGATCATGAGGTTCTCGGCGCGCTCCTTGGGGTCCGCAGCGAGTTCCCGCGCAAGCTCCGCGTCGCGTTCGGGCGTCTCGCCGCGTGGCCGCGTGCCCTTAATGGGGTGCGTCGCGACGGTGAAGCCTGCCTCGTCCGGTAGCGCGCGCACGCTCAGGAAACGCTCGGGGCTCGCGCTCACAAGCGCGCGATCTGGCAACGCGATCACGCCGCCGCGCATCGCGCCACCGCGCAGCCGCTCGTAGAGTTCGAGCGGGGTCCGAGCGGTCTCGGCTTCGGCGGAGTCGGTGAGGCACAGCACATAGGCGTCGCCGCGGCGGATCGCCGAGCGGCACTCCTCGACAGCGCCACCGTAATCGGCACTTCGCCAGGCGGGCTCGGTCGCGGCTCCCGCGGTGCTCGCAGCTGCGCTGATCGCAGGAGCAACAGCGGCGACGCTCGATTCGGGGGCGAGCAGCTCGCACAGCTGCCGCACCGCGGCGGGGTCCCCCGAGATGCTCGCCGCCCCGGACACGTGATCCAACGCGAGCACTGCATCAACGCGCAGGGCGAACGCGGCAGCCGCGTCGTCTGGATCGGGATCAATACCAAGCAGCGCCACTCCAAACTCGTAGCCGAGTGCGACGATCCACCCCGAGCTGAAGCCGCGACCTTGCTCGGCAGGGCGAGCGTGCCCAGATCGCAGCGCAGCGAGGAACGCCTTCTCCTCGCCCGCGATCGCCTCGCGCACCTCGCTCGCGACACCGAGGTAGCTGACCCGCTGCTCACCGGGGGCCGCGGCCTCGCCGTCGAGCCAGAACCACGGGGCCCCGGTGCGGGAGAGCGCGCGGGCAACGTCGAGCGCGTTCACGTCAAGTCCCCCGATTTCCACTATCACAGCGTAGTGCTTCCCGCGGTCCGCGGCATCGCTCTGCGCCCCGAGCGCAGCATGGCAGACCGCCTCAGCGGCCGACCGCGTCGCCCTAGCGCGCGTTTCCCTCCGGCGCCTGCGCGGAGAGCAGTGCACCGAGCTTCTCTGCGGTGCGCAGCAGCGGCTGCGTGTAGTCGCGAATATCGCGGTACTCCTCGCGCTTGTGCTCGCCAAGGCTTACCGAGCCGACGGCACGGCCGAGCACGAAGACTGGCGCGGCGATCGCCCGCGTGTTGCTGTCGTACTCGCCCTCGGAGTACGCCCACCCCACGTCTGCGACGAGCAGCATCTCGGCCTCGATCGCGTGCGCGTCCTGCGAGGTCAGATCGCTGAACTTCGCGAGCGGCCGGTGGTACATGAGCGACTGTCGCTGCGAGGGCGAGAGGAACGCAAAGTAGGCCCGCGATGTTGCGCCCGCGTGCGCCGGGTAGAGCTCGCCGACGAGCGGGTGATCGCGCATGGGCGCGTTACCTCCGTCGACCGCGGCGACGCAGCGCACATACGAACCATCGGCAAGGTTGAAAGATGCCGTGCGGCCCGTGGCATCCGCGACCTCCGCGAGCACCGGCTCGACAAGCAGCGCCATGCCCCCGCGGCGCTCCCAGGTGCTCGCGATCCGCCACATCGCCGGGCCCATGCGGTACCGCCGAGTGATCGGGTCAGCGTAGAGGAAGCCACGGTGAGTCAGTGTGCTGAGCAGGCGCTGCGCGGCAGATTTGTCGAGGTCAAACTCCTCGGCGAGTTCCATCACTCCCCACTCGGTGCGGCGTGTGGAAAACGAGAGCAGGACTGCGAGCGCGCGATCCACAGTCTGCAAAGCGGGGCGTGCGGGGCGGGGATCCGAGGGTTGAGTGGCGATGTTGACACTCCTTTCTTCGTTGAATCCTAGCCAGACCGAAGCCAAATCACCCCTACCTTCTCAAATAGTGAGACGGAGTTGTCTTGTCGGCAACCGTGCGTCAATAATCAGAACCGTCCCAGCTCGAACAGCCTGGTTGCAGGTGGACTCAAAGAGGAGAGAAGTGCAGACCATAGTTCGACGCATACTCGCGATGATCCCGACTCTGTTGGGCGTCATCATCAGTATCTTCGTGATCACCCGCGTCCTGCCAGGTGATCCCGCTCGCACGCTCGCCGGCGAAAACGCTGCCGACAGCGTTGTCGAGAAGCTGCGCGTGCAGATGGGGCTCGACCAGTCCATCTGGGCACAGTTTTTCGAGTACTTCACGGGCCTCTTCCGCGGCGACCTCGGCTTCGCGTGGCACACAGGCCGCCCTGTCGCAGAGGACTTCGCGGCTCGCTTCCCCGCGACCGTGGAGCTCGCGATCATGGCGCTGCTCATCGGCATCGTCATCGGAGTGCCGCTCGGCATCCTCGGCGCAACCAAGCGCGACCGCATCGCCGACCACGTCACGCGCATCATCTCGCTGCTCGGCGCGTCAATGCCGCTCTTCTGGCTCGGCCTGCTCGTCATCTCCGTGTTCTACGGCACGCTCGGCTGGGAGCCCGCACCCGTCGGCCGCATCGACGACGCGATCAACCCACCAACACACGTCACGGGGCTCTACCTCATTGACAGCCTGCTGACGGGCGACTGGGTCGCCTTCCAGAGCGCGTTCTCGCACCTCATCTGGCCAGCCATGGTGCTCTCGGTCGGTGCCCTCGCAATCATCTCGCGCATGACAAGGTCCGCCATGCTCGAGGTGCTCGGCCAGGATTACATCCGCACCGCGCAGGCGAAGGGCATGGGACAGTTCACGGTGATCGGCGGCCACGCGCTCAAGAACGCCTCCCCCTCCATCGTGACAGTCGTCGGACTCGAGTTCGGCCAACTGCTCGGCGGTGCCGTGATCACGGAGACGATCTTCAACTGGCCAGGCATTGGCGGCTACGTCGTCGAGTCGATCGAAGCGACAGACTACGCGCCGGTCCAGGCAATGACGCTCCTCGCGGCCGTAATCTTCCTCGTCGTGAACCTCATCGTTGACCTCTCGCAGGGAATATTTGATCCGAAGGTGCGCAATGCCTAAGACAACAACAGTCGCAATTCATACGCAGGGCCTCCGGGCGAAGTCCGAGACGAAGGCCGTCAGCGCATTCTCGCTGCTTATCCGCAACCCCTCCGCGATGGTAGGCGCAGCGTGATCCTCTTCTGGACGCTCGGCGGGATCGTGACAGCATTCTGGAGCCCCTACCCGCCAAACATGACCGGAGCCGGTCCGCTGCTTGAGCCACCGAGCTGGGAGCACCTCTTCGGCACGGACAACTTCGGCCGCGACATCCTCTCCCGGGTGCTCGCCGGCGCACGCGTCTCGCTGTGGACTGGCCTGCTCGCCGTCGCGCTCTCGCTGGTGATCGGGGTGCCGATTGGCGCGATCGCCGGCTACTTCCGCGGCAGCGTCGGCATGGTGCTCATGCGCCTCATGGACATGCTGCTCGCGTTTCCCTCGCTGCTGCTCGCGATGACCCTCGCGGTCGCCCTCGGCCCGGGCCTCTCCTCGGCAATGATCGCCGTCGGCATCGTCGGCATTCCCGAGTTCGCGCGCATCATGTACGGCCAGACAGTCTCGCTCCGCGAGAAGGACTACGTCGAGGCGTCGCACGCGATCGGCCTGAAGAACAGCGTGATCCTCTTCCGCCACATCCTGCCGAACGGCATCGTGCCCATCATCGTGCGCTGCGCGCTCGGTATGGGCTACGCGATCCTCACCGCCGCCGCGCTGAGCTTCATCGGCCTCGGCGCGCAGCCCCCGATGGCCGAGTGGGGCGTCATGATCTCCGATGGCCGCGGCTACATCATCTCCGGCGAGTGGTGGATGACATTCTTCCCCGGCCTCGCGATCGCCTCGTCGATCCTCGGCTTCAACCTCTTCGGCGACGGCCTCCGCGACGTCCTCGACCCGCGGCTGCGCACGTCAGCGAAGTAGCGGCGGGCCCCACCCAACAGCCACCCGAACCACCCACACCACCCACGCACCGAAAGGGCACCATGAGAACCAACAAACTCCTCGCGACGGTTGCCATCGCAGCAACCATGGCACTCGCCGTCACCGGCTGTGCGCAGAACGCGAACAACGCAAACAGCGGCACCGCCGACACAGGCTCGACGCTCAGCATCGCCTATTCGGAGGGCGGCACGACGCTCGACCCCGCTGAGGCCAACGACGGCACCAGCGACACGCTCGTGCTCGCTGCCTACGACCAGCTCGTCACCTACGGCACGAAGGAGGAGGGCGGCAAGCGGGTCTCGGACACCTCGACGATCGAGCCGATGCTCGCCTCAGAGTGGTCGGTTGACGACTCGAACACCGTGTACACCTTCAAGCTCCGCGACGACGTCGTCTTCCAGTCGGGCAAGAAGCTCACCGCCGACGACGTCGTGAAGTCCTTCGAGCACATCGCGGCCTCGGCCTCGGCGAGCTTCCTCTACGGGATGGCAGGGATCGACTCCGTCGAGAAGACAGGCGATCACGAGGTCAAGATGACGCTGACCGCGCCGAACCACCTCTTCCTCCAGATCATCCCGATGTACTCGTTCTCGATCCTCGACATGGATCTCGTTGAGGAGAACGGCGGGGCCGACTGGCTCAAGCAGAACACCGCGGGCTCCGGCCCCTACGTCCTCGACAGCTGGGATCCGGCGAGCGAGGCAAAGCTGCACCGCAACGACGACTACTGGGGCACCGCACCCGACCTCGAGAAGGTCAACCTCAAGTTCATCGGTGACGCATCGAACCGCCTGCAGCTGCTCACCAAGGGCTCGGTCGACATGGCACTCGAGGTCGCACCGAAGGATCTCGAGGGGCTCGACGGCAAGGACGGCGTCGTCGTCGACTCGCGTCCGAGCAACAAGATCCTCTACTTCGCGATGAACAACAACGTCGCGCCCTTCGACAACGAGAAGGTCCGCCAGGCAGTGACCATGGCGATCCCCTACGACAAGCTGCTGAACGACGTCATGAAGGGGCAGGCGAGCCCGATGCGCTCGTCGGTCGCAAGCTCGACCCCCGGTTGGACCGACGCTGGCAACAACGCCGAGTACAACCTCGACAGGGCCAAGGAGCTGCTCGCCGAGGCAGGCTACGCCGACGGCTTCGAGTTCACCTTCACGCTCGGATCCGGCTTCCCCGACTGGAACGACGACGCCGTGCTCATCCAGGCCGAGCTCGCGAAGATCGGCGTCACCATGAACATCCAGAACATGGCGCGCGCCCAGTTCCTCGAGGCGCTCGCTGAGAAGAACGTTCAGGCGTACATCTCGCGCTGGACCTCGTTCGTGAACGACCCCGGCTACCACCTCGGCCTCCTGCTCGTCGACTCCGGCACGAGCAACTACGGCAACTACAACAACCCCCGCGTGAACGAGCTGTGGGCGCAGGCCGCAACCGAGTCCGACGTCGACAAGCGCAACGAGCTCTACGGCGAGATGCAGGAAATCATCAACACGGATTCGCCCTGGGGCTACCTCTACGAGTACAACATCGCGGTCACTCACCGCGACGGGCTCGAGGGCTACACCTCGTACCCCGACGGCCTCGTGCGCTTCGCGCAGCTGAGCAAGAGCGAGTAGCCCAACCACCGTCCGCGCCCCGCGCCCCTTACCCGCAGAAAAGAGAGTTCAATGTCACAGGCTTCAACTTGGGAAACACGAGTACTCCAGGCGATCGACGAGTCGTCCGAGGAGCTGCTCAAGCTCGCCGGTCTCCTCATTCAAACCCCGAGCGAGAACCCCGAGGGAGACTGCACGGAGATTGCCGAGGTCATCTCGGGCCATCTCACGCAGTCCGGAGTGGAGACTGAACTCTTCGACGCGGGTGAGGGGCGCATCAGCGTCGTCGCTCACCGCGGCGAGAAGGGCGCGGACGACCGCCACCTCGTCTTCACGGGGCACCACGATGTCGTGCCCGTCGGCGACCCGAACCGCTGGGACTTCCCGCCGTTCGCCGGCGACGTCGTTGACGGCTGGCTCCGCGGCCGCGGCGCGAGCGACATGAAGGCTGGCCTCGCCGGCCTCATGCACGCCTACATCGTCTTCGAGCGCCTCGGCGTTCCGCTCAAGGGGAAGCTCTCCTTCGCCTCGGTCCCCGACGAGGAGACGGGCGGGCCGCTCGGCGCGCACTGGCTCCTCGAGCAGGGCGTGCTCGACGGCGCGACGGGCGGCATCATCGCCGAGCCCGCCGAGCGCAACCACCCGACGATCGGGCAGAAGGGCAGCAACTGGTTCCGCCTGACGATCCACGGCACGCCGGGGCACGGCAGCCTGCAGCCGCTCCACGGCGTGAGCGCGAACCTGCTCGGCGCGCGGGCAATCCTCGCGCTGCAGAAGCTTTGGGACATGAAGCCAACGCAGTCTGAGGACCTCAAGCAGCTCATCGCGGACTCGAAGCAGTACGCCGAGGAGCGCGAGGGCTACGGCCCCGGCATCGGCGACGTGTTCGAGCACGTCACCATCAACGTCGGCAAGATCAGCGGCGGCACCTCGACGAACGTCGTCGCCGACACCTGCGTCATCGAGTTCGACACCCGCGTGCCGCTCGGCCTCACGCGCGACGCCGTCAATGAGCGGGTGCGCGAGATTCTCGCTGAGGAGGGCATCGAGGCTGAAATCGAGTTCCTCGGTTTCATGAGCGAGCCGAACTGGACGCCACCGACCGACCCGATCGTCGAGATCCTCGTCGACGCGCTCCGTGACCTCTCCGCCCCCGAGGCGCAGGGTGTTCTCCAGTGGGCCTCCTCCGACGCCCGCACGTTCCGCAGCCACGGGGTCCCCGTCCTGCAGTACGGCCCAGCCGACCTCAAGACAATCCACAACTTCAACGAGCGGGCGCTGGTGGCCGACGTCGTGCTTGCCGCCAAGGTCTACGCGCTCACCGCGCTGCGCTACCTCGGTCTCGCTGAATAACCCTCCGTCGCCTCAACAGAAAGATTCAACGCATGCTTCGCTATGTTCTCGACACCGTCGAGCTCCTCGACACTCCCAAGACCACCGGAGAGTCGCTCGCCTCGTTTCTGCGCAGCCAGGGCGCTGCCGGCGCGGAAATCTCGGTGAAAACTATCGAGGGCACGAACGGCCTCTCAACGGACTTTGTTCGCGTGTTCATCCCCGGATCAGACGGAAAGGCCGTCGGTGGATCGGCGCCGACGCTCGGCGTCATCGGGCGCCTCGGCGGCGTCGGTGCGCGCCCAGAACGCATCGGCTTCGTGTCCGACGGTGACGGCTGCGCTGCGGCACTCGCAGCGGCCGCAAAGCTGCTGAACATGGCTGCGCAGGGCGACGTGCTCCCGGGCGACGTCATCATCACGACCCATGTCACCGGCTGGGCACCCACCGAACCGCACGACCCGGTACCGTTCATGGGCTCGCCCGTCGACATGGGCACGATGAACGATCACGAGGTCGAGGAGGCGATGGACGCCATCGTCTCGATCGACACGACGAAGGGCAACCGCACGATCAACCATCGCGGTATCGCGATCTCGCCAACGGTGAAGTCAGGCTACATTCTTCGGCCGAGCGAGGACCTCGTGAGCGTTGTCGAGACCGTCACTGGCGAGCGCGCAGTCGTCTTCCCGCTCGCAACCCAGGACATCTCGCCCTACGGCAACAACCTCCACCACGTGAACTCGATCCTGCAGCCCGCCGTCGCAACCGACGCCCCCGTCGTCGGCGTCGCGATCACGACGGCGGTGCCCGTCGCCGGCTGCGCGACAGGCGCGAGCCACGCGACCGACATCGAGTTCGCCTCGCGCTTCGCGATCGAAACCGCGAAGTACTTCGGTGCGGGCCAGATCTCATTCCACGACGCCGAGCAGTTCGCGCACCTCGTGAACCTGTACGGTGAGGCAACCCACCTGCAAACCTTCGGCCGCACCCAGTAAAGCGAGCACGGCATGTCAGCACTCCTGAAAGTTGAAGATCTCGTCGTCGAGGTGCAAGCCCGGCGCGGCACGAGCACCCCTGTCGACGGCATCAGCTTCGAGATCCACCGCGGCGAGACCCTCGGGCTCGTCGGCGAGTCAGGCTCCGGAAAGAGCCTCACCGCGATGTCGATTATCAAACTGCTCCCCACGCGCGCGGTGCAGATGGCCGGAGGCCGAATTCAGCTCGACGGGGTCGACATGGCGTCCTTCTCCCCCAGGCAGATGCGCGACGTCAGGGGCATGCGCATCGGCACTATCTTCCAGGAGCCGATGACGGCGCTGAACCCGGCCTTCACGATCGGGTTTCAGATCGCCGAGCCGCTGCGCAGACACCTCGGTCTGAGCAGGGCCGCGGCGAAGAAGCGCGTCATCGAGCTCCTGGAGATGGTCGGGATCCCCCGCGCGGGCGAAATCGCGAAGTCGTACCCGCACCATCTCTCGGGCGGCATGCGGCAGCGCGCGATGATCGCAATCGCGATGTCGTGCGAGCCCGACCTGCTCATCGCCGACGAACCCACGACGGCGCTCGACGTCACGACCCAGGCGCAGATCCTCGACCTCATCCTCGACCTGCAGGAGGAGCACGGGACCGCGGTGCTCCTCGTGACGCACGACCTCGGCGTCGTCGCCCAGGCGTGCCAGAATGTCACGGTGATGCGCCGCGGCACCATCGTCGAGCAGTCGAGCGTCATCGATATCTTTGAGAAGCCGTCGCACCCGTACACCCGGGCGCTGCTCGAGTCGATGCCCGCGCGCAACGCGGGTGTGGATCGCCTGCCCTATATTGCTGAAGGAGTGTTCGAGTAATGACAGTTCTCGTACGCGCACGAAACCTCGTCAAAGAGTTCCCGCGCCGCGGCGCGAAGCGGGGCGAGCTCCCGTTCCGGGCCGTGGACGACGTCAGCTTCGACCTGCGCAAGGGTTCGACGCTCGCGATCGTTGGCGAGTCGGGTTCCGGAAAGTCGACAACCGGCCGGTGCGCCCTGCGGCTCATCGAACCGACATCCGGCGAGGTCCACTTCGACGGCGTCAATCTCATGGACCTCTCCCCCGAGGAGATGCGCCGCAGGCGTCGCCAGATGCAGATCGTCTTCCAGGACACCTACGCGTCGCTCGACCCGCGCTGGAGCGTCGGCCGCCTGCTCGCCGAGCCGCTGCAGCTCCACGAGAACCTCAGCAAGGGCGAGGTCAAGCAGCGTGTCGGCGACATGCTCGTGCGCGTCGGGCTCGAAGCGCAGCACGCCGACCGCTACCCCCACGAGTTCTCTGGCGGTCAGCGCCAGCGCATCGGGATCGCCCGCGCGCTGATGCTCAACCCGCAGCTCGTCGTCTGCGACGAGCCGGTGTCGGCGCTCGACGTCTCCGTGCAGGCGCAGGTGCTGAACCTTATGAAGGACCTGCAGGAGGAGCTCGGGCTCAGCTACATCTTCATCTCCCACGACATCTCCGTCGTCGAGTTCATCGGCGACGACATCATCGTCATGAACAAGGGCAAGGTCGTCGAGCAGGGCGACTGCCGCGAGGTCCTCCGCAACCCGCAGGATCCCTACACCCGCGCGCTGCTCGCTGCCGTGCCGATCCCCGATCCGCGGCAGGTCTCCGACCGCGAAGAGCGCCGCCGCATCATCGCGGCCGGCCTGCGGGGCCAGCATGCGTCGTAAGACGCTCGCGCTCGTCACGATCGGCCAGTCGCCGCGCGTTGACGTCACCCCTGACATCCTGCCGTTCGTCGGCGACGCGCACGTCATCGAGGAGGGCGCGCTCGACGAGCTCTCCGCGCCCGGGATCGCCGAGCTCGCGCCGCGCGACGGCGAGGGCGTGCTCGTCTCCCGGCTGCGCGACGGCGGCCACGCCGTGCTTTCCGAGGAGCGGCTGCACCCGCTCGTCGAAACGGCAGTCGCCCGCGCGGTTACCAGGGGTGCCGACGCCGTGCTCATCATCTGCACGGGCAGCATTGCGGGCATCGAGGCTGCTGTCCCCGTCTACATGGCCGAGTCGCTCGCGCACGGCGCGATGGCCGCGCTCGTCGGGCAGACGCCGCTGACAGTTGTCGCCCCCGAGCCCGAGCAGGCCGCCGGCATCGGCGGCAGGTGGGCCAAGCGCCTCGGCCGCGAGGTGCGCGTCGTCACCTGTGACCCGTACACGGCGGCCACAGCGGACTTCGCAGCACTCGGCATGCAGCTCGCGGACGCCCCTCCCGCCTGGGTGTTCCTCGACTGCATCGGCTACTCGGAAGCCATGGCGGACGCGATGCGGCAGCACCTGGACACGCCCGTGTTCACCGCGCGGGCGCTCGCCGCGCGACTCGTCGTCGCGGCCCTCTAACCCGGGTCGGAACCCCGCCGCTTCAAGGTGCTACGCTCACGCCATGGGAACGTCTAACGCCTCCGCGACGCTGCTCGCGGCCGATTCCTTTCGCGTGCGGGTACGCGATGGTGTCGCCGAGGTGCGCGGATTCGAGGCTCACCTCGACCGATTCCGCCGCGGCGTTGAAGCGGCGCTCTACCCGAACGCGGCAACAGCTCACGCCAGCGACGGCGCGCACGGAAACCGTCTTGCCGAGGCAGCACTGCGCGCAATACTCGACACAGCCGCCGAGCCCTCCGCCGCACCGTCGTCAACGCTCACGTGGGAGTCTCCTCTCACCGACCACGAGCAGATGCAACTCGACAGCTTCATCGAAGAGTCCCGCGACGCGATCCACCGCTTTGGTGAGGGCTTCCCCAGGCTCGAATTCTGGCGCGACGCAGACGGCTCGTCGCGGCTCGAGTGCACGCTGCGCCCGCTCCCGCAGCTTACGGACTCGCTAGCGCTTCGCAGCGTCATCGCAGAGCCGGGCCCGGTCGACCGCGTGAAGGGCCCAAACATCGCGCGCTACGCGGCGCTTAACCGCTCACTCGGGGCCGAGGCGCTGCTCGTCGGTGCCGGCGGCCTCGTGCGCGAGGGCGCGACGACGAGCCTGCTTTTCTGGACCGAGGAGCGCGATGACTCCGGCCACTTCATCGACTTCACCGAGCGGGTCTCTTCGGTGACCGAGGGGATCCTCCGTGCCGCGGCGGATCAGCGGCTCGTCGGCACGAAGCCGGCCGGCACCCGCTCCGGACGACTGCACGGTGCAACGCCCACTGTCGCCGAGCTGCAGGGGTACGAGGTCTGGACGCTCAATGCGCTACACGGAATCCGCCCTGCGACCCACATCGACGGACTCGCCCTCCCCGCGTTCAACCCCGCGAGGCTGCAGTGGTTCAGTGAGGCGCTCGACCGCTCGTGGGAGCCCGTGACGGGCATCGTGGCCAGCTAGCCTGTCCCGCATAGTCTGCCGACCGCATACCTCCTGGTGCTTGAGCGCGCGTACCCTAAAGCTCCAGCCTTGCGGAGACGCGAATTTCATCGGGTAGGCCGGTGTGCGTGATGAGGATGACGGCACGGTCGTCGGGGATGGCGCCAACAAGGTCGACAAGCAGCTTGTCAGCAAGCAGCTGATCGACTCCCGCAGTTGGCTCGTCGAGCACAACCACCGGGAAATCGGCCAGAATCACCCGTGCCAGGGATATCCGCTGCATCTGCCCACCAGAGACCAACGTGCCGCGCTCCCCGACCATCGCGTCGAGGCCGCCGCGTTCGCGTACCCATTCGCCGAGGCCAACGCGCTCGAGCACCGAAAGCAACTCTTCGTCACTCGCGTCCTCCCGCGCAAACTTGAGGTTTTGCCTGATGTCGGTGTTGAAGAGGTGCGGCTGCTGCTCGCACAGCCCGACGAAGCCGCGCACGGCAGCACCGGTGAACTCGCGGGCTTCGATCCCACCCAGCCGGTAACTACCGCGGTAGTCGAGGAAACGGCTGAGCGCGAGCGCGAGCGTCGACTTTCCCGCTCCGCTATCACCGGTCACCACGAGCAGCTCGGCGGGCCGGAGGGAGAACGACAGCCCCGACACCACCGTCTTGCCACCTGGGTGGGCGACGGAGAGATCAGTGACCTCCACGAGCGGCACTCCCGGCACCGCTGACGGCACCGCAAGCCGTCCGGAGATAGGCGCGGTTGCGTCGTGCACGGGGTCTACGGGGTCTACGGGGTCTACGGGAATCTCCGTCGGGAGCGCCCCGTCGGTGAGGTGCGAGACGCGCTCAGCACTGGCCGCCACCGTGCGCCGCGCCGTGAGCGCGGCGAACACCTGCGCGAAGACGTCGAAGACCGCCGCCGGTACCACGACGATCGCCGCGAACACCGGCGCGGTGAACGCTGTTCCAGCGCCGGGAGCCGCGACAAGCAAAATCGCGACGGAGGCGATGCCCGCCCCGAGCGCGACGATCGCACCGGTTAGTCCGGCTGCTCGCGTCCGCGTGAGTTGCACCCGTGTGAGGTGCGCCTCAGCGTCGGCGATGCGCGCGCGCTGTGCGCCGAGCGCACCGAACGCGTGGAGCACGCCTGCCGAGGCAAATCGGTCGAGCAGCGCGTCCGTGAGCGCCGAGCGCGCCGCGGCAAGCTCACGGTCGCTGCGCCCCGCTATCCGCTTCGATAGCGTAGCGCCGACGAGCACCGAAAGCAGCAGCACCACGGTGAGGATCGCGGCCGCCACTGGCGAAGCTATTGCGATGACCAGGATGGTGAGTGCGGTGACGGTGAGGCTGACGATTAGCGGCTGCCGCACCCTGAGCGGGTGATCTTGCAGCTGGTCGACGTCGTCGACAAATGTCGCAAGGATCTCGCCGCGACGAGACGACTCGATCGCCCCTGGAACGCGGGGCACAAGCGCAGTGAACGTCTCGGCGCGGAGCTGTGATAGTTGCGCCAGTGCTGCGTCGTGGCTCGAGAGGCGTTCGGCGTAGCGAAACGCTGCGCGGCCGATCGCGAGCGCCCTGACCCCGACGATCGCGAACGTGAGGTGCAGGATGGGAGGTTGCGCACCTGAGCGGGTGATGAGCCACATGCTCAGCGCGAGCAACCCGATTGCCGAGCCGTCTGAGAGGATCCCGAGGAGCTGGCCTGGCAGGGCTCGCCGCCAGGTGGGTGTTGCGCGCTGAAGAACGGTCTCGACGCTCATGGCCGCACCTCCTGGTCTGACCCTGACGGTTCTGCAGCGGCTGAGGCGGTCGCGGGTTCGAGCGTCGCCGGGGAGCCGCCGCTGTCTTCGGCGACGCTTGGCTGCGTGGCCGGGGCGATCGTGATGATGCGCTCTGCTGCATCGAGGAGCGCCTGGCGGTGGCTGACGACGAGCACCGCGCGCCCGGCAAGCGCCTCGGCGCGGGCTGCCTCGATGACGAGAGACTCGCTGTCTGAATCGAGCGCCGAGCTGGGCTCGTCGAGCAGGAGCAGCGTCGCCGAGACGTCGGCGGCGCGGTACAGCGCGCGCGCGATGGAGACACGCTGCGACTGCCCACCAGAGAGCCCTGACCCGAGAGCGCCAAGCTCGCGGTCGAGGGCGAGGTCATGCAGCCCGACGCGGTCGAGCACTGATCGCGCCAGCGCGGGGTCGGGGTTGTCACTGCCGAGCGCGATGTTCGCGAGCAGTGTTCCCTGAATGAGCCCCGGCTGCTGCCCTGCCCACGCGATCGGCCCGACCGCGGTCACCGCTCCGCCTGCTGGCTCGACAAACCCGAGCGCTGCCGCGAGCAGCGTCGATTTCCCGGCGCCGGACGGGCCGGCGAGCGCGACGAATTCGCCGCGGCGCACGTCGAACGTGACGGGCCCGGCAACGACGCGTCCGTCGCGTTCGATCCGCGCATCGGCAACGGAGAGGCCAACGGCTGAGCCCGCAGCAACATCGCTGGCGCGAGTGCCAGCGGCTGGCTCCGCTGCGCCATCGCCGGTCGAGCCGTTGCCCTCGATGAGCGCGAATACGTCCTCGGAGGCTGCCAGCCCCTCGGTCGAATCGTGGAATGCGGCGCCCACCTGCCGGATGGGCACGAACACCTCTGGGAGCACGAGCAGCACGAAGAGTCCGAGTGCGAGCGGGAAGTCACCTGCGACGAGCCGCGTGCCAACGGTCACCGCGACGAGGGCGATCGAGAATGTACCCGCGAGATCGAGCACGAAGCCCGAGAGGAACGTGACCCGCAGCACCTTCATGGTGCGCGAGCGATACTCGTCGGTCTCGCGCGCGATGCGGGCAGCCTGGCGCTGTTCGCGCCGGAAGATCTTGAGTGTCGGCAGCCCCTCGACGACGTCGAGGAACGAGGCCGAGAGCCGCTGCAGCTGATCCCACTGCTTGCCCTGCACAGACTGCGTTGCGAGGCCGATGAGGATCATGAACAGCGGAATGACCGGGAATACCAGCAGCACCGTGATGCCGCTGAGCAGGTCGGAGAACAGCACGGTGGCGACGAGGATTGGCGTCGCAACGACCGCGAGGATGAATTGGGGGACGTAGCCGGAGAAGTAGCCGTCGAGCGCGTCGAGGCCGCGGCCGAGCACGGTCGCGAGCTTCGCTTCAGAGGATCCGGCTGTCGCTTCCGGGCTGCGAGCGTCGAGCGCGTCGAGCGCGGCAGATCGCAGCTGCGCCTTCACCTTGACGGCGCCGCGCGCCGCGACGAGATCCATTCCCCACCCGGCGAGGGCACGGACGACGGCGGCGGCGAGAGCGCCTGCGGCGAGCCAGGGCAGGCTATCGATGGCAAACACACCATCGGCAACCTGCCCGGCCTCCCGCGGAGTCCCAAAGCCCCTCGTACACCGGAATAGCGACTGCAGCTATGGCCTGCGCGAGGAACCAGCTCCACGCGATGATCGCGAGGGTGCGCACCAATCCAAGGAGCGCACCCAACGCGAACACCGAGCGGGCGGCGCCAGCGAAACGCAGCAGGCGTGGGTCGAGGGGCTTCATCAGGGTCGGGGCCGCCTAGGCGGTGGCCTCGGCGTGCTCGTCTGCAGGGATCATGTCGTGGGTCAGCCGCTTGCGGAAGACCCAGTACGTCCAGCCCTGGTAGAGGAGCACGAGTGGGAGCGTGAACACGGCAACCCAGGTCATGAGCTCAAGTGTCTTCTGGGAGCTGGCTGCCCCGACGACGGTCATCGACTCAGCTGGGTCGATGCTGGAGATCATGAGGTGCGGGAAGAGCGCGGAGAAAATCGTGAGAAGCGCGAACGCGATCGTCACGGTATTCCCGACGAACGCCCACCCCTCGCGGCCTGCCACGTTCGCAATCCACGCACCGATCAGCGCGAGCGCAGCGATCGCAGCGCAGGCAATGATGAGCACAAGGTTCGGGTTCTCGATGTGGGCAACGATGGTCCAGACAAGGAACGCAGCGGCGAGGACGATGGTCACCAGACCAACGTTCTTCGCCAGCTTCCGCGCGTTGTCACGCATGTCGCCAACGGTCTTCAGCGCGACGAACACGAGTCCGTGCGTGAAGCAGAGCAGCGTCACGACGATGCCACCGAGCAGGCTGTACGGGTTGAGGAGCGTGAGCACCGTTCCCTCGTAAAGCCAGCCGCCACCGTCGACTGTGCGAAGCGGGACACCATTGATGAGGTTCGCGAACGCGACGCCCCACAGCAGCGGCGGGACGACCGATCCCCAGAAGATGAACTGGTCAAACCAGCGAGTCCACTGCTCGCCCTTGCGCTGGTGCCGGAACTCGAAGGAGACACCGCGGAGGATGAGCGCAACGAGGATGATGAGCAGCGGCAGGTAGAAGCCGGAGAACATCGTCGCGTACCACTCGGGGAACGCTGCGAACAGCGATGCTCCGGCGACGATGAGCCAGGTCTCATTGAGATCCCACACCGGGCCGATCGTGTTGATAAGCACGCGGCGATCGGTATCGGTCTTGCCGAGGAAGGGCAACGACATCCCAACGCCGAAGTCGAAGCCGTCAAGTACGAAGTACCCGATGAGCATCACGCCGACGATGAGGAACCATACGGTAGTCAATTCCATGATCCGTGTCCTTTCCTAGTAAACCGTCGCGAGTTGGTTGTGGTCTGGCTTTCCTGAGCCGTCACCGTCTGCATCATCGAGCAGTGGGATCTCAGGTGGGCCTTCCTTCACGGTCTTCACGATAAGACCGAACTCGACGACCGCGAGCGCGCCGTACACAACCGTGAACACGGCGAGGGACACGAGCACCATCCAGCCGGGCACACCCGGCGATATTCCTTGTTCGGTAGTCATCACCCCAAACACGATCCAAGGCTGACGCCCCATCTCGGTGAATACCCAGCCAACGAGGGATGCGAGCATCGGGATCGGGGCCGTCCAAATCGCAACGGTCCAGACCCACTTTGGCAGGTCGATGGTCTTGCGGGTGATCCACAGCCCGACGAGGGAGACCAGCGCAGCAAGCGCGCCGAGTCCGATCATCCAGCGGAATGCCCAGTACGTGACCCACACGATCGGCACGAAGGAGCCGTCGGTCGGGCAGGTGAGGAGCGTATCGCCCGCGCCGCAGTACATCTCGGTGTACTCCGCCTGCAGGTCGTTGATGCCCTCGACGGTCCCGTCAAGCGAGTTCGTGGCCAGGAACGACGCGAGGTACGGGATACGTACCGAGAAGATCTCGTGCGCACCGTCAGGTGTTCCAAGGCTGAAGAGCGAGAACGATGCGTCTCTGCCGCTCGCGGTGTTGTACATCGCTTCTGCTGCTGCCATCTTCATGGGCTGCGTCTGCGTCATCACGAGACCGAGTGCGTGGCCGCTGATTGCCACGCCGGCGAAGGCGATGAGGTTTGTCCATGCGCCGAAGCGGAGGGTCGTGCGCATCTCGTCAACGAACTGGCGTCGCTTGAGGTGCCAGGCCGCAACCGAGACCATAACCACGCCGGCAAACATGAGCGAGGCGAAGATCGTGTGCGGGAACTGGGTGAGTGCCACAGGGTTGAGCAGCACGTCGCCGATGCTCTCGAGCTCGGCGCGGCCGCGCTCGCCGTTGATCTCAAAGCCGACCGGGTTCTGCATGAACGCATTGGCCGCGAGGATGAAGTACGCCGAGAGGACGGTACCGATCCACACAAACCAGATGGTCATGAGGTGGAGCTTCTTCGGCAGCTTGTTCCAGCCGAAGATCCACAGGCCGATGAAGGTCGCCTCGAAGAAGAAGGCAATGAGGCCCTCCATCGCGAGCGGGGCACCGAAGATGTCGCCGACAAAGCGGGAGTAGTTCGACCAGTTCATGCCGAACTGGAACTCCTGCACGATGCCGGTAACGACGCCCATCGCGAAGTTAATGAGGAACACTTTGCCAAACAGCTTCGTCAGGCGGAGATACTTCTCTTTACCTGTTCGTACCCACGCGGTTTGCAAAATGGCGACGAGGAGCGCCATTCCGATCGTGAGGGGCACAAAGATGAAGTGATACAGGGTAGTCAACCCGAATTGCCAGCGCGCTAGCGCTACCGGGTCAAGGAACTCATTCATTTGTTCTCCTAAAACCAGGAGGTGGGCGCTCGCCGCGCGGGAACGCAATACTCCCGTAGGAATTCCCTACGGGCGGGTGTACCCGCGGGGCGTCAGCTAAACTGCCAACTGTTGCCAGTATATGCAAGCTGAGAGTTTCCTGCGAATCAATTTTGACGTCAAGATTCTTTTCCCTTGGAGCCGCACATCGCTCTCGCTGATTCGTCATACACTGGCTGAGTGACTTCGCCAGACGACCTGCCCGACAGCCGACCCCGCTTTGCGGCTCGGTTTGAAGATCGGATGCACCGGAGCAGGGCGAAGCAGGCCATCAAACGTGGGAAGACTCCCTCGGTCATTCCGTACATCGGCTACGGCACAACGGAGTGGGTACGCGTGCTCGGCCGCGTCCTGTACTTGCGGCCAGACACCAGTGAGCATTCCCGCTTCAGGCCCGACGTGCAGGAGGTGTCGCGCATTCGCGGCTGGCGCACCTTCACGAGCGTCTACGTGCCCTATCAGCGCATCACCGTGCTCGTCGACGACGTTCCGACAGCGGAGGTCGTCGCCGACCGCGGCGGCGTAATCGACTCGATCGTGCGTGTCGCCCTCTCCCCCGGCTGGCACACGGTCACGCTCCAGGTGAGCGACGAGGAAGCGGCGCACGCCCCCGTGAAGATCGTTGAACCGGCATCACAGCTCGGCGTCCTCTCCGACGTCGACGACACCGTGCTCATCACCGCGCTGCCCAAACCGTTCGTTGCCGCGTGGAACAGCTTCGTCCTCGACGAGACCGCACGGCGGGCAACCCCGGGGATGCCCGTGCTGTACGACCGGCTCGCGAAGCGCCACCCAGGCTCCCCGTTCATCTACCTGTCGACGGGTGCGTGGAACGCCGCGCCAGCCCTGAGCAGGTTCCTCGCGCGAAACCTCTACCCCATGGGCCCGTTGCTCCTCACCGACTGGGGCCCGACACACGACAGGTGGTTCCGCAGCGGCCGCGAGCACAAACAGCGGGAGCTCAAGCGCCTCGCCACCGAGTTCCCGGGAGTCCGGTGGATCCTATTCGGCGACGACGGCCAGCACGACGAGTCCCTCTACGCGGAGTTCGCTCGTGAGCACCCGGGCAATGTAGCGGCGGTGGCCATCAGGCAGCTCTCCGTCGGTCAGGCAGTGCTCGCTGGCGGGCGCTCAAAAGCGGAGCAGCAGAAGGACGCGAGCGGGATCCCCTGGGTGTACGGGCCAGACGGCGCGACTCTCAGTGAGGAGCTCCGCAAGCTCGGTCTGCTGTGAGCGAGCTCGTCGATCCGTGGTGGCGCCGCGCGGAGCAGCGCGTCACCGGCAGGTTCACCGTTGCGGCAAGGCCACCGTGGCTGCAGCTCGCAAAGGCTGGCAGCGCCGCGATCCTCAGCTGGTTCGTGTGCCTGATGATTTTTCCAGGCACGTTGCCCATGTTTGGCGCTATCGCCGCACTCATCGTCGTGCAGGAGAGTGTCGACCAGTCCCTCACGAAGGGCATCGAGCGCGTCGTCGGCGTACTGTTCGGGGTGTCGGTAGCGCTTGGCGCTGGGGCGCTATTCGGGACCAGCTCGTGGCTATTCATTGCGGCGATCGTCGTCGCGATGGGCGTTGGCTGGCTCTTGCGAATGAGTGCGACCTCCACGAACCAGATCGCGATCACCGCGATGCTCATGATCGCGCTCGGTGGATCAGAGCTCGGCTACGGCGTCGAGCGGCTCGTGGAGACGCTCATCGGGGCCGCGATCGGTGTCGCGGTCAACGCCGCGATCGCCGCTCCGGTGCGGACGGGCATCACCCGCCAGGAAATCACCTCGCTCACGGTGCACGCCGCGGCGGCGCTCGAGCGCCTCGCTGACGCGCTCGACGAGCCGCGAGACGAGCCCTGGCTTGAGGACATGCTCGATTCGGCCCGTGAGCTACACGAGGAGCGCGCGAAGGTGCACGCGTCACTCAGGCGAGCGCGCGAGAGCCTCAGGCTCAACCCGCGCGGCCGCCGCCACATGCGCCAACTCCTCGAAGACGACGCGCTTTTCCAGCGTGTGCAACCGATAGTGACGCAGGTCATCGGGATGTCGAGGGCACTCTACGACCTCTACGATCCCGAGCTCGTCGAGGATCCCTCGGTGATTGGAATGCGGCAAGAGATCCACCGCGCCGCCCACGACCTTCGGCTCCTTGTCGTCCGCGAGGACAGCGCGGAGGCGGCCCCTGAACCGCCGGCGCTTACCGCACCGTACACGATTCAACGACCGCCTCCGCGTCACTGGGTGCTCATCGGCTCGCTCATGGAGGACCTCAGGCGCGTACGCGGGAGGATCACGGGCGAGCTCGAATAGCCGGCCGCCTACCTGGGCGAAGCCGCCCTACTGGGCGAGCTACTGGGTGAGCTACTGAACGAGAGCTGCCTGGACGTCGATCGTGATGGTGACGTCGTCGCCGAGCAGGAAGCCGCCCTTTTCGAGCGGAGCATTCCAGGTGAGGCCGAAGTCTTCACGCTTCACGACGGACTTCGCGGTGAAGCCAGCCTTGTAGTTGCCGTAGGGGTCCTCGCCAAAGCCGCCGAACTCGAAGTCGAACGTGACGGGCTTCGTCACGCCGCGCATCGTGAGCTCGCCGTCTACCTTGAAGTCGCCGTCGACGACGCGCACGCCGTTCGATGCGAAGGTGAGCTGTGGGAACTGCTCCGCTTCGAAGAAGTCACCGGTGCGGAGGTGTCCGTCGCGGTTCTTCTCGTTCGTGTTCACCGACGCGACCTCGGCCGATGCGGTGACGCTCGAATCGAGCGGGTTTTCGCCGGTCACGAATGTGGCATCGAAGTCTTCGAACTTGCCCTTAACCTTGCTGATCGCCAGGTGACGGATCGCGAACCCGACCTCGGAGTGCGTGGCGTCAATCTTCCAGGTGCCTGCGCGGTAGCCGGGGATCTGATCTGCGGTGAACGTCATGAGAATAAACCTTTCAAGATGTGTTGTGCCAATGAGTGTCGGACTCATTGCTGTGGCGCCGTTCGGCTACTGCCAAACTTGCAACGTGCGGCGTCCGACACTGTCGCGGACACCTGGAACAACTTACATGCGCATGCATCTATTCCCAGATTGTGAAAATACTTTTCCTCGCTTCGTCCGCGCACCGGCGGCCGCACCCGAGGGAGCAGGCGCTCTGGCTAGCGCGGGCGACGCTTCGCAGCAGCGCGCGCCCGATCCGCAGTCGCGTCTTCTCCAACGCGCGGCACGAACTCCCCGTAGCGCCTGACTGCCGCCGTCTCAATGAGGAAATCGCTGATGGCAGGGTTCTTCGGGAGCAGCGCACCGTGCAGGTAGCTCCCAAGGACGTTGCCAGTGCGCGCGCCCTCTGTGCCGTCGTCCGGATTGTTGCCAGCGCCCTGCACGACCTTGCCGAGGGGCTCGGAGCCAGGGCCGAGGACGGTGTATCCGCTGTGATTCTCGTAGCCGACGATCTCACCAAAGTCCCGCGATTCGACTACGACGTTGCCGATCATCCGCTCGGCTCCCCCGCGCGTCTCAACGTCGAGCACGCCGATCCCCTTCAGCGTGTCACCCGAGTGAGTGAGGAAGCGATGCCCAAACAGCTGATAGAGGCCACAAATAACCAACATGGGGGTTCCGTCAGCAGCGAGCGCCGTGAACTCCTCAGCGCGCCGTTCAAGGTCGACTGAGACCCGACCCTGCCCCGAGTCCTGCCCACCTCCCCCGATGACGATGTCGACCTGTTCTGGCATCGCATCGCCGACGTTGAGATCCACGACGCGGGGCGAGAAACCGTGCGCGACCGCCCGCCGCGTGAGCGCGAGCAGGTTGCCACGGTCCCCGTAGATGTTCATGTCGCGCGGGTACAGCGACACGATGACGAGTTCGCGTTCAGCAGCCATCAGATTTCCTCCACGTCGGTCACCTCGGAGAGCCGCTTGCGCAACCCCAGCATCGCCGTATAGGTGCAATAGATCCTCCGCGGCTGCCCAAGCGTGCGCTCCCGGAACGCACCGAGGGCATCCCCGAGGTCTTCCTCAACGACCCCAACCGGCACATCGTCGTGCTCGAGCCTGAGCACCATGTCCCACGCTCGCGTGCCGGAGACGGTATCCACACCGCCGGCAGCGAGCGAACCGAAGTCCACGTCCCACAGCCACGACATGTCACGCCCATCGGCGTACTGATCATTGATCGCGATCATCACCGCCACGCCTTCAGCGTCGAACGACGCGAGGCCGAGCCGGAAGCCGGCGGGATTCTTGACAAGCACGAGCTCGAGCGGCTGGCCGTCGAGCTCGAGCTTCTCGCCGCGACCAAACGCCGGCCGAACCACAGCGAGCGATTCCAGCACCGCCCCCGTCGCCGCCGTCTTAGCAGCCCCGACAGCAACCGCCCGCTCAAGCACCGCGCGCACAGTGACGAGCGCAGCAGCGGCGTTGTAGGTGTTGTACAGCCCCTCGAGCTGCAGCGGGGTCTCGTGCACCTCGCCGTCGATGCGGAACGTCGCTTCGTTCTTCCCGAGCGCGAGAAGCGTCACGTCGGCCTCGGTGCGCACGTCGACCGCAGCTGCGCCACCGGCAGCATCGGGCTGCGCCCCCGCCCCGGTAGCAGTCGCCGGCGAAGCGTGAAAGTCGTCGTCGCCCGGAAAGGTGCTCAGCAGCGCCGGTGCGAGCCCAAACTCCCGCACCTCCGGGCCCGGGCCCGCCTCCGACCTGGCGCGCGTTCGCTCACCGATCTCTGCGATCAGCCTATCCTCGCGGTTTACGACAAGCACGTCGGTCGTCGCGTCCGCGATACGCTGCAGGTACCGCGCGGTGGTATCAATCTCACCAAAGCGGTCGAGCTGGTCGCGAAGCACGTTGAGCAGGAGCGTGAAGCGGGGCTTGACTCGCTCAATGAAGAACATCGCGTGCGCTTCGTCGAGCTCGAGCACCGCGACGTCAGCGTCGAGCTTGCCCCCGAGCGAGCTCTCGCCGACGATCGCCGCGACGACGCCGCGAGAGAAATTCGAACCGGTCTTGTTCGTAAACACTCTGAGCCCCTGGGCCTCGAGCATCTCAACGATCATCTTCGTTGTCGTCGTCTTGCCGTTCGTACCGCTGACGGCAATGACGCCGAGCGGCAGCCGCTCAAGCACCCTGGCCATGAAGCCAGGATCGAGGCGTTCGACAACGAGGCCGGGCATCGCCGACCCCCCACCGCGAAGTCTGGCCAGTGCTCGAACCGTTTTGCCGGTCGCCGCTGAGAAAAAATCACGCATGCATCAAGATTAGTCGTCCAGCAGGTCCGGCCTCACGCGTCTGGTGCGTTCAAGGCTCTGTTCGTGTCGCCACGCGTTGATCGCAGCGTGGTTGCCAGAGAGCAGCACGTCAGGAACGCGCCTGCCACGCCACTCCGCTGGCTTCGTGTAGCTGGGGTACTCGAGCAGCCCATCCTCGTGCGATTCCTCGACGAGACTGTCCGGGTTACCGACCACGCCTGGCAGCAGCCGGCCGATGGCCTCGATCATTGCGATGGAGGCGACCTCACCGCCGTTCAAGACGTAGTCACCAATGCTCACCAGGCGAACCCGGCCGCGCTCACCGTATTCGTCGAACACGCGCTGGTCGATGCCTTCGTATCGCCCGCAGCCAAACACGAGATGGGCCTCACTCGCGAGCTCGCGTGCCATCGCCTGAGTGAAGACCTCACCGGCTGGCGAGGGAAAAATGATGAGTGGTTCGTCGGACTCCCCCGGCTCGGCGCCGACGGAATCCGCAAGGATCCCGTCGAGCGCCTGAGCCCAAGGTTCCGGCTTCATAACCATGCCAGCACCGCCACCGGTCGGCGTGTCGTCGACCGTTCGATGCTTGTCGTTGGCGGACTCGCGCAGGTCGTGCACGCGGAGGTCTATGAGCCCCCTGTCGCGGGCCTTCCCCATGAGCGAGAGCTCGAGGGCATCGAAGTACCCGGGGAAGATCGTAACGACGTCGATCCTCACGCGCCTGCCCCCGGGTTCTGCGTCCCGTCCTCGATTGCACCGTCACCGAACAGCCCGGTTGGTGGCGTCACGGTGACAACACCGGCCTCGATGTCGATGCTCGGAACGATCGCTTCAACGAAGGGCACGAGCACGGTTCCGCCCGGGGTGTTCACCGAGAGCAGATCCTGCGCGGGGAAGTGCTGCACCTCAGCTACGGTTCCAAGCTTCTCGGTGCCGCCGCCCTCGACGGGCTGCACGACGTCGAGCCCAACGAGCTCATGGTCGTACCATGCGTTCTCCTCGGAACCCGCCGCAACAGCCTGCTCGTCGATCCACAGGATCGCGCGCACGATGCTCTCAGCTGCGGTGCGGTCAGGCACCTCAGCAAAGAAGCCAACGGGCATCCCGTTGTACCAGCGCAGCTCCCGGAGCTCGATGTCCTTGCCGAACCAGGGGGAATCCTCTGGCACCTGCAGGAAGAACTTGGCCCCTGGGAAAAATCGGAGACCCGGGTTGTCCGTGAACATTTCAAGCTTCACGCCACCCTTGAGACCGTGCGGCTTCGTCAAGCGTCCGACACGCAAACTCCCCGCCCCGCTAGCGGGACGGGGGAGCTTGCGCACGCTTGGGAGCGTCCGCCATCAGCCGGCCTCTGGTGCGTCTGTGTCGACAATGTCGACACGCACGCGATCGCCGGTTGCAAGCGCTGCGATCACCGTGCGAAGCGCCTGAGCTGTGCGGCCACTGCGGCCAATCACACGCCCAAGATCTTCAGGGTGCACGCGAATCTCGAGGGTCTCGCCACGGTTTCCCGCGCGCTGGTTGATGCGTACCTCGTCAGGGTGATCAACGACACCCTTCACGAGATGCGCGAGCGCATCAGCGAGTACCATCTCAGCCAAGAGTCTTAGGCCTCGGTGGTCTCAGCAGCGGCCTCTTCAGCCGGCGCCTCGGTCTCGGCGGGTGCCTCTACCGGCTTTGCAGCCTTGGGGCGAAGGACGGGCTTCTTCTTTGCGTCAGCCTCGAAAACTTCCTTCGGCTCGGGAGGGAGCACCTTCGACTCGGTCGAGCCCTCGCCCGAGAACTTGCCCCAGTCGCCCGTGAGCTTGAGGAGAGCTGCAACCTGCTCGGTCGGCTGTGCGCCGACGCTGAGCCAGTACTGCGCGCGCTCCGAGTCAACCTCGATGAAGGAGGGGTTCTCGGTCGGGTGGTACTTGCCGATCTCCTCGATGACGCGGCCGTCGCGCTTGGTGCGCGAGTCTGCAACGACGATACGGTAGAACGGTGCGCGGATCTTGCCGAGGCGCTTGAGGCGAATCTTGACTGCCATGTGCTGGCTCCTTCAGGTTGGGTTACAGGTGACACCGCGCGAACATCAGGCCTCGAAGACCGAGGAGCGCGGAAGCGTGGCACGCATTTCTGCGAACTCAGTAAGTTTGCCACACGCTGGCCCAAATTGCAATTTTTGACGGGACCAGGGGTTTTGCCTCACCGTGGGCTCACTACTCCGCGGAGACGCTCCGCATCCACGCCTCGAGACCCGCCGCATCGATCGGCAGCGCATCCGAAATCACCTCGTGACCAGTCTCGGTGACGACGAGATCGTCCTCGATTCGCACACCCATTCCGCGCAGCTCAGGGGGCACCGTTTCGTCCCACGAGTGGAAGTACAGGCCCGGCTCGACCGTGAGCGCCATCCCCGGCTGCACGGTGCCGCCAAGGTAGGTCTCGTAGCGCGACGAATCACAGTCGTGCACGTCGAGGCCGAGGTGGTGGCCGACGCCACACACGATGTAGCGGCGATGGTGCTGCCCCTGCTCGGAGAGCGCTTCGTCGACCGACACCGGCAGCATGCCCCAGTCATCGAGCCCGTGCGCGAGCACCTCCATGCACGCGGCGTGGAAGTCTGCCCAGAGCTTGCCCGGCTGCACTGCGGCGAGCCCTGCCCGATGCGACTTCTCGACGAGGTCGTGCACCCGGCGCTGAGCGTCGGTGAACGTGCCGCTCGCCGGCAGGGTGCGCGTGACGTCAGCGGTGTACCCGGAGCGCATCTCAACGCCCATGTCGAGCAGCAGCATCTCGTCGGGGTGCACGTCGCCGTCGGTGCGCACCCAGTGGAGGATCGGCGCGTGCGCTCCCGAGCCGACGATTGTCGCGTAGCCTGGCGCCTGGCCGACCGTCCGCGCGTGGCGGTCGAACGTGCCCTGCAGCCAACGCTCGCCCCCGCTCGCGATCGCGCGCGGAATCTCGCGGCTCACTGCCGCGAAGCCTTCCACGGTCGCAAGGTTCGCTGCGCGCAGCTGCGCAATCTCCCACGCGTCCTTGATCTGGCGTAGCTCGGAGAGCACCGTCGCGAGCCGCGCCGAGCGCGCGCGGCCCTCGAGCGCGGCACCAGCACCCCGCGCGACGACGGCAGCGCCTGCGATGAGCGCACTGTCTGGCACGCCAGCCTCTGCGAGCTCGGCGATCGGGCGCACGGTGAGCCCAAGGGCCTCCGTCACCTCGGCGGTGCCAGCAATGGGTCCGACCCACAGCTCGCCGTGGTTCGCGTCGGCAAAGAAGCCGCGGCTGCCGGGCCGCGCAGGAGGCGTGATGTAGAGCGTCGCGTCGTGCCCGCCCGCGACAGGGCGCATGACGAGCACCGCGTCCTCAACGCCATGCCCGACGGTCCACAGGAAATCACTATCCGCACGGAACTCGAAGTAGGTGTCGTTCGCCCGCAGCTGCGACCGACCTGCGGTCACAACGAGCGTCTCACCGGGAAGCTCCGCGGAGAGCCTGGCCCGGTGATCCGCCGCCGCCTGCGCGGCACCAGCCTCGACGCTGAGCTCGCGCGACGCTTCGCCCCACCCCTCCGCCATCCACGACGTGAAGCCGGGAACCTCGCTCAGCAGCGGCATGCGCGGGTCGCGACGTGTCGCACGCGAGTTCGGCATGCCGGATTCCCAGTCGACTACGCGAACTGAGCTGCCGAGTCCGTTGAGCGTCGGACCGTCGTGGTGGTGGGTCATTTCTGTTTTCCTCTCGAAGTGTTCAGTGAAAAATTAGTCGCGCGTGCTGCGCGTACCGCCAAGCCGCTGCTCGAGGGCCGTGAACAGGCGCTCGGCGACATCGCCGAGCCGCAGCCCGTCGTGCTCGAACTCGTTGGTCACCCACGCGTGCACGCCGGGGACGCGGGCCGCGGTGTCGAGCGAGAGCTGCGCGTCAACGTACATATCGTCGTAGTAGACGGCGGCCTCGACGGGCACCGCGTTCCGCGCGAGCTGCTCGTGGTCGTACATCTCGATGGGCTGCTCGTTCGCGGCGAGGTGCGTGACAGCAGCCTCGATGCCCGTGAGCGTTGAGATCTCAGAGAACATCCACGGGAACACGGTTTCGCCGGTGAAGTTCAGCGGCCTGGCGGATTCTGCGAACTCGGGGTGGCGCTCGCGCTCGCGCTGCGCCGCCCACGCGCTCGGACCCGGCCCGTAGATTGCCTCCTGCAGTGCGATGAACAGCGGGTTCGTCGCGAAGCTCGTCTCGGCCTCGACCGTCGCGAGGAACGTGGCGGAGAGCCGCGTCTCTGCCTCGTCGGCGAACGCCTCGTCGAAGATCCAGTGCACGCGGTCGAAGCCCGGCTGCATGCCGAAGTCGATCCCGAGCACCTGGAGCCTGCGCACCGTGAGCCTGTCGCCTCCGGGCAGGCGCACCTCTTCCCGCTCGAGCAGGTCGGCGACGCGGGAGATGCGATCCACGAGCTGCGGGTGCCGCGCACGGAACTGCCGGTTCTTCTCCGCGATGCGTGGGAAGGTGCGCGCGTAGACGACCTCGGGATCCGGGTCTATGCTCGGCAGCCCACCCGTGATCGCGGACGCGACGACCGAATCGGGGAAGTGCGAGAGGTACTGCAGCGTGAGGAAGCCGCCGTAGCTCTGCCCGAGCGTCCACCACTGGCGACCAGGGAAGTGCGCCTCGCGCAGCGCCTCGAAGTCGCGCACGATCGAATCCTGGCGGTGCAGGGCGAGCAGCCGCGCGCCCGCTGCCGCATCGAGCTCAGCGAACGAGCTAGCGCTCAGCGGAGTCGAGCGGCCTGTCCCCCGCTGATCGGGCAGGATGACACGGAATCGACGGGTCGCGTCGCCGATCCATCCGTCCGCCTCGAGCGGCCGCGGCGACTTGCCGCCAGGTCCACCCTGGAGGAAGACGAGGAGCGGCAGGTCTGCGTCGCGCTTGGTCGCGTCGACGACCTCGCGGGCGAAGACCCTGATGGTCTCCCCCGCTGGCTCCTTCCAGTCAAGCGGCACCTCGACCCAGAGGTCGCGGGCAACGAGGCGGGTTCCGATGGGATACCAGTCAGTCATTTTCGGGCAGTCCTTACTCTCGAATCAAGCAGCGCGTAGAGGGTGTCAACGATGAGGTTCGACAGCACGACGAACACTCCGCCGAGCAGCACGATCGCTATCACCACGGGGCGATCCTGCATCGCAACGCTCGTCACGGCGAGCGATCCGACCCCTGGGAGGCCGAACACCTGCTCGATGACGATCACGCCTCCGAGGAGCATACCGATGTCGATCCCGAGCTGCGTGACGAGCGGCGGCATCGCCGAACGGAACGCGTGCACGTACGTCACCCGGCGCTCCGTGAGCCCCTTCGCGCGCGCCGTGCGGATGTAGTCCTGGCCGAGCACGTCGAGCATCTGCCCGCGCGTGAGCCTGGCGTACACGGCCGCGATCACGAGCGCGAGCGTGAGCCACGGCAGGATCAGGTGCCACGCCCACTGGCCGGGGTTCTCGCCGAACGCGATGTACCCCGAGGGCGGGAACAGGGTGATGCCCATTTTCGTCGGCAGGAAGTACAGGGTGTAGAGCGCGATCATGCCGAGCACGAACGTTGGGAAGCTGATGCCGATGATCGCAAACCCCTGGCCGATGCGATCGCGCAGCGTTCCCGGGTGCTTCGCCGAGCTGATGCCGATCGGGATGCCGATCGCGAGCCACACAAACACGGCGCCGAAGACGAGCGACATCGTCACGGGGATGCGGCGCACGAGCAGGTCCCATACGGGCAGGTTCGAGCGGTACGAGAAGCCCAGGTCGCCCTGGAGGAGGTTGCCGAGGAACATGAAGTACTGCTGGATCATGGGCTTGTCGAGCCCGAGGTTCACGCGGATCTGTTCCATGAGCGCCTCGGTCGCCTTGTCGCCCGCGATGATGCGGGCGGGGTCGGACGGCGAGACGTAGAACAGCACGAAGACGAACACGCTGAGCAGGAAGAGCACGAGCGCGCCGAAGCCTACCCGTGACAGGAAGTAGCGAATCATGCTTTGTTGCCCTTCGAGGAAGTCGGATCGAGTGCGTCGCGGAGGCCGTCGCCGAGCAGATTGAACGCGAGGGTGAGCGCGAGGAGCGCGAGGCCAGGCACAAGCACCATCCACGGCGCGACCATGTACATCGAGCCGTTCGCGGCGTCGGCGAGCATGTTGCCCCAGCTCGGGGTCGGCGGCACAATACCGAGGCCGAGGAACGACAGCGTCGCCTCGAAGACGACGGCCGCCGGAATGCCGAGCGTCGTGTACACAATGATGGGCACGACGAGGTTCGGAAGCACGTCGCGGACCATAATGGACCAGCGGGACTCACCGAGCGAGCGAGCGGCCTCAATGTACTCTCGCTCGCGAATCGCGAGCACCTGGCCGCGGATAACGCGCGCGAGCCCAGCCCAGCTGAAGAACACAATAACGATGATCGACAGCCCGAGGCTCGGGCCGAGCACCGCGACGAGCGCGATCGCGACGAGCAGGAACGGGACGCTCATCACGAGGTCGATGACGCGGCTGAGCAGCGTGTCGACCCAGCCACCGAAGAAGCCCGCGGTCGCACCGACGATCACGCCGATCAGCGACGCGATGAGCGAGGCCACGACACCGACGAGCAGCGAGACTCTGGCGCCGTATGCGAGGCGAACGAGCACGTCGCGGCCGAGCTGATCGGTGCCGAGCAGGAACTCGCCGCTCGGGCCGACGGGGATGCCAGCGGCCGAGAGCCCAGTCTCGCGGAACTGCTCGGCGGGCCCGTGGCCCGTCCACTGCGCGACGAGCGGTGCACCGATTGCGAAGAGCACGATGCCGACGATCATGAGGGCGGAGAGCACGCTCGCTGGGTCGCGCACGAGGCGCGCAATGGTGAGCTGTGCTGAGCTTTTCGCCTGAATATCGGCGACCTTTTGCGCCGCGTACCCGGGGGTCGTGATGAGCTTCGTTTCTTTCGAGAACACGCGGTTCACTTGAGGCCTCCTTCGGCCGGCGTTTCGCGGGACACCGCGCCAACGAGCACGCGTTCCCGTTCGACGCGTGGGATCTCGGGGGCCGCCGCCGAGAGCAGCTTCTTGGTGAAGGCCTGCTGCGGTTCGCCGTAGACGGCCTCCGCCGTGCCGAGCTCGATGATCTTGCCGCCGTCCATGACCGCGATCCGGTCGCAGACGTGCCGCACAACCGCGAGGTCGTGGGAGATGAACAGGTATGTGAGGCCGAGCTCGCGCTGCAGCTCGTCGAGGAGGTTGAGCACCTGCGCCTGGATCGAGACGTCGAGCGCGGAGACCGGCTCGTCGAGAATCACGAGCTCGGGGTTCAGCGCGATTGCGCGCGCGATGCCGATGCGCTGGCGTTGCCCGCCTGAGAACTGCGACGGGAAGCGGTTGTAGTGTTCGGGGTTGAGGCCAACGATCTCCATGAGCTCCTGCACGCGGGCGAGCCTGTCGTCGCCCCGCGCAACCTTGTGGATCCGGAACGGGTCCCCAATGATCGAGCCGACGCGGCGCTTCGGGTTCAGCGACCCGAACGGATCCTGGAACACGACCTGCACCTTGCGCCGCATCTGCCGCCACTCGGCGCTCGTGAGTTCGGCCGTGTCTTCGCCGTCGAAACGGATGACGCCTGAGGTTGGCGGAATGAGACCGGCAATTGCGCGCGCGAGCGTCGTCTTGCCGCAGCCGCTCTCGCCGACGAGTCCGAGGGTCTCGCCGCGGCGCACCTGGATGGAGATGTCCTCGAGCACCGTGCGGTCTTCGCCGCGGCGCTGCGGGAACGTGAGCGTGAGATGCTCGACGTCGACGATGCTGTCGTCGTTCGACGCGACGATCTCGGCCTCGGGCAGCTCGGGCGCCGGCGGCTCGACGGGCGGGGTTGTCAGCCAGCAGAGAGACTCGGTGCCGTCGTCAAATTTCTGGAGCGGCGGTGCCTCACCGCAGATGTCCATGGCGTTCGGGCACCGGTCACGGAAGACGCAGCCGGTCGGCGGGTTCAGCAGGCTCGGCGGCCTGCCGCCAATCGGGATGAGCGGTGTGCCAGGAGCGCGGTTGAATGACGACGAGCGCAGCAGCCCTGCCGTATAGGGGTGCGCGGGGTTGCCGAGCACGTTGTCGCTCGTGCCGCTCTCAAGCTTGCGGCCGCCGTACATGACCATGACGCGGTCGGCGACGCGGGAGAGAATGCCGAGATCGTGGCTGATCATCAGCACGGTTGCGCCAAAGTCTTCGCGCATCTCAGCGAGGAGGTCGAGGATCTGCGCCTGCACGGTCGAATCCAACGCCGTTGTCGGCTCGTCGGCGATGATGAGCGCTGGGTTCAGTGACAGGCTCATTGCGATCATGACGCGCTGGCGCATGCCGCCTGAGAACTGGTGCGGGTATGCGTCGAAGCGCGCTGCCGCGTCGGGGATACGCACTTTCTCGAGCAGCTCAATCGCGCGGGCCTTCGCGGCCTCCTTCGACACGTTTTCGTGAGCGCGGATCTGCTCGACGATCTGCCACCCGATTGTGTACTGCGGGTGCAGGCTCGACAGCGGATCCTGGAAGATCATGCTGATCTCTGCGCCGCGCTTCTTGCGCAGGCCCTCCTCGGAGAGCGTGAGCAGGTTCTCCCCCTGGAAGAAGACCTCACCCGAGCGCTTCGACTGCGGAATGAGGCCCATGATCGACTGGACGAGCACGGACTTGCCTGAACCAGATTCGCCGACGATGCCGAAGAACTCGCCCTCGTTCACCGAAAAAGATACGTCTTGCACGGCGTGGACAGCGCCGTCTTCTGTCGGAATGTCGATTACGAGATTCCGAACATCGAGTATTGCCACTCGTTCTCCCAGATTGTGATGGTGTGCAGGTGGGGTTGGCGCTCGTGGGGCGGCGATGCTTCCGCCGCCCCACGAGCTGGCTACCCGCGTGTTACTGCTTGAGCCAAACGTTTGCCCAGTCGCCGTTTTGGGCGAGCGCGTAGATCTGGAAGTTCTGCACGCGGTCTGAGTGGTAGTTCGCCTTCTTGCGCGAGACGATGCTCACGATGGGTGACTCGGCCATGACGGTCTTGTCGACCTCGTGCCAGAGCTTGCCAGCTTCCTCTGGCGTCGCAGCAGCGAGGGCCTGGTCGGCGAGCTCGTTGGCCTTGTCGCTGTTGAAATCGACGTAGTTGTAGGACTGCGGGGTGCCATCGAACGTGAACTGCGGCTGGAAGACGCTGCGAGCAGCTCCACCTACCCAGTCGGGCGACCAGCCGACGAGCGCAACGTCCCACTCGCCGCTCGAGGCATTCTCGCGGTTCGTCATGAAGTTCGCGTAATAGTCAGTCGGCGGGACGGGGAACAGCTCGACGGTGATGCCCGCGGCCTCAAGGCTTGCCTGCACGGTCTGCGCGATATCGGGCTGCGTGCCGACGTTGCGGTAGGGGAACTTCAGGGTGAGGTTCTCGACGCCAGCCTCCTTGAGAAGCGCCTTCGCCTTCTCGGGATCGGCCTTGCCGCTCTTGTCGCCGTAGAGGCTGAAGTCCTCGTAGCCGTTGATGCCGGGGCCGAAGATACCGTTCGTGACCGCCGCGATGTCTTCTCCGCCCATGACCTGGACGACGGCAGGCTTGTCAATCGCGTACTGAATCGCCTGGCGAACCTCGAGCTTCTGCAGCGCGCTGTTGTTGTTCGTCGTTGCGGTGTTGAACCACATGAACTGGTCGATGCCGCCGTTCTCCATCGTGGTGAACTTCTCGTCGTTCGCCGCGGTGAGCTGCTGAATGTTCGCGGGGCTCGGGCTGAGGTCGAACAGCATGTCGGCTGAGCCAGCCTGCAGCTGCTGCATCGCCGCGTCGCCCTCGACGCCCATCGTCATCTCGATCTTGTCGACGTAGGCCTTGCGGAGCGGATCGCTGTCGGCGTTCCACGACTCGTTGCGCACGAACTCCCACTTCACGTCTGGCGTGTACGAGCCGACGGTGTACGGGCCCGATGCGACAAAGTTCTCGCGGTATTCGGGGGAATCCGGGAGGTAGTCGAGCACCTCAATGGGCGCGGGGTTCGCGGTGGGGAGGCTGAGCATCGACGTGAAGTCCGATGCGGGCTCAACGAGGGTGAAGATCACCGTCTGGTCGTCGGGGGTGGCGATGCCAGCGATGTCATTTGACTCGATGTATTCCTTCATCGCTGCTGGCTCGGCAGCGACGCCTGCGAAGCCTTCGCAGTATTCGTTCATGCCCTCGATGAGGTTGATGAAGTAGCCGCCGAGCGCCGCACCAATGTGCGGGTTGCAGATCCGCTCGATGCCGCGCGCGACGTCGCCCGCGACGATTGGGCGCGCGCCGTCAGGAGCGTCCCACGTCGCGCCCTCGCGGAGCTTGATCTCGTAGGTCAGCCCATCCTCGCTCGCAACGGGAACTTCCTCGGCGAGGTCGCCGGTCAGCGCGATGCGCTCGTCGACGTCGTTTGAGGCCTCATAGTTGAGCAGCGAACGCGAGAGCGAACGGACGACGCTGTTCACCGGCACGTATGCGGTGAGCTGTGGGTCGAGGCGATCCACATCGCCGTTTGCGAGGACCTTGAGCGTACCTCCAGCCGTTGCCTCGCCGTCGGTCGCGCCTGAGTCGCCTGAGCCGCCTGTCGCACACCCGCTGAGCAGGAGCATCGCGGCAGCGCCGAGCGCGACGCCTGAGAGAATCTTCTTTCGAGCCATAGAGTCACCTTTGAATCACTGAGTTGGCATTCCCTGCGCCGTTCCGACGCACCGGATGTGAATCACATCACCAGTACCATAGTACATGTCAAAGGGTTCTTGCTAAATGAGAGCCCGACAACACTCACAGAAACCCCGCGGCGATGGTGGTAGGCCCCAAAAACTCGCAGGACAATGCCCGAACGCGCGGACTACGATGAGTGCATGGAGCGAAGCGATCAAACGGAATTCGAGCTGAGCAGCAACCCCTCGGGGGCAGAGCTATCTATTTCGCTCGGGGACTCCGAGGCCCGGATCGTCACGGTCGGCGCCTCGCTCGCGAGCTACCGCGCCTACGACCGCGACCTCGTGCTCCCCTTCACCGCAACAGAGATCAGGCCATCCTTCAGGGGAGCAACGCTCGCCCCCTGGCCGAACCGGATCCCAGACGGCAGCTACCTCTTTCAGGGCGAGCAGCAACTTCCCCTCACCGAGCCCGGCCGCGGACACGCCCTCCACGGCCTCGTGAGCTGGCTCGACTGGACCGTGCTCGTGCACGCCGAGCACGCCGTCACGCTCGCAACCGAGATCGTGCCGCAACCCGGCTACCCCTGGCGCATCGCACTGACCACCACGTACCGACTCGGCCCAGACGGTCTCACGCAGACGGTGAACGCGAAGAACAACGCGGACACACCCGCACCCTTCGGAACGGGGCCACACCCCTACCTCGTCGCCCCAGACGGGCCGCTCGACTCATGGACGCTCACGCTCCCTGCAGACACCGTGCTACTCACCGACGACAGGCTCTCGCCGCGTGCGACAGCTGCAGTCGACCACGATCCAACACGCTTCGACTACCGCGAGGCGCGGGCGATCGGCAGAGCAGAGCTCGACCACGCATTCACGGGGCTCACCCGCGGACAAGACGGGCTCGCCCGCGTGCGCGTCACCGACCGCTCCGGCCGCGGCGCCGAGATCCGCTTCGACGAGCGCTGCCGCTGGGTGCAGGTGCACACTGCCGATCAGCCGAACCTCCGGCTCAACCGGCTGGGCCTCGCCGTCGAGCCCATGACGTGCCCTCCGGCGGCGTTCCAATCGGGTGAGGACCTCCTCATCATCGCGCCGGGCGACGAGGTATCAGCGTCGTGGACCATCGCCCCGATCGAGCCCCCACACGCGCAACTCGAGCCACCACACGCAACCGCTTAGCGGTCGAGCAGCCACCCCAGCACAAAGGGGTAGCCCAACATCACGCCGATGCCGACGATAAACGCCGCAGTCGTCCACACGGTCGAGCGTCGCCGCAGGCGGCGGCCCTGAGCGGCGACCTGCACGCGAGGCGTCTTCGCGCGCGGGTCAGAATACGTCGCCGCCTGGTGCCCAAGCTCAGCCCCAACAAGTTCGGCAAACAACAGCATTGCCGCCGACTCCCCGCGGTCACTCCGCTTGCGAAGCTTGGTCGATGCGAGCTGCAGCGTGTCATCGATGACCTCGATGTCCCAGGACCGCCCATGGTCGATGAGGCACGCCATGACGTCGGGAGTGAGGAGCTCGAGCGCGTCGCGCTCATAACCCGCTGGCACGTACGCCGTGAAATGGCGGTCGAAGTCTCCCTCGAGCTGCAACCGTTGCGAGCCTGGAAGCAGCGAGCGCAGACTCCCGTTGCCGCGGGCATCAATGATGAGGTGCGGCAGCGCACGCGGAAGCCGCATCGACAGGTAGCGAAACGCGTGCCGCGGCCCCTTCGGAGAGCTCTTGTCGCCCTGGTGCGCGGCGATACCAAACTGCAGGCGCGGGTGCAGTCCGTCTCGGCCCGCCCACAGCACGTAGGTCGTGCGAAAGAGCGACGCTGGCGGCTCGGCGCTCATTGGCGGGCGCACCCGTGCTGGGTCGCGAAGGCCCGGCAGCTTTTCGGCGAAGAACACGCCGAGCACCGGCGAAGCAAACCCGAACCGGGAAAACGTCAGGCCTACCCGCTCCGCGTATCCCTTGAACGCAAGCGCACGCTTCGTGTCCGACGGGAGCGAAAGCAGGATCACGCCAAACAGCCACAGCAGGATCGCCCCGAAGAGCGACACGACCATGAGCAGCGGCCGCATCCACTCGAGCAGTCCAGGCAACTCAAGTAGCGTCGGCCAGTCAAACGTGAGCAGGCACCAGAGCAGCGTCACAAGGATCGCCCCGCACACGAGGAGACCGCCAAGGGCAGCCTGCCGGAAGACCGTCGGGTCTTCCTCGCGCACCTGGGCCCACGTCACCCTTGCAGGCCAGGCCTCCAGGAGTTGAGTGAGTCGGCCGCCAGGGAGCTCCTGACGCTGCCGTCCTCCCACCTAGCGGAGTCCACCACCAAGCATCTGCTGCAGCTTTTCCATTTCCTCGGGGCTCGGCGCCGCTCCCCCTGCACCGGCTGCGCCGCCGAGGCCGAAGCCCGATCCACCCTGCGTCGCGGGCGTCTCCGCTGGGAGCTGCGCGCGCTTTGCGGGGTTGCCGGAACGCTTCGCGCCCTTGCCCTTCTGCTGCTGCTTCTTCTTGCCGCCGTGGCCACCCATCCCTGGGACCGGGCCCATGCCGGGGATCTGGGGCATGCCGCCGCGCGCGACGGTCTTCATCATCTTCGCGGCCTGCTCGAAGCGCTGCACGAGCGAGTTCACGTCGGTGACCGTCATGCCGGAACCCTTAGCAATGCGGAGCCGGCGCGAACCGTTGAGGATCTTCGGGTTCTTCCGCTCGTCCTGCGTCATCGACTGGATGATCGCCTCAGTGCGGATGATCTCGCGCTCGTCGAAGTTCTCGAGCTGATCCTTCATCTTGCCCATGCCGGGAAGCATGCCCATCATCTTCTTGATGGAGCCGGCACCGCGCAGCTGCTGCATCTGACCGAGGAAGTCGTCGAGCGTGAACTCGTCCTTCGCGATCTTCTCGGCGACCTTCTTCGCCTCGTCCTCGTCGAACGCGCTCTGCGCCTGCTCGATGAGGGTAAGGATGTCGCCGAGGTCAAGAATTCGGCTCGCCATACGATCGGGGTGGAACTGCTCGAAGTCGTCGAGCCCCTCTCCCGTCGATGCGAACAGGATCGGCCTGCCGGTCACGCCACGGATTGAAAGCGCAGCGCCACCTCGCTGATCACCGTCAAGCTTCGTGAGCACGACGCCAGTGAAGTCGACGCCCTCCTGGAATGCTTGTGCGGTCGCGACGGCGTCCTGCCCAATGAGCGAGTCGATGACGAACAGCACCTCGTCGGGGTTGGTTGCCTTGCGAATGTCGCTTGCCTGCTGCATCATCTCGGCGTCAACACCGAGGCGTCCCGCGGTATCAATGATCACGAAGTCATACTGCTTGGCCCGCGCTTCAGCGACGCCCTGCTTCGCAACCTTGACCGGGTTGCCGACGCCATTGCCCGGCTCCGGAGCGAAAATCGCGACTCCGGCCTGCTCGGCGACAACACCGAGCTGCGTGACGGCGTTCGGGCGCTGGAGGTCACACGCGACGAGCAGCGGCGTGTGCCCCTGACCCTTGAGCCACTTCGCAAGCTTGCCGGCGAGCGTCGTCTTGCCCGCGCCCTGGAGGCCTGCGAGCATGATCACGGTCGGCGGGTTCTTCGCGAACTGCAGGCGCCGCTGGTCGCCGCCGAGCACCTCGACGAGCTCTTCGTTGACGATCTGCACGACCTGCTGGGCAGGGTTCAGCGCGCGGTTGACTTCGTCGCCGAGGGCGCGCTCGCGCACCTTGCCCGTGAAGTCCTTGACGACGTCAAGGGAGACGTCGGCCTCGAGAAGGGCGCGACGGATCTCCCGAACCGTGCCGTCAACGTCAGCCGCTGAGAGCTTTCCCTTCGTGCGGAGGTTCTTGAAGGTGTCGGTAAGCCGCGAGGAGAGGGTGCCGAAAGTAGCCATAGTGCACACAGTCTACCGCGCCGCGCTCCCCGCCGGC
>NZ_JXSQ01000017.1 GCF_000834055.1 Leucobacter komagatae
GAGGGTTCCGCGGGCATACCCGCACATCGCCTCTAGCCTACCCCTCGCGACCGTCGGATTCCTCGTCATCACGCGGAATATTCGGCTTCGGCAGCGGAATCACGCCGGTTGTTGGCGGACCCTCCTGCGGGGCCGAGTCCCAGTGAGTTTTCAGCGGGTCTTCGAGTTCCGGTTCGCGGCGCAGCACGTCGATGGGGGCGGTGAGGGTTTCCACCTGCTGCCCGCGATCGTCGCCCACATTTGGGCGACCGGCATGGGTGAACTGCAGTCCGTGGTCCCATCGCACGCGCAGCTGCCGCTCCGAGATCAACCAGGTCATCCCGATCGCGAACGCGATGAGCGCCGCGACGCCGGAAATCACAAACGTTGAGCGCGGGCCGAGCGCGTCCGCGGCAGCCCCAACAAGCGGTGCCCCGATTGGGGTTCCGCCCATGAGGATCGCCATGTAGAGCGCGAGCACCCGCCCGCGAACCGCCGGATCCGACGTCGTCTGCACGAAGCCGTTTGCCGTCGTGAGCATCGTCGACGTTGCCAGTCCAAAGAACACGAGGGTCGACGCGAACAGCCAGTACGTCGGCATCACCGCGCCGAGCAGACTCACGATGCCAAGCCCGCCAACCGAGATGATGACAACGCGCATGCGCGCCGCCTGACGGCGTGCCGCCAACAGCGCCCCGGTGAGAGAACCAATCGCAAGAATGGACGACAGCAAGCCGTAGTCGGCGGCTCCCCGACCAAACTCGACGGCCATGGTTGAGGACATCACTGGGAAGTTCATGCTGAATGCCCCGACGAGGAACACCATGACGAAGATGACAAGAATGTCGCGTCTTGCCATCACGTAGCGGAACCCCGCCGAGAGCTGCCGGAGTTGCGACTCACGCTTGACGCTTGAGTCCGCTCGCACGTGCGTCGTCGTGATCATTGTGAGGGCGCCGAGCATCGCGAGGAACGAGGCGGCATTGATGATGAACACCCAGCCCGAGCCGATTGCTGCGATGAGCAGCCCGGCGACCGCAGGCCCTACGAGCCTGGCGGAGTTGAACGATGCCGAGTTCAACGCGACAGCGTTCGAGAGTTGGTTGTTGCTCACGAGGTCGGAAACGAATGCCTGCCGCGACGTCGCATCGAACGCGTTGACAACGCCGAGGCCGAGGGCGAACGAGTAGAGGTGCCACAGCTCCGCCTGCCCGGTGACGAGGAGCACGCCGAGCCCCGCGGCGAGGAGCATGAGCAGTGATTGCGTAACCAACAGCACCTTGCGGCGGTCGAGTCGATCCGCGACCGCGCCGCTAAAGGGCACGAGCAGCAGCTGCGGCCCAAACTGCAGCGCCATGGTGATACCGACGGCTGAAGCGTTGTTCTCTGTGAGCTCTGTGAGCACGACCCAGTTTTGTGTCGTTGCCTGCATCCAGGCTCCCACGTTCGAGATGAACGCTCCGAAAAACCAAATGCGGTAATTTCGGATAGACAGGGAGCGGAACGTGCTTGACACTACGTGAACAACCCCCTTTGACTGCCTCTACCCTACGCCTATTACGGTTCGGTTACGGGTTTTCGTATTTTGAGGCGTGTCTCAGCACCGTATGTCCGTGGCGAGTGCGGCTCGCTACATCTTTCCACCCATGTCGAGGAGCCGGCGGATACGCTCAGGGATCGGCGGGTGCGTCGCGAACAGCCGCTGCATCATGCCGGGCTTCAACGGATCGGCGATCCAGAGGTGCGCCATGCTCGACTGCTGCTTTTGCAGCGGCCTGCCGTACTCGGAGAGTTTGTGGAGGGCGCTCGCAAGCGCCTCAGGATGCCTCGTGGTGAGCGCGCCTGTCGCGTCAGCGAGGTACTCGCGCTGTCGCGAGACTGCAAGCTGCACCATGCTCGCAACGAGCGGCGCGACCAGCATGGCGACCAACCCGAAGATCATTACAGCTGGGTTGTTGTTGCTGTTATTGCGCCCGAAGAAGGCCATGCGCATGAGCATGTCTGCGATCATGCCGACGGCGACAGTGAGACCGTAGACGATCATCGAGACACGGATGTCGTAGTTGCGTACATGGCCGAGTTCGTGGGCCATCACGCCCTCGAGCTCCGCGTCGGTCATGATGTCGAGCAGACCCGTGGTCGCTGCGACGATGGCGTGATCGGGGTCACGCCCGGTCGCAAACGCGTTCGGGGCTGGATCCTGCACGATATACACCTCAGGCATTGGCATGCCCGTGGTGATCGCCAGGTTCTCGACCACGCGATACAGCCGCGGGTTGTCCTGCTGTTCGATCTTCACAGCGCCGCTCATCGACACGGCTTGTTTGCCTGCCGCGAAGTACTGGATGAGCGCGTACACGAGCGCGAAGCCCATGACAGCAATGACGATGCCTGGCGACTGATAGATCGCCGAGGCCAACCAGCCAAGACCCCCGACGATGCCGAGGAACAGCACGATAATGAGGGCGCTGTTGATCTTATTCCGGCGAATGGCGCTATACACGCGGCCTCCTTCCGGGGTTCAACGTATTAGAACTGAATGCGCGGTGGCTCTGCGATGGCCGCCGCGTCATCGACCTCGAAGAAGTCGCGCTGTGTGAACCCGAAGGGCCCAGCGATCATGTTGTTCGGGAAGACCTGAATCTTGGTGTTCAGCTCGCGAACGCCGCCGTTGTAGAAGCGGCGGGCAGCCTGCACCTTGTTCTCGGTGTCAACCAGCTCGCCCTGGAGCTGCAGGAAGTTCTGGCTCGCCTGCAGCTGCGGGTAAGCCTCCGCGACGGCGAAGATGCTCTTCAGCGCTGACTGCATGTGGTTCTCAGCGGCCGAGGCTTCGGCTGGTCCCTGCGCAGAAAGCGTCTCAGCCCTGGCGCGCGTGACGGACTCGAAGACGCCCTTCTCGTGCGCCGCGTACCCCTTCACGGTTTCCACGAGCGCGGGGATCAGATCCGCGCGCCGCTTCAGCTGCACCGTGATGTCGCTCCACGCCTCATCGACTCGAACCCGAAGGGTGACGAGGGAGTTGTATGTGGCCCACAGGTATCCGACAACGAGGACAACGAGGGCGACAACGACGAGTGTGATGACCAATCCGGTTGACATAGCTAAATCCTAGCGCGACAGCTGATGATTCCGCTGTGAAGGTGCAAGAAGTTTACGCCCCGAGCACGCGGTGCAGGTACGGGTTATGGAACAGGCGGTCGGGGTCGAGCCGATCGCGCACCGCACGGAAATCGTCGAAGCGCGGGTAGCGCTCGCTCAGGTCTTCCGCGCTGAGCGTGTGCATCTTCCCCCAGTGCGGCCGCCCGGCGTGTGCGGCGAGCACTGCCTCTGCCTCACGGAAGTATCCGTCGTCGCGGTCGCGCCAGTACCGGTGCACTGCGATGTAGCCGCTCTCGCGCCCGTGCGCCGTCGAAAGCATGAGATTGTCTGCTGCCGCTGAGCGCACCTCGATCGGGAAGGACACCTTGAAGTCGCGTCGCTCGATGAGCGCACGCAGTTCCCGGAGCGCAGCTGGCACGGCCTCGAGCGGCACGGCGTATTCCATTTCGCGGAAGTGCACCCGCCGGTTCGTGACATAGACGCGGTGCGACTCGTCAACGTAGTCTCGTGCGCTCGACACCGTTTGCACCGCCCGGTTGATGCGCGGCGTTGTCGCGGGGAGCAGGCGCTGGAACCCGACGACAACTCCGAGCATCGCGTTGTTGATGAATTCCTCGTCGACGTAGCGCGCGACGGTTCCCAGCGGGCGCGCACCGCTCCCAGCGACGCCCAGCTGCGGATCCACCGCAATCCGCGTGTTGGTCTTCGTGCGGGCTCCCGTCGTGTGGGGGAACCAGTAGAACTCGAAGTGATCAGCTTCCCGTGTCCGATCGAGGAAGCTGTCGAGCACCGACTCGAACGAGTCTGGCGCTTCCACGGCGTGGAGCAGGTATTGCGGCACGCACTGCACCGTGATCGTGACAAGCACGCCGAGCGCCCCAAGGCCAAGCGCGACGGCCGGCAACAGCTCAGCGTTCTCCGTCTCCGAAACGGTGAGCAGCTCCCCCGTTCCCGTAACCAGCGTCGCGCCCACGACCGCCGTCGAGAGCCCTCCGAGGCCGAGTCCGGTGCCGTGGGTGCCGGTCTGGGTTGCGCCCGTGATCGTTTGCTTGTCGATGTCGCCCATGTTCGCGAGCGCAAGGCCAAGCGGGCCGAGGATCGCCGGCAGCTCCCAGAGATGCGTGCCCGCCCACAGCGTCACCCGCGAAGCGGCTGGATCAGCCGACACGAGTCCGCGCATCCGGCTCAACTGCAGCCGAATCCCGTCGGTTGCGCCGATTGCTGTGAAGCTGTGAGAAGCCCCGATCGGTTTCACGGTGTGGCCCGTGTCGCGAGCACGCTCAACGGCGGCGACAATCTGCTCAGCGCTACGCGGGAAGATCTCGGTGGCAGGGGTCGACGTCTCGGTGCGCGCCCAATTGTGCCAGCGTGGGCTCATAGGAAGCACTTCCCTTCTCCGCGATAGGTCGGCATCGGGTCACCGGCAACAGCACCGGTAACCGGAACGACCGCGTTGCCGTGTTCCATCGGCTCCCCCGATTTCGTGTGCCTGAGCCAGACGCGGTCACCGACTCGCAACGAGCTCGCTGCGGCGCCGATTACGGGACTCTGCACCTCCCCGGCGGCCTCACGCGGGGCGTATCGCAGTCCTTGCGGCCACGCGAGCTGCGGCAATCTGTCGGCTGCGGCCGGCCCAGAAGCGATCCATCCGCCACCGAGAAGCGTCGCAGTCTCCTCGTTCGGCCTGCGCACAACGTCGAGCGCAAAGGCGACGGCTGGGGCCGGGGTGAACGACCGGTAGTTGTCGAACAGGTGCGGCCCGAACAGCCCGCTGCCGGCTGCGACCTCCGTGATCCCACCCTCCGCGACGGTGCGCTCGATGGATCCGGTACCGCCGCCGTTGACGAACTCGAGGTCGACGAGTGCGCGCACCGCTGCGAGCGCCTCAGCCCGGCGATCAACGAGCTCTGCGTGGCTCGCGCGCTGCATTGCGCGCATCACGATTCCAGCGGCCGGCTTACCCACAGGCGCGTCACCAACGCCGGCGATCTGAGCCTCGTACGACATCACACCCGCGATCGTGAAGCCCTCGCGTGTGAGGATGTGCTCCGCGAATTCGCGCAGGCCTGCAGCAGTAAATATGGGGCTCCGGAACACCCCGATGTGACCTAGAGCTTTGCTCCGCCACGATGCGTCGAAGTCGAGGCACACTCGGATACTCGGGCGCTTTCCCGGCGCCACAACCGAGTCGATGAGGTCGAGCTGCTCTGGGCTGTCAACCATCAGGGTCACGCGCTCCGCGGCGCGCGGGTCTGCGGCGAGCGCGGCAATCGCCGCCCGATCCGCCGTCGGGTAGGCAACGACGATGTCGTCGATGGTCTCGCTGAGCCACACGGCCTCGGCGAGCGAGTAGCCGAGTACCCCCGCATACCCTGGGAGCGCGAGCACCGCGTCAAGCACGCCGCGGACCCTGACGGACTTCGAAGCAACGCGGATCGGCAAGCCGCCTGCTCGTCTGAGCATGTCGTTGGCGTTGTAGCTCAACGCCTCTGCACTGAGGGCAATCACTGGGGCAGAGAGCTCGGCCGTTGCATCGGTGAGGTTACCCCAGTAGCGTGCCGGGTCAAGCCAGGGTTGCGCGTTCGCCGCCGCGCGCAGCGCCGGTGCTGCGAGATCGAGAGTCATGGCTGCATTCTAGTCCCGCCTACGCCGAGCCGAGGGAGGAACTACGGTTCGTCTGTGGTGCGGTTACGTCGCCATAGCCTGAACCGGGTATACAGTCCCGCACACACTGCGCAGAGGATCACGATGACGAGGAGAGCCTTCGCGAATGCCATAGCCCAAGCGTAGTGCCAGCAAGCGATCACGGACTCCATCACACGCGTGCTTGACCTTGACACGGTGTCAAGGTGTTAGGTAGTCCTGAAAGGACACACTATGCACCCCACAGACACGACCCCAGCGCGGCGACTCGCTATCGCTCTCGCAGCCCCCAGCAACTCCGGCAGGCTGCAGGCCGCCATGACCGCAGGCACCTCTCCCGACCCGAGCTATGTTGAGCCGCTAATCGAGCGCGCTGGCATCGAACCAGACTTTGGGGTGCGTGAGATGCTCACGTGGGCTCTCCTCCAGCTCCCACGGGAGCAGGTCATTGAGCGCGTGATCGCAGAGCTTCGCGCGGGGTCCCAACAGGCGCAGACCCAGGCGCTGCACACGCTCTCAAAACTTGGCGACGAGCGCGCGTGGCCGGCGATCACCGGGGAGCTGCTGCTGTCGGAGAATGATGAGCTCGCCCGCACCGCGTGGCGCGCTGCGGTAGCGTGCGCCCCTGCCGGTGACCGAGCCGACCTCGCCGCCGTGCTGAGCACGCAGCTCGGTCGCGGCGACACCGACATCATGCGTAGCCTGAGCCGCGCCCTCGTCGCCCTCGGCGCCGAGGCCGAAGCGCCAATCGCTGCAGCACGGCTCGCGGCGCAAGCCACCGGCGACGCGTCGGTGCTCACTCACGCCGAGGCTACCGAGCGCCTGCTCGCAGACCCCGAAGCGAGCTTTGCCCTCGACCCCACTGACGCGGCCCGTCTGGGGCGTGCACACTCCGGAGCTCGCGGTGCGCATTAGCGAGGTGTCACGTCGCGCCGGGGTGAGCTCGCGCATGCTCAGATACTACGAGCAACTCGGGTTGCTCACCCCGGCTGGGAGAACAGCGTCTGGATACCGGGAGTACTCAGAAGAGGATCTCGTGCAACTGCTCCGTGTTGAGGGGCTGCGCGCGCTCGGACTCACCCTGCACCAGGTGGCTGCCGCGCTGGCAGCAAGCGCACCGGAACCCGAGGAGCTGATCACCGACCTCATCGCGCAGAGCCGCAGTCGGCTTAAGCGTGAGCAGCAGTTGCTCGACCGACTCGAGCAGCTGCGCTCGGCCACCCCAAACGACTGGGATGACGCGCTCGCGGTGATGCGGCTCGCCCGCGGCCTCGAATCCCCGCGCCCAGACGAACGGATTCGGGCCGCACTTTCGGCGGGCGGCCCCGGTGCGCTCCCCGAGCCAGCGCTCGTGTCCGCGTTGCTTGACGAGAGCGACCTCAATGCTGCCGGCGCGCTTCGCTGGGCGCTCGCACAAAGCTCGGATGGGCCTGGGGCGCTCGCCGCCGCCGTCACTGACCCCGTTGCGTCGCGTCGGATGCGGGGGATCCTTGCGGTCGCGGTGTTCCCCGGCGCCGAAGCAGCGCGGATGCTCGAGCACGCGCTCGCCGATGACGATGCCGAAGTGCGTTCGGCTGCCGCACTCGCTCTCGGGCAGCGCGGCAACGAGGCCGCGGAAGCCGAACTCATGCAACTCGTTGCCCGTGGCCCACGCGACGTCGAGGCGGCTGAAGCGCTCGGGGTGATCGCTGAGGATCCCGTTGCAGCGGAGCGGATCGTTGCCGACCTCGCGGTGCGACTCGAGGCAGATCGTGATCTGGCCGGCGCCCGCGCCCGAATCACCCAGGCCCTTGGCGAGTTCGACACGGATCAGGCCCGATCCCTTCTCGCCACGCTCGCTCGAGACCCGGATCGGGCGGTCGCCAGGGTCGCCCAGTACCTCAGCTCCCGCACCGACTAGCGGCCGGGCGTGCGCTACGCTACCGCCGCGGCTTCGAGATCCACCGTGAACGCCGCACCGGTGTGCTCGCGCAGCTCGGCTTCGCTGTGCCCAGGAGCGATGCGGCGCAGCACGAGGGCACCCTCCACGACATCGAACACCGCCCGATCAGAAATGATCCGATCGACAACGCCAGCCCCGGTGAGCGGGAGGTCGCACTCGGCGACGATCTTAGGCGAACCGTCCTTTGACACGTGGTCGGTGATGACAATCACGCGCGGGGTCCCTGCCACAAGATCCATCGCACCACCCATTCCCTTGACAAGCTTCCCGGGGATCGTCCAGTTCGCGAGGTCGCCGTTGCCGGCGACCTGGAGCGCGCCGAGGATCGCGGTCTGCACGTGTCCGCCGCGGATCATGCCAAACGACATCGCCGAATCGAAAATCGATGCCCCGGGGACGAGCGTGACGGTCTGCTTACCTGCGTTGATGAGGTCAGCGTCCTCCTCGCCCTCGAAGGGGAACTGGCCCATGCCGAGAATCCCGTTCTCGCTCTGCAGCATCACGCTGACACCAGCGGGAAGATGATTCGCGACGAGCGTCGGGATCCCAATTCCGAGGTTCACATATTGGCCGTCCTCGAGCTCTTCCGCGGCGATCGCGGCCATCTCGTCTCTCGTCCACATGGTTAGACCGCCTCTCGGGTGCGCACGGTGCGCTGCTCAATGACTTTGTGGGTGTCCTCGACTGCGACAAGCCGCTGCACGAAGACGCCAGGCGTGTTGATGCGCTCTGGGTCGAGGTACTCACTCTCGAGGTGCTCGGTCTCAGCGATGGTAACGCGGCCGGACATCGCGACGAGCGGGTTAAAGTTCTGCGCTGTGAGACGGTAGCGCAGATTACCTTCGGCGTCTGCAGTGTGTGCGCGAACGAGCGCGAGATCCGCGACGATCCCACGCTCCAGGATCACCCGCTTGCCATCGAACTCGGCTTCTGGCTTGCCCTCAGCGATCGGGGTGCCAACTCCGGTCGGCGTGTAGAACGCGGGGATCCCCGATCCGCCAGCGCGCAGCCGCTCGGCGAGCGTGCCCTGAGGAACGAACTCGACCTCGAGTTCGCCGCTGAGGTACTGCTCCGCAAACAATTTGTTCTCGCCGACATAAGATCCGAGCACCTTGCGCACCTGCCGGTTCTCGAGCAGCAAGCCGAGCCCCTGCCCGTCCACACCCATGTTGTTCGACACGACGGTGAGGTCCTTTACGCCGGTGTCGCGCAGCGCGACGATGAGGTTGTGCGGAATTCCGCACAGGCCGAAGCCACCGACAGCGACAGTCATGCCGTCGCGTGCGACGTCGGCCACCGCCTCGGCTGCACTCTTCCAGGTCTTTGATGCCATCCTTGCCACCCTCCGTTCACTATGCGGTCACAAACACCGCGTTCCTGCGAGCGTAGAACCGTTGCGCTCCCCCTTGCAAGGCCTGCTGGCGAGTCGCCACAGAACCGGTCACGTCATGAATCGGCTCCATGCTATCGTTCACTATATGGACGACACGTCGCGCACGCCCGGAGCCCAGGTCGTGAGCCGCGTTGCTGCCGTGCTCCGAGCACTCAGCGCCGCTATGCCCGACGGCGAGAACACCACCGAGCTCGCGCGCGCCGCCCAGCTCACCAGGCCAACGGCGCACCGGCTCCTCTCAGCGCTCACCTCAGAGGGGTTCGTCGATCGCGACCCGCAGAGCGGAAAGTGGCTCCTCGGGCCCGAGCTCTATCTCATGGGAACGGTCGCGGCCGACCGCTACGATGTCACCGACATCGCGCGCACCCACGTCGCAGCGCTCGCAGCAGCGACCGGCGAGAGCGCGTTCTTTTCCGTCCGACGAGGCGGCGAGACCGTGTGCCTTGAGCGACAAGACGGCAACTTCCCGATTCGCTCGTTCGTGCTGCACGAGGGCAAACGGTTCCCACTCGGAGTCGCCTCGGCCGGGCTCGCGATTCTGTCCTTCCTCACTCCGCACGCCGTCGACGCCTTTCTGACGGAGTCCAGGCTCGAAGACGACTTCGGCGGGGAGCACGCCGAGACGGCCATCCGCGCGCGCATCAGCGAGACCAGGCGGACGGGGTACGCCGTCAATCCAGGGCTGATCGTGCCAGGCAGCTGGGGGCTCGGTGCAGCAGTGTTCTCCGGGTCAGGGCAACCAGCGTGGGCGCTCTCCCTCACCGGCGTCGAATCCAGATTCTCCCCGGAACGCATCCCGGAGCTCGGGAGACTTCTCCTCGAGCACGCGCACCAGCTCACCGAGCAGCTCGCTCGCAAGTAGCGGCACGCGACAGAGGCCACCTGGCCCTCTGTCCCCCGGTCGGAGCGGCCTCTCTCCCAGCGCACGCGGGCAGGTGTGCCTCGCAGAGCCGCCGAACAACACGGCCAGACCAGGGCGCGATCGACCGGTCGATTGTGGGAAGATTATCCCACCCCCTATAGCCCAACTGGCAGAGGCAGGAGACTTAAAATCTCTTCAGTCAGGGTTCGAATCCCTGTGGGGGGACCACTCGAGTTACGGATGAGTCCCTGGCTTCAGCAACTGCACGAAGCGGGCTCGTTCCACGCGCAGCGACAACACAACGCCCCCGGGCGCGGATCCGACACCTTCGGTGTTGGTCCGGCCAGGGGGCGTTTGCTGTTCGCTGAGGTTAGGCGCCCAGGCGCTTTCGCAGCCCCTCGAGCTCGGCGTTCAGAGCAGCCGGGAGGCGGTCGCCGAACTGTGCGAAGAATTCCTCGGTCATGTCTGCCTCAGCGAGCCACGACTTCGGGTCGATCTCGAAGATCTCGTCAAGGTCGTCAGCAACTTCTTCGATTCCGGAGAGGTTCAGCTGGCCGTCGGCCGGGACGATACCGATCGGCGTCTCGCGCCCCTCGTACTCGCCCTCTACGCTGCGGATAACCCAGTCGATGACGCGCGAATTGTCGCCGAAGCCAGGCCAGAGGAAGCGGCCGTCGTCGCCCTTGCGGAACCAGTTCACCTGGAAGATCCTCGGGGCCTGCTCGCCGAGCTGCTCCCCCATCTCAAGCCAGTGGCCCCAGTAGTCGGCCATGTTGTAGCCGCAGAACGGGAGCATCGCGAACGGGTCGCGGCGGAGCTCGCCGACTGTGCCCTCCTGGGCTGCGGTCTTCTCAGAGGAGATCGTCGCACCCATGAATACGCCGTGGTTCCACGAGCGCGACTGGGCCACGAGCGGCACGTTGGTTGCCCGGCGTCCGCCGAAGAGGATCGCGTCAAGCGGAACACCATCGTGCTCGAACCAGTCCTGCGAAAGCGTAGGAGTCTGCTGAATCGGCACCGTGAAGCGCGAGTTCGGGTGCGCTGCTGGGCGACCCGACTCGGGCGTCCAGCTGTTGCCCTGCCAGTCAGTGAGGTGTGCGGGAACCGAGTCGGTCATCCCCTCCCACCAGACGTCACCGTCGTCAGTGAGGGCCACATTCGTGAAGATGGTGTTTCCCCAGAGGGTGTCCATCGCAACAGGGTTTGTCGTTTCGCCCGTACCGGGTGCGACCCCGAAGAAACCGGCCTCTGGGTTGATGGCGTAGAGGCGCCCGTCAGTGCCAGGGCGGAGCCAAGCGATGTCATCGCCAATGGTCTCAACCTTCCAGCCCGGAATGGTGGGCTGCAGCATTGCGAGGTTGGTCTTACCGCACGCAGACGGGAAGGCAGCGGAGAGGTGGTAATCCTTACCGGTTTCGGTGTTTGTGAGCTTGAGGAGCAGCATGTGCTCCGCGAGCCAGCCCTCGTTCTTGCCCATGACGCTCGCGATGCGCAAAGCGAAGCACTTCTTCGAGAGCAGTGCGTTTCCGCCGTAGCCCGAACCGTATGACCAGACCTCGAGGGTCTCGGGGAAGTGGGTGATGTACTTCAGGTCGTTGCACGGCCACTCAACGTCGGCTTCGCCGGCTTCGAGCGGAGCGCCAACCGAGTGAACGGTACGGACCCACTCGCCGCCGGGGAGGATCCCGTCGAGCGCTGCTTGTCCCATGCGCGTCATGATTCGCATGTTCAGCACCGCGTACGGCGAATCAGTGATCTCCACACCGAGCTGCGTGATGGCGCCACCGACTGGGCCCATCGAGAACGGGACGACGTACATGGTGCGCCCGCGCATGGAGCCCTGGAACTTGGGCATGAGCTCTGCACGCATAGCGTCGGGAGCTACCCAGTTGTTCGTCGGGCCGGCATCGGCTTCGTTCTCGGAGCAGATGAAGGTGCGATCCTCAACGCGTGCGACGTCGCTCGGGTTCGAGCGGGCGAGGAAGCTACCTGGACGCAGGTTCATGTTCAGCGGAATGAGTGAGCCGGATTCCACCATTTCGCTGGTGATCCGGTTCCACTCGTCCTGCGAGCCGTCGCACCAATAGACCGCGTCCGGCTGGGTAAGTTCGGCAACCTCGGTGACCCACTGCAGGATCTCGGGGTTGGACGTAGTCGCGCTTTCGCGGACGAGCTCAGCGATCGGAGCGAGGGTTGTCGTGCTCATGCCTTCGGATTCTCCCTAAGTGGTGCCGTCGAAGTTGGCTTGTATTCCCATTCTGGGCCCGGCCAAAGGTAAACATTTACCAAACAGCCTGTCAATATTTCGACTTATTGCCGTATAGTCAAATTATGGATCAGGTTTCTGTGCCTTCACTCAACGCCGCGACAATCGATCGTCTGGTGCTCGGTAAGCGCCTCAGACATTTCCGCACGGAGGCCGGGCTTACGCTCGAGCAACTCGGCAACCAGGTCGGCGTGGTCGCGAGCCAGCTTTCCCTCATCGAGAACGGGAAACGGGAGCCGAAGCTCACCTTCATTCAGGCGATCGCTCGGGCCCTCGACATCGACCCAGGTGAGCTGCTGAACACCGAGGCCCCCGACCGCAGGAGCGAGCTTGAGATCGAGCTCGAACGCGCGCAAAGTACTCCGGGGTACGAGCAGCTCAACCTCCCCCGCATCAAGTCCCCGCGATCGCTCAACGACGACACACTTGAGTCGCTCATTGGCCTCCATCGGGAACTCGCACGCAGAACCCGCGCTGCGGCGACCACTTCGGAGGAGGCGCGGCGCGCGAACACCTCGATTCGAATGAAGATGCAGGAGCTCGACAACTACCTCCCCGACATCGAGCAGATCGCCACTGAACTCATGCAGCGAATCGGCCACACGGTCGGCGCAGTGACCCACCGTGACGTGGCAATCCTTGCGGAGATTCTCGGCTTCACGCTCATCTTCGTCGACGACCTGCCGCAGAACACGCGGAGCATTACGGACCTCGAGAATGGCCGCATCTATCTACCGCCGACGTCGATTCCTGGTGGCCACGGACTGCGTTCGCTAGCACTTCAAGCGATGGCCCATCGCGTTCTCGGGCACTCCGAGCCGAGAAGTTATGCGCAATTTCTCGAACAGCGATTGCAGATCAACTATTTCGCGGCCGCCTGCCTGCTCCCCGAGGAGCGGGCTGTCGAATACTTGCAGCAGGCTAAACGCGATCGGAATCTTGCCATCGAGGACCTGCGTGATGCGTTCGGGGTCACCCACGAGGCAGCCGCGCATCGTTTCACGAACCTCGCGACGCGGCACCTTGATCTGCGAGTGCACCACTACCGCACTGACGGGGCAGGCACCCTCGTACGTGGCTACGAGAACGATGGGCTGCCGTTCCCAATGGATGAGGGCGGCGCCATCGAAGGCGAGCTGCTCTGCGCCAAGTGGGGTGGCCGCACCGCCTTCAACCGGCAGAACCGTACGAGCGAGTTCTACCAGTTCACCGACACCCCCAATGGGACGTTCTGGACAAGTGTGCAGACCGGAGACGCTGAGCTCGGCCCGTTTGCGATCGCCTGTGGGGTTCGCTTTGACGACGCGCGCTGGTTCCGCGGGCGTGACACCCACGTTCGCAAGCGCTCGACGTGCCCGGACGAATCGTGCTGCAGGTCGGCCGCCCCAGCCCTTCGCGAGCGTTGGGAGGGAAAGGCGTGGCCGAGTGCCCGCATGCACCAGCATGTGCTGTCGCCCCTGCCGACGGGCACGTTCCCCGGCGTCGACGACACGTCGATGTACGAGTTCCTCTCCAAGCATGCGCCCGAAGTCTGAGCAAAACGCATCGCGTTTTGCACTTCGGGCGCCGGGCCCACCGGCCCGGGAAGTTTAAGCAAAACGCACCGCGTTTTGCACTTCGGGCGCCGGGCCCACCGGCCCGGGAAGTTTAAGCAAAACGCACCGCGGCTTGCACCGAGGGCTGCGGGAACGCGAAAGGCCGCGGGATCCATGTGGATCCCGCGGCCTTTCGCGTGCGCTACCTAGTCAGCAGCGGGGCGAGGACGCGAAGCGAACTCTTCGAAGATCTCGCGGGGCTGCTGCGTCGCCTCGATGTTAACGATGTCGCGGCCGAGGAAGAAGTGTCCGACCCAGCCGCCGAACACGCGCCACTTGCGCTCCCACGTGGGGATCGCCATGCCGTGGTAGAAGCGGTGCGCGAGCCACGCAATGTAGCCCTTGAGCGTGAAGTTGCCCGAGCGGAATACGCCGGTGTTCATGCCGAGGCCTGCGACGGCGCCCTGGTTCTTGTGGTTGTACTCAACAACGCCCTCGCCGCGGAGGCTGGCGACGATGTTCTTCGCGAGCAGCCTGCCCTGACGGACGGCGTGCTGTGCGTTGGGAACGCAGAAGCCGCCGGGGCCGGGGGTCGAGGAGATGTCTGGAACCTGTGAGGTATCGCCAGCGGTCCAGGCACCCTCGACGATGTCGCCGTCTTCGGTTGCGACGCGGAGCGATGGGGTGCCGACGACGTGGCCGCGCTGGCCGATCGGGAGGTCGGTTCCGCGGAGGAATGGCCTGGGCATGACACCCGCGGTCCAGACGATGAGGTCTGATTCGTACTTCTCGCCAGTCGAGAGCTCGATGTTGCCGCCCTCTCCGCTGGAGAGCTGCGTGTCGAGGTGAATGTCGACGCCGCGACGGGTCTGATCCTTCACAACCCAGTCAGCGAGCCCCTCTGTGACCTCGGGCATGATGCGGCCCATGGCCTCAACGAGGTGGAACTTCGTCTCGTCGAAGGTGATCTCTGGGTAGCGGCGCAGCAGGGCGGTCGCGAACGAGCGGAGCTCGGCTACCGACTCGATGCCAGCGAAGCCGCCACCGACGACGGTGACGGTGAGCAGGCGTGCGCGCTCAGCCGAGTCCTTCGGGAGCGATGCTGCGCGCTCGAAGTTACCGACCATGCGATCGCGGATCGCGACGGCCTCTTCGATCGTCTTCATGCCGATTGCGTTGTCAGCGATTCCCGGGATCGGGAAGGTGCGCGAAACAGAACCGGTGGTGATGACGATCTGGTCGTACTCGAAGTCGTACACCTCGCCAGTGTTAGGCGTGATGGTCGCCGTCTTGGTCGCGTGTGAAATGCCGGTGACCTTGCCCGCGATGTTCGCGGTGCGCTTGAGGTGACGACGGCGTGCGACGACCGCGTGACGCGGTTCGATCGAGCCAGCGGCTACCTCGGGAAGGAACGGCAGGTACGCCATGTAGGGCAGCGGGTCAACAATGGTGACCTCGGCCTCGCCCGAGCGGAGCAGCTTCTCAAGCTTCCATGCGGTGTAGAAGCCGGCGTAGCCGCCGCCGACGATCAGAATCTTCTTCGCCACGAAGCGATCTCCTTGATGCTCAAATATGCACTACATGCAGGATGCAGCGTGCGCCCGCATGTGCGCGGGAAGCCAAGCTGGGCAATCTCCACCCAACCCAGTACACCCTACCTGTAAACTTGCCACTAATCGTCGCAAACGACGAGTTGCCGCATTCAAACCGACGAATATTCGCCGGTCAGCGACCATTTCCGAAACTTGTTCGGAATTATCCAACCCAACCAGAACGCTCGAGCGCGAGATCGCCGATCGGGTTCACCCCGGGCCCCGCCGCGAGGGCGTGACCGATGAGGGCGTGCAGACATTTCACGCGGGTTGGCATGCCTCCCGCGCTGATCCCAGCGAGTTCCGGCACCTCCCCGACGGAGTCACGATCGGCGATGTACTGCTCGTGCGCACGAGCATACGCGGCGCGCAGCTCCTCGTCTTCGGCAAGCATCTCGTTGAACTCGACCATCATGCCGACGGCTTCAAGGCGCGACGCCGCGGCGACGACCTCGGGGTGCGAGAGGTAGTAGAAGGTGGGAAACGGCGAGCCGTCTGGCAGGCGCGGCGAGGTCGCAACCACTGTCGGGCTCCCGTCGGCTGCGCGTGCGGCGATACCGACGACGCCGCGCGCCTCACGGCTCAGCTGCTCGCTCACCGCCGCGATATCTTCAGCGGTCGGTGCGGGAAATGGTGGCCGGCTCACTTGGTGCTCCTTGCGGCTTCGTCTTCGGTTGGGGTGTCTGGGATAGCGGTTCCTGAGGCGATAACGGATCCAACAAGATCCTTGGCCCAGTTTCGCTCAACGAGGGTGAGATCGGCGCTCGTCTCTTCCTGCGACTCGACAGGGAGCACGACGTCAGAGATGATGCTCAGTTGGGTCTCGCCCGGCAGCACATATGAGAGCCTGTCACGCGCTTGCGCACGGACGTATGCGGGATCTTTCCACCGAGAACGCTCCGCATCGATGGATTCCACCGCTTCGCGGTGCTGTCTCACGCTCTCACGCAGTTGCGCGATCTCCCGCTGCTGCTGCACGAACGTTGAGATGTTGGGGCTCAGAATCAGCGCACCGGCAATCACCGATACGACGACAATCACGGTGAAGACACTGAACCGCAGACTCGCGACCCACGCCGCGATATCTGCGCCCCAGTGCTTCACCGTGTACTCCTCAGAATGGGTGGATCGTTACGCCTGGAAGCGCGGGAATGCACCGCGCCCTGCGTAGCGAGCCGCGCCGCCAAGCTCTTCCTCGATGCGGAGGAGCTGGTTGTACTTCGCGACGCGGTCCGAGCGTGCCGGTGCACCGGTCTTGATCTGACCGCAGTCGGTCGCGACCGCGAGGTCAGCGATCGTGACGTCTTCGGTCTCGCCGGAGCGGTGCGACATGACGGCGGTGTAACCGGCGCGCTGCGCCATCTGCACGGCGTCGAAGGTCTCGGTGAGGGTGCCGATCTGGTTAACCTTCACGAGGATCGAGTTGCCGACGCCCTTCTTGATGCCGTCCGCAAGGCGCTCCGGGTTCGTGACGAACAGGTCGTCGCCGACGAGCTGCACGCGCGCACCGAGCTGGTCGGTGAGGTGCTTCCAGCCGTCCCAGTCGTCTTCGTCGAGCGGATCCTCGATCGAGACGAGCGGGTAGCGATCGACGAGATCAGCGTAGTACGCGGTCATCTCGGCCGCAGTGCGGTCCTGGCCCTCGAACTTGTAGACGCCGTTCTCGTAGAACTCGGACGATGCGACGTCGAGCGCAAGCGCGATGTCGCGGCCTGGCTCGAAGCCTGCACGCTTGATAGCTTCGACGATGAGGTCGAGTGCCGCAACGTTGTTCTCGAGGTTCGGGGCAAAGCCGCCCTCGTCGCCGAGGCCGGTCGAGAGGCCCTTCTCGTTGAGGAGCGCCTTGAGGGCGTGGTAGACCTCGACGCCCCAGCGGAGCCCCTCCGAGAAGCTCTCGGCGCCAAGCGGCACCGCCATGAACTCCTGGATATCGACGTCGGTGTCGGCGTGCGCGCCACCGTTGATGATGTTCATGAGCGGCACGGGAAGCGTGCTCGCCGTCGGGCCGCCAAGGTAACGGTAGAGCGGGAGCTCGGCTGAGGCCGCAGCGGCGTGCGCGACAGCGAGGCTCACGCCAAGGATCGAGTTCGCCCCAACGCGCGACTTGTTGTCGGTTCCGTCGACCTCGCGAAGCACGGTGTCGATGATGCGCTGGTCGTCAGCGGCGAAGCCCTCGATGGCTGGGGCGAGATCGTCGAATACCGCATCCACTGCCTTGAGTACGCCCTTGCCGAGGTAGCGTCCCTTGTCGCCGTCGCGCAGCTCGTACGCCTCGAAAGCGCCCGTCGATGCGCCCGAGGGCACAGCAGCGCGTCCGACCGAATCGTCAGTCAGTCCAACCTCGACCTCAACGGTCGGGTTTCCGCGCGAATCAAGAATCTCGCGTGCGATCACCGCGTCGATAAATGCCACAGTTTGCTCCTTGTGGTGGAAGTCATGAGACGCGTGTTCCGCGCCTCTTCACAGTGTAGAGGGTGCCGGGTTCTGCTCCCCGAGAGATCAGGCCATTACTCGCCGAGATCGCGCCACGCCAGCTCGGCTGCGTCGCGAGTGCCTGGCCGCACGTTTGCGAAGCGCGCGAACCCCTCGGCCTCGAGCCGCGCGACAAGCGTTTTCATGTTCTTCTGTCGCTTCTCGAGGCGCACCCGCAAGCCGTCCGCAACGAGTGCGCGCTTGAGCACCATGAGCTCCTCGAGCGGTGTGTCTGCGTCAGCCACGAGCGCGACCGACTCAGGCCCTGCGTTCGCGTCAAGCTCGATGAGGTCGACAACGCGCTCGAACCCGATAGAGAATCCGACCGCTGGAACGTCCTGGCCGAGGAAGCGGCCGATCATTCCGTCGTAGCGCCCGCCCCCGCCAACGGAGGATCCCGAACCGGGGTGGGCGATCTCGAAGATCGTGCCGGTGTAGTAGCCCATCCCGCGCACAAGGGTGGGATCAAAGCGAATCTCGACGCCCTCGGGCAACCCGCCAGCGAGCGACTCACCGAGCGTCACAAGACTCTCGACGCCCTCCGTTGCGGCGCCCTCTGGCAGCACCCCGGAGATAGCTTCGCGGGTCACCGGGATCCCTGCAGCGAGTGCGGAATCGACGCCAGCAAGGATGCCGCGCATCGCTTCGGCCCCTGCCTCATTCCTCTCGGCGAGTTCGGTGACGACACCTTCAACGCCAATCTTGTCGAGCTTGTCGACGGTGATGAGCGCCGCCGAGTGTTCTTCTGGCGCGAAGCCGCAGTGGTCGAGCAGGCCGAACAGGATGCGCCTGTCGTTCACCCGAATGACACAGTCCTTCAGACCGAGCTGCGCAAGCACCTGCGACGTCGCAGTGATCAGCTCGATCTCCGCGATGACGCCCGCCTCGCCAATGACGTCAATGTCCGCTTGCACAAATTGCCGGTAGCGGCCCTTCTGCGGGCGCTCAGCGCGCCAGACCGGCGCGATCTGAATCGACCGGAACACGGGTGGCAGTTCGGCGCGGTGGGTGGCGTAGAAGCGTGCGAGCGGCACCGTGAGGTCGAAGCGCAGACCCAGATCAGCGAGCTGTTCGGCGTCACCCGCGGCAACCGCTGCGGCGAGCGCTTCCGGCTTGATGCCTCGCTTGAGGATGGAAAATGACAGCTTCTCGTTGTCTCCCCCGAGCCCGGAGTGCAGCCGCGCATGGTCCTCCACGACCGGGGTCTCGATCTCGTCGAAACCGTGGTTGCGGTATACGCGTCGGATGATGCCGAGTGCGCGCTCACGGCGCGCTTTATCTTCTGGCAGGAAGTCGCGCATGCCGCGCGGCGGGTTCACAGGGTTAGCCATGGGTTCTATTCTTCCATGATGCCGACCGCTTGAGGCACGACTACGTCAATGCCCCACCCTTGCGGCAGCACGGCCAATAGCTCGCGCAGCCTCACGCACAGCATGCCCATATTCGGCGTAGCGTTCTGGAACGATTCGGCTTGACGGCCCTGAGACTGAAACACTGCCCAGTGGATCTCCCCCCGGGCCCAGGATGGCCGCGCCGAGCGAGGTGATTCCCGTACTGAGGCCCTCCTCGTTAATCGAGTATCCCCTCGCCCGAACATCTCTGATTTCCTCGAGCAACATCCCTCGGTCGGTGAGCGTCCGCTCGGTTACGCTGTCAAGCGAACTCTCGCAGTAGCGTTCGACGTACGTCTCTTCCGATGCGGCCAGGTAGGCGAGCCCCGTTGCCGAGGCATGCAGTGGGATCTTGCTACCCAGCGGGAGGAAGGCGCGCAGAACGTGCGGCGTGTCCAACCGTTCGGCGAGAATGAGAATGTCACCGTCTGGAATCGCGAGGTGAACGGTCTCGGTTGTCGCCAGTTGTAGCGCGTTCATTGGCGCGATCGCAATGTCCCGCAGCGTACTCATGGCGCCGCTCCTCACCGCGACAGCGTAGGCGTGCGCGGTGAGCGACCACAGCTTGCTCGAGTCGTCTTGCTCGACCCACCGCAGTTCCTCGAGGGTCGTAAGGGCACGCAGCACCGTAGCTTTGGACCCGCCCAGTTCGCGGGCTACCTCAGAAAGACCGACGGGCTGATCCTCGGAGACCGCTTCGATCACGCGGATAGCGGTCACCACACTTTGCGTACTCATGCCTTAATCATCCACGGTGCAGGCCTTGACGGAAAGCCAACGAAGCCATAGCTTGGTCGAAACGAGAAATGAACCAGTGGTTTATTAGATGAACCGGAGTGAATTCCTCGTTCCGAACTCTTGAGTGAAAGGTTGGCCAATGACGGCCCAAATCATCGCACTACTGTTGTTCGTCGGAGTGTTTGTCCTCGCACGTTGCGTAAGGTCCACCTCGGCGTCATTATGTTCGCGGCCGCGCGCGCTGTGGGGCTCTGGCTCGCCCAGATGAGCCTGCCCGATGTCATCGCAGGCTTCCCAGTGTCACTGCTCGTGCTCCTGGTCGGTGTCACATACTTCTTCGGCATAGCCCAGGCAAACGGCACCGTCGACATCATCATCGAGAGGGCGGTCAACGTCGTCGGTGACCGCGCCGCGTTGCTACCGTTCGCCTTCTTCGTGCTCACCGCGGGAATCAGCGCGATGGGCTCACCACTCGCGGGCCTCGTGATGGCCCCCGTTGGCATGCCGCTCGCGAAGAAATACGGGATCGACCGGATGCTGATGGGGCTCGCGATTGGCTCCGGGCTAAGCGCTGGCGCGTTCGCCCCCACCAGCCTCTTCGGCATCGTCACCTACGGCACGGCACACTCGGTAAATATTGACCTCAACCCGCTCACCCTCTTTGCGGTCGCAGTCGGAGCGAACCTGCTGCTACTCCTCGCCGCCTACGTCATGTTCGGCGGCCTCGCCTTGTTTCGCAGACGTGGTCCCGGGCTGCTCCCGGAGAGCCTGCCACAGCTCAGCGTGACAAAGCCAGGACCACAGCACCCGTTCGAGCGCGAGGGACACACCGCACAGAGCAGGCACGCGGTCACCTCAGGCATCCAGACACTCGAGGATCCGAGCGTGAACAAGCCGACCACGGCCCGAATGAACGGGGTGCAGGTTGCAACGGTGATGTGCATGCTCGGCCTCATCGCGAGCGTCATCGTACTGGCCGCGCTCGATCTCAGCCCCGATATTGGTGTGCTGTGCTTCGCGTTCGGCACCGTGCTCACGCTCATCAACCCCAGCGCTGGCAAGCAGGCCGTCGCAAAGATCGACTGGTCGACCGTGCTCATGGTCGGCGGCATCATCACGTTCGTCGGCGTACTCGAGCACATGGGCGCCGTTGACCTGCTCGGCGAGGCTGCAAGCAACGTTGGCACGCCCCTGCTCTCGGCCTTCGTCATCTGCCTCATCGGCGGGCTCATCTCCGCGTTCGCCTCGACGACCGGCATGCTCGCGGCGCTCGTGCCGCTCGCGATCCCTCTCGTCGCTTCCGGCGACATCGCGGGCTGGGCCGTCATCGCCGCGCTCGGCGTCTGTTCATCCATCGTCGATGTGTCGCCCTTCTCGACGGTCGGCGCGACGCTCGTCGCAACGGTCGACGAAGACGAGCGGCCCCGCATGAACAGACTCCTCACCCGCTGGGGCCTCTCGATGGTGATCGTCGGGCCAGTACTGCTCATCGGCACCCTCGTCCTCCCCACGATGCTCTAAGCGCACCAACCCGAAACGGATCACGCCATGCTTCCATTGAGTTCTTTCCGCATCATCGACCTCAGCCGCGCGCTCGCAGGCCCGCTCTGCACCGCACTGCTCGCAGACCTCGGCGCCGACATCATCAAGGTCGAATCAGGCCGCGGCGGCGACCCTGCGCGGGCGTGGCCACCGTTCGAGGCGGAACACAGCCTCTACTTCGACTCGGTGAACCGCAACAAACGATCCATCGCGCTCGATCTCTACAGCCCAGCTGGGACCGCGATCCTCGACAGGCTCATCGCGGGGGCCGACGCGCTCGTCGAGAATTTCAAACCAGGCACGCTCGACGCTATGGGATACACGGAGGCGCGGCTCCGACAGCTCAACCCGCGCCTTGTCGTCGCATCCGTGACGGGGTACGGCACCACCGGCCCGCTGAGCGACCGCCCCGGCCTGGATCAGGTCATCCAGGCCGTCTCCGGGATCACCTCGGTCACGGGCCCAGCCGGTTCGAGCGGCTACCGAGTGGGCCTGCCCATCGTCGATCTCACGAGCGGCATGACTGCGGCAATCGGCCTGCTCGCGGCACTCCTTGGCCGCGAGCGGCAAGCCACTCCAACCGGGAGCGGCGAGCAGGGCGGAAGTGTCGACAGGGTCGCCACGTCTCTGTACGAGACCGCGCTCAGCCTCTCGGTATTTCAGGGGCAGGCGGCGCTCACCAACGGCACTATTCCCCAGCCGCAGGGCAACGACCATCCAAGCATCACGCCGTACGGGGTGTTCGACACGCTGACCGAGCCGATCGTCGTTGCCGTTACGACCGCGAGCCACTGGCGCAGCTTCTGCACTGCGCTCGGCTCGGAAGAACTGTTCGCCGACCCTCGATTCGAGTCGAGCAGGGGCCGAACGGAGCACCGCGAGTCGCTCAACGTGCGAATCACCGAGCTACTCGCAGCGCGTGGTGCGGCCGAGTGGATCGCCGCGCTCAACGACGTCGGAATCCCCTGCGGCGCGATCCAGGATTACCAGCAGGTCTTGGCGCACCCGCAGACGGCTGCGCTCGGGATGATCCGCGACACCGTTCGCGGCGACGGCAGCGAGCTCAAGCTTCTCCGCGGGCCGCTCACTCTCGACGGCGAGCCCACTGGCGTGCACCGGCCGCCGCCGGGCTTCGGCGAGCACGGCGTCGAAGTGCTGCGCGAGCTGGGGCTGGCCGAGTCCGTGGTGACGCAGCTCATCGCCGACGCTGTCCTCGTCGGGGTCCCCGCGACACCGGGCGCGCAATGATCCCCGTTGGCGCGGCGCGGGAGGCGCTACACACCGCCGCAGGCGCGATCCGCTCGACCGTTGCGGCGGGGATTGGCACCATCTCGATCGACCGCCAGGCCAAGCGCAATGCACTCACGCCCGAACTGTGTGACGCGCTCGCCGCAACCGTTGCCCGTCTCGATCGCGACCCCGCGGTGCGCGTCATCGCCCTCACGGGCGCTGGCGCAGATTTCTCAGCCGGGGCCGATATCGCCGAGCTTCCGCGCGTGCTGTTCGACACCGGCGACCAGTCAGCCCGCGACGGGCAGGCTGGCGACCCGCCAAGGAGCGGCGCGGGGGTGGACCACCTGACGGCAGCGGACGAAGCGTTCGGCGCGGCCCGCAAACCAACGGTCGCCCTCGTGCGCGGCGTGTGCATGGGGGGCGGGTGGCAGCTCGCCTCTGCCTGCGACATCGTGCTCAGCGCAGACGATGCGAGAATCGCCATCACCCCAGCGCTGCTCGGCATTGTCTATCCGCGGCGCGGCGTCGACAGGCTCGTGCGCACGGTCGGGGTCGACCGAGCGAAGTATCTCCTCTTCAGCGGCGCGCGGGTGTCTCCGGCCGACGCAGAGCGATGGGGCCTGGTCACCGCGGTGATTCCCGCCGCCCAGTTCACCCAGGCGGTCGCCGCGCTACTCGAGCGGATCGCGCGGAACTCGCAGTACTCGGTGCACGCGACAAAGCGCCTCATCGACGCTGGGGTTCGCGCGCAGGGGCAGCCGGTCGGCGATTCCCGCGCCCCCAGCAAACTCGACGGCGACTGGGAGGCGGTCTGGTCGGAGATGGCCGGAAACCCCGACCTGCTGGCGGGCCGCGCGGCATTTCTCGCCGGTGACACTCCGGTATTCCCTTGGGAGCCACCCGGTCAGCGGTAGCCAGCGACGATCGGGCCGTTCAGTTGCGCTTTCCGAGGAGCTGCCCGATCCTCCTGGCTGTCTCACGCACGTGGCCGACGAGCGTCTCGGTCGCCGGGAGGGTTTCGCGGGTCGACACCGATACCGAGCCGAGTGGCTCACTGCCGAGGGCAACCGGCACGGCGAGAGCGGAGACCTGTTCATCGTATTCGCCACGCGTCACGCAGTAGCCCAGCTCGCGGATGCGCGAGAATTCCGCTTCGAGCGCTTCAGGGTTCATGCTCGTGACAGAGGTGTAGCGCGCGAGAGGTCGCTGGCTTGTGAAGTACTCACGCATCGCCCGTGGGAGGTGCGCATAGTAGGCCTTCGAGATGGCCCCAACGTGCGCGGGGAACAGCTCCCCCGTTGTCGGGTAACCGCGCAGCGGCCCTTCCGGCCCGTCGACCGAGATCACGGCGCGCATATGCGCGTGGTCTGCGACGGCGAACGTCGCTGTGAGCCCCGTCTGCTCTGCGAGGCTGGCGACGACTGGGCGGGTGATGCTCGCGAGCGAGGCGGTGCTCTGCCATGCGCGCGAGAGGTGGAGCACCCCTGGGCCGAGCTTGTAGACGCGGCGCTGGTCGTCGCGGCGAAGAAACTGCAGTTTGGTGAGGGTGTGGATCGTGCGCTGCGCGCTCGACGTTGAGCATCCGAGCAGCTGGGCGAGTTCGGTCACCCCGACCTCGCGCCTGTCTGCGTTGAAGAGCAGGAGCGCTTCGAGCGCGCGCTCAACGCTGTCTAGGGTCTCGGTCATGCTGTAATTATCCCGCATAGCGGGATAAGCCTTGTTCGGTTGGCTCGCGTACCTAATTCTGATTGAGCACCTCCTCAGCATCGAGGTGGAATCAGGAAAGAGGCGAATCCAACGATGGACTGGCAGACCCACCAGGAAGCGAACCGCGCGGGCACTGAGCTCGGCGGAACCTATCTGTACTTCGACACCGCGGCCGCGGCTCCCCCGGTGATCGCGGCCGTCGAGGCGGCGAGTGAATACCTCTGGAAGACGACGCGCACGGGTCCATACCTGCCGAGCCTCCGAGCCGAGATCTACGCGCAGCTCGACGAGATCCGCGGCCGGGCCGCGAGCTTCTTGGGCGCGACGCCAGAGGAACTCGCGTTCACGCGCAACGGCACCGAATCGATCAGCCTCGTCGCACGCGGCCTACGCTTTGAACCAGGCGACGAGATCATCGTGCCCGACACCGAGATGCTCTCCAACATCGCCATCTGGCGGATGGTCGCCACAGAATCTGGTGCGACAATCGTCACGGTCGCCGGCGGCCCAACCGGCCTGCTCGATCCCGAGGCGGTGCGCGCGGCGATCACCGAGCGCACGAAGCTCCTGACGTTCGCGGCGCTCTCGAACGTGACGGGTGCCGTGCAGCCCGTCGTCGAGCTGTGCGAGGTTGCGGCTGCCGCTGGCGTGCTCGTGCACGTGAATGCCGCGCAGGCCATCGGCATGATGCCTGTCGGGTTCGACGTCTGGCCGTGCGACTTCATCTCAGCATGCACACGCAAGGGGCTCCGCGCGATCGAAGGCTCTGGCGTGCTCGCCGTGCGCGAGCAGCACCTCGACGCACTCACGCCAACGCTCGCTGGCTGGTGGAACGCGGGGCTCGGAGACGGTGAAGACGTCACGTTCATGCACGCCGCACGCAAGCTCGAAGCGGGCTCGCCGAACGTGCCCGCAATCCTCGCGCTCGGGGCCGCCATCGCGGTAGCCGAGGGGCTTGGGGTCGATGCGATCCACACCCGCGTGCGCGAACTCACGGAATACGCGGCAACCCGGCTGCGCGAGATCCAAGGCACGCAGATCTACGGGCCGGAGCGCGACGCTGATCGCCTCGGCATCCTGCCGTTCAACATCGACGGCTGCGACCCCGCGAAGCTCACGCTCGCGCTTGAGCGCCGCGGCATCATCATCGAGGCAGGTCACTTCATGGCGACCCCCATCCTCGCCGCGTACGGCGTCGAGCGGATGGCCCGCGTGTCGCTCCACTACTTCAACACCATCGACGAAATCGATCAGCTCGTCGCAGCGATCGACGCAGAAAGAGGAATCAACGCATGACCAACGCACTTCTCATGAGCAGCTCGCGGATGGGCAGCCTCGGCTACCTGGAGCACGCAGCACCGCAACTGAACACTGTGCTCGAGGGCACGAGCCGCAAGGTGCTCTTCGTCCCATACGCTGCCGTGTCCTTTTCCTACGACACCTACGAGGATCTCGCGGCCCCGCCGTTCACCGCTGTCGACGCGGAGCTCACCTCGATCCACCGCTTCGACGACCCCGTCGCCGCAGTGCGCGCCGCTGACGTGATCGCGATCGGCGGCGGCAACAGCTTCGCGCTGCTCAACCGGTTGTACGGCGCCGAGCTTGTGCGAGAGATCCGCACCCAGGTCACCGAGCGCGGCACCACCTACATCGGGTGGAGCGCTGGTACCAATGTCGCGACGCCAACGATCCGCACCACCAACGACATGCCGATCGTTGAGCCGCCCTCGCTCTCGGCCATCGGTCTCGTGCCGTTCCAGATCAACCCGCACTTCATCTCGGGGAAGCCTGCCGGCCACAACGGTGAGAGCCGCGAGGAGCGGCTCGCGGAGTTCACCGCGATCAACCCGGGCGAAGAGGTGCTCGCGATCGTCGAGGGCACTGCGCTGCACGTGACAGGGTCGCGAGGCACCATCCTCAGCAACGCGGCGCTCGACAGCGCGGGCTCGCACTCCGCCGACGGGCTCGTCTTCGCGAACGCCGCCGAGCCGCGCACGATCGCGGCGGGCGAGAGCTTCGAGCTCTCAGAGATCTCGGGGCCGGTGATCTAATGTCGATTCGCGAAATCCTTGAGGTCTCCGACGAGATGGACGATCCGCGCCTCTCCGGCGAACGGATCGCCGATCTTCTGCGTAGCGCCAACGCACCGGGCTGCGAGATCACCGTCACGAGCGTGCCATACGAGGCGCCGGAAGACCCCAGCCAGCTGTGCGACTTCGTGAAGGTCGTCATCCCTGGCGAGGCAGGCGGCATCGCGGGCGGCGACGCCCCGACGCTCGGGCTCATCGGCAGGCTCGGCGCGCAGCAGGCGCAGCCGGAGCGGATCGGCTACGTCTCCGACGCCGACGGCTCGATCGTTGCGATCGCCGCCGCGCTCAGGCTGCTCCGCCTCACCGCGGCAGGCGCGCGCCTCCGCGGCGACGTCATCATCACGACCCACATCGCGACCCACGTGAGCATCACGCCGCGCGAGCCCGTCGACTTCATGGGCGTGCCCGTCTCCTCCGAGCGCATGAACGAGTTCGAGGTTGACGAGCGGATGGACGCGATCCTCTCCTTCGACACTTCGAAGGGCAACCGCCTCATCAACCACCGCGGCGTCGCGATCTCCCCGACCGCGAAGGCAGGCTACCTCTTGCCCGTCTCCCCCGATCTCGTGACGGTGCTCGAGTACGCGACGGGCGAGCCCGCTCGCACTTTCCCGCTCGCGCAACAGGACATCACCCCCTACGGCAACGGCTATCGTCACTTCAACTCAATCATGCAGCCAACGATCGCGACCGCCGCCCCCGTCGTCGGGGTCGCCCTCACAGCGCGCGCCGTTGTTCCGGGGTCGTCGACCGGAGCGAGCTTTGAGGGCCCGCTCCTCGACGCGACGCGCTTCGCAGTCGAGGTGGCGAAGACCTTCGCGCGCGGTGAGGTCGCGTTCTACGAGACGACTGAACACGCTGCACTCATCGCACAGTACGGCGAATTGACCACTTTCCAGCAATAACTCCCCTTGCTCTCACCGCGCACGTAGCCAACAGACATGCCTGGTGCGCGGTGAGAGAATCCCTCCATGAGAAAAGACAGAACATGAATTCACCAACCGGTGCGCGGATCGGCAACGTTGCCGCAGCGCATCCCCGAGCCTTCGAGGTCGGCACCCTCCTCGTCTCCGTACTCCTCAGTCTCCTCGGTGCCGTCATCGGCGTCCACCTGATCACCACGCTCGGCATCTCGGCGAACACGAGCGTCATCGGGGCCGTGATTGCGATGCTCATCGGCCGCTTCTCGTTCCTTGGGCTCAGCAAGTTCCGCGACCCGCACCGCCAAAACATCATCCAGACCGCGATCTCCACGGCAACATTCGCCGCGGCAAACGGTCTACTTGCGCCGATCGCGATCCCATACGCACTGGGCATGCCCGAACTCGTATGGCCCATGCTCATCGGCTGCTCGCTCGGCATCATCATCGACGTCTTCATCCTCTACCGAGCCTTCGGTTCGCGCTTCATGCCCGCCTCAGCCCCGTGGCCTCCAGGCGTCGCTGCAGCAGAGACCATCCGCGCCGGCGCATCGGGTGGCAAGCGCGCGCTTATCCTGCTCGGCGGGGCGGGAGTGGGCGTCGTCGGATCACTGTTCTCGCTGCCAATGGCTGCGGGTGGCGTCGCCCTTATCGGAAACTTCTGGGCGCTCCTCATGTTCGGCATCGGGCTGCTTTTGTCGCAGTACGCACCCGCGCTCTGGAACGTCAACCTCGGCGAGATGTACGTCGCGCACGGCGTGATGATCGGCGCAGGCATCGTTGCACTGCTCCAGGTCATCTGGCTCATCCTCGGTACGCGCACCAAGAAGGCGAAGCTCACAGAGACAGCGCGCATCCAGGCCGTCGCAGAAGACGAGACGCTGCAGTACACGATCGACAGTACCAGGCTCGGGAAGTCCCTCGGTCTCGGCTACATCCTGTTCGTTGCCGGGGCGCTACTCATCGCGCTTATTGGTGGTGCGATGAACGACCTCACCATGTGGGGACTCATCGGGTTCGTGCTGTTCGCCGGTGTGGCCGCGATCGTGCACGAACTCATCGTCGGCCTCGCCGCGATGCACGCTGGTTGGTTCCCCGCGTTCGCGGTGACACTCATCTTCCTGATCTTCGGCCTCATGCTGAACATCCCCACCGTTCCGCTCGTCATGCTCGTGGCGTACTGCTCTGCAACCGGCCCCGCGTTCGCCGACATGGGGTACGACTACAAGACCGGGTGGATCCTCCGTCGAGAGCTCAAGCCGTGGAAGGCTGCCGAACTCATCGGCCGCCGTGAGCAGCTCAAGGCAGCGATCATCGCGATCGCCGTCGCAATCGGCGTCGTCGCCGTTTCCTGGGAGGGGCTCTTCGCGGACGGCAAGCTTCCCCCGTCGTCGAAGGTCTTCGCCGACACGATCATGGCAGGCGTGACCGACCCGAAGATCATGCTCACGATGGCGCTGTGGGCAATCCCAGGCGCGCTTATCCAGTTCTTCGGCGGGTCAAAGCGCCAGATGGGCGTGCTGTTCGCGACGGGGCTGCTCGTCGCAACGCCGAACGCCGGCTGGCTCGTGCTCGTCGCGCTCATCATCCGCATCGTCTGGACGAAGGTCCGCGGCGAACAGGGCGAGCAGGAGCTGTCGCTCGTCGGCGCGGGTGTCATCGCAGCCGACTCCATCATGAACGTCGGCAAGGTCATCAAGTTCTGACGCGGTAGGGGCGCACGCCCCGCCAGCACCCGCGCCATCAGCTGCGCGGCTTGCACGTAGCGAGGGCCCCGTCACCTGTTGGGTGGCGGGGCCCTCGCGTTTGGGGGAACGGCGGTTCAGGTTTGGTTTCTGACTGAACCGCTCGCCGCGCGCTCAGTGCTTCACGGGTGGCTCAGCACCGTAACCGGTCAGCTCGCGCACCTCCATCTCGGCTGCGAGCTTCTTCGACTCGACTGTCTTGTCGGTGACCGAGAACAGCCAGGCGAGGAAGAAGCCAACCGGGATCGAGATGATGCCCGGGTTGGACAGCGGGAAGATCGCAAAGTCGACGTTTTCGCCAAACATCGAGTTTGGCGATCCCGAGACAACGGGCGAGAGCGCGATGAGACCTACAGCCGTCACGAGGCCGCCGATCATCGACGCTACCGCGCCGCGCGTCGTAAACCGCTTCCAGAACAACGAGAAGAGGATTGTTGGCAGGTTCGCCGACGCCGCGACGGCGAAGGCGAGCGCCACGAGGAACGCGACGTTTTGGCCCTGCACCCCGATGCCGCCTGCAATCGCAACGATGCCGATGACCACGGTGGTGTACCGCGCAACACGCACCTCCTGTTTCTGGGTCACTCTGCCCTTCTTGATCACGTTCGAGTAGATGTCGTGTGCGAACGCTGCGGAAGCCGTGATGGTGAGCCCGGCGACGACCGCGAGGATCGTCGCGAACGCGACCGCGGAGATGAAGCCGAGCAGCACAGGCCCGCCGAGCTCTGCTGCGAGCAGTGGCGCCGCGGAGTTCACCCCGCCTGGTGAGGAGACAATGGTGTCCGGCCCAACGAACGCTGCTGCCCCGTACCCGAGCACGAGCGTGAACAGGTAGAAGATGCCGATCAGCCAGATCGCCCAGACCACTGACTGCCGCGCTGCCTTTGCCGTCGGTACGGTGTAGAAGCGCATGAGCACGTGTGGCAGCCCCGCGGTTCCCAGTACGAGAGCTAGCGCGAGGGACACGAAGTCGATCGGGAGCGCACCGTACTGGATTCCGGGTGCGAGGATCGCATCACCGTTCGTGTTCTCCGGGTTCGACACCGCGGCCTCGAGCACTGCGGCAAAGTTGAAGCCCTTGAGCGCGAGCACCCAGATTGTCATCGCGCCGGCGCCGAGGATGAGCAGCGCTGCCTTGATGATCTGCACCCAGGTGGTCCCCTTCATTCCGCCAATGAGCACGTAGAGGATCATGACGAGCCCGACGATGGCGACAACGAGCGACTGGCCAAGGCTCGTGTCGACGCCGAGGAGCAGCGAGACGAGCCCGCCGGCTCCCGCCATCTGAGCGAGCAGGTAGAAGAACGTGACGGCAAGCGTCGTGAGCGATGCCGCCATGCGAACGGGGCGCTCCTTCAACCGGAACGACAGCACGTCGGCCATCGTGAACTTCGCCGTGTTGCGCATGAGCTCGGCGACGAGGAGCAGTGCGACGAGCCACGCAACCAGGAACCCGATCGAGTAGAGGAACCCGTCGTACCCGTTCACGGCGATGGCGCCGCAAATACCGAGGAACGAGGCCGCCGAAAGATAGTCACCTGCGATCGCGAGCCCGTTTTGTCTGCCGGTAAAGGAGCGGCCGCCCGCATAGAAGTCGGCGGCCGTTCGCGTGTTGCGGCTTGCGCGGATCACAATGACCATGGTCACGGCGACGAACGCAAGGAATATTGAGATGTTGAGGATCGGGTTTTGATCCGCAGCATCGACAGCCTTCACTATCCCGTTCGCCGCCAGACTTGGCAACTCAGCTGCGCTCATGATGTGCCTCCTTCGGCCCTAGGGACCATAGTTTCCAGCTCGGCGCGCAGGGACTCAGCAATCGGGTCAATCCGACGGTTGGTGTACATGACGTAGGCGGTGGTGATTGCGAATGTGGTGACAAACTGCGATAGCCCAAACCAAATCCCGACGTTCATGCCGAGCAGTGGCCTCGCCATAAAATCGTGCGCAAAGGCGCCGAGAACCACGAACAATAAAAACCAGGCGAGAAAGGCCGCGGCGAGCGGAAATACGAACCGCCGCAGCCGTCGCTTCAATTCACGGAATTCCGGCCTGGCTTGGAATTCCACGTAGTCGATGGAAGGGGAAATACCTTCCACCGCTTCGGATGCTGCATCGGACATTTGGGCCTCCTTGCCCTGCCTCGAGATTTCAAGGCTCGCCAACGAGAGCTGCAACCCGGCTCTCCACGAACCTTGAGAACCGCAACTGTGCGGTCTGGCTCCGATGCTAGAAACCGTGGTATGCATGTAGTACCCCCAAAAGTTGGGAAGCCGGTGATGTCTTCTGCAATTGACCCGAGACAGCGGCTCCTTCAAGAAGCCGTGACCGAGTTTTCGCGTGCGACGGGGTTCCCAGTCACCTTTGGAGGCTATGCATCCGAGGGCGTAACCGCTGTGACTGCGATGAGCGGCGCCCATGGAGAAGGCCTGCTGCGCCTTCGCGTCGCGAACAGCCGTGGCCTCGGTGGCAGGGCCATGGTCGAGCACCGCCCGCGCTTCACAAGGGACTACATGGCCTCGCGCAACATTAGCCACGACTACGACGCGGAAATCGGGAGCGAGAGCATCGTGATGCTCGTCGCGGTCCCCGTCGTCGTCAATGACGAAACGCGGGCAGTGCTCTACGGGGGAACGCGCGGCGGCTTCTCCCCAGACGGCACCTTCATGCGCGCGGCAGCCGCCGTGCGGCGCGACCTCGTGCGTGAGATCCTTGCGGCCGACGAAGGCGACCTCCTCGGGGAACGCTCCCAGCAGCTCGATACCGAGCTCCACCCCTCAGTTCTCCCCGGCCCCGTCCTCGAGGAGTTGCGCAGCAGCCACGCCGAGGTGCGGCGCATCGCGGCAGAAACCACTGACCCAGTCGCACGCGCACGACTCGCTGCGCTCGAAGCCCGCCTCGCCGGAATCGGCCACGATCCGCTCCCCCAGGTAGACGTGCACCTCACCGCACGCGAGGTCGACGTGCTCAGCCAAGCCGCAATCGGGGCGACGAACGCCGAGATCGGAGCCACGTTCGGCATCGCTGAGAGCACGGTGAAGAGCTACCTGAAGACCGCAATGGGAAAGCTCGAGTCGTCGACCCGCCATGCGGCAGTCGCAGCTGCGCGCGGGCGTGGCCTCATTCCCTAGGCGTGGCGCACGCGGCAGGCCACACACAAACGCACTCGCCGACCCAAAGGGCCGGCGAGTGCGTGCGAAACAGACGGTGCTTAGTGGTTGACGGGCGGTTCTGCCCCGTACCCCGTAAGCGCGCGTACCTCCATCTCAGCTGCGAGCTTCTTCGACTCACGCTTCGGATCCGTGACCGACCCGATCCAACCAAGGAAGAAGCCGAGCGGGATCGACACGATGCCAGGGTTCTTCAGCGGGAAGATCGCAAAGTCGACACCGGCGCCGAGCATCGCCGTCTCGTTCCCCGAAACGACGGGCGAGAAGGTGATGAGCAGCACTGCAGCGAGCAGGCCGCCGACCATTGACCACACCGCGCCGCGGGTCGTGAACTTCGACCAGAACAGCGAGTACAGAATTGTCGGAAGGTTCGCCGACGCAGCGACAGCGAACGCGAGCGCAACGAGGAACGCAACGTTCTGCCCCTGCACGCCGATACCGCCGAGGATCGCGGCAGCGCCGATCACGATTGTGGTGATCTTCGCAACACGCACTTCCTGCTTCGCGGTCGCTTTGCCCTTCTTGATCACGCTGTTGTAGATGTCGTGTGCGAACGATGCCGAGGCCGTGATGGTGAGGCCAGCGACCACCGCGAGGATCGTCGCGAACGCAACCGCCGAGATAAACCCGAGCAGCAGCGGACCGCCGAGCTCAGCGGCGAGCAGTGGCGCAGCGGAGTTCTGGCCGCCGGGAGCATTCGCAATCGTCTCCGGACCAACCACGGCAGCTGCGCCGTAACCAAGGACCAGCGTGAAGAGGTAGAAAATACCGATGAGCCAGATGGCCCACACCACCGAGCGGCGGGCTTCCTTTGCGGTCGGCACGGTGTAGAAACGCATGAGCACGTGCGGCAGACCCGCGGTGCCAAGCACCAGCGCAAGGGCGAGCGATACGAAGTCAAGCGGATTCGCACCGTACTGCAGGCCTGGTGAGAGGATCGCGTCCCCGTTGACGTTCTCTGGGTTGTTCACGGCGGCATCGAGCACTGCTGCGAAGTTGAATCCCTTGAGCGCGAGCACCCAGATGCTCATTGCTCCGGCGCCGGCGATGAGCAACACGGCCTTGATGATCTGCACCCACGTCGTGCCCTTCATGCCACCGATGAGTACGTACAGGATCATGACGACGCCGACAACCGCAACCACAAGCGACTGACCAAGCTTGTCCTCGACACCGAGCAGCAGCGACACGAGTCCACCAGCACCCGCCATCTGTGCGAGGAGGTAGAAGAATGAGACGGCAAGCGTAGTGAGCGCCGCGGCCATCCGCACCGGGCGCTGGCGGAGACGGAACGAGAGCACGTCCGCCATCGTGAACTTTGCCGTGTTGCGCATAAGCTCCGCGACGAGCAGCAGCGCGACGAGCCACGCAACGAGGAAGCCGATGGAGTACAGGAATCCGTCGTAGCCGTAGATCGCGATTGCGCCACAGATGCCGAGGAACGACGCTGCCGACAGGTAGTCGCCAGCAATCGCGACGCCGTTTTGACGCCCGGTGAACGACCGCCCACCCGCGTAGAAATCCGCGGCGCTGTTGTTACTGCGGCTAGCGCGGATCACGATCACCATCGTCACCGCGACAAACGCGAGGAAGATGGCGATGTTGAGGACGGGGTTTTGCGCCGCCGAAGCTTCGGCGGCGAACATGACTGCGCGGTTCATCGGATTCCCCCATCGGTGGTGTTCGGTGCGTCGTGAGGCGCTGCGAGCTCCTCGAGCTCAGCACGGAGCGCCGTACTGGCCGGATCGAGTCGTCGATTCGCAAATGCGACGTACCACATGGTGATCCCGAACGTGGTGATGAATTGGGCGAGGCCGAGCCAGAGCCCGACGTTCATGCCGAGGAAGGGGCGGGCCATGAACTCGTGGTTGTAGGCGCCGAGCAGCACGAAGGCGAGGAACCAGAGGATGAACGCGACCGCGAGCGGGAACGTGAACCGGCGGAACCGGGATTTGAGTTCTTGGAACTCGGGTTGCGCTTGAAACGCTTCGTAATCGATTGGGGTGTCTTGGCGCGCGTCTGCGCTCCCTTCGACACCTGGGGGAACAGCATTCATGGGGCCTCCTTGCCACACGGGGATGGTTCTCTTCATTGCGAAACTTGTGTGCCTTGGCCGCTTCGGCACGGCCAGGCAGCGACCTCAGCAGTTCGTTGGGTCACCGGGTACTACTGCGCTCTCGCGCTATCGGGGCAGCGTCACCACGTTCGTTGCCGGAGCTGAGACCGTGGTCGACAGCGCAGCGATGAACTCGTCGATCACCCCGGGATCCTCGATCGTCGCGGGCACCGTGTAGGTCTCACCGTCCACAATCTGCCGCATCGTTTTTCGGAGGATCTTGCCCGAGCGGGTCTTCGGGAGCCGGTTGAGCACGGTGACGTCGCGGAACGAAGCGACGGGCCCGACCCGCTCACGAATGAGGGCGACGAGTTCGGCGGCGAGCGCTTCGCTCGAGATGTCGTTGCCGCGCGCGACGGTGACAAAACCCGCCGCCCGCTGCCCCTTGAGGGCATCGGCGATGCCGATCACCGCGCACTCCGCGACCGCGTGGTGCTGTGTGAGGACCTCTTCAAGGGACCCCGTCGAGAGGCGGTGCCCCGCGACATTGATCACGTCGTCGGTGCGGCCCATCACGAACAGATGCCCGTCTTCGTCGAAGTGGCCGGCGTCGCCGCTCGCGTAGTAGCCGGGGAACGCGGCGAGGTAGGAGTCGATGAAGCGTTGCTTGCTCCCCCAGATCTCGAGCATTCCACCGGGTGGGAGCGGCAGCTTGATCGCGATGTTGCCCTCGACATCTGGTGCGGTGATGTCGGCACCGGCGGCGTCGACGATGCGCACGTCGTAACCGGGCATCGGCACGGTTGTGGATCCGGCCTTCACCTGCAGCTCTTCGATGCCGAGCGGATTCGCGCAGATGGGCCATCCGGTCTCCGTCTGCCACCAGTGGTCGACGACGGGAACGCCGAGTCCGTCGCGCAGCCAGTGCCAGGTCTCCGGATCCATCCGCTCGCCAGCGAGATAGATGGCTCGCAGGTTTTTCAGATCGTACTTCGCGAGCTCGGTGAGTTCTGGGTCTTCGCGGCGGATCGCTCTGAGCGCCGTCGGCGCGGTCGAGAGGATCTTCGCGCCGGTCTCGGCGAGCACGCGCCAGAACGCGCCAGCGTCGGGGGTGCCGACCGGCTTCCCCTCATAGAGCACGGTGGTGCCGCCGGCGATGAGCGGGCCGTAGACAATGAAGGAGTGGCCAACGACCCAGCCGACGTCTGACGCCGTGAAGATGGTGTCGCCAGGGCCGAAGTCGTAGATGCCGCGCATCACCCAGCTCAGTGCGACGGCGTAGCCGCCGCTGTCGCGCACGATGCCCTTCGGGCTTCCCGTTGTTCCTGAGGTGTAGAGGATGTAGAGCGGATCGTTTGCGCGCATCGGGACGGGGGCTGCTGGCGTCGCGCCTGCGACGAGCGTCTCCCAGTCGTACCAGGTCGCGCCCGCACCGTCCTCGGCGTAGTCGGCTGCGGAGCCGGGGACATGCTCGCGGTCTGCGACGACGACGGCGCGCACGCCCGAGGCTGACTCGCCGCAGATCTCGAGTGCGCGGTGGACGAGGGGGAGGTAGCGAACCTGCCTGCCTGGCTCGAGCCCACCAGAGGAGGTAACAATGACGCTGGGCTTTGCATCGTCGATGCGGGTGGCGAGCTCGTTGGCCGCAAACCCGCCGAACACGACGGAGTGGATCGCGCCGATCCTGGCGCACGCGAGCATGGCGATGACGGCTTCCGACGTCATGGGGCAGTAGATGAGCACACGGTCGCCTCGCGTCACGCCGAGGCCGCTGAGCACCCCGGCGAACAGTGCGACTTTGTCGCGCAGTTCCGTGTACGTGAGGCGGATCTGCGTGCCGGTCATTGCCGAGTCGGCGATCAGCGCGGTGGTGTCGCCGCGGCCTGCCGCAACGTGGCGGTCGAGTGCGTTTTCGCAGACGTTGAGGGTGCCGTCAGGGAACCAGCGCCATTCGGTTTCGCTGCGCTGTTCGAGCGCGGTGCGCGGTGCGGTGTCCCAGTGGATGCGTTCGGCTGCCTCGAGCCAAAACTCGTCTCGCTGCGAGTGACTGCGGTCCCAGACTTCCCGGTAACCCGCGCGAGGAACAACTGACAAATCTTCTCTCACGATGTGTCTCCTGTGCGATCTCTCAATACACATTGCGTCGTTGCGATGTGTTTCACTGATGCTATGTAGCGCGTATACGATGGATATACCCCCGAAAGTTGGTAGCTTCAATGATGAAACTCACCCAGTCAAACCTCAGCACAGTTGTTGACGACGCTGTGTCCGAATTCGCGCGCGCAACCTCGTTTCCACTCGCGTTCGGCGGTCTCGAGTCCAACGGCACCACGACCGTAAGCGCCGTCTCTGGCAATCGCACCCGCAGCCTTTTCGGCCTGCGGGTGCAGCGCGCGCGAGGCCTCGGCGGCCGCGCCATGAGCGAGGGCCGGCCACGGCTCACGCCCGATTACGCCCGCTCACAGCTCATTACGCACGACTACGACGTCGAGATCGGCGCCGAAGACATCGTCACGCTCCTCGCAGTCCCCGTGATCCTCGACGGGCGCGTCCGCGCCGTCCTGTACGGCGGCAACCGCACCGATTCGCTCTCGAAGCGCGCCTCTATGCCCGCCGGAATAGCCATCGCGCAGGAGCTCGCGCAGGAGATCCGCATCCAGGACGAGGTCGAACGCCGCGTCGCCGCACGCGAAGCGAATACGGTCGCTGGTGTGCCCGAGCGCGGCGGAATTGGCGAGATCCCGAGCGATATTCTTGAGGAACTTCGCCGCGGACACGCCGAACTTCGCGCCCTCACAGCAGAGGTGACGGACACGCGGGTGCGCGAGCGCCTCACTGAGCTCGGCAATCGGTTCGCCCGCATCGGCACAGCAAGCGCCGTCTCCGCCCCACCCGTGCACCTGTCGCGACGCGAAATCGATGTGCTCGTGCTCGTGGCCAGGGGCAACACCAACGTCGAAATCGGGCTCGCACTCCAGCTCACCGAGAGCACCGTGAAGAGCTACATGAAGACCGCGATGGGCAAACTTGAGGCATCAACGCGACACGCGGCGGTGGCCACCGCACGCGCACACGGCCTCATTCCGTAGCGCGCAGCGATCGCGATTGCGGCAGCACGATCCGCCCGCGCGGCCGCGTGCGTGGATCGCGTCGCTACACGCAGCCGACCCGCTCAGCGAGGCGTGTCGTTGCCAGCCGAAGGGAGCGGTCGGGATCAACGCCCGCCGCATTCGCGCGAATGATGAGCGCGAGCATCGCATCACCAATGCCGACCTCAGCCATCGCAGTCTCGGTCGGCCCGATGGCTGCAGATAGCGGATCCTCAGCAGATCGCTCAGCCGCGGAGGGATCGACAAGGCGGGCCCGCTTCAACCGCTCGACGACCTTCGCGGCCCGCGCAAGCGTCGGCATCCCAGCAGGGATTCCTTCTAGTGGGGAGCGCGAACCACGCTGCTCCCCCGCAGCATCTTCCTTGAGCTGCTCCCACTCCGCGTTGAGCTCCTCAACAGTCATGTGCCCGCGATCTCCAAAGACGTGCGGGTGCCGCGCAACGAGCTTCGCGTTGAGCGCCTCCGCTATCGAGGCGAGGTCGTAACCCTCGCCGTCACGCTCGGCGATGACCGCGTGGAACAGTACCTGGTAGAGCACATCACCGAGCTCGCCACGCACCTCCTCCGCTGGTAGATCGCGTTCGATCGCGTCGATAAACTCCGCCGTCTCTTCGATGAGGAACGGTGCGAGCGTCTCGTGCGTTTGGGCAGCGTGCCAGGCACAGCCTCCGTCCGCAACCATGCGGCGCACTGTGTCAAGCACCCCCTGCACTGCTTCGCTCGCGGGTGTCGGTTTGGGTCTGTCAGAGCCAGCGTCCATAGTCTGAGCCTAACGGGTGAGCCGATCAGCTCGCTGACAGGCTCCGGTGTTGCGCATCCACCACCGGCCGAATCCCAGCCGGCAAGCACCTTCCGCCGTTAAGCTCTCACGCATGAGCCCCCTGACGAATCGACGCACATCCGCGACTGTCGCCGTTGCCGCGCTGCTCATCACCCTCACCGGCTGCTCGGCGATCCCGCTGGGTCCCTCAGCCTCCAGTGGCAGTGTGCAGGTACCCAACCGTATTGGCCCAGAGGGCTGCGGAATCAGCTCCGAGCGGATCACAAGCCTTCTCGACAGCGCAACCGCCCAACTTGGCACCGTGCAGGAGTCTGTCCTCGCCGGAGAGGTTCCCGATCTCGCCGCACTCGTCGCCCCGTTCGAGGGCGACCTGGCGTCGCTCACGCAGGAGGTCACCGATCCACAGGCGCTCGCCGCCCTCGAAGCCGTGCAGACCGCGCTCACGGGGTTCGGTGACATCCCCGCACCAGGAAACGTGCTCGAGGCGCCCGGATACGTGCAGGAGATCACCGGCCAGATCGCGCAGCTGCGCGACGCTGGCACGGCGCTGCAGCAGCTCTGCTCTGCGCCCTAACCCGCGTTGGTCGAAGGATCCGGCTCGAGTAGGGCCGCGATCACGCTCGACGTCCAGGCGACGATATCGCCGTCGTCCGGTGTCGCGCGCTGGCCGACGCCGGCGAGTGGGCTCTTGGCCGACGCCGTGCCGCCAGGCAACGGAATCTGCAGCGTCTTCGTCGTCTCCGTGTACTTGCCGCCTGGGTACATGCGGTTCATCCGCATGCGGCGCGAGTCCAACAGCGTGACCGGTTCGAGGCGCAGGGTCGGGCCGAGCGCGACGACCTTCGACAGCCCGAGCAGCGAGGCGCGGCGCCGCAGCGCCGAGACCCCTGCGAGACGCAGCACCTCGGCCGGCGGCTCGCCGTAGCGGTCGGTGAGCTCCTCGAGTACGAGCCCGACGTTCTCTTCCGGTGCCTGCGGGTGCGAGGCAGCGGAGAACTTCTGGTACGCCTCGAGGCGCAGCCGCTCACTCTCGACGTACTCCTCCGGGATGTGCGCGTCGACCGGAAGCTCGAGGATGAGTTCGTGGTTCGCCTGAACGTCCTCCCCCTTGAACGTGCTCACGGCCTCCCCGATCATGCGCAGGTAGAGGTCGAAACCCACTCCGGCGATGTGCCCCGACTGTTCCCCTCCGAGCAGGTTGCCTGCGCCGCGCAGCTCGAGATCCTTCAGCGCGACCTGCATGCCGGAGCCGAGCTCGTTGTTCGCCGCAAGAGTCTCGAGCCGCTCGTTTGCGTGCTCGGTGAGCGGCTTGTCAGGGTCGTACAGGAAGTACGCGTATGCGCGCTCCCGGCTCCGCCCAACGCGTCCGCGAAGCTGGTGCAACTGGCTCAGGCCGTACTTGTCTGCCTGATCGATGATGATGGTGTTCGCGTTCGCGATGTCTAGCCCGGTCTCGATGATCGTCGTCGACACGAGCACGTCAAACTTGCGCTCCCAAAAGTCCTGCACGACCTGCTCGAGCTGGTGCTCGGACAGCTTGCCGTGCGCGACGGCGACACGCGCCTCCGGCACGAGCTCCGCGATCTTCGCGGCGGTGCGCGCGATCGAACTCACCCGGTTGTGCACGAAGAACACCTGCCCCTCGCGGAGCAGTTCGCGGCGGATCGCTGCCGAAATCTGGCGGTCGCTTCGGGGCCCAACGAAGGTGAGGATCGGGTGGCGATCCTCTGGCGGCGTCGCAAGCGTCGACATCTCGCGGATGCCGGTGACCGCCATCTCGAGTGTGCGCGGAATCGGCGTCGCGCTCATCGCGAGGATGTCGACGCCGGTCTTGAGTGCCTTGAGCTTATCCTTGTGCTCGACGCCGAAGCGCTGCTCCTCGTCGATGATGAGCAGGCCGAGATCCTTGTAGATCACACTGTCGGCGAGGAGCCTGTGCGTGCCGATTACGACGTCGACGGTGCCAGCGGCGAGCCCCTCGAGCGTCTCCTTCGCTTCCTTGTCGGTTTGGAAGCGACTCAGCGCGCGCAGCTGCACGGGGAAACCCGCGAAGCGGTTCTGGAACGTCTCGAAGTGCTGGTTTGCGAGCAGCGTCGTCGGCACGAGCATCGCAACCTGTTTGCCGTCCTGCACGGCCTTGAACGCAGCGCGGATCGCAACCTCGGTCTTGCCGAAGCCGACGTCGCCAGCGAGCAGCCTGTCCATCGGAACGGGGCGCTCCATGTCGCGCTTGACCTCGTCGATCGTGGTGAGCTGGTCAAGGGTCTCCGCGAACGGGAACGCCTCTTCAAGCTCGCGCTGCCACGGGGTGTCGTCCGAGAAGGCAAAGCCGGGGGAAGCCATCCGTGCCGAATAGAGCTTCACGAGTTCAACGGCGATGTCGCGGACGGCCTTGCGGGCCTTCTTCTTCGCGGTTGACCAGTCGCTGCCGCCCATCTTCGACAGTGGCGGCGCCTCGCCGCCGACATAGCGCGAGAGCTGGTCGAGCTGATCGGTCGGCACGTACAGCTTGTCGCGTGGCATGCCGCGCTTCGTCGACGCGTATTCAATCACGAGGTACTCACGCAGCGCCTTGCCTGCGTCACGGCCGATGCCGGTCGGCACCATCCGCTGGGTGAGCTCAACGAACTGGCCGATGCCGTGGGTCTCGTGCACGACGTGGTCGCCCGCGACGAGTTTGAGCGGGTCAACGACGTTCTTGCCGCGTCGGCGCGCAAGCTTCTGCCCTGTCGCCCCCTGCGAGGTGACCGTCCGCCCGAAGAACTCGGTCTCCGTCTCGAGCAGCAGCTTCGCTTCTTCGCTCTCGAAACCCTGCCAGGCGATGCCGGTGACGAGGTAGATCACACCGGCCTCGAGCTTCTCGGGGAGCTCATCGACAATGCGCGCCGCGGCCCCCACCTCTGCGAGCAGGTCGCGGGCGCGCTCAACGAGCCCGGCGCCCTGCGCGGTGACGACCGTCCGCCACCCCTCGCTCACGCGCTTGCTCAGGTAGGTGAGGGCGTGCGCGGTCGCATCGCCGTCGCCGGCGCTTCTGCGCACGGATCCGCCGTGCACGGTAACGATCGCGTCGTCGACGCCGTCGATCACGGTGAGGCCGCGCGGCTCGTCAGCGCCGCTCTCACCCGCGCTCTGAGGGTCTGGCACGGGGGTGTCCGCCGCGTCACGCACGAAGCCCGTCATGCTCCACCACGGCCGAGCCGGGGAGGCACGCCTGAGCTCGGCTACGGTGAGCATGCCGCTGTCACCGGTCGGAATCGGGGTTTCTGCGCCGACCGTTGCCGCGTGCCAGGCCGCCTCGCGGAATTCGTTGTTCGTATCCGAGAGGCTGACCGCACGGCCAGCCACTCGCTCGGGCGAGACGACGAGCACGGCGCCGCCTGCAGGCAGGAGTGCCGTGAGCGGTGCGAGATCGGGGATGAGCTGCGGCAGCAGGCTCTCCATCCCCTCAACGGCAATGCCCTCGGCCATTTTCTCGAGCATCGTCGACAGCGCTGGGAACTGCGGCAGCAAATCGGCCGCACGCATGCGAACGTCGTCCGTGAGTAGCAGCTCGCGCGCTGGCCACAGCTCAAGCGCGTCGACCGGGTCGCCTGCGCTTCGCTGGTCAGACACCGAGAAGCGGCGGATCTGATCAACCTCATCACCAAAGAAGTCAACGCGCATTGCCTGTTCGGCAGCCGGGGGGAAGACGTCGAGGATACCGCCGCGCACCGCGAACTCGCCGCGCCTGGTCACCATATCAACGCGCGTATACGCGAACTCGACGAGCCTGCGTGAGAGCGCGTCAAGGCCGTGTCCGGCAGCGCCGACCGTTGGCTCTTCTCCCGCGCGCAGCACCACAGGTTCGGCGTACGCGGCGTGCGGGGAGACCGGCTGCAGGGCCGCGCGCACCGAAGCGACAACCACGAGCGGTCCGCGCTCGGCCTGCTCCGGGTTCTGGCCATAGTCGCGAAGCATCCGCAGGGCCTCGGCCCGCCGCCCAACCGTTTCCGGGCTCGGGCTCAGTCGCTCGTGCGGGAGCGTTTCCCATGCGGGGAACTCGGTGGTGAGAGCCTCGGGAATGAGCGAGGCAACAGCCTGGCGGATGGCGTCAGCCTCGCGGCTCGTCGCGGCAATGAGCAAGTACGCACCGCGATCGCCGCCAGCGCGGCGGCGATGAATGAGGCCGGCGATCAGCGGGGCACGCAACCCGTCGGCGACCGAAAACTCCGAGTCCCCCGAAGCCGCATCGAGAGCTCGCGCGAACGAAGGGGCTTGTGCGAGGAGGCCGTCGAGCCCTTTCAGGCTCACCGAGCTCCCCCGTGGAAGCGCTGCTGCGTCGCGGTGAGACCGTCGGTGACAAGCATTTCGCTCGCGTCAGCCGCGTCCTCAAGCAGCACTGCCAGGGTGTCGCGCTCGGCGGAACCAAACGGCTTGAGCACGAAGTCTGCTGGGTCTTGCTGGCCGGGCGGCCGCCCGATTCCGATGCGGACGCGCAGGAAGTCTGGGGTGCCAAGCGCCTTGGCGATGTCGCGCAGGCCGTTGTGGCCACCGTGCCCGCCGCCCTGCTTGAGCTTGAGCGAGTCGAACGGCAGGTCGAGTTCGTCATGCAGCACGATGACGCGTTCCGGCTCGACGCCGAAGTACTTCGCGAGCGCTGAGACCGGGCCGCCGGAGGTGTTCATGAAGCCGTTCGACTTCGCAAGAATCAGCTTGGGGCCGCCAGGGGCGGTGCGGCCCTCGGCGACACGAGAGTTCGTCTTGTGCGGCGAAAACTTCGCGCCCATCCGGTCCGCAAGCACATCAAGGGCCATCTGCCCTACGTTGTGCCGCGTCGTCTCGTACTTGGGGCCAGGGTTGCCGAGACCCACGACCAGCCAGTTGTCACTCGCCACGGTCTCTTCGTCCTTTTTCTTTCGCCACCAGAACACCCCTTAAGCCTATGCGTGATTCCGGACGAAACACACCGAAATTGCTCTCGGCTGAACCCGGCCCCACACAGCACGAAACCCGTCGGGCGGTGATTCGCCGCCCGACGGGTTTCGAGAAACCGTTTGGTTACTCTGCAGCTGCCTCAGCGGCAGCATCTGCCTCATCGTCAGCAGCGGATCCGCGCGGCACGATGACCTGCACAACGAGGTGCGACTCTTCGTCGACGAGCTCAGCGCCCTTCGGCAGATCGAGCTGGTCAGCGAGCACCTGAGTGCCCTCTTCAGCGCCCTCGATGTTCACCTCAACCGACTCGGGGATCGACGTTGCGGGAACGAGCAGGCGGATCGTGTTGAGCTCCTGGATCGGCGTGGTGCCCGAGAAGGACTCGCCGATGATGTGGATCGGGACCTCAACCTCGACCTTTTCGCCCTTCTTCACGATGAGCATGTCGACGTGCTCGATGATCTGGCGTACCGGATCCTTCTGCACATCCTTGATCAGGACGAGGTCCTTCTTGCCGTCGAGGGTGACCTCAACAAGCGGGTTCGCGTAACGAACGATGAGGCTCAGCGGGTGAGTCTCAACGGTGACGTGCTTGGGCTCGGTGCCGTGACCGTAGACCACTGCGGGGGTCTTGCCAGCAGCGCGAAGCTTGCGGGCTGCGCCCTTGCCGAAGCTCTCGCGGACGGTTGCGTCGAGCTGGTTATCGATCTTGCTCATGTGTTTCTCCTTGCGGGCTCTCGCCCCGTGTCGGGTGGATTTCTCCACCGGCGTGGTGTCTCGCACTCTAAACGTGCGACGCAGCGATGCCCCAAAAGGCAGGTCGTTCCGCGTCGATAACGGGTGCTTGCGCACCCCTCGCCGAAGTACAGCCTCTAATATTACACGATACGGGGCAGCTACTTCGCCAGCGCGTTCACGGCGTCACTCACTGGCGTCTCACCGTCGAGCAGATCGAACGACGAGCCACTCAGCTCGGGGCGCACGAGCACCTGTGCGAGTACCTCGGCGACGTTGTCGCGGCTCACCGGGCCGCGTTCCAGTTCTCCGACAGTAACTCGCCCAGTTCCTGGTTCGTCGGTGAGCGTGCCGGGTCGCACGATGACCCAGTCGAGCGTGCTTGCGGCGAGCGCAAGGTCAGCCGCGTACTTTGCGCCCTGGTACGCGAGAAAGTCGTCGCCAACGCTGGCCGGCGGCGTGTTTGCAACGCCGATGTACGAGATCTGTACGACAGCAGCGGAGAGCGCCTTGGCTGCCCCCATCGTTGTGAGGGCCCCCTGGTGATCCACCGTTTCCTTCCTGGCCGGGCCCGACCCTGGCCCGGCTCCAGCAGCGAAGAGCAGCGCATCGGCGGCCCCAATCGCGGCCGCGAGCTGTTCCGCCGTTGCCTGCTCAATGTCGGCGAGCACCGCTTCGCCACCGGCGCGCTCGACGTCGGCGGCGTGATCGGGGTTGCGGATCACCCCGAGTACGCGGTGCCCCGCTGCACTGAGCAGTGCGGTGGTGCGCAGCGCAATCTGTCCGTGCCCGCCGATAATCGCGATGGTCTTGGGTGCTTCTGCCTGTGTCACGGTGTCCTCCAGTGTGGTGCTTTCGATACGGTGTGTGGCCTAGCCTGCGGTGTCGCAGCGGCCAGATTAAGCGGCCTGTTCGCCAGCCAGGTCGACGATTTCTGCCCCGAAGGCCTGTGCGAGCTCGTCTGCCAGCACGCGAGCGCCGATCCCGTGGCTTCCTGCCCCAAGCAGGATTTCCTCGCCAACGAGGCTCGCGTCAAGGATGACAGGCCAGGCTGTTGCTGAGCCGAGCGGCGTGATCGTGCCCCGCTCATACCCCGTGGCCGCGAACGCGGCGGCGGCATCTGGCAGCGACAGCCGGTTTACCCCGAGGTGCGCACGGAGCTTCGCCCAGCTGAATTGCGAGTCGAGTGGCGCGAGCACAAACACATACGACGTTCCGCGCTGCACGACGATACTTTTCACGATGAGCGCACCGTCAGCCCTCGGCGACGTCGGCCGCCCAGCGCCCTCGCGTGCCACGAACTCAACCGCTAGGCCGCGCGCCGCAGCGTCCGCCGCAGCGCGTGCGACGGCGGCTGGAGGGTGCGCGCCGGTCACGCCCGACCGCCGAGGCGCGTCTGCTTCCTCCTCGGTGTGTGGTGCAGTCCCGCTCTGCGCATGTGTCGCACTGTCCGATTGCACAGTCGCCTCGCTTCCTCTCGACGTTCCTCTTCGTGAAACACCGCAGCCGGGGAAACTATTTCGTTGGCGTCAGTCAGCAACCGTGACGAGACCAGACTCATACGCGGCAACGACGATCTGGGTGCGGTCGCGCAGCCCGAGCTTCGAGAGTATCCGTGAGACGTGTGTCTTCACGGTCTGCTCCGACAGGAACAACGCGGTGGCGAGCTCGGCGTTCGTGCGCCCGGAGGCGACGAGGCGCATCACCTCGAGTTCGCGTTCGGTGAGCTGCGATAGCGTCGCCCGCCGCTTCGGCTCGGGGCGCGCTGCGTAGTCAGCTATGAGACGCCGTGTCACTGAGGGTGCGAGCAACGCTTCGCCTGCTGCGACGATCCGCACCGCCTGCACGAGGTCTTCCGCGCTCGCGTCCTTCAGCAGAAACCCGCTTGCGCCGGCTCGTAGCGCAGCGAACACGTACTCGTCCGCGTCGAACGTCGTGAGCATGATCACGCGCGGGTTGTCATCGCCTTGGCGAGCGAGCACGGCGCGCGTCGCATCGAGGCCGTTCATCCGCGGCATGCGGATATCCATGAGCAGCACGTGCGGTCGCGTGCGTCTCACAAGCTCGACCGCGGCGTCGCCGTCGGCAGCGTCACCGACAACCGTGATGTCAGGCTGAGCGCCCAGCAGCGCACCGAACCCTTGGCGCACCATCTCCTGGTCGTCAATGATCGCCACGCGAATAGGTTGCTCTTCGGCCTCTGACATGCTCATCCGTCGATCATAGGCGTGCGGTGGCGGCGCGCGCACAGGCGCCAGGCGGATCTCGGCAGCTTCACTCCAGCGAGCTACACGAGCGGCACCGTCGTTCACTCTGGCGGGGGATGTCGCGGTGGCCATGCCAGGCTTACAGTGGGGCAACGGCCGACAGATAGGGAACACTCTCAGTATGGACACACAGACTCCGACGACCGCCTCGGTAGTGCGCGAGACGGGCGGCCTGTACTCGCCCGCCATGGTCGGCAGGGATCTCGGCTACATCCTCCCCGGGTTTCCCATCGCGATCGTCTCGTTCTCACTGCTGCTCACGCTCGCGACGGCATCAATCAGCACGCTTATTCTGTGGGTTGGCCTTCCGCTGCTTGCCGTCACCCTGGTGCTCGCGACGACCTTCGCCGAGCTCTCGCGCGCCCGCCTGCGCTGGTGGGACGGCGACGGCGCCACCCCGCGATATCTTCCCAAGGGCACGGGCGCGTTCGGCATGCTGCGTGCGCTCCGCGATCCACGCCGTTGGTTCGACCTCGCATTTGAGATGCTCGTCGCTTTTCCGCTGCGGATCTTTACGTTTGTCTTCACCCTCACCTGGCTCTCCATGGCAATCGGCGGCATCACCTGGGTGCTGTGGGGCTACTTCCTCCCCAGAGAAGACAACACATTTCCGGCGAACCTCCTTCTTGCGATAAGCGACGGCGCAATCCCCGAGACGGTCGCGCACTCGTACTGGGTTGAGGCAATCTTCTACACACTGTTTGGTGTTGTCGCCATCGCATCTCTTCCCCCTGTGTTGCGCGGCTTAGCCGTGCTCGACGCAACCGTGGCTCGCCTTGCGCTCTGCCCCGATGCGACAAGCAGCCCGAGCGAATCGCCTGCGCAGCCCACCGCAATCACAGCGCGGGCTGGTTGGCCCAAGCCCCGACGCTTCGGAGCAGATGGGGGATGGGTGTGGATCCTCGCTGGCTACTCCGCCGTCGTCCTCGTCGCGATCGGCTGGCCGCTCCTTGCGAACCTCTACTCGGTTCACGTCGCAATCGCGATGGTGTTGGTCATTGCGCAGGCCGCGGCGCTGCTGCTCGCGATCCGACTCCCGGCGGTCGCGATCGCGGTCGCTGCGGCAGCCCCTGCCGTGGCGACGCTCATCTCATCGCTCGACCCAGGGGTGCCCTGGCCATGGCCAGTGAGCATGCTCATCACCCAGGCCGGAATCGTGCTCATCATCGCGCTGCGGCGCGGATGGCAGTGGGTGCTTGCTGCCTGGTGCCTCCCCCAGGCAGCCGTGATCGCAGCCGTACTCATCTCGCAGCCGGGCGCAAGCGGCTTCACGTCTGCGTCGGTCACGAACATGGTGGTCACGTCGTCGGTCACACTCGGGATCGCGCTGCTCGGCATCGTCATCCAGGCCTTCGCCGAGGATCGCGGCGAACTCGTGAAGGAGCGCCGCGCGAATGCGGAGCTTGACGCGAAACAGAAGGAGCTCGCTGAGCGCAACCTCATTGCCAGGGAGCTCCACGATGTCGTCGCCCACAGCATGTCAGTTGTCAGCATCCAAGCAAACACGGCGAAATACCGCATACCAGGGCTCGGTGACGCCGCTGAGGCCGAGTTCGCCGCGATCGCCGAATCCTCAAGGCAGGCCCTCACAGAGATGCGCAGCCTCCTCGCAACGCTGCGCGCGCCGGACGGCTCGGCCCCACTCGTGCCGCAGCCGACGCTCGCCGATCTGCCCGCCCTCATCGAGGCGAGCAGGCAGTCTGGTGCGACGATCACCTACGCACACGACGGGCTCGACGAGCTCGGGGCAGGCGAGAATACGACCGTGCCGGCGTCGACAGCGCTCACCACGTACCGCGTCGCGCAGGAAGCACTCGCAAACGCGATGCGACACTCCCCCGGCGCGGAGATCAACGTCACCGTCGCCGCATCCAGTGCGGGGCTGAGCGTGTCTGTGGTGAACGGACCAGCGAGCACGCCGCCCGGGGCGTCGGCCGGATCAGGAATGGGGATCGCGGGGATCAGCGAGCGCGTGTCAGCGCTCGGCGGAAGCATCGACGCCGGCCCCACTGATGACGGCGGTTTCGCCGTGCGCGCGGTGCTGCCGCTCTAGGCTGCAGTCTCCGGGGGGGGTGCGGGGACTGCAAGGGCTGCAAGGGTCTATCCGGGCTTCGGGCCTGCGCTGAATCGGGCCTGTGCTGAATCGGGCCTGCGCTAGCTGCAATAACTCAGGGATCTGCAGAAGTCATGGAGTTTTCCGCGAATGCGGACATGACTTGTGCAGATCCCTGAGTTAACGCCGGAGAATGACCTCCGCGCAACAACCTGATGCGTTGAGTTTAGGCGGCGCCCTCGAACAGCGAGGTCACCGATCCGTCTTCGAAGACCTCGTGGATCGCCTTCGCGAGCAGCGGAGCGATCGGCAGCACCGTCAGCTTCTCGAAACGCTTCTCTTCGGGAACGGGCAGCGTGTCGGTTACCACCACCTGGTCAATGAAGTCCTGTGAGAGGTGCTCGATAGCACGACCAGAGAAGATCGCGTGGGTGCACGCAATGGTGACGCCGCGCGCGCCGTTTGCCTTGAGTGCCTCAGCAGCCTTGGCGATCGTCCCGCCGGTGTCGATCATGTCGTCGACCACGACGCACCAGCGATCCTTCACGTCACCGACGATCTCGTGCACACTCACCTGGTTCGGCACGAGCGGGTCGCGGCGCTTGTGGATGATCGCGAGCGGTGCGCCGAGCTTGTCGCTCCAAACATCGGCAACGCGCACGCGGCCCATGTCGGGAGAGACGACGACGAGGTCGTCACGGTTGATCGTCTTCTGGAAGTGCTCAAGCAGCACGGGCATCGCGAACAGGTGATCGACAGGGCCGTCGAAGAAGCCCTGAATCTGCGAGGCGTGCAGATCGACCGACATGATGCGATCTGCGCCAGCTGTCTTGAACAGATCGGCGACGAGGCGTGCCGAGATCGGCTCGCGGCCACGACCCTTCTTGTCCTGGCGCGAGTAAGGGTAGAACGGTGCGACGACCGTGATGCGCTTCGCTGAAGCGCGCTTGAGCGCGTCGACCATGATGAGCTGCTCCATGAGCCACTCATTGATGGGGTTGGTGTGCGACTGGATCACGAACGCGTCGGATCCGCGGACGCTCTCGTCGAAGCGCGCGTACAGTTCGCCGTTCGCGAAGGTGCGGGCATCGGTGGGAACGAGTTCGGCGCCGAGTTCAGCGGCGACCTGTTCGGCGAGCTCTGGGTAGGCCCGTCCGGTAATGAGAACGAGCTTTTTCTGCCCGGTCATCTCGATTTTGCTCATCAGTGCTTTCCCACTTGCCCTTCGGTAATTACGTTGTGTGAGGTGTGTCGTTGAGTGAGTCTGTTGCGGGCTGTGCAGCCCGCTCCGCTGCGGCGGCTGAGGTCGTCCCCTTGCGGTTCGTTTCGACCCATCCCTCCAGGTTGCGCTGGGGGGCTACGGTCATCGCGAGCGCGCCAGCTGGCACGTTCTTTCGCACAACCGTTCCCGCAGCAGTGTACGTTCCATCACCAATGGTAACCGGAGCAATGAGAACATTCTTCGAGCCGACGCGAACGGCGTCGCCGACAACGGTCTGGTGCTTGTTCACTCCGTCGTAATTGGCGACGATCGTACCCGCGCCGATGTTCGAATCCCTGCCAATGGTGACGTCACCGACGTAGCTCAGGTGCGGTACCTTCGACCCGTCGCCGATCTGCGCGTTCTTCGCCTCGACGAAGGCACCAATCTTGCCGCCCTCACCGAGCTCGGTGCCAGGGCGGATGTATGCGAAGGGGCCAATCTCGGCGCCCTTCTGGAATGCCGCGAGCGTCGCCTCTGAGCGCCGTACGCGCACGCCCTCGCCGACCTCGCAGTCGGTGAGCGTCGTATCCGGTCCGATGACAGCACCCGTCGCAATCGACGTTGCGCCGTGCAGGAAGGTGCCCGGGAGGATATCGACGTCTGCCTCGATCGACACGTCGGCATCGATCCACGTCGTAGCCGGGTCGACAATCGTGACGCCGTTGCGCTGGTGCTCGCGAATGATGCGGGCGTTGAGCTCACGGCCGGCGTCTGCGAGCTGGGCGCGGTCGTTCACACCGGCGACGACCCACGGGTCGCTCGTCGCAACAGCCTCAACGCCGCCGCCGCTCGCGAGGATCCGCGCCGCAGCGTCGGTGAGGTACTTCTCGCCCTGCGCGTTGTTCGTGTCGATCTCGGCGAGCGCACGCGCGAGCGCGCGGTGCGCGAAGACGTAGACGCCGCCGTTGATCTCAGCGATGCGACGCTGCGCATCGGTTGCGTCTTTCTCCTCGACGATGCCGGTCATGCCGCCGTCAGTGTCCCTGAGGATCCGCCCGAGACCCGTTGGGTTGTCGAGCAGCGCGGAGAGCAGGGTCATGTCGCGCGACTGCGCGAAGTGCCCTTCGAGGAGTCGCGTTACGGAGGCGCCGTCCACGAGCGGTGCGTCTCCGGAGAGCACCACGACGGAGCCGTCGAAGTCGGCCGGAAGCGCGGCGAGCGCGAGCTCAACGGCGCGGCCGGTCCCCGGAACCTCGTCCTGGTCGACGATGATGGTGTCTGGCGCGTGCTCGAGGATGGCCGCGGAAACCTGCTCGCGCTCGTGGCGCACCACTGCGACCACCCGCTCGGGCGACAGCGCGGCAGCCGTATCGAGCACATGCTCGATGAGTGAGCGACCACCGATGCGGTGCAGCACCTTCGGCAGCGAGGACTTCATGCGGGTTCCCTGGCCCGCGGCCAGGATAACGACGGCGAGTGAACGCTCTGTCATGATCGGGTATCCCTTCCTGTTCGCGAGCGAACGACCGCTGCGCGGAGCTGCACCAAGGACTGATGCGACCCGGCGCACAGTTGCTCCCCCACCCTACGCGGCGCCGTGGGCGCCGTTTCGGAGCGACTCAGCGAAGCGTTGCTTCGCCGATGGTCGCTCCGCCCCTAGGATTCGAACCTAGACTTAACAGCTCCAAAGGCTGTCGTGCTGCCATTACACCAAGGCGGACCGCGCCGAAACCGGCACGGATATAGTCTGCCAGACGTCGGGGCCTTCTACGCACCTCTTCGGGCGAACGGGCCAAACTGCGGCGGGTTCACGGGGAAAAATTGGTCCCCGCGCGTGATAATAGGTGAATGGAAGACCGCACCCAAGACACGTTTGACGAGGTTGACGGGATCATTGCGTCATGGAGCGCGGCACGCCCTGACCTAGATTTCGCCCCCCTGACCGTGTTCTCACGGCTCTCGCGCATCGCGAAACACCTCGACCGCGCCCGCTCGCACGCCTTCGAGCGTTCGGGCCTGACGTCGTGGGAATTTGATGTGCTCGCGGTACTCAGGCGCGGTGGCGCTCCGTACCGGCAGAGCCCAAAGGTGCTCGTGCAGCAGACGATGGTGTCGAGCGGCACGATGACCAACCGAATTGACCGACTCGTCGAGCGGGAGCTCGTTCGACGACTCACCGACCCAAACGACGGCCGGGGTGTCCTCGTCGAGATGACGCCCCTCGGGCAAACGCTTGTCGACGCGGCGATGACGCGACTCACCGACGCGGAGGAGCGTCTCCTTGGCGCCATCAGCAAGCCTGAACGCGAACGCCTCGCTGTTCTGTTGCGCAAGCTCGCAAAGAGCGTCGACCGGTTCGAACCGGTCTCGGAAGCGATCGAAATCGTCGAGATGTAGCTGTCGCTCAGTTCCGGGGCGGCCGTTCTTGCGGCGCGCCCCGGGTCAAGCTATGCGAGCCCACCGGGTGCGACGCGGAGCGACCCTTCCCCCGCGCCAGCCTCGAACGCGGCCGCGGTGCGGAGTAGTTCCGGGTCGGCGTAGGCTGCCCCGGCAAAGGTGAGCCCGACCGGCATGCCGATGTCCGCCATAACCCCCATCGCGACCGTCACGGTCGGGATGCCGAGATGGCGGAGCGCGTAGTTCCCGTTCGAGAAGAACACCCCGTTTGACCACGCGTGATCCGCCGCGGCAACGTCGCGCTCGGCGTCCTCCCGGCCGACATCGGCGTTCGCGGGGAACACGATTCCGTCGAAGCCCTCGGCAGCGAGCCAGGACTCGAACAGCTGCTCACGGAGCTGTACGAGGGCCCTGAGCCCGTCCGCGAACTCGGGTAGCTCCCGCGGGTCGGGGATGCCTTCCCGCGCGAACGCGACGACGGCGCGGTAACGGTTCTCGTAGTCCTCGACCTCCTCGTAGCGATCGGGCAGCGTGCCGGGCGGCTGCGGGAAGATCGTGTCGGGATCGACGGTGCCGAGACTCGGGATCGCCGGGTCGCCGTTCGCGCGCAGGAAGTCGTCCCACCCAAAGGCGAGGAAGTGGTTGAACTCGGTGTCCATCCAGCCGTCGGGCAGCACACCGAGTGCGCCGACGTTTTCCTGGCCCGGCCGGTCGCCCTCGTACTGCTCGATGAGCGGGAAGCCGGTCTCGACGATCTCCGCGCCGAGCGCCTCGAGCCGGGCGCGTGCCTGCTCCCACAGCGCGAGCACTGAGGGCCGCACCGTGATCGGGAACGCGGGGTCGAGCCCGAGGTACATTTTCGGCACGGCGAAGCGCTTGCCAGCGAGCGGCGTGGGGTTCGCGCCGACGCTCGCCCCGTCGCCGGCGAGCGCGAGGTACGAGGCTGGCCGGTGCTCGCTCGGCGCGGGCACCTGGACAACCTGCTGCGCTCGCCAGAAGTCGCCGCGGGTGACCGCGTCGTCCTGCACGAGCACGTCGAGCAGCCGCAGCATGTCTGGCATCGAGCGGGTGTGCGGCACGACGACGTCGCGGGCGGGGAACAGCGGCCAATTGCCGCGGATCGAGAGCACGCCCCACGACGGCGTGTAGGCGCAGAGGGCGTTGTTTGAGGCGGGGCTTCGGCCGCTCGACACGGTCTCCTCCCCCATGCCGAATACGGCGAGGTTCGCGGCTGTCGCGACGGCGGAGCCATTCGAGGAGCCTGAGGCGTAGGCGGCAGCGAGGTAGTCGCGGTTGTAGGGCGATTCCGCGCGGCCGTAGACCCCGCGCTGCATGCCGCCGTCTGCCATTGGCGGCATGTTCGTCTTGCCGAGCAGCACTGCGCCTGCCTCACGCAGCTTCGCGACAGAGAACGCGTCCCACTGCGCGACGAGGTCGCGGAAAGCGGGAGACCCCGACGCGACGGTGAGCCCGCGCACCATGTAGGAGTCCTTCACCGTGAACGGCACGCCCTCGAGCGGTCGCTGCGTTCCGGCGGCCCACCGCGCGTCGGACTCGGCTGCCTGGGCGAGCGCTTCGGGGTTGCGCACGACGACCGCGTGCAGCCCGGCATCGCCCGAGTCGTAGGCATCGATCCTGGCGAGGAACTCCTCGGTGAGGCCGGTCGGGGTTGTCGCTCCGGAGCTGAAGGCTGCGAGCACGTCGGAAATGCTCGCTTCGATGAGATCAAAAGACTCGCGCATGCCCCCATGTTAGTGGGGGCATGCGCGAGTCGAGAGCGGTGGATCGTCCCGCCGTGCCGGCGGGAGACGCCTACTTGCGGCCGGTGACGGCGCGCGCGACGATCTCGCGCATGACCTCGTTGGTGCCGCCGTAGATGCGGTGTACGCGCGCGTCGAGGAACGCGCGGGTGATGGGGTACTCGGTGATGTAGCCGTAGCCGCCGTGCAGCTGGACGCCCTGGTCGAGGATCTCCCACTCGCGCTCGGTGCACCAGAACTTCACCTTGGCTGCCTCGTCTGCGCTGAGCTCGCCCTTCTGGAAGAGTCGCATCGCGCGGTCGATGAACGCCCACATGACGTCGACAGTCGTCGCCATCTCGGCGAGGCGGAAGCGGCTGTTCTGGAAGTCGGCGACCGGCTTACCGAAGGCCTCGCGGCTCTTCGTGTACTCAAGGGTCCAGCCGAGCGCTGCCTCGGAGATCGCGGCTGCGACGACGCCGATGGAGAGGCGCTCGAGCGGCAGGTTCTCCATGAGCTGCACGAAGCCGTGCCCCTCAACGCCGCCGATGAGGTTCTCGTCTGGCACGAATACGTCGACGAAGCTGAGCTCGGCGGTGTCGTGACCGTGCGCTCCCATCTTGTTGAGCTTGCGGCCGTGGTCGAAGCCCTCCATGCCCGACTCGATGATGATGAGGCTGAACGCGTCTGGTCGGTTCCCCTCACCAGTCTTCACGAAGGTGACGACCATGTCTGCGGTCTTGCCGCTCGAGATGAAGGTCTTTGCGCCGTTGACGATGTAGCCGCCGTCGGTCTTCTTCGCTGTCGTGGTGACGCCGCGGAGGTCGCTGCCGGTGCCTGGTTCGGTCATTGCGAGCGCGCCGAGCACCTCGCAGGTGGCCATCTTCGGCAGCCACTTCTGCTTCTGCGCGTCGGTGCCAAAGCGAGCGAGGTAGGGAACCGCGAGGTCGTCCTGGATGCCTGCGGCCCCGGCGAGCGATGCGCCGGTGCCCGACTTGATGAGCTCCTCGTTCACGATTGAGCGGAAGCGGTAGTCCTCGAGCATGCCAGCTCCGCCGAATTCCTCGGGAACGGAGAGACCAACGAGGCCCTGTTCGGCTGCGGCGAGCATGGTGGCGCGGTCGACCTCACCGTCTGCCTCCCACTGCTCCATCTTTTCCTGGGTGACGTAACGCTTGATGAATTCCTTCACCAGCTCGCGAAAATCGTCGTGGATCTCTTCGTAAATATCGCGTTCCATGTGCGTATTCCCTTCGCGTCGTCGCGTTGAGCGGTTGTGGTGAGTGGCGCCCCGTCCGCAGCGTCCTGCGCTCAGGGCGTGCTAATCGAAGGCATTGGGTACTCCCAAGCATGAACGACGCCCCAATGCAACGTCAAGCGATTTGTTGCGTAGCTCCAGGTTTGCCCTCCCCAAGCCCGCGCGGCATGCGTAACAACTCCACAACGCGCGCGCCTTTTCCCCGCCAGCGTGTGGTGGCCGCTGACGCCGATACCGGCGCTGCTGCGATCAGCTGTCCCGCCGAACCCGAACCGACCACCAACGGGCGCCCGTGGCACCGGCAAGTAGTGCCGGCCCACGGACCGCGGCAGCCGCACCCGCGCACTGCGGGTGCCGACTACTCAAATCCCCGGGCCACCTCCCCCAAACATGAGCGAGGCGTACTCCGAAGGCCTGCTCCCCGAGCGCCTGGGCATACTTTGGTTCCTGCGCATTAGGCAACGCCCGTAGCCTACGCACGCGCTGACACCTCGGTCATTCCCGAAAGGAAACCATGTTCCTAACGACCAAAATCAGCGGACTCGCGGCGGCATCGCTGCTTGCTTCGTCCGTCACGCTGCCGATACCGCAGCACGAGCTCCCCGCAGAAACAGCGGACCACGCAATCGCAGCTCTGCCAGCGGGAAAGGCGACGGGAAGTTCTCAGTACGGGCTCATCGGAGAGAATCCGGCGGTCGACAGCGCCACGTACGGCGTAACCGTAGACTCCGACGGCGCCATTTGGTACACCGCGACAGGTGGGAGCGCACACGGCGTGAACGTCTACAGGCCCGGCACGTTCGCGCCAGACGGTGGGGACTACCGCGGAAACGGTGACTACGCTGAGGGCACCGGATACCTCGGCTCCGCCTGGCACGACCCGATCCGCTTCGCCAACCGCGACAGCACGATCAAGAACCCTGCCGGTGGCACCGAGCCATGGGCTGAGCCGCGTGGCATCGAAGCGTTGGAAGGCGGGGGCATCGCCGTAAACGATACGAACGGGAACGTCTCCGTGCCCCCGGGAACCGTCTTCTTCTTCAACGATCAGCAGGAACGCATCGGTAGCGCCGGCGTCGCGGGCGACAACGCCTGCTCCACGCTTGCGGAGGGCGAACTCGCTTGGGGCCCGTACGTCGCGGTCCGCGGCGACCGGCTCTTCGCCCCGTACGAGAACTGCAACGTCGTGAGTGTCTTCGGCGTCCCTGGTGGCGAGCCGCTGTATCGGCTCACGGGCGAAGGGCAGACCGTTGGGCAGACTGCGAACGGCCCAGTCCCCAGCGGGCCCGGCAACCTGAGCCACGTCTACGGCGTTTCAACCGACGGGGAGGCGTTTTACACGTCCGACCTCGGCGATACCCGGAGCCCGCAGGCCGGCATGGTGCAACGATGGTTCATCGATGATGCTTCGGAGAGCTGGACACTCGACACCGATTTCGGCGTCGACGGCGCGCTGACCTTCCCGGGCAAGCGGATCTACCAGACGATCGTCGCGCCGGACTCGACCCTCTACGTGATCCCCAAAACGGGCAACATTGAGCACTACACGTCGACGGGCGATCACCTCGGCTCCGTGACGACAGCTGGGCTCCCCTACGACGAAGCCCGCGACCTCGCTATCACCAAGGAGGGGTGGCTCGTGATGACCGCGAAGACCGGAAGCAGCGTGCGACTGCTTGCGGAGAGCCCCTCGCCGGTAACCGGCCTCTCCGCGGAGCATGGCAGCCAGCCGGGCAGCATCGTGCTCTCGTGGGACGAACCCGAGCACCGATCAGGGCAGGCGCCACTGCTCGACTATGTCGTCGAACAGTCCACGGATGACGGCGAGACATGGCAGATAGTGCAGCGCGAAGCGAGCACCGAACACAGCCGCACCCTCACGGGCTTGGGCGGGGAGGCATACAGCTTCCGTGTCACCGGCTACAGCGAGGCGGGGCGGGGCGATTCTGCCGTGATCGAGGGGGTCGACCCCGAACCCGTGGAGTCCGATATCAGCATTGAGCTCGTTGGGGCGGCCCCAGCCGAGATCGTCGAGGGCAATACCGTCACGTGGACCGCGACCGTCACCAACACGGGCAACGCACCGTTGAGCGACGTCATCGTTGACTTCGAACTCGGTCCAGGCGACTTCGCGGAGAACGACCTCGAGGGCACCCTCGAGGCAGGGGAAAGCGTCACCGTCACTGCCGCCTCGCCCATCACCCCCGAGCAGCTCGCGGCGGCGAGCGCGGAGGCGAGCGCGTACACAATCGCGGTTGACGTTCTCGGAACGTCCGTCGTCGACGCCGCTGAGGCGAGCGTGGCGCTCACCGAGCACGCCGTGACCACGCCTGCTCCGCCGGGCGGGAAGACACCGGAGCCAGCGCCGGCAGAGCCCCTGGCGCGCACGGGAGGCGGATCGTTGCTTGAGTGGCTGGTGCTCGCCGCTGTGCTGATCGCGGCAGGAGCTGCCGGGATGTTCGCGCGGACGCGGCGGCTCGCCTAGCGAGGCGCACTCGGCAGCCCCGCTGAGGGGAACGTGACTGGGTCGTTCACCCGCTTGTTGGCGGGTGAAACGACCCAGTCGTCATTGGGCGGGGTTCGCCACGCGTTCGGCGATCGCCTCGCACGCTCCGCTTGCGGCGTTCGGTTCCCGTTAGGGACCGCGCAGCGACCGTATGGATTCCGTTAGGACCCCACTTTTCGCCCCAATACGGGTGTTGAATCAGGGCATGCGCCACCGCGGCGCCCGGCACCAGCTCCCGCTGGCCGGCAGTTCTAGAACGGAGCTCATCGTGCTCGATGTCGTCTTCGCGTTCGGCGTGATCGCGCTCTTCGCCCTCATCGGCCTGCTGGCCAAGGCGGTGGACAAGCTGTGATCGTGTTCAACGCCCTCGCCGCACTGCTCGCGGTCGCCGCGCTTGTCTACCTTGGCATCGCCCTCACCCGGCCGGAGAAGTTCTGATGGGCTGGCTCTCCGCGCTCCTCGCCGTCGCGAGCGTGGCGGCGATCATCGCCGTCATCTATCGCCCGCTCGGCGACTACATGGCCTGGGTCTACACGTCGACGAAGGATTGGCGCGTCGAGCGTGGCATCTACCGCGTCATCGGTGTTGACCCGCGGGCCGAGCAGAGCTGGCAGGCGTACCTCCGCGCCGTGCTCGCGTTCTCCGCGGTGGGGCTACTCATCGTCTACGCGATGCAGCGCCTGCAGCAGTGGCTCCCGTACTCGCTCGGGCTCACAGCCCCGAGCGAGCATCTCTCGTTCAACACGGCGGCCTCGTTCGTCGGCAACACGAACTGGCAGTCGTATTCCCCCGAGGCGACGCTCGGCTACTCGGTGCAGCTCGCGGGCCTCGCGGTGCAGAACTTCACGTCGGCAGCCGTCGGCATTGCCGTCGCGATCGCGCTCGTCAGAGGCTTTGCGTACCGCCGCTCTGGCACGATCGGCAACTTCTGGGTCGACCTCACCCGCGGCACGCTCAGGCTGCTGCTTCCGATCGCTGCGGCGAGCGCGCTCGTCTTGCTCGCCGGCGGCGTGATCCAGAACTTCAACGGCTTCTCGGATGTCACGACGCTCGCGGGCGCGACGCAGTCGATCCCCGGCGGCCCGACGGCCTCGCAGGAGGCGATCAAGCTGCTCGGCACGAACGGCGGCGGCTTCTTCAACGCGAACTCGTCGCATCCGTTCGAGAACCCGACGCCGTGGACGAACCTCCTAGAGGTCGTACTCATGCTCGCGATCCCGTTCTCGCTGCCGCGCACCTTCGGCCGCATGATCGGCGACAACCGCCAGGGCACCGCGATCCTCAGCGTGATGGGCCTGCTCTACGTGCTGTCGTTCTCGGCGCTCACCGCGCTCGAGCTCGCCGGCCGCGGCACGGCGCCCGAGCTCGCTGGTGCGGCGCTTGAGGGGAAGGAGCAGCGCTTCGGCATCATCGGGTCGACACTGTTCGCGACGACGAGCACTGGCACCTCGACGGGTGCCGTGAACTCGATGCACGACTCGTACACGGCGCTCGGCGGCATGTTCCCCATGCTGAACATGATGCTCGGCGAGGTCTCGCCGGGCGGCGTCGGCTCGGGGCTGTACGCGATCCTCGTGCTCGCGGTGATCGCGGTGTTCATCTCCGGTCTGCTCATCGGCCGCACGCCCGAGTATCTCGGCAAGAAGATCGGCCCGCGCGAGATCAAGCTTGCGGCGCTCTACATCCTCGTGATGCCGACGCTCGTGCTCGCGGGCACCGCGCTGAGCTTCGCGCTCCCCGGTGTGCGCGAGAGCGTCACTGGCGAGTCGATCTGGAACCCTGGCGTCCACGGCATGAGCGAGGTGCTCTACGCGTTCACCTCTGCGGCGAACAACAACGGCTCGGCCTTCGCTGGCCTCACCGCGAACACCCCGTGGCTGAACACGGCGCTCGGCGTCACGATCCTGCTCGGCCGCTTCGTGCCGATCGTGCTCGTGCTCGCGCTCGCCGGGTCATTCGCCGCGCAGGACAGGGTGCCGGCGACCGCAGGCACCCTCCCCACCCACCGCCCGCTGTTTGTCGGGCTGCTCGCAACGGTCACGGTGCTCCTCACCGCGCTCGCTTTTCTTCCCGTTCTCGCGCTGGGTCCCCTGGCTGAAGGCTCGTGTAACCATGTCAACGACAACCACATCTCCTAGCCGCGGCGGCTTCTCGCTCGGCCAGCTCGGCGCCGCGCTTCCCGGCGCGTTCCGCAAGCTCGATCCGCGCGAGCAGTGGCGCAACCCGGTGATGTTCATCGTGTGCGTCGGTGCCGTGCTCACGACGGCGCTCGCGCTCGCCGAGCCGTTCCTCGGCGGGCCGGCACCCTCGGGTGGCAGCACCGTGCCAGCGTCGTTCACGGCCGCGATCGCGATCTGGCTGTGGCTCACCGTGCTGTTCGCGAACGTCGCGGAGTCGGTAGCCGAGGGGCGAGGCAAGGCGCAGGCCGAGTCGCTCCGCAAGACACGCACCTCAACAACGGCGCGCCGCGTCGACGACTACGACGAGCTTGGGGACGCTGCGGCCGCGCATGCTGGCTTCACTGCCGTCGCCTCGGCGGATCTCCGCGTCGGCGACACCGTCGTCGTGTCGGCCGGCGAGCTCATTCCAGGCGATGGCGACATCGTCTGGGGCATCGCCTCGGTCGACGAGTCCGCGATCACGGGCGAGTCTGCGCCCGTCGTCAGGGAGTCGGGCGGCGACCGCTCGGCTGTGACTGGCGGCACGCGGGTGCTCTCCGATCAGATCGTCGTGCGGATCACGTCGCAGCCAGGCGACACGTTCGTGGATCGCATGATCGCGCTCGTCGAGGGCGCGGCCAGGCAGAAGACGCCGAACGAGGTCGCGCTGAACATCCTGCTCGCGAGCCTGTCGATCGTGTTCGTCGTCGTCGCGCTCACGCTCAACCCGATCGCCTCCTACGCTGCAGCACCCGTGAGCCTCACAGTACTCACGGCGCTGCTCGTGTGCCTCATCCCGACGACGATCGGCGCGCTGTTGAGCGCGGTCGGCATCGCGGGGATGGATCGGCTCGTGCAGCGCAACGTACTCGCGACGAGCGGCCGCGCGGTCGAGGCAGCTGGGGATGTTACGACCCTGCTGCTCGACAAGACAGGCACGATCACCTACGGCAACCGCCGCGCGAGCGAGTTTCTCCCGCTGCTCGGGGTCGAGCACGGCGAGCTCGTCGCTGCGGCCGCCCTCTCCTCGCTCGCTGACCCGACGCCCGAGGGCAGCTCGATCGTCGAGCTCGCCGAGCAGCTCGGCAGCGATTTCGATCGCTCCCCGGGCGGCACTGCCGTCCCGTTCACCGCGCAGACCCGCATGTCTGGCGTCGACCTGCCTGACGGCTCGCTCGTGCGCAAGGGGGCGGGATCCGCTGTGGCCGCGTGGCTGAGCGAGGGTGGATCGGCGCTGATTCCCGCCGTGCAGTCGGAGCTCGATGCGCGCGTCGCTGAGGTCGCGGGGAGCGGCGGCACCCCGCTCGTCGTCGCGGTTGCCGCCGCCGACGGCAGGCGCCGGGTGCTGGGCGTCGTGCACCTCAAGGACGTCGTGAAGGAGGGGCTGCGCGAGAAGTTCACTGAGCTGCGCGCGATGGGGATCCGCACCGTGATGATCACGGGCGACAACCCGCTCACGGCCGCAGCGATCGCGGAAGAGGCCGGCGTCGATGACTTCCTCGCGGAGGCGACCCCGGAGGACAAGCTCGCCTACATTCGCAAGGAGCAGGAGGGCGGCAATCTCGTCGCGATGACGGGCGACGGCACGAACGACGCCCCAGCGCTCGCCCAGGCCGACGTCGGCGTCGCGATGAACTCGGGCACCTCTGCCGCGAAGGAGGCCGGCAACATGGTCGACCTCGACTCTGACCCGTCGAAGCTCATCGAGATCGTGCGCATCGGCAAGCAACTGCTCATCACCCGCGGCGCGCTCACGACGTTCTCGATCGCGAACGACATCGCGAAGTACTTCGCGATCATCCCGGCGATGTTCATGGGGGTGTTCCCGGGCCTCGCTGCCCTGAACATCATGGGGCTGAGTTCTGCGGCGTCGGCCGTGCTGTCGGCGATCATCTTCAACGCGCTCGTGATCGTCTTCCTCATCCCGCTCGCGCTCCGCGGCGTGAAGTACCGGCCGGGCGGGGCCTCCAGCATCCTCGGCCGCAACCTCGCGGTCTACGGGCTCGGCGGTGTCGTCACGCCGTTCGTCGGGATCTGGCTCATCGACCAGGTCGTCCGGCTCATCCCAGGGTTCTAGCGGCGGTGCGCACACCCGCGCGAGACCGCTCACGATTCGCACAACGAAAGAAGCTCACACCATGACTGCCGCAAGCCGTACCTCCCGCCGCACTGTCTGGGTCGCGATCCGCGCGATGGCGCTGTTCACGCTCCTCCTCGGCGTCGCCTACCCGCTCGCGATCACGGGGGCGGGCCAGCTCGCCCTCCCGTTCCAGGCGAACGGCTCGCGCCTCGCCGGCCCCGATGGAACGACCGTCGGCTCCGTGCTCATCGGTCAGCAGTTCCTCACGGCCGCGGGCGAGCCCGACCCCGCGTTCTTCCAGCCACGCCCGTCAGCGGCAGGCGACGGCTACGACGGCGCCGCATCGTCCGGTTCGAATCTCGGGCCTGAGAACACCGACCTCGTCGCCGCGATCGGTGAGCGGAAGGCCGCCGTCGCCGCGTTCAACGGCGTGCCAGAGGGCGAGGTGCCAGCCGACGCGGTCACCGCATCCTCCTCGGGCCTCGACCCGCACATCAGTGCGGCCTACGCGCAGCTGCAGGCGGCGCGCGTCGCGGAGGCACGCGGGCTCGCTCCAGCCGCGGTCGAGCAGCTCGTCGCCGCGCACACCGCAGGCCCCGACCTCGGACTCCTCGGGGAGAGTAGGGTAAACGTGCTCGAACTCAACCTGGCGCTCGAGCAGTTGCGGGGGTGAACATGGCACGACGAGGCAGGCTTCGCGTGTTCCTCGGCGCTGCCCCCGGCGTCGGGAAAACCTTCTCGATGCTTGAGGAGGGCAGCAGGCTCCTCGCCGAGGGCCGCGACGTTGTGATCGGCGTCGTCGAATCCCACGGCAGGGCGGCGACCGCCGCACTCACCGAGGGGCTCCCCCTCGTGCAGCGCGCCAACGTCGCGCACCGCGGCGTCGAGCTCGAGGAGATGGATCTGGCCGCCGTCATCGAGCGTGCGCCCGAGATCGCGCTCGTCGATGAACTGGCGCACACCAACGCGCCCGGTTCCGCGCACGCGAAGCGCTGGCAAGACGTCGAGGAGCTGCTCGCGCACGGCATCGACGTGATCTCCACGCTCAACGTGCAACACATCGACTCGCTCAACGACGTTGTCGAGCAGATCACCGGCGTGCCGCAGCAGGAGACGGTCCCCGACAGCTTTCTGCGCGGCGCGGACCAGCTTGAACTGGTGGATCTCGCGCCGCAGTCGCTGCGCGACCGGCTCGCCGGAGGTTTCGTCTACCCAGCCGAACGGATCGACGCGGCACTCTCGCACTACTTCAGGCTCGGCAACCTCACCGCGCTGCGCGAGCTCGCGCTCGTGTGGCTCGCCGACGAGGTCGACCAGGCCCTCAGGGGGTACCGCGCCGAGCATGGCATCGACGGCACGTGGGAAGCGCGCGAGCGGGTCGTCGTAGCGCTCACCGGCGGACCTGAGGGTGAGACGCTGCTGCGTCGCGGATCGCGCATCGCCGCCCGCTCCACCGGTGGCGAGCTCCTCGCGGTCCACGTCACGAGCCAGGACGGGCTGCGCGCAGCCGGCCCGGACGTGCTCGCGCGTCAGCGCGCTCTCGTCGAACAGCTCAACGGGAGCTACCACCAGGTCGTCGGAGAGGACGTCCCGACCGCGCTCGTCGAGTTCGCCCGCTCGGTGAACGCGACCCAGCTCGTGCTCGGCGCGAGCAGACGTGGCCGCCTCGTCGCAGCGCTCACGGGCCCTGGCATCGGCGCGACCGTGGTGCGAGAGTCTGGCGACATCGACGTGCACATGGTGAACCACGCCGCGGCCGCGCGCCGGCTCGCGTTGCCGCCGCTCACGGGGGCACTCACCACAAAGCGGCGAGTTCTCGGCTTCGTCGTCGCGCTGCTCGGCGGGCCGGCGCTCACGTACCTGCTCATGTTGTCGCGCAGCCAGGACTCAATCACGAGTGACGTGCTCAGCTACCAGCTACTCACCGTCGTCGTCGCGCTCGTCGGCGGTATCTGGCCGGCACTCTTCGCCGCGGTGTTCTCGGGCCTCACACTCGATTTCTTCTTCATCGAACCGATCTTCACCGTACACATCCACCAGCCGCTTCACCTGCTCGCGCTCGCGCTGTACGTCGTGATCGCAAGCCTCGTGAGCTTCATTGTCGATCGCGCGGCACGGCACACACGCGCGGCGACGCGCTCAGCCGCCGAGTCGGAACTCATTCAGACGATCGCGGGCAGCGTGTTGCGCGGCGACGACGCGGCGCAGGCGCTCGCTGACCGCACGCGCGAGGCGTTCCAGCTCAGCGCGGTGCGGGTCGTCGGCGTCGGCACCGCTGACGAACCAGGGCGTGAAATCGCGAGCTCTGGTGACGCTACGCATGACGCTCCCGTCACGCGCGTCGACCTCGGCGAATACGCGACGCTCGAGCTACACGGGGCTCCGCTCGCCGCCGCTGAACAGCGGCTGCTGTCGGTTGTCGTCTCGCAGCTTTCCGCGGCGCTCGCCCACCAGCAGCTCGAACAGACCGCCCGGGAAATCGAACCCATTGCAGCCTCGGACCGCGTGAGAGGCGCACTCCTCTCCGCGCTCAGCCACGATTTGCGCCGCCCGCTCGCTTCGGCGACCGCGGCGGTCGGGGGGCTCAGGGCAACAGGGGCGAAGCTCACAGCCGCCGATCGCGCAGAGCTTCTCGACACCGCAGATGAGAGTCTCGCTGCGCTCGCGACCCTGCTCACCGACCTCCTCGACGTGAGTCGGCTCCAGGGCGGGGTGTTGAGCATCGCGAACGTACCCACCGATCCGGCCGAGGCCATCGCGCCTGCCCTTGACGAGCTCGCGCTTGGTCCTGGCGAGGTGCGGCTCGCGCTTGGGCATGGGGAGACACTCGTCAACGCAGACCCCGTGCTGCTCCAGCGGGTGCTCGTAAACCTGCTCACGAATGCCCAGCGGCACTCCCCCTCAGGCGTACCCATCCTCATCACGACGAGCGTGTTTGACGGTGCGCTCGAGATCAGGGTGATCGATCGCGGGCCAGGTGTCCCCCACGACCGCTTCGACGACATCTTCGTGCCCTTCCAGCGCCTCGGTGACACCGATAACGAGACCGGGCTCGGACTCGGACTCGCGCTGTCGCGCGGCTTCGTTGAAGCGATGCGGGGTACGCTCACTCCAGAGGACACCCCAGGAGGAGGGCTCACGATGGTTGTTGCACTCGCGGTTGCGCATGACGCGCCGCTCAGCGGCGAGGCCGGTGTCGCTCCGCAGCACCACGGGGGAAGCACGTGAGGATCCTCATCGCCGATGACGACCCGCAAATTCTGCGCGCCCTCCGCATCACGCTCACCGCAAAGGGCTACGAGGTCTTCACCGCGGAAGACGGTGCCGCGGCAATATCTGCGGCCGTTGATCACGAACCAGACCTCATTGTGCTCGATCTCGGCATGCCACGGCTCGACGGGCTTGAGGTGATCCATGGGATCCGCGGCTGGTCGCGCGCCCCGATCCTTGTTGTCTCTGGCCGGTCCGGGGCAGCAGAGAAGATCGAGGCGCTCGACGCAGGGGCGGACGACTATGTGACAAAGCCGTTCTCTGTCGGGGAGCTGCTCGCGCGGATCCGTGCGCTGACGCGCCGCGGGCCGCGAGAGGAGGCCGCGCCTGTCGCAACGCTGGGGGCGGTCGTCATCGACCTTGCCGCGCACAGCGCGGTCAGGAGAACCGATGACGGCGACAAACAGATCAGGTTAACGCCAACCGAGTGGCAGGTAATCGAGATCCTCATCCGCAACGCTGGCAAGCTCGTCACCCGCCAGACGCTGCTCACGAGCATCTGGGGAACGGAGCACGCGGAGGACACCGGGTACCTCCGGCTCTACGTCTCACAGCTGCGAAAAAAGCTTGAGGACGATCCGGCGAACCCGGTCCACATCCTCACGGAGCAGGGCATGGGGTACCGACTCGCGGGGCTCCGCGAGTAACCCTACTGGGGCGGCGAACGCACGGGAGCCGGCGCGTGCATACTCATTGATGAGCCACCTCTTGCCCAGATCCGCGCGTCAGTCTCCCCTACTTGGGGACGGGGAGCCCGCACGGGTGTAGGTTTTTTCGGTGCACTACACAACGACTGTAACTTTGTTGTCGTTGTTGGCTGGCACCGAACCCGAAGGGAAGCCATGTCCACGATGACTCGGCTCGGGGCACTCGTCGCTGCGGCGGTCACTGTCTCGGCTTTATCGCCGCATCCACCACCAGCACAGGCAGTCCAAGATCCGCTCCCGGCAGCAACCGCTCGCGCCGACACCACGGCGGAGCTCACGGCAGCTGGGAAGGCGACCGGCAGCAACCAGTATGGCCTCATTGGCAGCGACGATTCGCCGCTGCCAAGCCTGTACGGAGTCACCATCACCGCTGACGGGGCGATCTGGTACGCCGATCCAGGGGTGAGCGGGTTTGGTCGCGGCGTGTATGAGTACCGCCCAGGCCAGTTCGATCCGCTCGGCGGCGACTATCTCGGCGGCGGTGAGTTCGCCGACGGCGGCGGCTACCTGGCGGCAGCCTGGGATGAGCCCATCAGGTACGCCAACCGCGATAGCACCGCAGCTAACCCTTCCGGGGGCTCAGAACCGTGGGCTGAGCCACGCGGCATCGAGGCGCTCCCCGGCGGAGGCGTCGCCGTCAACGACACGAACGGTGTGATTAGCACGCCGCTCGGCACCATCATCTTCTACGACGCAGCGCACAACCGCACGGGAAACGCGGGCTTCACCCGCGACGAAGGCTGCTTGCTGCTCGCTGAGGGGGAACTCGTCTGGGGCCCCTATTTCACCGTCGTCGGAAGCACGCTGTTCGCACCGAACGAGCTCTGCAATGTCGTGAGCGCATTCGAGGTTCCCAGTGGCGAACCGCTCTATCGACTCACCGGCGAAAACCAAACCGCCGGAGCGCGCCCGAACCCACCGCACAGCACAGATCCTGGCGACCTTGCTGGCCCCTACGGGGTCTCCTTCGATGGTGAGGCGTTACTCACGACCGATATTGGCGTAGACCGAGCCACTGGCGGCGCCGTGCATCGGTGGCTCATCGATGAGGCCGCGCAGTCATGGGAACTCGACCGCGACTTCGGCGACAACGGAGCCGTGCTGGCCCCGGGGACCCTGTTGTACAACACCATCGTCGACCCCGGTCGCGCACTCTATTTGGTCCCGGGCGAGGGGCAAATCACCAAGCGCGGCCTCAACGGCGACTTCATCGAGAACGTTGCACTTCCCGGCATGCCGTACCCCATTGCGCGCGATGTCGCCGTCACCCCGGAGGGCTGGCTCGTCGTGACGGTGCGCGCGAACAAGCCGCTACGGATGCTCGCACAGAGCCCCTCGCCAGTCACCGGACTGACCGCACAGGCGGGCAGCGCTCCCGGCAGCATCGACATCAGCTGGGACGAAGTGCCCACCGAATACGGTCAGGCGCCCGTGCTCGACTACCTCGTCGAGCTCTCCACTGACGACGGCGCAACATGGACGACGGCGCAACGGCCGGTGTCGCTCGACACGTCGACCACGCTGAGTGGACTGTCTGCCGGACCACACAGCATTCGCGTCACCGCGCTCAGCGAGGCGGGGCGTGGCGACGCGGCGACGGCGCAGGAGGTCCTGCCCGCGGTCACTGCGCCCGACATTTCGGTGACGCTCACGGGCGTCGCGCCGGAGGACACGAGCGAGGGCGAGCCAGTCGAATGGACCGCGACAGTCTCGAACACTGGCAATACCGCACTCGATGACATCGCCGCCGTGTTTGCGACCGGAGCCGGCAACGCTGAGGAGACCGTCGAATTCGAGTCACTCGACCCCGGCGAAAGCACGATACTCCTAGCGACGAGCACGCTCATGCAGGAAGACATCGAACGGCTCACCGTCGAGAACACGGTTGCCGTGTCTGGCGACGAACGAGAAACGGGTTCGCAGGTGACCGCGAGCGCGAGCGCGACCGTCGCACTGCAGGAACCGGTGATCCCGGATCCTGACCCCGATCCAGACCCAGACCCGGATCCAGACCCGGATCCCGACCCGGATCCAGATCCAGATCCAGACCCGGACCCCGATCCTGATCCTGATCCCGACCCAGATCCTGACCCGGACCCGGACCCAGATCCCGATCCAG
>NZ_JXSQ01000018.1 GCF_000834055.1 Leucobacter komagatae
GTTCCAGGCTGACTGGTACCTCGAAACCGACAGCTACCTCGAGCAGCTCGACCTCGACACCGTACACACGGAGTTCCCCGGGGAACTCGACTGCCAGATTGTGCCGAGTGGTCCCGGGTACGCGTCGGAGAATAACCTGCAGGTCTTCGTCTCGCTGCTCTACGCTGCCCGGCACCGCATCAGCATCACGAGCCCATACTTTGTGCCTGACGGCTCGATCATGAACGCCCTGCGGGCGGCCACGGCACGCGGCGTGGAGGTTGAGCTCTTCGTGTCAGAGATCGGTGACCAGGCGCTCGTCTACCACGCCCAACGCTCGTACTACGAGGAGCTCCTCACTGCCGGCGTGCGGATCTGGATGTACCGGCCACCGTACATTCTTCACTCGAAGCACTTCACGATTGACGACGAGGTCGCGGTTGTCGGCTCGTCGAACATGGATCCGCGATCGTTCGGCCTGAACATGGAGATTTCGATGGTCGTGCGCGGCGAGAGTTTCGTGCGCGATCTTGATGAGGTCAACGACTACTATCGGGCGAACTCCCGCGAGCTCCTGCCCGAGGAGTGGGCGAAGCAGCCGCTGCGTTCTCAGCTGCTCGATGGTCTTGCACGGCTGACCTCAGCACTGCAGTAGTCGCGGCGGTCGCGTGGCCGGAGGCGCGAGCGAGATATCGCGCGATCCGTGGCGGGCAGCTGCTCTGTACAACGCGCCGTGCCGTCACCCCGCCGCACCCTGCATGCCCCGTCGATGTCGTCGTTGATTGGGCGGTTGCGGGGATTCAGCAGCCGCCGATCACCTATGCGGGATCGTTTACGTACACGAGCGTCCCAACAGTGACCGATCCACAGCCACAGGAAGTCGCGAGCGCGACGGATGCCCTCGGCACCGCCGTCTCTGCCGGAGCGCTGAGGCGAAGCGCGCTATCGCAGGTTTGGCCTCAGCGCTGCGGGAGATCGGCTGCTGCCGGGTCGAGGCGCGTTGCCGCGTACCCGTCGGCGACGCTGCGCAGCAGCCACACCTCGCCGTTGGTGATGCGCGGCATCTCGGCTCGAGTGAGCTGCGCGATGCCTGCCCGGAGCATCGCGCCGTGGGCAACAACGATCGATCCGGGCGCGGTGCGGAAGATCTGATCGATTGCCGCGGCGGAGCGCTCGGCGACAACGTCGAGAGGCTCAGCTGCCGGGATGCCACGTTGCCCTGGCCAGCGCGCCTCTATCTCGGGCTGGAGCAGCCCCTCAGCCTCCCCGAAGTCTCGCTCCCAGAGGCCGTCGTTGATTGCAGGGGCGGCGAGACCGAGGCCCTCCGCGATAAGCTCTGCGGTCTCGATCGCCCGGCCGAGTGGCGAAGCGTGCACGAGTTTCCACGCCCCCGGAGCCGCCGCACGCAGCCGTTCGCCAGCTGCGCTCGCCTGCGCTTTGCCCGTTTCGTTGAGCGGGATCTCCGTGCGTCCCTGCACGCGTCGCTCCCGGTTGCAGTCGGTCTCGCCGTGTCGGACAAGTGCAATCACTGGGGCGTCCATCGAAGTCATGCGTCAACGCTAGCGCGTCCTCGCTGTACAGGAGCGGCGCTGACTCTATGGGCGACTCGTGCCTCGCGTTAGTCTTATCCATGCGACCTGCTCTGGCCGCAGGCGAACGAAAGAGGACAGCGTATGTTTGTGGTCACCACCAACGATGTGCCGGGCTACCGCGTGACGAAGGTGCTCGGAGAGGTCATGGGCTTGACGGTTCGCTCGGCGAACTTTGGGCAGAACTTCACCGCTGGCTTTCGCGCACTTGGCGGGGGCGAGATGCCCGAATTCACGAAGGTGATCTACGAATCACGCTGGGAAGTGATGAACCGGATGTGGGCGGAAGCGCAGCAGCGCGGCGCGAACGCGGTGATTGCGATGCGCTTTGACTCGGGGGCAATTGGTACATTCACCGAGTTCTGCGCGTATGGCACGGCCGTGGTCATCGAGCCCATCGATGGGGCCCAACCGCAGTAGCCGAGACACGACGGCAGCGACTGGCTGAGCCGCTCCACCCGGGACGCGTCCGAGCTGGCCGCCATCCGCGCGTTCGGCGGCGACCGCACTGCCCCTCGGAAGGCCGAGCGCCTCGAGGTAGCTCAGTCGGTGCGCCCGCCCCTTCCCAAGCAGCGGCTGCGCGCTTATCGTGAATAGTGCACGCGAAAACGCAACCCATCGGAGGGAGTTCGTCATGCGGGTACTCGTTTACGGAGCTGGGGCGATCGGCCTGTACGCTGCCGGGAAACTCGCGCAGGCTGGATGTGCGGTCACGCTCAAGGGGCGCTCGGCGACCGTTGAAGCGTTCACAGCTGGGCCGCTACGGATCAGCACTGCTGCTGGTGTGGAGGAGGTGCCAGGCATCGTCGCGGTCGAGGCGTTGCCTGCCGAAGAGCGGTTTGATCTCATCGTCGTCGCGACCAAGGCGTGGCAGGTTGCGCAGCTCGCGGGCGAACTGCCTGGGCTACTCGCCGAGGACGGCCGGGTACTGACGCTCCAGAACGGAGTCGACGCGCCAGCGCACGTTGCGGTCCCGCTCGGCGAGGGGAACGTGCTCGCCGGCGCCATCGTCGTGATCGCGAAGCGCGTCGGCCCGGCGGCAGTTGAGGTGGTCGGCACAGAGGCAGCGCTCACTGTTGGGACGCTCGGGAAGGCCTCGGGGGCCACACCCGCCAAGGCGGACGAGCGCGCGCTTGCGAAGCTCCGGGAGGCCGGCCTTGCGGTCGAATGGACGGGAAACGTACGTTCGGCGCTGTGGAAGAAGCTCGCCCTCATCGCATCGTACGGAGCGTCGGTGCTCTCGCCAATGCGACGGTGGGCGAGACGCGAACCACCCCTGAGACTCGCGTGCTCGTGGAACAGGCGATGCGGGAGGTGATCGCGGTGGGCAACGCTGCCGGCGCTGACCTGGACGGCTCCGACCTCGCTGACCTGATGCGCACATACGAGTCTGGCTTCGCGCCAGAGACGACCGCGTCGATGCAGCGCGACCTCGCCGCGGGAATGCCGTCCGAGCTTGCCGACCAGAACGGCGCTGTGGTCGCGCATGCGGCCAGAGCGGGCATCTCGGTGCCGATCCACGCGACTATCTACGCGTCGCAGCTGCCACGCGAGCGCGCCGCGCGACGGTGACTTTGGGTGCGAGCCTAGACAATCCAGTTAGTGACCACTAACCTTTGGGTACGGCCGGGCGCACCGATACGCCCGGGAACGCACCGAAAGGGGAGCGTCGATGGAGACCCTCACAAGCCAGGCGCGGCCTGCGAGCGAAGCGTATCGCTCGAACGAGGCCGCGCACCTCGCGGCGGTCGCGAGCCTGCGCACCCGTCTCGCCGAGATTTCACTCGGCGGAAGCGAAGCATCTCGGGAACGCCACGTCGGGCGCGGAAAACTACTGCCGCGCGAACGCGTCGAACGCCTCGTTGATCGCGGCAGCCCGCTGCTCGAGGTCGGGGCGCTCGCCGCCGACGGGGTGTACGACGAAGACATCCCAGCCGCAGGCCTCATCACCGCGGTCGGCGAGATCCACGGGCGCAAGGTCATGATCATCGCGAACGACCCCACCGTGAAGGGCGGCACCTACATGCCGCTCACGGTGAAGAAGCACCTGCGCGCCCAGGAGATCGCCGCTGAGAACGAGCTGCCGTGCGTGAGCCTCGTCGACTCGGGCGGCGCATTCCTCCCGCTGCAGGACGACGTGTTCCCCGACCGTGAGCACTTCGGCCGCATCTTCTACAACCAGGCCCGCATGTCGGCGCGGGGGATCGCGCAGATCGCCGCGGTCATGGGCTCGAGCACCGCAGGCGGGGCCTACGTGCCGGCGATGAGCGACGAGGTCGTCATCGTCCGCGAACAGGGCACGATCTTCCTCGGCGGCCCGCCGCTCGTGAAAGCCGCAACCGGCGAGGTCGTGAGCGCCGAAGAGCTCGGTGGTGGCGTTACCCACACCCGCGATTCCGGCGTCGCGGATCACCTCGCCGAGAACGACGAGCACGCGCTCGAGATCGTGCGCGACATCATCTCGCAGCTTCCCGCGCCAGCGCCGCGAGCCTGGGACATCGCGGAGCCCGAAGCCCCGGCGGTCGACCCGAGTCAGCTCTACGGCGTCGTTCCCCCAGAGCCACAGTCGCCCTACGACGTCCGCGAGATCATCTCTCGCATCGTCGACGGCAGCCGCTTCCACGAGTTCAAGCGAGACTTCGGGTCGACGCTCGTCACCGGCTTCGCCCACATTGAGGGGCACCCTGTCGGCATCATCGCGAACAACGGCGTGCTGTTTGCCGAGTCGGCGCAAAAGGGCGCACACTTCGTGCAGCTCTGCGATACCCGCAAGATTCCCCTCGTGTTCCTGCAGAACCTCTCCGGGTTCATGGTGGGGCGCGAGTACGAACGCGGCGGCATCGCGAAACACGGGGCGAAGATGGTCACCGCCGTCGCATGCGCCCGCGTGCCAAAGCTCACCGTCATCGTCGGCGGATCCTTCGGCGCCGGCAACTACGCGATGAGCGGCAGAGCGTACTCGCCCCGCTTCTTGTGGATGTGGCCGACCTCGCGCATCGGGGTGATGGGCGGGCCGCAGGCCGCGTCCGTGCTCGCGACAGTGAAGCGGGACAAGATCGAGGCTGCCGGCGGCACCTGGTCAGCTGAAGAAGAAGCCGAATTTAGCAGGCCAACCCTCGAGCGTTTCGCCGAGCAGAGCGATGCGCGCTACGCGAGCGCCCGGCTGTGGGACGACGGGATCATCGATCCGCTCGACACCCGCGGGGTGCTTGGCCTCGCGCTCGACACCGTTTCGCGGGCGCCGCTCGCGGATACCGGCTACGGAATCTTTCGGATGTGATGGCAATGTTTTCTTCAGTACTTATTGCAAACCGCGGCGAGATCGCCTGCAGGATTATCAGGACGCTGCGCGAGCTCGGCGTCCGCTCGGTCGCCGTCTACAGCGAGGTCGACGCGGACGCCCCGCACGTGCGGCTCGCCGACGAAGCCGTCGCGCTTGACGGCTCCGAACCTGGCAGCGCCGGGGGATACCTCAGCGTCACGCAGATCGTCGCCGCGGCGCAGGCAACCGGGGCAGAGGCGATCCATCCGGGCTACGGTTTCCTCTCCGAGCAGCCAGCGCTCGCGCTCGCCTGCGCCGCGGCAGGGATCGTGTTCGTCGGCCCGTCGGTCGAGGCACTCGAGGTCATGGGCGACAAGATAAGGGCGCGCGAACGGGTCTCCGTTCGCGGCGTGCCTGTCGTGCCTGGCGTCTCCGAGCCGGGACTCGACAATGATGAGCTCGTCGCGCGCGCAGCCGGCCTCACCTTCCCCGTGCTCGTCAAGCCCGCGGCAGGCGGGGGCGGCAAGGGCATGCACGCGGTGGATCGGCCGGAGGATCTCCCCGAGGCCCTCGCGACCGCGCGGCGCGAGGCGAAGGCCTCGTTCGGTGACGACACGCTCTTCCTCGAGCGCCTCATCGCGCGACCGCGCCACATCGAAGTGCAGGTCGTCGCCGACAACCACGGCACCGTGATCCACCTCGGCGAGCGCGAGTGCTCGCTGCAGCGCCGCCACCAGAAGGTCATCGAAGAGGCTCCTGCACCGAACCTCACTGACGAACTGCGAGCAAGGCTCGCCGAGGCAGCAGTCGAAACCGCACGCAGCGTCGACTACCGCGGCGTCGGCACGGTCGAGTTCATCGTCTCGGCGGACAACCCCGACGAGTTCGCATTCATGGAAATGAACACCCGCCTCCAGGTTGAGCATCCCGTCACCGAGGAAGTCACCGGGGTGGACCTCGTCGCCGCGCAGCTGCGCGTCGCAGCAGGTGAGCCACTCGGTATCGCCCAGGACGACGTCGTGCTTCGGGGACACTCGATCGAGGCGCGCATCTACGCGGAAAGCCCGCGCTCAGGATTCCTGCCAACTGGCGGAACGCTCACATACGTATCGCTGCCGGCGGGCGGCGGGATTCGCGTCGACGCCGCAATTACTGCGGGTGCCAGCGTCACCTCAGATTACGATCCGATGCTCGCCAAGGTCATCACCTTGGCCCCCGACCGCGCGGGAGCAATTCGGCTGCTGCGCGCCGCCCTCGCAGAGACGGTGACGCTCGGCGTTGACACAAACGTTGAGTTCCTCCGGCTGCTGCTGACCGATGCGGACGTGCGCTCCGGGCACCTCGACACCGCCCTGATCGAACGCGTCGCTCCCGAACTCGGTTACCGCGACGCCGACGATGCTGCGTTCGCAGCTGCAGCGCTCGTGCTCCACGCACGCGAGGTCGCGGCGCGCACTCAGGGGGCTGCCGGGCTTGGCTGGCGTATCGGTGAGCACGCTCCGGCGCGCTTCCGGCTCCGCGTAGCAGGAGCAGCCGACTCGGGCGACACCGTGCGCACGGTGCTCATCGCTGATGAGGGGCGCGACGCACGCGTGCGGATCGACGACGGCGACTGGCGCCCCGCGAGTGTGCAACTCGACGGGGCCGCTGCGGGCCAAGCTCCCGCGAGCGGCACCGCACAGGTGCACCTCGATGGGCGCAGCTCACGCGTCCACTTCGTATTCGACCCGCGCGCAGAGAGCGCACGCGAAGGGTCGATCACCGGCGCGCTGCGACTCGCAAGCGACGGCGCAGCCCTGCGATTCGAGGACGTCGCGCTCGAGCGCGTCACCCGCAGCGACGCGGCAGCACCCGAACTGCGCTCGCCGATGCCGGGCGCGGTGGTCGCCGTACACGCCGCAGACGGCGCGCTGGTGAGTGCCGGCCAGCCAGTGCTCAGTGTTGAAGCGATGAAGATGGAGCATGTGCTCCGCGCTCCCGTCGAGGGAACGCTGGTGCTGCGGGTTGCGGCAGGCCAGCAGGTCGGTGCAAACGAGGTACTCGCTGAGGTCATGCCAACCGGATCTGAGGGAGGCGACTCCGAGGTGAACGAACTACAATCGGCCGAAACGGTCGGAGAGGGCGCAGAACGATGAGCGGACGCAGATTCGAACAACGCGGGCGATACTTCGAGGAACTCGAGGAGGGCGACATCTACATCCACTCGCCGGCCCGCACCGTCACAGAGGCAGACAACGTGCTGTTTACGACGCTGACCATGAATCCGCAGTCGCTGCACCTCGACGCCGAATGGGCTGCCTCGACCGAGTTCGGGGAGCGGCTCGTGAACAGCATGTTCACGCTCTCAACACTCGTTGGCCTCTCCGTCGCTCAGCTCACGCAGGGCACGATCGTTGCGAACCTCGGCATGACCGATATCCGCTTCCCGTCGCCACTGAGAGCCGGTGACACGATGACCGCTGAGACGCGGGTGCTCGGCAAGCGGCTGTCGGAGTCGCGCCCCGGGCAGGGCGTCGTCGAATTCGAACACACCGCACGCGACCAGCGCGGTCACGTCGTCGCCGTCGCACGCAGGTCGACGCTCATGCTCTGCCGCCCAGAGGGCGAGCCTGCGCTCGGCGGGCCTGGAGAGCCAGAACCGGCCACCGGCGGCGACGCATGATCATTGGGCCAGCGCTCCTGTTCTGCCCAGGCGACCGCCCGGACCGCTACGCGAAGGCCGCTGACCGCGCAGACAGCGTGATCATCGACCTCGAAGACGCGGTCGCTCCGGCGGACAAGCCCGCCGCGCGTGAGGCGCTCATCGCGTCCATGCTCGACCCAGAACGCGTCATTGTCCGCGTGAACCCGAGCACCACCGAGTTCCACGCCGCCGACCTCGCAGCTCTCGCGCAGACCGCGTATCGGACGGTCATGCTGCCGAAGGCCGAACGGCAGGCCGATCTCGACGGCCTCGGCGACTACGACGTCATCGCGCTCTGCGAAACACCCATCGGAGTGCGCGACGTCGACGCGCTCGCCGCAGACCCACGAGTTGCCGCCCTCACCTGGGGCGCCGAGGATCTCGTCGCCGCTATCGGTGGCTTCACAAGCCGCACCGCTGATGGCCGCTTCGGCCAGCTCGCCCAGTACGCTCGCTCGCGCGTGCTGGTCGCAGCGGCGGCTGCGGGGAAGCCAGCGTACGACACCGTGCACACCGACCTGGCCGACGACGACGGACTCCGCGAAGAAGCAAGCGAAGCCGCGGCAGCCGGGTTCAGGGGCGCAATGTGCCTGCACCCAAGGCAAGTTGCGATCCTCCGAGAGGCGTACCGGCCTGACGCCGCGGCGGTCGAGTGGGCGCGTGGCGTGCTCGAAACCGCAGCTTCAGCCAGCGGCGGCGTGTTCGCCTACAACGGGCAGATGATCGACGAACCGCTGCTGCGGCAAGCACGCCGCATCACCGAAGCCGCGGGTACGACAGGCTGACGCATGGCGCCTGAACCGGGCAGCGACCAGTCGGCCGAGCAGCCGCGCACCCCTGTGGTGCCGCGGCGCTCGGCCTCGCTGCTGCTCGTACGCGACGACCCGCTGCGGGTGCTGATGCTCCGCCGGGGCAGCTCACGCGGCGCCTTCCCCTCCGCGCTCGTGTTTCCCGGCGGCGTGCTCGAGAAAGCGGACTGGGACTGGGCGAGCGCGAGCGGATCCACACCCACAACAGAAACAGCGGCCCTCCGTGCGACGGCGATCCGCGAAACGTGGGAAGAAGTTGGCGTGCTGCTCGCTCGCAACGCAGCTGGCGACACCCTCGAGGGCGCCAGCGTGAACACCCCGAGTGCTGTTGGGGAGGCGGGGCTCGCGGGGCGCTCGCCGCTGCCGGCGCGAAACTCGCCCTCGATGAGCTCGTTCCCTTCGGGCGCTGGATCACTCCGCTCGGAGGTGGGCGCCGCTTCGACACTGACTTCTTCCTCGCCCGCGCGCCCGCGGGGCAGGAACCAACGGCCGACGGCGTCGAGGCTGTCGCGATTCGCTGGGTGCGACCAGCTGAGGTCTCCGAGCTCACGAGCGAGATGCTGCTGCTGCCGACACTCATGAACCTCAAACGCCTCGGCGAGCACGCGACAGTAGCGCAGGCGCTCGCGGCAGCCCCGAGCTACCCCAATGTGCCCGTCACATCAACCGTAGGGTTCGACGCGGACGGGGCCCCCATCGTGCGGATTCCAGCGGAGGCGGGCTACGGGGTCACTGAATTTCGACCGAAAGATGCCGGCCACTATGAGCTCGAGCGGTGAGCAGTTGACGTGGCCTGCGAGCCGCGGCTGCACGCGGCGGGCTAGTTCGTGGCTGCGGCCTCGGCGCCGAAAAGACTGCTGAGCGCCATCTCAGCGAGGATCGCCCGCACTCTCGTTGGGGAGGCGAGCGAGCCGCTGTAAGGGGTCGAGTTCAGTAACCCGAACACCGCGTGCAAGCGAACCGTGAGATCAGCCCGGCTCACCTCCGGCATCAGGCGGCCCGCGATCGCCACCCAGCCGCTCACATAGCGCCGCTGAAGACTACGCACCTGACGCCGCGGCTCCTCGGGAAGGTTGCCGAGCTCCCGCTCCTGCGCAAGAATCACGTCGCGCTCATTCGTCGCGAAGTCGAGGTGGAAGTGAACGAGCTTGCGCAGGGTCTCCTCGTCGCTGAGTTCTTCGGCGATGATCACCTCGTAGCCAGCGAGCAGGCGCTCGCTCGCGCCGACGAGCAACTGGGTGAGGATGTCCTCTTTGCTTGAGAAGTGCCTGTAGAGGGCTGGCCCGCTGACGCCAACGGCAGCACCGAGCAGATCGATGGACACCCCACTAAAGCCGCGCTCGGCAATGAGGGCAGCAGCAGCCTCAAGATAGCGCTCACGCCGTTGCGCTTTCGCGCGCTCCCTTGGCGATGCTGACATGCGTCTCATCGTATCCGGTGGAAGCGAATTCGTCTCGAATCTCAGGCTATCCGGTTATCGGACGGTAACCGCGGGTGTGCCGCGTCGTTGGCAAAGCTGAGGATCAGTTTCCCCGGCACATTTCCGGCGAGGAGCGCGGCGAACGCTTCGCGCGCGCGTTCCACCGGGAAGGATCCCGCGATTGGTGGCCGAATAGCCGACGAGTCGATGAGGCGAACCGTCCGATGAAGCTCGTCAAGGGTGGAGCCAACTGATCCAACGATGCGCAGTTGCCGAAAAAATACGCGCGACAGGTCAGCCGGCGGCATTGAGCCCGTGGTCGCGCCGGCAACGACGATGACGCCCCCGTTCCGCACCGCCCGGAGCGAGTGCCCCCAGGTGGCCGCACCGACGGTTTCGATGACGACGTCGGCCTGCTCGGGGAGGCGGCCTCCTGGTACCAGCGCCGTCGCCCCAAGCGATGTGGCAAACGCTCGCCCAGCGACGCTCCTGCTCGTCGCGTACACCGTGGCACCCACCGCCTTTGCGAGCAGAATCGCTGCGCTCGAAACTCCACCAGCCGCGCCCTGTACGAGCACCACCTGCCCAGGGGCGGTCTTCCCGCGTGTGAAGAGCATGCGGTAGGCCGTGCCGAACGCCACCGGCAACGTCGCGGCCTCCGCGAAGCTCATCCCAGGGGGTTTCGGCACGAGATGCTGCTCGGGAACCATCACGACGTCCGCGAACGTGCCATCGACGGTCTCGCTCAGCATGCTTCGTCGCGGGTCCAGCGTGATGTCGCCGGTGGCACCGTCCCCGAGCATCGGATAGACGATCACCTCGCTGCCATCGGGGGCGAATCCCGCGCCGTCGCAGCCCAGCGTCATCGGCACGCGTTCCGCCGGATGCCCGACCCCGCGGAGCGTCCACAGGTCATGCATGTTGAGCGCCGCGGCCACAATTCGAACGGGCACCCAGCCGGTTCTGGGCTCCGGGTGGGGGCGATCCTCAACACTGAGGCCGCTGAGCGGATCATCCGCGTCCTGCGATACGACTCGCACGGCTCGCATCAGGAACCCCTCACCCTCACGAGGCGTCTCCTGCAGAGCCACTGCGGATGCCTCCGTCTCGGTCGAGAAGGTCGTTCAACCGCTGCCGCAGCAGGAACTTCTGTATCTTGCCGCTGGGGGTTCGCGGTAGCTCTTCGAGCACGACGACCTCCTCCGGCCAGTAGGGTTTCGCCACGCCCTTCGCCTCAAAGTGTGCGCGAAGCTCCGCGATCCCGAACGGTGCTGCCGGATCACTGAGCGTCACCACGGCGCACGCTGTCTCCTGCAACCTGGGGTGCGGAACGCCGACCACCGCGACGCCGCTGAGGCTCGGGTGTTCGTAGAGCACATTCTCGACGTAGATGACCGGGACGTTTTCGCCGCCACGCACGATCACATCCCGAGACCGGCCTGAGAGGCGAATGTATCCCTCATCGTCCATGACGGCCAGGTCGCCCGTAACAAACCAATCGTCATCAAAACTCTCGCGTGTGAGGTCGACGCCACCCAAGTACCCCTGAAAGAGAAACGGACCCCGCGCTTCCAAGAGGCCCTCTTCCCCGACGACGGGGTCATGGCCACGTTCCGGGACGACACGCACTTCCATGCCGGGAAGGGCCCGGCCATCAGTCGTTGTGACTTTCTCCTTGGGGTCGCCAGGCAGCACCATCGTGACCAGCCCGTCTTCCGTTTGCCCCCAGCCCCCGAGCACGGACATTTCAGGCAGGCGCTGCTTCGCTTGCTCAACGTAGACCCGCGGGATCGGTGCGCCCATGCAGCAGAACCGCTTGAGCGTCGAGAGTTTTTGAGCATCGAGATCTGCGACAGCAATGAGGTCATGCAGGAAAGGCGTTGCCCCTGAGGTGTGCTGAACTCCGTATCGCTCAACGAGACCAACGAACTCCGTGGCGCTCCACGAATCCTGGTAGACCGCGGTCGCTCCGAGCCTCACCGCGAGTGAAACACCAAACAGATATCCGGTGAGGTGGCCGAATGTCGAGGCCATGTGGAGCACGGAGGTGTGATCCATCCCGAGGTTTCCCTCCCAGGGGAGCGACGCCGCTAACAGCGTATTGTGCGTGTGCATCGCCCCCTTGGGGAGACCTGTCGTGCCCGAGGTGAACATGAGCATTGAGACATCGTTCGGGTGTGGCCGCCGCTCGGCGAGTCGCATCGGATCGCGAAGCAACTCCCAGGGCGTGGAAATGAACTCTTCCCAACTGCGCTCCTCCAGTCGAAGCCCGCTGCCGGCGTCGACGACGAGCACCTGTTGTAGCTCGGGCAGCTCGGGCCGCAGCCGGGCGATCATGTCCGGATAATTGAAGCCTTTGAACTCAGAGACGGTCACAAGAACCTTCGCCTGCGATTCCCGCATCATGTATCCGACCTCACGGTCGCGGTACACGGGAATGAGCGGGCTGGTTACGGCCCCAACCCGGACTGCCGCGCAGTGAGCGATCGCCCATTCGCGTCGATTGGGGAGCTGGATCGATACGGTGTCGCCAGGGTGAACGCCCATTTCGGCGAACCCGAGCGCTGCGCGGTCGACGAGCTGCTTGAACTCTCGGTAATTCAGCTCGCCATTGCAATCCACAATGGCGAGCTGATCCGGGTGTGCTGCCGCTGCCGAGTCGAGGTAGTCCACGATGAGACGGTCGCCCCAGAAACCGGCCTTCGTGAAGGTCGAGATGTCCTCTTCGGTGAGGAGCGTGTCGAACTGTCGCGGGGGAAGTGCTGTGATTGTTGACATCGTGTCTCCTGAACGGTCGAGTGGGTGGTTGGAGATTTACGCCATGGTGAGACCGCCACTCACCGAGACGGTCTGTCCGGTGATGTAGGCGCTGTCGTCGCTCGTGAGAAAGGCAACCGCGGCCGCGATGTCGGCTGGCAGTGCCAGCCGGCGGAGCGGGATCGACCGCTCGAGCGACTCTCGGAGCCGGGGGTTCTTCGCTGAGATCCCCGCGAAGAGAGGCGTGTCTGACGGGCCAGGGCAGACCGCGTTTGCGCGGACACCGTGCTTGGCGAGCTCACGCGCGATGGTCTTAGTGAACGCGACGACGCCGCCTTTGGCTGCCGAATAGACTGCCTCGCCTGTTGAGCCAACCCGCGCAGCATCGCTGCCGATGTTGACGATCGCTCCGGTTCCCTTGGCGATGAGTGTTGGCATTACCGCCTGGCACATGTGGAGTGTGCCGTAGAGATTGATCGCAACGATGCGATCCCAATCTGCCGTGCTGCTCTCCACGAAAGGGCCGACGGCGTCCCACCCGGCATTGTTCACGAGCACATCGATGGTTCCGTGGGCATCGAGCACGCGGGCAACCCCCGCGTCGACGCTCGAACGGTCGGTGACATCGATCCGCATTCCGGTGACGTTCTCGCCCAGCGAAGCCGCAACGCTCTCCGCGGCCTCTTCATTGATATCGCTGAAGATGACGCGCGCGCCCTCCTCTGCGAGACGCTTTGCGATCCCCGCGCCCAACCCGCTTGCTGCGCCGGTTACGATGGCGACTGGGCCTGTAGAGGTACTCATAGTGTTCGCATCCTTACCTTCCGTGCAAGGTGCAGCTCAACGGGTCGCCCCGCGGTGACGAGCTGCTTGATGAGGAGGGGCCGCGTGCCCCTGTGCCGGCTCCCAACCCGTTGGGCGGCAATGAACGGCGAAATCACGGCGACCCCTCAATGCCAACTCACGTGCTTCGCGAAGTCTGGGCGGCGTTTCTCGGCGAACGCCGCCGCACCCTCGACGCCCTCGGGGGAATCAGTGAAAATGTCGAGCGCTGACATCGCGAGATTCGAGAGGCCTGCCTGATGATCGGTATCGGCGTTGAACGAGTGCTTGAGTATGCGCAGTGCGGTTGGGCTCTTTTCCGCGATCTCAGCCGCCCATGACTTGGCCTCACTGAGGAGTTGCTCGGGCGGCACGACGGCGTTCACCAGGCCCCACCGTTCCGCAGTCTGTGCGTCGTAGACACGGCAGAGGTACCACATTTCCCTCGCGCGCTTCTCGCCAATAACTCGCGCAAGATAGGCCGACCCGAACCCTGCGTCAAAGGACCCGACCCGCGGCCCAGCCTGGCCGAACCTGGCGGTCGTCGCCGCGATTGAGATGTCGCAGAGCACATGCAACACGTGCCCGCCTCCCACGGCGATCCCGTTCACGGCCGCGATCACGGGCTTGGGGATGTCGCGAATGGTCTTGTGCAGGTTGCCTATCTCGAACATCCCTGAGGCGGTCGCGCCGTAGTCGCCAGTCTCTGCTCGTTGTTTTTGGTCGCCTCCGGCGCAGAACGCCTTCTCTCCAGCGCCGGTGAGGATGACGGAACGGACACCCGGGTCCGCCCAAGCCGTTCGAAACGCCTGGATGAGTTCCTCGACCGTTGCCCCGCGAAACGCATTGAAACGATGCGGGCGGTTGATCGTGATGAGCGCGGTGGAATCCTCAACCGAGTAGAGAATGTCTTCGAAGCTAGGCACAGTTTCCTCCTTGAAACGATGGTGCGCTGCCAGCAGTTCTCGCGGGGGTGGCAAACGAGCGGCGCAGGGCGGCGCAGGGCGGCGCAGTGCTGGGCGGCGCCAGTGTGCGGATCAGTGAACGGCCTTGGTACAGGCAAGAACTCGTGGTCGCGGTGGCCGAGCTGGCCGCGCGTTCACAGTGGCCGATGGGCGAACGCGGTAGCCCGCACCCCCAGTGTGATGGACCGCGACCGACGCGACTAGGTCCCCAAGGACCTAGCCGGGGCGCCACTGCCCGCTGCGACGCACCGGCTAGGGGAGTAAGCCGTGAGCGCGTGCGACCGATACAGCCTCGACCCTGCTGTGAACGCTGAGTTTCACCATGATCGCGCGCATGTAGCTGCGCACGGTTGCGAGTTTGAGGCCGAGCCGCGCGCCCACTTCGGCGTATTCGCAACCAAGAGCGACCTGAGAGAGCACATCTAGCTGCCTGCGTGAGAGCTTGGGGAAGGTGGTGCTGGACTCAGGCTGTTCCGGCGGTTGCAGCGTCGCGGTGAAGTCACGCAGGCGAGCCGCGACCTTCGCGTCGTCCGTGAGTCGCGCTATTGATACCAGCTCGGCATAGGTCTCCCGCACAGTCTCAGTTAACCGGCGATCCCTCCCGATCGCGCCTACTTCGGCGAAGCGCAGTATGGCCACGCGCCTGTCAACTTCGTCACGCACGTGCATTTCGTATCCGATCGAGGTGGCGGCCTGATAGACCTCGCCAAGGATGGCGTTGCCGAGGTGATAGCGGTCGCGGGTTGCTGCGTACAGCGCTCCGCGGGCTTGGCCGTCAACGAGTACGGGGACCGCTGCCATGGTGCGCAAGCCCTCGACTCTGATCACGTCGTCGAACACGTGCGTGATTGAAGGGGCCTTCAGGTAGTCGGATACCCCCTGAGGGCGCCCGCACTGCATGGCTTTTCCGCCCAGCCCGTCACCCAAGCGCACACGTTGCCCGAGGACGCTGCGTGTCCTTCCGCCAATCTGGTCGGAGACGACGAGTTCGTTCCCGTCGAAGATCCCACCGAATAAGACGTCGACCAACGCCCTCGTTGCCATCGGGCGCAGCGAGCTCGTCACCAACTCACGGTCATCGGCGCGGTGCAGCGCCCCAATGCTGTCGGCCATGACATCACACTCCGGTGTTAGGTTGCGAGTGTGGGGTATTTTAGCAAAGCGTGAGTGCGCTGTCGTGTGTTGCTGGCGTTGGCCGGGGCCCTGTGGGCGCGCGCTGAGCCCGATCCGTGCTCGCTGTATCGCGCTGCTCGCCGCTCGCCGCGTGCGGTCCGATCGCCGACCCCTGGCGCTGCCCGTGCGGGCGTCTACCACCCCTGTGCCTTCGCCGATCCACCGCGTAACGCCTCTGGCGAACACGGCCCCACGACCAGGCGAGGGCGCGTAGCCTTTACCCAGCGGCGGTTCCATACCCCGTGGACCGTCAAGGAGGGTATAGATGTTTGAGAGATTCACTGACCGCGCTCGTCGCGTGATCGTGCTCGCCCAGGAAGAGGCGAAGCTGCTCAACCACAACTACATTGGTACTGAGCACATCCTGCTCGGCCTCATTCACGAGGGCGAGGGTGTCGCAGCGAAAGCTCTTGAGCAGCTCGACATTTCACTCGACGCAGTGCGCACGCAGGTCACCGAGATTATCGGTACCGGGCAGCAGCCTCCGTCGGGACACATTCCCTTCACGCCTCGCGCGAAGAAGATGCTTGAGTTGAGCCTGCGCGAATCGCTGCAGCTCGGCCACAACTACATCGGCACCGAGCACATCCTGCTCGGGCTCATCCGTGAGGGCGAGGGCGTTGCCGCTCAGGTGCTCGTGAAGCTCGGCGCGGACCTGAACCGTGTGCGCCAGACCGTGATCCAGCTCCTCTCCGGCTACCAGGCAGGCAAGGAAAGCGCGACCGTTGGCGCGCCGGAGACTGGCGAGCAGCCGAAGGGTTCGCAGGTCCTCGACCAGTTTGGTCGGAACCTGACCCAGGCAGCACGCGAGGGCAAGCTCGACCCGGTCATCGGGCGCGAGAAAGAGGTGGAGCGGGTCATGCAGATCCTCTCACGCCGCTCCAAGAACAACCCGGTGCTTATCGGTGAACCCGGTGTGGGTAAGACCGCCGTCGTCGAGGGCCTCGCGCAGGCCATCGTCAAGGGTGAGGTTCCCGAGACGCTCAAGGACAAGCAGGTCTACGTCCTTGACCTTTCCTCGATGATCGCCGGTAGCCGCTACCGTGGCGATTTCGAAGAGCGCCTGAAGAAGGTCACCAAGGAGATCCGCAACCGCGGCGACATCATCATCTTCATCGATGAGATCCACACCCTCGTGGGTGCCGGTGCCGCCGAGGGCGCGATCGACGCCGCGAACATCTTGAAGCCGATGCTCTCGCGCGGTGAGCTGCAGACGATCGGTGCCACGACGCTCGACGAGTTCCGCAAGCACTTCGAGAAGGACGCTGCGCTTGAGCGCCGCTTCCAGTCGATCATGGTGAACGAGCCGTCGCTCCCGCACTCGATCAACATCTTGAAGGGTCTCCGCGACCGGTACGAGGCGCACCACAAGGTCTCGATCACCGACGGTGCGATCGTCGCCGCAGTGAACCTCGCTGACCGCTACGTGCAGGATCGCTTCCTGCCGGACAAGGCCATCGACCTGATCGATGAGGCAGGCGCACGCCTCCGCCTCTCGATCCTCTCGAGCCCGCCCGAGCTGCGTGAATTCGACGAGAAGATCGCCGTTGTCCGCGCCGACAAGGAGCAGGCAATCGAGGCGCAGGACTTCGAGAAGGCAGCGAACAAGCGCGACGAAGAGAAGAAGCTCATCGCCGAACGCCTCCGCCTCGAGAAGCAGTGGCGCGCGGGCGACGTCGCGACGAACGCCGAGGTTGATGAGGGACTCATCGCCGAGGTGCTCGCGCAGGCGACCGGTATTCCCGTGTTCAAGCTCACCGAGGAGGAGACGAGCCGTCTCCGCTTTATGGAAGAGGCGCTGCACCAGCGCGTCATCGGCCAGAACGAGGCCATCTCGGCGCTCGCGAAGACGATTCGTCGTCAGCGCGCAGGGCTGAAGGATCCGAAGCGTCCCTCTGGCTCGTTCATCTTCGCCGGCCCAACGGGTGTCGGCAAGACCGAGCTCGCGAAGGCACTCGCGGAGTTCTTGTTCGACGACGAGGATGCGCTCATCTCGCTCGACATGTCGGAGTACGGCGAGAAGCACACCGTGTCTCGCCTGTTCGGCGCCCCTCCCGGGTTCGTCGGCTTCGAAGAGGGCGGCCAGCTCACCGAGAAGGTGCGCCGCAAGCCGTTCTCCGTCGTGCTGTTCGATGAGATCGAGAAGGCACACCCCGACATCTTCAACTCGCTGTTGCAGGTGCTCGAAGAGGGACGTCTCACCGACGGCCAGGGCCGTGTTGTCGACTTCAAGAACACCGTCATCATCATGACCACGAACCTCGGTTCGACCGCGATTGCCGGTGGCCCAGTTGGCTTCCAGCTCGAGGGCGACTCGCAGGTCGGCTACGAGACGATGAAGGGCAAGGTCAACGAGGAGCTCAAGAAGCACTTCAAGCCCGAGTTCCTCAACCGTGTCGATGACACGATCGTGTTCCCGCAGCTCTCGAAGCCCGAGCTGCTGCAGATCGTCGACCTGTTCGTGAAGCAGCTCAAGGATCGTCTCCTTGACCACGACATGTACATCGAGGTGTCGCAGCCTGCGCGCGAGCGCCTGTCCGAGATTGGGTACGACCCGACCCTCGGTGCACGTCCGCTCCGCCGCGCGATCCAGCGCGAGATCGAGGATCAGCTCTCGGAGAAGATCCTTGGAGCTGAGCTGCTCGCCGGCGACACCGTGATGGTGGAGTTCGAGGACGGCAAGTTCACCTTCGACACGAAGCGTGACCAGCAGAAGTCACACGGCGAGGCTTCGGCCGCCGCCGCAGCTGCTGCAGCCTCGACCGGGCTCACCCCGGGACAGGGCGAGTAGCTAAGGGCGCGTCTCACGCATCAGCACAAGGGGTCCGGCAGTGCCGGGCCCCTTTTGCGTGCCCGCTCCGGGGAGCGGTCGACGTTTCCTACGTCATCTGCACTTCTGAGGAGAGATCTCCTCAAAACGGGCAGAGGAATCGCCGATTTGAGAGTTATCGCAGCTGTGTCTCGCCAGAATGCCAGCCGCGGCCAATCCGCTGCCTATCCGAGGCCTGCTTGCGGCCGATCCGCAGTCGGGCGTTAGTGCTGTGCGCCCTCGAATCCGAGCAACTGTTGCTTCATCTCAGTACCAAACAGGTATCCACCAAGCCCACCATCCGAGCGCACTATGCGATGGCACGGAACTATGAGTGCGATGAGGTTCGTCGCGCAGCCTGAGGCCGCGGCGCGCACCGCCGAGGGTCTACCCGCACGGGCCGCGAGCTCCGAATACGTCACGGTGCGACCCGCGGGCACCCCTCTGAGCGCGCGCAGCACCTCGCCTCGGAACGGGGTCTCCCGCTGAGCGACCCCGAGCCCGTCGAGCGCTTCGGTATCTCCAGCGGCGTACGCGCGCAGTGCGGTTGGAACGGGACCGCCATGGGTTTCGTCGGCAGCGAGCCCTCGAGCTGCGAGTTCGGGCGCGCTCACGCGGAGTCTGGCCCACAGCTCATCGGCTGCAATCGGGGTGTCCGTCGGCTGCGAGCGGAAGCCCGCCGCGCGAACCACATCGTCCTCTGGTGTCCAGATCGTGAGGAATGGCGAACCGACAATGTCGACGGTGGTGTGTGCAAGCTGGTGGGTCATGCTGTCTCCTTTGCGGTGGCTCCGGCGAGAAAACCCGCCCAGAGAAACTGTGTTGCATAGCCGCGGTAGGGCCGCCACTGCTCGGCGATCCGCTCGGCTTCTGCGGCGCTCTGAACACCCAGCGCCCTGCGAAGGATGAGGTCGCCAGCGGGGTACGCGTCAGGATCTCCGAACGCGCGCATTGCGATGAGCTCCACCGTCCACGGCCCGATCCCACGTATCGCGAGTAGCTCGACGCGACTGCGCTCCCGGTCGGCGCCCCGACCAATATCGAGGCCGCCTGCAAGTGCTGCCGCCAACGACCGAAGCGTTTCCGCCCGTGAGCCAGTAATGCGCAAGCGCTCCTTGATCGATTCGGGGCTTTCGGCCGCGATGCGTGCTGCGCAGACGCGGCTGGCGAACTGGGACCCGCCGCCTTCGAGCGGTGCTGGGTCAGCGTATGCCGCGACGAGTCGCCCCTGCAGCGTGCGTGCAGCCGCGAGCGACACCTGCTGTCCGAGGACGGTGGCGAGCGCGAATTCGTGCGGGTCCCTGGCTCCGGGCAGCCGCAGCCCCGGCCGGGCGGCGACCAGCGGGCCGAGGACGGGATCGAGCGCGAACGCGGCCGCCACCTGCGTCGGGTCAGCGTCGAGATCGAGCATGTGTCGCACGAGTTGGATCGCTGGCATGGTGTCAGCGAGACTCGGCAGCGTGAGCACCACCGGAATGCCGAGAGCTGTTTCGGGTTGCGCGTGGACCGGCGGGATTTCTGCCCAGGCGATCGTGACGCTTGCGGTGCCGCCGGGGACGTCCAGTGCGTGCGATGTCGCAGCAGCGGTGCTCGGGTCGAAGGGGGCATGCTCGGTAGTGTCCAGCGCGCTCGCGGAGGCGGCAGCGGCTGCGGCCATCGCTGCGGTACCTGAGCCCCCAGCCGCCCCACCTATTTCGTCGCGCCCGGGAATCGCGTGCGCGGCGAGGAAAGCGCGCAGTGCTTCGGCATCAAACGGTGCGCGCGTCTGTAACCTAAGCGCTACACGGGGGTGCTCAGGCGAAAAAGGCTCGTCACCCAGCGGGCCTTCGCCGCTTCGCGTAGCCGCTGGTGAGCGACGCGAACCGCGGGCCAGTTCGGAAGGCGCGACCCCGAACTCCTCCCGCATCGTCTCACCGAACTGTCTGACGCTGCCAAACCCGGCCGCAAACGCGACGTCGCTGAGCGTGAGAGTTGTCTGCTCGATGAGTGCGCGTGCCGCGTGTGCCCGCCGGGTTCTGGCAAGCTGCAGCGGCGTCGCCCCGATCTCTTCCTGCAGCATGCGACGCAGGTGCCGCTCGCTCACCGCGAGATCCCGTGCGAGGCCGGCGACACCGACGGTATCGACCGCACCGTCACGAATGCGCCGGACCGCGCGGGAAACGAGGTCGCTGCGGTGGTCCCAGTCTCGACTGCCGGGGAGTGCGTCCGGCCTGCATCGTTTGCAGGCGCGAAACCCCGCTGCGACACACGCGGCGGCGCTCGGAAAGAAGCGGCAGTTTTCCGGCTTCGGTTTCCGTGCGGGGCACGATGGGCGGCAGTAGATGCCTGTGCTCGTCACGCCAAGGTACACTCGGCCGTCCCAGCGCCTGTCGCGCCCGGACGCCGCCCGGTAGCAGGCGTCGAAGCTGAGGGGGAGGTCGGTACGTTCTGCTGGCACGCACTCATTCTGCCCGCCGTGACGCACATGCGCACGCGGAAATCGGACACCGCGGTGCGCGGGTTGGTGAGCACTAGACTTTGTGCATGAGTGTGAGCGATACCAGCGCCATCAATGTACGCCCGGCGACCACGCACGACGTTGCGAAGATCGTCGCACTGATGGAACCACTCGTTGCAAGGCGAATTCTGCTCGGCAAGGATATGGTCGAGCTGTACGGTGCCGTTCCCGGGTTCATGGTTGCCGAGGACGCCGAGGGGCGGGTCATCGGCTACGGTGCGCTGCACGTGATGTGGGAGCACCTGGGAGAAGTACGCACGCTCGGCGTGTCAGAGGAGTACCTCGGGCGCGGGGTGGGTCGCGCCGTGCTGTCGGCACTGGAGCAGCGTGCACGTGATCTCGGGTTGCAGCAGCTCTTCTGCTTGACGTTTGAGACCGACTTCTTCGGTCGGAATGGCTTTGCCGAGGTGGGGGAGGACGCCGAACTCGTAGCGGCGGAGGTTTACGCTGAGCTGCTGCGCTCACATGACGAGGGCATCGCTGAGTTCCTGGATCTTGCCAGGGTGAAGCCGAACACACTTGGCAACACCCGCATGTTGAAGCGTCTATAGCGCGATCGCGGGGTACGCTGTGGCTATGGCCAGGCGTCCTCCTCAAGACCCGTCGGATGAGCACGGGACCCGGTCCCCGCTGCGCGATCCTGTCGGCCCGAAGGATCGAAGCGTCTACGTGCGCCGCAGGATCGTTGTGCTTCTCGGCCTCGTCGCAGTGGTGACCGCGGTCGTGCTCATGATCGTGCGCCCCGGCTCTGATAGCGCGGTGACGAATGCCGGCAAAGTTGACGTTCCGAGTGATGTCTCCGAGAAACCAGCCGCAGATCCCGCCAAGGCAGGCGAGCCTGTCGCGTGTCCGACCTCCTCTCTTGAGGTCCTTGCGGTCACGGACCAGGGCTCGTACGGTGGGGGCGAACTGCCGCAGCTGTCGCTGTCGGTAAAGAACACCGGGGCGGAGGCGTGCATCGCCGACTTGGGTACCGCAGGCATGACATTTATCATTTCGAGTGGCAGCGACGACGTGTGGCGTTCGACAGACTGCCAGACCGAAGCGGACAACCTTCCCGTTGTGTTGAAGGCCGGGGAACTCCTCGAGACCGAGCCGATCGAGTGGGATCGCACACGCTCGAGCACGGAAACCTGCGACATCAGCAGAGATCCCGTTGGTGCGGACGGAGCCTCGTACCACCTCACCGCAGCGGTCGGCGGGGTCGCGAGCACCGACACTGCGCAGTTCCTCCTCTACTAGTTCTCTCACCGACGTACCGGCGCGAGACAGAACGCGAGACGCCCGCGTAGACTCACTGATATGACACAGCTGCCACCTGAACCAGGACAGAACGATCGGCCGAACGAAGACTCGGCGGCCTTCCCGGGAGACGGGGGAAGCGAACAGCAGACGTTCCACTCACCGCAGGGTGACGCGCAGCCAACGGGCCAGGCAGCGGCGGACGATCAGCAGGGCTACGCCTCGCAGCCTGAGTACCCGCAGCCTGAGTATGCGCAGCCGCAGTACGCGCAACCTGAGTATGCGCAGCCGCAGTACCCGCAGCCCGCCTTCGTTCAGCCCGGGCCGCAGCATCCCGGTTACCCGCAGCCGAGCTACCCGCAGCCGAGTTACTCGCAGCCGGGGCACGGAGCGGCAGGCCAGTACGGCCAGGTGGCTGCCCCGATGAACGTGCTCGCCATTCTTGGTTTCATCGGCGTGTTTTTCTTCGGACTCGTCGGCATCATACTGGGGCACATCTCGCTCAGCCAGATCAAGCGCACTGGGGAGCGTGGGCGTGGTCTCGCGCTCGCCGCGACGATCATCGGATACGCCCGCATCGTGGTGGACTTTTTGGCAGTGATGGCCTTCTTGACGTTCTTGGGGCTGTTCGGCGCGGCAGCAAGCGGGGTCGGCTCGTCGAGCAGTGGCGACTACAACTCGGACTACTTCGATGATGGCGATCACGGATCGTTCGACGGAGAGAATGACGGGATCGAGGACTTCTACGCTGACGCGCCCTGGGTCGGAACCGCAAACGAGGGGTTTTGCGCTGCGTTGATCAATCCCTCGGATCCACTCGGATCAGCGGCCTACTATGAGAATCTGATGACCTTCACCAACGATCCCGAGCTCATCGCGATGCTTGAGGCCCAAGCCAAGAACGCTGAAACAGCCCCTGGCGACCCTGTCGAAGACTCCAAGGAATGGATTGACAATTTCAGCGAGTGGAATGAGGCAAGTGCAGAACTCAGACTCGCGTGCCTGGGAGCGGACGAGACCCGCTAATTGTGGAGGTGACGCGCGCCGCTGAGCTGCGCGCGTCACTGGTGCTGGCTGCTCGCGACGGCCCGGCCCGCGGCGCGGCCCGAAAAGAGGCAACCGCCGAGAAAGGTTCCCTCGAGCGCGTTGTAACCGTGTACTCCGCCACCGCCGAATCCTGCGACCTCGCCGACTGCGTACAGGCCAGGGATGGGCGTGCCATCAGGGGCGAGTGCGCGTGAATTGAGATCAGTTTGGACCCCGCCAAGTGTTTTCCGGGTGAGCACGTGCAATCTGATCCCAACGAGGGGCCCTGCTGCGTCATCGAGCAGCTTATGCGGTTTCGTTGTGCGGGTGAGCTTATCGCCAAGGTACCTGCGTGAGTTATGCACGCTCATCGCCTGTGCATCTTTCGAGAACGGGTTCTCGAACTCTGCGTCTCGTGCGCGGATGACCTCGGCTACCTCTGCCGCGTTGAGCAGGGGCGTATCGGTGAGCGCGTTCATTTTCCCGACGAGCGCCGCGACGCTGTCTGCTGTCACGAAGTCTGCTCCGCGATCAATGAACGCCTGGACGGGGCCGGGCGCGCCCTTGCCGAGCCGTGTCTTCATAAGGAGTTTTTTGTCCCGGTTCGTGAGGTCGGGGTTTTGTTCCGAACCCGAAAGCGCGAACTCTTTTGCCGCGATGCGGCTGGTGACGATGAACCAGGAGTGGTCGTGCTCCGCGAGTCCGGGGAGCGTGCGGAGCAGCTTGAGCGTGCCGAGGGTGTCGTGGCCTGGTAGGCCTGGCGCCGGAAGTCTGCGCCCGAGCGCATCGATCCACAGCGGAGAGGGGCCCGGCAGGATCCGGATGGCGTGACCGGGCCACACGGGGGACCAGTTCTTGATGCCCTCCGTGTAGTGCCACATGCGATCCTGATTCACGAGGCGGGCGCCGGCGTCCGCGGTGATATCGATCATGCGGCCGTCGACGTAGGCTGGCACGCCTGTGACCATGTCGCGCGGTGGGGTGCCGAGTCGCTCGGGCCAGTGTTTGCGCACGAGCTCGTGATTGCCGCCAATTCCGCCGCTCGCGACAATCACCGCACCGGCGCGGAGCTCGAATTCTCCAGTTGCCTCGCGACTTGATGAGACGCCCCTGTCGCCGGTACTTGGCACGAGCACGGAACCGCGAACGCCGACGACGGCGCCGTTTTCGGTGATGAGTTCGTCCACCCTGTGGCGGTGCTTGATGGTGGTGCGCCCGGATTCGACGGCGTCGTGGGCGGCAGAGATAAACGGTGCAACCACGCCTGTGCCTGTGCCCCACGGCACGTGAAAGCGGGGAACCGAGTTGCCGTGGCCGGTCGCGCTGAGGTCCCCGCGCTCGGCCCACCCCACCATCGGGGTGAGTTCGATGCCGAGTTCGCGGAGCCACTCGCGCTTCTCGGACGCGGCCCACTCGACGTATGCGCGGCCCCAGCGCGCGGCCCAGCTGTCTTCTGGGTGCTCGCCCTCGAGGCGATCCCACTGCGCGCTGCCCTGCCAGTCCTGCCAAGCGAGCTCGAACGAGTCTTTCACGCCGAGCCTGCGCTGCTCGGGGGAGTTCACGAGGAAGAGTCCGCCGAACGACCACCATGCCTGTCCGCCGAGATCCTGCGGACCCTCCTGGTCGAGGATGATGGTGCGCAGCCCTGCGCGGTAGGCCTCTCGCGCGGCGACGAGACCAGAGAGCCCAGCACCTACGACAATGACATCAGCGTCCATGTCGCCATGCTACGCCCCGTTGCTGCCCTCGGCGAACTCTTGTGTTCGTGTTTGGCCGGTGAGTGACTGGATCGCGGACATCATGCGCTCGGTGGCTTCTCGTCGACCGTGGCTGCCGGGGAGATCGCTGAGACCGCTGAGATCGATGGGGTCGCCGAAGTGACATGCGACGCGCGGGCGCCTGCCTGAGCGCGGATCGCGGAGCTTGCGGTTCGTTCCTTGCACGCCGACGGGAACGACGGTCGCTCCTGTCGCTAGCGCAAGCCAGGCTGCTCCGCTCTTCCCGCGGTACAGCCGGCCATCGTGGGATCGGCTTCCCTCGGGGAAGACCACGAAGACGCTCCCAGCGTCGAGTACGTCTTTGCCTGCTTGGAGCGCGAGCTGCGAATCTGAGGCCGAGGCGCGCTCAACGGGTACGGCGCCAATTCCCCGGAAAAACCAGCCGCGGATTGCGCCAGAGAAGAGCGAGGCCTTCGCGAGGAATTGCACTTTGCGGGGCGCGAAGGATGCGATGAGTACCGTGTCGAGCATCGACAGGTGGTTGCTGACGAGCAGGACGGGACCCTCACTGGGGAATGCGTCTCGCCCCGTCACGCGCGGGCGATACAGCAGCCACAGGAGCGGGGTGAGCACGGCCCGTCCGACGAAGAACACGGCGCCGGGGCGGGCAGGCTGTACAGCGGAAGTCACCGCAAAAGCTTAGCCTTCCATTGGTGCATCCTGTGATCGACCCTGACGCTGCGCCTCGATCAGAGCGAGCTCACCGCGGCGGGAGAACCAGGTGGGGGTAGTCCTGCTCCCTGTGCTGGAAGTCGAGAATCGCTCGGTTCACGATGACACCGTTGCGGATCTCGATTGCGTGCGCGATCGTCGGGTCGTCATCCCATGCGTCTGGGGCAGCCATGACGGTGTCGAGGAACGGCAACAGCGCCGCGCTGTTCTCCCAGCTCGCTGAGTTCCAGAGGTACGAGGGGCTGTGGTCGACCGCGTAATAGGTGACCCCGTGCGCGAGGGGAACCGTCGGCTCGGCAAATGTCGTCGGGCGAGCCCAGGTGAACGCCATCCCCGCGTCGCAGGAAACGTCAATAATCAGGCTTCCCTGGCGAAACTTGGCGAGGTCGTCCTCGCACAGGTACATCACCGGCGCGTTCGGGTCCTGGAAGGTGCAGTTCACCACGATGTCGCTCTCCGCGAGGAATGCCGACACGGCGACTTCCCCCGTCTCGCGAGTGACCTGCTCCACAAATGGGCCATCCTCATGGTCGAAGTGCACCATCTCGACCGAGTGAATCGGGGAGGCGACAGCGGCGACCGCGCGGCTCGTGAGTACGCGGACGTCGGTAATGCCGTGTGCGTTGAGCGCGGTCACGGCACCACGAGCGGTCGCGCCGAAGCCGATCACTGTGGCACTCATGCGCCTCCCGTAGTTTCCGGTGACGCCCTGAAGTTCGAGGGCATGCAGCACTGAACAATAGCCGGCGAGCTCATTGTTCGCGTGGAACACGTGCAGGTTGAATGACCCGTCTTCGTGCCAATGGTTCATTTGCTCGAACGCGATAAGCGTGAGCTGTTTGTCGATCGCAATTTGAGTGAGTCCCGCGTCCTGCACGCAGTGCGGCCAACCCCACAGGGTCTGGCCAGTGCGCAGCGCCGCGAGGTCCTCGTGCTGCGGCTTCGGGATGAGTACGATGTCGGGTCCCGAGAGCGTGTCCTCCCTGGAGGCAACGCGCGAAAACTGCCTCGCGAGTTCAGCGTCTGAGACGCCGAAACGAAGTCCGTATCCGGTTTCGATGGTGATGCGTGCGCGAAGCTCGGCAGGGATCCGATCAAAATGGTCTGGGTGGATCGGCACACGGCGCTCATCTGCTTTGAGTGAGGTTCCGATCAAGCCGAGTGTTGCCCCGCCCTGTGAAATAGCGGGGGAGAGTTGGTCGTACTGCTCGTTCATGAGGTCCGTTCGCGGGGCCGCCGTGGCCCCTCACCCCGCAACCGTACTCGCCTGGCCTGTGCCGCTCTCAGGTCAGCGGCGCTGCGTCGTGCGTTGACCGACCAACGCAGCGCGCGTTCCGCGAGCGTTAGCCGGCATAGTCGGGCGCTGCTTGCAGCCCGAAGAACTCTTCGAGCGTTGCTACGTCTTGCGCGCGGAGTTCCTGCGCAAGCGCAACACCGACGTAACGGTAATGCCACGGCTCGAAGTGATAGCCGGTCGTTCCCTCTGCGCCGTCGGGGTAGCGCATCGTGAAGCCGAACTCTGCTGCGCGCTTCTGCAACCACGTCCCGGCGGCGGTGTCAGCGAAGCAGGTGTCGAGTGTGCAGTCGTCGTCGCCCCCGAAGTCTGCGGTGAGCCCGGTTTGATGTTCAGAGTGGCCGGGCCGCGCCGAGGTAGTGTCGGCGTAGGCCTGACCTTGGTTAGCCACAAAACTGCCGTACACACTCACCTGTGTGTCGTAGTCGCGGTACGCGCTCACAATATGAAGCGCGACGCCGTCTGCGGCTGCGGCGGCAACCATCTCCTCTGTCGCGGTTGCGGCGACTGCGCGAAGCGGCTGGCCGTTCGTGCTGGCCACATTGGGAACAACAAGATCAGTAGGGGCGTACGACTGCGGATTGAGCGGTCGCAGCTTGTTGACGATCACCCAGATTGAGTCGGAGTCGTCGATTGAGTATGCGGTCTTATCGAACGCGTTCGCATCCGGGGCACTCGTCTCAGGAGCGGGGGACTCCGCATCGGGCGTCGGTGATGGCTTGCCCGACGGCTCCGGCGTTGAAGGGTCTGGTCCTGGCTCGGGTGCGCACGAAGTGAGCAATCCTGCAGCGAGCAGGCTCGCGGCTGCAAAGCCCACAATGCGTGCGAATGAGGTAAACCGTGGAGCCGTCATGTTAGTCAGCCTAACGCGGGAGATGCTGGTCCAATCTGGAGAATCGGGGAGCAATATCTCCGGGAGGTCATGGGACGCTGCCAAGTTTGACAGAATGAGGGCATGGTGATCGGAACCGCAGACCTCCCAGACCCCGACGGTCCTGAAGACCGGCCAGCTCCGGCAGGAAACCCCGGCTGGCTCAACGACGACGAGCTCGCGTTCGTTCGGGGGCGGATTCCCGTGCTCTACGTGGAAGCGGTCCCAGTCCGACTCGACGGGCTTGGGAAGATTATCGAGGTAGGGCTTCTGCTCCGCAGCACTTCTGACGGGCACCTGACGCGGGCCTTCGTCTCGGGGCGCGTGCGATTTGGGGAGCCGTTGCGTGAAGCGCTCTACAGGCACCTTGAGAATGACCTCGGTCCGATGGCGTTTCCGCAGATGCCGACGTCGCTCATGCCCGCACAGGTGGCGGAGTATTTCCCAATGCCGGGTATCTCTCAGTTTGTCGATGAACGCCAGCACGCCGTGTCGCTCGTGTACGTTGTTCCGGTCACGGGAAGCTGTGACCCGCGTCAGGACGCACTCGAAGTGACCTGGATGTCCCCGGAAGACGCGCTCGCCGCAGATACCATCAATGAGTTCCCCGGTGGCCGGGGTGCACTACTCCGGCAGGTGCTCAGCAGCGTCGGTTGCTAACGCCCCTCACTCCGGCGTGACCCGCGCGCTGCTTCCGCCGCGTACGCGGCGACCGTAGTGGCGATCGCGGACGCCCACGGCGTCGCCCGCACTCCGAGGTCACGCTCGGAGTCGCGTGCGTCGACGGTAAACGGCGAGTTGAACTGGTATGACACACGCTCCACCTCACGCATCTGTGGGCTGACGAGCCCGAGACCGCGCAGCGCGATCGGGGGGACGCCGCGCACCCGCCCGGTTGCGCCCGCCAGCGCTGAGACCTCGCGGGCGATCTCCTGCTGGGAGCACGCGTGGCTCGGCACGAGCCACGGCCTGCCAAAGTGGTCGTCCGTGGCGTCTGCGACCGCCACAAGGGTCGTCGCGATATCAGGGATGTAGCTCCAGGCGTGCGGTTGCGTAGGGTCGCCAACGCACCACGCGGTTTTCCCGCCGAGTAGCGGCGCGAAGAAGCGCCGCCCGAGGTGCGCGGTCGGCCCAGCGCCCGGCCCGAAGTAGTCGCTCGCGCGCACCTCAGCTGCGCGAATGTCACCGCGGTCGTGCGCGGCCTTGAGTGATTCCCAGCCGGCCTGACGGATCCGTCCCTTCGATTCGACGGGCCGCGGTGGGTCCTGTGTCGTCATCGACCCCGAGACTCTGCCGTGTGCGTAGAGATTTCCCATCAGGACGAGCCGTGCGCCGGTGTCGCGCGCGGCCGCGCTTGCCGCGGCGAAGACAGGCGGCCAGGCGTCTGCCCAATCGGGGTACGGCGGGTTCGTGCACACGAAAATGGTGTCGGCATCGCGCGCGAGCTCGGTTATCGCTGGGGCGTCTGCCGCGTCGGCGATGGTGCTGTGGGCGCCAGGGAGCCGGGTGCCGCTTCGGCTGGCAACGCGCACGGTGTCGCCGCGGGCGACGAGTGTGTCCGCGAGGGCGGTGCCAATGAGGCCTGCTCCGAGAATGAGGTGGGTGCGCATGTGATCTCCTGCAGGGGTCATAAATCGAGAGCGGTGCTCTCTGAGGGTACGGTGAAGCGCTGCAATTTGCAAGAGCAGTGCTCTCTGAGTGTTGCGAGTGCCCAATTGTTCTCCCCGGCACCACGGGGGAGAATGGGGGAATGGCATCTCCCCGTTCCTCCCAGTCAGCCGACCAGCATGTCGATGGCGAGGCTCCGAAGGGCCGGTCCGCCTCGGCGCGGACTCCCAGGCAGCACCACCGCGAGGTCACCGAACGTGAGATTGTCGCTCGTGCAACGGCCCAGCTCGCCGAGGTTGGGCCGACGGGACTCTCGCTGCGGAAGATCGCCCGCGAGATGGATCTCGTCTCTTCGGCCGTATACCGCTATTTTCCAAGCAGGGATGCGTTGCTCACCCGGCTTATTCTCGACGGGTTCAACGACTACGGTCGCGCGGTCGAAGTCGCCGAAGCGGAGGTTCCCCGCGAGCACTACGGCGCCCGATTCAGGGCCGCAACGGGCGAACTGCGGGCCTGGGCGCTCACGCACCCCAACAGCTACGCGCTCATCTACGGTTCGCCGGTACCCGGCTACCACGCGCCACAAGAGACGATTGCCGCGGCGAGCCGTGCGGGGATCGTGCTCATGCGCATCCTCGAAGACGCGCAGGCCGCCGGGCACGTCTTTCCCTCGGCATCAGCGATGCACGCTCAGGGAGACACAGTTGCACCCCTCCGAGACACACTCGGACCCTCACTCGAGCCGGGTACGATCGCACTCGGTGTCGACGCATGGAGCCACCTGATGGGCCTCGTCTCATTCGAGACGTTCGGACAGTACCGCAATATGATCTCCGACACGGCCCGCTTCTATGAGGCTGCCGTCGAGGATGCGATCGCGAGCTTCGGGCTCTAACGGACGCCGACGGCCGCAGCTACGACCGGCGTTGCCACGCGATGAGGTGCGCGCGCGAAAAGCCTCGCGCGCACTTCGCACACGAGGCCTCTCGAACGGGCTTGCGGAACCTGAAGTGTTCGTGCCCGCCTGGGCAGTGCCCGATCCACGGCGCACGCTCGTGCGCAATTTCGCCCTCGTGGGTTCGCCCTCCGACGTATCCGAGCTCGCGCGCCACACGCTGCCACTTCGCCCCGTGCGCCGCGGCAGGGCCAGCGAGCGCGTGGGCAACCTCGTGGAGCAGCACCTGGTGAATCTCATCGTCTTCGAACTTCTCGGCGAGATACTTCGAGACGGTAATGCGTTTGTCCGTGTAATTGCAGAGGCCGGCACGCCGCTTCGCGTTGTCGAACCCGAACGTCCACGCACCCGCACCAAAGTGGGGGTCGAGGTGGTGCCGAATGAGCGCGTCGGCCCAACCGCGCACGCGCTGCAACTCACTCACGGTCAGCCGCCAAAGATGCCGGGAGTTGGTGCGGGGGAATCGACAGCAGTCTGGTCGGTTACCGGTTTTGTTGACCCGATGAGCTCGGAGAGTTCGCGGTCGGCGAGTAGGCGCGCAGGGTGCGGCCCTCCAGCGAGCAGGCGTGGCAGCCAATCAAGCTCGCTGTCTCGCGATCCAGTGGGGCTGTTCGACGCGATGATGACTACGTTTCCGAAGCGTCGCCCTTTGAGTACCTGCGGCTCGGCGATCGCCGCAACGTCAGTGAACATTGAGCGCAGCGTTGCCAGTTGCCCGCGAACGAAGGGGAGACCCCTTCCGTCCGCCGCGTTGACGACCACGAGCCCGTTGGGAGCCAGGAGCGGCCGAACCAGCTCGTAGAACTCGATGCTTGAGACGTGAGCCGGTGTCTGCGAGCCGGAAAAGATGTCGACGATGACGAGGTCCATCGCGCCATGCATTCCAGCCGGAAGCCTGCCGATCACCTCGCGGGCATCGCCATGGCGGACCCGGATGCTCGCGCGCTTTGGTAGCGGCGCTGCCTCACGCACGAGATCAACGAGGGCGCTCTCCAACTCGATCACCTGCTGCCGGCTCCCTGGGCGAGTCGCCTCGACATAGCGCGGCAGAGAAAACGCGCCCCCGCCGAGGTGGAGCGCCGAGATTGGGGCGCCAGGCGTGCGGAATAGGTCGATGACATGGCCGATCCGACGCATGTACTCAAAAAAACAGGTCCGACGGGTCGTCAAGATTGACGTGCGACTGTGGAGTCCCGTCAATCACGAGTTCGATCGCACCATCGACCCAGCGGTCTTTCTGGATGGAGGCGGTGCGCCCTGATGCGAGTGTGACGGGAGGGGGGAGGATCACACCAGCCCAAGCTCGGTGAGCTTCGCCCGCATGTCTGCGTCGCTCGGCTCGACCTGGTGGGTGCCATCGGGGTAGGTGATCACCGGGATATTCTTGCGGCCGCTGATGTCCTCTGCGACGTCTGCGGCCTCGGGGGTCGCCACGAGGTCGATCCACTCGAAGGCGACGTTTGCCTCGCCGAATACTCGCTTGGCACGACGGCAATCGCCGCACCAATCGGCGCCAAACACGCGGATGCTGGGGGTCTCGGTCTGCTGCGTCTCGCTCATGCTGCCAATCTTACGGATTTCCGGCCCGCCAGGGGAGGAGTGGGCGGGGCTGTGGATTACTTGACTCGGGTGCGCTGCCAGATGCGCTGTGCGATCACCGCAGCCGCGATGCCGAGCAGCGCTCCCGCGACGGTGTCACTCAGCCAGTGCACACTGAGGGCGGCGCGGCTCCACATCATCGCGAGAATCCAGCAAACCGCTGCGATCCAGGCCCAGGTGACCGAGGAACGGTTCACAAACGTTGCCCCTCGACGGTAGATCGACGAGACAGCGTAGGCAACGGACACCGCGAGAGCCGCCGCACCCATCGAATGCCCGGAAGGATACGAGTACCCGTCCCACGCGTACAGTGCATCGAGCGGCCGTGGCCGTGCTACCAGGTGCTTCGCGAGCTCTGAGAGCACAACGCCGAGGACGAGCGCGGTCGCAAGCGCGCCGGCTTCACGACCGAAGTGCCTCGTGAGGAGCAGCGCGCACGCCACGACACCGCACGCGACCACGCCAACACCCGACCCGATCTCTGCAAGGAAAGCAGCGACGGTAAACGATACGGAGACAGGAGTCAGTCGCGTTGCGTCACGCCAGGCCACGTCGATTGGGAGCGGCCCGCTGCTGCCGAAATGAAAATAGGCACCAAGCCCCGCGACGGCGAGAATCGCGACGACAGCCCAGGCAATACCTGGCGTCGCGGGCTTGGAACTCATGCACTACACAGTATCCGCCAAGCCTGCCCGATCCCTGGCAGGCGGCCTTGCCTTCGCTGAGAGGCGCAGGCCGCGGAGCGCGGTGGCGCGGAAGTGCCGAGCCGACGCGAACTATCCCTGTTTCGGGTCGTAAGGATCGGTCGGGCGCGGCCCCCACTGCGGTGCGGCTGGGGGAGTCTGCTGCCAGTGCGCCGGGGCCGCCTGAGCCGCGGGCGCTGGGGGAGGCGTCACGAACGGGTCGGCGAGATGCGCCGGGGCGTAGCCCCGTGCGCGGCCTGCGTGGAAGTTCTGCAGCGAGGCCGCCAGCTATTCTGTTCGGACACGCACGTCGAGGTAGACAGTGGAACAGAGCGCCGCGGCGATTGGCGTGACCACAGCCGTCACGAGCGACACGGGCACCCCGGCAAGATACGCAGTGAGGAAGCGCTGGGGTGTGACGCCGTCTTCCCAAATGGCAAACGGGAAGGCGGTGTTCGTGATCAGCGTGGTCAGGTAGACGAGCACGAACATCGCAGCGCCGGCGATCAGCCCCAACACGAGCTGCAGACCGACGATCCGCCACGCGCTGTGTCGGGTGAGCGCCCACGAGCGGCGAATTGAGGCCCACACGGGGGTTCCCTCGAACACGATCACGCTCACGGCGAGCGAGATTCGCGCTGCGAGCCACAGGAGGGGAATGCACAGGGCGACGATGACGAGCACCACCAAGATGACAAACCCCGCGGCCGAGGAGATGAATGCCGAGGCGATCCCCAAGACCAGCATCGCAACGAAGAAGCCGACGAAGCCGCCGACAAAGCCCGCGGCGAAAGCGAATCCGATCACCAGTCCGCCGTAGCCGAGCAGCCTACCGAGCGCGGGGCGAGTGTGTGCCCACAGTTCGCGCGCGGTGCCGCGGTGTCCGAGCGTTTCCAGCCGCACGTTGTTCGCGACGACGCCCTGCAGCACGGAGCCGCCGAGCGCGGTGACAATCGCCTGCACGATCGTAACGAGGCCGGTCACCATGGCGATCGTGAACGACTGCGTTGCCAGCCCGTACGAGCTGTTGAGCCCGGGGGAGAAAACGTCGAGCAGGCCGAGGCTCGAGCTCGCCGCGTCGCTGACCGCCGTCGAGATCCCAAAGAGTAGGTGAACCGCGAGCGGCATGAGCACGAGCCAGAGGAGTACCGGGCGCGGGTTGCGCGTGAGCGAGGAGAAACCCCTGCTAAGGATTTCGCCAAACCCCAGCGGGCCTGGGGAGAGTGGGGCGACGGGAAGGCCCACCGCGCTCGGAAGGTGGGCTGGGGCTGGAGTGGTCACTCGCTTCACTGCTCCTGACGGAATGGGAGGGCTCGTGGCCCCGAAACGCACCCCAGTCTGGCACGGGGCGCAACGTGGCTAAACCAGCGGGAGGATGCCCTTGTCAGAGGATCACGATGGTGTTACAGTAGAAAGCTGCACTATGGACACGAGTCTGCCTTCATATAGCGGAAGGCCCCGGGAGTTGGCGCGCAGGCGCATATGAACCCCGTGTGACCCAAGAGCAATTCTTCGCAAGACCAAGTCAACCGGCCCGACGGGGCCCACGGAGGTACTTCCTTGGCTGCTGCGCCCAACGCATCGTCCACCAATAACCCGAAGAACGGTCGCAATCACTCGCGACTCTCATTCGCCAAGATTTCCGACACGCTGTCGGTGCCGAACCTTCTGGCACTCCAGCTCGAGAGCTTTGATTGGCTCGTCGGTAACGACGCGTGGGTAACCCGCGTCAAAGAGGCACAGGCTCAGGGGCGCGATGACATCGCGCTGAAGAGCGGCCTCGAGGAGATCTTCGAAGAGATGTCTCCGATTGAGGACAACGCTGGCACCATGCAGCTGTCCTTCGAGAACCCGATTCTCGACGAGCAGAAGTTCTCGATTGACGAGTGCAAGGAGCGCGGTAAGACGTACTCGGCACCCCTCTACGTCGAGGCGGCCTTCTACAACACCGAGACCCAGGTTCTGAAGAGCCAGACGGTCTACATGGGCGACTTCCCGCTCATGACCGACAAGGGCACGTTCATCATCAACGGCACCGAGCGCGTCATCGTCTCGCAGCTCGTTCGTTCGCCAGGCGTCTACTTCGAGCGGCAGCAGGAGAAGACCTCCGATAAGGACGTCTTCTCGGCACGCGTAATCCCGAGCCGTGGCGCATGGCTCGAGTTCGAAATCGACAAGCGCGACCAGGTCGGCGTGCGTATCGACCGCAAGCGTAAGCAGTCGGTCACCGTCTTCCTCAAGGCGCTCGGCATGACCACGAGCGAAATCCTCGAGGAGTTCGCCGGTTACGAGTCCATCGCGCTCACGCTCGAGAAGGACGGCATCGTCGAGAAGGAGGGTGTCAGCCTTCAGGAGGAAGCCCTCAAGGACATCTACCGCAAGCAGCGCCCGGGCGAGCAGGTTGCGATCGAGGCTGCGCGTGCGCTCCTCGACAACAGCTACTTCAACTCGAAGCGCTACGACCTCGCGAAGGTTGGCCGCTACAAGATCAACCGCAAGCTTGGTCTTGAAGCGCCGATCACCGACTCGGTGCTCTCGCTCGAGGACATCGTCGCGACGATCAAGTACCTCGTTGGCCTCCACGCAGGAACGGAGACCCTCCCGGGTCACCGCGACGGCAAGGAAATCGACGTCCGTCTTGACACCGACGACATCGACCACTTCGGTAACCGTCGTATTCGCGCCGTAGGTGAGCTCATCCAGAACCAGGTCCGCACCGGCCTGAGCCGCATGGAGCGCGTCGTTCGCGAGCGTATGACCACGCAGGACATCGAAGCAATCACGCCGAACACCCTGATCAACACGCGCCCTGTGCTCGCGGCGATCAAGGAGTTCTTCGGTACTTCGCAGCTGTCGCAGTTCATGGATCAGAACAACCCGCTCGCGGGCCTGACGAACAAGCGTCGTCTGTCTGCGCTCGGCCCCGGCGGTCTTTCACGTGACCGCGCAGGCGTCGAGGTGCGAGACGTTCACCCGTCGCACTACGGCCGCATGTGCCCCATTGAGACCCCTGAAGGCCCGAACATTGGTCTGATCGGTGCGCTCGCAACGTTCGCTCGCATCAACGCGTTCGGCTTCATCGAGACCCCGTACCGCCGCATCGTCGACGGCACCGTCACCGATCAGGTCGATTACCTCACCGCGCACGAAGAGGACGAGTTCCTCATCGCGCAGGCTGGCGCTCCGATCGACAAGGACGGCAAGTTCGCCGACAAGCAGGTCCTCGCACGCCCCCGTGGCTCCGAGGTGCAGCTCGTTGACGCCGACACCGTGCAGTACATGGACGTTTCCGCGCGCCAGATGGTGTCGGTCGCGACCTCGCTCATCCCGTTCCTCGAGCACGACGATGCAAACCGCGCGCTCATGGGCGCGAACATGCAGCGTCAGGCTGTGCCGCTCGTCCGCTCCGAGTCGCCGCTCGTCGGCACCGGCATGGAGGGCTACGCAGCAATCGACGCGGGTGACGTCATCGTTGCAGAGAAGGCCGGCGTCGTAACCGACGTCTCGGCTGACTTCGTGAGCATCACGCTCGACGAGGGTGGCACGAAGAAGTACTACATGCGCAAGTTCGACCGCTCGAACCAGGGCACGAACTACAACCACCGCGTCATCGTCAAGGCTGGCGAGCGGATCGAGGCCGGCGAGGTCATCGCAGACGGCCCAGCTACCGAGAACGGTGAGCTCGCGCTCGGCAAGAACCTCCTCGTGGCGTTCATGCCGTGGGAGGGTCACAACTTCGAGGACGCGATCATCCTCAGCCAGAACCTCGTGAAGGACGACACGCTGTCGTCGATCCACATCGAGGAGTACGACGTTGATGCTCGCGACACCAAGCTCGGCAAGGAAGAGATCACCCGTGATCTCCCCAACGCCAGCATGGAGGCGCTGAAGGATCTCGACGAGCGCGGCATCATCCGCATCGGCGCAGAGGTCAACCCGGGCGACATCCTCGTCGGCAAGGTCACGCCGAAGGGCGAGACCGAGCTCTCGGCCGAGGAGCGACTGCTCCGCGCGATCTTCAACGAGAAGAGCCGCGAAGTTCGCGACACCTCGCTGAAGGTTCCGCACGGCGTTGCAGGCACCGTCACCTCCGTCAAGGTATTCGACGCGGAGAACGACAACGATGACGACCTCGGCTCTGGCGTCAACCAGCGCGTGGTTGTCTACATTGCGCAGAAGCGTAAGATCACCGAGGGTGACAAGCTTGCAGGCCGTCACGGCAACAAGGGCGTCATCTCGAAGATCCTCCCCGTCGAGGACATGCCGTTCCTTGAGGACGGTACCCCGGTAGACGTGATCCTCAACCCGCTCGGTATCCCGGGCCGCATGAACTTCGGCCAGGTGCTCGAAGTTCACCTCGGCTGGATCGCGAAGCAGGGCTGGAAGATCGACGGCAACCCGGAGTGGGCTGCGAAGCTCGCGAAGGCATCGCTGCAGGCAGAGCCTGGCACGAAGGTCGCGACCCCAGTGTTCGACGGCGCGTCCGAGATCGAGATCGCAGGTCTGCTCGACTCGACCACGCCGAACCGTGATGGTGAGCGCCTTATTGACTCGACCGGTAAGACCCGTCTGTTCGACGGTCGTTCAGGCGAGCCGTACCCGTACCCGATCTCCGTCGGTTACATGTACATCCTGAAGCTCCACCACCTCGTGGACGACAAGATCCACGCGCGTTCGACCGGACCGTACTCGATGATCACCCAGCAGCCGCTCGGTGGTAAGGCGCAGTTCGGCGGCCAGCGCTTCGGTGAGATGGAAGTGTGGGCCCTCGAGGCCTACGGTGCAGCGTACGCGCTCCAGGAGCTGCTCACGGTGAAGTCGGATGACATTCTCGGTCGCGTGAAGGTCTACGAGGCCATCGTCCGCGGCGAGAACATCCCAGAGCCGGGCGTCCCCGAGTCGTTCCGCGTGCTCATGAAGGAGATGCAGTCGCTCTGCCTGAACGTCGAGGTGCTCGGAGCAGACGGCAACGCCGTCAGCCTGCGCGACAACGACGACGAGGCACACCGCACCGCGGAAGAGCTCGGCATTAACCTTTCCACGCGCTTCGAGGCAGCTTCGGCTGACGAGATCTAAGTTGGCTAGGCCCCGCCTGCGGGCGGGGCGCCAGCCGCTTCAGAATTTTTACGTTTTCATCCAAGGAGAACATTTTGCTCGAGGGTACGAGTTTCAATGAGCTGCAGATTCGTCTGGCAACTGCCGACGATATCCGCGGCTGGTCGTTCGGCGAGGTCAAGAAGCCGGAGACCATCAACTACCGCACGCTGAAGCCAGAGAAGGACGGTCTGTTCGGTGAGCAGATCTTCGGGCCTTCCCGCGACTGGGAGTGCGCGTGTGGCAAGTACAAGCGTGTCCGTTACAAGGGCATCGTCTGTGAGCGCTGTGGCGTAGAGGTCACCAAGTCGAGCGTTCGTCGTGAGCGCATGGGCCACATCGAGCTCGCAGCTCCCGTGACCCACATCTGGTACTTCAAGGGCGTGCCTTCACGCCTCGGGTACCTGCTCGACATGGCGCCGAAGGACCTCGAGAAGGTCATCTACTTCGCTGCGTACATGATCATCGACATCGATGAAGAGGGCCGCCACGAAGATATGGCTGAGCTTGAGGCCGAGCTGCGGCTCGAACTCAAGGCACTGAGCGACCAGCGTGACATCGCTGTCGCCCAGCGGCAGCAGCAGGCCGAGACCGACCTTGCTGCGCTCGAAGCCGAAGGGGCGAAGGCGGATCAGCGCCGTCGCGCCGAGGCATCGGCCGAGAAGGACATGACGCTCATCCGTCGCGGCTTCGACGACGACATCGCTCGCCTCGAGCGCGTCTGGGACGACTTCCGCAGCCTGAAGGTCGGCGACCTCAAGCCTGAGGACGCAGTCTTCGCAGACCTCATGGATCGCTACGGCGATTACTTCGAGGCCTACATGGGCGCAGAGGCCATCAAGAAGCGCCTTGAGGCATTCGACCTGGTTGCTGAGGCTGAGACGCTTCACCTCCAGATCGCCGAGGGCAAGGGGCAGAAGAAGATCCGTGCGATCAAGCGCCTGAAGGTCGTCAGCGCATTCCTGCAGACCGGCGCAAGCCCGGCCGCAATGGTGCTCGACGTCGTTCCGGTTATCCCGCCAGAGCTTCGCCCGATGGTGCAGCTCGACGGTGGCCGCTTCGCGACCTCGGATCTCAACGATCTGTACCGCCGCGTGATCAACCGCAACAACCGCCTCCGCCGCCTGCTCGATCTCGGCGCTCCCGAGATCATCGTGAACAACGAGAAGCGCATGCTGCAGGAAGCCGTTGACGCACTGTTCGACAACGGCCGCCGCGGCCGCCCCGTCACGGGCACCGGCAACCGTGCGCTGAAGTCGCTCTCCGACATGCTCAAGGGCAAGCAGGGTCGATTCCGTCAGAACCTGCTCGGCAAGCGCGTCGACTACTCTGGCCGTTCGGTTATTGTTGTCGGCCCGCAGCTCAAGCTGCACCAGTGTGGTCTCCCGAAGCAGATGGCGCTCGAGCTGTTCAAGCCGTTCGTCATCAAGCGCCTCATGGACCTCTCGCACGCACAGAACGTGAAGGCCGCCAAGCGCATGGTCGAGCGTTCGCGCAGCGAGGTCTGGGACGTGCTCGAGGAGATCATCCGCGAGCGTCCGGTCATGCTGAACCGTGCACCAACACTGCACCGTCTTGGCATCCAGGCATTCGAGCCACAGCTCGTCGAGGGCAAGGCTATTCAGCTCCACCCGCTCGTCTGTGCAGCGTTCAACGCTGACTTCGACGGCGACCAGATGGCAGTGCACCTGCCGCTGTCGGTTGAGGCTCAGGCTGAGGCTCGCGTGCTCATGCTCGCATCGAACAACATCCTCAAGCCCTCCGATGGTCGCCCGGTGACGCTCCCGTCGCAGGATATGATCATCGGCCTGCACCACCTCACCACGGTGAAGAAGGGTGCAATCGGCGAGGGCCGTGCGTTCGGCTCGATCTCGGAAGCTATCCTCGCGATGGACGAGCACACGCTCGACCTTGGTGCGATGGCGAAGATCCGCCTCACCGGCTACACGGATGCCTCGGGTGTCACCTCGGAGAAGCCAGTGCTCGTCGAGACAAGCCTCGGCCGCGCACTCTTCAACGAGGCGCTTCCCGCTGATTACGTGTACTTCGAGCAGGTAGCTGACAAGGGCACCCTCTCAACGCTGGTCAACGACCTCGCTGAGCGCTACCCGAAGGTTGAGGTCGCTGCAACGCTCGACCGCATTAAGGACGCCGGTTTCCACTGGGCGACCCGTTCGGGCGTAACCGTTGCACTTTCGGACATCGTGACCCCGTCGAACAAGGCAGAGATCCTTGCGGCGCACGAGACCGAGGCAGCTGCGGTGCAGAAGCGCTTCGATCGCGGTCTCATCACCGAGCAGGAGCGCCACGCGGATCTCGTGAAGATCTGGACCCAGGCGACCGACGAGGTTGCTGAGGCCATGCGCGCGGCATTCCCCGAGGACAACACCATCTTCCGTATGGTGTCGTCTGGCGCTCGTGGTAACTGGCTGCAGATCCGTAACATCGCCGGTATGCGTGGCCTCGTGTCGGACCCGAAGGGCGAGATCATCCCCCGCCCGATCATTAACTCGTACCGTGAGGGTCTGTCGGTTGCGGAGTACTTCATCGCGACCCACGGTGCGCGTAAGGGTCTTGCCGATACCGCGCTTCGTACCGCCGACTCGGGTTACCTCACGCGTCGCCTGGTCGACGTCTCGCAGGATGTCATCATCCGCGAGGAAGACTGCGGCACCCGCCGTGGTCTCGACCTGCCGATCGCTGCTGAGGTCGACGGCGTTATCGTCCCAGACGAGAACGTTGAGAACTCGGTATACGCTCGTACGCTTGCCGCTGACGCGGTCGACGCCGATGGCAACGTTGTTGCCCCGGCTGGCTCGGACGTCGGAGACGTCGCAATCGAGAAGCTCGTTGCGGCTCGCGTCACCGAGATCAAGGTACGCTCCGTGCTCACCTGTGAGTCTGCAGTCGGCGTCTGTGCGACCTGCTACGGCCGTTCGCTCGCGACCGGTCAGCGCGTTGACATCGGTGAGGCCGTCGGCATCATCGCTGCGCAGTCGATTGGTGAGCCGGGAACCCAGCTCACGATGCGTACCTTCCACACCGGTGGATCCGCATCGGCTGACGACATCACGCAGGGTCTTCCCCGCGTGCAGGAGCTTTTCGAAGCGCGTACCCCCAAGGGTGCGTCCCCGATCGCCGAGGCCGCAGGCCGCGTCACGATCGAGGACACCGAGAAGAGCCGTCGCCTGATCCTCACGCCGGACGACGGCACCGAGGAGAAGCAGTACCCGGTACTGAAGCGTTCGACGCTCATCGTCGAAGACGGCGACCGTGTCGAGCTCGGTCAGCCCTTCATCCAGGGAACGCTCGACCCGAAGGACATCCTTCAGGTCGGCTCCACCGAAGAGGGCAAGCACATCCCGGGCGAGCGCGCAGTGCAGAAGTACCTCGTTGAGGGCGTGCAGGGCGTGTACCGTTCGCAGGGCGTACCGATCCACGATAAGCACATTGAGGTCATCGTTCGTCAGATGCTCCGCAAGGTGACCGTCGTCGATCACGGCGAGACCGAGCTGCTCCCGGGCGAGCTCGTTGACCGCTCGCGCTACCAGCGGATCAACCGCGAGGCACTCGTCGACGGCAAGCGCGCCGCGACGGCCCGTCCCGAGGTCATGGGTATCACCAAGGCGTCGCTCGCGACCGAGTCGTGGCTCTCGGCGGCCTCCTTCCAGGAGACCACCCGCGTGCTCACGCAGGCTGCGATGGAGGGATCGCGAGATCCGCTCGTCGGCCTCAAGGAGAACGTCATCATCGGTAAGCTCATCCCGGCCGGCACCGGCCTGGGGGTCTACACCGATGTCGACGTCACCGCGACCGAGGAGGCTCGTGCAGAGCGCTACCCGAACCGCATGTACGCGGGCGAGGGCACGTTCGACGAGAACGACTTCTCGTTCGTCGATTTCGACACCTTCACCTCTGACGAGTTCAACCCGGGCAACTACAGCTAGCGGGTTCGGCTGCCAGCATCGCGGGTAGCCGGTCAGACACTGAGCGGGCGTCCACCTTCGGGTGGACGCCCGCTCTGCCGTTTTCGGAGCCTGCGCGGGCCTCCGAGCACTGCTTCACAGACGAGTTCAGCGCGGGAACGCCCATTTCTGCCACATAGCTTGTATCGTGGCGACAGAACGCAAGGCACTCGAGAGGTGAACCAATGAGCGATGAGCGCGATACTCCCGTCGATCCCGGCGCGCCGGTCGAAGAACAGACGGCTAGCGATGACGCTGTGCAGGACGCGGTAGTGCGCGCGACGGCGATTAACGACGCCAGCGCGTCCGACGTCATCGTCGTGGACGCCGAGGGAACGGTTGTCGAGCCGGCACCCGTGGCTGAGACTACCGCGGTCGCTGCCGGGGCAGAGGCGCTTTCGGAGCAGGCGCACCGGGAGCAGGCGGCGAGCGTCGACACGCAGCTCGACCTCGAGGCCCCAAAGGCGCCGCGTATCGCGTCACCTGAGGAGTTGCCCTCTGCTGCAGCGGCGCCCGCGATCACGCCAGCCGTGCAGTTCCTCGATCCTGCGCGGGACGGCGAGATTCGGATCAGCGCTGACCACCCGATGGCTGCGCTGTACATGCAGTCGCCGATGCCGCCTGACCTCAAGGGGAACCGTGGCGCCGGCGTGCTCATCGCGCTGCTCGGCACCGTCGCGTTCGCGTTGCTCTACGCCGGCCTGATTTCTGCGATGATCTCGCAGCAGTTCCCGCCGTCGACGTTCCTCACTGAGGGGCTGCTCCCGTGGGTGACGTCGTGGGGCTTTATCGCTGGCGTCGTTGCCTTCTTCGTCGGGCTGACGATCCTGGTGCTGATCTTTGGCCGCGCTGGCTGGTGGGCGTACGTGATTTTCAGCCTCTTCGTTGGAGTCGTCGTGTGGGTTGCGACGACGGTGACGATCGCGCTCGTGGGTGCCCCGGCAGAGGCGCTTGCGGTCGGTGACGGAAGCTTCCTCTCGAATGCCAAGAACGCCGCCTTCGCGATTCCGACACTCGGAGCAGCGATCCTCGCGCGCGAGGTAGCGGTTTGGTTCGGGGCGTGGATCGGGGCCCGCGGCCGCCGCGTGACCGCGAAGAACGCAGAGATGCTCGCCGAGTACGAGACGGCGCTCGCTGAGGTGCGGGCGAAGCAGTAATGGTTGAGGGCGCCAAACGGGGAGTGACCCGGGGATACGTCCTCGGGCTCCTCGGGGCGACCCTCGTCGTAGCGGCAGCGATCGTTGTCGCGTCGTGGGGGTTGCTTGCCATGGCGCTCGGGCGCGAGCCGATCGAGACCGCCGCAGTGCCGCTCTGGTTCGGTGTGCTGAGCATTGGCCTCGGCCTGGCGATGCTCGGTGTGTTGCTGTGGCGGCAGGCGATCTCCCTGCTGCGTGGCAGGAAGAGCCCAGTGGCGGGGATCGTCCTTGGCGCGGCATTCGGGGTGTACCTGATTTGGGGGCTGTGCGGGGTGCTCGCGGGGCTGACCATTGACGACACGTGGTTCAGCCCGTTCGCGCTGATACTGATGCCAGTGTGGGGGATCGCAGTTGTGCTCTTCTGGGCTGTGCTCGCGCGGCGAATCTACACGGACAGGCCAACTCCGAAGTGGCCGTGGGAACGCCGCGAGGAGCGGGAGTGAACCTGGTGGGCCTCATCGACCGACGTGTTGGCAGAGCCGTTGAGGCGTGGCTCGAGTGGGTTTCGCGGTGGGAGCCAGCGGCGTATCGGGGGCGTAGCCGTATCTGCAGGCGGTGCACAGGCTCTCCGGTGCTCATCGCGTCGGGGATCCCAGCTGGCACCCCACACCAGGTGAAACACGCGCTGGTCTCCCGCGTGCAGCGGATCGTCGACAAAGTCGTCGACGATTACACGGAGGAGCACCTGCCAATGCTGCACGCGGAATTACGCGGGGCGGACATGTGGCGCGTCGGTGGCTACGATCCCGCAGCCGGCCTCGACCCAGAATACGACGGGCTCGATCCTGATCCGGAGCCCACGGAGGCCGGACAGCCGTTCCTGTTTACGCTTGCGGGACTTGCTGCCGAGGTGCAACCGGAGGAGCCGCTGCCGCGCCCGCCGCTGAGCGCGGAAGAGAAGCAGCAGCTGCGCCGCGAAATCGAGTTAGCCGATCTGCGCGCCGCAGATGTTGGCAATGAGGTGTGCTTCGCGCTCATGGGGCATCGGCCCCGCATCGAGGCAGCGATTGAGCGCTTCGTTGAACCGCAGGTGCGCGCAATGCTCGATGAGCTCTCGCGGAACCTGGAACCCCCGGCGTAGCTGACCACCAGACCCTTGCGCGTATGCCTCCCAGCGCGTAAGGTTATTCCTTGGTGCACTCCACCTGTTTCGCGCGTGCGCGAATACTGGGGGGAGCGCATCGAGGGTCACTCGCTCCCAGAGGTGAAACCCCCACGGCATAGCTGCACTCGACTTCACTGCCTCGGCAGGGAATTCAGCAGCTCCGCGCGTGCGCAAGCTCGCGCAAATGCTCGACCACAAGAAGCATTCCTGTCACCGTGCAGGACCAACTAGGAGAATCAGTGCCTACTATTCAGCAGCTGGTTCGCAAGGGACGGACGCCCAAGGTCTCGAAGACCAAGGCGCCCGCTCTGAAGGCGAACCCCCAGCAGCGCGGTGTGTGTACTCGTGTGTACACCACCACCCCGAAGAAGCCGAACTCGGCGATGCGTAAGGTCGCTCGTGTGAAGCTTTCAAACGGTACCGAGGTTACGGCCTACATCCCAGGTGAGGGCCACAACCTGCAGGAGCACTCGATGGTGCTCGTGCGCGGCGGTCGTGTGAAGGATCTCCCCGGTGTTCGTTACAAGATCGTGCGCGGCGCACTCGACACGCAGGCGGTCAAGGACCGCAAGCAAGCTCGTAGCCGCTACGGTGCAAAGAAGGTGAAGTAATGCCCCGTAAAGGTCCTGCTCCCAAGCGTCCCGTAGTAGCCGATCCGGTCTACGGCGCACCCATCGTCAGCCAGCTCGTCAACAAGATTCTTGTTGACGGCAAGAAGGGCCTCGCCGAGCGCATTGTGTACAACGCGCTCGAGGTCGTTGCTGAGAAGAGCGGCCAGGATGCCGTAGTCGTACTCAAGAAGGCGCTCGACAACGTGCGCCCCACCCTTGAGGTACGGTCACGTCGTGTTGGTGGCTCAACCTACCAGGTGCCCGTTGAGGTCAAGCCGCACCGTGCGAACACACTCGCACTGCGCTGGCTCACGAGCTACGCGAAGGCTCGTCGAGAGAACTCGATGACCGACCGCCTGACCAACGAGATCCTCGACGCTTCGAACGGCCTTGGGGCCGCTGTGAAGCGCCGTGAGGACACGCACAAGATGGCAGAGTCGAACCGCGCGTTCGCTCACTACCGCTGGTAGTCATCTGAGTGGGAGGTGGATCGGAACCCGATCCGCCTCCCACTTGCGGGCATCGCCCGCGACACACACTCTTAAATCCCCACCCCGGAGGAGACCCCCGTGGCACAAGACGTGCTCACCGACCTGAGCAAGGTCCGCAACATCGGCATCATGGCCCACATCGATGCCGGCAAGACCACCACCACCGAGCGCATCCTGTTTTACACGGGTGTCAACCACAAGCTGGGCGAAACGCACGACGGTGGCGCAACGACTGACTGGATGGAGCAGGAAAAGGAGCGCGGCATCACGATCACGTCTGCCGCCGTGACTTGCTTCTGGAACAACAACCAGGTCAACATCATTGACACCCCCGGCCACGTTGACTTCACCGTCGAGGTGGAGCGTTCGCTCCGCGTTCTCGACGGCGCTGTCGCAGTGTTCGACGGCAAGGAGGGCGTTGAGCCCCAGTCGGAGACCGTTTGGCGTCAGGCTGACAAGTATGGCGTTCCGCGCATCTGCTTCGTCAACAAGATGGACAAGATGGGCGCTGACTTCTACTTCACCGTAGACACCATCGTCAACCGCCTCGGCGCGAAGCCGCTCGTTATGCAGCTCCCCATCGGTGCTGAGTCGGAGTTCATCGGCGTTGTCGATCTGCTCTCGATGAAGGCATTCGTATGGGAGGGCGACTCGAAGGGTGACGTTACCCTCGGCGCTAACTACGAGACGCAGGAGATCCCCGCGGATCTCGTCGAGAAGGCGAAGGAGTACCGCGAGAAGCTCGTCGAGACCGTCGCCGAGACCGACGACGCGCTCCTCGAGAAGTTCTTCGCTGGCGAAGAGATCAGCATTGACGAGATCAAGGCCGGTATCCGCAAGCTCGTCGTAGCTAACGAGATCTACCCGGTCTACTGTGGCTCGGCGTTCAAGAACCGCGGCATCCAGCCGATGCTCGACGCTGTTGTTGACTTCCTGCCTAACCCGCTCGACGTTGGCGCCATCGAGGCACACGACCCGCGCGACGAGTCGATCGTCATCGAGCGCCTCCCGCAGGCTGACGCGCCGTTCTCGGCACTCGCGTTCAAGGTTGCTGTGCACCCGTTCTTCGGTCGCCTCACCTACATCCGCGTGTACTCGGGTCGCATCGACTCGGGCGCGCAGGTAGTGAACTCGACCAAGGGCAAGAAGGAGCGCATCGGAAAGATCTTCCAGATGCACGCCAACAAGGAGAACCCGGTTGACGACCTCATGGCCGGCAACATCTACGCGGTTATCGGCCTGAAGGACACCACCACCGGTGACACCCTCTCGGACCCGAACAACCAGGTTGTACTTGAGTCGATGACCTTCCCCGAGCCCGTCATCGAGGTTGCGATCGAGCCGAAGACCAAGGGTGACCAGGAGAAGCTCAGCACCGCGATCCAGAAGCTCGCAGAAGAGGATCCCACGTTCCGCGTGAGCCTCAACGCTGAGACCGGCCAGACCGTTATTGCTGGTATGGGCGAGCTCCACCTCGACATCCTTGTCGACCGCATGAAGCGCGAGTTCAAGGTTGAGGCAAACGTGGGCAAGCCCCAGGTTGCGTACCGCGAGACGATCCGCAAGACCGTCCCGAAGTACGACTACACCCACAAGAAGCAGACCGGTGGATCCGGTCAGTTCGCCAAGGTGCAGATCTCGATCGCGCCGCTTGAGGTTGAAGCTGACAAGATCTACGTCTTCGAGGACAAGGTGACCGGTGGTCGCGTTCCTCGCGAGTACATCCCGTCGGTCGACGCTGGTATCCAGGATGCAATGCAGTACGGCATTCTCGCAGGGTTCCCCGTTGTTGGCGTCAAGGCGCAGCTCCTCGACGGCCAGTACCACGATGTTGACTCGTCTGAAATGGCGTTCAAGATTGCCGGCTCGATGGCCTTCAAGGAGGCCGCACGCCAGGCTCAGCCTGTGCTGCTCGAGCCCATGATGGCCGTTGAGGTTCGCACGCCCGAGGAGTACATGGGCGACGTTATTGGCGACATCAACTCCCGTCGTGGACAGATCCAGTCGATGGAAGATGCGAGTGGCGTGAAGGTTATCCGCGCCCTGGTACCGCTTTCAGAGATGTTCGGGTACATTGGTGACCTGCGGTCGAAGACCAGCGGTCGCGCAGTGTTCTCGATGACCTTCGACTCCTATGCTGAGGTGCCGAAGGCCGTGGCCGATGAGATCGTTCAGAAGGCTAAGGGCGAGTAACACCGTCCCTTGATCTGTGGCGGGACCCGTCCCGCCACAGATCACCCGGCTCAGGTCGCGCATATAGGCCAGAGCTTGTAATATTAAGTACACACCCTGTGCTCGTACCCTCTCGAAACCGTCAAGAGGGATGCGGCACATGACTGTCCTGAGGAGGACCATAGTGGCGAAGGCCAAGTTCGAGCGGACCAAGCCGCACGTAAACATCGGAACGATCGGTCACGTTGACCACGGTAAGACCACCCTTACCGCAGCAATCTCGAAGACGCTCGCCGACAAGTTCCCGTCGGACACGAACGTTCAGCGCGATTTCGCAACGATCGATTCCGCTCCCGAGGAGCGCCAGCGCGGCATTACCATCAACATCTCGCACGTTGAGTACGAGACCCCGAAGCGTCACTACGCTCACGTTGATGCACCAGGCCACGCTGACTACATCAAGAACATGATCACCGGTGCTGCTCAGATGGACGGCGCGATCCTCGTGGTTGCTGCTACTGACGGCATGATGGCTCAGACCAAGGAGCACATCCTCCTTGCGAAGCAGGTCGGCGTTCCTTACCTCCTCGTTGCGCTCAACAAGTGCGACCAGGTCGACGACGAGGAAATCCTCGAGCTCGTCGAGATGGAGGTCCGTGAGGAGCTCTCCAAGCAGGGTTACCCCGGAGACGACGTCCCCGTCGTCCGCGTTTCGGGCTACCAGGCACTCCAGGGCGAAGAGAAGTGGGTTAACTCCATCCTCGAGCTCATGGAAGCTGTCGACAACAGCGTTCCGGACCCCGTACGTGACCGTGACAAGCCGTTCCTCATGCCTGTTGAGGACGTCTTCACGATCACCGGTCGTGGCACCGTTGTTACGGGTCGCGCCGAGCGTGGCACGCTGAAGATCAACTCGGAAATCGAGATCGTTGGTCTGCGTCCGACGCAGAAGACCACCGTTACCGGTATCGAGATGTTCCACAAGCAGCTCGACGAGGCATGGGCTGGCGAGAACTGTGGCCTCCTGCTTCGCGGCACCAAGCGCGAAGACGTTGAGCGTGGCCAGGTTATCGTTGCTCCCGGCTCGATCACCCCGCACACGAACTTCGAGGGCACTGCCTACATCCTGAAGAAGGAAGAGGGCGGCCGCCACAACCCGTTCGAGACTAACTACCGCCCGCAGTTCTACTTCCGTACGACTGACGTGACCGGTGTTATCACGCTGCCCGAGGACAAGCCGATGGTTATGCCCGGCGACACCACCGACATGGTCGTTGAGCTGATCCAGCCCATCGCTATGGAAGAGGGCCTCGGCTTCGCTATCCGTGAGGGTGGCCGCACCGTTGGCGCCGGCACCGTGACCAAGGTTCTTTCCTAAGTCGCAGCCGTGCAGTCTCTGACTGCTTCGTAGTCTTTGGCTACACAAAGAACCCCGGGGGGAAACCCCCGGGGTTCTTTGCGTTTGGGGCGTGCGCGGTCGGCTGGCCGGGCTGCAGCCGCTAGCATTGAGGATATTCATAACGTTCGGATCACGCCGGGCAACGTGGGGCATGTACCCAAACGATCAGAGGAGGGCGCGTGCGGAAGCCTGCGAGTGGCAGATTTGCACACTTCGTCGAGACCTACGGTGGCTTGTACCTGTTCGATGTCATGGCGTGGGCTGTTGGCATCATTATCGCCCTCGTGCTGCGCTTCGATTTCGCGTTCCCGCGGATCCATTGGGGATGGACGCTCGCTGTTATTGGCGTCGCCGCCGCCATGCAACTGCTCTTCGGGTGGGTCTTCTGGCTGTACCGCAGCAGGTATCAAATCGGCAGCTTCGACGAGGTCCGTGCGCTCGTATTCAGCGTGACAGCGGTGACCGCTGTGACGTGGGTGTTCGCCTTTCTTGTCGGCTACGGCAACGGCATCCCGCGATCAACGCTCGTGATTGCCGCACCCATCACGTTCTCGCTCATGGGCGTCGTCCGTTACATCCTCCGGGTGCTCTCGGAACGCAGCCTCAAGCCGGCAAAGGCACAGCGGGTCTTGCTGTACGGATCGGGTTACCTCGGGGTACAGACCGCCAAGCGGCTGCTCACTGATGCGAAGTCCGAGTACCTCCCCGTCGGCTTCCTCGACGACGATCCGGCGAAGAGCAACCAGGAGGTCCGCGGAGTGAAGGTGCTCGGCGGCATCCATGACTTGGAATCCGCGGTGCGTTCTACCGGGGCGACGGCGATCCTCGTCTGCATCGGCGACGCGGACGCTGGCATGCTTCGCAGGCTCGACGGCGACGCGGATAAGCTCGGGTTGAACGTCATGGTGCTCCCGCCGCTCAACCAGCTGCTCGACAACTCTGCTGCCATCTCAAATGTGCGCGAGCTCTCGATCGAGGACATCATTGGCCGTCACCCCGTCCGCCTGAGTACGGATTCCATTGCTGACTATCTCCAGGGCAAGCGCGTGCTGGTCACGGGAGCTGGCGGTTCGATCGGCTCCGAACTGTGCCGGCAGCTGGTGAACTTCGCGCCAAGCGAGCTCATCATGCTCGACCGCGATGAGACTGCTTTGCAAGAGGTGCAGATCTCCATTGCGGGCCATGGCCTCCTCGATACCAGGGACGTTGTGCTCGCAGACATCCGCGACTCTGAGTCGCTCCGGGAACTCTTCGTCGAGCGCAAACCCGAGGTCGTGTTTCATGCCGCTGCCCTCAAACACCTTCCGATGCTCGAGCAGTACCCAGACGAGGCGTGGAAGACGAACGTGCTTGGCACGCTGAACGTCCTGAACGCTGCGCGTGAGGTGAACGTTGGCACGTTCGTGAACGTTTCCACCGACAAAGCAGCCAACCCGACGAGTGTGCTTGGCCACTCGAAGCGGGTGGCAGAGAAGCTCACGGGCTGGATGGCGGAACAGACGGGTGGGCGCTACCTGTCTGTGCGCTTTGGCAACGTCATTGGTAGCCGTGGCTCGATGCTCCCCACCTTCCGAAACCTCATTGAAAAGGGCGGGCCGATTACCGTCACCCACCCAGACGCAACGCGTTTTTTCATGACGATTCCCGAGGCGTCGCAGCTTGTTATTCAGGCAGGCGGCATTGGCCGGCCGGGCGAGGTCCTCATCCTCGACATGGGGGAGCCGGTGCGGATCCTCGATGTGGCGAAGCGGCTCATCGCGCAGTCCGGCAAGGACATTGAGATTGTGTTCACAGGCCTCCGTCACGGCGAGAAACTGCACGAGGTCCTCACCGGGGATGGCGAGGGCAACGAGCGCCCGTTCCACCCGAAGATCTCCCACGCCCACATCGGAGTGATTAGCCCGGACATCCTCGACCACGACGGCTGGGTCGCCAGACTCGACCTCACCCGCGAGGCTGAGGGGCGCGTGCAATGAGCGCCGCCATGCTCGCACCGCTGGTGTTCGTTGCGACGCTCGCGCTGAGCCTCGCGCTGCCGCTTGCGGTGCGCCCGCTGCTCGTCAAGCTCGGGGTCATGGATGTGCCCAACGAGCGTTCCTCGCACGAGCGCCCGATCCTCAGGGGCCTCGGGTTGTCTGTGCTGATCTCGATGGCGCTCGTCGGGGGAGGAACGACGGCCTTTGCCGCCGCAGCCGCGCCCGATGAGGCGGCCTGGAAGTTCTTGCTCGTCGTGACGCTCGGATCGCTCTGCGCCGGCCTGCTCGGCTTCAGCGAGGACCTGCGCGGCATCAGTGTTCCCGTGCGCAGCGCGATCCTGCTGCTCATCGCCGTCTCGACGAGCATTGCGCTGCTCTGGCTCGCGAGCACCTCAGATCTCCCATCGAACGCGGGACTCGACGTTGCCGGGCTCCCGCTCTGGTTCGTTGTCGTGCTCGGCGTGTACGGTGTGCTGTTCGTGTCGAGCTATATCAACGTCGCCAACTTCATGGATGGCCTGAACGGCATTAGCGGATTCCACGGCCTCATCGCTGGCCTCGCGTTCGCGGCCGCTGGCGCTCTCAGTGGTCTCACGTGGCTGCTCCTGGCGGGACTCGTGCTGGCCGCTGGCTTCGGCGGCTTCCTGCCATGGAACCTCTCTAAGCCTGGCGCATTCCTCGGCGACGTCGGCAGCTACCTGCTCGGCGGGGCAGTCGCAATCACGAGCTTCGCCGCGTTCGTCGCTGGGGTGCCGATCCTCGCAACGATCGGCCCGATGGTGATCTACTTCGGCGACGTCGGGACGACGCTCGTGAAGCGCATGCGCAAGGGATACAAGTGGGACGAGCCGCACAAGGAGCACGCATACCAGCGCCTCCAGCAGCTCGGTATGTCGCACGTAGCTGCCTCGGCGATCAACGCAGGCTTCACGCTTGCGGCGTCGATCCTCGGCCTTGTGTCGTTCTTCGTCGCGCCAGTGTGGTGGCTGCTGCTCCTCGCACTGGGACTCGCACTCGTAGTCGCCTACCAACTCATGCCTCGGCTGCTCGCAGGAAAGTTCGCCGACTAACCCAGCAGCCTCATAGGATGATGCCTGTGAGTGAAACCAGCCGGACGATCCCCGAGCGCCTCGACGCGCTCCCGTTTACGCGAAAGCACCTCCGGGTGCTCTCAGGCTCGGGCCTCGGGTGGGCACTTGACGCGATGGACGTCGGCCTCATCTCCTTCATCATTGCCGCCCTCACCCAGCACTGGGGGCTCACGAAGGGCGAGGGCGGCCTCATCGCGTCTGTCGGGTTCCTCGGCATGGCTATTGGGGCAAGCCTCGGCGGGCTGCTTGCCGACCGTATCGGCCGCAGGCAGGTGTTCGCGATCACCCTGCTCGTGTACGGCCTCGCGACGGGAGCGAGTGCGCTCGTTGGCGGCCTCGGGCTGCTGCTCATCTTCCGCTTTATTGTCGGACTTGGACTCGGTGCCGAACTTCCTGTCGCCTCAACCTATGTCTCCGAGTTCGCCCCGGCGCGCATTCGCGGCCGCATCATCGTGATCCTCGAGGCATTCTGGGCGGTTGGCTGGACCGCGGCCGCGATCATCGGCTACTACGTCGTTCCGGCGTCAGAGAACGGATGGCGCTGGGCATTCGCGCTTGGCGCCGTGCCGGCAATTTACGCGCTCGTCGTGCGGCTCGGGCTTCCCGAGTCACCGCGCTGGCTTGCCTCACGCGGGCGCGCCAGCGAAGCGGAGCAGATCGTAGCCGGGTTTGAGGCGTCGCCGGCGCTAGCAGCCCAGCCCCAGCCCCAGCCGCCGCTGCCGTGGTTCCCGCTGCCGTGGTGCCAGCTGACGCGGCCGCCGTCGCCCCGGTTGCTCCGCAACCCGCGCGCAACCGCCTCGCCGCGATCTGGGCGCCGGAGTACCGTACGCGCACCGCCGCGATCTGGGCGGTGTGGTTCTGCGTGAACTTCGCCTACTACGGTGCGTTCATCTGGATCCCGAGCATCCTCGTCGACGCCGGATTCGGTCTCGTGCGCTCCTTCGGGTTCACGCTGCTCATCACCCTCGCGCAGCTCCCGGGTTACGCGGTCGCGGCCTGGCTCATCGAGAAGTGGGGGCGAAGGCTCACGCTGTCTGTGTTCCTCGTCGGCTCTGCGGCGTCTGCTGTGGCGTTCGGAACCGCCACGACAGAGGGAACGATCCTCGCGGCGGGCATGGCCCTCTCATTCTTCAACCTCGGCGCGTGGGGTGCGCTCTACGCCGTCACCCCCGAGATCTACCCGACGTCGCTCCGCGGCACCGGAACCGGTTGGGCTGCCGGCTTCGGGCGGATCGCGTCGATCATCGCGCCGCTGCTCGTGCCGGTGATGCTCGTCGCGGGTGGCGCGGGGCTCACCTTCGCCGTGTTCGCGGTGTTCTTCATCGTCGCAGCCGTAGCCGCGTGGGGGCTCGTTGAATACCGGGGCAAGACGCTCGACGAGGGCTAGCGCACGACGAGACGCCCCGCTCAACGCGCGCTGAAGCCTGCCCACGAACCCTGGGGAGTTTTAGCCGCTGACGCGGGCTACTCGGTGCCGTCCGAAGCGAGTTCCGAGACGATCTTCGCGATCCGCCGCTCGCGCGTATCGGGCCGCTTCGCGCCAGCAACGGCCGCTGCGTGCTCCTTACGCTGCGTGTAGGGGAGCGCCTCGAATGCCTCTTGGGCGCGAGGCGCCTCGGCGAGTGCGACAGTCAGCTCGGGTGGCACAGCGACCGTACGCTCAGCGAGATCCACTTCGATGGTCGCGGTGATCTCATCGCCGATCTCCACACCCAGCGCCGCGCGGTTCGCCTTCGAAATACCGATCACGAAGTCGCCGCCCATGCTCGCGAGACGAAGCCGCGCGCTGCGGCCCCCGACCGTCACGACGACGGGTGCGCGCTTGCCGGCGCCGAGCTCGGCGACCTGCGCTTCGGTGAGCACGATCGCGGTGGCGGGGCCGTAGGGATCGAGCACGGTGGTCACTGACAGGCTCATGTGCTCAAGTATGCACCCGGCCGAGCTGACATGCGTGGTCAGGCGCGCTTGAACGCCTCGAGCGTGACGACCCGGGTGGCGGAGGTTGCAGCAGCGTCGCGGGTGTAGTCCGCGTGCACCCGCACCTCGGCGAAACCGACCGCCTCGAGCAGCAGCCGCATCTCGTTCACGCCCCAGAGCCTGAGCGCGAACTGCTCGAGTTCCGTCTCGGCGAGCGCGCCGCCGTGCCAGCGCTCGTAGCGTAGCTGTGACACCGTCGTCTGCGCCGAGACATCGACGGACTCGCTGACAGCTGAGAGCGTGAGGAGATCTTCCCCGTCCTGCCAGGAGCGCGCCCACGGGTCGGTCTCGGCGAGCGCGTGCAGCGAGTCGAGGTCGAGGATGAAGCGTCCACCTGGGCGCAGCGCCCGCAAGAACCCCTCGGCGATCGCGCGCGTCGCCGCCGGGTCGAGCACGAGTTGGATCGAACCGGCAGGGATGATGATCGCCGCGTACTCGCCGGCCTGATCGATCGAGTCAAACGTGCCGACCGAGAGCTCGGCTCGCAGCCCGCGCGCCTCGCACGCCGCGCGGCAGCGATCCAGCATGTCCTCCGAGGGGTCCGTGCCGATCATCTCGAGCCCCGCCTCTGCGAGCGGTACGAGCACGCGGCCGTTGCCAGCTGCGGGCTCGAAGACCGGGCCCTCGGTGCCGCGGAGCAGCGCGGCGTACAGCTCGACGTCGCCGAACGAGCGGCCGATGGGCTTGTCTGCTGCGTAGACGCGGGCCGCGAGGCTCCGGTAGCGGTTCACCAGTGAAGCATCAGTCATAGCCCCAGGCTAGCAATTCGATCCGGCCCGCCCCGCCCTCCGCGAAGCCCGGCTCACTCGCTCGTCGCCGGGCTACACCGCTGCGAGCCCGGCGACGAGCGGATCTCGCGAGCGCGCGAGCACAGGCAGCACGGTCGCGGCGAGCGTGAGCGCCAGCCCGACCCCGACGAGCGCAAGCGCGAACCCCGGCGCGACGACGGGAATTCCCGGCCCGAGCCTGGCGAGCGCCGCGCCGTCGATAAGCGCGGTCGCGACGAGCACGGCGGCCGCGAGCAGCGCCGCCGTCACCACGTGGATCACGGCCTGCCACACCGCCGTCGCGAGCACGACGCCGCGGGCGGCTCCGCTCGCCCGCAGCAGCGCCTGCTCGGAGCCCTGGGTGCGGTTGCTCATGAAGATCACGACGGCAGCGCCGACGGCCGCGAGCAGCACGGGCCCGCCGATCATGAGGGCAACCTGCGCGATCCCGAGCGTCACGCCGCGCTCTCCCGCAGCCCGCAGCGAGGCGTCGAACGTCGCCGACATCGTGAATAGGCCGCCGAGGAGCGAGGCGCCGACGAACAGCGGCGTGATCGACGCTGTGGATCGGCCGAGGTGATACCTCGCCTGGTGCCGCGCGAGGTGCCACGAGGTCGATGCGCGCGCGGGCACAAGCCCGGTCCACGCGCGCAGCACGAACGGGTAGACCACCGGGCCGGCCAGCACCACGACCACGGCGAGGATCACGGGCGTGAGCGGGGCGGTCATGAGGAGCTCGGTGGTGGTGCGCGCCTGGAACACGGCGGAGAAGAACCACGCGGCACCCGCCACGGCTGCGGCGAGCAGCAGCCAGCGCCACCACCGCATCCGCTTCGCGCGCGCCTCGGGCTCACGGAGTGCGGCGAGAGCTGGCGTGCGGCCTGCGGCCCGCGCGGCGCGGAGACCCCCGAGCAGGACGAGCACGACGGTCGCCGGGATCGCGACGCCCGCGGTGAGCGGGCCCGTCACAACCGGGATCGCCGCGTACTCGCCCGAGCCATCGGCAAACGCCGAGTGGATCACGGGGCCGGCGACGAGCGTCGTCGCCCCAAAGCCGAGCGCCCCGCCGACGAGCCCCGCAACGAACAGCTGCGCGAGCACGACGCCCGCCGTCTGCACCGGCCCGACGCCCGCGAGCTGCCAGCGCGCGTAGCCCGGCAGGCTGAGATCCACAGCGAGCCGCGTGATCGCCGCCGTCACGGCGATCGCCGCCGGTGCGCTGAACATGAGGATCGCGCCGGTTCCGCCGGAGAAGCCCTCCAAGTACTTCGGACCCGCGTGGATCCCCGTCTCGAGCAGACTGATGGCGACGCCGCAAGCGAGGCTCGCGACGGCGGCGACGAACACCACTCCAACCCAGGAGGCCCACCCCGCCCTGAGCTCCGCGAACACGAGCCGCGTCACGCGCGCACCCCACCCTCAAACGCCGCGAGAATCTCGCCGCCAGATGCGCCGCGCAACTCGGCAACGACCGCGCCGTCGCGCAGCACGATCGTGCGGTCGGCGCGAGCCGCCGCGGCAAGGTCGTGCGTGACGAGCACGACGCTGCGCGATCCACTCGCGTAGCCGCGGAGCAGGTCGAGCACCTGGCCGCCAGTCACGCTATCGAGCGCGCCGGTCGGCTCGTCGGCGAACACGAGCTGCGGGCCGGCTGCGAGCACGCGCGCGATCGCGACGCGCTGCTGCTCGCCGCCCGACAGCGACCCCGGCCGCTTGTGGGCGTGCGCGGCGAGCCCGACCTGTGCGAGGGCGCCAGCAACATCGGGCAGGCGTCGTTTCGCGAGCCGCGCCGGCAGCGCAACGTTCTCGCGCACGGGGAGCGACGGGATGAGGTTGTAGCTCTGGAAGACGAAGCCGAGGGTGTCTCGCCGCAACCGTGCGAGCCGCGCAGCAGGCAGGCCAGCGAGCCGCGCGCCAGCGAGGGAGATCTCGCCGCCATCGGCGGCCTCAAGCCCCGCGAGGCAGTAGAGCAACGTCGACTTTCCGGATCCGGAGGGGCCAACGATGCTCAGCATCTCGCCCGGCTCAAGCCGCACGTCGATGCCGCGGAGCACGGGTACCGTCGTGCCGCGATCGACGGGGTAGCTCTTGGTGACGCCCGTCGCGTGGAGGAGGGGCGGCACGAGCGGTTGCTGGTGTTGCTGCTGCGGCGCTTGCGCTGCCGGCTGAGGGTGAGGCAGCGGCGGCGCAGCGGGCGGGCCTGCCGCCTGGTGCGGGGGAGTGGTGTGCAGGTTCATTCCCTCAGTACACCGCGGCGGCAGCGGCAGCGCAGTGGCCAGCGCGCGAGAGCACGGGTAGACCTGGGGCTACCTTTTGCGGCCGCAGCCGCGATCCCGGTGCGGCGACGCGTACGCTTGGCGTATGCGGGCACGAACGATCTGGGAGGGGCTCATGCTGCCGCCGTGGCGCTTCCTCGCCTCGCGCTGGCCGTGGGCGGCGCTGATGTTCGCGCTCTCGAGCGCGCTCATCGCCGTGCTGCTGGTCGCCCTCATCGTTCCGACGCTGCTGTTACTCCCGCTGTGGGGGATCCTGCTCGCCGCGGTGGATCGCCGCAGGCTCCGCCTCCTCGGCGGCCAACGGGTGCCGAGTGGACACGTGCAGGTGCCGCGCGCTGAGCGCCGGAACTGGCTGAACATCCGGCTCACTGAGCCCGCGACGTGGCGCGAGACGCTGTCGCTCCTCGCCAACCTTCTGCTGGGGGCGGTGTCGCTCACTGTCCTGTTCTTCGAGGGGCTGTTCCTCGCCCTCATCATCGTCGCGCTCCCTCTCATGGCGAGCCGCGGTGAGATCGACATCAACCTGTTCAGCGACGCCCGCGTCGTGCTCGGGCCTGACGACTGGTGGCGGCCTGTGCTCGTCGGGCTCGCAGCGCTCCCAGTAGCTGCGTACGTGAACGCGCTGCTTGCCGCGCTGCACGGGCGCTGCATCCGCTGGCTGATCGCGCCCCGCACCGCCGAGATCGACGAGCGGGTCGCCGGGCTCACGCGCTCGCGGGCCGCGATCGTCGACGCGCACGAGCACGAGCGCAGGCGGATCGAGCGCGACCTCCACGACGGCGTGCAGCAGGAACTTGTCGCAATTGCCGCGCGCCTCGGGCTCCTCGAGCTTGAGCTCGCCGGCGGCGACAGGGAGGCAAGTGGGGCGGCGCTCGCCGCGGCGCAAACGCAGACCGAGCGCGCCCTGCAGGCGCTGCGGGAGACGGTGCGGGGGATCCACCCGGCCGTGCTCTCGGATCGCGGGCTCGCGGCGGCGCTCGAGGACCTTGCCGGACGCAGCGCGATGCCGCTGCTCATCGAGGACCGGGGGTTTCCGCGGCTGAGCCCGGCGGCGGAGGCGGCCGCCTACTTTTTCGTCGCGGAGGCCGTGACGAACGCCGCGAAGCACACGGCAGCCTCGCGCCTTGAGATCGTGCTGGGGGCCGACGAGCGGAACGCGACGGTGGTCGCGCGCGACCGCGGCCACGGTGGCGTCGACCTCGCGCGCGGCAGCGGCCTGCGCGGCCTGAGCGAGCGGGCGGACGCCCTCGGCGGCAGGCTCACGGTCGACAGCCCGGCGGGAGGGCCGACGGTGCTGCTGCTCGAGTTGCCGATGCAGCGCGCGGGAGCGGATCCACGGGTCGCGATGACGGGGGAGGAGCACCGTGCGCATTCTGCTCGCTGACGACGCGGCGCTCCTCAGGGAGGCCCTGCAGGCGCTGCTCGAGCGCATGGGGCACGAGATCGTCGCGTCGGCCGCCGATGCGACCGAGCTCGTCGCCAGGTACCGCGCGCTCGATGCCGCGCCCGATCTCGTCGTGACCGACGTCAGGATGCCGCCGACCCGCACGGACGACGGGCTGCGGGCGGCACTCGAGATTCGCGCGCTGGCTCCCGGGCAGCCGATCCTCGCGCTGTCGCAGTACGTCGCGGATCGCTACGCCCGCGACCTGCTCACCCTGTCCGACGGCGCCGTGGGGTACCTGCTGAAGGAACGGGTGAACCGCGTGGCGGACTTCAGCCAGGCGATCGAGACTGTCGCCGCTGGCGGCACCGTGATCGACCCAGAGGTCACGCAGCACCTACTGCGGCAGGGCAGGCCAGGGCCCCTCGACGAGCTCAGCGGGCGCGAGCGCGAGGTGCTCGAGCTCATGGCCGAGGGGGCGTCTAACGGTGAGATCGGCGCGAAGCTCTTCATCAGCGACGCCGCCGTGCGCAAACACATAGGCAAGATCTTCGCGAGGCTCGGGCTGCAGCCGTCGGAGGAGAACCGACGCGTGCGCGCGATCCTCACGTACCTGCAGACGCGATAGCGTGGGCCGAAGGGTGTGTCAGCGTGTGCGCGGCTAGAGCCGATCGTGCACGAAGCGACCGTCGACGACCGTCGCCGCGACGCCGAGCGACGCCAGCTCGTCCGGGGTGGCCGTCACAGGGTTCCCGGCCCAAATCGTGAGATCGGCGACCGCGCCAGGCGCGAGGAAGCCGCGATCAGCGATGCCCCTGGCCTCGGCCGGCCACAGCGTGTAGGCGAGGAGCGCCTCTTCGCCCGTGAGTCGCTGCTCCGGCTCGAATACCGGAGCACCCGAGACGCCAGGCGTGCTGCGGCCTCGCGCCCAGGCCATGCCGATGCGCGGGTCGTAGTGCGCGACGGGCCAGTCCGAGCCGAGCGTGACGCGGGTGCCGGTGTCGAGCACGTCGCGCACCCGATACCCGGTTGCCGCGCGCTCTCCGAGTCGCTGCGCCCAGTTATCGCTGTTGTCGCCCTCGCGCCACTGCATGTGGAGCGGCTGCATCGAAGCGGTGACGCCGGATCCACTGAGCTTCTCAAGATCCTCATCGGCGAGCACCTCAAGGTGCTCGATCGAGTGCTGCCGCGCGCCCTCGTGGGTGGGAAGCTCAGCGTAGGTGTCGAGCACGCGGTTCACAGCGAAGTCGCCGACGGCGTGCGTCGCGATCACCATACCTGCGTCATGGTACGCGCGAACCACCTCGCGGAACCGGTTCCAGTCTGGCCAGAACGCATTCCTGCCGTCCCCGCATGAGTCGGCCTCGTGGAGCCAGGCGGTGCCCGTGTCGATGACGCCGTCGCTGAACAGCTTGATGCCGTCGGACTCCCAAAGCTGGCCGCGGCGATCTTTTGCCGCGATCACCCGCGCGACCGCCCCGTCGTCGTCACTCACTGCGTGCCAGTGGTGGATCACGAGCCGATGATCGAGCTCGCCGCGCTGCTCCAGCTCTTCGACGAGGTCCACCGTGTGCGGCTTGCCGTCCATGATCGCGCCACCCGTGAGCCCAACGGCAGCGAGGGTTCTGAACATGTCGCGCAACGCGTCGCGCTCTGCGTCGTGCGAGCGGGGAGGGACAGCGTCGAAGACGAGCTTGTAGGCGGAGGGTTCGCGCAGTTCTCCGGTCATCTCGCCAGCCTCGTCAGTGACCACCTCGGAGGGGTCGTCGAACGTCGGCGGTGAGGTGACGCCCGCTGCGGCGAGGGCTGCGGCGTTTGCGAGGCCGGAGTGCAGATCGTAGAACATTGCAGCGAAGGGCCTGCCTCCGGCGGCGCTGTCGAACAGGCTGCCGTGTACGCCAGAGCGCTCGAACGGCTCAAACTCGAGGTTCCAGCCGAGCACCCAAGCGTCCTGTGGGAGCGTTGCCGCGTATTCGGCGACTGCCCGCTGCAGCTCGGAGACAGTGCTGAGCCCGCCGAGATCCACACCGCGAGTCACTTCGACCGCCCAGTGCGGGTGCGTGTGGGAGTCAAACAGGCCGGGCGTGACGGTGCTGCCGCCGGCATCGCGCACGGGGAGCCCCGCGGCCGATGCGAGCGCCGCGATCTCGGTGTCCGTGCTGATGGCCGTGATGCGGCCGTGCTCGACAAGCAGCGCGGTCGCGCCAGTGTGTTGCTCGGAATTGGTGATGAGGTGGGCGCCGATGAGGGCAAAGCTGTTCTTCAAGGTGTTCGTCATGCTCGCTCGATCACGCCGCAATCTGGCCGGCTCGCGCGTGTGGCTGTCGCCACATCACGCACACGCCAGACGCTGCGCCGTCGAGTTCGTGCTGGTGAGCGAAGCCGAGCCTTTCGTACAGCCGAGCGTTGCGGGGGGACGTTGCTTCGAGTGAGGCAATGCAACCCGCTGCGTCGATTGAAGCCAAGCGGTGTTCGATGAGGCTGTTCCAACGCCGTGGCCTCTGGCCGCCAGGCAGGTGCCAATGTCGACGAGGTGCCAGTGTGGCTCGGCGGGGTGCTTCCCCTCGCCAGCTGCTTCGTATGCGTCGAGCGCCCGGAGCCCCCGCCGACCAACGCCGCGGAGCACTCCAGGCGTTGCGGGTAGGCCGGTGTACCACCGAGAGACGCGACCGGGGCGCTTCCAGCGCGCGACGCCGACGATCTTGTCGGTGTCGGGGTCGACGGCAACGTCGACCGTGTCGAGGCCGCTTAGGCGCATGCTCCACACGAAGTAGTCTGCGATTTTCCGCTGGCGGTGCATGGTGCCGAGCGGAAGCATTTGTGCGATGACTGGCTCATCGGTGAATGCCTCGGCGAGAACTTTCGCCGCCTCGCGCAGGCGCTTCGGCTCGAGTGAACGAATCTGCACTATTCCTCCTTCGCTGTGCCCGCCATTGGGCCGGATGCTCATCCGCGACCATGATACTGGGCCGTGCCCTCAGAACGCGCTGAATGTGTCAGCGTTACCGTGAGGTCGCGTTCAGTATCCATGTGTGCGCGGCGCTGAGGCGGCCCGTGGTGTGACGTCCAAGTCGTTCCGGCCAGAAGTGTCACAGGCCTTGCAATGTACCCCTAGGGGGTATACGCTTGCCGTATTGCAGTACCCGTAGGGGGTATTCACTGTGGAAGGGAAGCGACATGGCTACGACCGAATATCAGGTAACCGGGATGACGTGCTCACACTGCGAGATGTCGATCCGCGAAGAAATCAGTGAAATCGATGGCATCGCCGATATTCAGGTGAGCGCCCAGACCGGCAAGCTCGTGGTGACCGGAGACGACTCGATCGACGACGCACAGGTGCTCGCGGCCGTCACCGAGGCAGGTTACTCGGCGGTGCGATCCGCATGAACGCCGGAGTACGCCTCACGCTCTACGGGGTCGGGCTCATCGCCGCCTTCGGTGCAGCGTTCGGCATCGCCGGCGTCGTTGTCCCCGAGAGCTTCGTAGCTGAGTGGATCGCTGCTGGCAGTGACGACGCAGCGGCAACGGGTCACGAAACGCCCGCATCAGTCGACGAGAAGCAGGAGCCGGCAGACGACGCTCACTGACCGCATGGTCACCGCGCCTGAAGAGTTTGGCAAAGAAAAGGAATGAAGGCATGAGCACATCTGCGCTCCCGAGTACGAACACCGGTGTCGAGCTAGAAATTGGCGGCATGACGTGCGCCTCGTGTGCAAACCGCATCGAGAAGAAGCTGAACAAGCTCGACGGTGTGGTCGCAACCGTCAACTACGCAACCGAGAAAGCGAAAGTGACGGTGCCGGAGGGCTACGATCCCTCGCTGCTCATCGCCGAGGTTGAAAAGACCGGTTACTCCGCGGTGCTGCCCGAGCCGAAGGGCTCAAAGAAAGCGAGCTCCGACGGGGAGAATACCGAAGAGGACGCAGAGCTTGTGTCGCTCCGCCACCGCCTGATCGGCTCGGTCATCCTGACCGTCCCTGTCATCGCGATGGCCATGATCCCTGCCCTCCAGTTCACCTACTGGCAGTGGGCATCACTCGCGCTCGCGGCCCCCGTGATCGTGTGGGCGGCGTGGCCGTTCCACAAGGCTGCGTGGACGAACCTCAAACACGGCGCCGCAACCATGGACACGCTCATCTCGATGGGCACCTCGGCGGCGTTCCTCTGGTCGCTCTACGCCCTGTTCCTCGGAACGGCCGGCGTGCCAGGCATGACGCACCCCTTCGAATTCACGCTCGCGCCGTCAGACGGTGCAGCGAACATCTACCTCGAGGTGGGTGCTGGCGTCACGATGTTCATCCTCGCCGGTCGGTACTTCGAGAAGCGCTCGAAGAAGCAGGCAGGTGCCGCGCTGCGCGCCCTGCTTGAGCTCGGCGCGAAAGAGGTAGCGGTGCTGCGCGGCGGCGTCGAAACGAAGATCCCGGTTGAGGATCTCCGGGTCGGCGACGAGTTCATCGTCCGCCCGGGCGAGAAGATCGCAACCGACGGCGTCGTTGTCTCGGGAACGTCAGCTGTCGACGCCTCAATGCTTACGGGCGAGGCCGTTCCGGTCGAGGTCGCCGAGGGCGACACCGTCACCGGCGCGACCACGAACGTCGGCGGCCGCCTTGTCGTGCGCGCCAGCCGGATCGGCTCCGACACCCAGCTCGCCCAGATGGCGAAGCTCGTCGAGGACGCCCAGACAGGCAAGGCCGAGGTGCAGCGCCTCGCAGACCGGATCTCGGGCATCTTCGTGCCGATCGTGATCATGGTCGCTGCCATCACGCTCGGCGGCTGGCTCGGGGCAGGCTTCCCCGTCTCCGCGGCATTCACCGCTGCGGTCGCCGTGCTTGTCATCGCGTGCCCGTGCGCCCTGGGGCTCGCGACCCCGACCGCGCTGCTCGTTGGTACGGGCCGCGGCGCGCAAATGGGCGTGCTCATCAAGGGACCAGAAGTTCTCGAGTCCACCCGCAAGGTCGATACCGTCGTGCTCGACAAGACCGGTACGGTGACCACGGGCAAGATGACCCTTGTCGACGTGGTGACCGAGCCCGGAACCGACCGTGCCGACCTCATCCGCTTCGCCGGCGCACTAGAAGACGCCTCAGAGCACCCGATCGCCCAGGCGATCGCAAAGGGTGCCACGCAGGAGGTCGGGACGCTGCCAGAGGTTGAGGGCTTCGCGAACCTCGAGGGTAAGGGCGTGCAGGGCGTCGTCGACGGCCACGCAGTCCTCGTCGGCCGTGAGTCACTGCTCGCCGAGTGGTCGCTCCAGCTGAGCCCCGCGCTCGCCGCAACGAAGGCCCGCGCTGAGGGTGAAGGGAAGACCGTCGTCGCCGTTGGGTGGGACGGTCAGGCCCGCGGGATCCTCATCGTTGCAGACACGGTCAAGCCGTCGAGCGTTGAGGCGATCAAGCGGCTCAAGGCACTCGGCCTTTCTCCGATCCTGCTCACCGGCGACAATGGGGCGGTTGCCCGCCACATCGCCGCGGAGGTCGGAATCGACGAGGTCATCGCCGAGGTGCTGCCGAAGGACAAGGTCGACGTCGTCGTCCGGCTTCAGCAGCAGGGCAAGGTCGTCGCGATGATCGGCGACGGCGTGAACGACGCGCCCGCGCTCGCGCAGGCCGACCTCGGTCTCGCAATGGGAACGGGTGCCGACGTCGCGATCGAAGCATCGGACATCACGCTCGTACGCGGCGACCTCCGCAGCGCTGTCGACGCGATCCGTCTCTCCCGCAAGACGCTCTCGACGATCAAGACGAACCTGTTCTGGGCCTTCGCCTACAACGTCGCGGCCATCCCGGTCGCCGCGCTCGGCATGCTCAACCCGATGCTAGCCGGAGCTGCGATGGCACTCTCGAGCGTCTTCGTCGTCGGCAACAGTCTGCGCCTGCGCGGCTTCAAGAGCGTCGCGGCCTAGCGGTCACGCGCACTATTCAACCAATATCACTCCGAAGGGAAACCACCCGCACGTCTGAAACCCCCGAGGCAACGTCGAGCTGTTGCAGCACCTCCGCGGCGACGCCCGCAGTTGCCGCGAACGGCCGCGAGAACCTCATGGCGAGTAGCGCAGGTGCCGAAACGACAACCTGCCCGGTCATGGTCGGAAGCCCCGTGAACAAGGCGCACGCCGAGTCCGTTGGCCTCTTCCGTGACCACGAGGGCGAGCGCTACTACTTCTGCTGCGCAGGGTGCGGGCCGGCCTTCGACTCCGACCCAGCGAAGTACGCCGCCAACATGGCGTAAGCAGCACACCGCAACGCGCACCGCGCGCCGGCCTGACGGAAACAGGCCGGGCGCGGCTGTGTTTCCAGGGGCAGTTCCTGCCCCCTGAGTGCGACAGATACGGAGGCGGTAGGCTCGCGGGAACGACCGGATGCGCGACGCTCGGCACGAGATTCCCTGCCGCCGAAGCGGCGTCGTCCGTGAATCCGAGGGGGAGCACGCATGACCAGTTCAGGAAGCACTGCCACCGACTATGACCTCATCGTCATCGGAGGTGGGCCGGTAGGCGAAAACGTCGCGGACTATGCCACGAAGCACGGGGCTCGCGTAGCGCTCGTGGAGTCTGAACTGGTTGGAGGGGAATGCTCCTACTGGGCGTGCATGCCATCCAAAGCACTGCTGCGCAGCGGCAATGTTGTCCGAGCAGCACGCCGAGTGCCCGGTGCCAGTGAAGCGGTCGACGGCAAGCTCGACAGTGCAGCGGTCTTCGCTCGGCGTGACTCCTTCACGAGCGAATGGAAGGACGAGGGGCAGGCTGAGTGGCTCGCTTCGGCGGGCGTAGACCTGATTCGCGGTTTCGGCACGCTCGTCGGCGAGGGGCAGGTCAGAGTTGGCGAGCGCACCTATACGTGTCGGGCTGTAGCCCTCGCCACCGGATCCGTGCCGAATGTGCCGCAAATCCCAGGCCTTGCCGATGCTCACGTCTGGGGGACGCGAGAAATCACGTCAACGGATCAGGTGCCGCAGAGTCTGATTGTTCTCGGAGGGGGCGTCGCAGGAACGGAGATGGCTTTCGCGTTTGCCGCGCTAGGCACGCGCATCACGGTGCTGTCTCGCGGCCAGCTACTCGGGCGGGAGGAACCGTTCGTCGGGGAGCAGGTTGCGGACGCCCTCACCGCAGAAGGCGTTGACGTGCGCATTGGCGTCTCGCCCGTCCGAGTCGACCGGGGCAGCGATGGCAACGTCACCGTCACGCTAGATGACGGTGCGACGCTGCACGCCGAGGAAATGCTGGTCTCAACGGGACGCAAACCCGCGACCGAGGGGCTCGGACTCGAGGCGCTCGGCCTAGATCCAGCGCTCCCCGTCGACGACACCATGCTGGTTTCAGGCACAGAGTGGCTGTACGCCGTCGGCGACGTGAATGGGCGGGCCCTGCTCACGCACCAGGGCAAGTACCAGGCGCGCGCTGCAGGAGGAGCCATCGCGGCACGTCTCAAAGACGATGCCGTTCTCGACGGGGCGTGGGGGTGGCATGTGGCGACGGCGGATCACACCGCTGTGCCGCGCGTCGTCTTCAGCGATCCAGAGGTTGCCGCGGTGGGCCACACCGAGAGTGAAGCGCGAGACGCAGGGCTCAACGTGAGCGCAGTTGAGTTTGACCTTGGGAGCGTTGCCGGGGCGGCCTTGCACGCCGATAACTACAGCGGCCGGGCAAAACTCGTCATTGATGAGGACCGCCGCGTCATCGTGGGAGCGACCTTCGTGGGGCAGGACATTTCCGAACTCCTGCACTCGGCGACCGTCGCGATCGTTGGCGAAGTTCCCCTCGAGCGGCTCTGGCACGCGGTGCCCGCCTACCCCACGATGAGCGAGGTCTGGCTCCGCCTGTTGGAGACGTACTGGAGCGGGCGAGCCTAGCGAGCGCAGTGTGAGTGCAATGCCCGCGCGAATCTGCGGAGATGGCGTGCGCGGGCAGCCCCCAGAAGATGCATCAGCTGGAGGGAAGCGCCGTCAGCGAACGCAGGTGAGGAATATACCCACAGGGGGTATGATTGGGTCTACAGATGAACCGCTATAGGTGAAGTAGGGAGCCAACATGACCGCGTCGCATGACTCGCACGAGGGAACTCACGGATACATCACCGACAAGGACAAGTACCTGCAGCGTCTCAAGCGCATCGAAGGCCAGGCGCGGGGCATCTCCCGGATGGTCGATGACGAGAAGTACTGCATCGATATCCTCACGCAGATCAGTGCCCTGACCAGTGCGCTCCAGGCGGTGGGGCTCGGGCTGCTCGACGACCATCTCTCGCACTGTGTCGTAGACGCAGCCCGGTCGGAGGGGCCAGAGGCGCAGGAGAAGCTCAAGGAGGCGAGCGACGCGATCGCCCGCCTCGTGCGCTCCTAATAACCCAGGCCCCAGGCCAGGGGCCCCAGGCCCCAGGCCCCAGGCCCCACGAGCACAAAAGTCGGTGTCAGTTTGGGCAGGAAAAC
>NZ_JXSQ01000019.1 GCF_000834055.1 Leucobacter komagatae
CTACTCATGCCTGCATTTAGGTGCAGCGTTGCGTGTTTCTTGCCGGAGGTAGAGCTACTGGATGGCCGATGGGCCCTAAAAGGTTACTGACGTCAGCTAAACTCCGAATGCCGGTAAGTGAGAGCGCAGCAGTGAGACTGTGGGGGATAAGCTTCATAGTCGAGAGGGAAACAACCCAGATCACCATCTAAGGTCCCAAAGCGCGTGCTAAGTGGAAAAGGATGTGGAGTTGCTGTGACAACCAGGAGGTTGGCTTAGAAGCAGCCACCCTTGAAAGAGTGCGTAATAGCTCACTGGTCAAGTGATTCCGCGCCGACAATGTAACGGGGCTCAAGCACGCCACCGAAGTTGTGGCATTCATATTACAGGTAGGCCTTCGTGGTCCAGCCGTATGGATGGGTAGGAGAGCGTCGTGTGGCGAGTGAAGCGGCGGTGTGAACCAGCCGTGGATGCCACACGAGTGAGAATGCAGGCATGAGTAGCGAAAGACGGGTGAGAAACCCGTCCTCCGGAAGACCAAGGGTTCCAGGGTCAAGCTAATCTTCCCTGGGTAAGTCGGGACCTAAGGCGAGGCCGACAGGCGTAGTCGATGGACAACGGGTTGATATTCCCGTACCGATTAGTAACCGTTCAAGACCTAACTAGTAGTGCTAAGCAAACCAAAGCTTCATGGATCCTTCGGGTGAAGTGGGGTGGCGGCTGCGAACCCGAACTGGGGTGGTGAGCGTGAGGTGTGACGCAGGAAGGTAGATGATCCCGGGCGATGGTTGTCCCGGGCTAAGCATGTAGCCCGAGTCGTAGGCAAATCCGCGACTCGTATAAGGGTGAGATGCGATGGGGACCCGTATGGGGAAGTCATTGATCCTATGCTGCCAAGAAAAGCATCGACGTGAGGTTGCTAGTTGCCCGTACCCCAAACCGACACAGGTGGTCAGGTAGAGAATACTAAGGAGCTCGAGATAATTATGGTGAAGGAACTCGGCAAAATGCCCCCGTAACTTCGGGAGAAGGGGGGCCATCCACTTATTAGGATTTACTCCGAAAGGGTGTGGTGGCCGCAGAGACCAGTGGGGAACGACTGTTTACTAAAAACACAGGTCCGTGCTAACACGCAAGTGGACGTATACGGACTGACGCCTGCCCGGTGCTGGAAGGTTAAGAGGAGCGGTTAGTGTCTTCGGACGCGAAGCTGTGAATTTAAGCCCCAGTAAACGGCGGTGGTAACTATAACCATCCTAAGGTAGCGAAATTCCTTGTCGGGTAAGTTCCGACCTGCACGAATGGCGTAACGATTCCCCAGCTGTCTCCACCATAAACTCGGCGAAATTGCAGTACGAGTAAAGATGCTCGTTACGCGCAGAAGGACGGAAAGACCCCGTGACCTTTACTACAGCTTGGTATTGGTGTTCGGTGTGGCTTGTGTAGGATAGGTGGGAGACTGTGAAGCTGGCACGCTAGTGTTGGTGGAGTCATTGTTGAAATACCACTCTGGTCATATTGGATATCTAACGACGAACCCTGATCGGGTTTTCGGACAGTGCCTGGTGGGTAGTTTAACTGGGGCGGTTGCCTCCTAAAAAGTAACGGAGGCGCCCAAAGGTTCCCTCAACCTGGTTGGTAATCAGGTGGCGAGTGTAAGTGCACAAGGGAGCTTGACTGTGAGACTGACAGGTCGAGCAGGGACGAAAGTCGGGACTAGTGATCCGGCAGTGGCTTGTGGAAGCGCTGTCGCTCAACGGATAAAAGGTACCTCGGGGATAACAGGCTGATCTTGCCCAAGAGTCCATATCGACGGCATGGTTTGGCACCTCGATGTCGGCTCGTCGCATCCTGGGGCTGGAGTCGGTCCCAAGGGTTGGGCTGTTCGCCCATTAAAGCGGTACGCGAGCTGGGTTTAGAACGTCGTGAGACAGTTCGGTCCCTATCCTCTGCGCGCGTTGGAAATTTGAGAGGATCTGACCCTAGTACGAGAGGACCGGGTTGGACGAACCTCTGGTGTGCCAGTTGTTCTGCCAAGGGCATGGCTGGTTGGCTACGTTCGGGATGGATAACCGCTGAAAGCATCTAAGCGGGAAGCCGGCCTCAAGATGAGATTTCCGTAGGGTTTAACCCTGTGAGGCTCCCAGTAGACTACTGGGTTGATAGGCCAGATGTGGAAGCACGGCAACGTGTGGAGCTGACTGGTACTAATAAGCCGATGACTTGATTTTATCCCACCTGTTAGTGGTGGGGCATGAGTCTGTTATGTAACGATGTTCGCGTCTACTTTGTGGTTCTTGACGTACGGCCACAACCCCCGAAAGTGCATCCGTGTGGTGCTTGTCTGGGTGGGTTGTTGTTTGTCAATAGAGTTTCGGTGGTTATAGCGTCAGGGAAACGCCCGGTCACATTCCGAACCCGGAAGCTAAGGCTGACAGCGCCGATGGTACTGCGAGGGGGACCTCGTGGGAGAGTAGGACACCGCCGAACAATTATTGGAAAGCCCCGGAGCAGTTATGCTCCGGGGCTTTCGTCATTTGTGGGTTGTTTCACCGAGGCGATAGTGGCGAAAGCTCCTCCGCCCCACACAGCCCAAGGTGCGTAAATGCCTGTGATCAGGTAAGCTATTGAGGTTTGTGTTTGCGAGCCATCGCTGATGCAACAACACCGCGCGCCGGAACGGCCGGCGAGGCGGGAGAACGGGTGCGAACGCACTCGTTCGGCGAAAGGAAACAATCATGGCAAAAGCCAAGAAGGTTACCGGTCTGATTAAGCTTCAGATCGCAGCCGGCGCAGCCAACCCGGCACCCCCCGTGGGTCCTGCGCTGGGTCAGCACGGCGTCAACATCATGGAATTCTGCAAGGCGTACAACGCTGCGACGGAATCCCAGCGCGGCAACGTTGTGCCCGTTGAAATCACTGTCTACGAGGATCGCTCGTTCACCTTCATCCTGAAGACCCCGCCGGCGGCGGAGCTCCTCAAGAAGGCTGCTGGCGTGCAGAAGGGCTCGGGCACCCCGCACACCGTTAAGGTTGCGAAGGTTACTGCTGAGCAGGTTCGTCAGATCGCCGAGCAGAAGCAGGCTGATCTGAACGCGAACGACATCGACGCAGCGTCGAAGATCATCGCGGGCACCGCTCGCTCCATGGGCATCACGGTCGAGTAGGGATACGAACATGGCACAGAAGTCGAAGGCGTACCGCGCCGCTGCCGAGAAGATTCAGGCAGACAAGTTCTACACTCCCGCCGAGGCAGTTGCCCTCGCGAAGGAGACAGGTTCGGCAAAGACCGACTCGACCGTTGAGGTCGCAGTTCGGCTCGGCGTCGATCCCCGCAAGGCCGATCAGATGGTTCGCGGCACCGTGAACCTCCCCCACGGCACCGGCAAGACCGCACGCGTCATCGTGTTCGCGAACGGTGCAGCTGCTGAGGCAGCTATTGCCGCTGGCGCTGACGAGGTCGGCGGCGACGAGCTCATCGAGAAGGTAGCCGCTGGCTACACCGACTTCGATTCGGCAGTCGCGACCCCCGAGCTCATGGGCAAGGTCGGTCGTCTCGGTAAGGTGCTTGGCCCCCGTGGCCTCATGCCGAACCCGAAGACCGGCACGGTCACGATGGACACCGCTAAGGCTGTCACCGAGATCAAGGGCGGCAAGATCGAGTTCCGCGTTGACAAGCACTCCAACGTGCACTTCATCGTTGGCAAGTCCTCGTTCTCAGCTGAGCAGCTCAACGACAACATTTCGTCGGTTCTCGACGAGATTGTCCGCCTGAAGCCTTCGTCGGCTAAGGGCAAGTACGTCATCAAGGGCGCCGTCTCGACCACCTTCGGTCCCGGCATCCCGCTCGACGTTTCGGGCATGTAATTTCGTCGCTTGGGCATCGCGCCCAGGCGCACAACGAGGCCCCCTCCGGGTTACCGGAGGGGGCCTCGTTGCGTCTAGCCGAGGCGTCGCACCGGTAAATAAGTTGTGCACAACTCAACGTCGTGTGCGCGCAGGGCCGCGGCACTGCGTAGGATAGCTGTATGCACGCCGCCGCCTCTCATCTGGTTGCGCGCGCACGCCACTTTGGGGCGTGTGATGGGTGATCAGCGACAGCTACGACCCCCGGGAATCCCGGGGTTTTCCTACGTTCGACCGCTGGGCTCTGGCGGATTCGCTCGCGTGTATCTCTACGAACAGGACATGCCGCGACGGGTAGTGGCGGTGAAAGTGCTCGATGGCGGCAACGGTTCACCGGACGCGCAGCGATTGCGCGAGGTCTTTGAAGACGAGGCAGACGTGATGGCGCGGCTCGCGAGCCATCCGTCGATTGTCACGATCCACCAGGCGAGCATTTCGCTCGATGGCTCTCCCTACATCGCGATGGAATACTGCCCTGCGTCGATGGGGGCGCTCACGAAGGGCAAGCCCGCCCCGCTCGCTGACGTGCTCGATGCGGGCGTGCGGATCGCGGGTGCGCTCGAGACGGCGCATCGCGCCGGTGTGCTGCACCGCGACATTAAGCCCTCCAACGTGTTGCTGACGACGCTGGGTAAGCCCGTTCTCGCCGACTTTGGTATCGCGTATGTGACGCAGCGCGGTCAGGCGGAGGAGGCCGAGGTAGCGATGTCGATCCCGTGGTCGTCGCCCGAGGTGTTGCAGCTGAAGGTGAGCGGATCGGTGTCGAGCGAGGTGTGGTCGCTTGGGGCGACGCTGTATTCGTTCGCGGCGGGACGTTCGCCGTTTGAACTGCCCGATCGAACCCAGAATTCCCGGTCGAAACTGTCCGACAGGATCACGAAGGCCATCTACCCGTCGATCCCTGGAGCGCAGGGCTACGAGCCGCTCGACGATGTGCTGTCGCGGGCGCTGCGCCGCGCGCCGGAGGATCGGTTCGCGTCGATGGCCGAGTTTGGGGCGGCGCTGCAGGAACTGCAACGGCACTATCGCTTCGACGTCACCCCACTCGAGGTGGTTTCGGAGGCCTGGTTGCCCCGCACCGAAGCGATCGCCGCGGGAACCCGGGGGCCGGTGGTGTCGAGCCTCGGGAGAGTCTCGCGCGCCGAGGCCCGCGCGGAGCATCTCGCCCAGCTGCGCGGAACGGATAAGGATGGCCTGGTGCTCGATCGGCCGACGAGCTCGCCCGTGCGGGCAGGGCTGATCGGTGCGGGTATTGCGGTTGCCGCGATCGCGGCGATTGGCGCGGTCATCTGGGCGGTCGTCGGGGGTGCCGGGTGAGTGCCGCCCGCGTGCGACAGGCGGCAGAGCGCGGCCAGCCGCGGCCGAGTGGCAGTAAGGATCAGTCTGCGCGAGGCCGGTTTATTCGGGCTCGCGGGTGGATCGCGGGAGGCGTCGTCGCCGCGCTCATTGGCACCGTTGCGGTCATCTCGAGCGGCTTTGACGCGCAGGAGGTTCCGCGCAAGGAGCCGAACGTGTGGGTTGCGCGCGACGCAGGCCAGTACGCGAGGGTGAACACCGAGACAGGCGAGATCGACACGGTGCGCAAGGTGTCGGAGCCGAGCGGGGTCGTGCAGCTCGGAGCGGAGAGCCTTGTGCTCACGAACGGAAACGGCCGCGCGTGGCCCGTGAACCAGGCACAGACTGTTGATTTCACGGATTCTGACTCGGCCGCGTCGACGGGCGAAGCCGAAGCGGGCGACGAGGGTGCGGAAGGCGAGGGTGCGGAAGGCGAGGGTGCGGAAGGCGCCGAGGGCGAGAACGCTGACGCCAGTGCGACAGTGAGCACTGCGGGGAGCACCGAGGGCGAGGGTGCGGCCGAGGCCGTTCGGCTTCCCGACGGTACCCGAGAGGTGCTCGCGGCTGGTGACCACCTCATGCTCCGTACCGAGGCGGGCGCCGTGTACGTTGGCGCGCTCGGTGCGGACGCTGCGCTCGCGGGTGCAGGGGACGGCACGGGTTTTGCGCAGGGCGCATCGTCCGGGGCATTGTCGCCTGAGGAGCTAGCGGCAAGGGTCCAGTCGCTGCAGCAGATCGATCCGCTTGCCGAGGAGGCCGCTGCGGCCCGAGAGGCGGCGGAGGAAGCCGCGAGCAAGGCCGAAGCGAAGGGCGATGGTGCCGGTGATGGTGCCGCCGACGTCGACCAGTTGGGGCTGAGAGCTGACGCGATTGCGCTGTCGCCCGACGGCATCGCGGCGATCTACTCGGCGAGTGACGGCACGATCTGGCGTTTCGACCTGCGGCGCGGCGAGTTCGTCGGCGGCGCTGAGAAGGTCCCGAGCTCGGCGGCCGAGCTTGCCGGTGCCCAGCTCGCCCTCGTCTCGGGCGACTGGGTGCTGCTGGACGCAGAGTCTGGCACCCTGTGGCGTCAGGGAGCCGGTGAGGTCGCGCTCGAACTCGACGGCGCGGCGAGACTGCAGGCGAGCGGCGAAGGCGATGGGCGCGGTAGCGGCGGCGGCACTGCCGCGCTCGTTGCAGACGTTTCGGGGCTGTGGCGCGTTCCCGCACAGGGCGGGCCGGAGCGGATCGCTGAGGGGAGCGGAACACCGGCCCAGCCGAGCAGCGTCGACGGCACGCGGTATGCCGCGTGGGTTGGGCAGAACGGTGGCACCCTCTGGGACTCTGAGAACGCTTCGACGCGTGAGCTGAGCTTCGACGAGGCCGCGCGTGATCTCGGTGAGGTCGCGCCCGTGTTCTACACAAACGGCGACAGGGCGGTGCTGGGTGAGGCGCGCACAGGCATGCTGTGGACGCTTCCAGAGGGCAGGCTCATCCCGCTCTCGCAGTGGACGATTTCTGATCCGCCGAAGGAAGACCAGGGAACCGTCGTCGTCGAGGAGGTGACCGAGCAGGTCCCCCCGACCGCCGTCAATGACTCCTTCGGCGTGCGCAAGGGCGAGCCGGCACCGCTGCCTGTGCTGCTCAACGATTTTGACCCGAATAAGCGCGATGTGCTCACGATCGTGCCTGAGTCACTCGGTGAGTCGCCGCTCCCGAGCGAGTTCGGGGTGGTTGAGCTCATGCCTGATGGGCAGTCGCTCATGGTTCGCCCGCAATCGGGGGCAACCGGCACAGCGACGTTTACCTACAGGGTGTCTGACGGTGCGCTCAGCTCCGAGGCGGCGACGGTGACGCTAACGGTGGTGCCCGAGGGCACGAACACCGCTCCCGAGTGGTGCCCGGTTGAGGGCTGCCAGCGGGCCTGGGAGGTCCCCCCAATCGCTCCGGGTGGCACGCTTGTCTATCCGATTCTTGAGGGGTGGGTGGATCCAGAGGGGGATCCGATGATGCTCGCCGAGGTCGAGTCGCTTCGAGTTGAGGATCCAGCTGCGGCGATCGTCACGGCCGATGGTCGGCTCGCGCTGCGCCACACCGATGCGAACGCCGGAGCCTCCGAGCTGATGCTGCGGTTGACGGTGCGTGACGGGCACGGCGCGGAGCAGACGCGCGACCTGCAGGTGTCGGTGCAACCGGGCGCGGTCGCAGAGTTCCAGGCGATGGCGACGACGGTGAAGGTGGGGGACCCGACCCTGCTGAAGCCGCTTGAACGGGTCGCGGGTGGCTCGGGTTCGTTCCAGCTCGTCGACGTGACGGTGCAGAGCGGCTCGGAGCGGGTGAGTGCGGTTGCGCGGACAGCTGATGGCAGGGTGGAGGTCACCGCGTCGGACGCTGGCGAGGCACTACTCTCGCTCGGTGTGCGTGACACTGTCACGGGCAACGAGTTCGCCGGCCTTATCCGGGTGACGGCTACGCCTGGCTCGCCCCCGCTCACGTTGCCGCCGTTGCGGGCATTCGTGCGCCCGCTGGCTGATTCGACGGTAGAGGTGCTCAACGCGATCCCTGGCGGCTCATCGCGCGCCGTTTCGGTCGAGGCGGTGAACGTTGTTGACGGAGACGTGCGAGCCGACGTGATCGAGCACTCGCGGGTGCGCGTCGCCGGAAGCACCCCGGACGGCGGGCCGGGACGCGTTGGAGCGGTCGACGTGACTGTCACCGAGGGGGCCGCTGGCGCTCAAGGCAGGCTCACGGTATTCCAGGTGCCGGAATCTGGCATGAAGGGCGCGGTCGCGGTCGCGGATTCCGCTACTGTCAGGGCAGGAGCGGTCGTCGATATCCGCGTGCTCGACAACGATGTTGCCGCGCCGGGAGAGCGCCTCATTCTGCACCCCGAGGTGACCGGGTCGGGAACGGAGGGCGAGCTCGCGTTCGCCTCGGGCAGCACGCTCCGTTATCTTGCCCCGCAGCAGGCGGGCACCTATCGCCTGAGCTACACGACCTACGGCGCATCGAACCCCGAGGCTGGCGACGTTGGCAGCGTTACTGTTACTGTCGTGCCGCGGGGCGCGAATCAGGATCCGCAGCCCGCGACCGTCACCGCGCGCGTGGCGGCCGGCGAGCGTGCGCGTGTGGACGTTCCGCTCTCGGGGGTTGACCCCGATGGCGACCGGGTGCGACTCATCGGTGTGGACGCGATCTCTGATCCACAGCTCACCGCGAACCTCGCGACGACAGGCACCGCGATCGAGGTCGCGGCCTCCGGGCAGGCGAAACCCGGTGTGACGAGCGTGAGCTACACGGTTCGCGACGGCGAGGGCGGCACGGGTACGGGCACCCTGCGGATCATCGTGAACCCTGCGACGCAGGATTCAGGCGCGCCGATCGCTTCGAGCGACTACGTGCGGCTCGTGCGCGGCTCAGCAGACGAGGTCGCGGTACGTCCCCTCGACAACGACATCGACCCAGCGCATGGCACGCTCAAGATCCTCTCCGTTGTTCCGAACCTGCCGGGCGGCGAATCAAACCCCGACTTCAAACGAGCGAAGAACCGACTGAATCTGTCGAAGCTGAAGGAAGGCATTGTTTCGATCGCTCCGGGCGAGGAGCTCGGCACCGTCTCGTACCGCTACACGGTGAAGTCTTCAGCGTCATCGAGCACGGCCGAGGGCCTGCTGCTCGCGCAGACTTCCGAGCGCGTTGGGGCGCAGGCTCCGCGGGTGACTGACACCGTGCTCAACGTGCGTGAGCGCAGTGAGCTCGCGCAGGGCGGCGTCGACGTTGTCACCGACAAGGTGCGGTGGGCTGCGGGTGATCCCGGGTCGCTGAAGCTCTCGCTGTGGGAGGGCAACCGCTCCGGTTACCGCGTCTCGGGCAACTCGATCGTCGGTGAGTACAACCCTGACGGCGACCTTGTCGCGTTCGAGCTTTCCGGCCTTGATCCGTCGGGAACTGAGGTGTCGAGCTTCGGTTTCCTCATCATCCCGCCGCTCGACGAGCTGCGCATCACATTGAAGCCCGGCCTCGCGCCGCTGACAGTCGACGAGAACAAGTCGGTCGACGCCAGCCTGCGTTCGTTCCTCGACGTGACCGCGAGCGACCGCGTCGAGCTCGCGCAGCGCGCGTTCCCCGTTGGGAGGGGACAGGCGAGCTGCTCGGCGGTGTCCCAGGACACCATCCGGTACGCTGCCGGCGGCGAAGCCCCGTGGGATGATGCGTGTCTCGTGAGCGTGCGCCTGGTCGGTCAGAAGAGCTGGACCATGCTCCCGCTCCCCGTCGAGATTGTGCCGCGCGCCCCCGTTGTGCAGTTGAACGCGCTGACCCGCACGGTGCCACCGGGCGGGGCCGAGACGATCGATCTCACCGACATGGTGCAGTGGCAGGGAAACCGTGAGGGTGACGTGTCGAAGCTGCGCTTCGCCGTCTCCGGTGGCGGTTCACTGTTCAACGTGCAGCAGTCGGGTTCGAGTGTGACGATCGACGCCCGCGCGGATGCCGCGCCGGGCAGCCAGGAAGGGCTCAGCGTCTCAGTGTCGGGCGCGGGCGAATCCCTCGCACCCCTCACGCTGCGCGTCGGCGATGCGCCGCGTGAGCAGCCGCGCGGTGGCACCGTCAACCTGACGTGCACGGTCGGCTCGAACTGCGCGATCGACGTGATCGGTGCCTCAGGAGAGTATGACCCGTTCGCAGGGAAGCGCGGCGGCGGGCTGCAACTCGAGACGGTGAGCGGGGCGGCGTGCACGTTCGGCACGGTCACGCGGGCGAGCGAGCGCGGTGTCTCGGTGTCGTGGCCCGACAACCGCGGGCCGGGCGGACGTTGCACCGTTGGCTTCACGGTGCGCGATGCGCAGGGCAGGATCGGCGAGGGCAGCATCGAACTCGACGCGCAGGGCGTGCCGCGCGCGCCCGCCAGCCTGAGCCTGCAGAGCTACTCTGGCAACAGCGTCACCTTTGTCGCCGAGCTGGGTGCAGCGCAAAGTGCGCACCCGGCGGTGACCGGCGTTGAGGTGTCTGGCGCGGGATCGAGCTCGTGCACCCCGACCGGGCCGGCGAGCTACCAGTGCGTTGTGAGCGGACTTGAAAACGGCGCGCAGCATGCATTCACGGCGCGGGCTGTGAACAGCGTCGGGTCGTCTGACCCGAGCTCTGCCGCGACCGCGTGGGCGTACAAGAACCCGGATGCGCCGACCATCGGCGAGCCGAGGAGCGTGAGTGGCGCGGAGGTGACGGCGTCGACCGGTGTGGTCGAGTTCACCCTGCAGGGCGGCTCCGACGTCGCGAAATACGTTGCGACGATCGGTGGATCCCAGCGGGAGTTTGTTGGGCGCGACCAGACGCCTGCGCGCATGCCGGCCGGTGTCGGGCCGAACCAGACGCTCACGGTCGTGGCGCTGAGCAGGTTCGAGCCGCCGGGCGGCGGGTCCGTGCCACAGGCAAACCCGGCGACCGCTTCGGTGACTGTCGTCGGGTTGCCGACGACGGGAGCCCCGCAGCTCGCTTCTCCTGGGAAGGGGCAGCTGACGGTTGCCGAGTCGGGCACCAACGGCAACTTTGCTCCTCCGAGCAGCCTCAGGTATTCGTTCTCGCAGCCCGTGCCACAGGGCACGAACCCCGCTGAGTGTTCGGCCAACTCTGGCGGCTACGGGGGCGAGACTTCGAAGACGTTCTCCGGGCTGAACGACTTGGAGGTTTACTCGGTTCGGGTGTGTGTGCGGAACAGCGTCGGCGTTGGAAGCAGCACTGTCGTGAGCGGCAGGCCACTCGTCCTCCGCGGCGACCGGATCGACCCGATTGCAGGGCCGCTGACGTTCGCCGTGAACAACAGGCCCGTCGTTACCGGCGGCACGCTCGGCGAATACCGAATGAGCCGGGAAGCGAAGCCGAGGCCGCAGCGCGGACTCGAGCTGCAGTACCTCCTCGACGGGAACCCAGTCGACGGACCGGTGCACAGTCTCGACTACGTTGGGCAACTCGCTGTGAAACAGTGCGTGCCTGGCACCAACGGGGAACTGTGTTCAGACCCGACTCCGATCACCCCGGAGGGGGCCCCGACGATCGTGAGGGCCGAGCTCACGGACACGTGTGTGCCCGTTGGCGATGCGAAGTCGATTGTGAACATCTCGGCGGCCGCGAGAGATTTCGCGACTGTCGTCGGTGATGACACGGGCAAGGTGACGATCACCTGGGGATACCTCTTCTCCACGCTTGACCCGCTTGTGCTTCAGGGCAAGGCCTGCGCGCAACCCGGGGAGCCCAACCAGCAGCCCGACCCAGGCACTCCCAACCCAGGAACAGCCGGCACCGCCACACCCGGTCCCTAACCTCACCAGCCAAGGGCCGACAGGCCCGGATCCACCGAAGGACACCATGATCAGCGAAACCTCTTCCAAGACCGAAACGTCGCAGGCGATGACCGCCGAGCAGGCGCAGTGGGTCGCGCAGGTGTTCAACGCGAGCGCGAGCGCGATCGAGCAGGTCATCCACGGCAAGCGTCGCGTGATCGAGCTGGTGCTGGCCAGCGTGCTCGGCGGTGGACACGTGCTGCTAGAGGACGTCCCTGGAACGGGCAAGACGGCACTCGCCCGCGCCCTCGGGCAGGTCATTCAGGGCACGTCGACGCGCATCCAGTTCACCCCGGATCTGCTGCCTGGCGACGTGACCGGTGTCTCCGTTTTCGACCAGCGGGCCGGGGTGTTTGAGTTTCACGCGGGCCCAATCTTTGCAAACGTTGTGCTTGCCGACGAGATTAACCGTGCGAGCCCGAAGACACAGTCGGCGTTGCTTGAGGTCATGGAGGAGGGGCACGTCACCGTCGACGGCACGAGCCACGACGTCGGTACGCCATTTCTCGTCATCGCGACGCAGAACCCCGTCGAGCAGGCGGGAACCTACCGCCTGCCCGAGGCGCAGCTTGACCGTTTCATGATCAAAACATCGGTTGGCTACCCCGACGATGCGGCGATGGCACGGATCCTCCTCGGCGATCAGGGCCGCGCAACAGTCATCAAACCGGTCGTCACGACCGAGATGATCGCGCAGGCCCAGGCCCTCGTGCAGCGCGTGCACGTCAGCCCGCTCGTCGCTGACTACGCCGTGCGCATCGTCGAGGCGACGCGCAGGGCGACCGACGTGCGTCTCGGCGCGAGTGTGCGCGGCGCGATCGCGCTTGTGCGGATCGCGAGCGCGTGGGCGGCGGCGAACGGCCGTCACTACGTGGTCCCCGACGACATCCGCGATCTCGCGCTTGCGACGCTTGCGCACCGTATCGTGCTCGAGCCAGAGGCTGAGTTTGACGGTGTGACGGCGCTCGACGTTGTTGGCCGGGTGCTCCTCGACATTCCCGTCCCGCAGGAGAACGGCACCGCGTGAGCCACGATACTTCCCGGGCTCCCGACTGGGGAACCGGAACCGGGAGCCGTACCTACGGCACGACGCGTTGGGGTGAGACCGGCACTGGCCGGGTGCGCACCCAGCGCACGCGTGCGCGCAGGTGGTGGCGGCGCAACAGGCGGCGGTTGCTTCGCACCTGGCGGCGATGGCTCCAGACGGTCACGCCGACCGGCTGGTGTGTGCTCGCGGTGCTGCTGGTTTCGGTGATCCTCGGTGCGACGCTCGGCTGGGTTGAGGCGTGGTTCGTTGCGATTGCTGCGGCGGTGCTGCTCGTCGTCGCGCTGCCCTTCCTCATCGGCAGCAGGGCGTACCTCATCCGGCTCGAGATCGACCGCAAGCGCGTCGTCGTTGGGGGTGCGGTACATCTGGGTATCGATGTTGAGAACGCGGGCGTGCGGCCCGCGCTGCCCGCGACGGCAGAACTGCCGGTTGGCGACGCGCTGCGCGAGGTCCCTGTGCCGTTCATCGCGGGGCGCGGCCGCACGGTCATCCCCGTACCGATCGCGGCGGATCGGCGCGGCATCGTTGAGGTGGGGCCGATCACCCTCGCACGGCGCGACCCCCTGAACCTGTTTCACCGCGAGGTCACCTGGCGCGACAAGCACCTTGTCTACGTGCACCCGCGAACGGTGCTGCTGCCGCAGGGCTCCGCGGGCCTCGTCCGCGACCTTGAGGGAACGGCGAGCAGGCGGCTCACCGACTCCGACCTGTCGTTTCACGCGGTGCGCGAGTATGTGCGCGGCGACGCGTTCAGGCATGTGCACTGGAAGTCGACTGCGAAGACGGGCACGCTCATGGTGCGCCAGTATGAGGAGTCGCAGACGGCTCGCGCCGCCGTGCTGTTCGATGCGAACCGTGATGAATACGCGAGCGACGAGGAGTTCGAGCTTGGCGTAAGCGTTGCGGCCTCGGTTGCTGCGAAGGCGGTGCACGAGGGCCGCGAGCGGTTCATCGCGTCCGCGTGGTCACCCGGGCGGATCCGCCCGAGTATCGACGGCCTCGAAGAGCTTCCGTCAACCACGCCGCAGCAACTGCTCGACGCCTGGGCCGAGCTCGAGGGAGCGGAGGAGCCGCGGCCCATCGAGAGGCTGACACGAGCCCTCGCGGAGTCGCGCAGGCCGCTCTCGGTCGTCACGATCGTCACGGGCTCGGTGCCTGATCCTTCGCGGTTGCGCCGGGCTGCCGTCGCGTTCCCGCCCGACGTCGCCGTCATCGCTGTGCGGTGCGAGCAACTTGCCGATCCGAGCGCGCAGCTCGTTGACGGCACGTGGCTGCTCACTGTCGGTGAGCTTGGCGATCTGCCGCAGCTGCTCCTGCGCGGGGGGCTCGTATGAACGCCGGTGCGGAGCGCGTGCGTGCGCGCGGCGCGCGAGCGCGATCGGGCGGCTCAACACTTGTCGCGCTGCTCATCGCGGCACTCACCCTGCTTCCGATTCCGGTGCTCGCGGTGTGCGCAGCGTGGCCGATCTATGAGACGGCTCGGCTCTGGACAGTCGCAGGACTCGCAGCGGTGTGTGTGTTTGCCATCGTATGGCTGGGAGTGCGGTTCCGCTGGGGCGCGATGACGCTCGTCGCCCTCGCTGTCGCGTTTCTCGTGATGGTGCTCCCGCTCGGGGTGCCGAGCGCCCTCGCAGGCGGCCCCCTCGGGTGGCTGCGCGGTTTGGGCGATGGGCTCGCGGCCGTCGCCCTCGGCTGGAAGCAGCTGCTCACGCTGTCGCTGCCGCTGGGGAGCTACCAGACGGTGCTCGTGCCGTTCCTGCTCGTGGTCTGTGTGTCTGTCGCCGGATCAGCCGCTCTCATGCTGCGCGGCGGCCGGTGGGCGCCGTTCGCCGCGCTCGGGTTCGTGCTGCCCGTCATGTTTGGCACAGTGTTCGGTTCGTCCGCGGTAAGCGCGCCGCTCCACATCGCAGGGATCACGGTCGCCGCGCCGCGCGAGCTTGCGCTCTGGATCGCCGCGTTCAGCGCTGCCATCGCGTGGGTCGCGTGGTCCTCGGGCCGGGATCGTCGTGCGGCCCTCCGCCGCGGACGCATGGCCGACGCAATGCTTGATTCCTCGGCCGAAGGCGAAGCGGCCGATCCGCGCCCGCTGACGGGCAGGGGTGCCGTGCGACGGAACACGATCGTGCGCGGCGTTGTCGCAGGGCTCACCGTCGCCGCTGCGCTCGCGGGGGCCCTCGTGATCGCCCCGATCGTGACGCAGGGCGCCCGAACGGTGCCGCGCGATGCGATCGACCCCGAGCTCGTCGTGCGTGACACGGTCAGCCCGCTCACTGCGTACCGGGCGTGGAAACGCGACGCCACACTGCAGGCCGAGCTCTTCGCCGTCACGGGCGACGACGGCGCACTTCCTTCGCGCCTTCGGCTCGCGGTGTTGCCGGCCTATGACGGCGTTGACTTCACCGTCGGTGCTGGGTCGCAGGCGGGGCGCTTCGCCCGTTTCCCGAGCGGTGGGGCGGTGCCGAACCCGGCCGGTGTTCGCGTCGAGATTCGGGCGGGCTACGCCGACGTGTGGGTGCCCATCGCACCCCCGCTCGCTGAGCCGCCGAGCTTCTCAGGGTCGCGCGCCGGCTCGCTCGAAGACAGCTTCTACCTCAACCGTGACACGGGCAGCGCAGTCGCGGTGCCCACCGCGGCGGGGCTTCGCGCCGGAGATGGATTTCGCGTGACAATGGACGCGTCGCCAGACGCCGCACTCGACACGAAGCCGGCGAGCGAGGGTGCGCTCATCGACCTCGAGGAGTACCCAGAGCTCGCTCGGTGGGTGCAGCTTCAGGAGCTGCCGAACAGCGGCGAGGGGCTCGCTGCCGCTGTCGACCGGCTGCGCGAGCGCGGCTACCTCAGCCACTCCCTCACCGACGGCGACGGCGAGAACCTGTGGCTGCGCGACCTCGCTGCCGAGCAGGGCCTTCGCTTTGTCTCGAGCCCAGGTGGTCACTCCTCGTCGCGCGTTGAGCAAGTGTTCTCGCAGCTCACGGAGCAGCAGCTTGCGGCGGGCGAAGACAGCAAGCCCGCGATGCTCGTCGCCGGAATCGGCGATGACGAGCAGTTCGCGGCGGCCGCCGCGCTCATCGCGCGCGCGATGGGCTTCGAGTCGCGGGTCGTTGTCGGCGTGCGCCTTGGTGGGCCCGACGATGGCGTGCCTGGGATCCCCGCCTGCGCCGACGTGTGCACAGGCGAGCATGTCGCCGCCTGGGTGGAAACGGCGGGAGCCGACGGCGTCTGGGCGCCCATCGATGTGTCGCCGCAGGTCGCGATTCCCCCGACGATGCTGCAGAAGGGCGAGCAGCTTCCCGAGTTTCCGACGCAGCCTGAGGATCGCGATGCCAGCGAAAGCGATCCACCCGTCGGCATGACGAATCAGGAGAGCGGTGAGAACAGTGACACCGACCCGACTGGGCTGAGCGCGCTGTGGCCCGTGTTGCGCCTGATTGGGCTGACGCTGCTCGGCGTCGCATTGCTCGCGCTGCTGCTGTTGTTTGTACCGGTCGTGAAGCGCACCCGCACACAGCGCAGGCGCGCGATCGCCGAACCCGAGGTGCGTGCGCTCGCGGCGTGGGATGAGCTGCTCGACACCTACCGCGACGGCGGCCGGCGGCCCTCGGCCGGCAGCAGGGCAGCGACGATGCAGGAGCTCGGCGTCGACGGCGGCGACTGGATCGCGTGGACGGTTGACCAGGCGGTCTACGCCCGCGAGGGTATAAGTGCGGAGACAGCCGATACGCTCTGGGAGATCGTCGATGCTCGGGTTGCTGAGCAATGGGATGATCGTAGCGTGTGGCAGCGCCTTCGGGCGCGATTCTCGTTTGCTTCGTTTGGGAGCTTTACGTGGACGAGTGTGCGCGACGCGTTGCGTCGCCGCGGACAGAAGGAGGCATCGAAATGATGCGTGGCGTGGAGCTTGACTTTGCGGTCATGAGCGACGTCGGTCAGCGGCGCGCGGTGAACGAGGATTCGGCGCTTGCGCTCGCTCCATCGTTCCTCGTCGCAGATGGCATGGGCGGACACGAGGCAGGCGATCTCGCGAGCCAGGCAGCGATCGCGGCGTTCGGCGAGCGCATCGCGCCGGGTCGACCGTCGACGGTGCCCGAGGTGTCGGCCGCGTTAGACGCGGCGCGAGTTGCGGTCGCAGCCGTCGCTTCCGGCCGGGAGAAGGGCGCTGGCTGCACGCTCACAGGAGCGGTGCTCGTCGAGAGCGAGGGCGAGCTCGCCTGGCTGGTGCTCAACGTCGGTGACTCCCGCGTGTACCTGCACCGGGGGGCCGAGCTGCAGCAGCTCACAGTCGATCACTCGCTGCGCGACGAGGTCGAGCCCAACTTCCTTGGCAACCGACCCCCGCGCAACATCATCACCCGGGCGCTCGGATCTGCAGACACCACGGCAGACTCGTGGCTGCTGCCCGTCGAAACGGGTGCGCGCTTGCTGATCTGTTCGGACGGACTGACGACGGAGCTCGAAGATGAGGAGCTCCGGGCGACGCTCACGATGGGTGGCCGGGCCGAGGCAGTTGCCGAGGAGCTCGTGCGGCGCGCGAACGAAGCGGGCGGCCGCGACAACGTCACCGTGATCATCGTCGACACCGTCGGCGGCGGGCGCGCGTGGCATTTGCCTTCCGAGCACCCATCGGTCGGCGAAACCGACGGCGATGACACCGTGACGGCGACGGTCCCGCGGCGCCGTGCAGCCGGAGGAGTTGCGCGATGACCGAAGACGAGACCGAGGCTCGCAAGCGTGCAGCAGAGGGCGCGAGCGAAGACGTCGAAGTTGACGATGCCACGGTCGTCGTAGCCCAGGAGGACGCCACCGTTGTTGTGGCGGCCGCCGACAGGCCAGGCCACACTGATGAGGCGACGATCGCGGCGGCCCAGCGACCGGGTGCCGCCAACGGCGCCCACGCGAAGCCGGGCGCGGTAGCTGGCAGGCGTGCCCCCGTCGGGGCTCCTGTCGCAGCGCCGGTGGAAGAGCCCGATGAGATCCCGCCCGAGCTCGCGAAGCTCCTGTTTAAAAACCCGCTGGATGCGAAGCGGCGTGCGCCGGCAGCCCCGTTCCCTGTCGAGCAGTCATCGTTGCCGCGCGGTGGAGTCCGCGGCGGCATTCCCGTCGTGTACGGCGCGCGGAGCGAAGCGTTCGTGGAGCGCAGTGTCGCTGGTGAACTCGGGCGGAGCCTCGGGTCGCCGCCAGTCGGCTATGACGTTCCTGTCGCGGTGCGCGAGGCCCTGCCGTCGCTCGCGAGGCTCAACCGGCGCTTCAGCGCGCTCGCGTGGGCTGGTGCCTTCGTGGTGCCCGTCGTTGCAGGCGCTGGGCTGTGGTGGGTGCTCACTCAGCTCCTGCGCCCCTAACCAAGCGTTACCGCGGCCCGTACGGATCGTCGTCGTCTTCGTCACTGGTCTCTTGAGTGCCAGCTGCACCCGCGTCGCCGGCAGCTGTCTCTGACTGCGGGTTCGCTGCGGCAGCCCGGCGCCGCCTGAGCTGAGCGACAAGCGCGAGCACAATGATGAGCCCGCCAAGCGCGGCAGCCCCGATGATCGCCGGCGCCGGGTTCGGCTCGGCGGTCTCGCTGCGTGCGATCTGCGTGTGAGGGCGCGCGACGGCCGAGCCGCTGGTGTCGGCGAAGGGGCTTGCCGGCCCCCGGGTGGTGCGGTCGGGCCGCAGGCTCAGTGCCGCGGCGGGCGAAATGCGGCCCCAGCCGATGAGATCGTCGCGACCGTCGGGGTTTGGGCGGTCGGCGGTTGCTTGCAGGCGATACATCCACCCCTCGGGGCCCTCGTTCGGGTACGCCTCGGCGAGCAGCGCTGCGGCGCCCGCCGCGTAGGCGGTCGAGAAGCTCGACGAGGGTGCGTCGCCGGCGTAGACGCAGTCGCCGGCACCGGTTGCGGTGGTGAGCACATTCTGGCCGGGCGCGGCAACGTCGACGTGGCTGCCGTGAATCGAGTCGTCGGTGGGGCGCCCAGACAACGTCACCGCGGTGACGGCGAGGGCGCCGGGGTATGCCGCTGGGTAGCGGGGGCTGTCGGTTGTGACCTCGGTGGTGCTGCGGTTGCCGGCGCTCGCGACAACCAGCGAGCCGCGCGCGTACGCGTCTTGGGTTGCCGCGCGCAGCGCGGCGGTGTCAAGGTCGTCGCTCATCGCCACGACGATGATTTTGGCGCCGAGGTCGGTGGCATCTCTGATGCCGGCGGCGAGCCGTTCGGCATCGGGGCCGGTGCCCGCGCGCTTGGCCTGCTCGTCGGTGCTGCTGAACACCCGAATCGAGACGAGTTGCGCGTCGGGGGCGATGCCGGTCACGCCGGAGCCGCTCTCGGGCCTGGCAGCGATGATGCCGGCCACCGCGGTGCCGTGGCCGAAGGGGTCGCCGAGGCCGTCTGGCCTGGCGTCGTCGCTGACGAGGGAGCGGCTCCCCGGGGCGAGCGCCGAGGCGAGCTGGGGGCGGGTGCCGTCGACGCCGGAGTCGACGACCGCGACGAGCACGCCCTTGCCCGTGTACGGCAGTGTGCCGGGCGCCGCATTGAGTGCCTCGAGCACGGGCGGCGGCCCGGGAATGCGCGCCACCGCACCGGGCGAGCAGGCCTCGGGCGCTGCGGCGTCTGCCGTCGGGACCGCAGCGGAGGGTTGCGCGGTCGTCGCGAGCATGCCGAGCGCGAAGCCGGCGATGAGCGCGGCACCGACCCCGAGCTGTGCAGCCCCGGAACGCACGAACACACGCTTGCCCGTCACGGGCTCTCCGGTGTGGCTCCAGCGGCCTCGGGCGTGAGCTCTGGGCCCGCGGGGAGTAGCCGCACCCAGCCTGCCGGCACCGTCGTCACGTTCTTCGCCGTGTAGCCGAGCTGCTTCGCGTTTACCCCAACGCCGCCGGGTAGCTGATAGGCCGTGCCCGTCGAATCGATGAGCACGAGGGAACCGGTCTTGCCGCCGCGCACGAGCGCGCCGACGTTCTCCGGCACGTGCACGGTTGCGCCGCCTGCGACGGGGGCGACCCCCGCGACGGGCCGAGACTCCCGAGCGAGTGTTGTGTGCTGATCGGTTGCGGGCCCCGCGAGAGTCGCGCACGGGGCTCCGGTGGCTGCGCTCGGCGCGAGCGTATCCTCCGGCCAGTCCTCGCCGCCCGCGCGCTGAACGGTCGGCAGCTGTGCGATCGCGGCAGGGCTGATCTCGGCTGGCGTGCCAAGCCCATCGCCGCCACTGCCGAGCAGGTACAGGCGGTGCGCGAGCGGCGATAGTGGGGCGAGTGCGCCCTCGGCGGTCAGGATGTAGCGCTCGTCTTCGGGGCTCCCGGTGGGGCGGATCACGCTGCCAGCGGGCAGGTCTTGGCCGGCAACGGCGGCGCCGGCGCCTGCGAACTTGAGCGGAGCGAGTTCCTTGCCGGTTTCGAACAGGGCGAGCCAGTCGCCCCGCACGGGCTGGGGCGTGACGCTTTCGAGGCCGATTGCGCGCAGCACAGCAGTTTCTTGCCCGGCCGGGATTGCGTAGCTCACACCGTCGCCGATGACGAACATCTCGCCGTCGCGGGTGACGACCGAACCGACGCCGGCAGGGGCCGCAGTGCGGTTCTGGCCGCCGAGCCACACCTCGGTGTTTTCATGGGTCCCGCATGACAGCCAGTTGCGGCCGTCGAGATCCTTCGCCGCAGGGAGGGTGTCTGGGCCCCCGAGAATTCCGATGGTGCCGCCGATCGGGATCCCTGCCAGCGACGACTGATTCACACTCACGACCGCGAACTCGTCTGCCGGAATGAGTACGCGGGCGCTGACGGTGTTGATCACCGGGTGCAGTGTGCCCTCGACGCTGACGTAGCGTGCGCCGGTGTCGCGGGCGACGACGAGGCGGTTGTTCTCCCAACCGCCGGGCAGGCCCGGGCGGAGCAGGCCGATGAAGACACCGGCGAGAATGACCATGGCGGTGAGGGCGATTCCCCCGAACACGGCGCGCAGCGGTTTTGCGGGCTCGAGCTCTTTGCCGCCGGGCGCCCCGCCAATGAACGCTGAGAGGAGCCGGTTGCGGCTGAATGCCTGCGCCTCGATGAGGTCTTTCTTGGTTGCCACGGTTACGCGATCCCTGCGGCGATCACGGAGAGTGGCAGCAGCAGCGCGAGCAGAATGACCTCAATGGCGTCGCCGACCCGCGTGAGCCGCATGCGCACCCGGTCGCTCAGCAGTGTCAGCCCGGTGATGATGCCGGTCGCCGCGAGCAGCACGATGAGCAGCATGGGGGCTTCGTCTGGGTGGCTGAGGATCGCGGCGAGGCCGCTGACCGCCATGATCGCCGTGCCGCCAATGAGCAGCACCAACACTGAGGCGCGCCGCGCGGACTGGCGTGACTGGAACATGAGCGTCGCACCGGCCGCGACCGTGAGGATCGTGCCCATCCAGTTTCCGGCGGCAACGACGGGGGTCGCAACGAGCACCGCGAGCGCGAATGCTACGCGCACGGCCACGAGCAGCCGGTGCCCCGCGCTGATGCGCGCCTTCACGCGGTCGCCGTCGATCGGTGGCGGCGGCGCAAACATCTCGGTCTCGCTCGTCGGCGACACCACGCGCACGCGGGTGCTGCTGAGGGTCAGCCACGGCAGCGCGCCGGCGACCATTGCGGCAACAGCGACCATGATCGCGTACGGCCCAGCCGGGGCGATGTCGGTGACGCCGACCACGCTCGCTGGCAGCGCGATAATCACGCCGAACGCAATGGGTAGGGAGAACATTTCTACGGGAGGTTTAACAGTGAGCATCGCGGTGCCGCCGGCAGCGATCGCGCCGACACCGGCGAGCGCAAGCGGGTAACCCCAGAGATCTGCGCCCTGCGGCGCAAAGAGGTAGCCGCTGAGCGCGCCAAATGCGGCGGCGGCGATACCGAACGCGACGCCCGACTCGTGCTGCCGCAGGCGGCTCAGCGTCGCAGCGAGCGCGAGTAACACCGCGGAACCGACGCCGGCGATCACCGCGGAGGTGAGACCGGTGCGTGGCTGCAGGGCGAGCAGGATCGCGCTGAGCCCGAGCAACGTGAGGCTCACGGCGGTAGCGGTGCGGGCCGCATCTTCGGGCTTCCACGCCGCGTGGTGCGCGGAGGTCGCGTCGATGACAGCCTCAACGAGATCGTCATACTGCTTGGGGGCCGCAACCAGGCCGCCGAGCGCGAGCGTGAGAATCTCGCCCTGGTCAATGCCCTGCGCGAGTGCGCCACGGGTGGGGTCGAGGCTGCTGCCGTCTGCGCGAGTAAGTCGGTACCCGCCGTGCAGCACGGTTGGGTCGAGTACGCCAAGCCCGCGAGCGATACCGGGGAGTACCTCAACGAGCGGGAGCCGCCCGGGGAGAACAAGGTCGACGCGGCGCTCGGCATGCACCACTGAGACGCGCACAATCGCGTCGAGTTCGGCGGGCGCTGAGGCTGGCAACATCTTCTCCGAAGGTTTGCGGATACGGGCGAACGCTATTGATCCTATGCCCTGTCTCCCGCAGCGCCATAGCTGCTTCTGCTCAGGGGTGGGCGCCCAACCGCCCCGCAAATCTGTGCACACCAACGCGATTAGGCTTTGTGCTTCGCGGAACCCTGCCGTAGGTTGGTGGGTAGGCGAGCGTTGTCTCCTCGGTTTTGGCTTGGGGCGTCGGGTTCGTCTTCTCAGAACATTCACCCCACCGCGCGCCCGAGGGTGCGTTATCCGAAGGAGGCTGAGTTGGCACAGACCATCTCCGCAGAAGAAGGAGCCCTACGCCGCGGTCAGCAGGCCGTCGCCGAGGCAAAGTCAGGGATCGACCAGCGCACCAAGCAGGTCCGCAGCGAGATCGAGCAGCTTCGCGGTTTCTGGACGGGCTCTGCTGCGCTCTCGTTCACCCAGCTCATGGCGCGCTGGGACGCAGAGACCGTAAAGCTCAACAACGTGCTCATCGAGCTCGAGACCGCACTGCGCGGCACCGAGCAGGATCAGGCTGCCACCGAGCAGGAGCACCAGTCGGCCATTTCAGGGCTCGGCGCAATGATGGGTGGCAACTAGTTTCGGCCCGCCGAGACCGGTTGTAGAAAGGTTTTAGATTATGCAGTCAATGTCAGTACAGACCGCACAGGTCAGTGCATCCGCAGCTCAGATTCGCCAGGGCTCACAGCAGATTCGCGCCGAGATCGACCGTCTCGAGTCTGAGGTCGGTAAGCTCCGGGCAGCTTGGAGCGGCGACGCGCAGAACACTTACGATGCCGCGCAGCGTAAGTGGACCCAGTCGCTCACCGAGATGCAGTCGCTCCTCGAGCGCATCTCGGCAAGCACTGAGCAGATCGCTCAGACTTACAACCAGAGCGACGCGCGCAACGCGGGCCGCTTCTCGATGTAGCACCAAGCTCAGGGGGCCACGGGGGTTTCCCGTGGCCCCCTTTGCTTCGCCACGGTTTAGTCCGCGCCCGTGGCCCGACAGTGAGCCCTGAGCAATCAGGCAACGATTGGTGTTGCGACAAGCGTTCCCGGCAGCACAACGACGAGGTCGAGGAGACCCCTGCGATGAGTAGCAAGATCAACTACGACTCCCCAGTCATGGAAAACGCGGCGGCCGGTGTCGCCGAGTGCGCCAAGGCGGCGCGCGAGATAGGCCGATACGCCCAGCAGCACTGCTCGCTCGACGGTGCCTTCGGCATTCTCCTGCAGCCGCTGCAGCCGATTCACAACGCGGCACGCGACGCCGTCATGGACAACCTCACCGCGCTGAGCGAGGCTTTGTACGCGACCGGAATGAGCGTACTCGCCGCCCGCGACGACATGGCTGAGGTTGAAAAGGAAGCCGCTGCAACCTGTGAAGGGCTTGCGGCGGAGATCGATGGCGGCGTTAACACCGGCGGAGGCGGCGGTGACTTCGGCGGTGGTGGTGGCGGTGGTGACTTCGGAGGCGGCGGAGGCCCCGCGCCCGTCGCAGAGCCGCCAGTCTCTGAGCCCCCGGTGACGCCGCCGGTAGTTGTTGAGCCCGAGATCGAAGACCCAAAGCTGCCAGAGACGCCCGATGGTGAAGACACCGATGGTGAAGACACCGATGGTGAAGACACCGATGGTGAAGACACTGACGGCGAAGACACCGATGGTGAAGATACCGATGGTGAAGACACCGATGGTGAAGACACCGATGGTGAAGACACCGATGGTGAAGATACCGATGGTGAAGACACTGATGGTGAAGATACCGATGGTGAAGACACTGACGGTGAAGACACTGACGGTGAAGGCGGTACCGGGGGCAACGGTCACCCGGTCGGGTGCCGCTGCGGTGAGTGCGACGCGCACCCCGCCGGTTGCCAGTGCAACGTCTGTCTCGGTGAACAGGTTCAGCAGGGCTGCCCGCCGCACTGCGGCCGCTGCCACGCTGGTACAGCGCACGCCCCGGACTGGGTGGTCGAGTGCGGGCTGCCGCCCGAGGTTGCCTCGAAGATCGGCACCTCTGAAGAAGTGTTCGCCGAGCGCTGGGCACAGCGCGACCCGATCGTGGTGGTGCGCCCCAGCGAGGCCGGAGGCACCGTGACCATCGGCTTCACGCCAGCGGGTGCCGACACCACGACACAGGCGATGCCCGGGGCGATCGCCTTTGACTTTGATGATCTTGTGACCGCGGCATACGCCCGCGGTGAGAGGAGCCCACTGTGACCGGCACCGCTACCCCCATTGACCTGAGCTCGGTACTGGTTGCGCCTGTGGCGCCCAGCCAGGTCGACCAAGCGATTGATCGTATTACGTCGAACGCCATTCCCGGCCTCTCGCAAATCGATGCGGTTATCGGGCTTTTTCTAGAATTTAGCCCTCTCGAAGAGTTCGTGTTCAAGCCCTTCGTCGGTGACTGGAACGCGCTCGAGCGCGCCGCCGTCGCCTGGCCCCAGTGCGGCGAAGCCGTGGCGCTCGTGAATCAGCGCGTGATTGGTATGGACGACGTTGTCGGCGATGGTTGGCTCGGCGAGGCTGCCGACGAGTTCGCGCGCTGCCAGCGCACCCTCGGCCAGTTGCTTGCAGACCTCCCGCAGCAGTGTGAGCAGGCAGGAGTGATGGATGCCGAGCTCGCCGCGTTTGCGCGTGGCATCGTCGAATTCATCGGCGAGGTGCTCCAGGGCATCATCTCGTACGGATTGGCCCTGGTCGCAGCGCTCGCCACGCCACCGGTCGGGACCGTCGCCGCCGTCGGACTCGTCGCCTCGGCGGTATCAACGATCATGGGGTGGATGGCGAGCATCGCCGACCTGTTCAACCAGTTCGTCGGATTCCAGGAGGCCGTTGCGGCCATTCACTCGGGCATCGTGGGCATGTATGCCTCGGTCCGACAGGCCGCGACGGCGCTCTCGCAGGCGGCGACGATCGTCTCTACCCTCGCCGGGCTCGTCGATTCTGGAGCTGGGATTGCCGGGAAGGTGACGAAGATTGCCGGCGCGGGTAACACGGCGCTGGCTGGTGCCGGAAACACCGGCGGATTCACGAGAGGGCGTTGACATGTTGAGCGCAGAAGAGGCAATCGCGCAGCTGCGCGAGGCGACGAAGAAAGTCGCAGCACAGACCACTGAGCTCCGCGAGGCCCGCGAGGCTCGCGAGCGCGAGCGCGCGGTTGCAGCGAAAGCGGCCGCCGAGGCCAGGCGGCGCGGCGACAGCGGCAAAGACTGGCAGGTGTTGCAGCAGCGCATCGACCTTGGGCAGACAACCGAGTTCGACATCATTCAGGGCTTCGACCTGTCGCCCGAGGCTCGGGCGGTGCGCAAGCAGATGGGCGAAGACATCGGCAAGATTGCCGACGAGCGCGCCAAAGAGGTTGGCGAGGGCGCAAAGCTGCCGCCGAACTTCGCGGCGGCGCAGGCCCAGCTCGCCGAAACCGTCGCGCGGCTGCGCGACCTCACGCCCTGAGCGCGTGCGACTCGTGCAAGGAAAATAGCGGATGATTCCCGATCCGAACCTGGCGAGGCTGCAGCGACAGGTTAACGCCGTCGCCGCCCTCTCGTGGGTCGCACTTGGTGTAGCCGTGATGTTCCTCGTTGGATATCTTGTGTTCACTGCGCTCTACCACACCCCGGTGATTTCGCGCGTGCCGATCGCCCTGGGATTCGCATTGGTGACCGTTGCTGCGACACTGCAAGTTGTCTTCGCCCAGCAGGCGCGGCGAAGCTTTCCGCACCTGGATGGCATGGTGCGTAAGGTCTCATTCGGTGTGATCGGCGTCGGTGCCGGCGGGTTCGCACTCGCCTTGCTGCTCAACCTCATAGTGATGGTCGCGTTCGGGAGCGGCCGAGCCGCGTCAGGCTCTAACTTGCTCTTTGGCTGTTGCGTCTTCGTGTTTGTGCCGGTGGCAAGTTACCTTCTCATCGCTGCGCTCAAAGTGCGTGAGGTCAACCAGAAGTACGGGCCAGAGGGTGCCTCGCAGTTGCTGGCGTACCAGCTCTACCAAGAGCAGCGAACGCATCAGGTGCCCCCGATTCATGGCTGACCCGAAGCGAAACGCTGTGACAAAACCGGAGAGAACTCTATAACCCTGCGTGTATCCGTCTTCGCCACCGATCGCTAAGCTGACATCGTGACTTCTGCCCCGGCTCCGCTTCGACGCATCGCCGTGCATGCCGCGGGATCTCGTGTGGATCTCGTGGTGCCAGCCGGCGATGCGCTCGACCACGCGCTCGCGGTCGCGGGCGTGCGGCTCGGGCCGGGAGACCGCGTCTTCGGCCCTGGCGGCACCACGGTCGAGCCCGGCACACAGGCCGCCGAGCTGCGTGAGGGCGGGCTGTACGCGATCGCGAGTGCGCGGGCCGCCATCGACGAAGATCGCCGGCGGCGCGGCGCGCGCTCGGGCGTGCGGTTGCTGCCCTGGGGGGTGGTCGCAGGGGCGCTCGCCGCCGCGGTGATCGCCGTTGCCTCTGACTCGGCGATGCAGCGCAACGCAGCTGCTCTCATCGTCGGCGTTGCCGCATTCGTGCTGGCGCTCGGCGTCGCTGCCAGCCCCGGAGCTGCACGGGTGGCTGCCGAGGCGAACCGGGCCGAGCCTGGCGAGAACGAGGCCGGCCCGCAGATCTTCCCGGCGCTGCTGCTCGGCGCGATCGCCGGGGTGCTCGCCGCACCGCGCGGAGCCGACGGCATACGCGGCCCGCTGTGGGATGCGATGCTCGCCTGCTCCCTGGGGTTCGCCGGCATCGCGCTCATCGCCGTGCTGCTCTCGGCTCTCGCACGCGCGCGCGTGGTGCGGGCCGGGGCGGCCACCGCCGCCCTCATCGCCACCGTCGCCGCGATCCTCGCCGCGGCGTGCCCGCTCATCGGGTGGGGCGCACGCGAGTTTTTCATCGTCGCAGCTGGGGCAAGTGTGCTCATGATTCGAGCGCTCCCCGCGCTGCTCGTGAACGTCGACGAGGGGTACTCGATCGACTACGGTCGCTACATGGCGCTGCGCTGGACGGTGCGGGGCAGGGTGCCGCGCTACATCGAACGCGTCGACGGCGACGAGGTGCTCGACATGGTTGCTGTGACCGAGTCGCGACTGCGCACGGCGACCGTGATGTTTGCGGTGCTCGCGGTGCCGGGCATGGCGCTAGCGGTTGAGCCGCTGTCGACGGGCAACCTCGTCGAACGCATTGGGGCAGGCGTCTTCGTGTGCTTCGCGACCACTGCGCTGTTGCTCGTGTCGCGCCGCACGGTCGCCCCGATGCTGAAGCGGCCGCAGCGCGTTGCCGCCCTCGCCGGAGTGCTCGGGGCCGCGGTGATGTTCGCTGTGGCGCCCGGTGTGCCGGTGCAGTGGCTGCTGCCAGCCGCCGGCGTGCTGCTGTTCGCGGGCGTTGCAGTCGGCGCGGGAAGCGTCGCACTGCAGCGCGGCGCCCGCTCGCTTGGCTGGTCGCGCACTGGAGATATTGTGGAGGCGTTTGCGGTAGCGATGGTGTTGCCGGCAGGGCTGCTCGCCGCGGGGGCGATTGACGTGCTTCGAGGAGTGTTGTCGTAATGAGTCATTTTCAGCCGCAGGGCCCGCCGAACCACGCGGGGCCGCCGAGCGTGCCATCTCTGAGGCCGCAGCAGACACCATCGCAAACGCCGTCGCAGACACAGTCGCGCCGCGACCGCCGAGCCGGCTCGCGGCAGCGCACGCAGCGGCCAGTTTTGCGCCCGGGCGCCGCCCCGAATGGCGCGGCGCCACACGCGAACCCTGCCGCCCAGCAGCGCGGTGTGTCGACGAGGCTCGCGCAGGCGCTCGCTGGCGCCAGGGCGTGGGCGCGCCCGGCGACGACGGGCGCGCGCCTCGGCGCGTTTGCCATCGACCTCGTCGCGGTGGTGCTCGTCGGTGTGGCGGTCTGGTTCGGCTCGCGGAGCCTGTGGCTCACGGGCATCGCGGTGCTCGAAGCGGCCGCCGTGCTCGCGTTTGTCGAGGCTCGCACCGGAGCGACGCTGGGAAATCTTGCGTTGCGGATCCGCACCGTTCGCGACGACGCACCCTATTCGCCGGGCGTCGCCCGTGGCGCCGTGCGCTCCCTCGTGCTCGGCGCGGGCACCCTCGTCGCGGTGATCGGCGGCTTCATCGTGGTCGCGACGAGCGCAGCAGACCCGATGCGCATGGGGCGCAGTTGGGCAGACCGTGCCGGGCGCACGCTCGTGGTGCGGGTGCCGACGCGGGCCGAGCGCGAGGCGTGGGCGCAGGGCGCAGAGGCCTGGGCCGCGAACGCGCTCGTCGCGCCCGAAAGCTCGCCAGCGCAGGCGTCGCCCCAGCAGGCGCCGGTGAGCCCGCAGCCCGCGCCGGCGGCCGTGCCCGCGGCAGCGCCCGCGGCAGCGCCCGAAAACCAGCTGCCGAGCGGCGTTGTCTCGGTCGATGCGCCGATCGCCGCGCCGCCGCCCGTGCAACAGGTTGTTGTGGGGGAGCAGCTGCTGCTCACCCTCGACACGGGCCAGCGTGTGCAGCTGCCCATTCCGCTCGCCCTCAACCTCGGCCGCAAGCCAGACCCGACAGAGGCATCAGACCAGCTCTGGGTCGTCGAAGACCCAGACAGCTCAGTGTCGAAGACCCACCTGCGCATCGAGTGCCGCGGCGAAAGCGTATGGCTCACCGACCTCGGCTCGACGAACGGCTCGGCAATGCTCGACGAGACGGGCACAGCGTCGCCGCTCGCACCGGGCGTGCGTGTGCGACTCGAAGACGGCTCGCGCGTGAAAGTCGGCGACCGCAGCTTCACCGTCGCCACGGTTGTCGGAGAAATGCCGAGATAGGGAGCCGGCCCTCAGCTGGCGACAAATTGACTGGGCGTGGCCTGTGCAGTTGCGATTAGAGTGAAAGTGTCCACTCCGCACCGTTCGAAGGAGCGCACACTGAGCGCGTCAGCAGCAGAGAAGATCGTCATCGATGACAACGTGTGCGACAGCCAGCAGCAGGGGCTCGCTGCACAGGCGAGCACGCTGGCAGGGGCCGTTGGCCCCGCGTCAGCGAGCCTGGGGTCGGCTGCGTTCGGGGTGATGAATGGCCTTCTCGTCGGCCCAATGAACAGCCTTGCAAGCCGAACGGGCGAGCTCGCCAGTACGGCATCGGCGTTCGCCTCCCGCATGTCAGAGGGCGTGGGGGCTGCGAGGGCCACGTTCGCGGAGGTCGAGGAGGCTGCCGTGGCAGCGTTCGACGGCACGGAGGTCGGCGAGTGAGCGTCGCCCTGGGCGGGCTAACGGGCGCGGTAAGAGGCGGAGCGTGGGCGAACGGCCTCATGGCCCCGACGCCAACCGGTGTCCCGAATATTGCGCCCGATATTGTCGGCTGGGCGCTGAGCTACGTGCAACCGCTCGAGGCCTGGTTCCGCGAGCTCCTCGGCGACCCCGGCCAGGTGGAGGGCGTCGCTGCCTCGTGGGAACAGGTCGAGAGCACGCTCGTCGGCGTCGCTGACGAGCTCAGCACCCTTGAGCAAGAGCTTGGCTCGCTCGAGGGCCGCACTGTGCGAGCTTTGGAGCTTCGCTACGAAGACTTAAAGCCTGTGGCGCGTGATGCCGCCGACTGGTCGGGGGCGGTTGCCGCTGCTGCGCGGCTTGCCTCCCGCGTCGTCGCCGGGGTGCGACAGTTCATCTTCGACTTCCTAGATAGGCTCGCCCGCTTGATCGGGGCGCTCTTCGGCTTCACGCTCAACCCGTTCGAGAAGGTCGAACAGCTGTACAAACTCGCCTCGGCCGCAGCCGAACTCATCATGGCGGGCCGAGAGCTCATTGCAAACATGCTCGGCGCATTCGCAGACCTCGCCGGCTTGCTGCAGAAGCTCGGCCCGGTCATCGATGAAGCGCTGAGCCAGCTGCGCGAGACGCTGGCACTCATGCTGCCGGTTGCCGGCGGGTTGGTTCTCGGCCTGCCGGGCGTAATTCTGGGTGGGGCAAGACGGGACGCGCTCACCGCGAGTGGCGACGTGAAGCGATATGACGATGAGGCGCTTGCGAGCATTCGGTCGGAAGTGGACAAAGACGTTGCCAGCGCGACAGGGAGAACCGTGGCAACAGACCGCCTCGATTCGCTCGCTGATCTGGTGCAGGCCAATTCGCTCACTGACAAGCTCGGGGAGGCGCGCTCGACCGCGATCGACGTGAAGCTCGTGCGCGGGCCCGATGGCAGCGAGCACTGGGTCGTGTCATTACCCTCCACGCAACAGTGGTTCGATCTCTTCGGCGGTGGGGCGATGAACGACCTCAACACGAATGCGGCACTCATGTTTGAGAAGAACCCCGAGATGGCATCTCAATACGAGCGGGCGGTGATGCGCGCCATGCGAGAAGCCGGGATGTCTGCGGGAGACCCTGTCGTGTTCACCGGGTTCAGCCAGGGCGGCATCATGGCCGCCAAGCTCGCAGAGAACACGAACCTGCCGTATACCACCATCGGGGTGGTAACGAACGGGTCGCCGATTGACACCTTTAACATTCCCCCGTCTATTCCGGTCGTTGCGTTCCAGCATGCAAATGACCCAGTTGCAATGCTTGACGGGAACATTTTTGGTGCGACGGCGCCGAACGTTGACCGCGTGGTGTTGCCGATGCCGGGGGATCTTGGAGATATTGGGCAGGCCCACAATAACAACAACTATGCGGCGTCAATCGACAAGTACGCGAGCGAGCTCTCTGCTCAGTACAGCTGGATGGGCGGTGAAATCATTGACCACCAGGTCTTCGAGAGCGTACAGCGATAGCCGGCGGCGCAGACTTGCCGCGGCAGCCGCGGCAATACCGCTCGCCATTGCTCTGTCCGGTTGTGCAGCGTTGCTGCCTGACACCCATGCGAAAGCGGTCCCCGAGAGGGTTGCTGCGGCCGAGGCCGGCGCTTCGAGAGTGCGAGCGAGCACTTCCTGGGAGGGGTTCTCCAAGAAAGTCACCGTTGATCTTCATTTCGGGACCAGCAGCATCACGCCCGATCAGGTCACCCGCTCCCTTGTCGCCGTGAGCGAAGGCTTAGGGCCGAACTCTGGCGCGAAGTTGACGGTAGCCTTCTTCAGCGAGGGCCCAGATCAGTTGGGCGGTGTGGCGGAGACCCTGCAGTCGCTGAACCGACAACTTGGCAGGAGTGGCAAAGACGCGGTGGACGACGACAACGCGATCATCGTTTTTTCCTCCGGCAAAGAGCTGCAGGAGTTCGTCAGCGACCTGCGCAACGCGGGGCTGCTATGAGGCCCAAGGTAGCGGCGGTCGTCGCCCTCGTGTTGGTTGCCCTGCTCGCAGGGTGTGCTTCACTGCTGCCAGACACGTTTACACGGGAGGTGCCCCAGAAGCTCTCCGACGCCGACATCGGTGTTGTCGGCGTCGATGCCTCGACGAGCTGGGAGGGTTTTTCGAAAGTCATTACTGTCAGAGTGCAGTTTGGGCCCGATACGATCACAGACGAGCAGTTCCGTGGCACGCTGGTGGCGGTCAGTGAAGGGCTCGGGGTGAATGCCGGCGCGAAGTTGATGCTGTCGTTTCGGGGTCAAGAGTTTGAGCCGGCAGAGGGCGTTGTAGAAGCAACGCAGACACTCAACCGCGAGCTGGGGCTGAGCGGGGGCGAAGCGCTCGACGGCAGTCTTTCGCTCCTGCTGTTCTCATCGGGTAAAGACCTGCAGGCCCTCGTCACCGAAATGCAGAACGCGGGGCTGCTGTGAGGCCAAGAGTAGCGGTGAATGTTGCCGCGGCGTTCGTGCCCTGCGCGCGGGGTGTGCTTCACTGCTACCAACCGGTCGCGACCTGGCAGCGCTTCAGTGGGTCACGGCGCTGTGATGCGCTCCGCGAATGGGCAGAACCGAAAGGGAGGCAACATGTCACCAGAGAATGACGCTCAAGAGGCTGCCGCGGCTGCACTCGCCAAGGTCGACGCGCAGGTAGCCGAGGCTGAGGCCAGGCGCGCTGGCATCGACCAGCTCGCTGGCGAGATCGCAACACTGACAGCGACGGCGCGCTCGCCGCAGGGCGAGGTGAGCGTGGAAGCACAAAGCGGCGGCAGGGTGCTGCGGGTGGCTGTGACTGAGCGGGGCGCGCAGCTCTCGGCAGCACGCCTCTCTCAGTTGCTCACCGACACCGTTGCCGATGCGCAACGCAAGGCGGCTCTCGCTGCCGTCGACCGAAGCGCGCAGGTGCTCGGCACCGAGTCTCCGTTCGTCGGCCAGCTACGGGCTGAAGCCTCCGAGGCGTTTCCGGGCGCGAGCACTGGCTCGGACGATATTGGGTACCGGTAGGGAGCGCAGATGAGCACGCTAGAAGTCACTCCGTCAACACTGCGCACCGCTGCCAAGGTTCTCGGTGATGCAGCGTCGGGAATCAACGACGAGCTCGAGCAGCTCAGCAATGCCGCTGACGCGCTTCGGCTCGCATGGGAGGGTGACGCGCAGACCGCGTTCGATCGCTCCCAGACCCGTCTGCGTGCACGCATGGAAGAGCACAGGGCGCAGCTTACCGCGATCGCTGCGCAACTCGCGAAGCTCGCAGACAACTATGGCACCGCAGACCGGAACGCCGCCCGCGGGCTTGGTGGGCAGTAGCGCGGGTCGCATAGAATCGCGGTGGGGGCGATACCAATCACACCTGGAGGTACGCGTGGCCGTCTGCGATGACAACGGCGTTGGTGAACCCACTCGGCGAACGGCTGGCTTGCAGTGCTCGCCGGCGCGGGCCTGGCGCGCCGCGGGCACGCGCACGGGGTGCCCCCGGCACCGCGGGTGGCGTGCGGCGGAGCGCGCAATGCCGGGTGGTGGATCTTGGCTTGAAGAGAGGGCTGTCTGATGGTGCGTAGCGTGGTGACGTTGCTTGCTGGTTGTGTGCTGTTGGGTGCTGCGGTGCTGGGTGGTGTGGTGTCTGGTGGGTCGGCGGCGCAGGCCGCTTCGTTGACCGAGGAGGAGCGTGTCGCTGGGCTGTGGTACGCGGATCGGTTGGGGTTCAATGAGCTCCAGGCGCAGGGCGCGACCGGTGCGGGTATCAAGATTGCGGTGATTGATATTGCCATTAACCCTGACGTTCCCGAGCTTGCTGGCGCGAACATCACCGTGAAAGGTGGGTATTGTGCGTACCCCGAAACGGGGGAGACTGTTCCTGCGGTGAGCGATGACGCGGAGCGGGCTTCACACGGAACTGGAGTCGCAGCGATGCTCGTTGGGACCGGGGTTGCAGCTGATGGTGGGCCGGGTACTCGGGGGATTGCGCCAGAGGCCGAGTTGTGGTTTTACGCTACGGGTATGCCTGGCGAAGAAGCGGCAACTGAGTCTGCCGGGTGTGAACACTATGACGCTTCGCGCGGTGAATTCTATGAGCAGCCTCAAGAGGGTGAAGCGTCGGCAGACTTCTTTAGGGGTTCTGCTGGTGCGTACGCTGCCTGGAACGCGGTGCGCGATGGGGCAGATGTAGTTGTCTATTCGAATAGCGGAGCCGACGCCGAGGGGTGGTCGGCAGTAGTAGTTGAGTCCGCGCGGCAAGGGACACCAGTCTTTGCGGCTACACATAACCCTGATGGTGATATCGAGAGCCAACTCCTGCGCCGATTTCCGTTCGTGCTGAACGGCGTTGTCAGTGTCTCTGGTGTTGACTCCGATGGCAACCTCCTGAGCGGAGGTGGAATAACAGCGGGGGTCGATGGGGAAGCCGGAGGGTCGAACAACCTTGCCTTCCTGTCGGCAGGCTCGGGGCTATTGACTCCTTCGTCCGAGAAAGCATGGGGGCCGAAGATCGGTTTTGGCAATTCTCTTGCTACGCCGTTGGCTGCCGGTACTTTGGCTTTGGGTTTGCAAAAGTACCCAAACGCTACCGCGAATCAAGTTCTTCAAGCAATGATTCGTACCACTGGCGCTGACGGACTACATGAACCCAGCTGGAGTGGGAGCCAACTTGGGTATGGAATTGCGATGCCACTAGCACTGCTTGAAATTGACCCATCACAGTTCCCGGACGAGAATCCGCTGTTCGTGATGAATATCGACGACCCCAGGTGCCTTGATCCGGGAGACACGTCAGCAGCAGCTCCGACCTCGATGGACACCTGTGCATGGGCAGGGTATCCGACCTCTGATGTCGTGTGGCCCAGCGGGGCAGAGGAGCCAGGCGGAACGACAGAGGTCGGGCAAACGAAGGCCCCTGGGTGGGTGCCGATTGCAATTGCTGGTCTTGCAGTTCTTGTCGTAGGGCTGATCGCAACGGCGATTGTCGTGCCGATCGCAGTGTCGCGCTCGCGCAAACGCGCGGCGGGAGTCGTCTCTCGAGGGAGGTTATCTGATGGCGCGTAGCGTGGTGTCGATGGTTGCTGGTGGTGTGCTGTTGGGTAGCTTCGTGTTTGGTAGCGCGGTGCCTGCAGAAGCTGCACCGTTGGCACCCGATGAGCGTTCGAGTGCTCTGTGGTACGCGGATGGCCTACGGTTTGATGAACTTCAGGCGCGGGGCGCGACGGGCGAGGGTGTCAAGATTGCGGTCATTGACGCGGCGTTGAACCCTGATGTGGCTGAGCTTGCCGGGGCGAATATTACGGTGAAGGGAAGCTATTGTGCGTTCCCGGATACTGGCACCCCGGTGCCAGCGGTGAGTGATGATGTGGCGCGTGCCGGGCACGGGACAAGTGTTGTTGCGATGCTCGTTGGGAATGGTACGTCTGCTGACGGTGGCCCGGGTACGCGGGGCATTGTGCCTGATGCTGAGGTGTGGTTCTACTCGACCGGGTTGCCTGAGGAATCTGCCGGTGATGATGGTGGGGTGAAGTGCGAAAACTACGATGGTGCTCGAGGCGAGTTTTACGACACCGATCTGCCGGCTAGCTCGCCTGAGTATTTTTTGGGTGGGCCGGAAAGTTATGCGGCTTGGAATGCGGTCAGGGACGGTGCAGACATCGTTGTTTACTCGGGTATCGACGGCGATATTTATGGGTGGACGCCTGCGCTTGTGACTGCGCTGCGAGCCGGGGTTCCTATCGTCGCGGGTACGCCGAATCCGGATGGGGATATGCAAAGTCAGCTGAATCTATTCTTTCCGTTTGCCCTGAATGGTGTTGTAGCGGTGTCTGGATTGGATAGAGAGGGCAGTATCCTCAGCGGAGGAGGAGACCGTTTGGACCCCTTGACCGGGGAGGCGCTGGGTTCTAAGAACCTTGGGTTCTTGTCCGCTGGGTCAGAACTCTTGGTGCCCTCTGGGCGGGACACGTGGGGCCCAGAGTTGGGGTATGGCACCTCGCTTGCCACGCCCCTGGTTGCTGGTGTGATTGCGTTGGGGCTGGAGAAATTCCCTGAGGCCACTGCGAATCAGGTGTTACAGGCGATGGTGCGAACCACCGGCCCGAACGGTTTGCACGAGCCAGAATGGGTTGACCCCAAAAGGGGGTATGGTCTGGCGAACCCGGTGTCGCTGTTGAACGTCGACCCGACGCAATATCGTGACGAGAATCCGCTTTTTGTGGCTTCACCGGACGACCCAAGGTGCTCGGAGCCTGGCGAACCAACACCGGAGAGCATGGAAACCTGCCTTTGGGCTCCGGGGCCCACCTCCGAGGAGGTTTGGCTCAGCGGAACAAGCGACGAGGTTGGGTCGAGAGAGCCGAGCTCTGAAGCCACAGCTGTATGGCCGGTATGGGTGACAGTAGCAATCGTGCTGCTTGTCGTTGGGGTAGCCGGCACAGCAATTATCGTGCCGATCGCGGTGACGCGATCACGGAGGCTGCGCGGCTGACCACGAATGAGTGGCTGCAATGGCTTACTCGCGGGCGAACTGTTGAACCTCACTCAATTCGGTGGTCGACGAGTAGGGTGTGAAACCCGAGCGCTATCTCGGCCAGCTAGATAGTGACAGATCGAAAACTTCGCCCCCAATAGGCGCGGAGGTCGATTAGACTCAAACCGGACCGAGACCACATCACACCTGGAGGAACACCCATGGCTGGCGGCGACGAGATCCTAGTTGATGAAGAAGCACGGGGCATCATGCTTGCGCTTGGTAAACACGACCCTGGGACCCCGGGCTCGATGGACGTTGCGCGAGTCACTGGCCCGGCCTCTTCAGCCGGCACTCAGAGCTACCGTTTGGCGATGCAAGACGTAGGAGCGGGGGCCCATTTGTGGTTTTTGGACTACCTTGGGAGTATCCGTCGCGATTGTGCAAATGGGGCCAAAGCTCTCGACGATTTCACTGCACAAGACGCGGAAATTATGGCTCTTCTTCGCCAGTATGAGGAAGAAGCCGCGTCGGTCGCATCGCAGAGTTCTAGTCAACGAGCGTCTTCGGCTGGCGGAGAGCCTCTGACGACTCCAGAGCTCATCGTCCAGGAGAACCCCGGTGGATCTGACGTTACATCCTGGGGTAAGCCCGTTGGGGGCTAGGGCAGCGAGCGCAGTGGTAGGCCTTGCGGTGGCGTCTACTATGCTGCTTGGCGGCGTGGGGGCTGCAAACGCGGTCGCGCTGCCTGAGAATGAGCGTTCGAGTGCTCTGTGGTACGCGGATGGTCTGAGGTTTGATGAGCTGCAGGCGCGGGGCGCGACAGGCGAGGGTGTCAAGATTGCGGTCATTGACGCGGCGTTGAACCCTGATGTGGCTGAGCTTGCCGGGGCGAATATTACGGTGAAGGGAAGCTATTGTGCGTTCCCGGATACTGGCACCCCGGTGCCAGCGGTGAGTGATGATGTGGCGCGTGCCGGGCACGGGACAAGTGTTGTTGCGATGCTTGTTGGGAATGGTACGTCGGCTGATGGGGGCCCGGGTACGCGGGGTATTGTGCCTGATGCTGAGGTGTGGTTCTACTCGACGGGTACTGGCGAAGACTCTGCTGGTGATGCTGGTGGGGTGAAGTGCGAGAAATATGATGGTGCGCGTGGCGAGTTTTATGACACCGCTCTGCCCTCCGACTCGCCTGACTACTTCTTAGGGAGAGCGGATAGCTATGCCGCGTGGAACGCGGTGAGAGACGGTGCAGACATCGTTGTGTACTCAGGTCTTGACTCAGATATCTATGGTTGGACGCCTGCGCTTGAGGCAGCTTTGAGGGCGGGGGTTCCGATCGTGGCCGGTACGCCGAACCCGGACGGAGACGTTACAGCTCAGACGAGGCTGAACTATCCGTATGCGCTGAATGGTGTTGTTGCGGTGTCTGGGCTGGATAATGAAGGAAACATTCTCACTGGTGGGGGTGACCGTCTCGACCCGATGTTTGGGGAAGCGCGTGGCTCTCGGAACCTGGGGTTCCTATCTGCTGGCACGGAGTTGTTGGTGCCGTCTTCTTCTGATGCGTGGGGCCCGAGTCTTGGGTTTGGTACGTCGCTTGCGACTCCGCTGGTTGCTGGTGTGATTGCGTTGGGGTTGGAGGAGTTCCCTGAGGCGACCGCGAATCAGGTGTTGCAGGCGATGGTACGCACCACTGGCCCGAACGGTTTGCACGAGTCAGAATGGGTCGACCGTAAAAGGGGGTATGGTCTAGCGAATCCGATGTCGCTGTTGAACGTCGACCCGACGAAGTTCCCTGATGAGAACCCGCTGTTCGTCACGTCGTCGGATGATCCAAGGTGCTCTGTGCCTGGTGAGCCCCCGGCCGCGAGCATGGACGAGTGCTTTTGGGCCTTCAGCCCGACGTTCGAAGACGTTTGGCCTAGCGGAACAAGCGAGGAGGCTGGGCCGAAGGAGCCGAGCTCAGAAGCCACAGCTGCATGGCCGGCATGGGCGACAGTGGCGATCGTGCTGCTTGTCGTTGGGGTAGCCGGCACTGCCATTATTGTGCCGATCGCAGTGACGCGATCTCGTCGAGGTAAGACACAACAGGCCCAGCAACGGGTATGAAATTCGGAGGCTGATAATGGGTGAATACGAAGACAAGCTGCGCGATCTCGCTGAGGGTGCTCCGTGGAGCGCCCCTGGCATCGGGGCGCTCATCAAAGCGATCGGCAAACAGCAGGCCGAAGTTCAGCGCACCATCGCAGCGCTGCCACAGCACTGGAAGGGGAAATCCGGAGATATCTTGCTTGCCCGGTTGAAAACACACGACCGAAATCTTAACCATCTGCAAGAGAGCCTTTACACAGCGCAACGGCAGATTACGGGCACAGGACAGTATTCTTGTTCGGCCGAAAGCGATAACCAGGAACGTGTTCGGCTGGCACAGGAAGCGCTAAACTCGCTCCCTTCATCGATCATTCCTCAGGGTGTACTCGACGCTGTCAACCAGGGAGCTAAGACCGTTGCAGTTTCCGGTATCGGGGTCGTTAACGTCGGGGCGCAGACTGTTGGATGGATCACGGATCAACTGCTTTCAGGGCGTGAGACCGCTGCCAAGAAAGCGTTCGATCAGATCGATTCGCTGATCAAGGATTGGAGCGAGACTCTGACGAAACAAGTGGTTCGCTTCGACCCAATCCCTGAGTTCGGCAAAGCACCGACCCCTGTCCCCCCACTGGTCTATGACACCGGTAGCACACCGAGCGGCAACTTCGGCGGGCCTGGCGGTGGGGGTAGCGGCGTCGGCGGCTTCCCCGGTGGCGGTGGCGGTGCTGGTTACCCGAGCTACCCCGGCGGCCCCGGCGGTGGCGGCACTGGGTGGACCCCGCCAGGGGGCACCACGAACCCCGGCGGCACGGGCAACCCCGGCGGAGATGGCTCTGGCGGCGGTAACGGCGACGGCTCCGGCGGCGGCGATGGCAGTGGCACACGGCCGGTGTACCCGGGTGGCGATGGCACGACGCCGACGCGGCCGGGTGGCCCGTCGGTTGACAGCGGGCTCGAGGGTGGCCGGCCGGGCTTTGGCGTCGGCGCTGGTCTCGGAGCCGCAGGCCTGGGCGCTGTAGGGCTTGCTGCTGGCGCGAAGATCGCCGGCGGTGCCGGTGGCGCGGGCTTTGGCGCGGGCGGCTTTGGTGTTGGCGGTGCTAGCGCCGCCGGTGCTGGCACGGCCGGTATGGCCGGCACCACGGGCACGGGCGCTGCGGGTGCCGGGGCCGGCAACTCCGGCTCGGGCGCCGCGAAGGGCGCTGGCGCTGGCCGGCCCGGCATGATGATGGGCGGCCAGGGCGGTGGTGCGGCAGACAAGAAGGGCGGCACGAACCGTCTCGGCTACGTCGCCCCGAAGTTCGAAGATGAGTATGAGGAGAACATGCCCCACCCCGCGTCGCGCGCGGGTAAGCGTGGAGAATAACTGAATGAGTAGCCGCCTCGCGCCGCCACGCGTCCCTTCAGGGACGCTGTCGGTTCAGCCCCCGCCCGAGCTCGAAGCTGCAGACGGCGGCGGCGGCATCCTCACCTCGATGCTTCCCATGCTCGGAAGCGTCGGCGCCATCATCATGGTGTCGGTCTCAAACTCCGGCCCAACCGGGTGGCTCACGGGCGGCATGTTTCTCATCTCAGCCCTCGGCTTCGTGTTCGTCAACGGGTGGCGGCAACGCGCACAGCGACAAGCGCAACTGATGAGCTCGCGGCGCGAGTACCTCGCCTACCTCGCAGAGCTTCGCACGACGGTGCGCAACGGCGCGCGGGCGCAGCGGCGCGAGCGCAACTGGCGCTATCCCGACCCGGGCACGCTGAGCTACCTCGTCGAAGACAGCACGCGGGTGTGGGAACGCGACGCCACCAGCGAAGACCACCTCACCGCCAGGCTCGGCGTGAGCGACCAGCCGCTCGTGTTTACGCTTGAGGCCCCCGAGATTCCGCCGGCCGCGCAGCTCGACCCCGTCGCCGCGACGGCGGCCCACCGCTTCATCGCCACCCACGCGATGCAGGCCGGGCTGCCCACCTACCTGCGCATTCCGGGCTACGAGGCCCTCGAAATCGTCGGTGAAGACCTCGACCGGGTGCGCGGGCTCGCACGCGGCATCATCACCCACCTGGCAACGATGCAGAGCCCCGAAGACCTGCTCATCGTCGTCGCTGCAGGCCCCAACGAGCTGCCCCACTGGGAGTGGGCGAAGTGGCTGCCGCACGTGCAGTCGCCCAGGCTGCGCGACAGCCTCGGCCCCGCCCGCATGATCGGGGCAGACACCACCACGCTGCTGAGCATGCTCCCCACCGAGGTGCGCGAGCGGCCACGCTTCGTGCGCGACGCCCCCGTCGAGGGGCAGCAGGTGCTCGTCGTTGTCGACGGCGCGCGAGTCGCGAGCGGCGACGCCGTGTTCGGCGGCGGGCTGCAGGGCGTGACCGTGCTCGAGCTGCCGCAGGAGTGGGACGAGTCAGACAACCCCAACCGCGGCAGGCTCGCACTCTACGACGGCGGCGCCGACCTGCTCGAGGGCTCACGCCGACTGCTGCACTTCGCCCCAGACAACATGAGCGTCATCGAGGCAGAGGCCGTCGCCAGGCGACTCGCCCCGCTCCACAGCGCCGACGGCAGCGGACCGGTAGCGAAGAGCGGCAGCAATCGGCAGCTGGAACTCGTCGATCTGCTGCGCATGCCCGACGTGCGCGACCTCGACTTCGCCCAAACGTGGCGCTACCTGCCAGAGCGCGACCGCCTGCGCGTGCCCATCGGGCAAGACACGTCGGGGGCGCCGCTGATTCTCGACCTGAAGGAGTCTGCGTCGCAGGGCATGGGCCCGCACGGCCTCATCATCGGCGCGACGGGCTCGGGTAAATCTGAGGTGCTGCGCACCCTCGTGCTGTCGCTCGCACTCACGCACTCACCAGAGCAGCTGAACTTCGTGCTCATCGATTTCAAGGGCGGCGCGACGTTCGCAGGCATGGCAGACATGCCCCACGTCTCGGCGATCATCACGAACCTCGGCGAAGAGATCAGCCTCGTCGACCGCATGGAAGACGCGTTGCTCGGCGAGATGACCCGCCGCCAAGAGTTGCTGCGCGCCGCGGGCAACTTCGTCAACGTCGGCGAATACGAGAAAGCGCGAAAGAACGGCCGCGACGACCTGCCACCGCTCCCCGCGCTGCTCATCGTCGCCGACGAGTTCTCCGAACTGTTGAGCGCCAAGCCCGAGTTCATCGAGACCTTCGTCGCCATCGGTCGCCTTGGCCGTTCGCTCCACGTCCACCTGCTCATGGCCTCGCAGCGCCTCGAGGAGTCGAAGCTCAAGGGCCTCGACACCCACCTCTCGTACCGTGTCGGCCTGCGCACCTTCTCCGCTGCCGAATCGCGCAGCGTCATCGGCGTGCCAGACGCCTACCACCTGCCGCAGGAGCCGGGCGGCGGCCTGCTGAAGGTCGGCAGTGATGAGCACCTGACGCAGTTCCGTGCCGCGTACGTGTCGGGCCCGCCACCGGCACGGCGTGCAAAGGTCGAGGCGATCGATGGTGGCGGATCCGCGACGGCAAACATCGTGCCCTTCACCGCGGCAGCCCACGGCCTCGTCGACCCGGCCGCGGAGGCCGCCTCTGCGAACGCCGAGGCGGAGCAGCGCGCGGCCGAGCGCGCCGCCGCAGAGCCCGAAGAAACCCGCAGCACCTTTGACCTCGCGGTCAGCCGGATGGCGGGGGAGGGGCCGGCCGCCCACCAGGTGTGGCTGCCACCACTCGAAGACCCTGCAAGCCTCGACCAGCTGCTCGGCGAGCTGTCGGTCAGCTACGAGCTCGGCCTGCACGCGCCCCGGTGGCGCGAGCACCGCAGGCTCACCGTGCCGCTCGGCATCGTGGACGTGCCGCTGCAGCAGCGCCGCGACACTCTCGCCATCGACCTCTCCGGCGCACAGGGCAACCTCGCCATCGTCGGCGCGCCGCTGTCGGGCAAGAGCACCGCGGCCCGGTCGCTGCTCGCCGCCCTCGCGCTCACGCACACGCCGCACGAGGTGCAGGCCTTCGTTATCGACTTTGGCGGCAGTTTCGCGGGTCTCACCGGGCTGCCGCACCTCGCGGGTCTCGCGACACGTAGCGAGCCCGAGGTGATCAGACGTACCGTCGCAGAAGTGACCTCGTTGCTCAACGCACGCGAGGGGTTCTTCCGCAGGCACGGCATCGACTCGATCGACACCTACCGGTCGCGGCGCACGCAGGGGCTCGTCGACGACGGCTACGGCGACATCTTCCTCATCGTCGACGGCTACGGCACGCTGCGCAACGACTACGAGACGCTCGACCTCGCGCTGCAAGAGATCGCGGCGCGCGGCCTCGGCCTCGGCGTGCACCTCGTCGTCACCGCGAACCGGTGGCTCGAGATTCGCCCGGCGCTCAAAGACCTGCTCGGCGGCAAGGTCGAGCTCAGGCTCGGCGACTCCGCCGACTCCGAGATCTCGCGCAAGGCTGCGGGCAACGTCACCGCGCTCCCGGGCCGCGGCCTCGACCAGAGTGGGCTGCAGATGCTCATCGCGGTGCCGCGCATCGACGGTGTCGGGTCAAGCGAGGCGCTCTCCGAAGGCGTGGAAGATCTCGTCGCGAAGATCTCGAGTGCGTGGCAGCGCGAACCGGGCCCGAAACTGCGGCTGCTGCCGTCCGTGTTGCCGCTCGAAGAGCTGCGCGAACACCCAGCCGCCGTCTCGGGAGAGCTGCTTCTCGGCCTCGACGAGGCAGCGCTCGCGCCCGTCGGGATCGACCCGGCGACGGAGTCGCACCTCTTTCTCTACGGCGACTCGGGCTCGGGAAAGTCGTCGATGCTCCGCGGCCTCGTTCACGAGATCACCCGCCGATACGCAGAGGGCGATGCGCGTATATTCATGATCGATTACCGCAGGGCGCACCTCGGGGAGATCCCCGAGCCATACCTCGGCGCGTACCTCACCAGCGCGGAGCAGGCGACGGCGGCGATCGCGGAGCTCGTTGAGTTCTTCCGCGGGCGCCTGCCGGGCCCGGAAGTCACCACGGACCAGCTGCGCAACCGCTCCTGGTGGAGCGGAGCAGAGGGCTTCGTGATGATCGATGACTACGACCTCGTAGCCACTCAGCAGGGGAACCCGGCGGCGCCGCTCGCCCAGCTCCTCGCGCAAGCCGGCGATGTTGGCCTGCACGTCATCGTCACGAGGCGCAGCGGCGGTGCCTCGCGCGCAGCCTACGACCCGATCCTGCAGGGAATGACCGACCTCGGCGTCACCGGCATTCTGCTGAGCGGCAGCCCAGATGAGGGTCAGCTCATCGGCAAGGTCAAAGCTGTTCCGAGCTTGCCCGGCCGTGCGCAAATCGTGTCGCGAGCTCGCGGGCACCAGGTCGCCCAACTTGCCTATGTGCCCACGAAGCACGGCAACGAGTAGGAGCCAGCAAGATTGGCGCAGCGGAAGTAGAGCGTCTGCAAAGAGTCGCGGTACCGTTGGTACAGCAAAACGTCGCTGCTAAAGTGAGGAAACCATGCCCAACGATATGGGATTCGGCGGATTTGGCGGGCCCATTCTCGCCGTCATCGGCATTTGGTCTGTCGTGGGCCTCGGCGTCTACGTGTGGTACCTCTGGGCGCTGGCGAGGCTGTTCCCCTACCTCGGCCTGCCCGCCGCGCACGGCTGGATCCCCATCTGGAACCAGTGGCGGCTCATCGAGCGTGGCGGCTTGCCGGGATGGACCGCTGTGCTGGGGATTATCCCCGGCCTGCAACTCGTCACCTACGTGATGTCGGTTATCGCGATCCACCGCATCAACCAGGAGCACGAGGAGACCACCGGGATGACGGTGCTCGGCGCACTGCTGGCGCCCATGTGGGCGACCCTCCTCGGCAGCCGGCTGCAGGATCGCGGCTACGCCGCTGGCGCAGGTACCCGCCAGGCAGAGTCCTGGCGGCCACACGCTGGCGGCCTCGTCGAGTATGGGCCAGACGGGCAGGTCTACCCGCTGCTCCCTGGCGCAGCGCCTCACCAACGCCAACAGCACACCGCCATGCCACCGGTGCCACAGGGGTTCGGTTCGCAGCAAGCCCAGCCGACCCACCCCCAGCAAGCAAGCCCGACTGGGCCGTTGCCAACACCAGCCCCGCACCCGGCGGCGACACCGCTGAGCCCCGGCGATCACCCGACGCCAGGCCCTGTTCCTGCAGCGCCGCCCTTCCCGTCAACCCCAACAGCCGGTGTGCCGCAGAACAACCCGTGGGGCCTCGGAAAAACCACCGAGGGCAACTTCCAGCGCCTCGCCAACGAACAGCAGCCCTCGCGAGACCCCTCCTTCGGCAGCAGCTTCGACGCGCGTCCATTCTCATGGCCGCAGCCCGCGCCCATTCCCCCGGAGGCCCCGCTACTCCCGGAGCCACAAGCGCCAGCCACATCCGCCGAGAATGCTGCTGCTGCCGCGGCCAACGATGCGTGGACGCCCTCGGCTCAAGCTGTCGAAGCCGCTGTCGGGGCTGCTGCCGCAGCCGAGCCGGAGCCGGCACCGGCGATCCCCCAGGCCGTCGCGGAGACGCGAGTCACCGCGGCTGAGGTCGCGCCAGTGCTTCCCCCGCTCGCTCCGCCCGTTCACCCGAGCGTCCAGCCTCCCGCGGCATCGGTAGCCGGACCAGCGGATGGGGCGGCTGCGGCCGCGATTTTGGAGCCCGAGCCTGTTCCCGCGCCAACACCGCTGCCCGAGCCCGTTTCGCTTCCAGAGCCTGCGCCCGTGCCCAACCCCGCGTCGCAGCCAGAACCGATGGCCGCCCCCGCTGCGGTCGTTCCGCCCGAGGCGTCGACTTCCGCGGCACCGGTGGCATCGCTCGCGAGCCGTGCCGAGTCGCAGCTGAGCGAGCCGGCACCACTTGACGACGACTTCGATGAAACGGTCGTCGTTTCGCGCAGGGTGAGATGGGCAATACAGCTCCCTGACGGGCAGCAGCTTGAGCTTGCCTCGGACGACGTCGTCGTCGGACGCAAGCCGGTTGCCGTGGAGGGCTCGGAGGTGCTGCTGGTGCCTGACGCGACACGCACGCTCTCGAAGTCTCATGCACGGCTGCGCCTGACCGGTGACGACTGGACGATCGAGGATCTTCACTCAACGAATGGAGTGTTCACGATTGACGCTGCCGGCGAGCAGCGGGAGCTCGCGCCCGGCGTGCCAGTTGCCGCGACGCGCGAGCTCATCATTGGCACGCTCGAAGTTCGGCTCGTTACCCTCGACTGAGCACAGCTGAGGTTTCGACGCGGTCGAGGCACATCAACCCCCGGGGCCGACATGGCCCCGGGGGTTCTTGTTTTGGGGGCGCGGGGCCCAGCCCCGCGCCCGGCTGCGGACGGCGCTCTTGTCGCGTTCATGTGAGACCGTGTCGGAATCGTGACCTGTTTTGTTTGCGCTCCCCAAGCAAATCAGTAACATTGCACTGACGGGTACCTGCTGGTGTCGAGAGTATTTGGCCAATGACGGCCTGTGCGGCGCAGAATGCATCCCTGTCACTAATTCAATGATGAATGATTGGAAGGAATCGCAAATGATTTCACGTTCTAACTCACGCATGCGGCGCGTTGCGGCCATCGGCGCGATCGCGGCCTCCGCTGCGCTGGTGCTCTCTGGCTGCTCCGGTGGGCTTGCGGGCGGCGGCGACGGTGGATCGAGCGATGGCCCGATCAAGCTCGGGATGCTGGCACCCTTCTCCGGCTCCGAGGCCGCCTTCGGTGACTACATGAAGTTCGGTGCGCAGCTCGCAATCGACGAGATCAACGCAGACGGCGGCGTCGACGGCCGCGACCTCGAGCTCATCACGGAAGACGACGGCTGCGACGCAACTCAGGCCGTATCCGCTGCGAACAAGCTCGTGAGCGCCGGTGTGCACGGGTCTGTCGGTGGCTATTGCTCGGGCGCAACGCTCCCGACGCTTCCGGTCTTCGAGGGTGCGGGAGTGCCGATGGTCATTCCCGCAGCAAACTCGACCAAGCTCGTCGACCAGGGTGCGTTCCTCATCAACGGTACGGGAACGCAGCAGGCCGCTGCGGCAATCGCCTACGCCGAGAAGCTTGGCTCGAAGAATGTTGTGCTGATTGACGACAACACCGACTATTCGGTGGACCTTGCGAACTCCTTCGAAGAGCAGGCGGGCGACCTCAACATCGTGAAGCGTGAGTCGGTGAATCCCGATGAGAAGGACTTCGCCGCGAACATTAACAGCGTGCTTGGCGTCAGCCCCGACTTCATCTACTGGACCGGCTACTACCAGGCCGGCGGCTTGCTCATTGACCAGCTCCGCTCCTCCGGGTACGACGGCGTCGTCCTCGTCGGCGACGGCTCGGTAGACGCCCAGCTGGCCGCGATCGCGGGCCCCGCGATCGACAACGTATTTGGCACGTTCACGCGCACCCCCGACATGCTCGAGGGTGGCGACAAGTGGGTGGCGGCATACACTGAGCTCGCCAAAGCCGACCCGGGCCCGTACTCGATGCAGACCTACGAGGCGGTTAAGGTCATGGCGGCAGCCATGGAAGAGGCTGGCGGCACCGACGCGGAAGCAGTAAACACGGCGCTCAAGGGGATGAAGGCGTTTCCGCTGCTCTCCGGAGACCTCACCTTCGCAGCTGACGGTTCACGCGAGGGCGGCGGCTTTGTAATCGTCGCGCCGACCGGCGAGAAGGGCTCATTCGTTCTCTCCGACGACCTGTCCTAGGGAACACGGTGACCGGCCGCGCCTCGACCCGTTCTGGTCGAGACCGGCCGGTCGCCACACCCCTCCAACCCCTCCTCACCGTCGCAGAGAGGTTCACCTGTGTTCCAACTCATTTGGAACGGGCTCTTCGTTGGCTCGTTCTACGCCCTAGTCGCCCTCGGCTACAGCATGGTCTACGGCATCATTAAGCTGCTGAACTTCGCCCACGGCGACCTGTACATGCTTGGCTCCTTCCTCGCCTTTGTCGTGCTCGGTGGCTTCACTGGGCTGTTCGGCCTTGGCTCGATCCCCGTTCTACTTCTCGTCCTCCTCATCACGATGCTGCTCACCGGCGGCATTGGGGTGGCAATCGAGCGGATCGCGTACCGTCCGCTGCGCACGAGCCCGCGACTCGCGGCGCTCATCACCGCCGTCGGCGTATCCTTCACGCTCGAATACGCGGTTCGCCAGATTTTCGGCGCAAGTCCGCTCGTCTTCCCGATCCGGCTGCAGGGCGAGCCGCTCGAGATCCTCGGCGCTCGCGTGACGATGCCGCAGATCGTGCTTATGCTCGTCGCAGCGATCCTCATGTTCGCACTGCAGCGCTACGTGATGCACTCGCGGGAGGGCCGCGCGATGCGTGCCATCGCGCTTGACCAGAAAGCCGCCCTGCTTATGGGCGTCAACGTCAACCGGGTGATTTCTCGCACGTTCTTTATCGGCTCCGCGCTCGCGGGGGCCGCAGGCGTCATGGCCGCGGCCTACTACGGCACGATCGACTTTCTCATGGGGTTCGTCATCGGGCTGAAGGCTTTCACGGCAGCCGTCATCGGAGGCATCGGCAACCTGTACGGCGCCATGTTGGGCGGTATCGTGCTCGGCCTACTCGAGTCGTTCGGCACCTCATGGTTCGGTGGCCAATGGCGCGACGTGTTCGCGTTCGGCTTCCTCATCCTGTTCCTGGTATTCCGCCCCACCGGCCTGCTCGGTGAGCGCGTGGTTGAGAGGGTGTGATCATGGCTAAAGCAACTACGCCGCGCCTCGTGGCGCCGAAGCCGTTCATCCAGCGGCCTGCCCCCATTGCCGGCTTGCTCGCCCCTGACCGCTTCATGAAGATCGTCGGCGCGGTGCTGTTCATCGCGGCGCTCGTGCTCCCGTTTATCTCCGCCACCCCCTACCTCATCTCGATTCTCACATCGGCGATGATCTACATCGTCCTCGCGATGGGCCTCAACGTCGTTGTCGGCTACGCAGGTCTCCTCGACCTCGGATACATCGCATTCATGGCGGTCGGCGCCTACACGAGCGGCATCCTCACGACGCAGTTCGGGCTCTCGATGCTTGAGACGATCCCGTTCGTCGTCATCGCCTGCATCATCGCCGGAATCGTCATTGGCGGGCCAACGCTCCGCCTGCGCTCCGACTATCTCGCGATCGTCACCCTCGGCTTCGGAGAGATCATCCGAATTACCGCGAACAACCTGAAGATCACCGGCGGCCCCTCTGGCATCCACGGGATCCCAAGCTGGTCGTTCTTTGGCTGGTCCTTCGACGACGGCCTCGATATCGGCGGCGTACACTTCGGGCCGAAGATCCTGTTTTACTACTTCGTGCTCATCGTCGGTATCGGCCTCGCCGTCGTCGCCGTCGCAAGGCTCGGCCGCGGCAAGCTCGGCCGCGCATGGAAGTCGGTCCGCGACGACGAAGACGTGAGCGAGGCGATGGGAATCAACGGCTACACCACCAAGCTCGCCGCCTACATCATCGGCGCAGTCTGGGGCGGCTTCGCCGGTACGCTCATGGCCGGCCACCTGTCGGCAATTTCGCCGAACAGCTTCGAGTTCTTGTATTCGGCGCTCGTGCTCATGGCGGTCGTGCTCGGCGGCATGGGCTCGACGCCGGGTGTCATCATCGGCGCGCTGTTCGTTTCGCTCGCCCCCGAGTTCCTCCGCGAATTCTCAGAGTGGCGATTCCTGCTGTTCGGTGTGCTGCTTGTCGTCGCGATGATCTTCAGGCCGCAGGGCATCTGGCCAGCGAACGCCGTGTTGCCGTTCCTCAAAAAACGCGAGATTCCCGAAATCCCACCAACAGTGGCTGTTGGGGTTGTCGGCGTCGACGCCGACTACGACGGAGAGGTGCACGACGGCGCAGACCATGCGACCGAGCGGGCCGAAGACGAGGAGGGGAAGCGATGAGCGCCACGGAGAGCCCAACAGTTGCCGCGGGAAGCAGCACAGCACCCGCAGACTCGCGGCCAGTGCTCCTTGAAGTGCAGGGCCTCGCGGTCTCGTTCGGCGGGATCAAGGCCGTCGCCGGCCTGAGCTTCTCGGTGCACGAGGGCGAAATCGTGTCGGTGATCGGGCCCAACGGTGCGGGGAAAACGAGTGCGTTCAACTGCATCTCGGGCTTCTACCGCCCCAACGAGGGCACGGTTGTCTTTGACGGCGAACCTGTCACACGCCGCAAGCCCTCCTACATCACCACGCGCGGGATGGCGCGCACGTTCCAGAACGTGCGCCTCTTCTCAGACATGACGGTGTTGGAAAACGTGAAGACGGGTATGCATTCGCACCTCGGCCAGAACGTGTTCGATGCGATGCTGCACACTCCCCGCTACAAGCGCAGCGAGGCGCAGTGCACGGAGGACGCCCGCGGGTGGCTCGACTTCGTCGGTTTCCGGGCTGACGACGAACTGCTCGTCACGCAGCTCCCGTACGGTGAGCAGCGGCGGGTTGAGATCGCCCGAGCGCTTGCGACGCAGCCGAAGCTGCTCCTCCTCGACGAGCCTGGCGCCGGTCTGAACCACAACGAAAAGAACGAGCTCATGGGGCTCATTCGCAAGATCCGCGACCTAGGCGTGAGCATCGTGCTCATCGAGCACGACATGGGGCTCGTGATGGAGATCTCGGAACGCGTCGTCGTGTTGAACTACGGAAAAGAGATCGCAGACGGGACACCGGAGCAGGTCAAGAATAATCCTGTGGTTATCGCCGCCTACCTCGGAGAGGAAGAGGAATGAGCAAGCTCGTACTCGAAAACGTTGAGCTCTACTACAACCGTGTGCACGCGCTCCGCGAGCTGAGTCTCGAAGTGAACGAGGGCGAGATCGTCTCGCTGCTCGGAAACAACGGCGCAGGGAAGACATCGACGCTGTCGATGCTCTCGGGGCTTGTCCGTGCGAAAAGCGGCAGGGTCACCTGGGGCGACATGGACCTCACGAAGCTGCAGCCGTGGGACATGGTGGGGGCCGGACTCTTGCACATCCCCGAGGGGCGCCGCATATTCTCGACGCTGTCTGTGCACGAGAATCTCCTGCTCGGTGGGTACCTGGTGAAGGACCAGAAGCTCATCGCGGCTCGCGCAGATCACGCGTACGAACTCATGCCTCGACTCGCAGAGCGACGCGACCAGCAGGGTGGCACGCTCTCGGGCGGCGAGCAGCAAATGCTCGCGCTCGGGCGTGCGCTTGTTGGCGGGCCGAAGCTGCTGCTGCTCGACGAGCCCTCGATGGGCCTCGCACCCCTCATCGTGAAGCAGGTCATGGAGATCATTCGCGAGGTCAACAAAGCGGGGACGACGGTGCTGCTCGTTGAGCAGAATGCGAAGGCCGCGCTGAAGATCGCCGACCGGGCATATGTGCTCGAGTCGGGCCGGGTGACCCTGCAGGGGCCCGCCTCGGAGCTCGCGGAGGATCCGCGCGTCATCGAGGCATACCTGGGCGCGTAACCCAGCGAACGCCGCCGAGGAGCAGCACGCCGCCCTGCGAGACCGAATGTTTCGTGGGGCGGCGTCACGCTGCCAGGTCGCAGACCCGACTCACCAGAGGCGCCATCTGAGCTGCACACTGGCGCCTCCACCGTCGGTACTCGCGTTCGGCGCCGCGGGTGCGCTCGCGTTGATATCGACAACCTCGACGACGCAGAACGCCCCAATGCGCGACCTGTCACCGACCGAAAGCGCACCCGTCTCGGTGCCGAGCAGACGGACCGAACCGTCAGATGAGGCCGCAACCCCGACCCGTGTCCCGCACACCTGAGCCTCGGAACCCGCGCCTACGGTGCGGCCGATGCCGATCACTCCGAACACCAGCAGCGCTGCGATCATAGCGACGCCCGAGATGACCGCGATCATGCTGCCGACAGTTATTCGCATGGTCACCCCGTCTCTCGTCACAGGAACGCGCTCGTGCCAGCTCGCATCGATCCTCGCACACCGAGCGGCCGCGGGCGCAACGAACGCTGCACCTGGCTTGCGGTGGGATCACGTCGCGTCCCGAGACCCACTTCCGCCAGCCGACCGCGCCGGTGTCGACCCAGCACCGAAACGGCCAGCGCCCGCCAAATACGAGGCAGACCTCGGGCGAAACGGGCATCGTGAGTATCTTGATGTGACCATGATTCTGCTCATCGGCGGAATGCGTCTCTCCAATACCCAGGCCTGTAGCGCGCTCGTTCCGATTCTGGCGCTGGCGTGCGAGATGCACAGATGCCTGGCGGGGGATGACCGGTGCCTGCGACAGGGCCGTCGCAGTACCCACGGGCGCTCTGCCGGGTCATCCATAGAATTGCTACAGCAATGATCGTTCATCTGTCGACCGAAGGAGGCCGTGGCCGTGACGAGACCAACAACGCGCGTAGAGCTCCTGGACGCCGCTGGCGCCCGCTATGCAGTCCTGACCGAACTCATCGCCGGCATGACGCCGGACGAGCGCACGTCACCGCTGCGATTCGGCCCTGCGTTCTCAAAGCCCGAAGCTCACTGGCAGCGTGACCGGAACCTGCGCGACGTGTTGGTGCATCTCGCTTCTTGGCATGGCCTGCTGCTCGACTGGGTTTCGGCCAATGAACGCGGTGAAGCCGTGCCCTTTCTCCCGGCACCCTATTCTTGGCGCAACTATGCGGGCATGAACGTGGAATTCCGTGACTCGCATGTCGACACGACACTTGCTGAGGCCCTGGCGGCGCTCGATAACAGTCACGCCTCGGTGCTCGACCTCATCGCTAGATACACGGACGTCGAGCTGTTCGAGAAGCAACACTTTTCGTGGACAGGCACCACCTCACTTGGCGCGTACTGTGTCTCAGCAACTTCGAGTCACTACGACTGGGCCTGCAAGAAGCTGCGCCTTGCCATCCGCGCTGCTCGTTCGAACCCGTGACAATGGGCCGCCGAATCCCAATGAACGCTTCCAATTGATCGGTATCAAGCCAAGAAAGCCCGGGAGACTCCGCAATGGTGCCGGCACACAGGGTTGGCAACCGCGTTCAAAGCGTTAGTGCTGCCGCGTCTGGAACGGATCACGACGCTGTCAGCTCTCTCCAATGCTGCTGTCGCAGTTCACCCACCCGGCATCGTTAAATTTGGTGGTGTCGAGCTCACCATCGACATAGACCGAGCATCTGAGGTCTCCACTATTGGCGGTTCCCTGGGGCATCGAAACACTGAACTGCAAAGAACTTGGCGCTGACTCAAACTCTGCGGCGAAGTTCTTACTTGCATGCTCTTCCACCGAGATTTGATTGCCTTCAGCGGTGATGTACCGGTAAATGACTTTGAAATCGGTCGACGACTGGACACGAAGCTCGACCTGATGCATTACGGGTCTCTTCGTGAACCACCCGCTCCCAGTCATCGCCATGACGGCAACGATGATACCGAGTGCTGCGACAACCACAGTCGCAACAACGAGCGCGACTTTGGGTCGGCGACGTGGCGCAACAGCTTCGGTCAACTCGAAGTCCTCTCGTGGGTGCCAGTGTGAGGCGAGCCTATCGCGTAGATCCGTGTCATTCGCGAGGGATTTGGGCGCGGCACCGCTCCCATTGAGGGCTTCCCTAGCGGCAGAGGATCAGCGGCACGACCCTGGACGCGTCGAGCAGTGCTCGTGCCGGGGCGACGAACGCGCACAACACCACGGGCACTGCGTAAAACGTCGAGAGCACGACCTGCCCGGTGGTCGCATACACTGCAACCTGCACGATCGCGGCGACAGTAAAAGGCTGCAAGAATCCGCCGGAGAACGGCAAATGCCGTGCGCCAACTGGCTCGGCCGATGGTCTCAGGGGTTGCGAGCCCCCTATGAGCGGTCTCCCGAAGAGCGCAGCGGGAACGAGCACCAATACTGCGGCTGCGACCGTGAGACCCAGGCTTACCGCCGAGTGTTCCGGCTATCCCAGCCCACTAAAGCCCTGGGCCCTCCCCAAGCTCCCGCAGCGCGCTCAGCGGCAGCGGCTGGGCGAGGGGGCGCTTCGCAGACTGCGCGAGCGAGGCCGCGGCGTCGCGCGCTGCGGGGGCGGGATCGCTGCCAACCCGGCCAGCTCCCGCCGACAGGCACGACACGGCGAACCCGCAGACACGCCCCTGACACCAGCCCATGCCTGCGCGGGTGAGGCCCTTCTCGGTGCGGAGGTCGTGCGCAGCGAGGCTGTCGTGCGCGTGTCCAAGCTCGCCAGCGCTGACTTCCTCGCAGCGACAGACCGTGGTGTCCGGGGTGAGGCGGTCCGCCCAGCCAGCCGGGACGGGGTGCGCGAGGTGCATAGCTTCAGCAAACGAGCGATTCCGGGCGAGTGCTCGTCGTTCAGCGCCCGTGAGGGCGGTAGCGCTCCCCAGAGCGTCGGCTGCGGCTGCGCGACCGGCGATCTCGCCCTCGAGCACCGACAGTGGTGCGCCTCCAACGCCAGTGACCTCTCCGGCAAGGAAGAGCCCAGGGGTCGACGCGCGGCCGACCTCGTCCACGACACCAACGAGCGAACCGTCGACGTCGACGCGTGTCTGCACGCCGAGTTGCACGGGGAGTTCGAGTTGCGGAGTGAAGCCCCACCCGAGGCCGACGCCATCGATACCGAGGATTTCACGTTCGCTGCCCGCAATGAGCTCCCCGCTGTCGCGGATCTTCGCTGTGCGCACACCGGCTACCGTGTCCTCGCCGAGGATTTCGGTAATCACCGTGCGGATCCTGTAGGGGACCCTGTGCCTGATGAAGGCGGCAACATACCCTGCTCCCTCGATTGCCTTTGACGGCACGCCGGCGGCACGGTGAGCACGCGGCAGCCAGGCCATGAGCGAAGCGGACTCGAGCACAGCCGCGACCGAGCCGCCTGCCTGGGTGATGTTTGCCGCGACGGGAAGGAGGAACGGGCCGGTTCCGGCGATGACAAAACGCTTGCCTGGGAGCATGCCGTTCTGCTTCACGAATGCTTGAATGCCGCCTGCAGCCATGACGCCGGGAAGCTGCCAGCCGGGAATCGGCAGCTGTCGGTCGTAGCCGCCGGTTGCGAGGACGAGTGTCGCCGAGCGGATCCCAGGCACTGGGCTGTGCCCACCGCCGTGGGCGGGTGCGAGTTCGAGCGCGAACGCGGGGGCCGCAGCCTCTGGCGACGCCTGTGCGGGAAGCGCGCGCGCCATCCACACCGAGGTTGCCGGGAAATAGCTGATTGTGCCCGCGGTCACGCCCGCGTCGAAGCGTGCCCGGAGGGCGAGGTACTCGCCCCAACCATGGTGGAACTCTCCGCTGTCACGCACCCCAGCTGCCTCTGAGCGGTGCCGCCAGTACTGGCCGCCAGGCTGTTCAGCTGAATCGATGACAGCGACGCGTGCGCCACCCGCGGCGGCCGCGGCGGCTGCGGCCAGACCGGCCGGCCCCGCCCCCACGACGGCGACGTCGAACTTGGGTGCGGCTCCCACTTGGCGAAGACCCGCTGCAGTGTCGTTACTCATGCCTCGTCGCCCTCGCCGGCTGAGAGCACTGAAGCTTCTCCGCTGTGATCGCCTGCGCCTGGCCCGGTCGCTCGCCGCACGTCCATGCCATCGGCGAGCGGGATCATGCACGCGCGCTGGCCCGATTCGCCATCGATCTCTACGAGGCAGTCGAAGCACACGCCGATCCCGCAGAAGAGACCGCGGCTCGCGCCACTGCGGGTCTCGCGCCAGGCGTTCTTGCCTGTTGCGATGAGTGCCGCGGCAACGCTCGCCCCGGGCGCGCAGGTCAGCGGCTCTCCTTCGAAACTCGCTTGGACCTTGCCGCCTGGTGACGGCTCCTTATTTGTGCTCACGCGGAGGCCTCCGTTTCGACCTGGGTGGGGGTGCCGTGCTCATGGTCGCCGTATCCCGGTTCGTCGAAACGCTCCGGTCGAAATTCCGTCAGCGGCATATCTGGATGGAGTCCGGCGAGTGCCTGGCCGAGCAGCTTGCCGGTGCCGACGGAGAGGCCGATGCCGGCGCCCTCGTGGCCGGCCGCGTGCCAGAGCCCCGGTGCCCGGGGGTCGTGCCCGATGACGGGCAGGTGGTCTGGGCAGAACGGCCGAAAGCCGTGGTAGTGCCTGAGAATGCGGGTGCGCTCGAGAAACGGAAAAAGCTCGATGGCGTTCGCCGCGATCTGGCGCAGCGCGTCTGTCGACACGGTGCTGTCGAAGCCGATGCGCTCGCGGCTCGAGCCGATGAGAATGGTGCCGGCGGGCGTACCCTCGACAACGGGCGATGATTGGAGGGATGCGTCGCCCGAGCCCACGTTGTCTATGTACTCGGCGGCATACACCTTGTGGTGCACCATCGGGGGGAGTGGCTCTGTGACGAGCACGAAGCCGCGACGCGGGTTCACTGGCACATTGACGCCCGCAAGTGCCGCGATCTCGGGCGCCCATGTTCCCGCGGCGTTCACTACATGCTCCGCGGAGAATTCACCCTGTGGGGTGCGCACGCCGGTCACGCGATCGCCGTCGCGCAGCAACCCGGTCACCGGCGCGTTCACGACGAGGTTTGCGCCCCGATCGCGTGCGAGCCGGAGCAGGTGGGAGGCAGCGAGGATGGGTTGTACCTGACTGTCCTCCGGATAGAACGCGGCACCGAGCGCCTGGTCGGTGACGTTGGGCTCGAGTGCGCGGAGGGCTGCAACGTCGAGCGGCTCGGCGACGATGCCGTGGGAGCGCTGGGAGGTGGTGACGCGATCGAGCGAGGCGAGACTTGTTTCATGTGAAGCAACGATGATGCCGCCCTTCGCCTCGAACTCCCAGAGGTGGCCGAACTCGGCGAGCTCACCCTTCCAGACATCGAGGGAGTAGCGCATGAGTTCAAGCTCGGGTCCGAGCTCCTTGTCGGAGACGAGGATGTTGCCCTCGCACCGAGACGTTGTGCCGCTCGCGGGAAGCCCGCGCTCGACCACAGTGACCGACAGGCCGTTTAGCGTCGCGAAATAGGCGGTGGCTGCGCCAATGATGCCCGCGCCAATGATGATGACGTCTGTGCGGCCTGTCATGCTGGGCTTCCTGTCATTCGTTGGTGCCTGCTGCCTCGGGGTGTTCGTCGGTGCCGGTTGCCCACACGGTGCGCGCGTGGCCGATGTGCTCGCGCATGAGCCGTTCGGCGCCTGCGCCGTCGCCCGCGCGCAGCATGCGGATGAGTTCGTGGTGTTCGTGTGCCGACGGGCTCAGTCGCCCCGTTTCGGCGAGTGCCTTCAGGCCGTAGAGGCGGGTGCGGACGCGCAGCGAGGTGGCGAGTTCGGTGAGCTGCGGGTTGTCGATGTGCGAGAGCACGAAGTGGTGAAACTCGCGGTCGTAGCGCAGGTACTCCTGCAGATCCTCGGTCTCCGCGGCCACGAGGCAGGCGTCTGCCATGCGTTCAAGCTCTTCGAAGCCCTCCTCGGAGATGCGGCCTACAGCGGCCGGCATCGACGGCGGTTCGATGAGCATGCGGATCGCGGCGAGGTCGTCAAGCTCCTTGTCGGTCATCGCCGTGATGCGGAAGCCCTTGTTCTTGATCGTTTCGACGAGGCCCTCACGCGCAAGATCCATCATCGCCTCGCGCACGGGCGTCGCTGACACACCGAGCGCCTGCCCGAGGGTCGGGGCCGACACGAGTGCGCCCTCAGCAATTTCGCCGGTGATGATCGCGGTGCGCAACTGCTCAAGAACAGATTCGCGCAGGTTTAAGGGCCGCTTGAGCGGGGTCAGGCGGCGTTCGGGCGTTGACTGAGGGGACATTTGGGCTCCTACGGTGGCTATGGGTGCGTGCGCGCCGTGTACACAGCGCTCGCACACACAAGATCCTCCCACGACATACCTACGCCGGTATAGAACGCCGGTCTGTCGGATGTGCGGGTGAAATTGCCGAGCACGAGGTCTTGGAGGTTTGCCGGTGGCGCCGACTCCCATGCGGCATCGTCGTAAGTCGTTGCGAGGTTGCCGTTTTCGCGCCTCGCGGATCCGCGCCCCTCGACGACCACGTCTGCCCGACGCACGAGGGCATCATCAACCTCGCGCGCGTCGAGTCCGTGGGTTCCCGTCGCCGCGACGATGGCGTTCGCGCCGACGAGGCTTCCATCAAACACGGGGCTGGTCGACGTCGTGGTGAGGATGATGATGTCGGCTGCGGAGACCGCCCCATCATGGTCGGCTGGTGCGACGACGGAAACGCCCGCGGTCGCCGCGCGTGCCCCGAGCTCTGCAATCATTGCGGCGACGCGCTCGGGCCGCCTGCCAATGACCTCGAAGGTGGCGTCTGGGAAGTCGACGAGGGCGGCACGAATGTGCTCGATTGCCTGTGTGCCGGCGCCGAACACGAGGATGCGCGGGTCGGTGCCAAGCTCGGCGCCAGCCGGTGCGAGCCGGGCGAGGTGGCGCACCGCGGTGAGGGTAACGGAAGGGGTGCGGATCGCCGTGAGGCACGACCCCTCCATCACCGCGATTGGCGCGAGCGTGTCGGACGAGTAGAGCAGGTAGAGGCCCTGGATCTTCTCGAGCCCGCGCTCGGGGTTCTCAGGCGCGATCGTGAGGGCCTTCACTCCGCTGAAGGTGCCGCTCTGGGCGGGCATGAGCAGGAACTCACCGTTCGGTGCGTCGGCGAACAGACGCGGCCCATCGCTCTCCGGTGAGAGCCCGTCACGGAGGGCGACCTCGAGCGCGTTGATGGCGGTCTCGAAGCTGAGCAGCTCGCGCACTTCGTCGGCCGAGAAGAACTCGACGCTCTGCGCCGCGGGGGTGGAGGTCACAGCAGGAATCCCTTCGGGAACGGGTCGCTCGGGTCGAGCATGTACTGCGCGGTACCAGTGATCCACGCGCGGCCGGTGATTTTCGGTATGACCGCGGGGCGGCCGGCGACGATCGTCTCTTCGACGAGGCGACCGACGAAGCGTGAGCCGATGTACGACTCGTTGATGAAATCCTTGTGGAGCGGCAGCTCGCCGCGGGCGTGCAGCTGCGCCATGCGCGCGCTCGTGCCGGTGCCGCAGGGGGAGCGGTCGAACCAGCCGGGGTAGATCGCCATTGCGTGGCGGGAGCGTTCAGCGGTGGATCCGGGGGCCTGCAGATACACGTGGTGGCAGTCGCGAATGTCGGGCCGCTCGGGGTGCACGGGTGCGTCGGCGTCGTTGATCGCATCCATGATGGCGAGGCCGGCCTTGAGCAGCTCGTCTTTGTTTGAGCGGTCTTCGCGAAACTCAATGCCGAGCGACTCGAGCTCGACGATGGCGTAGAAATTGCCGCCGAAGGCGAGGTCGTAGGTGACGGTGCCGAGGCCGGGCACGTCGACGGTAGCGCCGAGCCGCTCGGAGTACGAGGGCACGTTCGTGATCGTCACGCTGTCGGCCTGGCCGTCGTTCACGGCGACCTCGGCGATGACGAGGCCAGCTGGGGTGTCGAGGCGGATCGTGGTGACGGGCTCGGTGACCTCGACCATGCCTGTCTCGACGAGCACGGTCGCGACGCCGATGGTGCCGTGGCCACACATGGGGAGGCAGCCGGAGACCTCGATGTAGAGGACACCCCAATCGCAGTCGGGGCGGGTAGCCGGCTGTAGGATCGCGCCGCTCATTGAGGCGTGGCCGCGCGGCTCGAACATGAGGAGTTCTCTGAGTTCGTCGTTGTGCTCCATGAACCAGGTGCGGCGCTCGGCCATCGTGTCGCCTGGGATCGTGCCGACGCCTCCCGTGATGACGCGGGTGGGCATGCCCTCGGTGTGCGAATCAACGGCGTGGAAGACGCGGGATGTGCGCATCGGCGGCCTTTCTGGAGAGAACTCTGAACGGATGGGGTGTTCGGGGCCCGGAAGTGAGGGGCGGATCCCCGAGACGGGAGTGGACCGTGCGGCCCGAAAGTCGCACGATCCACCCCGCTGGTACTGCGAACTCTACTTGCCGTAGCCCTTTTCGGCGGCCTCTCGGGTATCGGCGATGATCTTGTCTGCGATCTCCTTTGCGAGGGGCAGGCGCGGCGGGCGGCTCGGGCCACCGTACAGGCCGAGCACGTCCATCGAGAGCTTGATCGATTCGACGAACTCGGTCTTAGTGTCCCAGCGGAGCAGCTTGTGCAGGTCGCGGTAGATGACCTTTGCGCGCTCGAGATCGGCAACGTTGCCCGAAGTCGAGAGCTTGAACAGCTCGACGGTCGCCTGCGGGATCGCGTTCGGGTAGCCGGCAACCCAGCCGACTGCGCCGGCGATGCCGACCTCGAGCACTGAATCGTCGGTGCCGATGAGGATGTCCATCGTCGGAGCGAGCTCCTGGATTTCGTAGATGCGGCGCGGGTCGCCGGTGAACTCCTTGACGCCGACCATGTGGCCTGCCTCGTGGATCTCAGCGATGAGCGACGGGATCAGGTCAACCTTCGTGTCGAGCGGGTTGTTGTAGCCAACGATCGGCAGCCCTGCCTTGGCGACGGTCGCGTAGTGGTGCTTGACCTGCTCGTGGTTTGCGCGGAACGTGTTCGGCGGGAGCTGCATGACGCAGTCTGCGCCTGCCTCGGCCGCCTGCTCTGCCCAGCGGAGCGACTCCATTGCGCCGTACGCGCCGGTGCCGGCCATGACCGTGAATCCCTTGGGTGCTGCGTCGACAGCAACCTCTATGACCTTCGCGCGCTCTGCCTCGGTGAGATTCTGGTACTCGCCAAGTGAGCCGTTCGGGGCGATCCCGTCGCAGCCGTTGTCGGCAAGAAACTGGACGTGCTCTGCGAACTTGTCGTAGTCGACGGAGAGATCGTCTTTGAACTGCAGTGCCGACGCGACGATAACGCCGTGCCAGGGCTTCTTCTCAGCCATTGAGAGATTCCTTTCGGGAGGGGGAGTATCTGGGCCATTCGTAATGTGTGACATTGCACAGAGTACCCCGGGAGGGTGGCGCAGCGCAAGACGGGGCTATGGCCGCCGGGCTGCCGGCCCGCTGCCTCCCCGCCTACCGCACGAGGGGAGCGGCGCCGAGGTCGGGCGAGCTCCACCCGCTCCAGCGCAAATAGCGCAGGTGGTCGTGCATCAGCGCCTCGACGGCCGGGGCGTCGCCCGCGAGCAGCGCGTCGAGAATATCCCGGTGCTCCTGCGCCGTCGCGACGAGCTCACCGCGCACGGCGAGCTCGTAAATGCCGTACTGCCGCGTCTGGTCGCGCAGCGTGCCGACGATGTCGGTGAGCCGGGGGTTGTCGAGCAGCCGAAGCAGCCCGAGGTGAAACTCGTGATCGGCAGCGAAGAACGCGATGAGGTCGCCGGCCTCGGCGGCGACGAAGAACTTCTCGACGATCGCCGCGAAGTCGTCGGCCCGCGCCCGCACCCGCGGCGAGCCAGCAAGCCGCGCCATTGAGGGCACCTCGAGCATCGTGCGCAGGTCTGCGATGTTCTCGCGATCGGCGTCGCTGAGCGCGACGACCCTGAAGCCCTGCTTGCGCACGGGCTCCATGATGCCCTCGTTCACGAGGGTGAGCATCGCCTCGCGCACGGGGCCGTGCGACACCCCGAACTGGGTCGCGATCGCGGTCGCCGAGTAGATGAGGCCCGGCTTCAGCTCGCCCGCGATGAGGAGCGTGCGCAGCTCCGCGAGCGCCTGCTCGCGGAGCGTCATGGAGTGGACCCGCCGTTGTTCGATCACCGGGATCCTCCCCTCGCAGCTACGTGTTTGGAGAAACTCTATCTCGCGCGCCCCGGCTACCCGCTGAGCGCTGCCGCGCCGCCGCGCTGCCGCTCTGCGTCCCCCAGTGCCGCGCGCTACATATGACAGTTGTTGTCGCCATAGCTGCGGCGAAGCGACAACAACTGCCATATGTGGCCCGATGCGTGCCTAGATAGGTTGGCGCGGGGTGGGGTTGCTTCCTGGCTAGCCGAACCCGTGCCGGGGTCTGGGCGCTTTCGAGGCCCTTTCAACGGGTCTCCTGTGCCTCGCTGAAGTGGCTGATCGCCGCCGCGGGGTCGACGAGTCGCTCGCGCGCCCGGGGGTTGTCGCGGTAGTAGCGAATGAACGCGGCGACGGCGTTCGGGTCGGAGCCGAGCTCCGTCGCTTCGGCCAACAGCACGTCGCCGCTTGTGAGTTCGATCGCAAGGCAAGGCACGGCACGTGCTTTGGGAGTGGTGGCCACAACGGCAACTTGCATGCGAGCGTCAGCGATGTGGTGCCAGTTCACATCGACGGTCGTGAGCAACTGGGCAACGGTAACCCCGCCGGGAGCGACGGTGGCGCCGCGTCGCCCGAGTGCAGCTCGGCGCGTGCCCCGCCACATCATGACGGTCTGTATGAGAAACAGCAGGGCAAAGACCCACGCAGAACGCGGAATGACTGCGAAAGCCGCCCTGCCGTGGCTGACGAACCCGCTGGCTACCGTGTACGCGACAAACCCGGCTCCCGCAGCCATGATGAGCGTGAGGCTGAGACCCAGCGTGAGTGCAATGGCGGGAGACCTTGCGAATCGGGTCTGGCCGGGTGAATCAATGTAGCTCACGACACCGGGTGGGGCGACCCACCTCGATTGGAAACACAGCGAGATAGCGACACAAGTCAACGTGAGGGCAAAGACGAGAAATGTGCCGACCATGAACCTGGAGAAGTGCGCATAGCGCGGCACACACACGAATGCGGCGCTCGCCGCAAAGAGGGTCGCGGCGAGAACGTAACCTTGGGCCTTGAACTTCGTGGCGCGCTGCCCCCAGTCAGCGGTTGGGGGCAGCGCAGCAGCGCTCACGGCCACTCGAACGGCTCTCACCAAGACCTCGCCCTCACCCCCTCATCTGTTTCCCTGCGATACCCCCAGCCCCGAGCAATACATATGGCAGTTGTTGTCGCCACGGCTGCGGCGAAGCGACAACAACTGCCATATGCGACCCGGTGCGTGTCTGCATAGTTTGTCGCGGGTTCGGTTCGCTCCCAGGCTAGCCGAACCCGCGCCGGGGCGGGCTTAGCGCAGCGTGAACCCGGTGCCGAGCGCGTCGGCCGGGTCGAGCATGAAGCGGTGCTCGCCGGTCTGGTACGCGGTGCCGGTGACGAGCGGAATCACGGTCTGGGTGCCGTCGGGGCGCGCGGCGCCCGGCTCCCAGCGCGCGGCGAACTCGGTGTCGACGATCGATCGGTGCTCGAGCGTCTCGGTGGAGCCGAGGTCGCCGCTATCGGCGAGCAGCGCGACGCGGGCGCCGGTGCCCGAGCCGCAGGGGGAGCGATCCACCTCGCCGTCGGCGAACACGGTGATGTTGCGCTGCGCCGGGCCGCCGTCGTGCCTGCCGAGATCGTCCCAGAGAATCGTGCCGTACACGCCCGAGAGCCGCGGGTCGTCGGCGAACTGCGCCTCGGGCGACTCGTTGAGCGCCCACTTGATCTCGCGGCCGAGCGCAATGAGGTCGGTGTACTGCTCCGGCTCGACGGCCAGGCCGAGGTGTGCCGCGCGCACCGAGGCGTAGATCGCCCCCGAGTAGCTGAGGTCGACAACGA
>NZ_JXSQ01000020.1 GCF_000834055.1 Leucobacter komagatae
GAACCGCAGAGCAAAACTAGCTGGGGAACACAACAGACGTTACGCATATCGTGTGGCGACGATTATGACGGAGATGGTCGACGCTCTGAAGGAAGTAACGCTTCGAGGCAAGCTCGATGAAGTGGCAACAGTCATCTCGAGTAACCGTGCGCGCGCAACCCGAGCGCGAGCAAATATGTCCTTCCTGGGTATCGTTCCAAAATATGCGTTCGAGGTTGCCTTGATTGGCGGGTTCTTGCTGATTGGTGGAACGTCATACCTCATCGGGGGTAGCGCTGCTGCCGTTGGGTCCGTCACGCTGTTCGCCGCCACGGGGTTCCGAATGATTCCGGCAATGAATGGCGTGCAAGGAGCGGTCACGAACGCATCGGCGAATCTGTTCTTTGCTCGTGATGTGATCACACAGTTGACTGCTTCGCGCGCACGAGTGAGCGAGGAAAGCATCCAAGTTGCCGACGAACTCCCTCTTCCTCCGAACCCGCGGTTGCTTGAGCTCAAGGACGTGGCGTTCAAATATCCGGGAGCGGATAATGAAGTCCTCAAGGGGCTCTCCTTGCGTGTCCCTTTCGGTACGAGTCTGGCCATCGTCGGTCCCTCCGGCGCGGGAAAATCGACGCTTATCGATATTCTCCTTGGCTTGAGTACACCCACCTCCGGCGCCATGTCGATTGACGGAGTGCCCCTGTCGGAAGTGATGGGCCAATGGCGTTCCAGGGTCGGCTATGTGCCGCAAAGAGTTGCCCTGTTCGATGCGTCAATTGCTCAAAATGTTGCGCTTACTTGGGGAGACGACTATGACGCCGACCGAGTGAAGCAATCGCTTGAACGGGCGCGTCTCGGCGACCTTATCTTGCGAGGATCTGGAATTGCCGAACCCGTGGGGGAACGTGGACAATCTGTATCGGGTGGTCAGCAGCAGCGTTTGGGGATTGCGCGAGCGCTCTATTCGGATCCGTTTGTGATGGTCATGGACGAAGCGACGAGTGCGCTCGACACAGCAACTGAGAACCGCATTACTGAGTCGCTTCGGGAGCTGCATGGAGAGGTCACATTCATCACAGTCGCTCACCGGCTAGCTACGGTGAGGGACTATGACCAGGTGTGCTACCTCGACCAGGGGCGCATTTTGGGCAGCGGAACGTTTGATGAGGTAGTCGCCCAGGTTCCAGATTTTCGGGTGCAAGCAACCCTCGCGGGTCTTGTGGATTAGTGACATGGCTACCATCGAGATCATCATTCCGGTTCATGCGGCGACCCGCCCGGTAGAACGAGCGGTAGCGAGTGTTCTCGCTGACGGTGTCCCCGAAGTCTCCGCTGTCGTTGTCTGCCATAATCTGTCTCGAGCCGAGGTGGCGGCGCGATTAGGCAGGCTTGCTGCTTTGCCGAGCGTACGCTTCGAGGAACTCCACGATGGAAGCGATACCCCGGCGGCACCCCGGAACTACGCGATCTTCAGGTCCACGGCCGACTATGTTGGGTTCCTGGACTCTGATGATGAATTGCAGCCGGGCGCTATGGCAGGGTGGGCCGCTGAACTGGGAGGAAGCCCAGACGTGTTGGTCGGCCAGCTCCATGTTGAGGGGGCGGGGAGAATGCTCGCTCCGCTCCCGCGACTCGGACACTTCGATCGGCTTGATCCGGTCCGAGACTTGTTGAACGATCGGACCACGCTGCAAGGAGTGTTAGTGAAGGCATCCGTTCTCCACTCCCCAGAATCTCCCGGTTATGACGAGTCATACCGCGTTGGTGAGGATATAGCGATTGGGTTATATGTCTGGAACTGTGCGAAGCAAATCCGGTACGCCCGGACGTTGCCGGGATACCTGCTCCGGAACGATGCTAGCGATCGGCTCACGGCTGAACGAACAGAACCAAAAACCCTCTTCGATCCGCTAACTTCGGTAGTAGGACATTCCACGCTCGCAGCATTGAGTTCCCGACGGCGCCGGGCCATAGCTGTAAAGCTGTTGCGCCGCCACGTTCTAGGCTTTCTTATTTCTCGCCATAGGTCGGGGGGCAATGTCGAAAGTGCGTTCCCTGCTGCGGGCGCTGTATTAGATGTCTTGATGGCGTATGGGCCTGGGGCTATTGGATACTTTCAGCGAGGCGAGGCCCGAGCTATTGCTGCAATACGTAGGGGTGACGAGGAGGCCTGGAATGAGGCGGTTTCGTCGATGAGTTCAACACCTGTTTGGGGGAAGTTGGTACCTCTAAACCCACTGCGTGTCCTCTCGCCTCAAGCGTATCTCGTACGCGGGCGACGGTCACGACGGCTTGCTATGTACATTGAGAGCCTCATTGGAGGCCCCAGCACCTTGGGCCCTGCGCGCAGTTAGGATGAGGTAGTGAAGACAGAAAAGCGGCCTAGCCTGCTCATAGTGTCATTCTCTGACATAGCGAATGATGCCCGCGTAAAGAAGCAGATTGCTCTTTTCGCTGACCAGTTTCGGGTCACCACGTGTGGCCGTGGTTCTGCAATTCGCGAGGACGTAGAACACATTCAGCTCTCGGCTGGATCGTCGCGCGCCCGAGAGATTCTTCAGGCAGGCCTCCTCAGAGTTGGGTTCTGGCGTGGCGCCTTTGCGCTTGAACCTGAGGTTCGGGTTGCTCGAAAATTGCTGAAGGGTCGCCACTTCGATGTCGCGATTTCCAACGATCTCGAGAGCGTACCGGTTGCTGCCGAACGCGTTGGATACGATCGAACGGTCGCGGACTTGCACGAGTACTGGCCGGGCCTTCACGATCAACTTTCGAAGTGGGTCACCCTTCGGCAGCCATACTTCCGATGGATGATCCGGAAGTTCGTGGCCCGTACAGGTGCAGCTATCACGGTTTCTGCGGCGATTGCGGAGCGATACCGGGAAGAGTTCGGAATTAGCTGCCAGGTCGTCCACAATGCAACACCGAAACACAACCTTCAACCGGGTGCGGTGGGCGAAATCATTCGCGTCGTCCACTCAGGAGGCGCCCAGCCCAACCGGAAGCCTGAGGTGATGATGCGAGCAGTTGCCCGTTCCTCTGCATCAGTGACGATGGACATGTACCTCACCGGTCAGGACACCGCATACGGAAAGAGCCTCAGGGAACTTGCAGCAGAGCTGGGGGAACGTATTCGCATTCTTCCGCCCAAGCCCTACGATGAGCTGGTAGAAACGCTCAACTCTTATGATGTTGGTGTTCACATACTTCCTCCGACCAACACCAACAATTCGCTCGCGCTTCCGAACAAGCTGTTTGATTACGTTCAAGCCAGGCTCGCGCTTGTTGTGGGTCCCACCGAAGACATGGCTCGGCGGGTGAAAGGCTTTAACCTGGGCGCCGTCGCCGACGGATTCACTGAGGATGATGTTGTGCGTGTCCTCGATTCGCTCTCACCCGAAAAAGTGCGTGAGTGGAAACGTGCATCCCACGTCGCAGCGGCTGTGTTGAACAGTGAGTCTGAGCTGCCAGTTCTGGCTGCCGCAGTCGAAAGCGTCCTGGAGTAGCACGTGCAGACTCCTGCGACGAGTACGGTCGAGAAGCATCTTGATGTTGATGTCGTAATTGCCGTCCATACCCCGACACGACCAGTTGAGCGCGCAGTTGCGTCAGTTCTGGACCACACCAGCGCGACAGTGCGAGTTACCGTGGTCGTTCATAATACTGAATTGGAACCGATCCATGCCCGGCTGAAGCAGTTTCAAAGTGATGTCAGGCTACGCATGGTGCACCATGTTGACGGCTTCAGTACGCCCGCAGGTCCCAAAAAACGCTGGACTTGCTATAGCTACGGCGCAATTTGTTGCAATGTTGGACTCAGATGATCAACTGGAGCCTGGCGCGTTGGACGCATGGTTGTTCGCAGCACGTCAGCCAAAGACGACCGCGGATTTCGTGATTGCCCCGAGCTCGTCTCCGGGCGGACGATTGAAGCCATCGCCACCTGTGCGCTGGTCACGTGTAGGCCGGCGGCGGAGCGCTCCGCTTGACCCGTCGGCCGACAGGCTGTTCTATCGTGCTTCCCCGCTTGGACTCATCGGGCGAGAGCGGTTCGGGCATGTTCGGTTTAGCGAGGGAATCGCAACGGGGGAAGATCAAGCCCTGACGGCGGAAGTCTGGTCGACTCCGGGGGCAAAGATTGTTTTCCCGGTGTTTGCCCCCCGATACCTGGAATTTGACGACCAAGGCGACCGAGTGACAAGAGAGCCGCGTGCCGTAGCAGAAGAGTTTAGGTCACTGGACTTCACGCTTGCCCCGGGGGCTCGGTGGGCGACTTCCTCATCGCTGCGATTGGCCCTCGCGACCAAGCTCATCCGCATCCACCTTTTCGACGGGGTCAGGCAAAGGCTTCCTGCAGCATGGGATTCTCAGACAGCGACCGCGCTTGCGGAGGTGGCCGAGCGGATTCTTGAGTGGGAGCCGCGTGCTAGCCAGTTGCTATCTAGAGCTGATGCAAATCTGCTGCATGCCGTGCTTGAAGCCGAGAAGGGTGTTGACCGAATGTGGGAGCTTCTGCGGGCGAGTGCCCGTCTGCGGTCGTTCCCAGCACTGGTTCCACAACGGTTCGGAAGGGTCTTCCACGCGCAAGCTCCGTTACGCTACCACTTGGCTGGAGCACTGCTACGGCTACGCACCCGACGACGGTAGTGCAGCCTTGGAACTTAAACCTCGATCTGAAAGGATGCACGATGCCACGCATGATTTTCCATGTGCCGTATCCCTTGAACCCGAGCGCGACCTCGGCGAGTGGCATTCGACCGGTGCGAATGCGCGAAGCATTCGAAGCCATCGGCTTCGACGTCGTTGAGATCTCGGGTGATGCGAGACGCCGCCGCCGAAGCATTGCCTCGGTCAAGCGCCGGATTCGTGCCGGCGAGGTGTTCGACCTGGTCTACTCAGAAGCTTCGACCAAGCCGACTGCGATGACGGAAGCGCACAGCCTCCCCACGCACCCGTTTCTTGACATCGGATTCCTCCGATACTGCACACGGCGAGGGATCCCCGTCGGTGTCTTTTACCGCGATATTTACTGGAACAGTCCAACGTATCTGGAGACGGTTCCCGCGCCGATCGCAGCCGTCACCCGGATGCTGTATCGGTCTGACCTACGGCGCTATCGGACTTCCGTCTCCCGTATCTTTGTGCCATCGATGCGGATGGCCGAAGAGATGCCGCTTACGCATATAGGGCAGTGCTCGGCGCTGCCTCCGGGGTCGCCGCTGGTTGATTCTGCCCTCCCAAAGGAGGGCATCTCCCTCCTGTACGTTGGGGGAACCGGGAGCTACTACAGGATGCAGCAGACGGTTGCCGGGGTTGAGAGCGCCGAGGGCGCACGCCTCACGATCTGCACCCGAGAAGCCGAATGGGAAGCATCTCGAGTCGCATATTCAGATGTGATGGGCGACGCGACCACGGTCGTGCATCGTTCAGGTCCTGAACTCGAAGTCCTGTATGACGATGCACATCTCGGTGTGCTGATGATGGAACCAATTGGATATCGAGAGTTCGCGGCACCGATGAAGCTGTACGAGTATCTCGGACACGGCAAACCGATCCTTGCAACGGAAGGGTCGCTTGCCGGGGACTTCGTGACCGAGCACGGGGTTGGATGGGCATTGCCATACCGGGCACACGCGCTCGCTGAGCTATTGCAGCACCTACAGGCTCACCCGGAGGAGTACGCATCCGTTCGGGCGCGGGTGCTCGACGTGCGAACTTCGCACACGTGGGAAGCACGCGCCAAACAGGCGGTGACCGCGTTGATCTCGACCTAGCTGGCGGTACTAAGCCCTCCACCGATACCGGCGTCGTCGTCCTAGGCGATTCGTGCCGAGATCGCTGCGACGGCCGCGCCGGCTGCATGACCAGTCCCGTATGGTGTCGCATCAGTCGGGCCTGGGGTAGGGCGCGTGATCGCGGCGGTGATCTCTTCCGGAGTGTTTGCGAGCACGTTCCAACCGAGGGCAACTGTCTCTACCCACTCAGTCTCATGTCGCACTGTCGTGCACGGTACGCGGAGGAGGAACGCTTCTTTCTGCAGCCCACCAGAGTCGGTAATAACACCAGAGCTTGCGAGTACGGCGGCGATGAGTTCGGGGTAGGCGAGCGGATCGCGGGTGGTGAGCGCGCCGGCCTCGAGAGAAATGCCGTGCTCGTCGGCTTTTGCGCGGACCCTCGGGTGAGCGAGGAGCACGACCGGTTTGTCTGCCTGTGCTAGTGCCGAAACGACCTCACTCAACCGTTCGGGATCGTTCGTGTTTTCGGCGCGGTGGATCGTTGCGACATAAAACTCGCCCGGTTGAAACTCACCTCCGAGTGGATTTGCGCCACCCGAGGCAAGCACGCGATCGCGAACCTGATAGAGCACGTCTGTCATGACATCACCGACCAGGACCGCGCGTTCGGCGAGACCCTCCTGCGCCAGGTGGGCCATCGCAACCTCAGTCGGCGCCAGGCAGAGGTCCGCTGCGTGGTCGGTGAGGACGCGATTGTGTTCTTCGGGCATCTCCCTGTTGAAGGAGCGAAGTCCGGCCTCGAGGTGAGCAACAGGGAAATGAAGCTTCACCGCGCTCACGGCAGCGGCGAGCGTCGAGTTGGTGTCGCCATAGACGAGCACACAATCAGGGGAGAATCGTTCAAGTACCTCGTCCATCTGCGCGAGGATGCTACCAGTTTGCACGCCGTGGGTGCCTGATCCGACGCCGAGGTGGGCGTCCGGAGCAGGGATCCCGAGATCTCTAAAAAAGACATCCGACAGCATCGGGTCATAGTGCTGACCGGTGTGCACGATGATGTGCTCGTGCCCGGCTGCGGCGATTGCCTCCGCTATGGGGGCGAGCTTGACGAACTGGGGGCGCGCGCCCACAACACTCATGATCTTCACCGTCCCAATACTACAGAGTGAGCGTCCGGACGCATGGCTCACCTAAACTGGCGGCATGCGCGTGCTCGTCGTCACACCCTGGTATCCGTCCTTAGAAGCCCCGGGGGCCGGGGTGTTCAACCTTCGAGACGTTGAGCTGCTTTCGCAACAGCACGAAGTTACAGTGCTGCACCTGACTCATCCGGGTGCCTCGCTAGCAGGCCCCGTCCCGGGGGATACCCGCGAGTTTCCCACCGAGCGCGTGCCGTTTGTGCTGTCTCGCCCTGGCACGCTGCGCGGTGCAGTCGCTGCCATTCGGAGACTAGGGGCGCAGGTCGACCTCGTCCATAGCATGGCGTTCCCCGCACTTCTCCCCGTCGCGCTCGCGAAAACTGGAAAGCCGTGGGTTCACACCGAACATTGGTCTGGGCTAGTCGGGGCTGCGCCGAGCCCGCAAGCGAAGGTCGCGCGTGCTGTCCTCAAGCCCAGCCTTTCTCGGCCGCATGAGGTGGTCGCTGTTGGGCGGGGCCTCGCGGATGTAATTGACAGGGTACGAAGCGTGCCTGTGACGGTGATCGGGAATAAGGTGCGAATCGCCCCAGCCGGAATGTCGGCCTTGCCAATGACTGGTGGCGCTGATGAACCACTCAAGCTCGTCGGAGTCGGTGGACTCGTTCCTCATAAGGGGCCACTCGCGGCATTGGACGCCATGATAGAGCTGAACGCCCGCGGAATTGACGCTTCGCTGACGTGGGCCGGGGTGGGCCCGCTCGATCAGGCACTACTGGAGCGGTCAGTCGCAGCGGGAGTGCGCGAGCGTCTCTGCCTTCTGGGGCATGTCGATCCCGAAGCGCTCGGCGATGTTCTCCTTGCGCATCACATGTTTGTGCTCCCAACCGATGGGGAGACATTCGGCGTCGCTATCGCGGAGGCGCTCGGGCACGGACTTCCAGTTGTGACCAGCGGGGTAGGGGGGCACCTTGACTTTTTGCCTCCTGAAGCCTCGAGAGTTGCGGCGTCGGAGAGCGCAGCGCTCGCGGACGCGATAGTGGCGCTGAGAAACGACCCGACGCGTTGGGGGAACGCCGAGATCCGAGATTATGCGGAAACGCAATTCTCAGAGGATGTGAGGGGGCGGCACTACCAGGGCGTCTATGCATCCGCTTCCCGCCGTGCTCAGATCGAGAAGAGGTAGGATCGTCACTGTGAAGATCGCAGTAGTTGCCACCGGAAAGATCGGCCTCCCGCTCGCCACCCAGTTTGCCTCGATGGGGCACGAGGTTATTGGCGTGGACGTTAACCAGGCGCTTGTTGACGTCATCAACTCGGGCGTTGAGCCCTTCCCCGGCGAGGCTGGACTCGCAGACAAGCTCGCAGAGCAGGTACCTTCTGGGAAGCTTCGCGCGACGACGGATTATGCGGAAGCGATCCCCGGCGCCGACGCGGTGGTACTCGTGGTGCCGCTGCTCGTCGACGAGGAAACCTGGGAACCTGACTTCAAATGGATGGATGCTGCGACAACCTCGCTCGCAGAACACCTCACCCCGGGGACTCTGGTGTCGTACGAGACGACACTGCCGGTCGGCACCACGCGTAGCCGGTGGAAGCCCTTGATAGAGCGAGTATCGGGCCTCACCGAGGGTGAAGACTTCCACCTCGTATTTTCCCCAGAGCGTGTCCTGACCGGCCGTGTGTATGCCGATCTCAAGAAGTACCCCAAACTTGTCGGAGGCTTGAACGAAGTCGGAACCAAGCGTGCCATCGAGTTCTACGAGTCTGTACTTACCTTCGACGAACGCGCAGACCTGCCGCGTGCGAATGGTGTGTGGGATATGGGCACGGCAGAGGCCGCTGAGATGGCAAAACTTGCTGAGACCACATATCGCGATGTGAACATTGGGCTCGCAAATCAGTTCGCTCGGTACGCCGATACGGCGGGTATCGATGTGTATAAAGTCATCGAGGCGTGCAACTCGCAGCCGTTCAGTCACATTCACCGCCCCGGCATTGCGGTTGGCGGTCACTGTATTCCGGTCTACCCTCGGCTGTATCTGTCGACAGATCCGGAAGCCGATATTGTGCGCACCGCGCGAAACTACAACGCAACTATGCCGAAGTATGTTGTGGATCGCGTTGAGCAGACCATCGGCGATCTCACGGGACAGCGAGTCGTGGTCCTCGGGGCCTCGTACCGTGGCGGAGTTAAGGAGACTGCCGTTTCTGGCGTGTTCCCCACTGTGGCGGAATTGGAGGAGCGGGGGGCCGTCGTGACGGTTCACGACTCCGTATTTTCTGCGGAAGAACTCGCGGGCTACGGTTTCACCGCACATGTCTTGGGCGACCCCGTAGAGGTTGCAATCCTGCAGGCCGATCACGCGGAGTACAAGTCATTCGGCCCCGCGGATTTCCCCGGCATCAAACTGTTTGCAGACGGGCGCAACTTCACTGACCCGAAGGTTTGGGCGGGTGTTCCGCGCATCGTGATCGGGGCGGGCGCGTAATAGCGATCTTGCTTGAGAGAGCAGACGCGGGAGACAGGTTCCGTTACTTTGGAGACCTGTCTTCCCCGGTATTTGGGCTGATTCCAGGTGTGAACCGCTGCTCAGCGAGGTCCATCAGTTCGGCCACTCGCAACGAATCTCGACGGTACTCGTCGAGTTCGCGTTCGAGCTCGGCAACTCGCTCAGTAAGTACGCTGAGCGCCTCTTTCTGGCTTTGCGGGCGGGCCCGCAAGAACAATCGCTTCAATTGACTGCGCAATGATTCTTCCTTCGGTGGGAACGGGCGTTCGGAAAGTGTGAACCGGGCACCGTATGTGCGGCGGTCCGATCGCTGCGTCGGGTTCTCAGCAGAGGTATCTTCGGGCGTTTGTGGTGCGGATTGCTCGATCGGGATCACTTCCACCCCGAGACCAAGCGCTTTCGCCTCGCGCTCTAGGTCGTAGGAGGCCAGGTGCCACGTCGTCGGGTCGTCAAAACGAATGTCCTCCGCCGGATGCCCGTGGAGTGTTGCGACCGCGGATCCTCCGGAGCGGAGCGCCATCCTGACCAGCCGTAGCGCGTTGCCGCGAGCGAGATGCCCGACCTCATCTAGGAAATGGTTCGCGACAATGTCGAAGGGGCCACTGATGCCGAGCCTAGCCGGAGACGCGAGTGCGAGCGTCCGGTAGAGATTGATGTGCGCAGTTTCGAACCCGTCGATTGCGCCTCGTTCTCTCGCGATGGTAGAGGGCCCGTACGCGAAATCCGAAGCAATAACTCGTCGTCTCGGAGCTGCTGACGTCAGTCGGCCGGCGAGGTCACCATCTCCAGCGCCGAGTTCAAGTACTACGGGCGACGACAGCTCTGTTTCGTGCTGAACGATCCAGTCTCGTCCTGGATGCCATTCAGAGAAAGCAGGTGCATTCGGATCTGCGTACCAGTCGTTCCAAAAGTCCCGGTGGAAGTGGAATGCTCCGAACCATGTGTTGAAGCGCCGTCTGGTGGTCTCCGGGGTGTGAAGCTGATAGCCAGGGATGGGTGTGCGCCAGTTCTCGTCGTAGTTGATGACGAGCCAGGCTTCAGGGTCAGCGGGCGCGGGGTAGACGTGCTCGCCGATAGCGGCATTGGAGAAGGGCACCATTTGGTCTTCGCGGAGCCTGCCTCGTACATGGAACGGCTGGTTGACCATGCCGTCCGCAGTAAAGAAGGCGGTAAAAACGTCGATGTAGTAGTCGGGGTCTCCTTCAGGGGTGCGAAAGAAAAGCTGCATGTGCGCTGCGCTATGTCGGACAAGCTCGTAGCCGAGATTCTGAAGGGCATGCCCGGTCCTAAGGCCTTCGGCTGCAACGTCAGCGGGGTTCGTGAAATCGGAGAGGTAAGCAATGTCCGCGTCATCGTCGTGCGGGAGGAGCGCACCGTCTCGAACTGCGCCGAGCAGGGTGCCGCCAACAATGAATGGGTGTAGCCCGAGGCCGCGCAACACCTCGATGATCTCGCTCGTTCGATTCAAGATTCGTTCTTGCACCCCAGGGTTTCCGGCACCCAACGTCTTGCCGAGTCGGCCCCACTTGTTGATGGAGAGGGGGATCCCTTCGCCGTCGACCACGGCGGTCCGAACTGGCGTCGCATCGAAGGCAACAGTGAAGCGAGCATACTCGACGCCGTTCCCGGAATCCACGACAGTAAGTTCGGTGGTGCCTACGAGGTGCGGTGCCAATGGCCCAGGCCAAGAAACCCTATGAGCGTCTGGCAGTGCATCGGTGCCGAGGGCTATCGACCACACCCTTACCCCGTCAAAGCAGACATCTACCGAAGCGACGTCTCCCGGCAGTGCGGGGAGCGTGATCGTCGCGTTATCTGCTGAGGGAGTCATAGGCGGTGGCAGCTCAATTCGGAATACCAGGGTATCCGATCCAGCATACTACTCAAGTAGAATGGCCTCACCCCAACACGATGCACAGCGGGCTGACGGATAGACTAGGCCCCATGGATCTTCTCGTAGTTGGCTCTGGGTTCTTTGGCCTCACCATCGCTGAACGCGCTGCAAGCGCCGGCAAGAAGGTGGTCGTCATCGACCGCCGCAACCACATTGGCGGGAACGCTTACTCCGAGGCAGAACCGGAGACTGGCATCGAGGTGCACCGATACGGCGCACATCTTTTCCACACCTCGAACGAGACCGTGTGGGAGTACGCGAACCGCTTCACTGAGTTCACGAGCTACGTGCACAAGGTGTACTCGAACTTCAAGGGTGAGGTCTACCCGCTCCCGATCAACCTCGGCACGATCAACCAGTTCTTCCGGTCTGCGTACAGCCCGGACGAGGCTCGCGCACTGATTGCCGAGCAGGCAGGTGAGTTTGATACGAAGAGCGCCCAGAACCTCGAAGAGAAGGGCATCTCCCTCATTGGGCGGCCGCTCTATGAGGCCTTCATCCGCGATTACACGTCGAAGCAGTGGCAAACGCCGACAACGGAGCTGCCCGCTGAAATTATCAGCCGCCTTCCGGTGCGCTACACGTACGACAACCGCTACTTCAATGACACCCACGAGGGGCTGCCGGTCAACGGGTATACGGCCTGGCTCGAGAAGATGGCTGACCACCCGAATATCGAGGTTCGCCTGAACACGGACTTCTTCGATGAGTCGCAGCCGCTCAACAAGGCCGCTGTCGCAGGCAAAGTCCCGGTCGTCTACACCGGCCCCGTCGACCGTTACTTCGACTACGCGGAGGGTGAGCTCGGCTGGCGCACGCTCGATTTCGAGCAGCAGGTGCTTCCCGTGGGCGACTTCCAGGGAACCAGCGTGATGAACTACGCCGGAGAAGATGTGCCGTACACGCGCATCCACGAGTTCCGTCACTTCCACCCTGAGCGGGACTACCCCACCGATAAGACCGTCATCATGCACGAGTACTCGCGGTTTGCGAAGCGGGAAGATGAGCCCTACTACCCCGTGAATACTCCGGAGGATCGGGAGCGGCTGCTGAAGTACCGCGCACTCACCGAGCAGGAGAGCGGCGTGCTGTTCGGGGGTCGACTGGGCACGTACCAGTACCTCGACATGCACATGGCCATTGGCTCGGCGCTCTCGATGTGGAACAACAAGCTCGAGGGCACACTCTAACCGACTACACAGTGTTGGCCTCCCGGTGACGGGAGGCCAACACTCTTTTTTAAGCTACTCGGGCGGGAGTACCTCGACGGTTCTGGTTGCTGGCGTGCGTGGGGTTCGCCCCGCCGCCGAATCTAGCTCAGCCTCGCGTCCGAGCCAGGACTGGTACCCAGGCTCGGACGCGAGCGCGCGCTGGATCTCTTCCGGGGTTGCCTTGAGCTTCGGGTCGAACTTCAGGTACGCCCGGGTCTCTCGTGCGACAAGGCCGGAGAGGATCAACAGCCCAATGAGGTTCGGGATCGCCATGAGGCCGTTCATCATGTCTGAGAAGGACCACGCGATCTCGAGCTGCGTTGTCGCTCCAACGAAGACGACCAGCGCGAAGACAATCCGGAACGGAATCGCTACGCTGCGGCCAAAGATGCGAACGATGTTTCGCTCTCCGTAGTAGGACCATCCGAGGATCGTAGAGAAGGCAAAAAGCACGAGACCCACCGTCACGACCCAGTGCCCCCATTGCCCTGGGAGGCCCTGTGAGAACGCCTCGCCGGTCATGAGCGCAGCGGAGAGTTGTTCCCCGCTGCCGTCGTCAATGAGCTTGTACGCGCCCGTGGTGACGATGACGAGGCCGGTCATGGTGACGACGATAATCGTGTCGATAAACGTCTGAGTCATCGAGACGAGCCCCTGCCGGACCGGGTGGCTCGTCTGGGCTGCAGCAGCGGCGATCGCTGCGGAGCCCATACCGGACTCGTTCGAGAAGATGCCGCGCGCGAAACCGTACTGCACGGCAATGATGAACACAGAGCCAGTGAAGCCGCCGGCGGCTGCTGTACCGGTGAACGCATCGGTGAAGATCGTGCCGAGTGCTGCGGGAATGTCGCCGACGTTCATGGCGAGGATGTAGAGCGCCGCCAGTACGTAGAACACGATCATGATGGGGACCAGCCCGGAGGTGACCCTACCGATCGACTTGATGCCGCCTACGAGCACGACGAGCGCGAGCGCGGTGAGGATCACACCGGTCACCCAGACCGGCACGCTGAAGCTGTTCTCGACGTTCGCCGCAATCGCGTTGGACTGGGTGAGGTTGCCGATACCAAAGCAGGCGAAGACCGCGAACACGGTGAACGACCACGCGAGAATTTTTCCGACGGGGCCCTTGATGCCCTTCTCGAGGTAGTACTGCGGGCCGCCGTTGCGGTCACCCTTCGCGTCAGCCTGACGGTAGCGCACACCGAGGAACGCCTCAGTGTACTTGGATGCCATGCCGAGCAGCCCGGTGATCCACATCCAGAACAGTGCGCCGGGGCCGCCAATGCCGATCGCGGTTGCGACGCCAACAATGTTTCCCGTGCCGACTGTTGCGGCGAGGGCCGTGGTCAGGGCCTGGAACTGCGTGATGTCGCCGCTCGAACCCGGGTCTTTCCGACGGAGCAACCCGAGGTTGAGGGCAGCACCAAGCCGGAGGAACTGAATCCCCCCGAGCCGGAAGGTGAGGTACAGGCCAGTGAGGAAGAGGAGTGGAATGAGAACAAAAGGTCCCCAAATCACGCCCCCAATGGAGTCAAGGACTTCTTGGAGCTTCTCGGTCACAAAGCATCACCGTCTTTCGCGTCGTTGCGGGGTCGGGGCCAGATGCTCGTGACTGCCCAACCAAGATAACAACGGAGACTAGCATGCCTGCGTGGCGAGTGTGGAGGACGCTACCGCCCGGTGAAGGTCTTCTCCCACGCCTCGACGGAGGTGATAGAGGGTAGGGCCGCTCGATACTCAGCGGCGAGTCGGTCCCAGTTCTTCTCGATCTCCTTGCTCAGCGCGCGCGACTCACGCAGCAGGCGACGGAACTTCTCCCGATCGTGGCGGTACCACATCTTCCCGCTCCCGTCGGCGGCGCCAACAATCACGTTCGGATGGTGCGGGATCTGCCACCAGTGTGCGCCCTGCTTGGCATATTCGAGTTCCGGCTGCGAATCGGCCGGGACGCTTGAGCGGCGCCAGTGCTGCGGAACCATCTTCGCCGTGAACAGCGCGAGTTGGGCTCCCGTTGGGCCCTTTGGTTTTTCTTCCAGCTCGGGTAGCGCGCGCCCCCCGCGCGCAACGGGCGTCTCGGGGTCACCCGGCCGGTATACCCGAGTCTCTGGGAATTCCTTGGCGCGTGCTCGAGCCGCGGGCATCTCCTTCGAGATCGCGTCGTGCAGGCCTGATGGCCCACGGAGCACGGAACGCATGCCGTCAACAGCGAGCTGTGTCGCGTAGTACTGCATGTTGAGCAGCTTCTTTATATCTTGGCGTCCGCTGTTCTGCAGCAGCCTGCCGCTGCGAGGGCGGTCGGAATGCAGCAGACCTGCGATGAGTCGGTTTCTTGTGTGGAAGAATGCCTGCCAGTCTTGCGAGTCGTCCTTGTCGAGCCACGACACGTGCCATAGGGCGACGCCAGGGAGTGACACGGTGCGGTAGCCCGCAGCTTTCGCTCGGAGGCCGTACTCGGCGTCGTCCCATTTGATAAAGACTGGCAGGGAGAGCCCAATCTCAGAAATGACCTGTTTCGGGATCATGCACATCCACCAGCCGTTGTAGTCAGCGTCGAGGCGTGCGTGCATCCATTTCGTCTGGCGCAGGTTGCGCTTGCGGAAATCGTGGCGATGTTGTTCCTCGAATGAGGGACCCCACATGAACGGATCGGGCCTCACAACCTCTGCCCAGGCGTGCATCACAGGTTTGTCTAACAGGTCGAACATGTGGCCGCCGACGATCACGGGCTCGCGGCTGAACCTGCCGAACTGCAGCGCGCGCATTGCGCTCTCTGTTTCGAACTCGATGTCGTCGTCGAGCAGCAGCAGGAAGTCAGTGTCTTCACGTTTCAGCGTCTCAGCCATCGAGCGCGAGAAGCCCCCAGAGCCGCCAAGATTTCCCTGCTCGATGATTTGCAGGTGGTCCCCAAGCTGCGCCGCGACCTCATCGAAGCCTGGCTCGTCCCGCACCTTCTGGGTGCCCTGATCTACCAGGAAGATGCGGTCTATGCCTTCCAAGAGGGAAGGGCTCTGCGCGATGTTCGCGAGTGTCGCTACACAGTAGTCGGGCTTGTTGTAGGTGGTCATGCCAAGGCTGAGTTTGCCTGTGAGCACGGGCGCTTCTTCAGTCGTCCAAGCGCCATCCTCGAGGATCACATCCTCGGTGCTCGCGATGAGGTCGAACCAATACCATCCGCCATCGCTGAACGAGGTCAGCGACAGGTCGAAGACACTTTCCTCGGTACCGGTGACCTGCCGCGAATCCACTCGTTGTGCGACGCCGTTGGAATTGGAGCGGTAAATGATCACCGTGCCGCGCCCAGTGGTGCGGAGGGTGAGCCGCACGCTTGTAACTACGGTCCATCGCTGCCAGTACGCGGCAGGGAAAGCATTGAAATAGCTCGCAAAAGAGACTCGCGTGCCCGACCGCACCCTGGCGCTTGAGCGCGACAGCACGTTGTCGATATTGGCGTTGTTGCTCAGACGAACGGGGGTGCCGTCAATCTGCGTCCAAATCTCAGAATCCGCGTAGAGCGGCAGGACATCTGGATCCTGCGTCGTTGGAAGCACGATCGATTGCAGCGTTGTCGGCATGAAGACACGCCTCTCTGTGGTCATACGGGCACAAGCGAAAAACAGTCTATCCTCGGCGTGCAAATTACGGGCTGAGAGGGCCAGCGAGAGCCACCCTTACTCGATATCAAGCTTCCCAGCTGCCCGCCACACAGCTACTGCGAGCTCGGGCACAGCGTCGGCGATCTCTCGGAGTAGCTCGAATTCGACGCGGTCGGCGTTGCCACGGTGGATGGCAGCGTCATCGCTCGATGAGTGCGAGGCTAACCGGGCGAGCCCGTATTCCGCGAGCTGTCCGCGGACCTCGAGGAGCTCGTCTCGGAGCGCTGCGACGACGAAGTCGTCTAGCTCGGGAACCTCTTCGTAGGCGATCGCGGGGTCTTGCCCACCGCGCACCCGATACTCGAGGATGGTCTGTCGCTCGAGTCGCGCGTCGGCCCGCAGTTTGAGCAGGCGCTGAGTGGTGAGGTTCACGACTCTAATCTACCAAGCCGCGCTGGGTGCCCAGCGTGGGGAGCGCCCAGCCTGGGGAGCGCCCGGCGACGCGAGCGCCCCGCGACGGGAGCCACTAGCGTGGGGTGCGCCCCACTAGGGGCGCCGCTTTGCCGCGAGCGCCGGTGCGTGATCGCGGGGGATGGGAACCTGACGCCAGGGCACGCGCTGCGGTTCTGCGTCGAGCGAGGGCAGTTCGAAGTCGAAGCGGGACTTTGCTGCGAGGAGCACGAGCAGTAGCCAGCCGCTTTCGATGAGAATACGGCTCTCGGTGAGTGACTGCACGACGAGCGCAACCATGAGCAGGAATGGCCACAGCGCGCTGGTCGCGTAGGGCAGTGGCGCCCCGAACCCGCGGCGTGGCTGATCTACGGCGCGGAACCAGACGCGCCAGAGCGTGAGGGCGACGAGGAGGAAGAACAGGAAGAGCCCAACGATGCCGAGCTGGAGCCAGACATCGAGCCAGGCGTTGTGGGCGCTCATCACCTGAATGCCGCCCTGGGTGTCGAGCGAAGCGAACGGCTCTGCCCACGGTGCCCAGTAGCTGATCCAGCCCCAACCGAACCACGGGCGCTGCTGGGCGAGCTGGATGACGCCCTCCCAGGTTTCGCCGCGCCCCGTGAGGTCGCTGCTCTTGCCGAGCAGTCCGAAGATCGCGGAGCGCGCGAAGAGCAGCGCGGCGGTCATGCCGGCGAGCAACACGGCGCCGGTGATGTAGACGGGGAGCCGGCCTTCAGGACCAACCCTGCGCGCCCACAGGGCGAACGCGAGCGCGACGATGACGGCGGCGAGGGCTACGGTGACGGTCGCGGAGCGGGTGAGTGCGAGGGTTGCGACCGCCAGCAGCACCCAGAACCAGCCGGCAAAGCGCGTGATGAGTTTCGCGCGGAGCTGGATGGCGAAGACGATGAGGCCGATGAGGCCGATGAACCCGAACAGCGTCGAGCTTGCGACGAGGCCCTGGATGGGGCCGCCCTCGAACAGGAGGTCGCGGCTCCAGTACAGCAGCTTCGGGGTGTTCGCCTCCTGGGCTGCGGTGAGCTCGAGCCACGGCGGCAGGATCGGCTCCCTGATGAACACTGAGACCCACAGCTCGAAGAGGAGCGACAGTCCGATGAGGTACCGCAGCGCGGTGCCGAGTGTGCGGAGTACCTCGTGCCAGGTCAGCACGAACGCAAGCGCAACGGCAACGAAGGTGGTGAGCAGTTGCGCAATGGTGCCGAGCACGCTCTCGAGGGTGTACTGCGACCAGATGATGGAGAGCGCAGCGAGCGCGAGGAACAGGTAGATCGGGGCGGGGAGCCGGTACCACCTGAAGCGCTCTGGCCTGAGGCGGAGGAACATCACTGCCCCGATCACGGCGAGCGCGACCGCTGCGATGATGAACCCGGGCCAGTCGATGAGGTTTCGGACGCCGTTGCTGCCGAGTGCGAAGACAAAAACGACGATTGCGTACGCGCTCACCCCGAGTCTCGTCTTGCTATTGGCCATACCCGGTATGGTAGAGCATGCCAATACCGCAGGGAGCATTGTGCTGATCTTCATAGAGAACACTCCGCGCGCATATGCGTGGGGATCCACGGATGCGCTCCCCGCCATGCTCGGTCACGCGCCGACGGGGGAGCCGCAGGCGGAGCTCTGGCTGGGGGATCACCCGGGGAGTCCCGCGAGTGTCGCGAAGGCGACTCCGGTGCCACACACGCTCATTGAGCTGATCGCTCAGGATCCCGAGCACTACGGAGTGAACGGCGGCTCGCTGCCGTTTCTGCTGAAACTGCTCGCGATCGGCGCACCGCTTTCGCTGCAGGCCCACCCCAACCAAGAGCAGGCCGCTGCGGGGTTCGCTGCGGAGAACGCTGCTGGGGTGCCGGTTGATGCGCCGCACCGCAATTACCGCGACGCGAACCACAAGCCCGAGCTGCTTGTCGCGCTGAGCGAGGTGACCGCGCTCAGCGGTTTCCGGCCGCTTTCGGAGGCGGTGCAAGACGTTCGCGCGCTCGCCGCAGCCGCGCCGCATGGCTCGGCCGCGCTGTGGGCGGTCGCCGACCGGCTCGTTTCGGCGGCTCCTGAGCGCGCGCGGGAGGAGTTCTTGTCGTGGGCCTTCGCAGACTCGGAGGATGTCTCGGCGGCGATGTTTGGCATCGTCGACGCGGTTGGCGAGGGATCGCAGCCAGCGATCCACGCTGACAGGCTGCTCTGCCTGCGTGAGCTGATCGCGCACTACCCTGGCGACCCTGGTGCGCTGGTGTCGCTGCTCTTGCATCACGTTCGTCTCGCGCCGGGCGAGGCTGTGTACCTCGGGGCGAGGCAGTTGCACGCGTATCTCGGCGGTATCGCGGTTGAGGTGATGGCCGCCTCGGATAACGTGCTGCGGGCCGGCCTCACGCAGAAGCACATCGATATCCCGGAAATGCTTCGCGTGCTTGACTTTGGCGAGCTCGCTGAGCCGAGGTTCTGGAGCGAGCGGATCGCGCAGGGGTTGTGCGCGTGGCGGCCACCGATCCGAGATTTCCAGCTGTTCAGGGCGCGCGTTTCGAGCGATGGTGGATCGGGCTCGAGCGTGTCGGGGGCCGTAGGCGGGCACCTCGGCGTGCACCTCGATGGCGCGGCCGCCGAGGTGGTCATGGACGCGAGTTCGCCGCTTGTGCTCATCGCTACGGCCGGCAGGGTGCTCGTTTCTCGGCCAGACGCCGAGCTCGCTGAGATGGCGAACGTCGGCCGCGGGCAGTCGCTGTATGTGTCGGCTGGCGAGCCCATTCATCTCACGGGGAGCGGTGAGGTCTTCCTTGCCGCTGTCGGCGCCTAACCGCGCCACAACGCAGTCTGGCCCGGTCGAAATCGACCGGGCCAGACTGCGTTGTGCGACTCGGGAGTCGCCAGCCGCGCGCTATTCGGAGAGCAGGGCCTCGATGCGGCGGATGCCCTCGACGATGGCGTCGTCGCCCAGCGCGTAGCTGAAGCGCAGGTAGCCTGACGGGCCGAATGCTTCACCAGGCACCGCGGCGACCTCAGCCTCGGAAAGGATGAGGTCTGCGAGCTCGAGCGACGTCGTCGGGGTGACCCCACGGATCTCGCGGCCAAGCGCTGCGGTGACGTCGACGTAGGCGTAGAAGGCGCCCTCTGGCGTGGGGCAGTGGAAGCCAGGAACCTTGTTCAGTGCTTCCACGATGAGTCCGCGGCGACGGTCGAAGGCCTCGCGCATCTCCTCGATGGGCTCCTGCGGGCCGTCGAGCGCCGCGGCCGCCGCGATCTGCGCGATGTTGTTGATGTTCGACGTCATGTGCGACTGCAGGTTTGCTGCGCCCTTGACGAGGTCTGCCGGCCCGATGAACCAGCCGATGCGCCAGCCGGTCATGGCGTAGGTCTTCGCGACGCCGTTGACGAGGATCGTGTTGTTCGCGAGTTCCGGGACTGCCTCGACGATCGAGATCGCGCGCACCCCGTCGTAGGTGAGGTTCTGGTAGATCTCATCGGTGACGACGAGGAGGTTGTTTGCGAGCGCCCACTCGCCGATCGCCCGCGTCTCCTCCGGCGTGTAGACGGCGCCGGTCGGGTTCGACGGGGAGCAGAACAGCAGCGCCTTTGTGCGCTCGGTGCGTGCCTGTTCGAGCTGCGCAACGGTCACCTTGTAGCCCTGGTCGGCCCCGGCGAACACCTCGACGGCGGTGCCGTCAGCGAGCTTGATCTCTTCGGAGTAGCTCGTCCAGTACGGTGCGGGGAGAATGACCTCGTCGCCCGGGTCGAGGATCGTTTGGAAGGCCGAGTAGACGGCGTGCTTGCCGCCGTTGGTGACGATCACCTGCGCAGGGGTGATGTCGAGACCCGAGTCGCGCTTCGTCTTGCGCACGATGGCTTCCCGAAGCACGGGGAGCCCAACGGCTGGCGTGTAGCGGAAGTTCTTCGGGTCGTCGAGTGCGGCACGCGCGGCATCGACGATGTGAGCCGGGGTCGCAAAGTCTGGCTCGCCCGCGGCGAAGCTGATGACAGGGCGGCCCTCGGCCTGGAGGGCTTTCGCCTTGGAATCGACCTTCAGCGTTGCTGACTCTGCGATAGCGGCGATCTTCTTTGACAAACGGGAGATTTCGGTCACATCCCAAGCCTACAGCGGGATACATGCGGGGTGAAGCACCGAGCAAAATCGGTGTTGAGGGCGCGCCATGCCGACTCAGTTCGACAAGGCCCGCCAGATCGCGTACAGTTATAGCTAGGCATTGACTTCTGCCATTATCGGTTGTGCCCAAAACACTATTGATGCGGCGGAAGTTTCACCTTTTAGGGTGGTGGCGCAATTGGTAGCGCAACGGTCTCCAAAACCGTAGGTTGCAGGTTCGAGTCCTGTCCGCCCTGCCACACCTGGACGTGAGTCCGGGGCACTGAAAGGACACCTGATGAGCAGCACTGAACTCGCTGAGAACGGCGGAAACGTCGAGCCAGCGAAGGGGGACGACCGGAAGCGCGGCTTCTTCGGGCGAATCATCCTGTTTGTCCAGCAGGTGTTCTCTGAGCTGAAGAAGGTCGTCACTCCGACCCGCAAGGAGCTCGTCAGGTACACGCTCGTCGTGCTCGCCTTCGTGGTGGTCATGATGGCGCTTGTGTACGTCTTGGACAGGCTCTTCGGTTGGGTCACCCTCTTCGTCTTCGGCACGCCCCTTCGCTAACCCAAGACGATCAACAACAGTAACGAACGAGAAGGCACGACTGAGATGACGCCCGAGAACAGCACCACACCCGAGGCAGAGCTCGACGCGGCGCTTGACGCGCTGGCGAACGTTGCCGACCCCGAGGTCGACGCGGCAGTTGAGGATGCGCTCGAAATCGACTCGATCGATGAGGCAGACGCCGCAGCAACCGCAATCGTCGACGAGGAATCGCTCGAAGAGGGCGAAGAAGACGCAGAAGCCGAGTCCGCTGAAGACCCCTACAAGGCCTTCAAGAAGGACCTGCGTCGCCGCCCGGGCAAGTGGTTCGTGATCCACACCTACGCCGGCTACGAGCGCAAGGTGAAGTCCAACCTCTGGAACCGTCGCGAGGTCATGGGAGCCGTAGACGATGTCTACGAGATCCAGGTCCCGATGGAAGAGGTCATGGAGGTCAAGAACGGCCAGCGCAAGATGGTGACCCGCGTGCGGATCCCCGGCTACGTGCTCGTTCGCATGAACCTCACCGAGAGCACCTGGTCCGTTGTGCGCCACACCCCTGGTGTGACCGGCTTCGTCGGTAACGCACACAACCCCGTGCCGCTCCGTCTCAACGAGGCGTTCGAGATGCTCAAGAGCACCGTCGAGCTCGAGCCGTCAGCAACCGCAAAGGGCAAGGCCCCCGCGAACGCTGTGGCCCAGGGCCAGGTCGAGATCGATTTCGAGATCGGTGAGACCATCACCATCAAGTCGGGATCGTTCGAGGGCCTCCCCGGAACGATCAGCGAGATCAACCCTGCCGCTGGCAAGCTCACCGTGCTCGTTTCGCTCTTCGAGCGCGAGACACCGGTGGAGCTTGGCTTCGACCAGGTCACGAAGATGGTCTAACCCTGGGAGCTTCAGTGTCCTCCGCTAAAACGCGCGTCGCCCTCTGGGACAACGCGCGTTTTGCGCTTATTGTGCTTGTGGTCATCGGCCACCTCATTTCGACGGTGCGCACCGACACCGAACTGGGGTTCGGGCTTTACGCCTACATCTACCTGTTCCACATGCCGGCAATGATCGCGCTTTCTGGGCTGTTTTCGAAGCCCGAGGTGACGCCGAAGGCAGTGACTTCGACGATCCAGCTGCTCGTCGTGTGGCTCGCGTGGGAGGGGATCTGGGCGCTGCTCCGCGGCGTCGTCGAGGGGAAGCAGTTGAGCCAGGGGTTCCTGGTGAGCCCCGCCTGGACACTCTGGTTCCTGGTGACGCTCGTGACGATGCGCATTCTCCTGCCCTTCATCGCCCGATTTAAGCACCCGTTGCTGCTCGCAACGGCGCTCGCGCTCATCGCGCCGCTGCTCCCGGCTATTGGCGTGCACTTTTCTGCTGCGAGGACGCTCGCGTTCCTGCCGTTCTTCGTCGGCGCCTACCTCGCGAAGGAGAGGGGCTGGCTGACGGGCGAATGGTTCATGGCCCCGAGCGCGAAGATCCGAGCGGCGGCCTGGGCGCTGCTCGCCGGGGTCGCGGGTGCGCTTGCGGCTACCGCGTTCCTCCCCGGTGGCATCAAGGGGTTCTGGCGTATCGACCGCTGGCTCACCCACCGCGACAGTTACGCCTGGATGTTCGACAAGGCGCCGATTGGGGGCTGGGACGCGAACGGTGAGGGTGTGCTCGGGTGGGCAGGCCTTGCGGCCGGCGGGATCCTGGTGGGGGCCGTCCTCATCGCTGTCGCGACCGCGATGACACTCGCACTGCTGCTCGTGGTCTCGCGCAAGCAGTCGATCTTCACGGTCTGGGGCGCGCGTACGCTGTACGTCTACCTGCTCCACGGCGTGATCGTCTGGGCGCTGCGTGAGTCGGGCGCCGTCGCCGCGGTCGGATCCCTCGGCTGGGGCGGCGTCGTGCTGCTTTCGCTGATCGCGGCCTCGATCGCCGCGGTGCTCTCGATGAAGTGGGTGTCGGTTCTCTTCCGGCCCATCGTCGAGCCCCGCATCGACTGGCTGTTCAAGCCCGCGGAGGCTTCGGCGCCTGCCGCTCCACGCCCGCAGCCTTAGTGTCGAGGCCTGCGCGCTGCGCTCTCCCGCCCGTCTGTCCTCCCGGCCCGCGGTGCTGCCGTGTTACCGTCGAGGCATGAACAGTGTCCCGGGACGCACGCACGCACAAGCGGTCTGGCCGCGGACCCTCTGCATCGCGGTAGCGGCGATCGCTGGTGCCGTGCTGGTGCTGCTGGTTCCTTGGCTAGTCGCGGGCGCGGATCCCGCCCTGTGGGGAGCGGCGGCAGGGCTCGCTATCCTCGTGCTCGGCTTCGGGATCCTCGGCATCCGCCTCCGCGCAGCGCACGACCGCCCGAACTAGCAAGACTCCCGCAAGGCCCTTTCCCAAGGTCGCCGCCCCACCCCGCTGACACTCTCGCAGCCCAGTAGGCACCGCCCAATAGTCCCGCTCAATAGTCCCGCTCAATAGTCCCGCTCAAAGGGCATGCTTTCAGCGAGGTCGCCCCTCTTCAACCGCAACATAGGCATGACCTCGCTGAGGACATTCCGTTTCGCGGAAGGGGAGTGGGGAGGAGGTGTGCGAGGAGCGTGAAGCGGGTCCAGTCCAGGTGGGCAGGGCCCAGCTTGGCCCAAGCGCTGCTTACTCCGCGGCGTCCTTAGAGACCAGCAGCTGGTGCTGCGCGAGCTCGCGGTAGAGCGGCACCGACTCGACGAGCTCGGCGTGAGTGCCCTGACCGATCACGCGGCCGTCGTCGAGCACGATGATCTTGTCGGAGTCGACGACCGTTGAGAGACGGTGCGCGATGACGACGAGCGTGCGCCCGGTCGCAACCGAGTCGAGCGCCTCGCGCATGAGTCGCTCGTTGACGCCGTCGAGCGAGGCGGTCGACTCGTCGAGGAGCAGGATCGGGGGAGCGGTGAGCAGCGCGCGCGCAATCGCGAGGCGCTGCTTCTCGCCGCCGGACAGCATGAGGCCGTTCTCACCGACCTGCGCGTCGAGCCCGGAGCGGAGGCCACCCGTTGCCTTGGACCGATCGAGCACCCCACCAAGGTTCACGGCGCGCAGCACCCGCTCGCACGCCGCGTCGGTTGCCTGCGGCGAGGCGAGCAGCAGGTTGTCGCGGAGCGTACCGGCGAGCACCGGCGCGTCCTGCTCGACGTACCCGAACTGCGCGCGCAGCTCGGTCCGATCGAGCGTGCGCAGGTCTGCCCCGAAGAGTTCGACCGCGCCGCCGTCGGGGTCGTAGAACCGTTCGATGAGCCCAAGAATGGTTGATTTCCCCGCGCCAGACGGGCCAACGAGCGCGACGCGTGTGCCACGTGGAACATCGAAGGAGACGCCGTGGAGCACGGGGGTTTCAACGATCTCCGCCGGAATGGCCGCCGCGTCCCTGCGGCCGCGGCCGCGCACGAGTTCGCGCGCGTCGACCCGGTCGGGCGCTGCGGAGCGGTAGGTGAAGCGCACGTCGGCGAAGCGGATCGCCGGGGCCGCTTCATCACGTGCTTGTTCGAGGGTGACGATGCTCCCGGAGGGGGAACGCACCGCATCGCCGTCCGTCTCGGCGTTCAGGCTGTCGATCTCTTGGATGCGGCCAAGGGCGCCGAGCGCCTGGTTGACCGCAGTGAATGCGCCGAAGGCCTGGCCAAGCGGGGTGATCATCATGAACAGGAAGATGACGAACGTGACGAGCTGGCTGACTCCGATCGCACCCGTTGCGACTCGGTACCCGCCGAATCCGAGCACCGACAGCAGCGAGACCTGCAGTGCGATGAAGGAGATTGGCACGATGAGCGCCGAGATCCGCGCGATCTTCAGCCCAAAGCCATATGCTTCCTCGGCCTGCTGCTCGATCGCCGCCTGCTCACGGTCGGCTGCGCCCGCCGCCCGGATCGTGCGCATCGACCCAATCGCTCTGTCCACGGCCGCGGCGAGGTCGCCAACCTTCTCCTGCGCCTGTGCCACCGCGGGCCGAATCCGGCTCGCAAGCAGCACGACGACGACGAGCGACACTCCGATGATGCTGAAGGTGATGAGGAAGAGCACGGGGTCGATGACGAGCATGCCTACGAGTGCCCCGACGAACAGGAGCGACCCGCCGACGGCCTCGACGAGGCCCTGCGTGAGAACCGCCCGCAGCAGCGTGGTGTCGGAGCCGACGCGCGACACGAGATCGCCTGTGCGGCGGCGGTCGAACTCGGAGATCGGCAGGTGCAGAATCTTCGCTATCAGGCGCCGGCGCGAGCGCAGCACGACGCCCTCTCCCATGCGCTGCAGCAGGTAGTGCTGGTAGCCGTCAAGGAGCGCACCCGCGACGACGAGCACGACGAGCACGATGACGAGGGTGCCGAGCGGATCGGCTTGCTGCACTCGTTCGATGACCTGGCCTACGAGCAGCGGCTGCGAGAGCGACACGAGGGCGCTCACAAGGCTGAGCGCGATGATGAAGGCGAGGAGGCCCCGCTGCTCGAACAGGTAGGGGAGCAGCTGCTTCAGTGAGGCACGGGGCCCCGAAACGCCGGGCCCTGATCCCGCCCGCCTGCGCGTGCTTCGCGCGGTATCTGCGTCCGCTGCCTGAGGGGCGTCTGCGGGGGGAACGGGCTGTTGCGCGTTGGAATCTGGCACCCGAATACTCTATCCAGAAGCGGTGCGTGACCCCTGTGAAATATGTGCGGCATCGCCCGTGATTGCGCCGTTGTGACGGGCCCCGGGCTGGGAGCGCGCACAGGGAGGGCTGCGACGATGCCGGGAAGGAGCGACGGTGAGACGGCAGCGTGTGAGGGTGGTGTTGGCATGAACGACAAGGCCGAGCGCAGGCGCCGCAGAGCTGAGGAGCTGGAAGAGGCGCGCAGGGCTGGACGTCGGAGACGGGTGGCGCTCGCGAGCGTGCTCGGGTTCGGGCTGATTCTAATCGCGCCGATCCCGATCACCGCGACGAGTTCGCCCCAGTGCACCGCCGGCACCCCCGCCTCCGAGTGCGAAACAGAACGCGAGCTGCAGTGGACGCCGCTCGCGCAGATCGTCTGGCGGGCCCTCAGCCGGTAGTCGTCGCGGGGCCCTTCGGCCCCGCGACTGCGCTACACGGTCGTGCCGGACTCGCGGATTGCGCGCAACTGCACCGCCAGGTGCAGAGCGGCCTCGGCGGCCTCCTGGCCCTTTGACTCTACGGACCCCGGAAGGCCGGAGCGGTCGAGTGCCTGCTGTTCGTTGTCGGTCGTGAGCACGCCGAACCCGACGGGGCGGGCTGCGTCGAGCTGCACGCGGGTCAGACCGTCGGTGACGGCGGACGCAACGTACTCGAAGTGCGGCGTGCCACCGCGGATAATCACGCCGAGGCACACGGCGGCGTCGAAGCCGCCGCCACCCGCAGCGGTCGGAGTGAGGGCAGCCTGCGCCGCCGCTGGCAGCTCAAACGCGCCGGCGACAGTGAAGAGCGTCTGCGCGGCCCCAGACGCGTTGACTGTCTCCTGCGCGCCTGACACCAGGCCGGCCATGATCTCGGTGTGCCAGCTTCCCGCGATGATCGCGACACGAAGCCCGCTCGCGTCTACGGCGAGGCTCGGTGCTCCTGCTCCACTCATGCCTGTGCTCCTTCTGTGGGGGTCGTAGCGGACGTCTGCCGATTGCGCTCGGCGTCTGCCGCGAAGTCGCCGTTCGGAAGCTGGTGGCCCATGCGATCGCGCTTCGCCTGGAGGTACCCGCGGTTCTCCTCGGTGACGCCAACAAACAGCGGCACGCGGTCGCTCACGGTGAGACCGTGCAGCTCGAGCTGCGACACCTTGTCGGGGTTGTTCGTGAGAAGACGAACGTCACTCACACCAAGGTCGGCGAGGATGTCGGCCGCCGCGGTGTAGTCGCGTGCGTCGGCGGGCAGACCGAGCTGCAGGTTGGCGTCGAGCGTATCGATGCCCTGTTCCTGCAGCTGGTAGGCGCGGAGCTTGTTGGCGAGCCCGATGCCGCGCCCCTCCTGGCCCCGAAGGTAGACGACAATGCCGCCGCGTTCGTGGATGAGGTCGAGCGATGCGTTGAGCTGCGGCCCGCACTCGCACTTGAGCGAGCCGAAGGCCTCGCCCGTGATGCACTCGGAGTGCACCCGCACGAGCGCGCCCTTGCCTGGCATTGAACCGTCGGGGAGCTTTGCGACCAACGCGATGTGGTCGACACCGGCCCTGCGGTCGCGGTATGCGAGCGCGCGGAAGTCACCGTGCTCGGTGGGGAGAAGGGTGTCTGCGCGGAGGCTCACACGGCGCGAGTGGCCCTGTTCGGCCGGTGTGCCGGCCGGGTCGTGCTCGTTCAAATAGCCGATGAGCTGTTCGATGGTGATGACGAGGACGCCCTCGGCGTCGCCGAGCTCAATGAGGCCTGGCAGCCGCATCATCTCACCGTCGTCCGCGACGATCTCGGCGATGATCGCGACCTCGCGAAGGCCGGCAAGTCGCATGAGCTCGACCGCGGCTTCGGTGTGGCCGTCGCGCGCGCGGACGCCACCATCAACGGCGCGCAGTGGGAGAATGTGGCCGGGACGATTGACATCCGTCGGCACCGCGTCGGGGTTCGCGAGTACGCGCGCGGTCGTCGCGCGATCGCTCGCGCTGATGCCGGTCGTCACTCCTTCTGCTGCATCCACGGTGACGGTGTAGGCGGTGCCGCGCACGTCCTCGTTACGCTCGACCATCATGGGCAGGTCGAGCTGGTCTGCGATTTCGTTGGTCATCGGCGCGCACAGCAGGCCGGAGGACCTGTGCACGGTCCAGGCGATCCACTCTGCGGAGGCGAGCTCTGCGGAGATGATGACATCGCCTTCGTTCTCGCGATCCTCATTGTCGGCGACAATGACGGGGCGTCCTGCCTTGATGGCGGCGATCGCCTCTTCGATCGAGGCAATGCCCTCGGTGCGTGCGGTGCTCATTCGGTGTCCTTTGTGGGTGATGGGGTCAGTATGGCCGCGACTACGCGTTGTCTGTGAAGCTGAGCATACGCTCGACGTGGCGGGCTATGAGATCTGTTTCGACATTGACGCGGTCGCCAGGGGCGAGTTCGCCGAGCGTCGTGGCGACGAGTGTCTCGGGAATGAGGGATACCTCAAACCACTGCTCGGCCTCGGCAGCGGGTGAAATCGCAGAGACCGTGAGCGAGGTGCCCGAGAGCGTCACGGAGCCCTTGTCCACGAGGAGCGGAGCGAGCTCGCGCGAGACCGCAAAGCGAAGCGTGCGCCAGGCGTCGCCCTCCGTCGCGGAGAGCAGCGTCGCGGTGCCGTCAACGTGGCCCTGCACGATATGTCCGCCGAGGCGCGTGTCGAGACGGGCTGCGCGCTCAAGATTCACGCGGCTGCCAGGAGCGAGCTCGCCGAGGGTCGACATGCGGATCGACTGCGCCATCACGTCTGCGCTGAACGTGCCGCGGCCGGCGCCGTCAGTGCCCTGCTCGATAACGGTGAGGCAGACGCCGGAAACCGCAATTGATGCGCCGTGCGTCGCGTCGCTCGTGACGAGCGGACCGGCGACGGTGAGGCGAAGCGAATCGCCGATCGGGGCGACGGCGACGATCTCGCCGATTTCTTCGATGAGTCCGGTGAACACTAGCGAGTCTCCTTCTTGGCGGGCGTTGCGATGATGAGTAAGTCTTGTCCGAGCTGCTCGGTGCGGGTGAATTCGAGGCGGTGGATCCCGGCCATCGACGCGATCCCGAGGTCTCCGACCGCGAGCCGGGGGCCGCCGAGCAGGGCCGGGGCGATGTAGACGAGCAGCTCGTCAACGAGGCCGGCGCGGAGCAGCGAGCTCGCGATGCCAGGGCCGCCCTCGACGAAGACGCTGTGGATCCCGAGCGCTGTGAGCTCCGCGAGGTCGGCCGCGAGGTCCGCGCCCGCGAGCCGCAGCGGAGCTGGGAACCGCTCGCCGAGCGCTGGGTGGGCGAGCACGCGCGAGGCCGCGGGGATCGGGCGGGATCCCACAACGATCGGCACCGGCTGGCCTGCCGCGGGCACGAGCAGTTCGCCGCTCGGCGTGCGGGCGGTGAGGGAGGGATCGTCGGCGAGGAGCGTGCCCGTCCCGACGAGGATCGCGTCGGCGGCAGCGCGCCGCTCGTGTACGTCGACGCGGGCAGCGGGGCCGGTGATCCACTGGCTCGAGCCGTCTGCGGCGGCAGCGCGACCGTCGAGCGTCTGCGCCCACTTCACGGTTATCTTGGGGAGCTCAGCCACGCTGACCACCTCCCTGGCGCGCGAGCCACGGGCCTAGGAACGCGCGGCCCTCAGCTTCGAGGAAACCGCCGGCCACGGGGATCCCGGCCGCGCGGAGCCGCTCGGCACCGCCGCCAGACACCTCGCCGGGATCCGGCAGCCCAAACGCGACCGCGCCGATGCCGCTTGCGACGAGCGCCGCGGCGCAGGGACCGGTTCGGCCGGTGTGATTACAGGGCTCGAGCGTGACGACGGCCGTGAGATCCTCAGCTTTGGCGTCGGAGGGGAGCTTCGAGAGTGCCATGACCTCGGCGTGCGGGGTGCCCGCCCCCAGGTGCCAGCCCTCTGCGACGGTCTCGCCCGCGGCGTCGAGGATGACGCAGCCGACCTGCGGGTTCTCGTCGGCCTCCGGACCCTGCGCTGCGAGCACGAGGGCGCGGCGCATCGCGGACTCGATCACCTCGGGTGAGAGTACGTGCGCGGCCGGCATGCTTTCCCTTTCGGCAGCCCGGGGCACGGGGTGCGCGAAACGTCGCCTCACACACCCGCGTTCCTCCTATCCGGACTTGTGCGCGGGCCAAAACCCCACACATCACCGTCGGTGCCGGAATTACACCGGCTCAACCTCGCGGATGCGAGGGTCGCGGACTTTCACCGCCGGTTCGGAATCCCACCGACCCCGGAACACACCCCAAGCATAGCCTGACGCGCCCGGGAGTGGTGGGGTGAACGCTACGGGCGAAACATACCGAGGCGCCTGCGAGAATGAAGTCAACTGCCCCATGGAGGTCCGCAATGGCTGCTCACCCTGAATCCGCGCCCTGGCTTGTCATCATCGACCCGCAGCACATCTTTGCCTCACCGGAGTCAGAGTGGGGTTCGCCCTTCTTCGCTGAGGCGTTCGTGAACATGCGCCGTCTCGCTGCCGCGGCTGCTGGGCGGGTGCTCATCACTCGGTGGCTCCCCACAGGCGACCGCGACACCGCGTGGGGCGACTACTTCGCTGCCTGGCCGTTCGCGGATCGGGAAGCAAGCGACCCGGCCTTTGACCTCGTCCCAGGGGCACGCGAGCTCTCAGATCACCCGACGCTCGACCTGCCAACGTTTGGGAAATGGGGTGCTGAGCTGAAGGAAGCAACGGGGGGCGCGGCCGTCGTGCTCGCTGGCGTCTCGACCGACTGCTGCGTCATTTCGACGGCGCTGGCTGGTGCGGATGCTGGCGCGAGGATCACCGTCGCTCAAGACGCGTGCGCTGGTTCCAATGGGGAGAACCATGCCGCGGCGATTCACGTCATGAGTCTGTACCCACCGCAGCTCGCAATCGCCGACACCGCTGCCTGCGTTGAGGTCTTGCGCGCCGCCTAGAACACCGGGCTAGGCGGCGCCGGAAACGGTTGGCAGCGCCTGCGTTCGCGGGGTGAGCGGCAGCGTCATATCGAAGCTGGTGCCGACCCCTTCCTCGCTTGCGACGGTCATGCTCCCGCCGTGTGCGACGACAATCGCGTGCGTGATGTTCAGGCCAAGGCCAACGCCAGGCACTGCGTTCGCGGTCGCCGTCGAAGCGCGGAAGAAGCGGTCGAACAGTCTGCCCTGCTCGTCTTGGGGGATCCCGATTCCCGTGTCTCGAACCGAGACGACAACGGTGTCAGCCGTCTCGGTGACGGTGGCCTCTACGCGGCCGCCGCGCGGCGTGAACTTGATGGCGTTGGAGATGAGGTTGTCGAGCGCCTGGCCAATGCGACCACCATCGATCTGCACGCTGATCGGGTGCTCAGGAAGGGACACGGTGAGTGTCACTCCCTGCTCCGCCGCGTGTGGCATGGCCGAGTGGATCGCGACGCGAACGGTCTCGCACATGTTGTGGTGGTGGAGCTCGACGGGAAACCGGCCAGACTCGACCTGTGCCGTGAACAGGAGATCCCCGACCAGGGCGAGCAGGCGTTTCGCGTTCCGCTCGATGATGTCGACGAAGTCGCGCTGGTCGTCGGTGAGCGGCTGCTGTGGATCGTTGCGGAGCAGGTCGATGAACCCGATGATCGCGCTCAGCGGGGTGCGCAGTTCGTGCGAGATCATCCCGACGAACTGATCCTTCATCCGCGCGACCTCTGCGGCGCGAGTTTCGTCCGTAACCACGAGGAGGTACCCCTGCTGCTGGCCAGCGCCATCGTTGCGGCGGGTGACGGTGAGTCTCGCCGGGATGGTCGCCCCGCCCGCGGTCATGATCTCGAGGTCTTCGTCCGTGGTGAGGCCCGCGCTCGCCCTGGCGAACAGCTCCTGTATTCCGGCCGGCAGATCGCCAGGCTCTCGCGGTTCGCTGCCCGCGCGCGAGACAACAGCAGTGTCGGGGGAGCCGGCGCCGCCGCGCTGCTGGTCAGTCGTGTTGGCGAGCGCCTCAAGCACGGAAGGCGCAAAGAAGCTGTCGACCCGTACCCGGTTGAGGGCCTCCTCCTCGGTCAGCCCAATGATGCGCTCGGCGCCCGGATTCCACGCGGTGATCATCCCGCTGCGGTCCGTCGCGATGACTGCCTGTGCGGTGATCGCGGCCCACAGGCTTTCGAACGACTCGAGCACCGTCCGGTACCGGTGCTCGCTTTCACGCAGCTGCGCGATCATCGATTCGTTCGTGTGGAGCGCGGCAGTGCGCTCGGCGACGAGCTGCTCCGCCTGTTCCACCCGTATTCGCTGCTGTCGCGACAGCTCGTTGATGACACCGGCGACGGTGGCGTACACGAGCGGTGCGATCACACCACGCAACAGCTCTGTCGGGTTCTCGGGTGGGTGCATAAGGTACGGCACGAAGACCATGCCCGACGTGAGCGCGAACACGACAGCGACGTAGCGGGGGCCAGGGGCCGTCGCGAGCCAGACGACGGGGATGAGGATGAGCGTCGCGAAGAGCGACTGTCCCGCCCCGGTTCCCGCACGGAAGAGCCCGAAGCCAACAATGTCGAGCATGGGGATGAGCAGCACGAGAAATCCGTGCAATTGACCGCGGGCGCTGAGGAGCGCGGCGAGCACGGTTGCCGCGGCGATGACGGATGCCGCCGCGATCACGAACGTCGGCTGTGTTGGTGTGAGCCCGGGAACGAACCGGATGATCGCCAGAGCGAGCAGTAACGCTGCGACCGTCGGCGCCTGCTTGAGGAGCGGATTCGGGTGGTCGAAGTTGCGGTACCAGCGCACGGCTGTTCCCGGTGCTATGGCGTCTGCTGGCACGGTGCTCGGGCTCACCGCGTCAGGCCGGCGAGCAGCTCGTGGAGCGTCGCGCCCGTGAACGGCTTCGGGAGTGCACCGTCCGCGAGGGGGTAGTCCTCCCTGTCGAGGACGGAACTGATGACGATGCGGCAGTCGGGGAAGGTGGCGCGGACAAGCCGCGAACACTCCTCGCCGGTGACTCCCGGCAGTCGCAGGTCGATGATGGCGAGGCTCGGTGAGATCGTGGGGAAGGCCGCGATGGCGGCTTCGGCTGTTGCCGCGGAGAACACGTCGTAACCTTCGCGGTCGAGCAGCGTACGCAGCAGCTGCGTTTGCTCACCGTTGTCCTCGACGGTGAGGGCGAGCGAGCGCGCGGTCATCGCAGCAACAACTCTCGCACGATGACGACGGAAGCGACGATAGCAAGGGCGAGGAGGGCCTGCGGCACGAGCCGCCACTCCCTGCGGGCATCGCGACGGATTTCTGCGCGCGACTCACTCCTGTTCACGACACGACCCTCCCAACCTTCTCGGTTTTCACCCACGACGCGTCAGCGCCGCGCCACTCTTTGACGTAGGAGTCAACTGTAATGGCGCAGAGCAGCGAGCCATAGCCACAGACATAAATCAGTAGACCTGCGACAAATCGGCCGCCTGGCAACCGTTCCGCCCAGCGTGCCGCCCACGCGCCAAGCAGGGAGATCGGGCCCCAGAGGTACAGGATGCTCGAGTAGAGGAAGCGGTCGCTCGGTGTGAGCTGGCCAAACCATTCGGTGAGGGCCTGATCAGTGAGGCCGGGGAAGAGCGCGACACCCATGATGAGCATCGCGCCAATCCCGGGGAAGAGCAACGCTTCGCGCCACGAGCGCAGCGCGGTTCTCGGGTCGAGCTGTACCGCGAAGACGATCGAGTACAGGTAGGTGCATGCTGCGATGATCCACATGAACCGGAAGACCGACTCCGCAGTCTCGCTGTGGAGCACGAGCAGTGCGAATAGCGCCGCAGACGACAACAGCAGGAACACGGGCAGCAACAGAATGCTGAACCACGCGACACCGAATGGGATGCTGCCCAGGCGGTGTTGGCGGCTTGGGCGGAACCATACGCGCCGGTAGATCGACGTGAGTTGCACGTTGCCGCGAGCCCAGCGCAGCCGCTGCTTCCAGAGCGCATCGACAGAGCGAGGCTCCTCGGCGAGCACGACGGCGTGCGGTTCGAACACCATCTTGCGGCCCGCGAGTTGGCTCGCGAACGTCGTCATGGTGTCTTCGGCCAGGGTGCCGGTCGGGATCCGCCCACCGATGGCCTCGAGGTTCGCGCGGGAGTGCAGCTGCGCGCCGCCAGCCAGGCAGGCGATCGCGCCGAGCACGTTCTGCGCGCGCCTCGCGGCGAGCTGCGAGATCACGTACTCCACCCCGATAAACCGGGTGAGGTAGTTGCGGTCGTGGGAGCCCTCCGCGATGTACGCGGTGACGGCTCCGACGCGTTCGTCGGCGAGATGGCGCGTCATCTTCGCGAGCGAATCCCTGGCGAATATCACGTCGGCGTCCATGATGAGCACGGACTCGGCCCAGCTGTCATTGAGGATCGTCTCGATGCCGTGGTTGAGCGTGTGGGCTTTGCCCTCACCGCCGACCTCGCGCCGAAGATGAAACACGCGGCCGGGGTGCGCGGCAGCCCGCGCGAGCACGACATCCGGGGTGTCATCGGTTGAGGCGTCGTCGACGACGTAAATCCGGAGCCGCTCCGGCGGGTAGTCAAGCGTGAGGAGCCGGTCGATCGACGCGCCGATGACGAGCCCCTCGTTCCAGGCCGGCACGATGACGGCAACGTGTGGGGTGTGCGGTGCCGCACGCCGGTAGTGATTTTTTTACCGCGTGGAAGGGCAGCACGAGGAACTGGAATGCGGTGTTGAACACCGGGAGCGTGCCAACGAGCACACACACGATGAGGAAGACGGCGAGCGCCACCCCGAAGCCGTTCACGATCCTGCCCCCGCGGCCGACAGGATCTCTCGAACGCGCTCGTAGCGGCCAACGCTGCCGGCATCGTGGCTGTCGGTTGAGGCGACGACGGTTGCACCCGCCGCGTGCAGGGCGGCGACGGCGCGGGGCCCCGGGCACCCCCACTTCTCGTTCACTTCAACGTGAGTGTCGGTCGCGGCAGCGGTCTGCGCGAGCGCTGACAGCTGGGTGTCGGTAAGCTCCGCCTCGCTGAGCCCGAGCTTCGGGAGGATCGAGAAGCAGTGTGCGAGCTGATTGCCTGGGTGGCGTGTCATCGCGAGCAGCGTCGCAGAGACGAGCATCTCGAGCGCCTCGGCTGCCGGCCAGCCAGCTGCGATCCGCTCGCGTACTTCGCCAGGGGAGAGTGGCCCCGCGTCGCCGGGGAACTGATGATCGGCGATGAGGATGCGGTCGATGCCGGGTGGCAGCGGCGGGAGATCGAGGGATCCTGAGCTGTCGAGGATCTTGGTCTCAACACCCGTGAGCACGGTCAGCCCGTCGGGGACGTCGAGGGCTGCCACCGCCGCAACGTAGTCGGGCACCCAGGTGGTGCTCGCCCGCACGTGATCGACGAGGCGAACCGTATCGAGGCCTGCGGCGTGCGCCGCTGCGACGTTCTCCGCAAGCGTTGAGCTCGCGTCGTCGGAAAACGTCGAGTGCACGTGGAAGTCGCCACGCGTGAGCGCCCCGCTCATGCGTCGTCCTGGTGGCCGGCGTGCGCGGATTCGAGGAGCTCGCTCACCTCGACGGTGATGTCTTCGAGAAAGCGGACGGCGGCGAGCTCGCGGAATTCGACCCGCTCCGGCAGCTGCTTTCCGAGGAACAGGTCGACGACCAGGGACGGGATGTCGACGCCAGCGGCGATCGTGAGCGGGAGCGCCCCGGGAAAGCGCGGGTTTACCTCGAGGAGCATCGCTCGCCCATCGCGGTCGCGGCGCAGCTGCACGTTCGCGACACCAACGAGGCCGATCGCGCGCGCAACAGCAGCGGCCGTCTCCTCAAGCTCTGGGTCGCGAACCGTGCGGCCAGCGATCGCGACGCCGGAGTCGACACGCGCTCGCGTGCGGGGAACGGCGGCGACGACGTGACCGGCCGCATCCGCGATGACGTCGACGGAGTATTCCTCTCCTGGCAGCAGGTCTTGCACGATGAGGCCCTCATCGAGCGGAAGCGCCGCAAGCGCTGCGCGGTCGGGCACCGTGCGAATTCCGCGACTGCCAGCGCCCTGCCGCGGCTTCGCGAACGCCGGAAACTCCCACTCTGTCGCGAGTGCGGCCTGGCCGGCGAGTACCGTGCGCGGCGCGCGACCGGTCTCAGCGCAGCGTTCGGCGAGCGCGAGCTTGTCGAGGCATACCCTGAGGGTCTGCGACGGGGGAGCGGCGAGCACTGCCGGCGCGAGCTCTTCGCGCCGGTCAGCGAGCGCCTCGAGCTCAACGTCTACGGTCGAGATCACGATGTCGATCGCGTCGGCCGCGACGATGGCGGAGATTGCCTCGACGAAGCCGGCATCCTTGCCGGGCGGCACGAGCCGTCGCTGCTCGGCTGGCACGAGGTAGAGGCCGCTCGCCCAGCCGTCCATGTCGGCCGAGAAGACGGTGAGGTCTGCCCTGCGCAGCAGCGAGCGCACGACGGCAACTCCTGCCGGCCCGCCCGTCCCGGTAACGAGTACGCGTGTCGACATCAGTTCTCCATTCGCAGGTGCTCATAGCTTTGCGCGAGCTCGGTGCTTTCGCGCACGACCTCGAGGGGTTCGACCGCGGTGCCACCGCCGAACCGCGTCCAGTACCTCGCCGTCGCGGTAACGAAGTCGTGCGAGAGGTAATCGCGGTTCGCGGTTTGGGAGCCGAAGCAGGCGAGCAGCTCGAGCTTACGGTCGAGGAATTGCTCGATGCGCACGAACCTCGTCGGCCGGTAGTCAATCGTCGCCGAGGGGCTCTGGTAGCAGGCGACGGTTCCAACGTTCCGCGTGGCGACGATCGTCGCTTCGCTCACGGCGCGGTGGTCTTGATGCCTGTCATGGCCCGAATGGGTGTACACGACCGTCGGGTCGACTTCGCGCACCACCTCCTCGATGAGGCGCACGCTCGGCCCGCCGCTCGGGATTTCGGTATCGATGAGGTCCTTCAGGAACAGCCGTGCGCCAAGCAACTCCGCTGCGGCGAGTGACTCGAACTGCCTGCTCGTGGCGTCGCCGCCGCGCGCGCCGCGCGAGAGGGTGAGCACGGTGATGCTGTCGCCTGCCGCTGCGTGCGCGGCGAGGATCCCGCCCGCGCCAATTTCGACGTCGTCGGGGTGCGCGCCAATGGCGAGCACGCGCTCCGGGCGTCGCTGTGTGCTCCTCGCACGCCCCTCTGCGGCGAGCCGGGTTACGGCCTCGACGAGGCGGGCGTTGTCGAGCGGTTTCGTGAGAAACTCGTCGGCCTGCGCCCGCAGCGCCGAGACAGCGTATTCGACCGAGACGTGTGCGGTCATCACGATGACCGGCACGCCTGGCAACTGCTTTCGCAGCTGCTCAAGCATGTCGATTCCGCTGAGTCCAGGCATCTCGATGTCGGTGACGATGACGTCTGGCGTGGTTTCGAGCGCGCGGGCGAGCGCACGCTCTCCGTTGTGCTCCACCATCACGGTGCACCCAGCACGGCGCTCGAGCACGGTGCGCACGAGCAGCGCGACGTCCGGATCGTCGTCAACTACGAGAACATTGGTCTCTGGCATATCGCGACCCCCCCCCTGGAGCGAATGAGTCTGAACTCTAACGCATCAGGCCAACGCGCTCATAGACCAGATCGAGTGTTCTGTTGGCGATGTCGTTCGCGCGTTCCGCACCGCGGGCGAGCAGCCGGTCGAGCTCGGCTGGATCCGCCATGAGCTCCTCGGTGCGGGCGCGAACGGGCGCAAGCGTCTCTTCGACGACTTCGGCAACGGCCTGCTTGAGGTGGCCGTAGCCCTTGCCAGTGAACTCGGTTTCCAGCGACGCCACGGAGCGCTCGCCGAGCACCGAGAGGATCGTGAGGAGATTGGAGACGCCGGGCTTCTCCGCCCGATCGAAGCGGATCTCGGTCCCGTCGTCGGTTACCGCTCGCATGATCTTCTTCTTCGTCACGTTGGCTGGGTCGAGCACCTTGATGAGCCCCGCCTCCGTCTCAGCAGACTTCGACATCTTCGCAGTCGGGTTCTGGAGGTCATAGATCTTCGCGACGGTCTTGGGGATCTGCGCCTCCGGCACCACGAACGTGTCGCCGAAGCGCGAGTTGAAGCGGTTCGCCAGGTCGCGGGTGAGCTCGACATGCTGGCGCTGATCCTCGCCGACGGGCACCGTCTCCGCCTGGTAGAGCAGAATGTCGGCGGCCATGAGCACCGGGTAGGTGAAGAGGCCAACGGACGCAGCGTCAGTGCCGTTCTTTTGCGACTTGTCCTTGAACTGGGTCATGCGGCTGGCCTCGCCGAACCCGGTGATGGTGTTCAGCACCCACGCGAGCTGGGCGTGCGCGGGGACGTGTGACTGGATGAACAGCGTCGACTTCGCCGGGTCGATCCCGGCGGCGATGTACTGCGCCGCGGTGCGGCGGGTGCGCTCAACAAGGCCTTGTGGGTCCTGCGGAACGGTGATTGCGTGCATGTTCACGACGCAGAAGATCGCGTCGTAGTCCTCTTGCATCTTCGTCCACTGGCTGAGTGCTCCGATGAAGTTGCCGAGTTGGAGGGAATCGCTCGAGGGCTGCATCCCGGAAAAAATGACTGGCTTGGTATCGCTCATGGTGTTGTAACTGCGTTTCTTGTAAGTGTGTGGTGGCCGCGCTGCTGCCAGGGGGCGTTAGATGCGGTAATCGACGACGACGGGAGCGTGGTCGGACCATCGTGTGTCGTATGAGGCTGCGCGGTCGATCGTGTAGTCGATGACGCGCTCGCCGAGCTGGGGCGTGACGACGTGATAGTCGATGCGCCAGCCGGTGTCGTTGTCGAACGCCTGACCGCGGTTGGACCACCATGAGTATGGTCCCTCGACCTCGCCCGCGAAGGTGCGCCCGACGTCGACCCAGCCGTAGCCCTCTCCCTCGGAGCCGTCGACGCCCGTCACGGTCTCACCGCGCGGGCCGAAGAAGCGGTCGAAGTAGGCGCGCTCGCGGGGCAGGAAGCCGCTCTTCTTGCGGTTCCCCTTCCAGTTCTTAATGTCGAGTTCGCGGTGGCCAACGTTGAAGTCGCCGACGATCGCGGCGAAATCTCGCTCCGCCGCAAGCTCGTGCATGCGCACGCCCATGGCGTCGAGGAACGCCCACTTGGCTTCCTGCCGCGGCGTGTCGACCTCGCCGGAGTGCGTGTAGTTGCTCACCACAGTGAGCTGCGAGTCTCCGAACGCGAAGTCAGCTTCGAGCCAGCGGCCGGACGACTGCACCTGCTCCTGGGTCTCGGCGCCGCCGAGCCCGACGCGGTGTGCGAGCGACGGCACGCGGCTCGCAATAGCGACCCCAGCGCGTCCCTTGATCTCGCATGGGTCGTGCAGCCAATGCCAACCGGCCGCTCCCAGGAATTCCTCGAGGTGCTCGTCTTGGGCGCGCACCTCCTGCAAAGCAAGGACATCGACGTCGCGCGCAGCGAGCCAATCACCCATGCCCTTGCGGTATGCGGCCCTGATGCCGTTGACGTTTACCGACGCGACGCGGAGAGAATCACCCATGCCCTCCAGTGTAGAGGTGCGACACACCTCGCTCCACTGACCCTCAATGGCAACTTGAGGGTTTACACTTCCCAGCTTGACATGAAGCGAATGACAAGGGTGTAATTATTGGAGAAAGCGGCGTGTCAACGTCGCAAAAGAGAAATCTTGAGAAAGGGGGCGCGCTCATGGAACACACATCAGGGCCCCGCGTGCCCGGCGACTGGTTCGTCGACCCGGTATTTCTCGGAACCCCAGGTATTCGCCGTACGCCAGAGGACGAGGCACTTGCCTGGCAGTCCGACGCGCTCTGCGCACAGACCGACCCAGAGTCGTTCTTCCCAGAAAAAGGCGGGTCAACCCGCGAAGCGAAGCGCATTTGCGAGAGCTGCGAGGTCCGTTCCGACTGCCTCGAGTATGCACTTGAGAATGACGAGCGATTCGGTATCTGGGGCGGGCTTTCCGAGCGGGAACGCCGCAAGCTGCGCCGCGAAGCTGGCTGAGCTTTGCGCTGCACGGCATGGCTTCAGCTTCAAACCGTGCTTCGTACCTAGACTGACGGCGTTATGCGCAGCACAGTAACCGCCGTCATCGTCGCTTCCCAGGGTGGGGAGTGGCTCGACGAGACGATCGCCGGGATCGCTTCTCAAACGCGCCGTCCGAACGCCATCATCGCCGTGAATAACGGCGGAAGTGAGCGCGTCGGCACCCAACTCGTCACCGCGAACCTCGGCGGCGAGCAAGCGTCGAGAGTGCTCGGGATCCCCTCACGTGTGCCGTTCGGTCGGGCCGTTGAGGCTGCGCTCACCGCGGTCGCACCGGGCCAGAACCCGGCAGAAGAGTGGATCTGGCTGCTCGCGGAGGACTCGTGCCCCGAGCCCGAAGCGCTCGAACGCATCCTGTCGAGTGTGCAGCGCGCGCAGTCGGTCGCTGTCGCCGGCCCGAAGCTCGTCGATTGGGATCACCCCGAACGCATCATCGAGCTCGGGCAGAGCCTTACGGCCACCGGATCGCGTTGGCTGCTGCGCCGCCAAGAACTCGATCAACAGCAGTACGACCACCTCGAGGATGTGCTCGGCGTAGGGCCCGTCGGCATGCTCGTTCGCCGTGACGTCTGGGACGAGCTCGGCGGCTTCGACCCCGCGTACACGAGCTACGACGACGCCCTCGATTTCTGCGTGCGCACCCGCCTCGCTGGCTACCGCGTCGAAGTGTCGCCGGAGTCGCGCGTCCGATTCGCCCGCAGCGGCGTGGCCGGGCCACACATTGACCGCTCGCGCGGCGTGTTGCGCACCGCGCACCGGAAGGCCCGAACCGCGCATCTGCACAGGCGGATCGCGTACGCGCCAGCATTCCCCGCGTTCTTCATGTGGCTTGCGCTTCCCCTGCTCGCGATCGCTCGCGTCTTCTGGGCGCTCATCAGGGAGCAGCCCGGGCACATGTTCGGGGAGTTCGTAGCCGCCCTCACGGTGTTCTTCCGACCCAAATCGCTGCTTGCTTCGCGGAAACGGGTGAAACGATCCGCCAGGGTCGGATGGGCGGCAGTGCGACCTCTGCGCACCGACCCGAAGACCGTGCGCACCGCACGAATGATCGACCGTGAGGCGATCCTCGCCGCGCAGGGCAGAGTGCCACGCGAACTCTCCTTCGTGTCGTCAGGTGGGCTCGCCGTCCTCGCAGTGTCGACGATCATCGCGATCGGCCTCACCTGGTGGGCGATCGCCCAGACCAGTCTCTTCGGCGGCGGCATGGCGCCCCTGAGCCCCATCGGTGACCTCTGGCACCACACCCGAACCATCGACGGCGTCCCCGCCGATCCGTTCGCCTGGGTGCTCGCAGTGCTTGGCTCCGTGACCTTCTGGAACCCATCGCACGCGCTCGTCCTCATGCTCGTCGTGGCCATTCCGCTCGCCGCACTCGGGGCATGGATTTGGTCAGCGCAGCTCACCGAGTCCGCCGGGGCGCGCGCCGTATTGGCTCTCGGGTTCGCGCTGAGCCCGGTGCTCCTCGGATCCATTGCCTCCGGCAAGGTGACGACCCTGATCCTCGCCGTCGTCATGCCGTGGCTGCTGCTCGCAGCCACCCGCTGCCGGGAATCATGGAGCTGGGCGGGAACCGCGTCACTGCTTGCCGCTGTCGCGCTGGCCGCAGCTCCGGTACTTCTCCCTGTCGCGCTCATATTCTTGCTCGTCGGCGTCTTCTCGAGCGTGCGCGGCGCGCTCCGGGTGCTCTCGGTGGCAATCGCACCCCTCGTGCTCTTCGCGCCGAAAATCATCGCCACGATCTCCGACGGTCGCCCGCTCGACCTCCTCGCAGACCCGGGCATCTCGTTGCCATACACCCCGGGAACGACCTGGCATCTGCTGCTCGGCTTCCCCGAATTCGGGCTTGACGGCTGGGCGCGGATCTTCGACTCGATCGGCCTGGGCGGGGTTCCGGCCACGCTGCTTGTTGGCGTCCTCATGCTCCCCCTCGCGCTACTCGCGCTGCTGGGACTGTACACGGGACGAATTGCCGTCACGATCCTGCACGCGCTCATCGGCGCGCTCGGCATCGTCACTGCCGCTGCGTCGAGCCAGCTCATGCTCACGAGCGACGGCGACGTGCCCGTTGCCGTGTGGACAGGGTCGGGACTCGTGCTCTACTGGCTCGCCGTGCTTGGCCTCGCAGCCCTCGGTGCGGAGACGGCTCGACGCGCAGCCCCTGCGATCGTCGCCGTCGCGCTCGTCGCGGCCGTCGTCGCCGCAGGGCCTATCGCCGTGCGCCTCGCAACAGGCAACGTGCCGATGGGACCAGGCGAGAAGCGAATGCCGGCGCTCGTGCAGGTCGCTGGTGAGCAAAACCCCAACACCAGAACACTTGTCGTCAGCGCCGTAGGCGAGCATGCGCTGCGTGCGGAGATCATCACGGGTGAGGGGCTCGAGCTCGACGAGTTGCGCACCGCCGCACGGATTTCCGGCCCGGACGCGGCAGACCAGCGGCTTGCAGAGCTCGTCGCGGCGCTCGCGAGCATCGGCGGCGGGAGCGTTGGAGAAGCGCTGAACGCGGAGCGCGTGCACTATGTGCTGCTCGCCGAAGGCAGCGACCCGACCGGCGAAACCGAGCTGCAGCGCACGCTCGATCAGCACCCCGAACTTGCGAGCGTCGGAGCGACCGAGCAGGGCCTGCTGTGGCGCGTCTCCGAGGCGGCGAACGGCGGGGACGAGAGCGGTGACGACTCCGCTGCCCTCGTCGGCACGTCATTCGGCGGGCAGACCGTGTGGACGGTGCAGATCGTCCTCATCTTCGCAATGCTGCTGCTCGCACTGCCGACCGGTGAGGTTGTCGAGCGACCGGAGCGGCGCAAGCGGCCGAAGCGTGTTCGTGCGCGCGCGCAGCGACGCAAGCAACAGCGCGCCGCTGCCTCGGTCACCGCTGGTGCGCCAGCGGCTGAGCCTGGCGCAGCCGCAGCCGCCGCACTCGACGACGTGCCAGACACGCCGCCGGAGGACACAGACGGCGCACCACAGGCAGACGACCTGCACGGTGGGGTTCCCGCTGAGCCAGCTGAGCCAGCTGATGTGGCTAAGCCAGCCGAGACGGCTGAGCCAGCTGCGCCAGCCGAGACGGCTGAGCCAGCGGTCACGGAGACGCCAGCAGGGGTGGCAGAGCTCACCGAGGATGAGCCTGCCTCGGTGGAGCCAGAGCCCACCGAGTCCACACCAGAACCGGCTGAGTCCGACGCAGCTCAGGTCGCGGCACCGGAACAGGCTTCGGCTCCAGCAGACGACACAGACGACGCAGACGCGCACGGCGACGAGCGAGAGAACGGAGACGAGCGATGAGCAAGAGCGAGAAGTTCGTCCGTGGTGGTGCGCGAGCGCTCACCGGACTCGTGATCACCGGTGCTGCGGCGGCCGGTGTGCTGCTGCTCAGCACCACGCAGCTGCCAGCCGTTGAGCGGGCGCCACACGCGCTGCAGGTGAACACCACCCAGGCGGGCGAGCGCAACGTAGTTTGCGCGGGCGCATTCCCCGAACTCGGGGCCGACCCGACTCGGCCGGATGTTGCCGTGCCCGTGGGTGAAGCTTCCGTGCTCGTGAGCGGCGACGGCGAACTCGCCACGCTCGCCGGAAGCGGCGCCGAGGGCAGCAACGCGAGCGGCGCGCGCGTGCTCACTGGCCCATCGGAATCAGCGCTCGCGGCCGCGCAGACACAAAAAATTGGCACCCCGACGCTCTCGGGTGTCGTGGCGAACGCCTGCGTCGAACCGGTGAACGAGCAGTGGCTCGTTGGCGGCGGCAGCACACTCGGTCTCTCGACGACCCTGAGCCTTGGGAATGCGAGCGAGGTCCCGGCAACGGTCCAGATCTCGGTATTTGACGAGAACGGCGAGATTGATGCCGTGCAGACCTCGGGCGTGATCGTTGCACCGAATGGCGAGCAGCTTGTCTCGCTGAACGGCTATGCGCCGAACCGTGAGCGTCTCGCTGTCCGCGTCACGAGCACGGGTGCCCCGGTGGCGGCGAGCCTCGCCGTTGCGCGCGTTGATGGGATCGTGCCCGTTGGCGCTTCGACCGTGACGCGACAGCTGCGTGCAGAGCAGCGGGTTGTTATTCCTGGCGTGACAAACGAAGATGCGCACGACCACGAAGAAGTCCCGAGCGACACCGGCCCGGCAGACCGCTTCCCGGTGCAGGTCAACGTGATCACTCCCGGTGACGCTGCTGGCACTGCGGGCGTCTACGCGATTGACGCGAAGGGCGAGCGCACCGAAGTCGGCACGGTCGAGCTCGCGTCGCGCACGGTTGCGAGCCTCGCCATTGAGACGTGGCCACACGACGCGACGGCAGTCGTCGTCGAGGCTGACGTTCCGGTGTTCGCTGGTGTCGAGGGATCCGCGAACTCGGGTGAGACTCACGATTTTCAGTGGTTCGCGCCCGCCAGTGAGATCGCGGCCGGTGCTGCAACGCCCGCACCTGTCGTCTCAGGCGCAACGCTCATCGTTGCCAACGTGGGAGACACCCCAGCCGAGGTGACGGTCACGGGCGGCACGGAGGAAAACGTCACCGTCGCACCAGGGGCCGCCGTTGCGTTGAAGGGCACCGGGCAACGAACGATCACGAGCACCGAGCCCGTCTGGGCCGGGGTTCGCATGCTCGGTAGCGGAACGCTCGCCGGGTATCCGGTCATGCCTCGCGCCGAGCACACGGGCGACCTCACGGTTTACACCCGATAGCAGCGCACAGGCTGCGTGCGCCCGCACGGCTGATCCGCCAGCGCCGGAGCGCACCGCTTCGCGAGTCACCCTAGGATGGTTGTATGACCTCACGGAGCCCCCGCACCGCCGGACAGGCGACCAGGCATGGCCGGCGTCCGATTCGTTCCTCGCTGACCGGACCTGCGCTCGCGAACCCTGCGAGCCGTGTGGCGCGGTTCGAAGCGGACGCCCGCGCTGCCGTCGAGTTCCTCCAGCACACCTTCCCCGCTGAGCTCCGCGGCGTGCAGATCGGATTCCAGACGGTGCCGACGGGCAAGGGGGAGAGTGGGATGCCGATGCTCTACGCGGTGGATCGCCGCGCCAAGAGCATCATGCTCTATCGGATGCCCATCCAGCGCGCACGCGGGCTGCACGTGAACGATGACGAGCACCGGAAGTACTTCGTGGAGCACTGCGTCTACCGCGCCGTATGCGAGTATCTCGGGCGCGAGCCGTGGGAGCTGCTGCCCGGAAGGTTCGACCACTTCTAGCCGCTCCACTCCTTAGAGGGGATGCGGTTGCGCGTTTGTCAGGCTGACCAGTCATAATAGGCACATGAGCGCACGAATCCTCGTAGTGGATGACGACAGAGCACTCGCTGAGATGCTGAGTATGGTGCTGCAGAGCGAGGGATTCCTTGTGGAGCATGCGTACGACGGAATTGAGGCCGTCGAGCAGTTCCGCGCGATCCGGCCCGACCTGGTGCTGCTTGACGTGATGCTCCCAGGGCTCGACGGTATCGGAGTGTGCGAGCAGATCCGCGCGGAGTCGGGTGTGCCCATCATCATGCTCACGGCCCGCACAGACACCCGCGACGTGGTTCGCGGCCTCGAGGTCGGCGCTGACGACTACGTCGTAAAGCCGTTTAACCCGGCTGAACTCATCGCACGCATTCGGGCCCGACTGCGTGAGCCGCAGGAGGAGACGAACGAGTCGCTCACGATCGGCGATCTTCAGATCGATGTTGCCGGGCACGAGGTGCGCCGCGGCGACGACGTCATCGCGCTTACTCCGCTGGAGTTCGACCTGCTCGCGATCCTTGCACGCAAACCGCAGCAGGTATTCACCCGAGAGGTGCTCCTCGAGAAGGTCTGGGGTTACCAGTACAAGGCAGACACACGCCTGGTGAATGTTCACGTTCAGCGCCTCCGGGCCAAGATCGAGGTCGACCCTGACCGCCCGACTATTGTGACGACCGTGCGCGGGGTCGGCTACCGCGCTGGTGCCCGCGCAGAGTAGATCGGCGAGATGAGCGAGCCGAAACGGCCGAGGCGCGCCACACACGCCTGGCGACGACTCAGGCTCCGTTGGATCAAGTTCTCGCAGCCGGTGCTTGGGCCGTTCCGGGGGCGTTGGAACAACTCGCTCATGGTGCGCACCATGACCATCACCGGCCTGGTGACCGGGGCGATGATCGCGGTGGCCGGCGTGTTCCTGCTCACGAGCGTGAGCAACGACCTCTATTCGTCACGCCGCGATCAGGCGCTCCAGGATTCGGCGCGCGCAACGGTGCAGGCGCAACGCATCATCGACTCCTTCGACCCCGCAGACCGCGGGGGCCTGCAGTCGCTGCTCACGAGCGTGCTGCGCACCGTGCAAGACACCTCAGCGAGCCAGATGATCGACATCCGCAGGCAGCAGAACCAGGCGTCATTCCCCGAATTGTCGCCCGTCGCCAGCACACCGTCTGCGCTCAGCCAGGCGGTGAGCGAGGAGCTGTCGACGGCGGTGCTCGTCGCGGAAGAGCCGCAGTATTGGCAGGCGGTCACCTTCCGCGGTGAAGACTCAAAGGTTGCGCCGGGCATCGTCGTCGGTTCCTCACTGAAGTTCCCTGCAGGGGCAGGGGTATTCGATCTGTACATCGGCTACGACCTGTCTGACACGTCGGAGACGCTGTCGTTTGTGCAGCGCACGCTGCTCCTCACGGCCGCAGGGATGATGCTGTTTATCGGGGTGCTCGTTTGGGTAATATCGCGCATCGTGTTCAGGCCCATCCGTGTCGCGGCCGATACGAGCAGGCGGCTCGCCAGCGGCGAGACCGATGCGCGCATGCCGCGCCAGCACGACGAACACTTCGACGTCCTCTCCGACGGCTTCAATGACATGGCCGACACACTGCAGGCGCGTATCCGTGAGCTTGACGAGCTCTCGGTCATGCAGCAGCGCTTCGTGTCGGATGTGTCCCACGAGCTCCGTACCCCGCTGACAACGATCCGGCTTGCGAGTGCGGTACTCGACGGGCAGCAGGAACTTTTGGCTCCCGGCCAACAGCGAGCCGTTGAGGTGCTCAGCGCGCAGGTGGTGCGCTTTGAGACGCTCCTCACCGACCTCCTCGAGATCTCCCGCTACGACGCGGGGCGAGTCACGCTGGAGACGGAGCCGACGAACCTCGTTCACCTCGTCGACGAGGTGGTGAGCTCGCTCAGGCCACTGTCATCGAGCCTCATCGAGGTCCGGCCCCTCGGCGGCTACACCCCGGTCGACGTAGACGCGCGACGCATCAGGCGGATCATCTCGAACCTCGTTGGCAACGCGATCGAACACGGTGAGGACCGGCCGATCGTCGTGACCGTCGACTCGAACCCCGACGCGATTGCGATCGCGGTGCGTGACTGGGGGATCGGTATGACGGCCGCCGACGCTGAGCACGTTTTTGACCGCTTCTGGCGCGCGGATCCATCGCGGAAGCGTACCCTTGGCGGGACTGGACTCGGGCTCGCTATTGCGCGTGAGGACGCCGCGGTGCACGGCGGGTTCCTTGAGGTGTGGTCCGAGAAGGGGCTCGGCAGCAACTTCCGGCTCACCGTTCCCAGGCACGAGGACATTACCGACTACATGTCACCGCTCCCGCTGATTCCCGAAGAGATCGCGGACGGCGCCAAGAATCGGGACACAACAGGTGGCTGGCTGCGCCGGCCGTTCCGCAGGAGCATCCGTGCGCCGAAGGAGGGCAAAGCATGAGCAAGTCCGTCACGTTCAGGCGCGCCGCACCCGCCGCATGCGTCGCGCTCATCGCAGCGATCACGCTCGCGGGCTGCGCGGGGATTCCGGGCTCTGGCGGTGTGCAGCCTGGCCTGCCCGACATCAACCAGGCTGAGCAGCTCGTGCAGTTCAGCGCATTCGGGCCGACAGCGGGCGCGACGCAGGAAGAGCTCGTGCGCGGGTTTCTCACCGCGGCGAACTCGCCGAGCGACGACTACTCGGTCGCGCGAGAGTATCTCACCGCCGAGTACGCGAGCCAGTGGGATCCGTACTTCGGGGTGCTCATCTGGGAGGGGTCACGACCGTATCGCCAGGATGGTGACCAGGCGGGGATGCTTTCGCTTTCCGTCGTCGCGGAGGTCGAGCCTGATGGGCGCTTGCTCCCAACGGAGGTCGGCGAGAGCACGGAGCTCCGCTTCGAGTTCACCAGGAGCGGCAACGAGTGGCGGATATCCTCCGCTCCGGCGGGTGTGATTCTTGACCGCTCGACGTTTGAGGCGATCTGGTCGCAGCACCAGCTCAGCTTCCTCGGGCCAGAGAACCGCCTCGTTCCCGACACGCGCTGGTTCCTGTCGCGCGCTGCGCTCTCAACGGAGATTGTTGGCGCGCTGATCGAGGGTCCGAGCGCCAGGTTCGAGCAGGTCGTCCGATCCGGGTTCCCGCAGGGGGTGAGCCTCACGAAGACCGCCGTACCCGTCGAGAACGGTCTCGCCCGCGTTGATCTCAAGGGGGAGGGGCTGAACAACCCCGAGGCGCAACAGGAGATCCTCGCGCAGCTGCAGGCGAGTCTGCACACCGTCCCTGGCGTGAGCAGGGTCGAGCTGCTTGTCGAGGGAACACCGGTCCGCGACGCAACCGGGCAAGCATCCCCCATCTCGCCAAACCAGCCGGGCGCGAAGCTCGCTGGCACGGTGGACGGGAAGTTTGGTGTGATCACGACAGCGGGGCTGGAGCCCGTGAGCGGCGTGAGCGCAGCGCTTGAGGCGCTAGACGGTGACGCCGTCGCTCTCTCGCGCTCGAAGACGGTTGCTGCGGTGCGATCAGGGGCGGGTGTGAGCATCGTCGAAGACGGCTTCACCGCACTCGTTGACGCGCGAGACAAGCTGCTTGCACCGAGCGTCGACGATGACCTGTGGGCTTGGTCGACCTCTGCAGCGGATCCGACGATCATCAAGATCGCCTCAGCGGCCGGCACACAACACGAATTGCGCGCACCCTGGCTCGAGGGCCTCGACGTGCGGGCGGTGCGGCTCTCGCCTGGCGGCAGCCTCGTCGGGGTGCTCGTGGACGACGGTGCGAAGAGTTATGTGCTGGTCGGGGGTGTCATTCGCGACAGCACGGGGACACCGACGGCGCTCACTCAAGAGGCGGATATTGAGATGTGGGCGAACGGCGGTGCGCTCGACTTCGACTGGATCGACCAACAGCGGTTTGTCGCACTCACCCAGCAGGGCAGCGCAGGCAAGGTGACCGTCGGCGGCCCCGGAGTGTTCGCCACCGAGCAGGGGTCCGTGCCGGACGCGCGTGAGGTGTTCGGCGGTGGGAGCCGAACGCAGGTCCGGGTGCTGACTGCCCCAGGGGAACTCTTTGCGCCGCAGGGGGCCAGTGGTTGGCAGCGGACGATGTCTGACATGGAGTTGCTCGCAAAGCGCGGCTAGCGTCCCCGAGGTCTTCTCCACAGCGTGCACAGCTGCGCCAAGCCCCGGCTCCTGTCCACGCTCGCCACATTCGCGCCCTGCTGTTGAGGTCGGCAGGCAGAGTGGGGGCATGCACCAGCACCACCAGCGCCTTCCCGCCGCAGCCGCCTCTCCCGGCGCTCGAGCGCTTGGCGGCGTGAGCGTGCTCGGTCGTGACCTGCTCGCCCTCCTCTGGCCAACCTCTTGCGTTGGGTGCGGAGCGTCGGACCGCGACCTGTGCCCTGACTGCGTGTCCGTTGTGCTTCGGCGGAGGGGACGTCAGCCGCTCCTACCCGTTGAGGGTATTGGCGCACCGTGCTTCGCTGCGGCTCGCTACGACGGGCCGATCAGGGGCGTACTCCTCGCCTATAAGCACGGTGGTGCGCATGGCTTTGTGAGGCCGCTCGGGCACCGGCTTGCGCTCCTGCTTGCCGCGGCCCTGACGCGTGTTCACGCCGCAGAAGCGCCCGACGGCTCGCCCTTTGGGCTCCCCGTTCCCCACAATCCTCCTAGCGTGCCCGAGGGGGAATATGTCGACGTGCCCGAAGGTGCATATGTCGCGAGAGCATGCATTCAGCTTGGCTCTGAAGCCCCGCCGATCGTAGTGCCGCTGCCATCAAGACCGCGCCAGGTTCGGCTCCGTGGGTGGCGGCACATCCACGAACTCGTGCGCCGCGCTATTCGAGTTGGCCGGCTCCCGCTGGACTACTGCGATGCCCTCCGTACCTTCGGGGACGGACGGGCCAGGTGGGGCTCGGACCTGTCGAGCGCGAGCGCAATGCGCGGCGCATTGCGGTGCGCTCGGGCGCCGCACGAGGGCTCGCTGGGCGGTCAGTTGTGCTCGTTGACGACATCGTCACGACCGGGGCAACAATGCGGTCGGCGGTCGAGGCGATTGAGGCGGTTGGGGCGCGCGTGGTTCTTGCGGTTTGCCTGTGCGTTTCGCCGCGGAAGGACCTGCCACAAAAAACTGAGTGGAACCTCACAGGGGAAAGAGGGTAATGTTCGAGAAAGGCGTAGTGGTGCGCCACACTGGCCCACCCGCCTGAGTCACCTGGGAGGTCGTCATGGACGTCAGCATCCACGGTCGGAATGTCGAGATTACGGATCGATTCGAGCAATACGTCGAGTCGAAAACCGAGAAGGTTTCGGGGCTGCTCCCGAAAGCACAGGCCTTCGAGGTGCGTGTCTCGCGGCTGAGTGACAAGAGCCCGAAGCACGGCGATCGCGTGGAGATTACCCTCGTCGGCCCAGGCCCGGTAATCCGCGCAGAGTCAACGGGCCCCGACAAGTACTCCGCTTACGACATCGCATACGGTCGCGTGCTCGAGCGAATTCGTCGCTCGAAGGATCGCGCGCAGGACCACCGTGGTCGTGGTCGAATCTCACTCGGCGACGCAGCGGCGAACGACTTTGCCGTCGTCGACTTGCGGCCCGCATCTGCCGAAGTGATCGACGCGGTCGCGAATGGCGCTACACCAGCTGTGGCAGAGCCCGAGCAGGACTACAGCCCGGTAGTGATTCGGTCGAAGGAATTCCCGGCTGAGCGCCTGCCGGTTGAGGAGGCCGTGGATCAGATGGAACTCGTCGGGCACGACTTCTTCCTCTTCATCGACGCTGAGACCGACAAGCCGAGCGTTGTGTACCGTCGCAAGGGCTGGAACTACGGCGTGATCTCCCTCACTGAGGAATAACGCACACAGCAGTAGGGATGCGGCCGGCCGGGCTTAACGGCCGGCCGTTTCCGTCTGTCAGCGCACTGAGCCCTGTGCGGGCTCCTCACGCGGCGCGGTCCGCGACACGGAAGGCCTACGCAGCTCGCGTCCCCACCGGAGCACATTTACGAACGCCTCCCACCCGATCCTGAACGACATCTTCGATCGACCTGCGGCTCGTTCGACGAACGTGATGGGAACCTCTACGACAGGGCAGCCGAGTCGCTCGAGCATCGCGGCGGTTTCGACCTGAAAGGCGTACCCCTCCGAATCGACGTCGTCGAGGCCGAGGCGGGTGACCCATTCGTTCGACAGGACACGGTAGCCACTCGTGAGATCGCGAAGCTCAGAGCGAAGCGCCCTCCTGGCGAATCCGGTTCCCCCGCGAGAGATCATCCGCCGGTAGAGGGGCCAGTTCACAATCTCGCCCCCTGGCATCCATCTCGTGCCAATGACAAGGCCGGCGCCACCCCGTGCGGCGGCGAGCAGCGCTGGCAGATCCTCGGGCCGGTGCGACCCATCAGCATCCATCTCTGCAACGAAGGCGAAGCCGCGCTTGAGTGCGATCCGAAAACCAGCAAGATATGCCGTGCCGAGTCCGAGTTTTGCGGGCCTGTGCATCACGGTTACGCGGTCGTCTCCCGCTGCAAGCGCGTCTGCGACCCTGCCCGTGCCGTCGGGGCTCGCATCATCAATGACGAGCACGTGGGTGTGCCGCACACGCAGTACGTCGGCGACAACCGTCCCGAGGGTTGCTCGCTCGTTATAGGTCGGCAGCACGACGAGTACTTGCTCGGGCGTCACGGACGCAGGTCTCGGGGAATGCTGCACGAGCCCATCATTTCAGATCGACCACTGAAAACGCGGAAACGGGGCCACCCTTGCGGATGACCCCGTTTCTACGCGATGCGTTTAGGCTGCGTAGTTGGCGCGCAGGAGTGCGCCGAGCTCTGCATCAACGTTCGTCCAGTAGACGAAGAACTGCTCGCGGATGCGGTCGACCGTGATCGACTTCGCCTGGCCGCCGAGCACCTCGTGGAAGCGTGCCTTCTCCTCAGCGGAGAACACGTCGCGGTAGAGCGTGCCAGCCTGGCCGAAATCGTCGTCGTCCGAGCGGAGCGTGTGCGCGGAGCGAACGAGCGAGCCGTCAGACTCCCAGCTCGCCTCAACGCCGGCGTGCGGATCAGCTACGGGGCCGCCCTCAGCGCCGTACGAGTTCGGCGAGTAGGTGCGGTGCTCTGCGCTGTTGAAGTGGTAGCGCATGTTGCCCTCGTGCATGTAGTTGTTCACCTCGCCAGCGGTCGGCTGGTTCACCGGGAGCTGGTTGAAGTTGGTACCAATGCGGTGACGGTGCGCGTCAGCGTAGGAGAACACGCGAGCCATGAGCATCTTGTCCGGTGAGATGCCGGTGCCGGGCACCTGGTTCGCGGGCGAGAACGCTGCCTGCTCGATCTGTGCGAAGAAGTTCTCCGGGTTGCGGTTGAGTGTGAACGTGCCCACCTTGATGCGGGGGTAGTCCGCCTTTGCCCAGGTCTTCGTGAGGTCGAAGGGGTTGAAACGGTAGGTCTTGGCCTCCTCGTACGGCATGATCTGCACGTAGACGTCCCATGACGGGAATTCGCCGCGGTCGATTGCCTCGAACAGGTCGCGGCGGTAGTAATCCGCGTCGGTGCCCGCGAGCTTCTCCGCTTCCTCTGGCGAGAGGCGCTCAACGCCCTGCTGCGAGATGAAGTGGTACTTCACCCAGAAGCGCTCGCCCTCGGCGTTGACCCACTGGTAGGTGTGCGAGCCGTAGCCGTTGAGGTGGCGCCAGCTCTTCGACAGGCCGCGGTCGCCCATGAGGTAGGTGACCTGGTGAGCCGACTCGGGGGACAGGGTCCAGAAGTCCCACTGCATATCGGCGTCGCGGAGAGCCGATGCGCCGAGGCGCTTCTGCGAGTGGATGAAGTCAGGGAACTTGATGCCGTCGCGGATGAAGAAGGTCGGGGTGTTGTTGCCGACGACGTCGAGGTTGCCCTCGCTTGTGTAGAAACGAAGCGAGAAGCCACGCACGTCGCGCCAGGTGTCGGGCGAACCCTGCTCGCCTGCAACCGACGAGAAACGGATGAGCGTCTCGGACTTGGCGCCTGGCTGGAACACGGCAGCGCGGGTGTACTGCGAGACGTCTTCGGTGACGACGAACTCGCCGAATGCGCCGCCGCCCTTGGCGTGTGGGTTGCGCTCGGGGACACGCTCGCGGTTGAACGCTGCGAGCTTCTCGAGGAGGTAGCGGTCGTGCAGAACGGTGGGGCCGTCTGGGCCAACGGTGAGCGAGTGCTCATCGCTCGGGACAGGGGTGCCTGTCTGGGTAGTCAGAATCTTCTTCTCAGCCATGGTTTCTCATTTCGTGGGGGTTGAGGTGGACAGGAAAGATGTGGAACGGAATCATACGCTCTTCTTAGCCTCTGCACAGCTGGCGCAAATCCCATGGAATGTGACTTCCGCCGCGGTGATCTCGAAGCCGTGATCGTTCGACGGCGTGAGGCACGGGGCAGCGCCAACAGCGCACGGCACGTCCTCGAGCCTGCCGCACGAGGTGCAGAGGAGGTGATGGTGATTATCACCGACGCGCGCCTCGTAGCGAGCGGATCCGCCTGCCGGAGTGATCCGGCGCACGAGGTTTGCCTCCGTAAGCGCTGTGAGTACGCCGTAAACCGCCTGGATGGAGGTGCCGGGGAGTTCGCTTCGGAGGCGCTCGTAGAGCTCGCTCGCGTCGAGGTGCCCGCCCGGCTGGAGTGCGTCGAGCACGGCGCGACGCGGCGCCGTTGAGCGCAAGCCAGCTGCGTTCAGCCTGGCGGCGGACTCGGTGGCGTGGTGCGTGACGGGCATGCTTCCATTGTAGCCCTTATTTTGAATCATTCAAATTAAGGGAGGAATTCCCAGCGCAAGGTCCACAGCCGTTGCTAAGCTGAGGAGTTGTCACAATTAGGCAACGACGATGCCCTGCTCAGCAGCACATCGTGCACTACCGTACAGGAGACACAACGTGGCGACAGTCCTCGAGAAGATCCTTCGCGTCGGCGAAGGACGCACCCTCAAAAAGCTGGAGCGGTTGACCAAGACCGTCAACGACCTCGAGCCTACCTTCGAGGCCCTCAGCGACGAGGAGCTGCGCGAGGAGACCAGCGACTTCCGCAAGCGGCTCGAGGCGGGAGAGTCGCTCGACGACCTGCTCCCCGAAGCCTTCGCGGCAGTGCGAGAGGCAGCCAAGCGCACCATCGGGCTGCGCCCGTTCGACGTGCAGGTCATGGGTGGCGCCAACCTTCATCTCGGAAATATCTCCGAGATGAAGACCGGTGAGGGCAAGACGCTCGTCGCGACGATGCCCGCGTACCTCAACGCCCTCGCTGGCAAGGGCGTCCACATCGTCACCGTCAACGACTACCTCGCGAGCTACCAGAGTGAACTCATGGGGCGCGTATTCCGCGCGCTCGGGCTTACGACGGGCTGCATCGTCTCCGGTCAGGACCCGCAGGAGCGTCGCAAGCAGTACGACGCTGACGTCACCTACGGCACGAACAACGAGTTCGGCTTCGACTACCTCCGCGACAACATGGCGAGCACTTCGGCCGAGCGCGTTCAGCGCGGCCACTTCTTCGCCATCATCGATGAGGTTGACTCGATCCTCATCGACGAAGCGCGTACCCCGCTCATCATCTCGGGACCCTCTTCAGGTGAGGGCAACCGCTGGTTCGGTGAGTTCGCTCGCATCGTGAAGACCCTTGAGGCCGGCGTCGACTACGAGGTCGACGAGAAGAAGCGCACCGTTGGCGTGCTCGAGCCTGGCATCGAGAAGGTCGAAGATCACCTCGGCATCACGAACCTCTACGAGTCGGTGAACACGCCACTGATCTCGTTCCTGAACAACTCGATCAAGGCGAAGGCGCTCTTCACCCGCGATAAGGACTACGTCGTGCTCAACGGCGAGGTGCTCATCGTCGACGAGCACACCGGTCGTATCCTCGCCGGGCGCCGCTACAACGAGGGCATGCACCAGGCCATCGAGGCGAAGGAAGGCGTGCAGGTCAAGGCTGAGAACCAGATGCTCGCCACGGTCACCCTGCAGAACTTCTTCCGCCTGTACGACAAGCTCTCCGGAATGACCGGTACCGCCGAGACCGAGGCCGGCGAGTTCATGTCGACCTACAAGCTCGGCGTGGTGCCGATCCCCACGAACAAGAAGATGCAGCGCATCGACCAGGCAGACCTCGTGTTCAAGAACGAGGAAGCCAAGTTCGCGGCGGTCGTCGAAGACATCGCCGAGCGCTTCAAGAACGGGCAGCCCGTCCTCGTCGGCACCACCAGCGTCGAGAAGAGCGAGTACCTCTCGCGCCAGCTCGCGAAGCAGGGCGTACGCCACGAAGTCCTCAACGCGAAGAACCACGCGCGTGAGGCAGCGATCATCGCGCAGGCAGGCCGCTTTGGAGCCGTCACTGTCGCCACAAACATGGCTGGCCGCGGTACCGACATCATGCTCGGTGGCAACGCCGAATTCCTCGCGGTCCAGGAGATGGCCTCCCGCGGCTTCTCCACCGAGGACGATCCCGAAGCCTACGAGGCAGCCTGGGACGAGGTCTTCGCGGCGGTCAAGGAGGCCGTAGCAGGCGAGGCGTCGAAGGTCACCGAAGCCGGAGGCCTCTACGTCCTCGGCACCGAGCGCCACGAGTCGCGCCGTATCGACAACCAGCTCCGTGGTCGTTCAGGCCGTCAGGGAGACCCCGGCGAAAGCCGTTTCTACCTGTCGCTCGCCGACGACCTCATGCGCCTGTTCAACTCGGGAGCCGCGGCTGCACTCATGAACCGTGAGGGCTTCCCCGACGACCTCGCGATCGAGTCCAAGATGGTCACCCGATCCATTCAGAGCGCGCAGAGCCAGGTCGAGGCGCGCAACGCCGAGATCCGCAAGAACGTGCTCAAGTATGACGACGTGCTCAACCGGCAGCGCAAGGCGATCTACAGCGACCGCGCACAGATCCTCGACGGTGAAGAAATTGAGGGAAGGGTCATCGCGTTCCGCGAGCAGACCATCGACGCAATCCTCGACTCTCACGGCGTCGACGAGAACTGGGACTTCGACGCGCTCTGGTCCGATCTCAAGCAGCTGTACCCAACGGGCCTCACGGTCGACGAGGTCGTGGCTGAAGCGCCCAACGGTCGTGTCGACAAGGCCTTCCTGCGGCGTGAGATCCTCTCCGACGCGGAGGTCGCCTACAGTGCGCGCGAGGAGTCTCTCGGCGAAGAGGCTATGCGTGAGCTTGAGCGCCGTGTCGTATTGACAACGATTGACCGCCGCTGGCGAGACCACCTCTACGAGATGGACTACCTCAAGGAGGGCATCGGCCTGCGCGCAATGGCGCAGCGTGACCCGCTCGTTGAGTACCAGCGCGAGGGCTTCACCATGTTCGAGGGCATGATGGGTCAGATCAAGGAAGAATCCGTTGGTCTGCTCTACAACCTCGAGGTGCAGGTCCGACCGAACCTGCCGGGCCACGAAGGCCACGTGCACCTCGAGGGCGGCGGACTCGACGAGCAGACGAAGCCCGATGAGGCCCAGCTCAGCTACACCGCACCGGATGTCGATGGCACGCCCGCGGTGAGTGGCGCTGCCGCCAAGCAGCCAAAGGGCGCCAAGGGCTCCCCGAAGCAGCCGGCACAGCCCACCGCACGCGGCGCGTTCGGGCAGCAAGTCCCCGCCGACGAGGCGGCTCCAGCCAACCGCGCGCAGCGCCGGTCCAAGAAGAAGTAGCGGCCGCGCACCTGCGCAGCTTGTGACTCTGCATCGCACACAGATGTATCCCAGGAGGAAACACAGCCATGTCGAATGACCCCACGACGCGTCTCTCAAAAAATGAGCGACGCACGCAGGCCCGAGAGCAGGCTCGGCTTGCTCGCGAGGCGGAAAAGAAGCGCGAGAAGCGTCGTCGCCTCTACATCCAGGGTGGCGTTGTTATCGGCGTTATCGCGATTCTTGCTATCGTCGGTCTCGTCCTCGCGCAGTCGTTGAAGCCGGCTGGGCCCGGGCCGAAGAACATGGTTTCCGGTGCCGCAGTGTTCACGAAGGATCTGAAGGTAGTTCCATCGAAGGCGCTCGCCGAGCCGTCGGACGCGCGTGTCGCACCGGAGACGAACCGCGACGAGCTCCCGCTCGATGTCACCGTCTACGTTGACTACATGTGCCCGGCCTGCGGCGCCTTCGAGGCGCAAAACGGTGTCATGCTCGAAAACTATGTTGGTTCGGGCGACGCAAACCTCGCGGTGTACCCGATCAACTTCCTCGACGGACAGTCACTTGGCACGAAGTACTCGACACGCGCGGCGAACGCGTTCGGCTGTGTCGTTGAGCAGCAGCCAGACGTCGCGTTCGAGCTGCACAAGCGTCTCCTCAGCCCTGAGGTCCAGCCGGCAGAAGCCACGCCGGGTCTGGACGACAAGGAACTGCTCAAGCAGGCTGAGGCCGCAGGCGCAGAGGCGACGAGCGAGCTCAAGAGCTGCATCCAGGACCGCCCCTTCAGCGCGTTCTTCAGCGAGAACTATACGAAGGCCGGCGAGGGTATCTCAGGCCTCGCAGAGGGGCAGCGCTTGCTCATGCCGCAGAGCGCTACAGAGCTGCAGCCTGAGGACAAGCCACAGCGGCTCGTTTCGACACCACTGGTCCTGGTTAACGGTCAGCAGTGGAATGAAGCACGCGACGGCTCGCTCGAGACCTTCATGCTGAAGATCAAGGGTGAGATCGAGCAGGCCAGCGCCGCTGAGGTGGCAACGGACTAACAAATTTCCGAGTAAGATCGGAGGGGCGGCTTCGGCCGTCCCAGTGCCTCCTTAGCTCATCTGGTAGAGCAGCAGCCTTGTAAACTGCAGGTGATCGGTTCGAGTCCGATAGGGGGCTCCACAGCACGACGCAAAGCGTTCTGCGACCAGAGCCCGTGCGGCCAACGGCCGCGGTCGCTCACACGGTATGGCCTCGCTTCGGCGGGGCCATTCTGTGTTCGTATTCTGGCGCCTGTGAGTATGCGTATGGGCAAGGCCCCCGCTCGGCTCCAGCAGGCTCCGGCCCGGCCGCACTCCGGGCCGGCCGCGCTCCGCCCCGCCTTGCCCGACACCCGGCTCGCCCGGCGCCCAGCTCGCCCGGCGCCCGCCGTATCTCTGGGATCTGCAATATCAATGGAGATGTGAGTGATTTCGGGGATAGGGTGGCGCCTTTTCCCTAGCTTGCGCGGGCGCCTGGGGGGTGAGCCGCTGTGGAGCCACCCACGGAGCTGAGGCGCCCCTGGGCCACGCTCCCTCTCGGATATAGTGGGGAAAATGGCACACCCCAAATTGCAGCTCGCGGCAGCGCTCGTCGGTTCAGGCTTGGCAGGGGTGCTCGTAGCTCTGCAGTCCCGCATCAATGGGGGGCTCTCCCAGGAAATGGGCAACGGTTTCCTCGCCGCTGCGATTTCGTTTGGCGGCGGTCTAGTGGTCATCTGTCTTGCCCTGGCCTTATCCCGCAGAGGCCGAGCCGGGCTGCGGCGGATGCGCGATGAAGTAGCCGCGGGACGACTTCCGCGCTGGGCGCTATTTGGCGGAGCCGGCGGGGCCTTCCTCGTGCTCAGTCAGGGCCTTATCGCACCGGTGACGGGGGTGGCGCTCTTCACCGTGGGCATTGTTGCGGGACAGGTGTCAGGCGGGCTCGTCATGGACAGGCTTGGGCTCGGCCCTGGGGGGCGGATTCTCGCCACACCGACCCGTCTCATAGGAGCCGCCCTCGCGATTGTCGCGGTCGTGGTTACCGTGGTCGGAAGCTTTGATCCGGGACTGGTGCTGCTCGTCCTGGTACCTGTCGCTGTTGGCGTAGGGGTCTCGGCGCAATCAATGGTAAACGGGCTCGTACGCTCGGCGGCACAGAGCGCGATGACGGCGACTTTCATGAACTTCGTTGTGGGCACGGTGCTGCTGCTCGCAGCCGCAACGGTGTCAGTGATCGTTGGCGGATGGCCGACGCAGTGGCCGAGTGAGTTCTGGCTGTACTGCGGCGGATTTATCGGTGTGATTTTTATTGCTGTCGCTGCAATTCTCGTTAGGCGAGCAGGTGTTTTGCTGTTGAGCATGTCGAACGTCGCGGGGCAACTCGTTGCAGCGATCGCGTTCGAGGTTGGCTTCCCTTTGGCAGACGGGTTAACGCCAGCCCTTGTTGCGGGTACCGCGGTTGCGCTCATCGCGGTTATAACCGCGGCGCTGCCGAGTAAGCCGCTCGGACAGGGCTAGCGCCGCCGCGATTTGGCGAGGCTAGCCCAGAGCCCTTAAGCCCCTGAAGCGTTGAACCCCAGCGCGAGCGAGTTCATGCAGAACCGGTTCCCCGTGGGGGTGCCAAAGCCGTCTGGGAAGACGTGCCCGAGGTGTGATCCGCAGTTTGCGCAGCGGACCTCGGTGCGAACCTGCCCAAGCGTGGTGTCTTCAAGGAGTTCGACAGCATCAGGGTTGATGCTGTCGTAGAAGCTCGGCCAGCCACAGTGTGACTCAAACTTTGTTCCCGCCTGGAAGAGCTCAGCACCGCATCCGCGGCACGAGTACAGCCCGTCGCCCCACTCGCCAAGGAGTTCTCCTGTGCCGGCCCGCTCGGTTGCGGCCTCGCGCAGAATTGCGTACTCGTCAGGGGAAAGACGTGCGCGCCACTCGCTCTCGGTGAGCTGGAACGGGTAGTTGCCTTCGCCGATTGTGGACATCTTGACCTCCGTAGTTTTCTGCCTGGAACAAGCATAGGCGCGCGCCGAAAGCGATCGCGCGTCTGCACCAAAAACACTCAGCTCCCACACCGAACTTGCATCATCAGATGATATTCGTCAGACTATTGAATTGACGATAAACTGAGGTAAGCCTTAGTTGGGTCCGATGTACGACTTGGGTGCGCCCTGCGGGGGGCCGTGCTGATCGCAAATGAATCATAGGAGAAACTCGTAGTGAGTACCTTTGTAAAAAACTCTGGTCGAATTGGGGCTAGTGCCCTGGCTCTGGTTACCTCCTTGCTGGTCGTGCTGAGCGGGCTCATGGTCACCCCAGCCGCTCAGGCCGCTGACGGGCCCTCTGTCACTGTCTCACCCTCCGAGAACCTCGACCCCACCGTCGAGAACGTTCTCACCGTCACGGGGACGGGCTTCACTGGTCCGGCTGCGGCCAATGGTGCCTATCTAGTGGTGGGCAAGACGAGCATTTGGGCTGGCGGAGGGCCACTCATCTCGGACGGTTGGAACGACCTTCTGTGGGTGATGCCTCGGGATATCCAAGATGGCGGCTTCGTGAAGACGCTTACCATTCCCGCGAACACGCTGGACCCGGCAGAGAGCTACCACGTCGCAACTTCAGCCGCTCACGGTCTCTCGGTGACGGAACGATCGCTCGACGCGTTCTTCCCGATCACGGTGGCCCAGCCCGTTGTGGCCCCGACCGCTACGAGCACCACGCTGAGCGCGTCCGCAGCTTCGGTCGAGGAAGGCTCAGTGGTCACGCTCAGCGCCAACGTCGCCCCCGCCGACGCTGTCGGAACAGTGACGTTCTCCGGCGACGGCTCCCCGGCCGGTTCGCCAGTGCAGGTAGAGGCAGGCACTGCTTCCCTCGCGTTGGGTAGCGATCTCGGCGTCGGCAACCACAGCTTCACCGCTAGTTTCACCCCAGCGGATCCCGCATTCTTCCTCAGCTCTGTATCCGCTGAGACAGTCATCTCTGTTACCGAAAAGCCGACTACGGTTCCCGAATCACCGAAGGCGAAGGTTTCGGCGTCCGTGACCGATGCTTCTGCCAAGGGTCTGCAGGTGTCGACGACGATCGAGAACATCGTGCTGCGTGCTGCGGCTGATGTTCCTGATACCGGCAAGGATGATCAGGGCGTGTACGTCGGGATCATCGAGAAGGACCGGGTCAAGGAATACGGTTCGAGCGCTGACGCTGGGGCGAAAGAGGACTTCGCTTACAAGACGTTCATCAAGGACGGTAAGGTGACTCGGAATCTTGAGGTTCCTGCCGACAAGCTTGACCGCTCGAAGGAGTACGTCGCGGTGTCGTGGCTTGCTCATGGTCTGCTGAACGACTCGCGTTACCTGGGTCAGGCTGACATCGCGGTGACGCCGGCGCAGT
>NZ_JXSQ01000021.1 GCF_000834055.1 Leucobacter komagatae
GCGCGAAGCACCCGAACACGGCCCCGATTTCGGGGCAGATGGGAACAAAAAGTGGCGACCCTGACGGGACTTGAACCCGCGACCTCCGCCGTGACAGGGCGGCGCGCTAACCAACTGCGCTACAGGGCCAGATGTGAAATTGTGTTGTCGCCCGCACAACAACCGTGCGTGGGAGAAAAATAAGGAACCCCCACGAGTAGAAGCCTCATGGGGGTTCAGCAGCGGCGTAATGACCGCTACGTGGCTCCGACCGGCATCGATCCGGTGACCTTTCGATTTTCAGTCGAACGCTCTACCAACTGAGCTACAGAGCCAGACGATCAATCGAACTGGATACCCAACTCTAGGCGATCGCCGTGAAGATGAAGAAGCCCTTCCGAAGAAGAGCTTCCCCAACCTAGCGACCCTGACGGGACTTGAACCCGCGACCTCCGCCGTGACAGGGCGGCGCGCTAACCAACTGCGCTACAGGGCCATGCATATTTAGTTGTATTCAGTGACAGTGACCCCAACGGGATTCGAACCCGTGCTGCCGCCGTGAAAGGGCGGTGTCCTAGGCCGCTAAACGATGGGGCCGAGACAATTTCTTGCCTGCTACCGAGATATGAGCTTATGGCAACAATGGCGTAGGGCGCAAATCGTGGCCGCAGTGCGGGATCCCTGGCGTGTCGCGAAGCTTCTCGACAGCGCCAGTTGCGCCCCGCTCAGCCACCGAGCGCACGCTGCACCCGGTTGAGCGAAATGTTCTCGAGACGTTGCACCCCTGCCCCGGTGCGCTGCTCGAAGTGGTAGCCCATTTTGCCCTGGCTGAGCATGCCAATGAGGTGTGGCTCGCTCGCGTTCCACATGATCCACGTCGGCTGCCCATGGATGTTTGGGCCTAAGAAGGTGAACTCAATCGCTTGCCGCCCGAACCGCTGGATGTTAGGCCCCAGCCGATCCGTTGGGAGCGCTAGCACCTTCTCACCCTGCCGTCGCACCTCGCTCATGGCCCGATCCTATCTAACCCATCGCAAAATTTCGATTGTGAAACGCTCATCTACGCACAGCCTGTTAGGCGCCGGCGTAGAACGCCCCGATTGCGCGGGCAAGCCCGTGCAGGTCGTTGACGTGCGCGAGCTCCCGCGCCGAGTGCATGGAGAGCAGCGGCACCCCGACGTCGACGGTGCGGATCCCGAGCCTGGTGGCCGTGATCGGACCGATGGTCGATCCACACGGCACCGTGTTGTTCGAGACGAATTCCTGCGTTGCAACGCCGGCCGTCGCGCAGGCCCGCTGCCAGAGCGCTGCGCCGTGCGCGTCGCTCGCGTAGCGCTGGTTCGCGTTCACCTTGAGCATCGGCCCATTGCCCGCGAGCGGGCGCACGTTTGGGTCGTGCTTCTCCTGGTAGTTCGGGTGCACCGAGTGGCCGGCGTCTGCCGACAGGCACCACGACGCTGCCATCGCCCGTGCGGCGTCGTCAGCGGTCGCGCCGAGCCCAGCACGCAACCGCGTGAGAACGTCCTCCAGGAAGGGCCCTGCGGCTCCTGAGCGGGTGTCTGAGCCGAGCTCCTCGTGGTCGAACGACGCGAACATCGAAATCGTGCCCGGTGCTGGCTCGGTTTCGATGAGCGCGACGAGGCCAGCAAACGTCGAGCTCAGGTTGTCGAGGCGGGGCGACGCGAGGAACTCCTGGCGCGCACCGATCAGGCTCGCGGCCTGCGTGTCATACATCCGCACGTCGGTGCCCGCGATATCGGCCGCCGTGATGCGCCCGGTGTCCGCGGTGAGCTCGGCCCGAGCGGGGGCTTCCCCGAACGGGTCCTCCCCCGGCTGCGGCAGGTTCGCGGCGGTAGCGAGCAGCTCAAGCACGGAGGTCTCGGGCGAGGACACCGCGAGGATCGGCTGCGTGTTCCGCTGCCGATCGAGCGTGAGCCCAGAGTTCGCCTCGCGGTCGAGGTGGATCGCGAGCTGTGGGATCCGCGCGACCGCCTGCGTGCAAACAAGTCGCTCCTCCCCGGAACTCGTGACCACGCGCCCGGCGAAGCCGAGGTCGCGATCGAGCCAGGAGTTGATGAGCGGGCCGCCGTAGATTTCGACGCCGGCCTGCGACCAGCCCGCGGCCGTGAAGTCGGGCTGCGGTTTCAGCACGAACCCTGGCGAGTCGGTGTGCGCGCCGAGCACGCGCACCGGGCTCGTCGCGGTGACGGCCTCCCCCGCCCGCCACGCGATGATCGCGCCGTCGCGGACGACGACGCCGCGGGAACCGGCAGTGACCGGCCCCCACGCGTCTTCCTCGGACAGCTCGGTGAAGCCCGATCCTGCGAGGATCGCCGCTGAGAACCGCGCCGCGTGATACGAACTCGGCGATGATCCTACGAAATCGATGAACTCATTGATGTACCCGTCGCGGTTACTCAGCAGCGTCTCAGTCATGGCGTTACTTGATCACGCTCGACTGCGGCGCATCGGTTGCAACCGGTGCGGTGAAGGCTGCAGCGAACTCCGAGAGGAGGCGCGCACCGAAACCGGTGGAACCGGTCGAGCGCCACAGATCGTCGCGATCCGTCTCCATCGTCGCCGCGATGTCGAGGTGCCCCCAGGGCACATCGCCAACGAACTCGTTGAGGAAGAGCGCCGCGAGGATCGCCCCGCCGTACGGGCCGCCAATGTTCGACAGGTCGGCGACGTTCGACTTCAGCTGATCGCGGTAGCGGTGGTCGAGCGGGAGCGGCCAAATGCGCTCGTCGGTGAGGTCGGCCGCTGCAGCGAGCTGCTCGGCGACCTGATCGTTGTTCGCGAGGGTCGCTGCGGTGCTCAGACCGAGCGCTGCCATCGCGTTGCCCGTGAGGGTCGCGATGTCGACGATCGCGTCTGGGCGGCGCTCCTCCTCGGTTGCGAGCACGAGACCGTCGGCGAGGACCAGGCGGCCCTCAGCGTCCGAGTTCTTCACCTCTGCGGTCTTGCCGCCGCGGAAGGTGAGCACGTCACCGATCTTCGTCGCGGTGCCCGAGAGCATGTTGTCGGTGCACATGAGCCAGCCGGTGACGACGCTGTCGACGCCGAGCTCGCGCAGCGAGAGCATCGAGGCGAATACCGCGCCGGCGCCCATCATGTCCATCTTCATGCTGCCCATCGAGTTCGCGGGCTTCAGGCTCACCCCGCCCGAGTCGAACATGATGCCCTTGCCAACGAGGGCAAGGTGCGGGGTCGCGTCGGTCGCGCCCTTCGGGGTGGTAGCGGAGCTTGATCATGCGTGGCTCTTCGACGCTGCCGGCGTTCACGCCGAGCAGGCCGCCGGTGCCGAGCTCGATGAGCGCTTCGCGGTCGAAGATCTCGACCTCGAGGCCGTACTCTGGGCCGAGCTTCTCCGCGATTTCAGCGAACTTCTCAGCGCTGAGGTGACGGGGAGGCGCGTTGCCGAGGTCGCGGGAGATCGCGGCGGTGCGTGCGAGCACGAGGCCGCGATCCACGCCCTCCTGCGCGGCCGCAGCGTCACTGTCTGCCGCACCGAGGAGCATTGATTCGAGCGCGACGTGCTTCGACTCGCCCTTGAGTGACTCGAAGCGGTAGCGCGCGAGCACAGCACCCTCGGTTGCGGCGAGCGCAGCGTCGCGTGCCGAGAGTTCAGCCGAGACAACCTCAGCGAGGTCGAGCGCAAGCTTCGGTGCTTCGTTCGCTGCGCGGGTGAACGCGGCAACGGCGTCGCGGAGCTTCGCGGCGGTCTTCAGCCCCTCACCGGTGCCGACGAGGACGCAGAGCGTCTCACCGGGGAGGCGGAGGGTCTGGCCTGGCTTGCCGGTGAAGCCCGCTGCGGCGAGCGCCTCACGGGTGATGCCGGTGAGGCGCTCGCACGAAGGCAGCTCCCCCTCAGCGGCGATAAAGCACGCACGGACGGGGGCTGCGGCGACATCGGCGGCGGAGCCGATGGTGACGTCAGTCGTCTGTGCGAGCGAGGGGACAGGGTCAAAGGATGGGTCAATCACAACACTCATGCCCCAACCCTATCCCTCGCGCATCGCAACGGTCTCAGCGAGATTCGGCCGTGACCGGTTGCCCGCTCAGTCGATCGCGAGCGCCGTGACCGGCGACACCCGCACGGCGCGCCTGGCCGGGGCCGCTGCGGCGATGAGCGCGAGCGCGATCCCGAACACGGCGACCCCGGCGAGCATGAGCCACGGAATGCTCGGAGCGGCGAAGCCCACCTCCGACCCGATGAGCGATTGCGCAGCAACCCAGCCGTAGAAGACACCGAGCACGAGCCCGAATCCGAGGGCGGCGAACGTCATCTGCGCGCTCTCGGCGAGCACCATCCGGCGCACCTGGGCCCCGGTGAAGCCGAGCGCGCGCAGCAGGCCGAGCTCGCGGGTGCGCTGCAGCACGCTGAGCGAGAGCGTGTTCACCATGCCGACGGCCGCGATCACCGCCGAGAATCCGACGAGGCCGGTGAAGATCGCCGTCGTGACTCCGAGGGTCTCGTTGAGCGCGGCCTCCATGGCGGGGTCGGCGTCGAACGCGATGAGCGCCATGGTGCGGTAGCTCTCCATCGCGACGGCGAACATCACGACGAGGGTGACGCCGATGACGAGGCCAATCGTCGAGCGGGCGCTCCGCTCGGGGAAGCGCACCGCGTTCGCGGCGGCGAGGGATCCCGTCGGGCCGCGGTCGATGAGCTTGCCTGTCAGGCGCAGCACCGGCGGCATGATGATGTGCGCGCCGACCGCGATTCCGGTGAAGGAGAACAGGCCGCCGAAGAACGAGACGCCGAGCGCCATCGGGGAGACGACGCTCATGAGGATCCCGCCCGCGAGCAGGGCGACGCCGATCGCGATGAGGATCCACGCCCACACGGTGCGGGCACTGCGGCCGCGCGCGTCTTCGGGGCGGAGCTCAACCGACGCGCCAGTCGCCGCGATCGGTGACACTGCTGCCACGCGGCGGGAGCCGGCCCAGGCTGCGGCCCAGGTGGTGAGCGCGACGATCACGACCGCGAGGAGCGCGAGCGGATCGAACAGCGGGTACTCGCGGCCGGCTGGTAGCCAGCCCCAGCCTGGCCCGAAGGTGGTGGCAACGAAGACGAGCCCCTCGGCGAGCGCGAAGCCGATAGCGGCACCGATCGCGCCCATGAGCAGGCCCTCCGCTGCGACGCGGGAGCGGATCCTCGCGGAGGTGGATCCCACGAGCCGGTACAGCGCGATCGTGCGCGTGCGGCCGGCGATAATCGTCGCGAACGTGTTCGCGGTGACGATCGCACCGACGTAGAGAGCGATGAGAATGAAGATCGCCGAGACCATGAGCAGCATGACCCGGAAGGTGCCCGAGCCCTCGATGATGTTCGGGTCGATCGCGGCACCCATGACGCCGGTGAACAGGATGAGCGTCACCGCGAAGAGCGTGCTCAGCGCTGAGACGACAACGGTTGCTGCGTGCTCGCGGAGACCGGAGCTAGGAGCGGCACTCATGCTGCGTTCGCCTCCATGTTCAGCATCGTCGTCGAGATCTCCTCGGCGGTCATCGCTGCGCGGTCGGCGACGACGCGGCCGTCCGCGAGAAACAGGATGCGGTCGGCGTAGCTCGCGGCGATCGGGTCGTGCGTGACCATGACGATGCTCTGGCCGGAGTTCGTCACGGCCGAGCGCAGCAGCTTGAGCACCTCGCGGCCCGTGCGCGAGTCGAGCGCGCCAGTCGGCTCGTCAGCGAAGATCACGTCGGGGTTCGTGGCGAGCGCCCGCGCGATCGCGACGCGCTGCTGCTGCCCGCCCGAGAGCTCGTGCGGCCGGTGCTCGAGGCGCTCGGCGAGGCCGAGCTGGCCGAGGAGTGCGTCGATCCACGCCATCTCCTTCAGGCTCGGCTTCTTGCCGTCGAGCTGAAACGGGAGCATGATGTTGCCGCGCACGTCGAGCGTCGGCACGAGGTTGAAGGCCTGGAAGATGAAGCCGATCCTGCGCCTGCGGAGCTTCGTGAGTTCGGCGTCGCCAAGGTTCGTGACCTCGTCGCCGCCGAGCCAGACGCGCCCCTCGCTCGGGGTGTCGAGGCCGGCCATGACGTGCATGAGCGTCGACTTGCCGGAGCCAGACGGGCCCATGATCGCGGTGAACTGGCCGCGACCGACGCCGATCGAAATGTCGTGGAGCGCGACGACGCGGTGTGCGCCGTCGCCGTAGTACTTGCCGAGGTTCGCGACTCCCGCGACCGCTTCAGCCTGCTGGGGAGATGTAGCTTGCGTGTTCATACTTCGAAGTTACGGGCGCGCGGCGCGTGGCGGATCGGTCCGCGGTCCTGCCCGACTCGTACCCGGGTGCCGTTGGGGGCCGTGCCCGGGTGGTACCCGGGTACCGATGCGGTCGGGTTGGCATGTGCCTCACCCGCCGCACCGGCACCGCCGGGTACCGGCCGGCTACGCCGCCGCTTCGGGCTGCACGCGCTTCTTCGGAACGAAGAAGGCGAGCACCAGGGCGACGAGCGAACTCAGTGCGGCAACGACGAAGGCTGAGTGGATGCCCTGCGCTGTCGCTTGGACGCCGTCGAGCCCCGCGCTCGTTGCCGAGGCCGAGCTGAGCGACATGATCGTCACGAACACTGCCGTGCCAACCGCGCCCGCAAGCTGCTGGACGGTCGAGAAGATCGCGCTGCCGTGGCTGTACAGCTCGGGAGTGAGCGCCCCGAGCGAGGACGTCATGAGCGGGGTCATCATGAACGCAATACCCAGATTGAGTACGAGCATCGCAACAACGACGAGCCACACCGGGCTCGAGACGGTGAGCTGCGTGAGCAGCACGAGTGCGATGGTCACGACGACTGCGCCTGGGATCACGAGTGGGCGGGCGCCCAGCTTGTCGAACAGCGCGCCGACGAACGGTGCGGCGAGTCCCATGAGCAGTCCGCCTGGAAGCACGACGAGACCCGTGGTGAGGGGGCTCAGCCCGAGCACGTTCTGCATGTAGATCGGCAGCAGGATGAGCGACCCAAACATGGACAGCATGACGACCGAGATCACCACAATTCCCACCCAGAACGGGCGCTGCTTGAACGGGCGAAGGTCGAGGAACGCTGTGCCGCGGCGTTGCAGCGAGAGCTGCCGCCACACGAAGAGCGCGAGGCCGATGAGGCCGGCTGCGATGGGAAGCGCCGGTGGCACGGGAACACCACCGTCGGCCGCCTGGCCGAGGCTGCCGAGGCCGTACACGAGCCCACCGAACGCGACAACGGAGAGTAGCGCGGAGAGCACGTCGAACTTCACGGCCTTCCCCCTCTCACCGCGCCCGATGAGCAGTGCACCGACGATGAGCACGATGACGACGATGGGGAGCACCGCGATGAATACCGAACGCCATCCGAACGCGGTAATGAGCAGGCCGGAGAAGGTCGGGCCGAGCGCCGGAGCGGCAGACATCACGATGGCAATGAGCCCCATCATGCGACCGCGCCGCCCCTCGGGGATGCGGGTGAGGATCGTCGTCGACAGCAGCGGCATGATGACCGCTGTGCCAGCCGCCTGCGCGACACGCGCGATGACGAGCACGCTGAACGCCGGGGCGAACGCCGCAACGGCCGTGCCAACAGTGAAGAGGCCGAGAGCGGCAACGAAGATCGTGCGCGCCGTGAACCGCTGCAAGAGGAACCCCGACATGGGGATGAGCACTGCCATGACGAGCATGAACGCCGTCGTAAGCCACTGGCCAGCTGAGGCGGTGACCCCGAACTCCGCCATGAGCGGCGGCAACGCGACCCCCATGACGGTCTCGTTGAGCACCATCACGAATGCGCCGGCGAGCAGTATCCAGATGAGGGCCATGCCCTTGCCCCCTGCGTCGCTTGCAGGTGCAGGCGTTGGGGGTGGTGCTGGGGTACGTGCGCTCATCTATTCCTCCGGAAATAGTCAATGTGACAGTGACTGACAGTTTTGGCAGACAGTGCCAGCATAGGTCCCGTTTCCGCTGCTAACCTGTGAGCATGCCGAAGCCGACGCTCAGAGAAGTCTCGCGACAGGCCGTCAGGCAGCGCGTCAGCGACGTCGCCGTCGAGTTGTTCGCCGAGCGCGGCTACGATGACACGACGGTCGAGGAAATAGCCGAAGCGGCAGGCATCTCCGAGCGCACCTTCTTTCGCTATTTCCGCACGAAGGACGAGGCGTTCTTCTTCCGCGGGGAATCCGACATCCAACGGCTCGTAAGCTACGCGCGATCCCGCCCGGAAGCCGAAGCGCCGTGGGTCACGTTGCAAGCTGCCATTGAGCACGCGCTCGATGCGCTCGACCACGACTCCGAACTGGCGCGGGAGCGACAGTTCCGCGCGATCCTCGCCGCATCGCCAACGCTCATCGCGCACCAGTTTGCCCGGCTGTCTGAGGCGCTCAGAGTCGTGAGCGATACGCTCTGGGAGCGCTGGATCGACCTGCACGGCACCACAGACGAGGATGACGACGCCCGCCTGGTCATCCGGGCCCTCGTCGGCTCAATGCTCGGCGCACTCACCGAAATCATGCCCCGAGCGGAAGAACTCCCGAGTGACGAGCGTCTGCGCTTCGTGCGCGGCACACTTGCCGCTATCAGGCCAGCGCGCGAAGACCTCGCCGGCCCGCAGCCTGAGTAGCGCTCCGCCCAACCGCTGCCGTCGCCGCTACGGGCGAAATGCCGAGGGAGGTGCGCCAAGCATGCGCGCGAACGCGTACGAGAAGGCTGCAGGCGACGCGTACCCGAGGAGCATCGCGACCTCGGTAACGTTCTGGTGGCGCAGGATCGGCACCGCAGCGAGCAGGCGCGCCCTCGCTCGCCAGGCGGCGGGGCTCATCCCCGTTGCCGCCCGAAACTCGCGGGTCAGCGCGCGCTCGCTCATCGCCGCGGTCCGCGCCCAATCTGCGTTGCTCACACCGACGCCGGGGGCCGCGAGATACGCACTGCACAGCTCGGCGAGCGGCGCGCTCACCGGCACCGGCAGGTGCAGCGGCACCTCTGGCGCCCGCTCGATTTCGATGAGCAGCAGCGCGAGGAGCGCGGCCTCGCGCTCCGGATCCACCGCACTCGCGGCGCTCCCCGGATTCACCTCGCCCGTTGGTGCCCCCAGATCCACCGCGGCGCGCAGCAGCTCCCGCACCAGGGGCGCAATCTCAACCACGCGGCAGCGCTCCCGCCACCACGGCACCGCGGCCGGCTCGACGTAGAGGCTATTCGTCTGCACGTCGAGCATGCGCACCCGGTGCTGGGTGCGCGGGGAATGAGCACCGCGCGCTCCCCCGGGACCGTCCACGAGTCGCCAGCCGTCTCAACGAGCATCGTGCCGGTGGCCGCGTAGAGCAGCTGCGCGCGCCGATGCTCGTGCCAGTCGAGGAGGGTGCCCGCCGGGTAATCGGTCGCGATGGGCAGCACCTGAGCCGGGTCATGGTCGACGCTCGCGAGCGGAATGTTGCGCACACTCCAGCTTAGGCCGAAACTCGAACACTTATGGTCAATATTCGATTGTCACCACCCGCCGATCGGAGTGAAATGGGTGCAGTGAGTGTGCTTCTCGTCATCCTGATCGGCCTCGTTACCGGGGCAACAACCGTGCTATTCGGCTTCGGCGGCGGCTTCGTAACCGTCCCCGTTATGCTCTGGATCCACGCAGCCGCTGGGCCCGGAGCCGCGGTGACCGCCGTTGCGACATCCGCGGTCGTGATGGTGGTGAACGCGCTCGTGGCGACACTCGCAACGCCGCGCGCCCTGCTCGGCGCGCTCCGCGGATCGGCGCCACTTCTCGCCCTGCTCGCCGCGGGCGGCCTCGCCGGCGCACTCCTGGCGACCGTCGCCCCGGAGCAACTCATCACGTGGGGCTTTGCCGCGTACCTCGCCCTCACCATCCTCGACGCGCTCCTCCGGCCAGGGTTCCTACGCCCCGCCGCGCGGCCAGCAGGCCCCGCGCAGGGTGAGGTCACAACCAGCCCGCGCTTCGCAATCGGCGCTGGGCTCGGACTCCCCATCGGAGCACTCGCGGCGTTTCTCGGCGTTGGCGGCAGCGTGATGACCGTGCCGCTGCTGCGCCGCTCCGGGCAGCCGATGCGCGTCGCGGCGGCCCTCGCGAACCCGCTCACGCTGTGCGTCGCGGTGCCGGCACTCGCCGTCTTCCTCCTCACGGCGCCTGCCGGCCAGGGTGCGGGCGACTGGTCGGCCGGCGCGGTCGACCTCGGATCCGCGGCGCTCCTCCTCGCGGGTTCCATTCCCGTTGTCGTGCTGTGGCGTCGCCGACCACCGCGCCTGCCTGACGGGCTCCACGCGTGGGGATACGTGGCCCTCCTCGCCGTGGTGCTCGGCGTCGTGCTTGCCCAACTGCTGTAGCCGCATCGCGACCGCACACCAGCGCATCCCCGGCGAGCGCCGGCCGAGCAGCGGAGCCCGGGGTAGCGGAGCCCGCACAAAAATACATGCGTGGGAATGTATTTTCCGGTTGGGTGTTATAGCAAGCATGAGATCATTCGGATTCCTCTCCTTCGGCCACTACGGCCCCGTCCCCGGCTCCCGCGTGCGCACCGCAGGCGACATGCTCAAGCAGACCATCGAGCTCGCAGAGGGCGCAGACGAGATCGGCGTGAACGGCGCCTACGTGCGCGTGCACCACTTCGCCCGCCAGGCCGCATCGCCGATCCCGCTGCTTACCGCGATGGCCGCGCGCACGAAGCGCATCGAGGTCGGAACAGGGGTCATCGACATGCGCTACGAAAACCCGCTCTACCTCGCGGAGGAGGCGGCGGCGCTCGACCTCATCTCCGACGGCAGGCTCGCGTTCGGCGTGAGCCGGGGATCCCCCGAAACCGCGCTCCGCGGCTACGAGGCATTCGGCTACACGGGCTCCGAGGATCCGCGCGGCGCCGACATGGCCCGCGACAAGTTTGAGCTCTTCCTCCGCGCGATCGAGGGCGACACCCTCGTTGACTCCGATCCACAGATGGCCCCTCCAGGCCGCCTCGCGATCGAACCACAGTCACCCGGCCTCCGCGACCGCATCTGGTGGGGCGCGGGATCCCGCGACACCGCAGTGAACGCTGGCCGCATGGGCGTAAACCTCATGAGCTCGACCCTCGTGACAGAGGCGACGGGCGAGCCGCTCGGCATCCTGCAGCGCAAGCAGATCGACGACTACCGCGAGGCCTACAAGGCCGCAGGCCACACCGGGAAGCCCCGGGTCTCCGTGAGCCGCAGCGTCTTCCCGATCATCACCGAACAGGACGAGCTCTACTTCGGGCTGCGCGGCGGCGGCCCCCGTTCGGAGGCGCAGGATCAGATCGGCGTGATCGACGGCTTCCGGTCGACGTTTGGCCGCACCTACGCTGACACCCCCGACAGGCTCATCGAGCAGCTCAAGGCCGACGAGGCGGTGATGGCGGCTGACACGCTCATGCTCACCATCCCGAACCAGCTCGGCCCAGAGTACAACCTCCACATCCTCGAGTCCTTCGCGAAGCACGTCGCGCCGGCGCTCGGGTGGAAGCCGAACACGGAGGGACCCGCTGTAGGCGACGCGGTCTGAGCGCGTGGAAGTCCGCCGAGACGCATTGTGCTTTTGTCTCGCTCAGTCAGCGAAAGGAATGCGCGTCGTTGTCGCTAACTCCCTGAAAGCATCATGGGCTCGTCGTGTCAGAACGAGTCGATAATCTCAGCGCCTTCTGCACTCACGAGGAGGGCCTGGTCGTCTCGGAGCGGGAGCAGTGGGTAGCGGTCACCGTAGGTCGTCAAGACCTGCTGAATGAGCGCAGGTGGGTACGGAGGCAGTTGTCCGTCAGCGTGAGGAACAATGATCTGTTCGATGAGCTGAAGTCCACTGTCGTCTTGAAGGTCCGGAGCCGCTTCCCTGCTATCCATCAGCTCGAGCGGAGTGACCGTTGGGCCCGCGACAATCGAGCCAGCGCTGCAGCCGATGTACGGCAACCCAGCCCTGACCCTCTCAGCAAGCGCCTGATCTGCGCCACTTGAACGAAGCGCATCGAGCAACGCAAAAGTCTCGCCGCTTGCCACATAGATGGCGTCGAGTGAGTCAAGGAGCTCATCAGACTTCTCGACATCCATGTCCCGCGCCCGAATCTCGATGATGGAGTACCCAAACGCCTCAATTTTGGCGCGCTCGGCCGAGGCGAAGGGCATGCCAATTCCGGCATCCGACACGTAGCCGAGACGAAGCGGCCGTTCGAGCGCGCCCACGCACCCGTCCAAGAAGCTAGGGATGGCCGCAGGGTTCATTGAGAGCAACAGCAAGTCCATAAACTGAATACTACTGATTCACCTTCACCCAGTTCCTCGGAGAGGCACCTGTCGACGCGCACCAAACCAGCTCGGGCCCGAGTACAGGCTCCACCCGTCGAGTTGTTCACGAAGCACGTCGCCCGCGCACTTGGATGGAACCCGAACGCTGAAGGTCCACTTCGAGGGCCACTCGCCCTCAAATGACTAAAAGCGGGACACTTCGCTGTCTTCGTGCGCTTCCTCGTCTGCGTACCAGACAGTGACAGAGTCACGGGGGGAAATCGTGGCGCAGAGCACGCCATAGAGCATGCAGCACATGGTGAAGAACATCGCGAGCCCCACACTGGGTGCTGCTCCACGCTCAATCTCTTGGGTCATCGACCAAGCACCAAACAGGACGCTTACGAGCACGGCAGCAACAGATCCAAGAAAACCTCTCTGCCAGCGTCTGTTGTACTTCCAGCTCTCCCGTGTCCCAAGGAGCCCAATAGCTCCGCAGACAGTGGATGCAAGTAGCGCTAGCGCAGCGAGAACCCAGCCAGCGTCGCTGCGAATCAGTTCTCCATCGGGCGAGAAGAAAACTGCGAAGTCGGTCAGCCAAGCCCTGGGATTAAGAACGAGAAACACCAGGACAGACACGAACGGCGCGAGCATAAGTGCAAGACTCAAGCCCTCGCGAAATCTCTCTGCCCGCTGAGGGCTCTCCGCTACTTCTGACGAGCGCATCACGGCTCCTTCACCACGGCGAAGACACAATCTCTTCCGCTCACTATTGCATATATTGAGCCAACGCTGCGGCGAAGTTCACGCGCCCAAATAACCTCGGGCCCGAATACAGGCTGCCCCGTCGAGTTGTTCACGAAGCACGTCGCGCCTCGGTCGTGGCGTGAAGCAAGCGGAATCGTTCGCACACGACCGGCATGTCAGGTTCGAAGCCTCGCGGATTCTCGGAATGCTTGCGCCAGTACTCTTCATGCGTCTCACGCCAGTCCAGCAGACTCCGGTCGCCTTCTCCCTCGGCGAAGGCATGGGACGGTTCTACTTCGCCGAATGGAACCACTTCGACCGAAACAGTCTCAATGAGCGCACACGGCACTCCGCGGCCATCGAGGATGATGCTCAGCAATCCGCGCTCAGGCAGTGCGTCCTGTGAATACTCGTAGTCCCAGAGTGATGATGCCGTTGCGGTCTTCGTCCCGTCGATCACGAGGCCCAAGAGGCTGTCGGCGTGCGCGGGGGTTGCCCCGAACGCCCAGGCTTCTGGACTGGCCGCTGGCAGGCCAGGCAAGACCGATCGGCAGTCACGCCAGAACTCTTCGATGGCGAGAGGGTCGTTCATGCGTTCAGCGTAGCCGGAGCACGGCGCTGACCTCGGGACCTGGACTGCTCTCGAATCCGCTCCGCCCCGCACCCGACCTGCGCATCCCTGAGTCGTTCGCAACGTATGTCGCATCTCGCTCGACTGGTGCCCGCACACCGCGGGGCTTGCAGCGCTCGGGGCGTCACCACCGCGCTACTCGCCCTGCGCTCCTTGGCGGCCTTCCGCGCTAGCGTCGTTGAGGTCGATAATCGAGCGGATCAGTGAATCGCTCGGAAAATCGAGGATGAGCACGCCCGCGCCACCCGCGAGCGCCCCGGCATCGCGCCGCAACTCGGCTTCGAGGCGCGGGTTCAGCTCGGCCGCGTAGCAGCGCGGCGTGCATGACACCGCCGTCGCGCTCACGTGGTTGAACCGCAGCCCAGGCTCAGACGGTGCGGAGAGCAGCGCCCGGATCGCCGCAAATTTCTCCCCGATATCTGGCGATTGAAAATCGTCTTGGATTCGCAGCGGGGCATCCCAGAACGGCAGCGTCAGCTCATCGAGCTCCTGCCCGAGGGTGCCAAGCACATCGCGCAGCACGATGACCTTGCCACGCGCCTCGCCCAGCTCTGCCCGCTCATCCTCCGGCACCCAGAGCCGATCAGCGGCGTTCTCGAGAACCGGCCGGACTGCCTCCCGGAACGCGTCATGGTTTGACCGCTCCTCGTCGCGAACCCGCACAAGGAGAAACTCGTCCGGCTGCGCCGCAAGAAACGCTTCGATCGTGTCGAACACGTCGGCCAGCGTGCCCGCAACCGGCACCCAGCCGTGCGCGAGCCCACCGTCGTTGCGCACCCGAATGTCAAGGTAGCGGATCCCGGCGCGCAGCTGGCTATCGAGGTCACGCGTCTGGGTGCGCGAGTACGGGCGAGTGAGCCACCAGGCGACGCCGCCGGTGTAGGTCATCGTGTCGTGCGTGCCTGGGATCGAGAGTGCAGCAATGCGGGTGTCGTCCGGCACGCCTGCCTGCCACGACCCCTTTTCCCCTGGTCCTTCCCCGGCGGGGAGCCCTCGGCCAGCGCCGATCCACAGCGCCACGAGTAACGCGACGAGAACCGCGCTCACCGCACCGAGCACACGGCGGACACGACGCACAGCTGCCGAACGCGGAGCCACCTCCCGAGTGGCTCCACGGCCCACGACGCCCGAGTGCTGCAAGGACATGCCACCAGCCTACGCCTCACAACTGTTGCCGCGAAGAGCAACGCGACACCACGGGACAGTGTCGTGACGATCCACACAGCAGCGCTGCCTGCAACCTGCAACGCTTTCAGTGAACGTCACCGTAAGGTGCGTGAGCACGCACGTTCGGGGCGCTCCGCACGAACGAGCGCACGACTCACAGTGGAAGCAGCATGAGTATCGGGCTCACCCATTCACTCCGCCGCGCCGGGATCCGCCGCCAGCAGCGCCTCGCTGATGAGCGCCAGCGACGCCTCGGCATCCTCGACCGATAGATACAACCGGTGAAACGGATCTCCACCAGCAATCCCGACAGTCAGGACGCTCCCGCTGCCGGAAAAATTCCAGTAGTGACGCTCCTTGTTCGGGTGGAACGTGCCGACGAGCTTGCCGAAACCGTCGAGTCCTGGCCCCCGCCAGCCCTTCGCAACGTAGTGGGGTCGGTGCTCGATAGCCACATCCGTGATGTGCGCGAGCGGAACGACCACTCGCCTGCGGAACCCCCAAACCTTGTCCAGGCCGCGAGGCACCACCACCAGGGCTTCCGGATTGATTTCAAGCCGGTTCCTCGCGCTCATGCATGCTCCCTTCGCGCGCAGACATTCCTTCCAGCGACGCTCATCCGAGCGCCCGCTCTGGCGCTGCCCACGGCACGGTTCGGTAGCCACTGAACCATCGCGCCGAGGGAGCGCTTGCCCATCAAACCCCGCCGGCAACGCGCAGCGTCGTACCTGAAATATAGCTCGCGCCTTCGGAGAGCGCGAACAGCACTACCGACGCCACCTCGGTGACCGTGCCTGCCCTCCCCATCGGATGCCGCTGCGCGACCCGCGCTGTCCGATCAGGGTCGCCGGCGCTCGCGTGAATATCCGTGTCAATCGTGCCAGGCGCAACGCCAACGACCCGCACGTGTCCCGGCGCCGCCTCGATCGCGAGCCCCTTTGTGAGCGCGTCGACCCCCGCCTTCGCAGCCGCATAGTGCACGTACTCACCTGGTGAGCCCGTCGTCGCCGCCCCGGAGGAAATGTTCACGAGCACGCCGCCGGCGCCCAGGGCCCGCACCGCTCTGCGCGCCACGAGAATCGCGGAGGTGAGATTCAGGTCGACGACGCGTCGAATGACGTCCGTTGGCGTGTCGAGCAGGCTGCCGACGTTGAGCGTAGCGCCCGCGTTGTTCACGACAGCGTCTATGCCTCTGGACCACTCTGTCGCAGCTGCGAACAGGGTCTCGATCCCCTCATCCGTCGTGAGATCCGCCCGCACCGTGAGACACCGCACCCCGGCATCGATAATCTCCGCTTTGGTGACGGCGGCCGCGGCATCATCCCGCGCATATCCGAGGACGACATCACTGCCCTCGGCGGCGAGCGCAAGCGCGCACGCCCTGCCGATCCCGCGCGTACCGCCAGTGATGAGAACCGTTCGTTGAGCCATGCGTCCAGCCTACGCCGCGACTACCGGTCTCAGACGCCGCAGGCGCGGCCGCCCTCGACTCTGCGAGAATTGGCGCATGAGCTCTGTCGTCGATCTGCTGGAGCGACGACAGATCGGCCTCTATCTGTTCGCACTCGCCCTCGGGGCAGCCGTCGGACTGTCCTTCCCCGCCGTCGCTGGCGCCGCCGAGTTCGCAATCAACCCCGTCCTTGGGCTCCTCCTCTACGCCACCTTCCTCGGTGTCCCCTTCGGAAAGATCGGCGAGGCGCTACGCGACTGGCGATTCCTCACCACGGTGTTCGTCGTGAACTTCGTCATCGTGCCAGGTGTCGTCTTCATCCTCTCGAGGGTCGTCGCACACGACCAGGTGCTGCTCGTTGGGGTGCTGTTCGTGCTTCTCACCCCGTGTATCGACTACGTCATCGTATTCACTGGGCTGGCCGCGGGTGCGAGCGACAGACTCCTCGCCGCCGCGCCACTTCTCATGCTCGCCCAAATGCTGCTGCTGCCGGTCTACCTCTTGGCGTTCGTCGGGGGCGACTTTGTTGACAGCGTCGATCTCACCCCATTCGCTGAGGCATTCGCTGTGCTCATCGTGCTGCCGTTGGTGGCAGCCGGGCTCACGCAGCTCGCAGCTGCCAAGACGAGGTGGGGGCGGCCGGTAGTCGACGGGGCGCTATCCATGATGGTCCCGCTCATGATGCTGACCCTCGCCGTCGTTGTGGCATCCCAGATCAGCGGGGTCGGGCGTGAGCTCGGGGCCCTGCTGCTCGTGGTCCCCGTCTATGTGGCCTTTGCCGCCATCATGGTGCCAATCGGAGCGACTGCTGCGAGAGTGGCCAAGCTCGATGTTGCCGCCCGCCGAGCGGTCGTGTTCTCTGGGGCGACACGAAACTCTCTCGTGGTGCTGCCGCTCGCACTCGCGCTGCCGGCAGGCTTCGAGCTCGCCCCGCTCGTCGTCGTCACACAGACCCTCATCGAACTCGTCGCCATGGTCATCTTCGTTCGGCTTATCCCCCGGCTCATCCGAGACCCAGTTACTCACCGCTAACACCGCCAGAGACGGGTGTGGGGTAACGTATCAGCCGCAGATCTCCGGTTTACGCCAAACTCCCCGAGTCTCCACTTAGTCTGGAGCGAAGTGCACCCGGCACCCGTCGGGTGGTTGGGGGCGGCGACATGAGACTCACACAGGCGCAGACACGTCTGCGTCTGTGGGCCGGTGTTTCGCTGTTCATCACCGCGACGCTCGCGCTTTCCGGCTGCCATCCTGCCGAACCCGAGTCGCAGAACACTGTTGAGACGCCGAAGAACCCGCCCACGGTCGCACCACCCGCACAGGTGGCGCCGATCGTTCTCCCCGAGTGCGGAGCGATCAACGCCGCCGCGTCAGCACAGCAAGCCGCGTTCCTCGCCGAGTTCGGTGAGGAACGCATTACGGCGAGCTATGGCGAAACAGACCGGGCGCTCCTCACCGAGTTCACCGGCCCCGCTGCGCTCGCCGCCGCAGACGCGTCGCTCCAGGCACGCAGCTGCAACTGGGTCATCTACTTCGACAGCGTCTACCTGTACCAGTTCACCGCTGAGCTGCCAGACGATGCACTCGAGTCCCTGCTGGCCGATTTCCGTGGCGCGGACTTCACCGAGTCGGAGCGTGGCCCGGCGACGGTCTTCAGCCGCGCACTACAGACCGGCGATATGCGCGGGACCATGGATATCACCCACACGTTCCTCGGAAACGTGTGGATCGCGCTCATTGAAAACGCTGCAGCCTCATACGAACAATCGGCCGCCGATACCCTCCTCGCTGCGAACCCAGAACTCGCCGATTCCCTGGTGACGTCGTGCGTCGACCGAGACGCTGGAGAGGTCATCACGCTGGTGCGGCACGCATCGCACCGCCCGCGCTGAGCGCGGAGCACGGACACGCTGTTGGCTGGGATACGGCGCGCGCGATCGCGCTCGCGAAAGGCACCTTCGACGCGTGCTCACCGCTCTCTTGGGCGCTGCTCCCCTCGACTGATTCCGCATCAACCGAGACACAGGTGATGCTGTTTCATTTCGGCGACTTCATCGGAACCGATACCCAGTTCGGGGTGAGATTCCCGCCGAGCATTGAGCGGATCTCGAAGTATGCGGTGCGCGCGGAGTACCGGTGGTTGCGCGACACCGACAGCGCGACGACGCCGACCGGGAAATCGGTGTCGACGTTCACCTGGGACAACGAGTCGAACGCTGTGCTGCACGAGGGCGAGTTTCCCCCGGCTCCCGACGGCATCGAGTCGTAGACGTCACGAGCGCGCGCACGAACGCGCGAGTCCCCGCAGGTTCACACCTGCGGGGACTCGTTCATCGCTGTTAGTTCGACGAGGAAGCTCGCGGCTTCCTTCTGCGCCCACGCTGCTGCCCATTCGACCGCGGCCGGCCGCGGCCCGAGCCGGAACGCGTCGCATCGTCATCCGCGGTGTCGCGATCCGACGCCTCAGCTGCCTCGTCGTCGCCGTCATCGTCGCTGTCGCTGTCGTCTTGCTCGCCGTCGGACTCATCGTCATACTCGTCGTCGTCGGCGGCGTCGTCCGCGTCATCTGCGTCATCTGCGTCATCTGCGTCGATGTCCTCGTCGAGCTCGACGCCGTCGAGGACATCATCAAAGTCGGAGTAGTCGTTTTCGAGTGCCTCGTCGTCGGACTCATCGAGATCATCGATGTCGTCGAGATCGTCCGCGTCTTCGAGTTGCGCGGCGGAGTCCTGGCGCTGTCGCGCCTGCGCGTCGCGGTACTGGGCGAGGCGCTCAGACCAGGGAACCCACTCTGGGGCGAGCATCGCGCCCTCACCCGGGAGCAGCTCGACTTCGAGCACAGTGACGGGAGATTCCGCGTCGACGCGTGCGATGGCTGCCGCCCACCTCCAGTTGGGGTAGCCGGGAAGCGTGCACTCGAAGAACAGCGTGACCGTTCGCTCGTCGTGCACTTCATGGCCCGCCTCGCCGCCGATACTCTTCGGGTCGGTGATCTCCTCGAGCGCGGCGCGCGCCTGTTCGCGGGACGCGCGGCTCAGCAGGGCTGCGTCTGGCTCCGCCTGTACTGCGGGCGTCGTCTCGGCTTGCACGTCCGCTGCAGCTTCCGCAGTCACGTCTTCTCCTTCTGGCGCCTGCTCGGGCGCGACCGCTGCATCCTGCTCAGACATCGAAATCATCCGCGACTCGGCGCAGCATGGTTGCGACCTGCCGTGAGGCTTGCCGTTCGGGGTACTGTCCGCCCTTGAGCTTTCCGCCGACCCCGTCGAGCAGCTTCACGAGATCCTCAATGATCACCGCCATCTCATCAGCGGATTTGCGGCTTCGCTTTGCAAGCAGCGGGGTGTCGAGCACCCGAACTGAGAGCGCCTGCGGACCGCGCCGGCCTTCGCCAACGCTGTACTCAAGCCTGCTGCCGGCACGCACCTCAGCCCCCTCAGGGATCACTGAAGCGTGCAGGTACACCTGCTGCCCGTCTTCTCCCTGAATGAATCCGAAGCCTTTGTCCTCGTCGTAGAACCTGACCTTGCCGTTCGGCATGTCTCGCCCTTCCCTTCGCGGCGGTAGCCGCAGCGGCCTCGCGGCCGAGAGTATTCGTGCGTGGCCGTCTCGCCACGCGTGTGTATGCAGTCTAGCCGTTCGGGCTTAGCAGACGGTGCGTAACCGGCGCCCAGCCCCGCCGCACATATGCTCGCGCTAAACTCGGTGGAATGAGCACCGAAGATATCAGCACCCCGTCGCTGTTTGAGCGAATCCTCGCCTACGCGACGGTCACGATTATTGTTATCGCACTCGGCTCGTTTTTCGCGACGCTCATCGTTGGCATGAACGACAGGCAGGCCGTCGCTGAGGGGCTGTGGCCCGTCGTGTACGGAATTTCTCTGCTCGCGCTCCCCGTCGGGTTCGTGTTGTTGGTTGTGCTCTTGGTGGTCGCCCAGCGCCGACGCAGTCGCGCTGTCCGTCTCGGGAAAAAGTAGCGCGGCCTCGCCATGAGTGGCACGCTCGCACTGTCTTCTCTGATCGCTTCGCTCGACCGGGAGGGGCTGTCCGGGCTGGTGCGCTCACGCCGCATCGCGGCACCAACTTCCGTTAAAGACTCCCTAGATCTCGCCACTGAGCTACTCAAACCTGACTCGATCACGCAGGCGCTGACGTTGCTCACGCGGGAGGATCTCCTGCTACTTGCGCCGGAGGGGGCGCCAGAGCTGTCGGACGCCGAGCGGACCAGCGCGCTCGTTCGCCTCCGCGGGCTGGGCCTTGTCGGCGGCAACGACACCGAACTCCACGAGGTGTCGCATGCGCTCGAGGCGCTCCTGCGAACGCGCGGGCTCACCCTCGCAGATATCCGCGAGACCCCCGAACATGCTGAACCGGCTGTCGCCGAGCCGGCTGACACCTCGGCGTGGTTTGCGGCTGCGCTCACCGCGACCGGCCAGGCCGCATGGGTGCTCCGCGACCTCGAGCGATCCCCAGCGAAGCTCAACCGCAACGGTGACGTCGCTTCGGCATGGTTGCGCACCGTCGAAGATCGGCTATCGATCCCCGACGCTGACGAGGTCGTCGAACTCTTGCGCGCCGCTGAACTCGCCGTGCCCGAGGGGGGCTGGTGCGTCTCCCGCGGCGCGGCATGGCTTGCTGCGGAGAGCGCCGAGCGTTGGAACATCTTGGCCAGTTCTGCCATCGGACTCATGCCAAGGCAGCTCCTCGGTCACCTGAGCGCCGCCGAGCAGGGATCTTCGATCACGGTGGTCGTCGAAGCGTTTCCGCGCCACTACCCGCTCGCGACAGAACCGACGTTCGCGAGCATCGAGCGCGCTGCGCTGCTCTGGGAACGGCTCGGTATCACCGTAGCTGGACAGTTCAGCCCGGCCGGGGTCGCCGTGCTCGAGGGCGCCCTCAGCGGCAACCCCGTCAGCACGGAACTCGACCTGCCAGATACGGCTACGGGAATATACATTCAGCCGGACCTCTCCGTGGTCGTTCCCGGCCCGCTTTCCGCGCGCGACGAGGCTGCACTGGCCGCGATTGCGCTCCCCGAGCAGCTCGGCGTCGCCTCGACGCTGCGCATCTCCGAGGCCACACTGTCTGAGGCGTTCCACCGCGGGCTGAGCGGCGATGAGATTCGCGGCCTTGTCGACGGGCTCGCGCTCACCGGGATCCCGCAGCCGGTTGACTACCTCATCACGACGCTCAGTGAGCGCGCCGGCAGCATCATCGTTTCACCCCATTTTGGGGAGGCGGGTCGCACCCGCGTGGAGTTCGCGCGGCCAGAGCTCCGTGCCACCGTGCTCGTGGATCGGCGCCTCGCCCACCTGCAGTTGCAGGAGCCGCCTGCGTTCGACGAGATCGCACGGGCAACGCGCCCCCTGCTCTCGAAGCTGCGGGCGGATCATGTGCTCGCTGCCCTTCTCGACGCGCGCTACCCCGCCAGGGGTGGCGGAGGCCTGCTGACGCCGACTGATTCGCGTGGGGTCCCAGCGCGCGAATCTGCGCCGGATGCCGAGGCGCAGACGCCTGCGACACGGGCCGCTTCAGCCGCGGAGGCGCTGATCGAACGCGTCCTTGAATCGGGAGACGAGGGGCCGACGGACATCAGCCGCCAGGTCACGCTCGCGATCAGGGATCGCACCAGGCTCCAGGTGACTGTCGAGATGCGTGGCGTGGTGCGCAGCTTCACGATTGTCCCTGTCTCGCTCGCCGCCGGCAGGATGCGCGCGCTCGACGAGGCCGCAGGCGTAGAGCGCACACTCCCACTCGAGGCGATCACGGAGATCACGCAGATACGCTGACGCACAAATCTTTGGCGACCGCGTATTCAGCGTGGCTCCCGCAGCGACTACACTGACAAAGTCTATGTAACGCTTGAGGAGTTTCAATGCTGAAATGTGTCGGGGCTCTTGTCGCCTGCGCTCTTGTCTGTCTCGGTGCAGTAGCTGCTCCGCTTCCCGCCGAGCCAGCGTATGCCGTTGCGTCCGACCCTAGGCTGCCAGTCCCGTCGCTCGACGAACCCGGCGCCCCGGTTCCCCCTGCTGACGCCGAGGACCCAGAGGAACTATCAGCACCGGCCGAGGATCCCCAGATTCTTGGCGCAGGCGCGACCGTGGGAACACCAGTAGACGTTCACCCGGGCGACTGGGGGCGCGACGATCTGAGCTTTGCATTCCAGTGGCAGGTTGACGGCGTGGCCGTTCCTGGCGCGACCGACCCTCGTTTCATTCCGCGCGCAGCAGACGAGGGGACGGCGCTCAGCGTCGTCGTTACGGCGACGTCACCGAGCGGGGCTTCGCGCGACGCGCTCTCCGCTTCCGTGATCGTGCGGCCCGGCTTGATTTCGCTCGGGGCGGTTCGGGTATCCGGCAGCACGATCGTTGGGAAAGCAGTGACGGCGGAGCTCGTGTCGCCCGCGCCGGAAGACGCCACCCTCAGCTACCAGTGGCTACGCAACGGCTCCGCCATTGCCGGCGCGACCGCGGCGACGTATACGGTCACCGCTCCCGACCTCGGCAAGCAGCTCAGCGTAGCTGTTCGCGCGCGCCAAGCCGGCTACGAGCCGGCCGTCGAAACCTCCGCCGCGACTCGCGCGGTATCCGCCGGCGCCCTTACGACGTCGAAGCCAAGCGTCACGGGAACGGCTGCAGTGGGGTACACCCTCACCGCCAAGCCAGGAACCTGGGGCCCGAAGCCCGCGAAGCTCGCATACCAGTGGCTGCGAAACGGCGCGAGCATCTCGAAGGCGACCGGCTCGACATACCGGTTGAGTGCCGCCGACGTCGGCAAGCGGATCTCGGTGCGCGTATCCGGCAGCCTCTCCGGATATACGACCACATCCCAGACATCAGCCCAGACAGCGACCGTGCTCCGCACGCTCACAGGAGCCCCGGCACCAACGATTTCGGGCAGCGTCGCAGTCGGAAAGCGCCTCACCGCACGCGCAGGAACGTGGAAGCCAGCGCCGGTTGCGCTGTCATTCCAGTGGCTACGCAACGGGGCGCCCATCAAGGGTGCGACAAAGTCGGCATACACGCTGACTGCTGCGGACGGCGGTGCGAAGATCACCGTCCGCGTCACGGGAAAGAAGTCCGGTTACCTCACCACCGCCAAGGTGTCAGCGGCCAAGAGCGTTCCCCGGGTGCTGCAAACGTCGAAACCAAAGATCGCTGGGACGGCTCAGGTCGGATCTCGAGTCACCGTCCAGCGAGGAACATGGACCTCGGGCGCGAAGCTCGCTACGCAGTGGCTTCGCAACGGCGCAGCGATCAAGGGCGCAACCGGAAGCGCGTACACGCTCACGGGGAGCGATGCTGGCAAGACCATCTCGGTGCGGGTGACCGGCTCTCGGTCAGGGTACACATCCGCAGCCCAGACATCAGCGGCAACCAAGAAGGTGAGTTATCCGGCCCGCACGCGGCCCGTCTCCGCGTGGGATTGCCCTGCCTGGGCACCCATCAAGGGCAACGCGAGCTCGATGATCTATCACGTTAAGGGCGGCGCGTCCTATACGAAGACAAAGCCAGAGGACTGCTTCTCAAGCGCCGCGGCCGCGCAACGGGCCGGTTATCGCGCATCGAAGCGATAGTGAGCACGGCGAATCCTCGATTTCAGGTCATTCGCTGAACGCGTACCCCCAGTCCGCAGGGACTCGGAGTAAACTGGCTAGTTATGACTCTCGGCCCACTCATCGTTCAGAGCGATCACACGGTGCTTCTCGAAGTTGCGCACCCCGACGCTGAAGACGCTCGCCACGAGCTCGCGGTGTTCGCGGAGCTCGAGCGCGCCCCGGAGCACATCCACACGTACCGCGTCACGCGGCTTGGTCTGTGGAACGCGCGGGCGGCAGGGCACTCGGCTGAGGAAATTCTCGGCACCCTGAATAAGTACGCGAAGTTCCCCGTCCCGAGTGGTGTCGCCTCGGAAATCGGCGACACGATGCGGCGATACGGCAGGCTCACGATCGTGCGCGACGATGAGGGCCAGTTGCTGTTGCGATCAGACGACGCACCAACGCTTCGCGAGGTTTCCTCTGCGAAGAAGGTTGCCCCACTGCTCGGCGCCAAGATCGACGACGTTACGATCATGGTCGAGCCTTGGGCGCGCGGGGAACTCAAGCAGCAGCTCGTCGCGCGCGGTTGGCCGGCCGAGGACCTCGCAGGGTACCGCCCTGGCGAACCCTACGATATCTCGCTCGACGAGAGCGGCTGGGAGCTGCGCGACTACCAGGCAAAGGCCGTAGAGGCGTTCCAGCGGGGCGGATCGGGAGTCGTTGTGCTTCCCTGCGGCGCTGGCAAGACACTCGTGGGCGCTGCGGCGATGGCTGCGGTCGGGGCGAAGACGCTCATCCTCGTGACGAACGCGGTATCCGCGCGTCAGTGGCGCGACGAGCTCTTGCGGCGCACCAACCTCACGGAGGACGAGATCGGTGAGTACTCCGGTCAGGTCAAGGAGGTTGGCCCGGTAACGATCGCCACCTACCAGATCCTCACGAGCCGGAGGAAGGGCGAGTACGCGCACCTCTCGCTCCTCGACGCGCAGGACTGGGGCGTCATCGTCTACGACGAGGTTCACCTGCTCCCCGCACCCGTGTTCAAGCTGACCGCGGACCTGCAGGCCCGCCGCCGACTCGGCCTCACCGCGACGCTCGTGCGCGAGGATGGCCGCGAGGGTGACGTGTTCAGCCTCATCGGCCCGAAGCGCTACGACGCGGCTTGGAAAGACATTGAGGCACAGGGGTTCATCGCCCCCGCCGAGTGCTTCGAGATCCGCATCGATCTGCCCGAGAGCGAGCGTCTCGAGTATGCGATCGCTGAGGATCAGGATCGATACCGGCTCGCCGCGTCGACCGCGCAGAAGGAGCGCATCGCCCGCGACATCATCGAACGCCACCCCGGCGAGAGTGTGCTCGTGATTGGGCAGTACATCGACCAGCTCGAGTCGATGGCCGAATCGCTTGGGGTGCCGCTCATCACCGGTCAGACCCCGGTCGATGAGCGCGAGCAGTTGTTCAATGCCTTCCGTTCCGGCGAGGAGCGCATCCTCGTGGTGTCGAAGGTGGCGAACTTCTCGGTGGATCTGCCCGACGCGTCGGTCGCGATCCAGATCTCCGGTTCCTTCGGCTCACGGCAGGAAGAGGCGCAGCGCCTTGGCCGGCTGCTTCGGCCGAAACAGAGCGATGTGAAGGCGTCGTTCTACACGCTCATTGCCCGCGATACGGTGGATCAGGACTTCGCGCAGAACCGCCAGCGGTTCCTCGCAGAGCAGGGTTACGCGTACACGATCCTTGACGCCGAGGATCTCGCCGCCGTACGGCAGTAGCGATCCCCCGAAGCGCAAACTTCCAGCAAGTTCATAGCAAATCATCAGAGACTGAGAACATGAACATTGAACGAAAAGGCCCCAGGATCCTCATCGTCGATGACGAGCCGAACATTCGCGAACTACTGAGCACAAGCCTCCGCTTCGCCGGCTTCGGTGTGCGCTCCGTGGGAAACGGCGCGCAGACCATCTCGGCGGTACTCGAGGAAGAGCCAGACCTCATCATCCTCGACGTCATGCTCCCCGACATGAACGGCTTCAGCGTAACCAAGCGGCTGCGCTCTGCCGGGTACACCGCCCCCATCATCTTCCTCACCGCGAAAGATGACACCGAGGACAAGGTTGAGGGTCTCAACGTCGGCGGGGACGACTACGTCACCAAGCCGTTCAGCCTCGACGAGATCATCGCTCGCATCAACGCCGTACTCCGTCGCACCATTCAGGAGGACGAGGAGACCATGCTCGAGGTCGGGCCCATCAGCCTCGACCAGGACACGCACGAGGTGAGCGTTTCGGGCACCTCGGTCGAGCTCTCCCCCACCGAGTTCAAGCTGCTGCGGTACCTCATGCAGAACGCCAACCGGGTGCTCTCGAAGGCGCAGATCCTCGACCACGTCTGGGAATACGACTTCAACGGCGATGCGGGCATCGTCGAGTCCTACATCTCCTACCTCCGCCGCAAGCTCGATCCGTTGACCGATGAGTCGCTCATCCAGACGAAGCGCGGATTCGGATACATGCTGAAAGCAGACTCCATCTAGTGACTCAGCTGCGCGACTTCGGGACCCATTGGGCGGACGTCTCACTCCGCACCAAGATCACCATCGTCACGGTGTTCATCCTGTTTCTCGGTCTTATCGTCGCGGGGGTGGGCACCTTCTCGGTGCTCCGCCCCATCCTCATCAATCAGCAGAGCGCGGAGCTTGCACAAATCCGCAACAACCCGACGAATGTTTTCGCGCCGGGAACCGACCCGGAGCGGTTGTCAGCTGACGACGTCTTCACAGCAAACCCGCGCTACTACGTCGCGTTTCTCGCGCCGGATGGCAGTGTGCTCTTCGACAACTCGCGGGATCGTCGAGCCGCAACGCTGCCCGACGTCGCCAACTACGGGATCTCCCTCAAGTTCGCCGCTGCTCGCGAGGGCGAGAGCGTCGCCCCGATCGAGATGTCCAGTGCTGACGGGACGCACTGGCGCGGGGTAACCACGCTGCTCTACGTCGACGGTGTGGAGCACCAAGCGTCTGGGACGCTGCTCATCGCGGACTCAACAACCACGATCAACCAGCACGTCGCGCAATACATCATCGTCTTCACCGGCTTCGGTATCGCAGTGATCCTGCTCGGCGCAGCGCTCACACGCATCCTCATCACGACCACCCTGCTCCCGCTCGCAGAGGTCGAACAGACCGCGCTCGAAATCTCCCGCGGCGACTTCTCCAAGCGAATCATTGTCGCGAGCCCACACACCGAGGTCGGCCACCTCGGCGATTCGCTGAACGTGATGCTCGACCGGCTCGACGGTTCCCTCGAAGAGCGGGAGCGCACTATCGAACGCATGCGCCGTTTCGTCGGTGACGCGAGCCACGAGCTGCGCACGCCGCTCGTCTCCGTTCGCGGCTACGCGGAGCTGTATCGCATGGGTGCGCTGCAGACGCCCGAGCAGGTCGGACAGGCGATGGAACGCATCGAGAAGGAAGCGATCCGCATGACCTCCCTCGTGGAGGATCTGCTCGCACTCGCGCGACTCGACGAGCGACGCCCACTCCAGCTCGCGAAGCTGTCCCTGAACCAGCTCGCACGCGACGCAGCGCTCGACGCTCGCGCAGGCGCGCCCGACCGTGAGATCTCCGTCGTCGAGGCGCCAAGCGACCCGAAGGCATTCGGCGACGAGAACAAGATCCGCCAGCTCATCACGAACCTCATCGGCAACGCGAAGCAGCATACGCCTGAGGGCAGCCCTATCGAGATTGTCGTGACGGCGCTCCCCCAGCCCATCGACGACGCGGCAGTCGCCGCCGTCGAACAGCTTCCCGTTGCTGGCAGCGGCAAGCGGAGCAGCGGGTCTGCCCCGATGACCGGCAGCACCGGCGTGATTCGCGTCGACCCGAAGGGCATGACGCGCTTTGAGATCGTCGACCACGGGGAGGGCATCCCCGAACAGATCCGCGAGAAGATCTTCGGGCGGTTCTGGCGGGCTGACAGTTCTCGCAACCGTGAGACCGGGGGTTCTGGGCTTGGCCTTGCAATCGTACGCTCGATCGTCGAAGCCCACCGCGGCACGGTGACGGTGCACGAAACACCGGGTGGCGGAGCAACGTTCAGGGTAGACCTGCCAGCAGCCCCGCGCGATCCGGAACCAGGCGCAGACGACGCTGAGCAGGCGCCCCAGCCCGCAGACTCCTGAGCCGCACGTAGCGCCCATTCGCTACTCCGTCCCGGGGGAATGCGCGCAAGAGGGCCATCAGGGCCTAGCGGCACTCCTCAGAGGCGCCGAACGCGGCTTCAGCGCGGCCCCTGCTCGCACTCCTGCAGGCACCACAGCGCACCCCTAAGGGCGCCACAGCACGCGTGCTAGTCCACAGCACTCCAGTTGGCGGCTGCGCAGCTCACGAGGCCCAGGCGTGTCGCTGGGGAGCTTCGCGCTGCCCGGCGTTCGAACCTATCCTGCGTTGCGGCGGCGGCGAAGCACCTGGTCGAGGTTTGGCATTCCCTCGCTGGTGTCGCCGACAACGCCAAGCTCACTCAGGCGCGATCCGGGCCGAGCTGACGCAGCGGCAGCGTTCGCGCCATTCCCACTTGGGCGGGAAGCAGCTTGGGCGGCCGGGGCCTGCGGAGCAGTCGCGGCGCGCTCACTGACCGGGGCGGCTTCGGGCCGCGCCGCGGCTGCAGCGCCTGCAGCGCCTGCAGCTGCACTGCGATCGCGTGCAACCTGTTCGCGTACCTCACGCAGCAACATCGAGTCGGCCTGATTCTCGCGCGGGGCATACGCGCGCGCCTGGCGTGCCCGCGCCATCGTTCGCGCCCGCTCAATCCGGTCAGCGGCGGCGCGCTGCGCGGCTGCGTGAGCTGCGCTCGAATCCTGTGTCTCCCCGGTCGCGACAACCTCGTCGAAGGCAGCCGGGTCAGCGACGGCGCGCGCCACTGCCTGCTCGGCCGCGATCGGCGCAAGCTTTGCTCGGCCGGGGGCAATGACAACCAGTGTGCCGAGACCGACCGTGAACGCGAGCAGCGAACCGAGCAGCACAGCGGGCCCGATCCCGGCGATGAGCATGCCGAGGCCGACGAGCGAACCGACAAGCCCGAGCAGCCCGAGCAGCGCGGCGAACGAACGCGCCCGTCGCACGATCGGCTTCCGAAGCTTCGCTGCCCGGTTCATCGCTACCTGCTTTCTCTGCATCTGCTGCGCTCGGATCTCAGCACGCACCTGTTCAGCCCGCGCGTTCGCGAGTTCTGCCTCGCGCTCGGCTTCCTGCCGTCGTTGTGCGCTGCGGAGGAGTCGTTCGTGGGCGAGCGCCTCGCGGGCCGTCGCCTCGACGCGGACCTCCTGCGGTACCTCGGCGGTCTCAGCGAGCACGCGCAGAGTGCGTTGGAGCCTGAGCGCGTTGCGCTCGGCGGCGTTGAACTCTCGCCGGCGAAACCAGGCGGGGATGAGCACGGCACCCCACAGGAGCGCGATGACGATGAACATCACCCCGCCGCCAAGCCCTCCGGTACCCATGTGGCAACTGTAGCCATCGTCGCAGCAGGCTTGCCTACCGGCGCGCCGCAAACACGAGGGTTCTCAGGCCTGCACCCCCAGCACACGGGCGGTATCCGGCTCGACCGGCTATGGGCGACCTGGCTCGGTTGGGGCGCGGGTCTCGAGCCTGGCAAGCATCGATCCGGGCGCCTCCTCGCGAGTGACAGCGAAACTGTCATGGTCGCGCCACGCGCCGTCAATGTGGATGTAGCGAAGCCTGCGCCCCTCATATCGCAGGCCAAGCTTTTCCACGACCCGCAGCGAGGCGCTGTTCTCGGGCCTGATACAGATCTCGACCCGGTTCAGCCCCACGCTCACGAACAGGTAATCAATGGCGAGCGCAACCGCAGTTGGGGTGATGTTCTTCCCGGCGTGGGCGCCATCGATCCAGTACCCAACGCTCGCTGACCAGAGCGCACCGCGCGAGATATCCGAGGCGCTGAGCTGGCCAACCACGTCACCGTCGTAGGTCACGACGAACGGCACGCCCCTCCCCTCGGAGAACTGCTGCCGCATGCGCTTGATCGCCGGCTTCAGTGACACGTCCCCTGGGGTTGGGCCCGGGTTTCCCGGGTAGGTGGCCTCCCACGGGCTCAACCAGGCACGATTACTGCGCAGCAGCTGTTCGAGCACGCGGGCGTCGCGGCGGCGGATCAGCCGAATGCCAACCCGCCCCGCGCTCAGTGCACTCGGGAGCTCTGCTCCGTCGCCGCCCAGCATCCTCGGTTCTGCCCTCGTGCCGTACTACTCTGCGCGGAGCTTGTCGGCGAACCCGATGACCCAGTCACGGATCTCGTCGCCGAGCTCTGCGTGGTCGACACCGAGGAGCACGTTCGCCTTGATCCAGTCGGCGCGGTCGCCGGTGTCGTAGCGGCGCCCCTTGAAGACGACGCCGTACACCGGCGCGTCGCCCTCCCCAGCAGCGAGCACGTTGAGCGCGTCGGTGAGCTGGTACTCGCCGCCGCGGCCGGGCTCAAGGTCGTCAATGATGTCAAAGATCTCGGGCCGGAGCACGTAGCGCCCAATCACGGCGAGATTCGACGGGGCCTCTTCGCGGCTCGGCTTCTCGACGAGCGCGGTGATCCGCACAACGTCGTCGTCGTCAGTCGCTTCGACCTCGGCGCAGCCGTAGAGGTGGATCGACTCGGCTGGCACCTCCATGAGAGCAACGACAGTTACCTCGCGGACGTTGTGCACCTCGACCATGCGGTCGAGGAGCGTGTCGCGGGCATCGATGAGGTCGTCTCCGAGGAGCACGGCGAACGACTCGTTGCCAACGTGCATGCGCGCGCGGCCGACGGCGTGGCCGAGGCCAAGGGGCTGGCCCTGACGCAGGAAGTGCACCTCGGCAAGCTCACTCGCTTCGAGGACCTTGCCCAGCTTGTTATCGTCACCCTTGTTCTGCAGCGTGTACTCGAGCTCTGGCACACCGTCGAAATGGTTGACGAGGTTGTCTTTGTTGCGTCCCGTGATGATGAGCACATCGTTGAGGCCCGCACTTGCGGCCTCCTCGACAACGTACTGGATCGCCGGCTTGTCGACGATCGGCAGCATCTCCTTGGGCATTGCCTTTGTCGCGGGGAGGAAGCGGGTGCCAAGGCCTGCGGCCGGGATTACCGCCTTCACGACGTTCGGTCGGGTTTCAGTCATAGGCCAAGCCTATCCCGGAGGGGCGTACTGCGCTGTCACCTGGCCGACGGGGCTTCCCAACGCCGCACCGCAGGCAAGAAGTTATGGTGGGTGCATGGATGAAAAGCAACGCTTGCGGGCGCTTGTCAGGACGCGACGCGACGCGAGGCTGTCGGCGGCGGGCGACGACGATTCCGTGCGCAGCGGCCAACAGGCGAGCTTCACTGCGCAACTCGCTTCCCTCACTGAGCAGCTCGGCGCTGGCCGCGTCGCCTGCTTCGTGAGCGTTCGTGGGGAGCCGGAGACGACGGGCTATTTGGCATGGGCTCGCGCGCACGGCGTGGAGGTCCTCCTCCCGCGCGTGCGTCCCGGCGGCTCACTCGAATGGTCCGTACACGAGGAGTCGGGGCTCGCCGTTGGGGCGTTCAGCATTCCGGAGCCCGTTGGGCCTGCGACCCCGATGGACGCGAGTGAGCGGGTCGATCTGCTGCTCGTCCCCGCGGCCGCGGTCGACCAGACTGGCACGCGCCTCGGGTGGGGCAGGGGCTACTTTGACCGGGAGCTGGCGAGGTTGCGCGCCGAGCTGCATGACGCTCCCCCACAGGTTTTCGCGGTGGTGTGGTCAGACGAGCTCATGGACCGACTGCCGCAGGAACCGCACGATATCCCCGTCGACGGAGCCGTCACCGAGGAAAGTATTCACCGCTTCGGGTAGGCTCATCCATTGTGCCAACTTATGCTTACCGCTGCGCCGACTGTGGTCACAGCTTTGACATTTATCAGTCCTTCACCGACTCGACGCTCACCGAGTGCCCCGAGTGCGGCGGTGACCTGCGCAAGGTCTTTGGTTCGCTCGGCGTGACCTTCAACGGGTCGGGCTTCTACCGCACCGATTCCCGCTCGGACTCGAGTGGTTCCTCGGGGTCTTCGGGGTCCTCAGGATCCTCAGGGTCCTCAGGCGCTTCGGGATCCAGCGGCGACTGACGGGCGACGCCAGCGCGGCCTGGCTCAGCCCCAGTGCGGCGGTTTGTCGACCTTCAGACGCTCGTCGTTCTCACCGGTTCCCGCCGGCCTGCGAGCGGGGGTCTCTCCCCAGCCCTCGGGTTTGTCTTCGGTCGCGCGCGACGCGAGCGAGTGATCACCGGGGGTGGGATCGACGCCAGCAGGGGCAGGCCGCTGTGCGCGGCGCGACCCTGCAACCTTTCGCGTTGACACGCGCGCAGGCGCGTCGCCTGTCGCGCCAGGTTTTCTGACGCCCTCAGGCCCCAAGTCGCTCACCGCACACCACTCATTCCACGTTCCACGCCGGCGGGCTACTGGAAGGCGGCGTCGCTCGCCTGAGCGCTGGCGCCGAGCACCCGCGCGATCCGACCGGCAACACCCTCGGGATCTGCGAAGAGATCGAAGCTCTGGACTCGGTGGTAGTGCCACCCGAGCCTGCGCAGCACGGCCGGGCGCAGGCGCAGCGCCTCGCGTAGGCTCGCGCCGCCATCTCCCGAGCTTGCGGTTCCCAGGTCAATGTCGATCGCGATTGCACGGTCGCCGTGCGAGGCAGCGATGGGGATCGCGCCGCGGTAGTCGAGCACGACCCGCACCCCGTACGCCTCAAGCCGATCCGCAAACTCGCGCACAAGCGGGTCCGTCTCGGACGGCAGGCTAACGGGTTCTGGCTCGGGGTGCTCGAACGCGAGCAGCTCAGCGAGTTCAACAACGCCGTGCTTGAGCCTCGAAGAGTCGAGATCCTCAGGCTTGAAGCAACTGACAATCGTCATGGCCCTGCGTGCGCGCGTCATGGCGATGGCGAGCAGGTGCTCCCCGCCTGGACGACCGAGCGCCCCAAAGTTTGACAGCACCCGACCATGCGGGGTGCGGCCGTAGCCGATGGAGAAGATCACTCGGTCGCGGCTCTGCGCAGTCGCCTGCTCGAGCGTCAACACGGCAAACGGCTCCGCGCGCTCGCCGAGCAAGAACTCGCGGTATTGCGGGAACTTCGAGAACGCCTGCAATACCTCGCGGTACACCCGCACAGCGTGCTTCTCGCTCGCCGTGATCACCATGAGGGACTCATTCGGCCGTTCGTCAGCGTGCTGCAGCACCATCTGAACGACCCGATCAACCTCGGCCTCGGTGCTCTCAACCGCGCCCGTCTGCTGGTCGGGCAGCCCCTGGCCAGCGGGAACAAAGTCGTAGGTCAGGCTCGAGTGGCCAAGGAAGCTCCCAGCCCACGGCAACGACTTGATCTCGCCACCGTAGAAGCGGGTGTTCACGAGGCTCGTGAGATCCTCACCACCCGCGCGATAGCTGCGGGTGAGCTTCAGCGTCGGGAGCACCTCCGCCAGCTCGCCGAGCGCCGAGCGCTGGCTCTTGGGGGTTGCTGGCTCGTCCTCGGAGGGGCTGTGCACCCCAATCTCAAACGGACTAGGCGTCTGGGTGGTGTCATCACCGAACACGACAACCTGATCCGCACGGCGGATCGCGCCAAGATTCTCTGCGAGCGTCGTTGCGCCAGCATCGATCAGCAGCACGGTGTCGAATCGCGCCGTTTCCGGGAGCTGCGACACCTCGTAGGGCGACATCGCGAGCACGGGCGCAAGGGTCGAAAACAGCACCGGAGAGTCCTGCGCGAGCGCGGCGATCGAGGCGTACCCGCTCCGCAGCAACCCGCGCAGCGCGAGCGCCTCCTGCTTGTTGTCGAGCACCGCGACCCGCCAGGCGTCCGCGAGCTTCGATGCGAGCAGGGTGCCGTTGGCGCCGGCATGAGCATCGTCCACGAGGCGGAAGTCCGCCTCGAGCCGCTCGATCACGCCGGTGTTCGCGCTCAGCAGCGCAGGGTTCGTCTGCAACATGCGCTCAAGCACCGACTGCCACCACGCGAGCTCGAGCTCCGCGGCGACGGCTTCTGCAGGCACGTGCCTCGCGGACAGGTCGTCAAGGAGCGGCCCAAGCCTCGCGCTGCGGAGCCGCTCGACGATCGTCGTGCGCTCCTGAATGTTCTGCAGCACCTCGGACTCTTTCGCGAGCTCAGAGACGCGTGCGGCGAGGTCGTGCAGTTCGAGATTCTTCAGCCGATCCGGCTCCACCGTCGTACCCAAGACGGCGTCGAGCTTGTCGAGGTCTTGATACGCCGACTGGAACGCGACCACCACGTCGGCAATGCCGAGCGGCACCTCGGGGCGAGCCCCGACGACGGTTGTGTAGCGCTGCCACAGCACACGCTGCTGCTGGATCTGCACCAGGCGCGAATACATGTCGGTGATGCTCACGCCTGGCCGCACGTACTCCTGCGCGAGCTTGCGCAGTCGCCGCTTGTTTGCGGCAGACATATCCTCGTCGCTCCCGCGGGGAGCGTGGGCCGCAATCACCTCGGCGAGCGAGCGATCGTAGACCTCGGGCGTGAACCGGTCGAGCGTGTCACGCACCCCCATGAGGAGCCGCAGGTACACCCCGAGCTCTGAAACCGACTCATACGGGCGCATCGACGTCTGCTCGACGACCTCATTCGCCATCGAAATCAGGCGGGGAAGCTGCGACTCAGCGAGATCGACCGCGATGCCGTAGGCAGCGCGCGCCTCCTCCGTCGAGGAGAAGTCGACGCCGTACCAGGGAGAATCATCAGGGCCGTACTGGAACTGCCCGAGCCGTGCGACCTCCGTGAGGTCGTCCGCGACCGAGGAGCGATCGATCGTGAGCTGACCGAGCGCCTGGTCGTCGAGGCGAACCGTGGTGGTCGGCGGGTTCTCGCCGAGCGAGAGATTCGTGAGCTTTCGCAGCGCGTGCAGCGGTGTCACCGAGAAGCGCTCGTCCGGGGTCGAGAGCGCGTCCCGGTAGTCGAGGAGCACGCCACGAAGCCGCACAAGCGCCTCATCGACATCGCGCATCTGCTCTGCCGTTGCGTTCTCATTCCGGCTGATCGACTCGACGAGGTTGCGCCGCAACCGCCGCGGCGTCACGGCGAGACCGGGCAGGCCGGCCCGCGTCAGTCGGTGCGTAATCCCGTCGATGGTGGATCGCCGCGGCGTGACGACCATCACATGCTTGCCATCGCGCACGAGGTTGCCGATGGCGTTCACGACGGTCTGGGTGCCCCCGGTCCCTGGCAGCTGCCGAACGACGATCGACTGCCCGGCGTCGATCTGCGCGAGCACATCGTCCTGCTCCGGATCGGAGTCGTAGAGGCACCTGTCCGTCTCGGGCGCTGCAACATCGGGCGACACCGGGTTCACCGGGTGGTAGTTCTCGGACAGCGTCCGCTTCGCGGGTTCGCTCCCGCAGATCGCCTGCAAGATCGGGGTATCAAGCCGCACCGCGTCGGCGCGCATGCCCTGCGAGATGTTGTGGAACGAGGAGACGACAAGCCTCGGCTGCACAACGAACTCGGGAACGCCCGCAACCATCTGGCGGAGCCGGTCGATGACGGGCTGCGGTTTGAACACGCCCTCAGCCTGCGAGAGCTCGATGAGCGAGCGGGCGTCGATCGTGATCCCGAACTGGTCGCGGAGCGCACGGATGAGCTCCGAGTTCACGACGGGGAAATTCTTGAGCTTCAGCTCGAAGTCGCGGCCGTAGCGGCGTATCGCGAGCGGTCGCAGCAGGACGGGAGCCGTGAACTCGGTTCCCTCGAAGCTCCACTTCGCGAGGCCAACGGCGAGGTTCACGGTCTCGAGGCCGCGCATCGTGCGCATCTCGACGGCCTTGTCGGTGACGCGGGCAGCGGCGGCGCGGGCGTGCCTGAGCGCAAGATCATCGCGGATGAGCGCAGACAGCAAGATTTTGTTACCCGAGATGAACTGTGGCAGCCCACCGGGGTGCGTTGAGGAAAGCTCAATCCGGTTCGCCGGGTGATCCTCGAAGTGCAGCAGCGGGTTACGTCCGCCGATCGCCCCGAGCTGGCGGAGCCACTCTGCCTGCTCCTCAGCGAACGGGTTCACTACGGCTACGGGCCCACCGAGTTCCTGATCAAGATGGTCCACCCCGATCCCTCCTCCAAGCGCGTGACTGTTCACCGGCCCCGCCTCAGCGACATCCGGTGCATCTGCGGCGCCGCCCTTTGGATCGGGTCGCCTGCGTCGTTCCACACTCCACACACCGCCACCCTAAGGTGTGCGCACGGGAATACGGCGCATTATCGCGGTGTTTCTCCGCGCGTCGTTCCTGTGACTTCGCCGCTCGCGGCTGCGCGAGCGGCGAAGTCAGGGGGCAACCGGCTCGCGCTACCGGATGATCGCGGTGTCTACCGCTGTACCTCGCGCCTTGGTGACCGCGCGCATCACGTGGTAAACACCAACAGCTGCGAGCGTGCCGAGCGCGATGCCGTTAAACATCACGTTGCCGAGCTGCATGCTGAAATCAGCGATACCGACGATGAGCGCGATTGCCGCGGTGAACTGGTTGATTGGCTTCGAGAAATCGACCTTGTTGTCGATCCAGATCTTCACACCAATGAGGCCGATGAGGCCGTACAACGCCACGGTCACACCGCCGAGCACACCGGCCGGAACCGAGAAGATGAGCGCGCCGACCTTCGGTGAGAAGCTCAGCAGCATCGCGATGATGCCCGCAACCCAGTACGCCGCCGTCGAGTACACGCGCGTCGCCGCCATCACGCCGATGTTCTCGCCATACGTCGTGGTCGCCGATCCGCCGCCGAAACCGGCGAGAACCGTTGCGACGCCGTCAGCGAGCAACGCCCTGCCCGTCACCGGGTCGAGGTCGCGCTCGATCATCAGGCCGACGCTCTTCACGTGGCCGACGTTCTCCGCAATGAGCACGAGCACAACCGGAAGGAACGCCGGCAGCAATCCCCACAGTGAGGGGTCAGCGAATGGGATAGCTGGGAGGTGGAACTCTGGGAAGCCGATCCACGCCGCGCTCTGCACCGACGCGAAATCTACGATGCCCATGAACGAGGCCGCGATGTACCCGACGACCATGCCGAGCACGATCGACAGCCGCCCAATGAGGCCCCGGAACAGCACCGTGATGAGAATAATGGAGGCGATCGTGATGAGCGCTGCGGTCGAGTGCAGGCCCTGGTTCACGTCTGGGTTCGATGCAGGGTTACCAAACCAGTTGTTCTTCACGGCCGGCGCGAGGTTGAAACCGATGAGCGCAACAACGGCACCCATCACAACGGGCGGCATGAGCGCGTTCACCCAACCGGTGCCGAAGCGCTGCACCGCAATGCCGACGAGCGCGACCAGCACACCCATCGCGATAATCGCGAACGAGGCGCGAGCGAGACCGGCGACGTCGCCGTAGTCAAACCCGGCCGTTGCCACCGCGATGGGCGCGAGGAACGCGAAGGAGGATCCGAGGTAGCTCGGCAGGCGGTTGCCCGTCATGAGCAGGAACAGCATCGTGCCGAGGCCGGAGAAGAACAGCGTCGCGGTTGGAGGGAAGCCGGTGATGAGCGGAACCAGGAACGTTGCGCCAAACATGGCGACGACGTGCTGCGTTCCAAAGCCGATGGTGCGGCCCCAGCTCAGGCGCTCCTCGGGGAGAACGATCGCATCTTGGCCGACGGTTTTTCCGTCGCCGTGTAGCTTCCAGGGCAGGGCCATTGGGGCTCCTTCGGGGGCGTGCGGACTCAACGTGCCGCGCGTCCACCCCCACAGGCACGCAACCAAACGTCAATCATACAGCGAACACTCAGGATCGCGACCCGCTCCCCCATCGCATCGCGACCGGCGCCCGGCCCGTCGATGCCGGGGAGGGATGGGGGTGTGCGGGCCGCCTGTCGCGCTCGGCGCTGGCTGCGCTAGGAATCGAATCCCAGGCCAGCTGCGTCAAGCGCACGGAGGAACACGTTGCGCCTCCCGCTGTTGTGGTCCGCCCGGTCGAGCGACCACCTGACGAGGTTCACGCCGAGCGTCGCGGCTGGCTCCGGCGGGAACGGCAGCGGGATGCTGCGTACCATTTCGAGTTCGGTGCGCTCAGTGACCCGCCCCTCAAGCCGGTCGACGATCACGTCGGCGGCGAAGTGTGTCGCCCCAACGCCGAGCCCGGTAAACCCAGCGACGTACTGGACACGACCGTCGTACGCTTTCCCGAAAAACGCGCAGAAGCGCGTCGACGTGTCGATGACGCCTGCCCAGCGGTGCGTGAATTTCACGCCGGCGAGCTGCGGAAATGTCGTAAAGAAGTGGCTCGCCAACTGTCGGTGGGTCGCCATGCGATCCTCGTAGGCACGCTTGATGCGCCCTCCCGCGTGATAGACCGCGTCATAGCCGCCCCAGAGGATCCTGTTGTCCGAGGTGAGCCTGGCGTAGTGGAACTGGTTGGCCATGTCTGCGAGCCCCTCGCGGCCCTCCCACCCAATCGCGGCGAGCTGCTCGGCGCTGAGCGGTTCGGTCATGAGCACGTAGTCGTACACCGGGACGGTGTGGAACTGGTAGCGCTTGAGCAGCGAGGGAAACACGTTGGTGCAGAGCGCGACTCGCTGTGCTGTCACGTGTCCGCGAGCGGTTTCGAGGACGATCGGTTCGTCTTCCCGGCCGGCGAGACGTTCGACTGGCGTTCCCTCGTAAATCTCGACCCCGATGCTCGTCGCGTGCTTTGCGAGTGCGACGGCGAGCTTCGCCGGGTGCACGTTCGCGTTGCTGCGGGGCGAGAACGCTCCGGCGAGGAAGGTGGGAGAGTTCACCCTGGCGCGTACCTCAGCTTCGCCGAGGACCTGTGTCTGCGGGTCGCTGCTCTCCCCAACCCAGTCGACCTGGTGGGCGTGGTTCGCGACCGACAGCTGCCCGGTTCGCTCCCAATCGACGTCGAGCTCGTGCTCCGCGATGAACCGCTCAATGGCGTCAAGGTTCGCAAGTCCGATGCGGTGGAGATCCTCCGCCTCGTCCGGCCAGCGCGCCTCGGCATTCGCCTCGCCGTGCGTGATGCTCGCCTCGCAGAATCCTCCGTTGCGGCCGGATGCTGCCCACCCGACCTTCACCGCCTCGATGAGGGCGACGCGGCGTTCCGGGTGCTCCTGCTTGAGCTTGATCGCCGTCCAGAGCCCGGCATAGCCACCGCCAACCACCGCGTCGTCAACGGTGGTATTCGCGCTCAGCCGTGGATAGGAGCCAGCAGTGTGCGCGACGTCCTCGATCCAGTACACCCCGAGGGTCGTATCCGCGAGCGATGCGTCGACGATTCTCGCTGCGGGGCGATGCGTTTCAAATACCGTCGGTTCCATGATCGCAACCAGTCCTCACCATTGGGTCGTGCCCAGAGTGTACATGGACAACCCAAAGAAAACTGGTGCTCAACCGCGCCGAATCAGCGTTACTTCGTCGGCGGCTTCATGATCACGCCGGTCGCGAGACCGACCGCGAGGCCCGCGGGGAACCACATCCAAAACTGGGTGAAGTACCAGAGCACGAGGCCCATGACGGCGCCCATTGCGATGCCAAGCAGCACCTGCTTGCGCCGAGCCTCAGGGGTCGGCTCATCGCCGGCACCCTTGTTCTTCGGGTCCTTCTTCGGCTTCGACGACTTGCTCATGGCATCAGCTTACGCGCGGCAGCTTGATCCACCCTGTCCATCTCCTGCAACTGGGCGATTACCTCTGGGGACGCGCCACGAGCGGTCGCCACAGCAGCAAGCGCTCCCATAGCCCTGGCAATCTTCGCCGTACTCAACGAGGGTGTCGCCCCAGCACCTTCAAGCACCTCACCGGTGAGGTCGAGCCAGTGCTCATCAGCACCGGGCAGCAGTTCAGCTTCCCACTCACGCCACGCCCGCTCGATGCGCGCATCACCGCGCAGCTCAGCCGCGAGCACCCGGTCGTCCGCGAGTTCGACGACTTCGACACCGGCCCGGGTGACCAGCCGCACCGTGCGCCGTTCCGTGCGCAGCTCTGCGATGGGGCGAACATGTTCAGCTGCGTCACCGATCCGCTCGCGCAACTCGCTCACGAGGCCGGCTGGGATTGCAGCCGCCAGCGGCCAGTGCAACTCGCGGGTACCCCCGGCGGTCTTGGCCTTCAGATGCCAGCCCTCGTCAGCTCCGCCCTCGCGGACCCGCATCGCGAGCCCTCTCGCGGCAAGCGCGCCGTCCGCAGTGTCGTAGTAGCGCGCGTTGAGGGTATTGACCTCGGCCGCCCCGACAGACAGGCCCACCGGCGCAAAGCTCGCGTCAGCAGGAATCTCTGTCTGCGCCGGCACCTCGTATTTTCGTTCGATCTCGAGGGACTCCGTCGCGCCGCCCTCCTGTCGCACAGGTTCCGGTGCGCGCCGCTGTCCGGCAGACCAGACAATGCCAGCGCCAGCGAGCACGACGAGCACGATGCCCGCGAGCGCAGTGACCGTGAGGACGTCGCCGAGAAACAGAACTCCGACGAGGGTGCCCATGACCGGATCGAACGCGAAAAATACGCCGAGGGTTCGGGCAGAGGTGAGCCGCCCGGCGATCGTATCGACCGAGAACGCGAGGGCAGTCCCAACGAGCGCCGACAACGCGAGCAGGCCCCACTGCGCGGGCTGCACCTGCGTGATCACGGGCAGCGAGAACGGCATCGTCAGGATCGCTGCGACAGCGACGGACAGCGCGACGCTCTGCAGGCCGCCCTCGGCCTTGCCGATGCGGGGTGCCAGTAGCGTGTATCCGGCGAAGCTCACACCGGCCAGGGCGCCCCACACGAGCCCAATCGGATCGAAAGGTCCGCCGAACCCCGCGAGGAGCACCACGCCTGCGAACGCCGCAATCGCGAGGAGCCCCTCACGGAGCCTGCGGGAAGCGAGAAACGCGACCATGCACGGGCCAAGGAAATCGAGGGTCGTCGCGACCCCGAGCGGGATCCGCTCGATGGCTTGGTACAGAAACAGGTTCATGGCGGCCATCGCCGTGCCGTAGAGCACAATTCCGAACCACTCGTCACGACTCCGCCCTCGCAGGCGCGGCCGGAAGAGCGCGAGCATGATGGCCGCGGCGATGAGCATGCGGAGGCCGCTCGTCCCTGCCGCGCCGAGGTCGGCGAAGAGCGACAGCGATATCGCCGCGCCGGCCTGCATGCCGATCGATCCGGCGAGCACGAGAAACATCGCGCGTATCGTCGCGGATCTGTTGGGCTGAGTCTGCATCCTCCCAAGCCTAAACCCAGCGGGGTGCCTACACTTAGCATCGTGACTGAGCTCGTTGATACCGTGACGGAAACCGTCCGTGAAGCCGCGACGCGGCTGCGCGATGCAGGGGTAGCCCCAGAGGCGCTCGCCCGCTACGTACCGCAGCACCGCCGGCTACTCATCCCGCGCAAGGCGTCGATGCAGCCCCTCGGGCAGGTGTGGCGCCTCGGCACACTCTTGATCGGCGCGGACCCGGCCGCCCCCGCACTGTACGTTGCCGGGCGCGCGACGCGATCGGCGGTCCGCCCCTACCCGGGAAACCAGTCGATCTCGCGAGAAGAGCGGCGTGATCTCGCGGCGGCCGCGCTGCACGGTGGTTACCCAGAGGGCACAGCGGTGAACTTCGATGCGACCCCGCTCCCGATAGACGAGTCCACACTCGGTTCCCTCTCACCGGAGTTGCCGCTTGGCGTCGTTGACGGGGCGCTCCACGTGCGGTGGCGGGCAGGAGCGCCCCTTGCGGGAGCGCAGACGCTCGCGGCGTATCTTGATGAGCGAGTTGAGCTCCTCGTCAACCCGCCCCAGGGGGCGAGCTAGCAGCGCAAAGTCTCAGATCTGCAGAAGATCTGAGACTTTGCGACGGATTCGCAAGAGGAATCGCATTTTTCCATAGCTAACGCAGCGCGCCGGCAACATTCGGCAGGCAGCAGCGCGCCGGCAACATTCGGCAGGCAGCAGCGCGCTGCACGCAGCCGCCCCTCCCGGGACCTAGCCCACCGGTGGCGCGGCTACCGCGAACCGTGGGGCCCGCGGGGCCCGGCGCTCGTCAGCCTCGGCTGCGAGGGTGCCGTCGGGTGCGATGTGGCTGAACATCTGCGCGACAACGGCGATGATGTGCGGGTCTTCGACCCGGTACAGCTGACGGCGCCCGTCTCGGCGGGCAGCGACGATACCGGCGGCCCGGAGTTTCGCGAGGTGCTGACTGATAGCCGGGACGTTTGCGTTCGCCCGCTCGGCCAGCGTCGAGACGTCATACTCACCTGCGGCGAGTAGCCAGACGAGATGAAGCCGAGTTGGTGTGGACAGCATGTCAAAGCTTCCAGCGGCTGCGTGCAGCTGGGCCTCGGTGATGTCGGGCAGTGTTGCGGTCTCGGCTAAATGGTGATCGTCCATCTTTCAATGATCCATTATTCTGAGATTTGCGCAAGTTATTGCATGTCGTAGGCTGGGAGACACCTGCACACCCGACGGCACAACCGCGGGCACAGCCCGCCGCGCCTGCTGCCCCGCATGGAGATCAGGAGGCGGCCATCGAAGCACCACATGCCGCCCCGTTGCGCGGGCAGGGAACTCCGAGCCGAGGTGAGCGAAGTCGGCTCGCGGACGTTGTCATCTTTGCTGGCCTCTTCGTTGCGTTCTGGGGCGTCTCGCAGATCTCCACTGATTTTGCCGCCCCGTTCGACCCGGAGTCCGCGCCTGCCGCGGTCTCGACCGACCCGGCGCAGCTGCCCTACTATGCCGCACGGTCGCTGCTGCGAATGTTTGTCGCGCTTGCCTTTTCCGTTGTTTTTTCGTTTGTGTATGCGACGATTGCCGCCCGTGTGCGGCGCGCCGAGCGGATCATGATCCCCATCCTCGATGTGCTGCAGTCCGTTCCTGTTCTCGGCTTCCTTGCGGTAACCCTGCCGCTGTGGATCGCCCTGTTCCCCGGCTCGGTGCTCGGCCTGGAAAGCGCCGCCGTGTTCGCGATCTTCACCAGCCAGGTGTGGAACATGACGTTCGCGTTCTACCAGTCGCTCATCTCGCAGCCGCGGGACCTCGACGAGGCGGCGCGGGCGATGCGGCTCACGCGGTGGCAGCGGTTTTGGAAGCTCGACGCACCGTCGGGGGCTTTCCCACTGGTCTGGAACGGCATGATGAGTTTCGGCGGTGGCTGGTTCTTCCTCATCGCTTCCGAGGTCTTCACTGTCGGGCAGCGCGAGTATGCGTTGCCGGGCATAGGCTCGTTTGCTGCCGCGGCCGCGCATGAGGAGCGGATCGACCTGTTGCTCCTTGCCGCGTGCGTGATGGTGCTTTTGGTTATCGGGGTAAACGTTGTGTTCTGGCGACCGCTGACTGCCTGGGCCGAGCGTTTCCGTCTTGGCGACACGGACTCGGCCGACCCGCAGACGAGCGTGGTGTATGACCTGCTCAGGCGCTCGGCGATCCCCGGGGCGCTCGCCGCGCTCACGCGTCCGCTGCGCGAGTGGCTGGATCGCTCGATGCGAATTCTTGGGCGCACGGGGAGGCGGCGAGCTTCGTCGTTTCGGCCGGTGCCTCGCTGGGGCAGGGTTGCGCTTGTGGTCACCGCGATCGCCGCACTCGCGTGGGGCCTCATCGCCGCACTCGTGTTTGTTGAACGCGGCGTTGGCCTCCTGCAGTTTCCCATTGCGATCGGGCTCGGTCTCGTGACGATGTTGCGGGTGTTCGTGGTGCTCGCGTTGGGAACGATCGTCTGGGTCCCCATCGGGGTGTGGATCGGCCTGAGCCCCCGGGTGACTCGCTTCGCTCAACCGGTGGTGCAGGTGCTCGCGAGTTTCCCCGCGAACTTCTTGTTCCCGGTGTTCGCGCTCGCCCTCATGGCCACGGGCGTGAGCCTCAACGTTGGTGGCGTGCTCCTCATGGCGCTCGGTTCTCAGTGGTACATCCTCTTCAATGTCATCGCCGGCGCCGCCGCGATCCCCATCGATCTGCGCGAGTCTGCTCGCAGCCTGCGCCTCGGCCAGGCGCTGACCTGGCGCACGTTGTACGGCCCCGCCGTGTTTGGGAGTTGGGTGACGGGGGCGCTTACCGCGGCCGGTGGCGCATGGAACGCTTCCATCGTGGCCGAGGTGGTGAGCTACGGCCATACGACGCTCACCGCGACCGGCCTCGGCGCGTACATCGCTGGCGCGACCGCTGCCGGGGACACCGGCCGGGTACTCGTCGGTGTTGCGGTGATGAGCGTGCTCGTCGTTGCGACGAATCGGCTGTTGTGGCGCAGGCTGTATCGGCTCGCCGAGACCCGGTATTCCCTGGCATGATGACGCTAAAGGAACTTGAACCATGACACACGTATTCAACACGCAGCCTCCCGGGCGTGTACTCGTGAGCGCAGAGGGCATCGGGAAGTCGTTCCCGTCGACAGATGGGGGCGGCCTGCGGGTTCTTGACGGGGTGAATCTCACGATCCGCGAGGGCGAGGTCGTCGCGCTGCTTGGCCGCTCGGGGTCGGGCAAGTCGACGCTGCTCCGCGTACTCGCCGGGCTCATCCCGCCGTCACATGGCGACGTGCGCTACCGCGGCGTTCCGCTAGCAGAGGCGAATCCTGCCGTCGCCATGGTGTTTCAGTCGTTCGCGCTCATGCCGTGGCTGACGGTGCTTGAGAACGTAGAGCTGGGTTTGCGGGCGTCTGGGGTTGCGCGGGCTGAGCGGACCTCGCGGGCACTCGCCGCGATCGATGCAATCGGCCTCGACGGCTTCGAGGCCGCCTACCCGCGGGAGCTTTCCGGCGGCATGGCGCAGCGTGTGGGGTTTGCCCGCGCCTTCGTGCAGCGGCCTGACCTGCTCCTCATGGACGAGCCATTTTCCGCGCTCGACGTGCTCACCGGCGAGAACCTGCGCGGGGAACTCATGGCGGTGTGGGGCGAGCGAGAGCTGGCGGGCCAGAGCATCTGTATCGTCACGCACAGCATCGAGGAGGCGGTGCAGCTCGCTGACCGCGTGCTCGTGCTCGGAGGGTCGCCCGGAACCATCCAGGCGGAGATCCCGATTCACATACCGCGGCCGCGCGACAAGCGCAGCCCAACATTTGAGGCGGCCGTTGATCACCTCTACGCCCTTCTGACCGGTCGGCCCCCGGGCTCCGATGGGGTGTCGGGGCAGCCGCCCGGACCGCTCACCCACCCGCTCCCCGAGGCAACAAGCGGTGGGCTCGCTGGGCTGATTGAGATTGTGGTCGCCCATGGCGGGCAGACCGACCTGCCAGATCTTGCGGACGAGCTGTCCTTCGACATTGATGACCTCCTCCCCCTCGTTGACGCGGCACGCATGCTGGGCCTGCTGAGCGTTGATGGCGCGCAGAGCTTCATCACTGACGCCGGGTATGCCTGGCATCTCGCAGGCATCCAGGAGAGCAAGACGAGCTTCGCGGATCTTGCGGTCACCCGGGCGCCTCTCGTGCGAACGATTGTGCGCGCGCTGGAAAATAGCGACACGGGTGCGCTGCGTGCCGACTTTTTCCGCGATCTGCTGCGTAGAGGGTTCGCGGAGGCCGACGCTGAGCGGCAGCTTACGCTCGCGATCGATTGGGGTCGCTACGGCGAGCTGTTTGATTTCGACGCTGACACGGATGAGATCGTGCTGTCTGAGGTCGCTACGGGGCTGTCGGCGCTGCTCGATCCGGATTCGGAGGAGTCCGGCAGCTAGGCCGCTGAGTAGAGCGCATCACTGCACTTAACCTTTGCGTGATTGCGCAAATGAGTTACCATGGGAGAGGCCCGGATACGCCCAGGGCCGCTGTTTGCTGCCCACGCAGCCCAATCCACAGCGGAGGCACACGATGCGCCACTCAATCTGGTTGACCCACTCAGGGATCGGCCGTCCAACGAATACAGACGGGATCCTCGCCGAGCAGCACGACGACGCCGACTACCCGCGGCCCGTCCACGCCTCGAGGCGACTGTGGGTTCGCTCGCTCCTCGCATTCGTCGCAATGCTCCTTTTTCTCGCATCACTCATCGAACTCGTCGCGGTACTCGTCACCGACTCCGAGGCCTCAGTGCCATTCGGCGTCGCTGGCGTCTGCATCGCCATCGCCATCGTCTGCACGCTCGCGGTAACCCGCAATCGGGGCGAAGCGCACTAACCAATACAGACAGGGCGGGGGTGGATCGACACAGTGTCGATCCACCCCCGCCCTGTTCGGCCACCGGGTGACTGGGCGCGCCTACCGCAGCTGGCCCGCGCGCTTCACCGTGTAGATCGGGATCACCGCGAGGAAGAACACCCCAAGGATCTGCACCCAGCTCGAGTACTCCCAGCTGAGCTCAGGCATAACCTCAAAGTTCTGCCCGTACCAGTTAATGAGGGTCGTGCCAGGAATGAGGATCGCCCAGAGCACCGTGAAGATTTTCACAATGTTGAGGTCGCTCGTCGAGATCTGCTGGGATGCGCCCTGCGAGAGGAACCGGTGGCGATCCACCATGAATTCGACCCGCCTGGTGAGCGCTTCTCCCTGCTGTACCAGGGCATCAACCTGAGGCCTGGCAACCCCAGGGTTCGACAGCACGCTCTCGCGCCTGAGCAGCCTCGCAAGCTGTGTCAGCGCCGCGATGGATGAGGCGATGTAGGAGAGCGAGTGATCGACATCGACGAGCATCTCGGTCACCCGCGGAAGGTCGCTCACGCCCAGGCTCCGGGAAGAGCCAGACCTCGCGGCCTTCGCCATTGGCGCCCGCACGGCGTTGATGTCTGCCTCGACGAACGCAAGCGCCGCCGCGTTCGACTGGAACCCTGCCTGCGCGATCGCGAACCACGCGTGGTGCGGGCTCCCAGCGGTGTCGTCGGCCCACTGCAGTTGCGCCTCGACGTCCTGGAGGAGCGGCACCCCTGCGCCCGGCTCGATCGTGATGATCTGATCCGAGAACAGAATGACCGTGAGTTCGTACACGTGGACCGAGCCGTTTGCTGCGGCAACGATACTCAGCTGGAGTCGCGTTTCGTGCTCGCTGTCTCCCCCGCGCATCCGATTGGCGAGTACCCGCTCGGCGGTATCGAAATCCTCCGCAGCGTCAACGAACACTCTCGTCCACGTGTCGCGGGTGATGCTGCGAACGCTCATCGCAACCACCCCTTCCGCTTGATGTATGCGAGCGGCACAAGCGCGAAGAGCGCCGTGGTCCCCATGACGAACCATTCGCCCCAGCCGATAGCGAGCTCTGGCATGTTCGCGAAGTTCTGACCGTAGTACGCCGCGATGAGCGTCGGGGGCGTGAAGACCGCGGTTACGACCGTGAACACCTTGATGATCTGGTTCTGCTTGAGGTCAAGGGTGGTCATCAGCGACTGCTGAATGTTGCGCACCTTCGCGTGCTGGAAACGCGCATGCCTCCGCCCCCCTTGGATATCGGAGAGCGTGGTCGTGTAGTCGAAGTCGATCTCACCGCCTCCGCGACGCACCCACCTGGCCGCACGCTCAAGCATGAGCTGCCCCTGCACCGTGCGAGCGATGAGCTCCTCGGCACCGCCAAGCAGCACCGCGGTTTGCGCGATATCGGCGACACCGACCTGACGGCCTTCCATCTTGAACCCGCCGCTGCTATCAACGGCCTGGTCGGCGAGGCGCGTGAGCACCTGCGAGATCTGCCCAACGGTGCCCTGCATGGCATCGTTCAGTTCCTCGAGGATAACGATGAGCGCATCACGACTCGCCGGCGTCGTCTCGGCGCGTGAGAGCGAGCTCTGCGCGCGCCGCAACGCCTCAATCGGATGATCAGGCTCGACGGTAATGAGGAGATCTCGAGTAAAGGCGATGAGGATCTGGGTCGACGAGAATGATGCGCCGCCGGACGACTCCGCGTCCCTGTCTGGCAGCGGAAGGTCGAGGGGAAGCAGCACGAAGCTCTGCTCCTCAACCGCGTGCCTCACCGGCCGGTCGAGGTCGAGCCCGTACTGTCTGTGGATATTTCCGAGCATGACCTGGTCTGAGGCGCGCACACGGAGCCACCCCTGCCGCGGAAGTTGGTGCGCATCTCGAGGCGCACCCATTACTGTGTTCTCTTGCATCGTCACACTTTCACGATTGGATCTCGCCCGATTCGAGCTAGATCGAAGTAACTGAGGGGCGTTCTACCCGAGCGAAAGCCCGAAGAGGTGCAGGCCGGCGAAGCAGGCGATGAGGCCCGCGTAGAGCACGACGACGGCCCAGATGATTTCCTTCTCGATCTTTGAGCTGCCCCGCTTGCCCGTTTGCGTCGGCGCCGCATCAACGGAGGCGTCGCCCCCGAGGTGGTGCACGTCGATTCGCGAGCTCCAGGCGACCGGCCGAGCGGAAGTCCTGGCAATGGCGTCGTTAGGGTTCTTGTGAGTCATGAGGTTCCTTCAAATGGTGAGCGAGTAAGCGAATGGGGGCTAGCGCAGCCAGCCACGCTGACGCACGTACATGAGCGGCGCGAGCGCGAACACGAAGCTGAGGACAATGATCATGGGCTCCGCGTACTGCCAGGAGAGGATCGGCATGTTCTCAAAGTTCATGCTGTAGTAGGTCGAGAGCAGCATGACCGGAAGGAACACTGCTGTGACCACGGAGAAGACCTTGATGATCTGGTTCTGCTTCACATTGAGCGCGAGGTTGTTGGTCTGCTGCAGCAGTCGCACCCGATCGTGGACAAACTCGATGTGCGGCTCAATTGCCTCAATGTCTTCGATCAGGCGGCTGAGATCGGTCCTTGTTTCAAGGCCGAGATCCCAGAGCTTCGCACGCAGGTGCCTCGCCGCCTCTGCGAGACCGAGCTGGCTCTCCATGCAGTGCGAGAGCAGGGATTCCATATCGGCAAGCTCCTGCTGGGTGTAAGTAACATCACTCACCCCGAACTCCCGAGATTTCTTTGCTTCGAGGCTCTGGAGGATCGCGCCCGTCTCGATCATCATGCGCTCCGTGCCCTGGCTCATCGCACCGACAAGTTCGTCCGTTGTGTCGGCAATGGCCTGCAAGATACTCGCGACGACCTCGACGGCACTATCGTTTTCACGCCCGTCCCGCGCCATCCGCGCCACCGCGAGGTCGAGGGCGGCCGCAGAGCCAGACGGTTCGATAGTCACGACGCTCGCGTCGCTCACGGCCACCATGATTCGCGTTGTTGTGTAGCCGTCGCCGGTGCTCGACACATAGGAGACGGGCACATAGCTGAAGCCGTTTTCCGCGCTGAACCCCGACGCCGAGGCATCCTCGAAGTCCACCCCGTAGGTCTCCCGCAGCTCGGCGTGGATCCGTGGGCTATCACCGCGGACCCGCTGCCACCGGCCCCCGATGAGGGACTGCACGTCGGCAGCAAGCGTCGCTGTTCCGTGATCATTATTCATTGATTTCACTTCCTGTGTGGACGCGGCAGACTACTGCCGCAGGTTGGCGGATCACCACCGGGCTAGTCCTCTTCCTTGTAGAAGCTGCCGTGAGTACCAGAGGTCGACGAGGTCTTCGTCTCGAGCCCGTAGTTGAACACGTGCAGGCTCGCGGTGACGGTGAGCATGATGACACTGCTCACGAGCACCATTCGCGTGGTAAACCGCTCGTACCTCGTTGAGCGCCGCCGCTTGGGCTCATCGCTCGTTGGCGCGTTAAACACCTGGCTGCGCCACCTGGCTGGCTCAGCCTGTGGGGCGCGATCGGGTGGCGGCCATTCCGTGACGCCTGTCACCTCGACCGGCGATACCGGCAGGGTTGGTTCGTAGAGCGCTGTGCGCATACCGCTTTTCCTCTCAGGGCACACCAAATGAGCCCGTGGGCTCGGGGAATGCGCCTCCATGTCAGAGCTTCGGCATTGCGTGACGTAGTCGTGGTGCAGCCACTTTGGGCACCCCCTTAAGCCGAGGGCGCCTGTCTTAACCTTGGGCATCTCTCGATGTCGTCAGATCAGTGGCCTGTGTTCACGCAAGAGCCTCACCGAACGAGGCGCAGTGCAAGCCTAACAACACTCAATCAGTTGCGCAAGTGATATATGAATTGGTTTCAGCGAGCGTCAATCGCCGCGCTCAAGCCTGATACCCAAGGTGTTTCGCGGCAAGCATCGTGAGAATTTCAACCGTCCCTCCCCCAATAGCCAGCACCGGACTATCGCGATAGATCCGCTCGACTTCACTCCCACCCATGAACCCCATGCCGCCGAACAACTGGACGGCTTCGCGGTTCACCCATTCTGCATTCACGGTCGCCGTATTCTTCGCGAATGAAGCAGCTGCAACGATACTCAACCCCTCCGCGTCACCCTCGGGCATCTCCCCTGTCCCAGCACCCGAGTATTCATCCCAACGCTCGGCGACCCGCCGGGTGTACACCCTTGCAGTGTCAACCCTCCGTGCCATCTCAGCAAGCTTCGCCTGCACCGCATCCCGCGCAATGAGCGGCTTGCCAAAAGTCACACGATCGCGACACCATTGCACACTGAGATCGAGCGCCCGTTGCGCACTCGCGTACGCCTGGGCAGCGAGGCCTACACGCTCACCGACAAACCCGTGAGAGATGTAGGCAAAACCGGCTCCTTCTTCACCGATAAGCAGGCTCTCCGAAACCCGAACCTCGTCATACAGCAGCTCTGCGGTGTCCGAGGCCCGCCAACCCATCTTCTCGAGCTTCCGCGTTACGCTGAACCCCTGAGTGCCTGTCGGCACGATAATGAGGGAAACGCCGCGCGCGCCCTCTCCACCTGTTCGAACTGCCGTGGTGACGAAATCAGCGCGAACACCGGAAGTAATGAACAGCTTTGACCCGCGGACAACAAAGCCGTCGCCGTCCCGCTCCGCCCGTGTGGCGATGTGGCCTACGTCACTCCCACCATCGGGCTCCGTGATCCCAAGCGCGCCGATCATCTCACCGGCAAGCGTTGGTCGCACAAACCTGTCGACCTGCTCAGCGGATCCCGCGAGCACTATGTGCGGAACGGCGATTCCTGCGGTGAAGAGCGAGGCGTAGACACCGCCAGCCATTCCAGCCTCGTGGGCAGCTTCCGTGACCGCAACGTTCGCGAGCAACCCACCGCCGCCACCACCCACGCGCTCCGGGAAGGCGGCCCCTATAAGCCCCAACCTGCCAGCGGCGAGGTGGAGTGAGCGCGGGACCTCCCCGGCGCTCTCCCACTCTGACTGCTTTGGCAAGACCTCAGCTGCGACAAACCGCCGTGTCATCTGCTTCAACTCAACGAACTCATTCTGACCAATTACGCCAGCCCCACGCACAGTCATCGCGCCACCCCTAGCTGCCGGCGCCAGCCGTGCCGCGCGCTCATCACTTGCTCCCGCGCGCGCCCGCGGCGCGCCAGCGAACCCGCTGCCCGGGCGGTGGGCCGGCCGTCGGCGACCCGGCAAACGCCTGCGCGATTCGCATCCACTCTCGCGCACCGTCACCAATCGCTTCGAGATCGACGTCGGCGATATTGCGTCGCTGCGTCACCACCGCCGCGAACCCCCACCCAGATCCCGTGATCCGCTCGTCAGCCTCTTCTGGGCCTTCCAAGAAGCGTTCGCCGCCCGGCATATCGAGCTCAATCCGCACTGGCGCCTCAGGGACGGGAAGGCCGTTTAGCCGAAAAGCAAACCCTCGAGTGCGGGCCCCCAGCCGCGCAACAGCCCAGAGCGCTGAGGTCGCTGGGAGCTCCCGCCCAAGCGCATCGTAGACGTCGAGCGCATGCGCCCACGTCTCCATCGTGCGCGCAGTTGCGACCGTGATAGGCCGCATCGGTGGGCCGAACCAGGGGATCTTGCTCGCGGGATCCACCCCAAGCAGCGCTCTACGAAGCTCCGCTCGCTTGCCGCGCCACGAAGCCAGGAGCTCCGGAAGCGGGAGCGCGGCACGCTCGCGGGCCCCGCGGTCTATCGAGTCGGTGTCCTCGCTCGCCTCGACCTCAGCAGCGAGCCGGAGGAAGGCAGACTGGTCGCCAATGGCGAGCAGCGTAATCTCGTCGGTCCACAGGAGGTGCCCGATCTGCTCGGCGATGCGCCACCCCTCGGCCGGCGTTGGCAACGACCACCCACCGGGCGAAAGCTCGGCAACCTGAGTTTCGAGCAACTCGGAGATCTCAGTGAGCATTCCAACGGCCTCATCGATATCCATACGCGCCTCACCAATCTGTGCCTCGCACACGGGCGTTGTGACCCCGCGATCAAAAACAATCATCCTTGATTGCTACCGCCCGTTCACCTACAGTAGCGAACGAACGCCGATTTGACTACTGGGATACGAGGGCAGTCAACGGCTTGATCATTCAAAGGAGAATAATCATGAGCGTTCCACTGGGCAATTGGCTTTCCATTCACGCGCGTCGCATCGGAGACAGAGCAGCCGTCATCGACGTCGACGCCGAAACCACCCTGACCTACCGAGACATTGACGATCGCACCACTCGCCTCGCATCCGCGCTCCGCCGCAAGGGCGTCGCGGCCGGAGACAGAGTAGCCCTCTGCAGCTTTAATAGCCCGGCAATGTTTGAGCTCACCTTCGCCATCGCAAAGCTGGGCGCCATCACCGTGATGATCAATCATCGCCTCACCGCCACAGAGATGAACTACATCCTCTCCGATTCAGGAGCCAAAGTGGTGTGCGCATCGACACCTCTCGTTGACGTGGTCACCACAGCAGCGAAAGGCACCGCAGCGGCGGAGATCGTACCGCTCACGACAGCGGCGGAACGGCTCGAGCACCTCGACGATGCCATCGAAGCCCTGATCGCTTCAGGCGACGCGGACGAGGCCCTGCCTGACGTCAACCCGGACAGCCCTGCACTTCTTATGTACACATCGGGCACCACCGGCAAACCCAAGGGCGCAATACTAACTCACACCAACCTCTTCTGGGTTTCTCTGTACCACAACAACGTCGGGGAAGGCATCAACCACAACAACCGCAACCTCGTCGTCGCACCCTTATTCCACATCGGGGGACTCGCCGTGTACACCCTAGCAACCACATACTGGGGCGGGGCGAACTACATACTTGAGTCGTTCTCGCCCGGAAAGTGGGCGGCCGCAGTAGAAACCTACAGTTGCACGACGGCATTCGCCGTCCCGACGATGTGGGCAGCAATCCTACGCTCGGGCGAACTCGACACCCATGACACCAGTTCCCTCCTGGTCGCCATCAGCGGCGGCGCCCCGTGCCCCATTCCCATCATCGAGGGCCTCCAAGCCAAAGGCCTCTCGTTCACAGAGGGATTCGGCATGACCGAGACTGCGGCGGCAGCCTCGATCCTGTCAAGCGAGTTCATCACCACTAAGGCGGGCTCGGTGGGCAAACCGTCCACCAACGTCGATTTCAGGGTTGTCGACGACTCAGGTAATGACGTCGCGCCAGACACCGTCGGCGAACTCATCGTGCGTGGACCATCGGTCTTCAAGGGATACTGGAACCGCCCAGAGGCCGACGCGGAGGCGTTCCGCAACGGATGGTTCCACACCGGCGACCTCGCAAAAAGTGACGCAGACGGCTTCTACTTCCTCGTCGATCGCAAGAAGGACATGATTATCTCTGGCGGCGAGAACGTCTACCCCATCGAAGTAGAACAGGCCCTACACTCGCACGACGGTATCTCGGACATTTCCGTGATCGGCACACCAGATGACTATTGGGGTGAAGCAGTCACCGCCATCATCGTCCCGAGTAACGCCGGCCACAGCAACTATGAGACGCTCATCGCCAGTCTCGAGAGGCACGCCCGTGACCGGCTCGCCGGCTTCAAAATACCGCGGTACTACTTCGTCGTGGACGCCTTGCCACTGACCGCGACAGGCAAGGTTCGCAAGGTGGACCTCAGGGAATGGGTGAAGACCCTCAGCCCGGTAGTGGCGGGCGCCACCTAGCGCCCAGCTCTCACTGATGCCAGGCGAGCCGCGCTCCAGGCGTTGGCCCATTCGTCGGGGCACCCCCGAACGCCTGCGCGATCCGCATCCAACGAGCTGCACCGTCGCCAACAGTCTCGAGCTCCACGTCCGCGATGTTCCGCCGCTGCGTCACGACGGCAGCAAACCCCCAGGCCGAGCCCAGCACGCGCTCAGGGGCGTCCGCCTGCCCGAAGGCGATCCGACCGCCGCCGTCCACGGTGAGCTCCACGCGCACGGGGGCCTCGGGGAGCGGGATCTTGCGTGCCCGAAATGAGGACTCTCGCGTGCGCACCCCCATCGCCGCGACCACCTGAACCCCAGCGGTGGCCGGCATGTCCTCAGCGAGCGCGTCGAACACATCGAGCGCGTGTGCCCACGTTTCAACGGTGCGGCTCGCGACCATCGTCCGCGGAAGCACCGGTGGGCCCAGCCAGGTGACGCGGGCTGCGGGGTCAGCAACGGCGAGCGCATCACGCAGCTCGCTGCGCCCTGCTCGCCACTCGCGAAGCAACTGCGGCACCGGCAACGTCGCGCGCTCACGCGCACCACGATCGACGAAACCACTCACTTCGCTCGACAGCACACGCTTCACGAACTGCGCGAATTCGGGATCGCGCTGCACTGCCTGAAGTGCCATCGAGTCGCTCCAAGCGAGATGTCCAATTTGATTCGCGATACTCCAGCCCCGGGCCGGGGTCGGGCGAAGCCATCGCCTCGGTGGGAGCTCGGAGACTGCGCGGTCGAGCACCGTCGCAGTTTCCTCCAACACGTCCAAGGCACGTGAGATGTCCACTTCACTACCCTCCGCCCTGAGGTTCTTTGTCGTCGTGACTGCCCGATACGTGCCGAGCCCGGTTCGGTCACGTGGCCATATGCGACCACGCAACAATGCCACAACTGTACGACAGCTCAACGACGGAAGTCTAGGCTCTGCGCGGGCCCCTCGGAAACACCCAGGAGTTTCTGACACTGCCGGGGCGAATCCCGCGTACGGCGAAGCCCGGGTACGGCGATGCGCGGCCAACGGCCAGCACACACAACGACATGCAGAGTGCCCTGGAGAGGAATCGAACCTCCTCCGAGCTAAGCGCACTCTACCGGGCAGCTGAATAGCGCGTGTTTACGTGCTGTTTCGATTTTGGAACCGGCATTGATTCCCGAAAACTAGATGAGTTGTTGTCATTTTGTTGCCACGAGAGCGCAGGAAAGTCGCGCACAGTTTTGAGCGCCACCCATTCACCGGGAGATGCAGAACGCTAACGGGCCAGGGCGAGCAGACCTCCGTCCCTCCCCACTCTCTCCATGGGAAAGAATAGGCCGGTCTACTTGCCACCCAGCAGTGTTGACAAGACGGCAATATACGACGCAACCAGAACACAGAGCTTCAAAACCATATCGATGCGCTGTCGTCGGTTTAGCTCTTTTATTCCCTTATATTCGAGCAGCACACCCAAGGAGCCAAGCAGTAGCAAAACAGCCGCTGCGATACGGAGCGCCACCTGTGCGCACGGCCACCAGATAGAGGCGATACTGAAGGCAATAACAACCACCAGAGCCGCACATGCAGCAACCCAAACCAGGTCGCTCTTGAACAACGGTCCCTCGCGTCTCTCGCGCACAGTACGACTCTTGGCCTGCTGGAGTGCTTTTGCTCGCTTCGCGTCTGTCTTACTCTTGCCATTGGCATTTCCCATATCGAGAGCTTAGCGTTCGCTGTAACCGACGAAAGGGCTACCGCCAAAGCACGGAACGCAACCAACACATCATCGTGCTCAGCGGGCACGGGTACACACAACAGCACATCGCACAGCACTTCGGCATCTCAATAAGGCGCGTCCAACAAATCCTCTACAAACAACGAACGCAAGAAACCATCAAAGCGCTAGACGCGAAACACGAAGCAACGTTGCCGGTGCCGGTGCATGCCTCGGGCAAGAAATACCCTTCTGAGTACAGCGCCAATTTCTGAGGGCGTAAGCTCAAATCTAGATAGGTTGGAAGATATGAAGCCCCTAGAAGCCAAAACGCTGTCTGCTGTTGTGGGGATCACGGTCCTCACATTTCTCCTGTTTACGGGAAGTGCTGCGATGCTTGGGCCTTGGTGGCGTTTCACTGATATGCCCGCCGCAGATGAGTGGACCGCCTTCTGGTCTTTTGCCACTCTCCTGACTGCAATCACCGCGGCATGGTTCGCGTTGCATCAGCTTTTTGCAATGAGGACAGCAAACACCGAAGCCGCAAACGCCGCTAGAGACGCGTCTGATGCTAGTCGGGCAGTCGTCCGTCCGTACTTGGACATACGATTCGAGTTCATTCCTTCGATTCCCGGGAATCCTCAAAGCACCCCATCTGCCGGGTTCACTGCAGTCGTTATCGAGAATCTTGGCAAGACGGCGGCGAAGAACATCCGGTTGACGTCCCGACCACTTTTCCAATCGAGTGGAGTCGGTCGGACTGGAGACAAAGACAAGGCCCTCGAATGGATCCAAGAGAAGTTCTCGGGATCATTCGTCTTTGAACACCTCAGTCCGGGCAAAAAACTTTCCTATGTTCTGGACTTAACGAAAGAACAAATGGATCTCGAAAGAGGGCTCCCTCAGCGTTACGACGTCGACGCAGAATACTGGGACATCAACTCGGTCGAAAAATACGTAGAGACTCACGTCTTGGATGCAGCACCGTGGCATCTTTCACGAGTTGATGCTGAACCGCTTGCTGTGATCGCTCGTCAAATGAGGACGATGAATAACTATGAGAGAACCGCGCAACGTTTGCGTAGCCGCCTTGTTAACGCCGCAGAAGAAGCATCTGAAGCCATCGAGTCGCTTGCAGCTGAAGTCAGTGAGACACAACAGAACTCAGCAGGGTTGCCGGCCGAAGAATAATGCTGGCTCCGCCCTCGGTGTTGCTACAGACGCTATAAGCAGCAAACATTTTGAACCCCTCTGAGGTTATTTATTCTTCCCCAGCGGTACTGGAAGAGAGGACTGACCTGGTCGAAGACTTGCGTTGCAGCTTCAGCGGCCGTGGTTCTAAGGCCTTGGCGATAGCATCTTGCAGGCGAAAATGCCTACACGGACGAATGGGTCAGATGCACGTTGAGGTGACATTCAACATGGCTAGTTTTTGCTGGGCTGCAAGGATGAACCCAGGCCCCCTCGTTACCCCAAAGAGTTCCGCGACGATCTCGTGAAGATCGCGTTGGGCCTTGGCCCAGAAGTGACACTCGCGCAGATCGCGAAAGACTTCGGCATTCACGTCGGCACGCTCGGCAAATGGCTCCGTGAGGAACACGTCGAACAGGGCCAGAAACGCGGTGCCACGCGTTCTGAGACCGCTGAGCTGCGTGAGCTTCGCACACACAGCAAGCTCCTCGAACAAGAAGTGGAAGTGCTGCGTCGTGCGGCCGCGCATCTCCCTCAGGCGCACCTGCTGGGAAAAGGCTCTACCCGCTCGTGAAAAAGCTCGCCAATGACGGGGTCCCCTTCTCGGTGTCGTTACCTAAGTATTGAAGCTTTCCCGCCAGCATTACCACCGCTGGCTCGGCAACCCAGTGACTGAGCGTGACCGTACGCAGGCATATCGCGCGAACGCGCTCCACGACGCACACCTTAAGGACCCCGAGTGCGGGTACCGGTTCCTCGCAGACGAAGCGAAGACCCTTGGTGAATCGATGTGTGACCGGACTGTGTGGCGGCTCTGCCGAGACTAGGGCTGGTGGTCAGTGTTTGGGAAGAAGAAAGCCCGCGGGAGAGGCCGAAGGCCTGGCCCGCCTGTGCATGACGACCCGATGCAGCGCGAGTTCGTGACCCCTGCCCCGAACGAGTTATGGTTCTCGGACATCACCGAGCACTGGACGGGTGAAGGCAAGCTCTACCTCTGCGCGGTGAAAGACGTCTTCTCCAACCGGATTGTCGACTACTCCATCGACGCGCAAATGACCTCTTCGCTTGCGGTGAGTGCGTTGAACAACGCCGTACTACGCCGCCGAGACGTCGCAGGGTGTGCGCTGCACACAGATCGTGGATCCCCGTTCCGAAGCCGGGAACTACAGCGCGCTCTCACCGGTCACAGGATGACCGGCTCGATTGGGCGCGACGGTGCTG
>NZ_JXSQ01000022.1 GCF_000834055.1 Leucobacter komagatae
CGAGGATCAGGCGGAGCAGGAGCTCAGGGCGCACGTCTCAGGCGAACATTGGCGCGATTGCCAGGCCGCGCAATGTCTACGTTGTGAACGAGCTCCCGAAGACTCGCTCCGGCAAGATCATGCGACGACTCCTGAAGGACGCCGCTGAGGGCCGCAAGATCGGCGACACCACGACGCTCGCAGACACGATGGTGATGCAGCTCATCTCAGATCGCGTCGTCGCTGAGCGTGGTGGCGCCAAGTAGCCACCACGCACACAGGCGAAGGGGCGGCGGATCCATGTGGATCCGCCGCCCCTTCGCTGTGTGGGCGGAACTAGTCGCGCACGCGGAAGATGAACTCAACCTCAACGGGAGCGTCGAGCGGGAGCACCGCGACGCCCACTGCGGAGCGTGCGTGAATACCGAGGTCTCCAAACACCTTGCCGAGGAACAGCGATGCGCCGTTTGCGACAGCTGGCTGACCAGTGAAGGTGGGGTCTGAGGCCACAAACGCGGTCACCTTGACGACCTGCTCCACCTTGTCGAGCGAGCCGATGACGCCGCGAACGGCTGCGAGCGCGTTGAGGGCGCAGAGCTGCGCGAGCTCTTCTGCACGCTCAGCAGAAACGAGGCCTTCGCCGACGCCAACCTTGCCGGTCTCTACGAGCTCACCGTTTGCGAAGGGCAGCTGTCCTGCCGTGTACACGTAGTCGCCGTCGCGCACCGCGGGAACGTAGGCGGCTACCGCTGCAACGACCTCGGGGATCTCGAGCCCGAGCTCGTTAATGCGCTCCTCGATAACTGATGACATGTCAGGCCTTTCTCTTCAGGTAAGCAACGTTCCCACCGGCGGGGCCCTCAATGATCTGCACGAGTTCCCAACCCTTGGCTCCCCAGTTGTTGAGGATCTGAGCTTCGTTGTGCAGCAGCAGTGGAGTCACAAAGTACTCCCAACGCGGTCCTTCTTCTGGATCACTCACGGAAGACTCCTTCTTGAAAATTGCTGGTGAAAACGCTTCATGTTGGCGCGAGCGGCGCTGATTGCCAGCTTTTATCGCCTACCCTTGAGTCTATGACCCAAAAGGCCTCAAAGTCTTCGCGCGTGCCCACGGCTAAACCTCGTTCAGTCGGTGGCGTACTCGGCGGAATCATCGGTGCTGTCGCAATGAGTGCCATCGCTGGCATCCTCGTTACCGCAGCCGTCACGCCCGTCGTCGCGCTCTCCGGAGCCGCGGCGACCTCAGCAGTGAGCATCTTCGAGAATCTCCCGAGCAACCTCACGCCTGGCGCGCTGGCCCAGCCAAGCACGATCTGGGCCAAGGACGGCGACAAGAACGTCAAGATCACCGAGTTCTACGACCAGGACCGTGTTCCGGTCAAGTGGGACGAGATCTCGCCCTTCGTGAAGGACGCGCTCGTCGCAATTGAGGATCCGCGCTTCTACACCCACGGCGGCGTTGACGCCCTCGCGGCGTCGCGTGCGGTACTCCAGAACGTTGCAGGCGGGGACGGAATGTCTGGCGCCTCGACCGTGACCATGCAGTACGTGCGAAACGTGCTCGTGCAGGAGTCGACTGCTATCCCCGACCCCGAGGAGCAGGAGAAGGCCTACGCCGAGGCCATGGACCAGACCATGGACCGCAAGCTCAAAGAGATGAAGCTTGCGATCGGCGTCGAGAAGAAGTTCACCAAAGACGAGATTATGACCGGCTACCTGAACATCGCACTGTTCGGCCGCACCGTCTACGGCATCGAGTCTGCCGCCCACTACTACTTCGGAACGACCGCGAAGGATCTGACGCTCGCGCAGTCAGCGAGCCTCATCGCGATCGTGAACCGGCCGACCGCCTACCAGCTCGACATCGAGGAAAACCTCGAGGCGAACAAGACCCGCCGCAACCTCATTCTCGACAAAATGGTCCAGCAGGGGAAGATCACTGCCGAGCAGCACGATGAGGCCAAGGAAAGCCCCGTCGAGCCGAAGATCACGCCGCGCGTCCAGGGCTGCGTTGTCGCAGAGGAGAACTACGGCCTCGGCCACTTCTGCGATTACGTGCAGAACCAGATGAAGAAGGACCCCGAATTCGGCCCGGACGCCGAGACTCGCGAGTTCAACATGCGTCGCGGCGGCTACAACATCTACACCACCGTTGATCTCGATCTGCAGCGCGCAGCCGTCAGCTCGGTTCGCGAGAACGTTCCGCAGGTGATGGAGGGCATCGACGTCGGTGGCGCAACGGTGAGCCAGGAGGTCGGCACCGGCCGCGTGCTCGCGATGGCGCAGAACCGGCCATTCAGCACGGACCCTGCGCTCGCGCCACAGGGCTACACGGCAATCAACTACAGCACCGACCAGAGCGACGGCGGCTCATCGGGCTTCCAGGTCGGCTCAACGTTCAAGGCGGTGACCCTCGCAGAGTGGATCCGCACCGGCCACTCCGTGCGCGACGTTGTGAACGTGAACGGGCGAACCGTTCCGCTGCAAAGCTTCCGCGCCTCGTGCATGGACGGCGGCGTCTACGGCTACGGCAACTGGGAATTCAACAACGACAACATGGGTGTCCGCGGCAACCAGTCCGTGCTCACCGCCATCGGTCAGTCGCTCAATGGCGGCCTCGTGTCGATGCAGCAGCAGATGGACCTCTGCGACACCTTCGCGATGGCAGAGAAACTCGGAATGCACCGTGCGTCACCGGCCCAGAACGAGGAGTTCCCGAACTACGAGGGCTACGACCTCACCATGAACCCGTCGAACACCTTCGGCGGCACCGACGAGATGTCGCCGCTCACCATGGCGACCGCCTTCAGCGCATTCGCTGGCAAGGGGCAGGTCTGCACCCCGGTCGCGATCGACTCGATCACCGGCCCGGACGGCGAACCGGTCCCCTTCAAGAAGAGCTCGTGCTCTGAAGCAATGTCACCCGAGGTCGCAGCAGGCGTTGCCTATGCGCTCGAGTACACGATCACGAACGGCATCGCCCGCCACGCGTTGTCTGCGTTCGGCACCCCGCACCTCGCAAAGACGGGCACGACGGACGAGTACAAGGACAACTGGACTGTTGGCGCATCGAGCAAGGTTGCCACGGCTACCTGGGTCGGTAACGTCGGGCCAAACCCGCAGTGCCTCGGACAGCCCGGCTGTGAGCGCGTCGATACGCGTAACTTCGGCGGCTACCAGGGCCTCACCGCAGCTGACAGCCGCATCTGGCCCTCGGTCATGTACGTCGCCGACGAGAAGTTCGGCGGAGAGGGCTTCGGCGATCCGGCGAGCACCGCGCTCAAGCAGACCACCGTCACCGTCCCCGACGTAGCCGGCAAGTCGTTCGACGAGGCAGCGAGCATGCTCGCGAACGCCAAGTTTGCGTACCGCGACGGCGGCGAGGTTGACTCGTCAGAGCCGAAGGGCATGATCGCCCGCACCGACCCGTCGGCAGGCACCGAGTCAGGGCTCGGAACAGAGATCACCCTGTACCGTTCACTCGGCAACTCGGGCAAAATTCCCGGAGGCCTTGGCGACAAGCTCGCCCGCGACGCGGAAAGCTCGCTCCGATCCGCGGGCTTCACGTCGGTCACCCTCACCTGCTCCGGCGACGGCAGCGTCGACGCCGGCAAGCACAAGGTCAAGTCAGTGTCGCCCGCCGCAGGTGAGGAAGCACGACTGAACGCGAAGATCACCCTCACGGTGGACTGCAAGTAGCGTGGGGCGTCAGCAGAACTCGCGCGCCGCTGCGGCCCTTGGTTGGGCCGCAGCGGGCGTGCTGCTCTGGTCGACCGTCATTGAACGCCGGCTCTTCACCGTCCGGCGCCACGACGTCCCGATCCTCGCGCCAGCGGCCGCCCCCATCCGGGTACTGCAGCTCTCAGACCTGCACCTGGCGCCCTGGCAGACGAACAAGATGAACTGGGTGCGCGGTCTCGCCCAGCTCAAGCCAGATCTCGTCGTGCTCACCGGCGACCTCATGGGGCACACCGGCGCACGGCCGGCACTGCTGCACACGCTCGCGCCGTTCTCCGGCATCCCGACGCTGTTTGTGCACGGTTCAAACGACTACTACGGCCCCAGGCTGAAGAACCCGCTGCGCTACCTTCGCGAGCCGAGCAGGCTGAGCACGCGGACGCAGGACATCGACAACGCGCGCCTCACCGAGGGGCTCACGGGCCTCGGCTTCATAGACCTCAACAACTCGGCGTCATCGCTGCGGGTCCGCGGCACGGACCTCACCGTGTTCGGTCTCAACGATCCGCATATTCGCTACGACGACGCAACGAAGATGCGCGCCGCACTGGCCGACCAGGGCCTCGCCGCAGCCGACTCGCTGGGTTCGCCCGGTTCGCCCTCAAGCGGCGTTCAGGCCGCCGCAAGCGCGCCGGCTGCCGTGCGGCTTGGCGTGGTGCACGCGCCCTACCAGGCCGCGCTCGGAGACCTCCTCAGCGCTCAGGCCGACCTCATCCTCGCCGGCCACACGCACGGCGGCCAGGTACGTGTCCCGGGTATCGGGGCGCTCACGTCAAACAGCGACCTCCCCAATGATCAAGCACGCGGACTCAGCGTCTGGTACGACGCGCACCGCGCCGCCTACCTCAACGTGAGCGCTGGGCTTGGCAACTCGATCTTCGCGCCCGTGCGCTTCGCGTGCAAGCCTGAGGCAAGCCTCATCACGCTCACAGCACCCGACCGGTAGACACCAATCCCGTCGGGCCTGTGTGGGGCCACCAGCGCCCCACACAGGCCGTTCAGGCGGCGTTTACGAGGCGAGCTTTGGCAGCAGCTCAGCGAGCCGCCCTGCGGCCTCCTGGGTCGCTTCAGCGGTGTTGAACGCGCTCAACCGGAAATGGCCGGCTCCCGTCGGGCCGAAGCCGACACCAGGAGTCCCGACGATCTGAGCCTGCTCAAGCAGCGCATCAAAGAACTCCCACGAGTCCATCCCCGCTGGGCAGCGGAACCACACGTAGGGCGAGTGCTCGCCACCAACGGCCTTCACCCCAGCGTTCTCGAGGGTCTCCCGAATGAGCCGAGCGTTTGCGAGGTAGTACTCAACGTCGGCGCGCACCTGCTCACGGCCAGCCGGGCTGTACGTCGCCTCTGCCGCGCGCTGCACAATGTACGGCGTCCCGTTGAACTTGGTGGACTGGCGCCGCAGCCACATCGTGTGGAGCGAAACGCCATCGCGCTGCAGCTTCTTCGGTACAACGGTCCACGAGCAGCGCAGCCCGGTGAATCCGGCGGTCTTCGAGAACGACCCGAACTCAATCGCCACCTCGTCCGCGCCTTCGATCTCGTAGATCGAGCGCGGCACGTCGTCCCCGGTGATGAACGCGCGGTACGCAACGTCAAAAAGGATCACCGCTCCCGTTTTGCGCGCGTACGCGACCCACGCCTCGAGATCCTCCCGCGACATCGTCGTGCCCGTCGGGTTATTCGGCGAGCACAGGTAGATCAGCTCGACGGGCTCCTCCGGGAGGGCCGGCCGGTAGTCGTTGCTGTCGTCACACGGGATGTAGCTGAGGTTTGACCATCGATCCCCATCGAAGGTGCCAAGCCGCCCGGCCATCGCGTTCGAGTCGACATAGACCGGGTAGACGGGGTCGGTCACAGCCACCCGAGCGGAATCCGCAAACAGTTCTTGAATGTTTGCCGAGTCCGACTTCGAGCCGTCACCAACGAAGACCTCATCCGGTGACACGTCCACGCCGATTGCTGCGTACTCGCCAGCGGCAATCGCCTCTCGCAGAAATCCGTAGCCGGTCTCAGGCCCGTAGCCCTGGAATGAGGCGGCGGCGGCCTGCTCGTCGACTGCACTGTGCAGTGCCTCGACAATGGCGGGGGCGAGCGGACGGGTGACGTCGCCGATCCCGAGCCTGAGCACGCGCGCGTCGGGGTGCTGCTGCTCGAAGCGCCGCACCCGCTCCGCTACCTCGCTGAAAAGATACGACTGGGGAATCTCCCCGAAGTTCTTGTTGGTGATCATCGGGGAGATCCTGTCCGTTCTGTGTTTAGGCGCTGAGCTTGGTTGCGACAACCTCGGCGATCTGCACGGTGTTCAGTGCAGCGCCCTTGCGCAGGTTGTCGTTGGAAACGAAGAACACGAGGCCGTGTCCTGCTGGAGCCGACTGATCCTCGCGGATACGGCCGACGTAGGTTGGGTCATTGCCTGCGGCCTCGAGCGGCGTCGGCACATCGCTGAGCTCGACCCCCGGTGCGGTGGCGAGCACTTCCCGCGCGCGGGCAGCGGTGATCGGCGAAGCGAACTCCGCGTGGATCGAGAGGGAGTGCCCCGTGAACACGGGCACGCGCACGCAGGTTCCGGCGACGAGCAGGTCGGGGAGTCCAAGAATCTTGCGGCTCTCGTTGCGCAGCTTCTTCTCCTCGTCCGTCTCGCCCTCGCCGTCGTCAACGATCGAGCCGGCGAGCGGCACAACGTCGAACGCGATGGTCTTGTCGTAGACGCGTGGTGCAACAAATTCAATCGCTGCGCCATCGTGCACGAGCCGCTCAATGTTCCCAGTCTCAACCGCGGCGGTCACCTGTCCAGCAAGTTCGCTGACACCCGCGAGCCCCGACCCTGACACTGCCTGGAATGTCGTCACCTTCATGCGCTCAAGCCCGGCCTCACCGTCGAGTGCCTTCATGACGGGCATTGCCGCCATCGTCGTGCAGTTCGGGTTCGCGATGATGCCCTTGCGCGCCGCGACAGTGGCGTCGAGCGCTTCGGGGTTCACCTCGCTGACGACGAGCGGGATGTTCGGGTCGAGACGCCATGCGCTTGAATTGTCGATGACGATAGCGCCTGCCTCAGCGAACTCGGGCGCGTACTGCTTTGACGCCGCCCCACCAGCCGAGAACAAGACGATGTCGAGACCGCTCTTGTCAGCTGTAGCGACATCCTCCACGACGATGCTCTCGCCACGGAACGTCAGCGTGCTCCCCGCGGAGCGCGCGCTCGAGAAAAGCCGAAGCGACGCTACCGGGAAGTCCCGTTCGTCGAGGAGCGCGAGAATTACGGTGCCAACCTGCCCCGTCGAGCCAACAATGGCGACGGAATACCCCTGCTGTTCAGTCATGTGTGGATCCTGTCCTTCGTGGGTCGGATGCGAAAGGTGCGGCCGCGCGCTGCGGCCAAGAGATGTGTGGGTTTAGCGACCGGTGCCCGCGTAGACAACAGCCGCTTCGTCAGAGTCAAGCCCGAACGCGGTGTGCAGCACGCGAACGGCCTTCTCCATGAGATCTGCACGGGTGACCACCGAGATGCGAATCTCAGACGTCGAAATCATTTCAATGTTGATCCCGGCTTCGAACAGCGCGCGGAACAACTGTGCAGATACACCTGAGCTGGTACGCATGCCGGCACCAACGACCGCGATCTTCGCGATCTGATCGTCGTACAGGAGCGTCTCGAAGCCGAGACCCTCGCGCTCAGCTTCAAGCGCCTCAGTGACCTTGCGCCCCTCCTCCATCGGAACGGTGAAGGAGATGTCTGTGCGGTTCGTGTCGATCGCCGAAATGTTCTGCACGATGATGTCGATGTTCGCGTTTGTGCTCGCAACAACCTCGAAGATTTGCGCTGCCTTGCCCGGAATATCGGGTACGCCGCCCACCGTAATCTTCGCTTCGCTCGCCTCAGCGGCAATGCCAGTGATGACCGACTCTTCCACAAGATCTCCCTTCGGGTGCCCGGTTTTGGGCGTGTACACAACGGTTCCCGGTTCGCCCGAGAAGGACGATCGCACGTGCAGTTCGACGCCGTGACGGCGTGCGTACTCGACGGCCCGCAAATGCAGCACCTTCGCGCCGGAAGCGGCAAGCTCAAGCATCTCCTCCGAGGAGATCGCGTCGATCTTCTTCGCAAGGGGCGCGACCCGCGGATCGGTCGTGAAGACCCCGTCAACGTCGGTGTAAATCTCGCAGCGGTCTGCGTTGAGCGCGGCGGCGAGAGCGACGGCTGTGGTGTCCGACCCTCCGCGCCCAAGCGTCGTGATATCACGCGAGTCGCGGCTGAAGCCTTGGAACCCGGCGACGATCGCGACCGCCCCCTGATCGAGGGCCTCACGCACACGGCCAGGCGTCACGTCGACGATCTTCGCCGAACCGTGGTCTGGCGTGGTGATCATTCCGGCCTGGCTCCCTGTGAAGGAGAAGGCGTCGATTCCCATGCCCTTGATCGTCATCGCGAGCAACGCCATCGAGATGCGCTCCCCCGACGTCAACAGCATGTCGAGCTCTCGCGGAGCAGGAATCGGCGTGCATGCCGCGGCGAGGTCGAGCAGCTCGTCAGTAGTGTCGCCCATCGCGCTCACCACAACAACAACCTCGTTGCCTGTCCGACGCGTCTCAACGATCCGCTTCGCGACGCGCTTGATGCTCTCCGCGTCGGCGACAGACGACCCCCCGAACTTCTGCACGATCAATGCCACGAGGGTCCTCCTTGGTTCTGGGCCAGCTTCTATTCTAGCCCGAGGCACATGCCCGAACCGTGCCGTCCCCCGTGGGTTACGTGCGGTTACTCGACGACACGGCGGCCCTCGAAGGCGCGACCGAGTGTGACCTCGTCCGCGAACTCAAGGTCTCCACCGACCGGAAGGCCAGACGCGAGCCGCGAAACCGGCACCTCGATACTCGTGAGCAGACGCGACAGGTAGGCCGCGGTTGCCTCCCCCTCAAGGTTCGGGTCGGTGGCGATGATGACCTCACGGATTTGCTCTTCGCCCGTCGCCTCACCGATCCGCCGCATGAGCGCAGGGATGCTGAGGTCGTCTGGACCGATGCCATCAATGGGGCTGATCGCGCCGCCGAGCACGTGGTACAACCCACGGAACTGACGGGTGCGCTCGATCGCCACGACATCCTTGGGTTCTTCCACGACGCAGATGAGCGTTGCGTCTCTGCGCGGATCGCTACAGATACTGCAACGCGTCTGCTCAGTGATGTTGCCGCACACTTCGCAGAACCGCACGCGTTCGCGCACCTCAGTCAGCAGGGTGGCCAGGTGTGAGACATCGAAGCTCTGCGTCTGCAAGATATGGAACGCGATCCGCTGCGCGGACTTCGGACCGATCCCGGGGAGCCTGCCGAATTCGTCGATCAGGTCTTGCACGATTCCGTCGTACATCGACTACCTCCTTGGCTCGGGGAGCGGACGCTCCTCCACGAAAATGGCCCCGAGAACCTCGCGAACAACAGCTTCCCCGTATCGGGTGAACTTCGGGGCGGGCTTTGCCGACGGCGCTGCCGCCGTGTCCTCGGGTGATGCTGGTGCTGGTGCTGGTGCTGGTGCTGGTGCTGGTGCTGCCACGCTTGCGGGAGCAGGCGCAGGTGCTGGTGCTGGTGTTGGTGTTGAGCCTGGCGCTGGTGCGACTTCGGGGGCGTGCGCGACCGCCGCCGCGGGTGCCGCTGCGTTCCCGGTTGCAGGCGCAGCGAAGGTGGCGGGGGCCGATGACGCGCCGGAAGCCGACGGTGCTGCGGGGGAAGCCTGTGCTGCGGGGGCCGTCTGGGTTGGCGTGGCCGCGGGCGAGGCTCCGCTCGGCACGGCTGGTGTCGGCGCTGCGGCAGCAGGAGCGGGCATTCCTGAAGCGCCTGCGCCTCCCATTCCGGCGTACGGATCACTGTCGGGGTAGCCGTAATCGTCGTCGCTGTAGCTCGGACCGTCGCCGTAGGGAGAGCTGTCGCCGTAGCCGTCGTCCCGAGCATTCGAGTTGCTTGGACGGCGAGCTTCCGGCGCGGCAGGTGCCTGCTTCGTGGGCTGGGGCTGCTGCTTCGAACGCTGAGTCTGCTCCTGCGGGCGCTGCGGCTGCGTCGCGTCGGACGGTGCCTGCGGCTCTTGCCGCGGCTGCTCCCGTTCGTCGGAGCGTGGCTGACCAGCAGGCGATGCGTTGTCGGTTTTGGTCTGCTGGTCCGAAGCGGATGGGGCCCCCGGAGTCGCTACGGGCTCGGCCGCGACCTGCACGGGCGGCGGCACCGGGTCGGCCCATGCCGGCGCGGCGAGCTTTGGACCGAGTGAACTCAGTCGTGCCGCTGCGCGTTCGGCTAGGTCGTCAACGGGGGCCTTCGGCTGCTGAGTGGCAGCGGCCTCGGGCGAGGGTGTTGTAGACCCTCGATGAGGCTCCTCGGAGTCGGCCGGGCCGGCTCCTGGCTGTGGCTGGGCCTGGGTTTCGCGCGGAGCGCTCACCTGTCGCGGCGCGTAGCGTACGCGGATCCCGGTCGCCTCGAGAATCGTCTCGCGGAGCGGGCCGGCGCCAGCCGACTTGAACGCGTCAAGCTCGGAGCGGTTCGAAACGCCTACGAGCAGCAAGTCTTCTTCGAGCCCGAGAGGCTCAATGTGACGCACGGCGTTCCAAGCCTCGCGATTGGATTCGAGCAGCTCTTCGAGCAGGTCCGGCCACATCTCGAGCAAGTCATCAAACCCGGGAAGGCCATCAGTCTCTGCTTCTGCAGCGTCGCTTCCGTCGGGGGCATCCGTCTCTGCGGCGGCTCCAGCCGGTGCGCCGGCGGTCGCCGCGGGGTTCGCGTCGGCGGCAGCAGCAGGCGGCTGGCCTACCGGTGCTGCCTCGCCTGGCGTTGCAGAGCGGTCAGCGGGGGTCGGCGCGGATCCGGCGGCACTGCTTGGTGCACCGGCCGCGGGTGCGGCCTGCTGCGCGGGTGCGACGGGGCTCGCCTCTGTCGGCGCAGCGGGCGCGACCTGTTCAGTGCCGATCGAAGCGATCTGCGATGCGCTCAAGACGTCTGAGATGGGACGGCCAAAGCCAGCCGCCGCCTCGTTGGGATGCGTGCCACGCTCAGAGCCAGTGCGGGGAGCATCCGAAGCTCCGGCATTCGGCGCCTGCACTGGTGCAGATGTCGGTGTAGATGTCTGTGCGGACGTCTGCTCAGGTGCCGCAGGCGTAGGTGCTGGTGCTGCCGCAGGCGTTGGTGCTGGTGCAGCGGGCGTGTGCTGGGCCCCGGAGTCCTCGTTGCGCAGGAATTCGCGGATCGACGCTGCCGTCTCGGCAGCGTTAGCGACTCGCTCGGGTTGCACAGCCGGCTGCGCAGGTGGCTGGGCTGCGGCTGCAGGCTGTTGAGCGCTGCCGGTCTCAATCGCCTGGGCTGGCTGGCCTTGCCCGACGCCCTGTTCGTGTGGAGAAGGCTGTGCTGCCGGCTGTGCCGGCTGTTGCGCTGGCCGCTGCGGCGGCTGCTGCCCGGTCGGCGCCGCTGGCCGCTGCTGTGCGGCGGGCTGGCGACCCGCTGCTGGAGCGAACGTCGCGGCAGCGCCTGGCTGCACGCCTGCTGGATCGTTGCTCTCCGCGAGGCCAACGAGAGCGCGCGCGATCATGAGCTCGAGGTGCAGCCGCGGCGGCGTCGCGCCCGTCATCTGGTCGAGCGCTTCACGCACGGTGTCGGCTGTGTGCGAAAGCTCCCGCGCGCCAAATGCCCGCGCCTGCTCGAACATGCGATCAAGCTGGTCCTGTGGCACGCCTCTGAGTACTGCGGCGGCGCCATCAATTGACGTCGCATTCACGATGATGAGATCGCGGAGCCGCTCAAGCAGATCCTCAACAAACCGTCGCGGATCCTGACCTGTTTGGATGACCCGGTCAGTAGCCGCAAACGCGGCGGCAGGGTCACCGGAGCCAAGGGCCGCGACGACGTCGTCGAGCAGTTCGGTATGTGTAAACCCGAGTAGACCTGCCGCACGTTCAGCAGAGACCGTGTTGCCCTCAGAACCAGCGATGAGCTGATCGAGGATCGAGAGTGTGTCACGCGCCGATCCACCGCCCGACCGAACCACGAGAGGCAACACGCCTGGCTCGATGATGACGCCCTCGCTGTCGCACAGCTGCTGCACGTAATCGATGAGCGCTGCGGGCGGGATCAGGCGGAACGGGTAGTGATGCGTGCGGGATCGGATCGTGCCGATGACTTTTTCTGGCTCCGTCGTCGCGAAGATGAACTTCACGTGCGGCGGCGGCTCCTCCACGATCTTCAGCAGGGCGTTGAAGCCGCCCGCCGTGACCATGTGGGCCTCATCGATGATGAAAATCTTGAAGCGATCTCGCGCGGGGGCAAATACCGCTCGCTCACGCAGGTCGCGCGCGTCGTCGACACCGCCGTGGCTCGCAGCATCAATCTCGACAACATCGAGGGATCCGCCGCCCGCGCGGCTGAGCTCGACACAGCTCGGGCAGGTGCCGCAAGGAGTGTCCGTCGGACCCTCAACGCAGTTCAGGCAGCGCGCAAGAATTCGTGCGCTCGTCGTCTTACCGCAGCCTCGCGGGCCGCTAAATAGGTACGCGTGGCCGACCCTTCCCGTTCGAAGTGCCGTCATGAGTGGATCGGTCACCTGAGACTGCCCAATCATCTCTGAGAATGACTCTGGCCGATACCGCCGATACAGTGCTGCTACCACGTCACCCATGCTACCTGCGAGGGCCGACATTTACGTGGGCGAGGTGTGACTGTGGAAAAGTCAGGCACGGATTCCGCCCCTATTTCTCCCTGGGGAGGACACGCTCGTTATGCGGTTCGCGCCCGAGCTGACCACCTGTGGAAAACAAAACATAAATGTCGCACGTCTGTGTTTTACTCAACACATGATCCAAACGAGAGACATCGCCCAGGGAGACCGCCCAGCCGCGGCCCCATCGAGTCAGGCTCGCTCGGCGGGCGGCAACTCGCTAGCGGCTCTCACTGATGCGCTTGAGGAGAATGTCCGCAAGCAGCGCGCTCTCGAGGCGGATCGCTTGAACCTTATCTCGCAAGTGGTCGCCTGGTCACAGCAGGAGCGCGACACCTCGCGACGCGAGCTCGAGTATCGTGCCGCCCGCGCAGAGATCGCCGCTCTCCTGCGGATCAGCGAGCAGCGAGCCGAACGAGAAATGTCACTCGCCTACGACCTCTCAGAGCAGTACCCGAACACCGCACAGGCGCTAGCTGCGGGTCAGCTCGACTTGCAGCACGTGCGTGTCATCGTCGAAGCCGGCTACCTTGTTGGAGCCGGTGACGATGAGGAAACCACCTCAAGGCGATCCCACTTCGAAGCAGCCGTGCTGAACATCGCGCTGCAGGAGACGCCAAACAGGTTGCAGCCAGCGGCTCGGCGCATCGCCGAGCACTGGGCGGCGACACCCATTGAGGAGCGGCACCTGCTGGCCGCCAAGCGCCGCACTGTCACCGTCGTCTCCCACGACGATGGGATGGCGGACCTTATCGCGCACATCTCGGCGGTCGACGCCAACGCGATCCGCGAGCATCTCACAGACATAGCCCGGGCGTCCGCGCGTGCGATGGCCAAAGATCGGAAGGACCCCTCTGGCACGGCTGAAGGCAAGCAACTACCGGGCAGCGAAGGCAGCGAGCATCCCGCGAAGCTCTCCCTCGATCAACTCAGGGCAGATGCACTCCGGGATCTCCTGCTTAGCTCGCCGAAGGGCAGGCCGCACCAGCCGGTCACCGGTGATGATTCCCGCAATAGCCAGGCGCCCTCGGCCGGTGCGCCAAGGCTTCAGAGAGAAGCCAAGGGAGAGAATGTTGACGCGGCATCACCTCCCAAGGTTCGCGCACACGTTGAGATCGTCATTCCGTTCTCCGCCCTCACTGCGGACGCGGGCGCGTCGGAGGGCGTGTGCGAACTGCGCGGCTACGGGCCAATGAGTTCGACGGAGGCACTTCGGCTCGCGGCGGCATCACCCACTTGGAACCGGGTGTTCACCGATGATGCAACCGGAGGCGTCATTGCGGTCGACAGGTACCGACCGAGCGAGCAGATGCGACGCACCCTCGCTGCACGCGATGGACACTGCAGATTCCCTGGCTGCAGAGTGCCGACGCGGCGGTGTGACATCGACCACACCGTGGACGCAGCGCGTGGCGGCAGCACGGCGACTGACAATCTGGCGCACTTGTGTCGCGGGCACCACACCCTGAAACACCACAGCGACTGGCAACCAACGCAGGGGCCGGGCGGCGTGCTCACCTGGAAAAGTCCCACCGGTCGGAGCTATACCGACCGGCCACGCGAACACCTCCCCGAGCGACGCAGCCAAGTGCGCTTCACGGAGGCCTGAGCATCCCCCGCGGGTTCCGGTCAGCAGCCCTAGCCTGGTTTAGCTCCCGGAATCTGCAGCACCACACAGGCCCGCGCTTCCGCTCGCTACGTGAGCTCGTACCCGAGCCGAAGTCGGCGGTTCGCGATCGCCGGAAGGACCTCGCGGGCACGGTCCACTGCACCTGGGACTACGTCGGCGATCACGATGCTCTCCTCACGTGGGCCAGCAGCAGCAACCACCTCCCCCAGCGGGTCGATGATACGACTCAAGCCCGTCGTAGCGACGTTGCGCGAGCCTCCGCCGACGGCCGCACTCGCGACCAGCCAACACACGTTCTCGAGGGCGCGCGCTCGAGTGAGAAGCGACCAGTGATCTTCTTTCCCCGGGCCAGACGCCCACGCCGCGACCAAGATGAGCGCGTTCGCGCCGCGATCCACGAGACTGCGGAAGAGCTCCGGAAAGCGTAGGTCGTAACAGTTTGCGAGGCCGAGCCGGAGCAACTCACCGTCGCGCTCAACGTCGAAGACGGGAGGCAGCGCCTCACCAGCGCGCGTATGGGCGGACTCGCTCTGCGCGAATGCCTCGTAGAGGTGGAGCTTTCGGTAGCGAGCGAGCTCAGATCCGTCGCGGTCTACCGCGATCACGGTGTTGAACGGCAGCCCCTCTGGGGAGGGTTCGAAGCCTGCGGCGACGACCACGGCGTCGTGCGTCACCGCGAGCTCGGCAGTTACCGCGGCAAAGCGTTCCCACCAATCTGCGGCGATCTCGTTGAGGCCGTCGACCGTCACTGACTGCAGCAGCACCATCGTCTGTTCTGGGAACACCATCACCTTCGCACCGAGCGCCGCAGCCTCAGCAGCGCGGACCCGCATCGCGTCGATGTTCGCACTCGGGTCGGTCGTCGGGGTGAGTTGGATCGCTGCTATCTTCACGAGAATCCTTCCGGTTATTCACAGTGCCGAGCGACAGGCGCTGCCCTGGGAGCAATCGCTTCACCGGGACAATCGCTGCCCGGGAACAATCGCCGCCCACCGCAACACGCCATGTGCTTTATAGGGACGCTACCAGCGCGATGCTTTGCTGCGCGATCTCCGCTTCCTCGTCGGTCGGCACGACCATTACCGTGATTCGCGACCCTTCGGCACTAATCACGCGCGACCCAGACACATCGGCCTCGTTGCGGGCGGGGTCAAGCAGCAACCCACACCACTCGAAGCCGGCGCAGATCAGCGCGCGCAGATCTGGCCCGTTTTCGCCAAGCCCAGCCGTAAACACGACCGTGTCGGCCCCCTCGAGCACAGCGAGGTACGCGCCAAGGTAGTGGCGAGCGCGATGCACGTACACTTCGATCGCGAGCTTTGCCGCTTCGTCACCGCCCGCTGCAGCGGCGCGCACGTCGCGGAAGTCGTTGCTGCCCGTCATCCCGACGAATCCGGCACGCTTGTTGAGTTCGCGATCCACCTCTTCGATACTCACGCCGCGGCGCAGCAGGTGAAGGATCGCACCGGCGTCAACATTCCCTGACCTCGTCCCCATGACCAGCCCCTCGAGCGGGGTGAGCCCCATCGAGGTGTCAACGGAGCGACCGCCGTCGATCGCACACATTGATGCGCCGTTGCCGAGGTGCAACACGATCTGCTTGAGCTCTTCAACGGGACGCCCGATCAGCTCCGCCGCGCGCCGCGAAACGATCGCGTGTGAGATGCCGTGGAATCCGTAGCGGCGAATGCCATGTTCAGCCGCGAGATCACGATCAAGCGCATAGGTATATGCTTTCGCCGGCATGGTCTGGTGGAATGCGGTGTCAAAGACCGCGACGTGCGGCAGATCGGGGAAAACGCCGAGCGCTGCGACGATAGCGGCGTGGTGGCCAGGGTTGTGCAGCGGCGCGAGTTCGGCGAGATCAAGGATCCGGTCTGCAACTGCGCGGTCGATGAGCGTTGGGGCAATGAACTCGCTCCCGCCATGCACGACTCGGTGTCCAACGGCAACGATCCCGAGCTGATCGACCGGTGTACCCGCGGCAACGAAGCTCTCAACGATTGCCGCGAACGCGGCAGAGTGGTCGGGGATGTCGGCGTCCCTCGCCAACTCGCTGGCCGCGGCGCGGTGCACCACATGACCAGCGCCGCGCTCACCAATCCGCTCGACGAGACCCTGCGCGAGCCGCTCTCCCGAGCGCTCGTCAATGACCTGATACTTGATCGATGAAGAACCCGAGTTGACGACGAGCACGGCGTTCATCGCTCACCAGCCTGCACAGCGGTGATCGCGACGGTGTTCAGAATGTCCTGCACGGTGGCCCCTCGCGAAAGATCGTTGACTGGCTTGTTCAGTCCCTGCAGCACGGGCCCAACGGCGATCGCGCCAGCAGACCGCTGCACGGCCTTGTACGTATTGTTCCCGGTATTCAGATCGGGGAATATGAAGACGGTGGCATGCCCCGCGACCTGCGAGCCTGGCAGCTTTGAGGCACCGGTCTCCGGGTCGATCGCCGCATCGTATTGCAACGGGCCCTCGACCAGCAGCTCAGGGTGGGCAGCGCGAACCAACGCGGTCGCCTCCCGCACCTTGTCCACCTCCGCGCCAGAACCCGAAGCGCCGGTCGAATACGACAGCATTGCGATCCGCGGATCCACCCCAAACTGCTCAGCTGTCTCCGCGGAGGATGCAGCAATGTCGGCGAGCTGCGCCGCGTTCGGATCGGGGTTCACCGCACAGTCGCCGTAAACGAGCACGCGATCGGCGAGGGCCATGAAGAACACGCTCGACACGACAGAGACTCCTGGCTTGGTCTTGATGAACTCCAAGCTCGGGCGGATCGTGTGGGCAGTGGTATTCGCTGCACCCGAGACCATCCCGTCCGCGAGACCAAGGTGCACGAGCATCGTGCCGAAATAGCTCACGTCAGCCATGCGGTCGCGGGCGTCCTCGAGGCTCACCCCCTTGTGCGCGCGAAGCCGCGCGTACTCTGCCGCGAACTCCTCACGCAGCGGCGATGTTTCCGGGTCGATCACTGTCGCGCTGTCGATTGCGAGCCCGAGCTCCGCCCCGCGCTTGCGAATCGCGCTCTCCTCACCGAGGAGCGTCAACCGGGCAACACCGCGCGCGAGCAACGTACTCGCAGCGCGAAGGATCCGATCGTCGCTCCCCTCAGGCAACACGATGTGCGCGTCGGCCTGCGCAGCCCGAGAAAAGAGCTCATACGCGAACATCGCCGGGGTGCGGACGCTTCCGCGGTGCAGGCGCAGCCGCTCACGCAGGTCCTGTGTGTCGACATGCTCGTGGAACAGGGCGAGCGCGGTGTCGAACTTCACTGGAGATTCCTCAGTGAGTAGCCCGCGCGAATGCACGACGCGCTGGGCTGTCTCAAAGGTCCCGTGCGGTGTGCGGATCACCGGGAGCACTGCCCCTACCCCGTCGAGCAAGCGCTCGACGTCTTCCGACAGATCAAAGTCTCCGTTGAGGACGATCGCGCCGAGCGTCGGGAAGCCTTCGGCCTCGTGCGCAATCGATACCGCGAGCAGGGTCTCCGCTCGGTCGGCGGCGATCACCACAACCGACCCTTCGAGGAGGCGCGGGAGCACGTTCGTCATCGACATTCCAGCGATCACGATCTGGGTCACCTCGCGGCTGAGCAGCTCTTCGCTTCCCCGCACGAGATGACCGTCAACGGCGCGCATCACTTCGGATACGGGTGGCGCGACGAGCATCGGCTCCTCCGGGATGGCCCACACGGCTGATCCCTCCGGCACGACCGCGCCAACGGCCGCGACGATGCTCTCGAGCGCCTCAGCGTCAGCGCGGTTGATGAGTGTTGCGAGCACGCTCGCGTGCTCCTCATGCAGTTCGGCCACGCCGAGTTCCACGACCTTCGCGAGCTCACTAGCATCGCGCGCGCTGGACTGTCCAAGCACTTCCTGGTCTGCCATATCCCTGCCGCCAACGACGAGCAGGACGGGCGAGTCGAGATTGGCTGCGATCCGCGCGTTCGTTGAGAGCTCCGTTGGCGCTGCGACATCGGTGTAGTCAGAACCGACGACGACAATCGCGTCGCACTGCTCCCGGAGCGCACGGTAGGCACTCACAATTGCGGCCATCGCGTCCTCCGCATTGCGGGCGAGTTCCTCGTAGGTCACTCCAATGCAGTCCTCATACGAAGCCTCAGACGTCGCACGGCCACGCAACAGTTCGAGTACGCGGTCACGTTCATCTCGAGAGCGGATGACGGGCCGGAAGACCCCGACGCGGGGCACGTCGGCCTTCAACGCATCAAGCACGCCGAGCGCAACCGCGCTCTTTCCCGTGCGCCCCTCTGCGGATGTGAGATAGATACTTGCTGCCACGATCTCAGTGTATGCCTCGCCGTTCAGGCTGTGGGGTGAGACGGCCCACAACAGTGGAATCAGCGGCGGATACACCAAACGGAGGCTCGACCCTACGTGGGGCCGAGCCTCCGCTCAGTGGTGATTCCGCATCAGCCGGGGCCATCAAGGTCTCGACGTTGCCTGTGGGAGTTAGCGGCCAGTGCGCGCCGCAGTGAAGCCGGCTGAGAAGCCTCGCTCAAATACCTCTCGGCGTCCAGCGCGATGGCGCTGATCACCTCGAGTGTGCTCCCACGTTGCGGCGCCTCCGCCACAGTTGCATCCCTGCCCGCGATCGGCAGCGGAGCCACGCTCCTGCGCTTGGCCGAAACCTGGCCCGCGGCCACGGCCGAAGCCACGCCGGTGCCCGTCCTGATGGCCGCGACCGTGCCCGTGGTCATGTCCGCGGTCGTGACCGTGGTCATGTCCGTGCGTGTGCTCGTATCCGCGGTCGCGACCAAAGGCTTGCCTGTCACCGAAGCCACGCTCAGGGCGGAAGCCACGCTCGGCACCAAAGCCACGCTCGGGGCCCTGGCCGAACTCTCGGCCACCGCCGAAGCGCTCGCCTCGATCGAAGCGCTCGCCTCGATCGAAGCGCTCGCCTCGATCGAAGCCGTGTCCACGCCCATGTCCGCGACCGCGACCGCGACCGTGTCCGTGTCCGTGTCCGCAACCCTGACCGTCTCCGTGTGCGCGGCCTGGACCGAAGCCCGGCCCGCGACCGTTGCGGCGGCCCCGCATGTCCTCGGTCCACCCGAACTCTCGGGCGATGGCCTCGAGCGACGTGAGCGTCACCGCGAGATCCGCTGGGGACACCGAGTTCTCGATGCGCTCGCGCACCTCGTCAGAGATCGCGGTGAGCCGCGCCTGGGCTTCGATCCCCATCGCGCTCACGCGCCAACCATCGTTGTCGTGTTCGATCCATCCGCGATCCGCCAGCGACCACAGCCGCTTTCCGTGGCGTTCCAGCCGCTCGAGTCGCCCCTTAGAGCGATCATCGTCGCGGGTGAGCATGTTCAGCACCCGAAGGTCGCGGCGCGATGCGCCCGCCTCAGCGAAGCGCTCGTCCAATTCGTGGGCGACGAGCCCGTCTACCGAACGAAGCCAGCGGCGAAGCGCCCGCACGCTCTGCGGGTGGTCGCCGTTCTTGGTGGTGCTTGCTCCGTCAGCGTCGGCGATGCTGCCGGTGTTGTCGGCGCTTGCGGTGCTGTCGGTGCTTGCGGTGCTGTCGATGCCACCGGTGTTGTCAGCGTTTTCGGTGTTGTCGGAGGTGCCGACGCCATTGACGCCGTCGATGTTTCCGGTGTCGCCCGAGTTTTCGGTGCTGCGGTCATCGTTGTTATTCAAGTTTGTGAAGTCGTGAGTGTTACTCATGAGAAGTCCTTTCCCGCGGGAGCCTCTCCCGCTGTGCATGCCCCCGTTCTCGGGCGAACACACTTTCCATGTCACTGTGCATGCATATGTATGGTGACATGTAATTCAATTCATGTCAAGAGACATGTAAAGTTTTCTTTATGAACACCACAGACTCCGCCCAGCCCGGCGCGGGCCAAGCGCCTACCCCGGAACAGGCAGATGCGCTCGTCGACGCCCTGAGCAGCCTCCGAGGACGACGCGGACCAGGCGGGCGGCGCTGGCCGGGAGGGCCAGGCGGCTGGGGCGGGCCGGAAGGGCCGGGCGGCTGGGGTGGCAAGGGAGGACCAGGGGGCTGGCGCGGCCAAGGCGAATGGGACGGTGGGCTGCGGCCGGGAACGTCGCAAGACCCCCGAGAAACGAGAAGCTCCGGCGAGCACGAGCACGAACATGAGCGTGAGCGTGAGCATGAGCATGAGCACGGTGCGCGCCGCCCAGATTTTGGCGGGGACCGGAGATGGCCCGGCCACGGCGCCGGATCGCCTCGCGGCCACCGCGAGCGGGCGGGTGGCCCCGCCCTCCTGCGACTCCTCGGAGCCCTCGCGCACGCCGAGGAACCCCTCTCGATCAGCGAGCTCGCGGAGCGCATCGGGGTAGATCAGCCGCGGGCTTCCCGGCTTGTTCAGCAGGCGGTGGAGCTCGGCCACGCCGTCCGTGAGGCAGACCCTGGCGACGCCCGTCGCACTCGGGTGCGTCTCACCGACACCGGTGAACACCTCGTGCACGGCGTGCGCGACCGACAGCGACACGACGCCACTTCGGCGCTCGCGGCTCTCGCGCCGGATGAGCGCACCGAGCTGCTCAGGCTCATGGCAAAGCTCGCACAGGCGTGGCCGCACGAGTAGCGGCGCAAACACCGGCGGGCGTGCGTCCCGACCAAGCAGGCGCGCGTCCCGACAAAGAAAGCGCCCCTCACGCACCCGATAGAGCCCGGCTACCCTTGCTCCGTTTCCGGCCTGGGGGAGTTCACCAAGATATCGCCACGTGAGGGGCGGATCCAGTCTAGCGGATCGCGAGCACTACTTCAGACCATCCACCGGCCCGTCATCGACCACGGGTGTGGCGCCGGTACCGGTGCTGACCCCGGCGACTGGGATCGCTCCGGTCGCCGCAACGGGTTCTCCGGTGAGCAGCTCCTCGGCGTGCTCCTCATCGATTTCGCCGGCGAACTGCGCCTGGTAGAGCGCGTGGTACGCGCCCTTGCGCTCGAGGAGCTCGAGGTGGGAGCCCTGCTCGACGATCTTGCCCGATTCCATCATGAGGATCGAATCAGCGTCGCGGATCGTGGAGAGCCTGTGCGCGATGACAAACGAGGTGCGATCGCTGCGCAGCGCCTGCATGGCCTGCTGCACGAGCACTTCCGTGCGCGTGTCGACCGAGGAGGTCGCCTCGTCGAGGATGAGCAGCGAAGGATTCGCGATGAAGGCGCGGGCGATCGTGAGCAGCTGACGCTCGCCTGCAGAGAGCGAGGATGCATTCTCTGAGATCACCGTGTCGTAGCCGTCTGGGAGCTGACGCACGAAGCGATCCACCATCGTCGCCTCGGCCGCGGCGACGACTTCCTCATCGGTCGCGTCGAGGCGGCCGTAGCGAATGTTCTCGCGGATCGTGCCGTCGAAGAGCCACGCGTCCTGGAGCACCATGCCGACGTGTGAGCGCAGCGCCGAGCGGGTGAGCTCGGTGATGTTCACGCCGTCGAGGAGGATCCGTCCGCCGTCGAGCTCATAGAACCGCATGATGAGGTTCACGAGCGTTGTCTTGCCAGCGCCGGTGGGCCCGACGATTGCGACGGTGTGTCCCGGCCGCGCCTCGAGCGACAGGCCCTCGATGAGCTTCGTCTCCTGGTCGTAGCTGAACGACACGTCCTCAAAGCGAACGTGGCCCTCAGTGCGCTCAGGGAGCGAGGCGTCCTCGGTGTCGGGATCCTGCTCCTCGGCGTCGATGAGTTCGAAGGTGCGCTCGGCCGAGGCGACGCCGGACTGCAGCATGTTTGCCATGCTTGCCATCTCGCCGACGGGCTGCGCGAACTCGCGCGAGTACTGGATGAACGCGGTCACGTCGCCAAGTGTCATGTTGCCGCTCGTCACACGCAGCGCGCCGCCGACGGCGATGAGCACGTAGATGAGCGACTGCACGAAGTTCATCGAGGGCATGATCGCGCCCGAGAGCGCCTGCGCCTTGAACGCCGCGGAGAAGAGCCCCTCGTTGCGGCGGTCGAACTCCTCGGTCATCTCAGCCTCACGGTTGAAGATGCGCACGAGCTCGTGGCCGGTGAACGATTCCTCGATGTGCCCGTTGAGGGCACCCGTGTTCTTCCACTGCGCGGCGAACAGCTTCTGCGCGCGCACGCCGACGACGCCCGCGATGGCGGCGGACAGCGGCAGCGCGATGAGCGCGATGAGCGCGAGCTGCCACGAGACCACGAACATCATCGCCATGATGCCGATGATCATTAGCGCGGACTGCACGAGCTGCGAGAACGCCTGCTGCAGCGCCGACTGAATGTTGTCGACGTCGTTCGTCACACGCGACAGCACGTCGCCGCGCTGGCGGCCGTCGAAGTACGACAACGGAAGCCGGTTGATTTTCGCCTCGATATCGGCGCGGAGCTTGTAGACGATGCGCATGACGAGCCGGTTGAGGATGAAGCCCTGCAGCCACATGAGGAACGATGAGACAAGGTAGAGGGCGAGCACCGCGAGGATGAGCAGGCCAAGCAGGCCGAAGTCGATGCCCTGGCCAGGGACGACGTCAGCGCCCTGGAGCATGTCGGCGCGCTGCGTCTCGCCGGCTGCCCTGAGGCCGTCGACGATCTGCTCGAGCGGCACGCCAACGGGCAGGTCCTTGCTCAGCCAGCCGCTGAAGATCACGTCGGTCGCCCGGCCGAGCACCTTCGGCGCAATGACGGCGAGCACGACCGAGCCGATCACGAGGAGCACGACGAGCGCGAACCTGCCCTTCTCGGCCCCGAGCAGGCCGACAAGGCGTTTGGCTGAGGGCCAGAAGTGCTTCGCTTTGCGCGGCGGCGCCTCGTCGCCCATCATGGCGTCGACGCCAGGCTCGAAGTTCGAGAAGTCTTCCTCGACCTCGGCCGTTGCGGCCGCGTCTGCGGCGTTGGCCTGTGCGGCCTTATCTCGCTTTGCCATTAGGCTGCCTCTGCTTCCTCGAGCTGGGATCGCACAATTTCTTGGTACACCTCGCTGCTCGCGAGCAGCTCATCGTGCGTTCCCCTGCCGACGATCTTGCCCGCCTCGACGACGAGAATCTGGTCGGCGTCGGTGATGGTTGAAACGCGCTGGGCGACGATGATGGTCGTCGCGCCCTCGGTCGCTTCGGGAAGCGCAGCTCGAAGCCTCGCGTCGGTCGCAACGTCGAGCGCGGAGAACGAGTCGTCGAACAGGTACACGTTTGGCCGTGCGACGAGGGCGCGCGCAATCGAGAGCCGCTGGCGCTGGCCGCCGGAAACGCTCGTGCCGCCCTGCGAAACTGGCTCGTCGAGGCCGAGCTCACGATCACGGACGAAGTCCTCGCCCTGGGCGATGCGCAGGGCGTCCCAGAGCTCGTCATCGGTTGCACCAGTGCGCCCGAAGCGCAGGTTCGATCCGATCGTGCCTGCGAACAGGTAGGGGCGCTGCGGGACGAGACCGATCGTCTCGGCGAGCTGCGAGCGGGTGAGCGCGGAAACTGGGACACCGTCGATTGTCACGGCCCCCTCCTGCGGATCGTAGAGGCGGAGCATGAGGTTCAGCAGCACTGTCTTGCCTGCGCCGGTCGAACCGATGATCGCGGTCGTCTTGCCCGGCTCCGCGACGAAGCTCGCGTTCTTGACGACGGGCGTCTCTGCGCCGGGGAACCCGAACGTGACGTTTGAGAACTCGATCCTGCCTGCTGCGGGGGTTGCTACCGTCTCCGAGTCAGGGAAGACGAGCGAGGACTCGGTGTCGAGCAGCTCCTTAATGCGCTCAGCGCAGACGACGGCGCGCGGGATCATCATGGTCATGAAGACGCCCATCATGACCGCCATGAGGATCTGCATGAGGTACTGCAGGAAGGCCGTGAGCGATCCGATCTGGATCTGGCCGGCATCCACGCGGTAGCCGCCGAACCAGAGCACGGCGCCGGTAGCGAGGTGCAGCACCATCATGATGATCGGGAACATCAACACGAAGATGTTGCCGACCTTCAGCGAGACGTCGGTGATGTCGCGGTTGGCGACGTCGTAGCGCTTCGTCTCGAAGGGCTCGCGCACGAATGCGCGGACCACGCGGATGCCCATGATCTGCTCACGCAGCACGCCGTTGATCGCGTCGACCTTCTCCTGCATGACGCGGAAGAGCGGGAGGAGCTTCCACACGAGCAGGCTCACGATGACCGCGAGGATCGCGACGGATACCCAGACGAGCCATGCCAGTCCCGCGTCCTCACGGAGCGCCATGACGACGCCACCGATCGCCATGATCGGGGCGGAGACCATGAAGTTCAGGGTCATGAGTACAAGCATCTGGATCTGCTGCACGTCGTTCGTGCCGCGCGTGATGAGCGTTGCGGCACCAAACTTCGTCGCTTCAAGGGTGGAGAGCGTGTCGACCTTGCGGTACACCTCGCGGCGCAGGTCGCGGCCGACCCCCATCGCGGTGCGAGCACCGAAGTACACGGCTACGACGGCGACGACGAGCTGCCCGAGCGCCGCAACGAGCATGATGCTGCCGGTGCGCCAGATAAAGCCGGTGTCGCCGACGGCGATGCCCTTATCGATGATCTGCGCGTTGAGGCTCGGGAGCAACAGCGTGGCGATCGTCGAGAGCAACTGCATGATGAGCACAACGACGATAAACACCCAGTAGGTCTTTGCGTGTCTGAGTGCCAAGGAGATAAGGGCCACAGGCTTCCTTCCGTCGCTGATGAGCTCGAATGTTGGCGACCGCTGGCTCAGCGAATGAGCTGAATCAGCCGGATAAACCTAGCAGGCTTCCCCCAGAGAAGCTACGTTTCGCCAGTGGGCTTGCTGTAACTGCAGTGCCGCGGTCCGCGGGATCCAGTGCGTTTCGGCGCCCGCTCGGTACGTCACAGAGTCGCACGGGGCTGGAAGTTCCTGCGAAACTCCTGTACTACTTAAAAGGTCAGGTAGTTCGCATGCGCCGTTCTGAAGGAACAGAACCGGGTGCTGCGCAGCCAGACGTTCGCCGTGCACCGTCACCTGCTCATGGTTTCAGTGTACCCGCAGCCGCGCGTAGCGCTCCCTGCGGCCACCCGAAAGGACCAGCCCTATCTCACCCTCGACACACTTCGGCTCAGCGCACAGACGCGAGCACTCCGCGAACACCTACCTCCCCGACTCTCCGTTTCTCGCACACCGCTTCCCCACCTAGCTTCCTTCACTTCGTATTCGGTCCCCCGGCATCCGCCGACCCGCAATTTGAAAGGAAGCACCCATGCAAGAGCAGCTTCAGCAGCTCTCGGGCCCCATCGTTGTCGCCCTGTTTCTCGCGTTCTTCGGAACGAGCCTCGTCATCTCCCTCCGCATCAGCCAGAAGCGTGAAAACGCCGACGGCTACATGACCGGCGGCGGTCGCGTCGGCTTCGGCATCTCTGCCGCCTCAATGACCGCAACCTGGATCTGGGCCGCGTCAATGTACGCCTCGGCCACCTCCGGGTACACCTACGGCCTCTCAGGCCCCATTCACTACGGCCTCTGGGGCGCACTGATGATTCTGCTCATCTACCCCTTCGGGCGCAGGATTCGCAAAGTCGCGCCGCGCGCGCACACCATTGCCGAGGTCATGTTCGCCCGCCACGGCCGCTCGAGCCAGCTCATGCTCGCCGGCTCAAACGTGCTCGGCTCAATCATCAGCCTCACGTCGAACCTCATCGCGGGCGGCGCACTCATCGCCATGCTGTCGCCGTTCACGTTCGGTCAGGGCGTCATCGCGATCGGCGCCGGCGTGCTCCTCTACACGCTGTGGTCGGGATTCCGGGCCTCCGTGCTCACCGACTTCATGCAGGTGCTGTTCATGCTCGGCGCCGTGATCATCATCATCCCGGTCGTGTTCTTCGCGGCTGGCGGCCCAGACCTCTTCGTCACGGGCGCGAACAACCTCACCCCGCAGCAGTCGAACTTCTTCTCGTCTGATGCGTTCTTCAACCAGGGTGCGCCGTATATCGCGGCCGTCCTCGCCTACGCGATCGGCAACCAGACAATCGCGCAGCGCCTGTTCGCGGTGCGCGAGGATCTCATCAAGAAGACGTTCGTCACCGCGACCTTCGGCTACGGCGCGACGATCATCGGCATCGGCATGCTCGGCGTGATCGCGCTCTACGCTGGCATCGAGCCGACGGGCGGCGACGTCAACAACCTCATCCCGCAGATGGCCGCGACCTACCTGCCGCCAGCACTGCTCGCGCTGTTCTTCATCATGATCATCGGCTCGCTGTCGTCGACGGCGGATGCGGATCTCACGGCACTCTCCTCGATCGTGATGGCCGACATTTACGGTCAGAACATCGCGAAGGGCAAGCCGAACCCGCGCACGATGGTGCTCATCGGCCGCATCACAATGGTCGTTGCGATGACAGCCGGCATGTACTTCGCCGGCTCGAAGCTCAACATCCTCGATCTGCTCGTGTTTGTTGGCGCGCTCTGGGGCGCGCTCGTGTTCCCCGTGATCGCGAGCTTCTACTGGAACCGCGTGACGAACGCGGCGTTCAGCATCTCCGTGGTCGTTGCCCTCGCCGCCTTCATTCCCGTGCGCTTCGCGTGGATCGACATGAACGGCTGGGTGGGGATCGCGTTCGACGTGCTCGCGACGATCGGCATCGGCGTCGTGCTCGGCCTCATGGCGTTCGGGTTCTTCGGAAAACGCGTCGCCTTCTGGGTTGGTGGGATCTCGATCATCGCATCCGCACCGTTCGCGATCGGCTTCCTGCACACGTACCCGGTGCTCTCAGGCTCGCTCGTCGCGTACTCGGTGAGCACGATTCTGTGCACGCTCATCACGCTCGTCTCGAACAAGCCACCGTTCGATTTCGCGGTCATCAAGGAGCGCACGGGCGACTTCGATCCCGTCGAGGAGATCGTTGCCCGCGCAGCAACCGGTTCGATCAAGACAGTCAGGGACGGCAGCAGTGAGGACTCTGCGGTGACGCACGAGCCCGACGCCCTCCCGACCGGTCAGAAGTAAGGAGTCCCCATGAACTGGGAAGTTGTTCTACTCACTGCCTACGTGCTCGTGTGGCCACTCATCGTGGTCGGCGCGCTCTTCGTGATCGTCAGGGCCTTCATCAAGGACTGGCGCGAGGCGAAGCGCGAGGGCAGGGACATCATCTAGCCGGGTTCACCGATTAGCTTGCGCTAGAGGAGATCGAGCTCCTGCACGGTCTCCTCAATGCGCGCCATCCGCTCACGGGCGGGGCTCCCAATCTTTTCCACGAGGCCCTCAAAGACGGCCTCGACGAGCGCCATCACAGGCACGACGGAATCGAATGGGCCCCGCTCGGCAGCGACGCTCGTGAGCACTGTGTCAGCGTCGGAAGCGCAGGGGGACACCCACTTGTCGGTGATGAGCACGACGAAGGCCTTGCGGGACTTCGCGAACCGCACGAGGTCGCGCGTCGCGAGCTCGTACCGGCGGAAGTCAAACGCGATAAGCAGATCCTTCGGGCCAAAGTCTGCGAGCGCAGCGCCGCGTACGCTCGCCATGCTCGGCACCATCTGCACCGCCGGGCGCAGCTGCTGCAGGCTCGCCCCGAGGTACTCCGCAAGGAAGTTGCTGTAGCGCCCGCCAGTGATCCAGATTCGCCGCTTCTCCTGCGAGAGCGCAGCGATGGTCGTGTCGAAATCGTGCGCCGGGATCCCGGCGAAGGTCGCGCGGATGTCCTCGGCCGGGCCCTCCCCGAGTGCGGCGAGGTCGTCTGGCGTCGCTGCCCGCCTGCTCCGGCTCGTCCGCTCGTAGAGCGCCATCGGCGACGCGCTGCGGTGCTCAAACTCGTCTCGGAGCGCGCGCTGGAAGTCGGGGAATCCCTGGTAGCCAAGCTTCGTCGTAAACCGCACGACCGTCGCTCCGCTCACTCCAGCGATCTCGGCGAGGCTCGCGACGGTCTCGAATCCCGCGACGGGGTAGGCGGCGAGCAGCGCGCGCGCGACCTTGCGTTCGCCAGGGGTGCACTCCCCCATCCGCTCGCGGATCCTCGTCGCTGGCGAATCCTCCGATGGGCCCTGAGCCGCGGCTCCACCTGCCCCACTCTCATGCGAAGCGGCTTCTTTCGTCACAGTACGAGCCTCCGTCCGCGTTGATCGTTGTCTAGGAACACTATCGACCACAGAGTGATCGGACAACGCGACTACGCCGATCCGCTGATGTCGTCGATCAGTGCCGCAAGCATCGCGACCCGCTCTGGGACGCTCGCGAGTTCGAGCCACTCCGACTCTGCGTGGTCTCCCCCGCCGACGGGCCCGAGGCCGTCAAGAGTGGGGATTCCCCTCGCCGCGATCTTGTTCGCGTCTGACACGCCACCCGTGCGGGCGAGGCCGGTCGTAATACCGAGGGCCTCCGCGATGCAGAGCGCCTTCAGCGCGAGGGCAAAGCCCCCGGCGCTCTCTTCCATCGGCGGGCAGTGATCAATGCTCACAACGCTGATCTCTGTGCCAGGGGTGAGGGGCGCTGCGACGCGCTCGTGGATCTTCGCAAGCGTCGCTTCGAGCGCGACTGCGGTGATCGCACGCACCTCAATTTGCAGCGATGCCCGATCGGGGACGATGTTCAGCCGTTCGCCCGCGCGCAGCATTCCGACGTTGACCGTCACGCCGTTCGCGTGGTCGGCGAGAGCCTGCATGAAGAGGGTGAGGTGCGCTGCCTCGACCCCAGCGTGCGCGCCGCGTTCGGGCTCGATCCCAGAGTGGGCCGCCTTGCCCTTGACCGCGATCTCGATGTCCGCAACCCCCTTCCGGGAGGTCACGAGGTCGCCGTTCTCGCGCGCGCACTCCATGCAGAGCGCGGCATCGACGCCCTCGGTTGCCTCGCGCAGCACGCCGGCACCGAACGGGGAGCCGATCTCCTCGTCAGGGGTGAACACGAGCACGAGCTCGCCGAATCGTTCCGTGTCGAGGTCGGCGAGGTGCGCTGCGGCGTGGAGCACGGCGATGATGCCTGCCTTGTCGTCGGTCACGCCCGGCCCGCGCCCGTGCCCGTGCTCGTCGACGCGGAATGGGCGGAGGGCGGCGTCGCCGGCAGCGAAGACGGTGTCCATGTGTGCGAACAGCGCGATCCGCTTCCCGCCGCTACCGCCGCGGCGCGCGACAAGGGCGTCGCCCGTCGAGCCGTCGGGTGAGGACTTCCTGTCGACGCTGAAGCCCATCTCCGTCAGCCGTGCGGCGACCCAGTCGGCGACCCGGTTGACGCCGGCAGGGTCGTGCGAGCCGGAATCTATTGCGACGATGTCCGCGAGGTCTCGCTCGTAACTCGGTTGCGCTGCCTGCGCAGCGTCTCGGAGCCGTTCGGCGAGACTCAGGGAGAGCTTTCCCGCGGAAGTGTTCATTTCAAATCTCGTTCCAGATGCGCAGTTATGGACTTCTGATTTCAGCCAAGTGGCTCGATTGTCGGAAGCTATTGCCGGAAGCGCGCGAGCGGAGCACCAATACCCTCAACGATGAGGGGCGCATTGGGTGTCGCTCGGCGCCGATACGAGAACCATACCCGGATTCGTGGCGAATATGAAATGTATGTTTCAGATCTTGCGCCCTTGCCGTATTTGTGAAATGCTTTCGACACTTCATTGCCGAGGCCTCAGGAGGGGAAACGTGAACACGCACCCACGCACAGCGCAACGCTTCACCGCGTCGCCCTCTGTCGGGGCGCCTGGCGGCACCGACGCGGCACACCTCGCCCCGAACGGCCACCTCGTGCTCATCGGCGGCGCGCTCGACGAGAGCCCCGAGATCCTCACCCGCATCATCGAGCTCGCTGGCGCACGCCGCGGCACACGGGCTCCGCGCATCGCGATCCTCACCACCGCTTCGGAACCCGCGACATCCGCCGAAGCCGCGCAGGATCCGACGACCGAGAGCGACGAGGCCGACGGCCGCTACTATGCGGAGCTGTTCGAGCGCCACGGCGCCGTCGGGGTGCCGATCCCCATCGGCGCAAGCGCGCAGCCCGCCTACCCCGGCTCCCCATACTCCCGCGCCACGGCAAGCCAGGCCGACACCGCCGAACTCATCCGCGGGGCCGACGGCGTCTTCCTCGGAGGCGGCGACCAGACCAACTACGTGCTCGCGCTCTTCACGTCGAGCGTCGCGGGCGAACCGCCGTTCGGAGCGCGCACCGATACGCCGGCACTCACCGCCATCCGCGAGGTGCTCGCGCTCGGCGGCGTCGTTGCCGGGACAAGCGCGGGCCTCGCAGTGCAGCAGGGCGCAGACATGGTGAGCGGCGGCGCCGACATCCACAACGCGTGGAAGCACGGCGCGACCCCCGGCTACGACATCGAACGCGAGGGTCGCGACGCCCTCACACACGTGCCGGCCGGTGGCCTCGGCCTCTTTCCCGAGGCGCTCCTCGACTCGCACTTCAGCGAGTGGGCCCGCCCGCCACGCTCGATCAGGCTCGCGCGCGCACTCGGCAGAAGCGCGTGCGTCGGCGTAGACGAGCACACCGCGCTCGTCTACGACCGGGCCACCCGCACCTCCGAGGTCATCGGCATGCGCGGCGTCTCGCTGCTGAACTTCGACGGCTGCGAGGGGGCGGGCGACACAATCATCGGCACCCGCTGGAGCTACCTCGTGCCCGGCGACAGCCACGACTTTGCCTCGGGGACGACGAAGCGTGGCGACATGCTCGCCGACCTTGAGCTGCCCCTCGCCCCTGCTGCGGGTGTGGATCTCTGGGCAGACGACGGCAGCAGGCCGCTGCTCACCCTCGCCCAGAGCCTCCTCGCCTCACCCGAGCTCGCCGCGAGCGGGGAGAGCTCGGTCGAACGGCACCCCGGCTACCGCACCACACTGCGCAGGGACGAGCGAACGCTCGCGCTCCCAACGGGCGGATTCTCCGACCTCATCATCTCCATTACTCCCATCTCAACCACTCACTGAGGAGCTACCCCATGATCACTCCAGCACCTACCTCGCAGCGCGCCGGTGCGCTGCGACGCCTGGGCGGCGCGACCGCGGCAGTTGCTGTCGGCGCGCTCGTCCTCGCTGGCTGCTCGTCCACAAGCGCACCGAGCGACGAGGCGAAAGACATCGTCAACCTCGTCACGCCTGCGCAGCCAGAGAGTCTCGATCCACAGATCTCGACCGATTCCATCATGGGCGAAATCACCGGGCCCGTATTCGAGACGCTCGTCACCACCAACGCCGACCTCCAGGTGCAGCCGATGCTCGCCGAGTCGTACGTCGTGAGCGACGACTCGCTCGAGTACACCTTCACCCTCCGCGACGGCGTAAAGTTCCAGGACGGAAGCGACCTCGACGCCGACGATGTCGTCGCCTCGATGAACCGCTGGACCCGCGTCTCGGTCGCCGCACAGGAGGCCTTCGCTGGCTCCGAGTGGACGAAGGTCGACGACCTCACGGTGAAGCTCAACGTCACCGCGCCAAGCTTCCTCCACCTCCTCTACCTCTCGCAGGTCTCGACCGCGTACCCGGCAATCCTCCCGACGGAGGTGCTCGACAAGGTCGGCGACGGCCCCATCGAGGAGGTCGCCGACATCATCGGCACCGGCCCGTACCAGCTCACCGAGTGGGACGCGGACCAGAAGATCGTCATCGAGAAGTGGGACGACTACCAGTCGCGCACCGAGCCTTCGAGCGGCCGCGCCGGAGCGAAGGAGGCCACCATCAACGAGGTCGTCTTCAACTTCGTTCCCGATGCTTCGACGCGCACCCTCGGCCTCCAGTCGGGCCAGTATGACGCGACAACCGAGCTGCCATTCGACAGCCTCGACCAGTTCAAGGATGACGAGAACATCGTGCTCGACACCTACATGGTCGGCCCGATCAACCTCGTCTACAGCGACGACGCTTCGAGCCCGTTCTCGAACGTGATCAACCGCCAGGCGATCAACACCGGACTCGACCGCGACCCGATCATGCTCTCAGCCGTCGGCTCGAAGGATCTCTACGACCTCGTGCACCACAACATGACCCTCGGCCAGCAGGCAATCTGGGATACCGAGGTTGGCAAGGCCGACTTCAATAAGGTCGACGTGGCGAAGGCCAAGGAGATGCTCAAGGAGGGCGGCTACAACGGCGAGCAGGTCACCGTGCTCGCAAACAAGGACTACTCTGAGGCCTACAACGGCGCCGTCGTCGTTGTCGAGCAGCTCAAGGGCATGGGCGTCGACGCGACGCTCGACGCCTACGAGTGGGGTGCGTTCAGTGAGAAGTACCGCGAGCGCCGCGACGAGTGGGATCTCGTCGTCTTCCCGTTCGGCACGGAGCTCGACCCGACCCAGACGATCGGCTTCCTGCCGACCCGAGCCGGCTACTTCGACGGACCGGAGCTCCAGGCCCTGCTCGCGAAGTTCCGCGGCGCCCCGACGCAGGCCGAGGCGAGCGCGCTCTTCGACGACATGCAGGCCTGGGTCGAGGAGACCCGCCCCATGAGCCGCATCGGCGACGCGCACAACGTGTACGCAGCGAACAAGGATCTCGACCCGGCGTGGTTTGACGGCCACTTCATGTGGTGGAACGCCAAGTGGAAGAACTAGCCAAGCCGCTCGTCTAGACCGGCCAGGCCGAGCTAGACCGGCCAGGTGGATCGGGGCGCGCGCTGCGCCCCGATCCACCGCAGGCACCGATCCACCGCAGGCACCGATCCACCGCCAGCGTCACCCCTCCCACTCACGACCATCGACAACGGAACGCAGATGCTTCGATTTATACTTCGCAGGCTCCTCAGCCTCATCCCAGTGCTGTTTGTCGTCTCGGTGGTGATCTTCTCGCTGATCCACCTCACCCCAGGCGACCCAGCACGGCGCATCCTCGGCGAGAAGGCCTCAGACGATCAGGTCGCGGCGCTCCACGCAACGATGGGCCTCGACCAGCCGATCGTGATGCAGTACCTCAAGTGGGTCGGCGGCGTCTTCACAGGCGACCTCGGCGACTCCTACTTCCTCCGCAAGAGCGTCGTTGCGGCGATCAGTGACAACGCCGTCCCGACGATCCAGCTCGCCCTCATTGCGATCATCGTCGCTGTGCTGCTCTCGGTGCCGTTCGGCACGATCGCAGCCAAGTTCCGCGGTGGCTCCTTCGACAGGGTGGTGACGGGCTTCACCCTGCTCGGCATGACCGTCCCCAGCTTCGTGCTCGCGATCGGCATGATGCTGCTGTTCGGCCTCACCCTCAGGTGGCTCCCGATCTCCGGGTACGTGAACCCGTTCGAGCATTTCGGCGACGGCATCAAGACGCTCCTCATGCCTGGCATCGCGCTCGGCGCGATCACCGCAGCGCTCATCACCAGGACGACGCGCGCCGCGGTACTCGACGTGCTGGGCGCCGACTACATCGACGCGGCCCGCTCACGCGGCGTCGCCGAGCGTCGCCTCCTCTTCAGCCACACGCTCAAGAACGCGAGCCTCCCGATCCTCACGATCATCGGCCTGTCGCTCGGCGGTCTCGTCACCGGAGCCGCGGTCACCGAAACCATCTTCAACATCCCCGGCCTCGGGCAGCTCCTCGTGACCTCGATCTCGCGCCGCGACTACCCCGTGATCCAGGGCGTCATCCTGTTCATCACCCTGATCTACTTGCTCACCAACCTGCTCATCGACCTGCTGTACGGCATCGTCGACCCGCGGGTGCGCGTCGGAAAGGCATAAGCGACATGTCCGCACCCTCAACGCAGAACTCGCCCGTCCCGAGCACAACGGTGCTCTCGATGCGCCCAGAATCGGCCACCAAGAACTCCATCTGGCAGCGCATGCTGTCGAACACGGGGTTCATGGCCGGGCTCCTCATCATCATCGCGATCTTCGTCATCTCCTACGTGCTGCCGCCGCTGCTGCAACTCGACCCGTACGCGGTGAACCCCGCGAACCGGCTCGCGCCGCCGTCGGCCGAGCACCTCTTCGGCACGGACAACTTCGGCCGCGACCTGTTCACGCGCATCATCTCCGGCGCATCGACGTCGCTGCTCGTCGGCTTCGTCGTCGCGCTCGTGAGCGGTGTGATCGGCACCCTCATCGGCATCGTCGCCGTGTTCAGCCCCGTGCTCGACGCGATACTCATGCGCATCTGTGACGGCCTCATGGCGATCCCCGCGATCCTGCTCGCCGTCGCGCTCGCCGCGGCCCTCGGCCCGAGCGTCACGAACCTCATCATCGCCCTCGCCATCGTCTACACGCCTGGCATTGCCAGGCTCGTGCGGGCGCGCGCGCTCGCCGTGAAGTCGGAAACGTTCGTCACCGCCAGCACGATGCAGGGCGCCGGTATGTTCCACGTGATGATCCGCCACATCCTCCCCAACGTGCTCTCCGTGCTCGTCGTGCAGGCGACGTTCACGTTCGCGGAATCGGTCATCACCGAGGCCGCAATGAGCTTCCTTGGCGCCGGCGTCCCAGCGCCGCACGCGAGCTGGGGCAACATCCTGTACGACGGCAAGGCCGTCATCATGCAGGCGCCCCAGATGATCCTCATCACGAGCGCGTTCCTCATCGTCACCGTGCTCGCGCTCAACCTCGTCGGCGACGGCCTCCGCGACCTCGTCGACCAGCGCTCGCGCTCGTTCGTTGGCCGCCCAGGCATCTTCGCCCGCGCCGTCAGCGTCTTCGCGCCCGGCCGCATCAAGAAGGAGTTCACGGTATGACCGCCACAGCACACACCGCCGCAGGCGCGCCAGCGGCCGGCACCGCGCAGCTCCCCCTCGACATCGACCGGCTCTCGCTGAGCATCGACACGCAGCACGGCGTCGTGCACGCGGTGAACAACGTGTCGCTCGAGCTACACCCTGGCGAGATCCTCGCGATCGTCGGGGAATCCGGGTCGGGCAAGACCCTCACCGCGCGTGCCGTGCTCGGCCTCTTCCCGCCGCGCACCCGCACATCAGGCGTCGTGCTGCTCTCTGGCACCGACGTGCTCAGCGCGTCAGACGCCGAGCTGCGGGAGATCCGCGGCAACCGCGCCGCGATGATCTTCCAGGAGCCGTCGACCGCGCTCAACCCGGTCTTCACGGTCGGCTGGCAGCTCGAGGAGGGCCTGCGCGCGCACGGTGTCAGCGACAGGGCCGAACGGCGCAAGCGCTCGGTCGACATGCTTCGCGCGGTCGGGATCCCCGAGCCCGAGCGGCGCATGCACGACTACCCGCACCAGTTCTCCGGCGGCCAGAAGCAGCGCATCATCATCGCGATGGCGCTCGCGCTCCGCCCCTCGGTGATCATCGCCGACGAGCCGACGACCGCGCTCGACGTCACCGTGCAGGCCGAGATTCTCGACCTGCTGCGCGAGTGCCGCGACGAGTTTGGCGCGTCGATCGTGCTCATCACCCACAACATGGGCGTGGTCGCCGATCTCGCCGACAGGGTCGCCGTGATGTACCGCGGCGACCTCGTCGAGCAGGCGCCGGTCGAGGAGCTGTTTGCGAACCCGCAGCAGGAGTACACTCAGCAATTGCTCGCTGCCGTTCCCCGGCTCGGAAGCGGCAAGCGCACTGCAGCGGCGATGCCGGAGCAGGGCGGGATCGCCGATCAGGGCTACATCGCCGAGCATGGTGGGATCGTCGAGCAGGGCTACATCGCCGAGCAGGGCGAGCCAACTGTCGTGCTCAACGGCGTCGACATCGTCTACCGCAGCGGCTTCGGCACGCACCCCGTCAAGGCCGTCCACGCGGTTGATCTCACGATCGCGCGCGGCGAGGTCGTCGGCCTCGTTGGCGAATCAGGTTCGGGGAAGTCGACGATCGGGCGCGCAATCGGCGGGCTCGAAGCGGTCTCGGCTGGCTCGCTCCGCGTCTTCGGTGAGGATCTCGCGAAGCTCCGCGGCCGCAAGCTCCGAGAGCTGCGCAAACGCATCGGATTCGTGTTCCAGGACCCGGCCGCATCGTTCAACTCGTTCATGACCGTCGAGCAGTGCATCGCGGAACCGCTGCGCATCCACCGCGCCCCTGGCGGCGCCAAGGCGCACCGCGCCCGCGCACTCGAGCTACTCGACGCCGTGGAGCTCCCCGCGAGCTACGCGGATCGCCACCCCTTCGAGCTGTCTGGTGGGCAGCGGCAGCGCGTCGGCCTTGCTCGCGCCCTCGCCCTCCAGCCCGAGCTCGTGATCGCGGACGAGCCGACGAGCGCGCTCGACGTGTCCGTCCAGGCGAAGGTGCTCGACATCTTCACCGCGCTGCAGCGCGAGCTCGGCTTCGCGTCGCTCTTCATCAGCCACGACCTCGCCGTCGTCGAGCTCCTCGCGCACCGCGTCGGGGTGCTCAGGCAGGGCGAGCTCGTCGAAATTGGCGAGACCGAGCGCGTGCTCCACGCGCCGCAGCACGAGTACACGCAGCGGCTCATCGCAGCCGTTCCCGTGCCCGATCCAGCTGTGCAGCGGCTGCGCCGAGCGCACCCTGCTGATGTCGCGCAGCCGATCCTCACCGTCGGCCAGGAAGGACCGAACGCATGAGCGCACCGATCCAGCCCCTCGACCTCGTGCTCCTCGGCGGCCGGGTGCACAGCGGCGTCGCTTGCGCAGCGGCGGCGGCAACGGCAGCGGGCGGCGCGGCTGCTCTGGCGGGGGATCCTGCCCTGCCGGGAACCTCGGCCCTGCCGGAGGCCGTCGGCGTGCGGGACGGCCGCATCGCGGCGGTCGGCTCCCGCGCCGATGCGGCGACGTGGGACGCCACTCGCGCGGAGGTCATCGATCTCGGCGACGCAACCATCACCGCTGGCTTCGTCGACGCACACGTGCACCCGCTGTCCGGCGCCGAGTCGCGGCACGAGGCCCTGATGCTGCACGGCTGCGAGTCGGTTGCTGAGGTCGCCGAGCGCATCGCAGAGTTTGCTGCGCACCGCGGCCCCGACGAGTGGATCCGCGGCTTCGGGCTGTCGTTCGACCTCTTCGTCGGCTCCGAGCTCACCAACGCGCCCTTCGCGGAAGCATTCGGCGGCCGGCCAGGATACCTCCTGCTATTTGACGGACACTCCGTGATCGCGAGTCCACGCGCGCTCGAACTCGCCGGCATCGACGGGCCACGCGACTTCGGGAACAACTCGTCAATCGAGGTCTACGCCGACGGCACTCCCACCGGCTACCTCATCGAGTCAGACGCTGAGCTGCTCGTCACTGATCTGTTCCCACGAATGCCATTCGCTGAACGCGTCGAGGCCGTACGCAACAAGCTCGCCGACTTCGCTGCGACCGGCTACACGTCACTCCACCAGATGAACATGGAGGAGGGCGACATCGACGTGCTCCGCGCGATCGAGGAGACCGGCGAGCTCGCCGTGCGCGTGCGGGTCTCGCCGCTGTGGCGGGCGAGCGACCCGTGGGAGGAAACGCTCGAGCGTATCGTCGCTTTGCAGGGCACCGCTGGCCGCCGGTGGGAGGTCGAGGGCGTGAAATTCATGCTCGACGGCAGCATCGACAACGGTTCAGCCTGGCTGTTTGAGCCGGATACCCGCGGGGGCGGGCTCGACCCGTACTGGTCGCCGACGGAGCTCTTCACCCGCACGATCCACACGCTCGCGGAGCGCGGCATCCAGACAGCGACCCACGCGATCGGCGACCGCGCGGTCGAGTTCGTGCTCGACACCGTCGCATCGCTCCCCGAGCACGCGCGCGGTGTGACGCACCGCATCGAGCACATCGAGACCATCCCTGACCACCTCGTTCCGCGCTTCGCCGAGCTCGGAGTGCCCGCGAGCATGCAGCCGATCCACGCGTTCTGCAAGCGCCCGGACGGCCTCGACATGTGGACGACGCTGCTCGGCGCCGGCTCCGAGCGGGCGAACAATGCTTGGCGCGTCGCCGACCTCGACCGGGCGGGAGCCATCGTCGCCCTCGGCTCTGACTGGCCAGTGGAGGAGTTCGACGCGAGGCGAGTGTTCGCCGCGACCATCACCCGGAAGCGGCACGGATCTGGCGCCCCGGCCGTCGACGCCCACCAGGCGCTCACTCCCGAGCGAACCCTCGCAGCGATCACCCACAACTGCTGGATCGCCATCGACCGCCCCGACGCCGGCATCGTCGACCCCGGCGCCGTCGCCGACCTCGCAGTGTTTGCGCTCGACCCGCTGACGTCCGATCCCGAGCGCTTCGCGGAGTCGCCCGTGCTCCTTTCCGTCGTCGGCGGCAAGGTGTCACACCGCGCTCACTAGCGGCCAGCGGCTCGCGGCACGCGGCTCGCGGCACGCGGCTCGCGGCACGCGGCTCGCGGCACGCGGCTCGCGGCCGGCCCCCAATGCCAGATACGGTAACTCCATGATCCACCTCATCTCCGGCGCACGCTTGCCCGGCTCGGACTCGCTTGTCGACGCGTGGATCGGGGACACCGGGCGGATCACGGCGGTTACCCCAGCCGGCGCCCTCGACGGGCGAGCCGGGCGCGACGGACGAGCCGGGCGCGACGGACGAGCCGTATCCGCGGCGGAGACGCTGCGCGCGGACGGGCGGGTGCTCACGTCTGGGCTCTGGGATGAGCACGTGCACCTTGGGCAGTGGGCCCAGCAGGCGGGCCGGCCGGACTTCATCGACGCTGCCTCCCCCGCTGAGGCGTTGCGCCTCGTTGAGACCCTGCTTGCTCCCGACGCCACGGGACGGGTGCCAAGCGAACTCATCGGGATGCGACTGCGAGGCGGCGACTGGGGCGGCCTCACCCGTGAGCAGCTCGATGCCGTAAGCGGGGCGGCCGCGGTCGGTACCGGCGGCGGCACCGGGGCCGGCACCGGCGGCGTACCCGTCGTGCTCGTCGGGCTCGACCTGCACGGTGCGTGGCTGAACAGCGCTGCGCTCGCGCGGCACGGCTTCGCCCCCGACCACGGCGCGCACGTCGTCGAGGACGAGTGTTTCGCGCTGGTCTCCGAACTCGACAGGGTCACCGATGCCGAGCTTGACGCCGCCGTCGCAACGGCGTCGCGCCGGGCGGCCGCGCTTGGCGTCGTCGGGGTCGTTGATTTCGAGATTCGCTGGTCGGCTGACGACTGGGTGCGGCGCGAGGCGGCAGGGTTCTCGGCGCTGCGGGTCGAGAGCGCCGTCTACCCGGAGCAGCTCGACCGGGCCATCGCGCGCGGCCTGCGCACCGGCTCCCCGATCGGGGAGAGCGGGCTCATCTCGATCGGTCCGCTGAAAGTCATCACCGACGGCTCGCTCGGTACTCGAACGGCGCTCTGCTGCGAGCCGTACCCTGACGGGGACTTTGGCAGGCAACTCGTGGCGCCGGAGGAGCTTGCCGAGCTCCTCGCCCGCGCGAGACGGGCGGGGTTTTCGGCCGCCGTGCACGCCATCGGGGATCGCGCGAACGCGCAGGCTCTCGATGCGTTCGCAGCGACGGGGATCGCCGGAAGCATCGAGCACGCGCAGCTCCTCCGGTCTACTGACGTGGCGCGCTTCGCCGAGGTCGGGGTGACGGCGAGCGTGCAGCCCGCGCATCTGCTCGACGATGTCGCGAGTATGCGCGCGGTGTGGTCGGATCGTGCGCAGCGCGCCTTCCCGCTAGCGTCGCTGCTCGCGAGCGGCGCCAAGGTGGTATTCGGGTCGGACGCGCCCGTTGCCCCGCTCGACCCGTGGCTCGCGATCTCTGCCGCGGTGACGCGAGCCGCGTCGGGGCTGCCTGCGTGGGTGCCAGAGGAGCGGTTGACCGTGGCGCAGGCGCTTGCCTGTTCGATGCGCGGCCCGCTGCGCCCGGTCGCCGGAGGTATCGCCGACCTTGTGCTGCTCGATCGCGATCCGCTCGCCCCAGCGCGTGAGGGAGCGCCGTTTCGCGTTCCGACTGTCGAGGCGACGCTCATCGGCGGCGTTCCCACACACCTATCCGCAGCGTTCAGCTAGGTTTTCCCTAGGAAGATCTTGGGCGGCCCCTCGCGCGCGTCCGCGCGTTGCACGGGTAAAGCATTCCCTTTTTGAGCTTCATCGGGCAAGGTAGGGACAAGGCCCCTCAGGGAGTTTCGCTTCGGGGGCATTACGAAGTGGGGCGTGAACCTGCGCCCCACGTCAACGTCGAAGGGGGATCGCCCATGCACACCGATATTCCGCTCCGCTCCGAAATCGAGCAGCTCGCCGAAACTGAACGCCCGAACCTCATCACGATCGTGCTGCGCACGTCGCCGGTGACCACGGAGTCAGAGGCGAGCAGAATTAGCTTCGGGAACCTCGTCAGCGAGGCCGTCGCAGAACACACCGCTCACGGTGGGGATCCGGCGGAAATCGCTGCAACCGAGGCGGGGCTGCGCGCCCTGCTCGACGACACCCAGCTCTGGCGCTATCTCTCGCACAGCCTCGTGGTGTTCGCGACCCCGGAACGCACCATTGCCTACCGGCTGCCGAACGAGCTCGAGTCTGAGTACTTCTCTGGCAACCACTTCCGCGTCGTGCCGCTGCTGCGCACGATCACCTTCGCGCACGACGCAACCGTGCTCGCGCTCAGCCAAAACGACGTCAGGCTCATCGCAATCGGGCCAGACCACCGCGGCAATGAGCTGCCGGTCCCCGAGCTGCCAAGCGACCTACTCGACACGTTCAACGTTGAGGATCCCGGTGTCGATTCGCACCGTCGCAGGCTCCACGGCCCAGAAGGGCAGGATGCCAGGCTCCTCGGGTTCGCCCGTGCGGTCGATCGCGCGACGGCTCCCGTGCTCCGCGGCACGCGCGGACCGCTCATCCTCGCCGCCGCGCAGCCCATCGACAGCCTCTTCCGGTCGGTGACGCGAAACGCGAAGCTGCTCGAGGATGGCATCTCAGGCAACCCAGACAACCTCAGCGCGTCAGACCTCGATGCAGCAGCGCGCGAGATTCTCGACCGCTACTACGCCGCGGAGCTCGCTGAACGCCAGGAGGAGTTTGGCAGCCTCCAGGCGGCCGGCCGCGCAGTCACCGACCTGAGCGACATCGGAAGGGCAGCCGTGGCAGGGGCAATCTCGACGCTGTACGTCGACATGGACGCGCACCCCGAGGGGACACTCGACCCGCAGTCGGGCGGACTCGTCGCCGAAAGCACACCGGGGTATAGCCTCGTCGATCAGCTCGCATCGAAGGTCCTCGGAAGCGGCGGGCGCGTACTCGCGCTCCGCGGCGACGAGGTCCCGGGTGGGCAGCCGCTCGGCGCGGAAGTGCGCTTCAGCGTCTAGCCGCTTCCCCGCGTAGTCGCGGCGGGTCATACCCCGCAACGTAAAAGTGGGCCGCCCCTTCCGGGACGGCCCACTTTCGTTCGCTAGTGCGAGAACTTACGCAAGCTTTACGCCAGCGCCAGCTTCCTCGAGCTTAGCCTTTGCCTCTTCAGCTGCGTCCTTCTTTGCAGCCTCGAGAACGGTCTTCGGTGCTTCCTCAACGAGAGCCTTTGCCTCGCCGAGGCCCAGGCCGGTGAGCTCGCGCACAACCTTGATGACCTGGATCTTCTTGTCGCCAGCCGACTCGAGAACGACGTCAAACTCGTCCTTCTCTTCGACAGCCTCAGCAGCAGGAGCTGCAGCAGCAGCAACTGCGACGGGAGCAGCAGCCGAAACGTCGAACTCTTCCTCGAACGCCTTTACGAAGTCCGAGAGCTCGATGAGGGTGAGACCCTTGAACTGCTCGAGCAGTTCTGCAGTCGAAAGCTTAGCCATGGTGATTCTCCTTGATGTTTGCCCTGCACATCGCGCAGGAACAGTGTGTTTTAGGTCGGCGGGTGCCGGTCCTTAAGCGTCCTGCTTCTCCTGCAGCGCACCGAAGCCGCGAGCGGCCTTGGCGGGCAGAGCGTTGAACAGCTGTGCAGCACCGATCAGCGAAGCCTTCATTGCGCCGGCAGCCTTAGCCAACAGCACCTCACGGCTCTCGAGATCGGCAAGCTTGCCTACCTCAGCGGCGGTCAAGGGCTTGCCATCGAAATAGCCAGCCTTGATCACCAAAAGAGGGTTTGCCTTGGCGAAGTCACGCAGCGCCTTCGCGACAGCGACAGTGTCGCCGTGCACGAATGCGAGTGCCGACGGGCCAGCGAGCTCGTCGTCAAACGCGGAGATTCCGGCCTTGTTAGCCGCAATCTTGGTCAGCGTGTTCTTCGCCACAGCGTACGTCGCGTGCTCGCGGATGCTGTTGCGGAGTTCCTGCAACTGAGCAACCGTGAGTCCGCGGTACTCAGTCAGCAGAACGGCGCCCGACTCTTCAAACTGCTTCTGAAGATCGGCGACCGTAGCGTCCTTCGTAGCCATGGCGCTCCCTTGGTTGTCGTACCCGTGAAGCGAATACCTCACGGTGGCCGTGCCGCACGAAGCAACTCCCAGGAAATGGAAAAAGCTCCGGCGCGCACGCACGGAGCTTCGAGATTCACGGAACAAAGTCACGCTTCAAGGAGTTCAGTACCTGCGCTGGTCCCCACCTCTTCCATTGCTGGAATCCGTGAGCGTTCCGGAGTTCTTGCGAACTCTACCGGCGGTCTTGGGCCATCGGAAATACTATCACACTCTCGCGGGGGCGGAAACTTCGCTGCGCTCGCGGTGCAATCCGCCCACTCTCAGGTTGCCAGGGCACCCTGAGAACGGGAGCCCGATCGCACACCACAATTCGAAGCAAAGGAGCTTCCCATGGCAGAGAAGATCGACCGAGCGGTCGGCGCAGCGGTGACCGTTGAGGTCAGCGGCGCCGTCGCGACACTCACCCTGAACCGCCCGGAGCGGCGCAACTCTTTCAGCGACGGGCTCGTGCTCGACGCACTCACCGCCGTCGAACAGCTCATCGAGACCCCCGAGGTGCGAGTGCTGGTACTCACTGGCGCAGGCAAGCACTTCAGCGTTGGTGGTGACCTCGACTCGTTCGCGGCCGGCGGCTTCTCAGGCAACGACGCCGCGTTGGAGACGAGCGTGCGCGAGCTCCTCCGAGGCACGCAGCTCTCGGTGCAGCTCAGGGAGAGCCGTCTCGTCACAATCGCCGCTGTGCGTGGCGCGTGCGCGGGCGCTGGACTGTCGATCGCCGCCGCGTGCGACCTCAGGATCGCATCGGACACTGCGGTGTTTCGCACCGCATTTCTCGACGCCGGGCTGTCGGGCGACTTCGGCGGAACGTGGCTGCTCACTCGCCTGCTCGGGGAAGCGAAGGCGAAGGAGCTATTCATGCTCAACGAGAAACTCGATGCCACTGAGGCATTGCGCATCGGCCTCGTCACACGGGTCGTCTCAGACAGCGAGTTGCTCGCGCGCGCCCTCATCCTCGCGGAACAGCTCGCGGCGAAACCACCGCTTGCCCTGCGGCACATCAAGCAGAACCTCACCGAGACCACCCCGGACTTCCTGCTTGCGAACGCCGAGGAGGCCCGCCGCAACGTTCTCAGCGGCCGAACCGCTGACGCGGTCGAGGCTGCTACGGCTTTCCTCGAGAAGCGTGCGCCCGTGTTTACTGGCCGCTAGGCAAAATCGCGGCCACGGGGGCGAAACCCGAACTAGTCGGCGGGCTTCAGCATGTATCCGGCGCCACGCACCGTGTGGATCATCGCGGGGCGACCAGCATCGATCTTGCGACGAAGATAGGAGATGTAGAGCTCGACCACGGTCGGTTTGCCGTCGAAGTCGTAACTCCACACCCGGTCGAGGATCTGCGCCTTTGACAGCACACGACCGGAGTTGCGCATCAGGTAGCGCAGCAGCTCGAACTCGGTGTTCGTCAGCTGGACCGTATCGCCTGAGCGGGTCACCTCGTAGCTGTCTTCGTTGAGCTCGAGATCACCCACCCGAAGAATCGGGTTCGGCTGCGATGCGAGCCGAAGCTGGGAGCGACGCACCAGCCCGCGGAGCCTGGCGAGCAGCTCCTCAAGGCTGAACGGCTTCACGACGTAGTCGTCACCACCAGCGGTGAGACCTGCGACGCGCTCCTCAACGGAATCGAGTGCGGTAAGGAAGAGCACAGGGAAAACCTCGCCCTTCGCTCGCACTTTCGACAGCAGTTGCATCCCATCAAAATCGGGAAGCATGATGTCGAAGACCGCTACATCGGGCTGGAACTCAGCAATCGCTTCGAGTGCCTCAGCACCCGATGCTGCATTGCGTACATCCCATCCTTCATAGCGAAGGGCCATGGCAATGAGTTGCGTGATCGACTCCTCGTCGTCTACGACGAGTGCGCGCACCATTGATCCATCTTGTCTCGTGAGCGTCTCGGCAACCATGCGTCTATAGTGCCTGCTTCGTCTGGGGGAGTGCTGGGCACATTCTTTGCCCAACAGGTGTATACTCTAGAGTTTGCACGCGTCGGTGGCTTGATTTTCGGTCGATTCTCCCACCAGCAACACTCTCCGCCACGCGGTCAACATCCGAGCGTCAGCATGCGATCGTGGGAGAATGGCCCGGTGCCAACCCCAGCAGCTTCCCCCTCGCTCTTCTCAGGAGCACTGCTAGCTCGCATCGTCACTGACGGAACCGACCGCGCAGCCTGGATGCATGCGCGGTCGCGCGGAATCACCGCAACCGATGTCGCGAAGCTCTCGACACCGCGGTCGATCGAGACCGCAGCGCGCGAGAAGATGTACGGCAGCCGGTTCTCAGGCAACGCGTACACCGAACACGGCAAAGCTCGCGAGCCAGAGATCGCTGCCTGGGTGCTGCGCGAGTACGGCATCCGGCCGAGTTCCGCACTGTTCCATGCCGAGGCGGATCTCAGACACCTCGCCACCCCGGACGGCGTCGTCGAGCGCGCTGGCGGAAAGCTCGAGCTCGCGGAAATCAAGACCACCAATAAGGAGTGGCGCGGCATCCCGCGCAATTACCTGCGCCAGATCTGGTGGCAGCAGTACGTGCTCGGCGCCGAGCGCACGCTGATGGTGTGGGAGCGCCACGAGAACTTCATTCCGGTCGGAGAGCCGGAGTTCCGCTGGGTGGATCGCGACGAATCTGAGATCGAGCGACTCGTGGGCCTGGCTAGCGAACTCATCGACGTCCTCATCGCACGGACGTCCTAGTCCGCACCTACCGGCCGAGCCCTCCCGCGAAGCCACTCGCCCGGATCTGCTCGTCGTAGCTGCGCTCCGAGAGCTCCTGAAGCGCCGCGTGCAGCGTATTCAGCCCGGGGGCATCGGGGATACGGGTGACGTCGGCCCCGACATACAGGTCGATATCGCCCGAACGCCACAGCCGCTGAATGGGGTTCTGCTTTGAGCGCACCTCGCGAACTCGCGCGAGCGACACCTCCGTGCGGTGTCTCACGAAGAATCCGTGGTGCACAATAACGCGACGCGTTGTCACGACAACCCTGCGCGCAAGCCAGCCAAGGATCGGGCCGATCCCGGCGAAGACGACGAGGAACACCCCGAGCGCAGCCGCCCCAACGTTCATCCACAGCTCGGGCAGCGTTCCGATAAAGAAGCCACCGGCTGCCGCCACAATAAAGAGCACCGCTACGGGCAGCGTGAGGTGCCTGCCGTGCCGGCGCACGCGCACCACGATTTCCTCAGGCGCAAGCTGGGGCGCCTGCGCACCCTCCTGCTCGCCGCCGCGCGGAAGCCCCCACGGGGTGGATTCCGCGCCGACCAGTGGGGGCGAAGCCTTGGCAGGGAGGACCGTAGTCTCCTGAGTGTTCCGGGTACGCCGCATACCCCTATTCTGCCCTGTCGCGCTCTGCGGCGCTCGCAGGCCTCCCCGTGCCCGTCAACGCAACAGCGCGAGGCCTGAGCTCACCGCCACAGGGCCCCGCGCCGTTCGCGTACCGACTACGCCTGGTCGCCGTCACTCACGAGACTCTGTCGAGCCTCAGCGAGCGCTGCCTCAGTCGCTGCCCGTTCGACCGCGTCCTCGTGAGCCGCGACACCAGCGGAGGCGTCCTGCCGGTCGCCAGCGTCCGCCGTCTCCGGCTCAAACGCATCAGCGACGGACTTACGGTCCGTGTTCGCGGCGCGGCCTGCTGCTGCGCCAGCTGCACTTCCCGTGACGACCCCGTTGAGCATGCCAACGAGATCCACACCGACGGTCTCGCGTGCCATCTCGAGCAGCCCCTTGAGGTTGCCCATCGCGTCGCCAGCGACGCGCGCGGTGCCGTCAGCCGACACGACGGTCATGCTGTCGATGCCAGCGATCGCCTGCGCGTACTCGCCCGCGATCTCGGGGAGACGGTGGATGAGCTCCTGCGCGAGCACGGCCTGCGACTGCGTCTCGAGCGCGCGAGCGCGCGCCTCGACGGCGACGGCCTCCGCGGTGCCCTTCGCCTGGATGGCCTCGGCCTCTGCCCGGCCCTCCGCCGCGACCGCCTCAGACGCGGCGATACGGGCGGCACGAGCCGCGAGACCCTCACGCTCGACCGCCTGCGCGCGACCGTCAGCGGCCGACACCGCTGCGGCAGCCTCTGCCTTCGCGAGCGCCTCGAGCCGGTACGCCTCAGCCTCGGCAACGGCACGCACATCTGCGTTGAGCTTCTCGGTTCGCAGCGACACCTCGCGCTGCGCGGTGATCTGCTGCTGCTCGACAATGGCCTGCTGCTGGATCGCCTGCTCGAGCGGGTCGGCTGCCTGCGCCTGCGCGTTTGCCTTGTCGGTCTCGGCCTGGATCTCGGCCTGGCGGAGCTTCAGCTCGCGGTTGCGATCGAGCAGCACCTTCTCGGCCGCGATCTTCGCTTCCTCCGAGGCCTGGTAGGCGTTCGTCTCGGCGATGTCCGCCTGCTGCCGAACCTTCGCGGCCTCCGGGCGGCCGATGTTCGCGATGTAGTCGGCGCCATCGCGGATCTCCTGGATCTGCAGCGTATCGACCACGAGGCCCTGCTTCGTGAGCGCCTCTTCGGCTGCCTCAAGCACGCTCTGCGCAACGACCGCGCGGTCGCGAATGATCTGCAGCACCGTCAGGCCACCGATGATGGAACGCAGCGAGCCCGAGAGCACCTCCTGCGTCGACTCGTCGATTTCGTCGGAGTTCGAGAGGAAGCGCTGAGCTGCCGCGCGGATCATTTCCTGCGTGCCGCCGACCTTCACGACCGCGACAGCCTGCGCCTGCATCGTAATACCGTCGGTCGTCTGCGCCTCGGTCGTGATCGAGAGCCTGCGCGACCGCAGCGAGATCGTGAACGACTTCTGCACGAACGGCAGCACGAAGACGCCGCCGCCCGTCACGACCTTCTGGCCGGAGAGGTCGCGGGTGGTCCCGCCCTGCGCGGCAGCTACCTCTTTGCCCTTGCCACCTGTGACAATGATCGCCTCGTCAGGCTTCGCGATGCGATACCGCTTGATGATGACGAGCGCGATGAGCACGAGCGCGATCACCGCGCCAAATACTCCCACGATCGCTGGGGTTATGAAGAACATGTTCCCTCCAAGGAAATTGAGTTGTGCGAGTGCCAGCGATGCCGCTGAAAGTTAGGTACCGGTTCCGGCGGGAGCCTGAGCGACTTCGACGCGCACCGACGTCGCCGTGATCGTCTGCACGATCCGCACGGTGGTGCCGCGCGCAATCGCCGCGTCCGCGGTTGCAGCGAGCGACACGCGCTCCCCGTGGCGGACAAGCGCGACCTCGCCGAGGCCGCCGGCTGGGATCGCGAGCACGACGCCGGCTTCGGACCCGACGAGCTCGTCGCCCGTCACCGCTGTTGATGATTCGGCGCTTCGAATGACCTTGCTCAGCCACCAGGCCGCAGCCCCGCCAAGGACCCCGGCCGCCGCGCCGAGAAGCCCCGCGATCGGTGTCGCGACCCCCACTCCGACGAGGCCGAAAGCCGTGAAGCCAAAGATCGCGGTGAACGCGGCGATCGTCGTGAGGCTCAGCGGCCCGTCACCGAAGTCGAACGCGTCAAAGATGCCGTCGAGCACCAGCGAGAGCAGTAGCAGCACGCCGCCGACCACGCCGATGACCAGGAATATCCCGCCGGCGAGCAACGACCCATCGAGCAGGCGGTCAAGCCAGTTCATGATCGCTCCCATAGCGCACCTCGTTCGTTGCTCATTCGATTGCCCCAAGCGTAGCAATCAAAGGGCACGCAGTGCGCGCTACAAGAGTCTGGAGCGAATCAGGAAGCGTTTCCCTTCCGGTGCCTCGAGCGAGAAGCCGGAGCCGCGGCCGGGCACCGCGTCAATCGTGAGGTGGGTGTGCGACCAGACGCCGAACTGCTCACGTGACATCCAAAACCCGATCTCGCGCGGATCGCCCTCGGCTGCGAGCGGCGGGAGTTCAAGGGTCCCGAGCAAAAGGTCTTGCCCGCCGGTCTTGAACTCGCCCTCCTGGTAACACATGGGAGCGCTACCGTCGCAGCAGCCGCCTGACTGGTGAAACATGAGCGGGCCATGCATTGTCCACAACTGGTCGATGAGCGCGATCGCATCCGGGGTGAAGGCGAGCCGGCTGTCGCTCTCGCCAGCAAGCTCGGGCCTCGCCTGGATAGCGCCTGGCACCTCGGGTGTGGCGGCCGCAGCCGGCTCGGCCGGCGCAGCGTCGGTGAGGTCGCACGCGGGCGCGGCAGCCGTGCGGCGGTGTTCCTGTGTCATGTTCAACCCCTCCTTCGTCGTAATGGGAAAAGGCCCCGGGGTTCATCCCCGGGGCCTCGTAGCTTAGGCGTTTGCGAGCCTGAGCACTATACGTCCATCGATCTTGCCGGCGCGCATCTCATCGAGCACGTCGTTCACATCCTCGAGCGGACGCTCGGCGACCGTCGGGTGGATGAGGCCTCGCGCATAGAAATCAAGCGCCTCGATCATGTCTTGCCTCGTCCCAACGATCGAGCCACGTATGGTCAGCCCCTTGAGCACAATGTCGAAGATCGGGGCGGGGAAGTCGCCCGGCGGCAGCCCGTTGAAGACGATCGTGCCACCGCGGCGGGTCATCCCGATCGCCTGGCCGAACGCCGAGGGGTGCACCGCCGTGACGAGCACGCCGTGCGTGCCGCCGGTTTCACGCTGGATCGCCTCGACGGGATCCTCCGTGAGCGCGTTCACGGTGATTTCGGCGCCGTGCTTCTTCGCGAGCGCGAGCTTGTCGTCAGCGATATCAACGGCAGCGACCCGCATCCCCATCGCGACCGCGTACTGCACCGCGATGTGGCCGAGCCCGCCGATGCCCGAGATGACGACCCACTGGCCGGGCAGCACGCCAGACACCTTTAGGCCCTTGTACACGGTCACGCCAGCGCAGAGCACGGGCGCCACCTCAACAGGGTCCGAACCAGCCGGCACCACCGCAGCATAAGTCGCATCCACGAGCATGTACTCGGCGAACGAGCCGTCGACCGAGTAGCCGCCGTTTTGCTGCTGCTCGCAGAGCGTCTCCCACCCCGTACGGCAGTGATCACAGTGCCCACACGCGGACCACAGCCATGCGTTGCCGACCAGGTCGCCAACCGCAACGTTCGTGACGCCATCGCCGACCGCTTCGACATAGCCAACACCCTCGTGCCCCGGGATGAACGGCGGAGCGGGCTTCACAGGCCAGTCGCCCTCGACGGCGTGCAAGTCTGTGTGGCACACGCCGGTGGTGAGGACACGAACGAGTGCCTGCCCGGGCCCTGGCGTTGGAACGGCCTGGTCGCCAAGGTTGAGCTGCTCGCCGAACGCCGGCACAGAGGCGGCGCGCATCGTGGATGTGGTCATGGGGGTGTTCCTTTCTCAGTGCTGCGACGCTGCAGCGGTGTGGTGGTGCCGAAGGTCGGCTGGTACTGCTGGTACTGCTGGGAGCCCCGGTGGCGGATCGGCGCGCGCGGATCCGCCACCGGGGTCGTGCGGGTTTAGAAGAATCCCTGCGAGTTCTGGCTGTAGCTCCAGAGCAGGTTCTTCGTCTGCTGGTAGTGGTCGAGCATCATCAGGTGGTTCTCGCGCCCGATGCCGCTCGACTTGTAGCCGCCGAACGCCGCGTGGGCTGGGTACGCGTGGTAGTTGTTCACCCAGACGCGGCCCGCCTGGATCGCGCGGCCTGCGCGGTACGCGGTGCCGCCGTCGCGGCTCCAGACGCCAGCGCCAAGCCCGTACAGGGTGTCGTTGGCGATGCGGATCGCGTCGTCAAAGTCGGTGAACGTGGTCGCAGACACGACGGGCCCGAAGATCTCCTCCTGGAAGATCCGCATCGAGTTGTCTCCGCGGAAAATCGTTGGCTGAATATAGTAGCCGCCAGCGAACTCGCCGCCGAGGTCATCGACGCCACCACCCGTGAGCACCTTCGCGCCCTCCTGGCGGCCGATGTCGAGGTACGACTTGATCTTCTCGAACTGATCGTTCGACGCCTGCGCACCGATCATGGTGTCGGTGTCGAGCGGGTTGCCGCGCTTGATGAGCTCGGTGCGCGCAACAACCTTCTCGAGGAAGTCGTCGGCGAAGGACTCCTGAATGAGCGCGCGCGACGGGCAGGTGCAGACCTCGCCCTGGTTCAGCGCGAACATTGTGAAGCCCTCCTGCGCCTTGTCCCAGAACGCGTCGTCTTTCGCCGCGACATCGTCGAAGAAGATGTTCGGGCTCTTCCCGCCGAGCTCAAGGGTCACCGGAATGATGTTCTCCGATGCGTACTGCATGATGAGCCGGCCCGTCGTCGTCTCGCCGGTGAAAGCGATCTTGCGGATGCGCGGGTTCGAGGCGAGCGGCTTGCCTGCCTCAGCGCCGAAGCCGTTCACGATGTTCACGACGCCAGGCGGCAGCAGGTCGCCGATGAGATCAAACAGCACCATGATCGATGCGGGCGTCTGCTCGGCCGGTTTCAGCACGATCGCGTTGCCTGCGGCGAGCGCCGGGGCGAGCTTCCAGACAGCCATGAGGATCGGGAAGTTCCAGGGGATGATCTGCCCAACAACCCCGAGCGGCTCATGGAAGTGGTACGCGACCGTGTCTTCGTCGATCTGCGAAAGGTTGCCCTCTTGCGCGCGGATCGCGCCCGCGAAGTAGCGGAAGTGGTCGATGGCGAGCGGGATATCTGCGTTGAGGGTTTCGCGCACGGCCTTCCCGTTGTCCCACGTCTCGGCAACCGCGATCATCTCGAGGTTCTGCTCCATGCGGTCGGCGATCTTGTTGAGCACGAGCGACCGCTCCGCCGGGCTGGTCTTGCCCCATGCAGGCGCCGCAGCGTGCGCGGCGTCGAGGGCGGCCTCGATGTCCTCCGCGGTGCCGCGCGCGACCTCGCAGAAGGTTTGGCCGGTGATCGGGGTGATGTTCTCGAAGTACTGGCCCTTGACGGGCGGAACCCATTCGCCGCCGATGTAGTGCTCGTACCTGCTTTTGAAGCTCACGAGCGAATCGGGCTGTCCTGGGAATGCGTAGACAGTCATGGTGCTACCTCTCTCTGACGTCGTTGTCGAAGTCCCCTGGCTGGTGTTGCCGGCCCTGGTACGGCAACACTAGGTCGCGGAAGGTTGCATCTAGGTTGCGGAGCACGCGCTGCGCGCGCTACCGGTCGTTGCTGGCGGCGATCGCTTCGAGTCTTGCGACGACGCGCGTGCGTTTGGGTGAGAGCGGGGGCAGCTCGTGCAGGAGCGCTTCCCACACCTGGGCGTCCTCGAACGCCCAATTGTGTGCGTACTCAAAGAGCAGTTCGACGGCTGCGGCCTGCAACATTGACTCCCGTAGCGTCGCGTCGACCTCGTTGCGCAACTGCTCAACCGCTGGCGCCTCGGAGGAGTGCAGCACTGGCCCCTCGTATGCGGCGAGCGCGAGCCGATGGGCGCCGCGTTCGAGCGCCTCGAGCGTTTCGAGGGCGTCGAGCCTGAGCGGCCCGCTCAGGCGGTATGGCCGCGACAGCAGCTCGATGCCGACCCGCTGCTGCGCGAGCCACTTGCGCAACCGAACGACTTCTGGCCGCAGGCTGTGTTCGGCGACCCCCTCGCCGTACACCGCCTCGGCGAGGGCTGCTGCGTTCAAACCGTGCTGGGCCTGCGCGAGGGCGACGAGGATCTCAGCGTGGCGACGCGCGACGGTCACAAAGCGCCCGCCGTGTTCGATGAGGGCCGGGTCGCGGCCGAGGAGCATGAGCCTGGGCGCCGCCTGCCGCGCTGCGCGATCGGCTGAGCCCATCGTGATCCGCCGCGGGGCACCGTGGCCGCGCTCGCGGCCGTGCTCGCGGCCGTGCTCACGTTCGAGTGCGGCACGCATGGCGTTGAGCTTGAGCTCCGCTTCGACTGCGGCGCGCGTCGCCTCGATGAGGGGAAGGATGTGCGGGGTTGCTGCGCCGTCGTCCCCGGTCACATCGATGACCCCGATGACCGCACCGGTCTCGGGTTCGTGGACGGGAACCGCTGTGCAACTCCACTGGTGCACCGCCCGGTTGTAGTGTTCGGCGCCGAGCACCTGGATAGATTCGTCGAGCAGCAGCGCTGCGCCAGGAGCCGACGTTCCGACCGCGTCCTCCGACCAGTCCGTACCAACAGCGAAGCCCATGCTCTCGGCCTTTGCACGCAGCCTCCGGTCGCCATCGATCCACAGGATCCGCCCGGCCGCATCACCAACAGCGACGACGAATCCCGCCTGCGTTGCTTCGTCGAGCAGCAGCCGGTTGATCACGGGCAGCACGCGCGCGATCGGGTGCAACCGCTGCAGTTCTTCAAGCTCCGCGGGCGAGAGCTGCCCCTCCCCCGGCGTGCGGTTCGGATCGACTGCGCGGCGCCGTGCACGCAGCCAGGAGTCGAGTACGACGGGCCGCAGCTCCGCTTGGGCAGCGAAGGTCTCGCGCGACTCCGGGTCGGCGACAAGGGCGTCGTCGGCGACGAAACGTTCGTGCGCTCGGGCAAGCAGAAGCCGGCGCTCACGAACCGATTCGCCACGCTGCAGGGCCTGCCGAGTATTACGCACTGACCCTCCTTCGCGCTCAGATGCTCCGAGGCTACAGGATCGGGCTACGGACGGCCACGGGGTGAACTCCCAGGGAGCCGCACCACGGAAGCGAGCAACGCTCGCGTGTAGTCCGCGGCGGGCGCAGTGAGCACGTGCTGCCCCTGTTCGACGACGCGTCCGCCGCGCAACACGACCACCGTGTCGCAGAGTTCGTTGACCACGGCAAGGTCGTGCGAGATGACGAGCAGGGCGATACCCCGCTCGATCCGCAGCCGGGTGAGGAGCGTAAGAATCTCCGCCTGCACTGACACGTCAAGCGCGCTCGTTGCCTCGTCGGCGATGAGCACGCGCGGGGACGTGGCGAGCGCTCTGGCGATCGCGACGCGCTGCCGCTGTCCCCCGGAGAGTTCGTGCGGGTAGGCGTCCGCGTGCGCAGCCTCGAGGCCGACCTCTGCGAGCAGTCCGGTGACTCGGGCAGCTGTGGTTGCCGAGCTCGCACGTGCCGCGTCGTGAGCCGTGAGCACCTCGGCGATGGCAGACCCGACACGCAGGCGCGGGTTGAGCGAGGAGACAGGGTCCTGCGGAATGAGCTGAATCGCGGCGCGTTCGGCCTTGGTGCGGCGGGGCGGCCGAGATCCACTGCCAGCCGCCAGCGGTGACCCCGCGAATGCCACCTCACCGGCAGACATTGGGAGCTCCCCGGCGATGGCGCGGGCGATCGTCGTCTTGCCAGACCCGGACTCGCCGACGAGGCCGAGCGCGCCGCGGAGCTCGAACGAGACCCCGGCTACCGCATCCGTGCCGCCGTAGCTGACCGCGAGGTCACGAACCGCGAGCGCGGGCGCACGGGTGCCTGCACCTGGCGCCTCGACCTGCGAGGAGGGCGCCGGTGGGTGTTCTCCCACCGGGGGGAGCTCCGGCACCGCGGCCAGCAGCTCGCGCGTGTAGGGGTGAGCCGGGCTCGCGAGCACCGCAGCGGTCTCGCCGGATTCGACGATCCGCCCGTCACGCATCACCGCGACCCGCTCGCACACGTCGGCGACGACCGCGAGGTCGTGGCTCACGAGCACGAGGGTCAGCCCGCGCTTGCGCCGCAGTGCGCCGAGCAGGTCGAGCACCTCCCGCTGGACCGTCACGTCGAGCGCGGTGGTCGGCTCGTCGGCGAGGAGCACGGCGGGGTTTCCTGCGAGCGCCATGGCGATGACGATGCGCTGCCGTTGGCCGCCCGAGAGTTCGTGCGGGTAGGAGCGGGCAATGCGTTCGATGACGGGGAGCCGCACATCGGCGAGGAGTTCACGCACGCGCGCTGAAGCGTCCGCCGCGCCCCCGGCGACGCAGGCCTCGCGCAGCTGGGTGCCGACGCGGGTGAGCGGGTCGAGCGCGCTCATCGGGTCTTGGAAGACCATGCCAAAACGGCCGCCGAGTGCGACCTCGCCTGACGCCTGCCTGGTGCTTGGCGGTAGGAGCCCGGCGATTGCGCGCAGAGTGAGACTCTTCCCCGACCCGGACTCGCCGACGATACCGAGGGCCTCCCCCGGCTCAACCTCGAAGCTCACCCCGCCCACCAGCGCCCGAGTTGGCAGTTGTTGTCGCTTGGCGGAGCCGGAACCGGCAACAACTGCCAACTCCACAGCGAGGCCGCGCACGGTGAGCGCCCCTTGGGGTGTTCCG
>NZ_JXSQ01000023.1 GCF_000834055.1 Leucobacter komagatae
CGGGTCAACACCAGGATCCGGGTGCTGAGCCTGGTGCTGAGCCGGGCACGGAGCCGGGTAGCGATCCTGATTCGGAGCCAGGTGCTGAACCAGGTGCCGAACCAGGTGCTGAGCCTGGTGCCGAACCTGGTGCTGAGCCTGGTACCGAACCAGGTGCCGAGCCTGGTAGCGACCCTGATTCGGAGCCCGGTAGCGAGCCCGGTGCTGAGCCTGGTAGCGAGCCTGGTTCGGAGCCTGGTAGTGACCCCGGCAAGGATCCCGGAGTCGGTGCAGGCCCGGGCACCAAGCCAGCTGGCCAGGGAGCGAAGGGACACCAGCAGCTCCCGGCTACGGGTTCGGGTTCGTCGTTCCTCATGCCGCTCCTCACACTGAGCTTGCTTGCCGCTGGAGGTGCTCTCCTGACGGTGACACGGCTTCGGGCACGTACGAGTGCGGGTGAGAGTGACAGCGGAAGCTAGGTTGCGCTGAGGGTTGAGGGGGGCGGTCCAGATCGGAGTATCGGGACCGCCCCCTTCACCAGTACGCTTCCCTTTAAAACTCAATCCTTCTTCAACGGGGAGAAAGAGCGGTGAGTGTGGCAACGATGTCAAAAACCAATGGCAACGGCTCTGAGCAGCAGACGGACCAGCGACGCGAGCGTGTGCCCCAAAGTGCACGAATTGTTGCGGCCGTTGCGGTGGTTCTGCTCGGGGTACACATGTTTTTTACTGCGGTAGTAAATACACCGTCGACTGAAATCAAATACCAAGTTCTTCCCGGGGCGGCCGCTGATCAATACGCCAGGCCATACCTCGTCCAGGACTACCGGATCTTTGCTCCAGACCCCATCGACACTGACCGCCAGCTTTGGGTGCGAGCCTGGATCGAGCGTCCAGACGGCGAGCGGGTTCGAAGCGAATGGGTGAACGCGTCAGAAGTGGAACTCTCCGACAAGTATCGAAGGACCCTGCGCAAGCAGCTGTCTGTCGTTGGTGCAGAGCGCCTGATGGGGGCATACAAGAAGCTCACCGACGACCAACGGGCCGTCGCTGAGGAGAATCATCTCGGCGGTGACGGCCTATACGCGCTGCGGGATGCGCTGCTCGAGGCAGACGACAGTAACCCTGGCGCGGTGCGGGCGTTCATTCGCGCGGACAACTTTGTCTCGTCGTACGCCACGCAGGTTTCGCTCGCACTCTGGGGCGATCAGGGTGAAGTGCTCGCGGTGCAGACGCGCGCGGTATACGACCCGGTGATTCGCTGGAAGGATCGGCACGATCCGCAAGCGCAACGGCCTGCATCGTCGTACACCCTGCTCGGATGGGTGCCGGCGATGGAGTGGCCAGGACAAGATCGGGAGGCCTTCGCGAAGAGCTTCAACGCGTGGGCAGAGCAGGCGGGCGTGACTCCGGGTCTCGAGACGTCATCCCCGAACGACACGAGTGACGAAGAGGTGGCACCATGACGCATCCTGTGACCCGGGTGTGGGACCGACTCATGGGCTGGCTGCTCGATGCTCGCCGCGCCACCTACGGGCTTGCTCTGATGCGAATCGGGCTCGGCTCGATGACCGTCGTTATTCTTGCGCTGTACCTGCCGAACTTCTCATATACGTTTGGGGCAGGGTCGCGGTGGGGTGAAGCCCTCTTCCGCGACTCCTCCGCGAACGACTACATGTGGCCGATCTCGGCCCTGTTCTCGCGAGAAGACCCAGACGGCATCCAACTCGTCAAGATCTTGGTGTTGATGGCGGTAGCCGTGGTCTACGCTCTGGGCTGGCGAATGCGCATTGTTTCGCCGATATTTGTCGCGCTCTGGTTAGGTTTCTCATCGCTTGACCCTGTCGTGACGAACACTGGCCACTATCAAACGTTCAGGGTCTTCTTAATCTTCCTGTTGTTCGCTGACACGTCGTACCGGTGGTCGCTTGACTCGCGACGTCGTACAAAAGCGGCGGCCGGCGCTCGGTCACGCAGGGCAGAGCTGCCGGCTGGGCTCGGTATCGGCAAGTGGCGTGTACCAGCGTGGGTCCCAGTGCTCAGCAACAACGCGGCGGTCATCCTGATCGGATATCAGCTGTGCGTGATCTACGTAACGAGCGCGCTGTGGAAAATGCAGGGAGCGACCTGGATTTCGGGGGTCGCCGCCTACTACCCGCTGCAGATTGAGGAACTCACGCTGTTCCCAGCGCTCAATCATCTCGCCTGGCAAATCACCCCAGCCGTCTTCATCGCGTCGTGGGTGAGCGTGTACGGGCAGCTACTGTTCCCCGTGCTGCTGCTGAACCGCTGGAGCAGGATCGTTGGGCTCGTAGTCGTCACCGGGATGCACGCATCGATTGGCATCTTGCTCGCACTCCCGTGGTTCTCGCTCATGATGATCCTCGGCGACATGATCTTCATTCGTGACCGGACCTGGCGACAGTTCGCTGACTGGCTCAGGGGCCGTTTTGGGCGCACAGCAGGGCCGGAGAAAAGCCGCGTGCGCCGGTCGCTTCCCGAAACTGCAAAGGCTCCGGACGAGGAAGCGCTGCGCCAGCCCGTCGGCGCGGGAATAGGCGCCGGAAGCTGAGGCGGGGTGCCGTAAAATGGGGTGCGTATGACAACCGATATTACGTACCCGATCCAGACCGACCGACTGCTGTTGCGCCCGCACACTGAAGCGGACGCTGCAGCGCTCCAACCCATCTATGCCAACCCCGATGTTGCGCGATTCCTGCTTGACGACCCGTGGACTGAAGAGGTCGCGCGCGAAAAAGTGGCGGAGCGGCTGCCGAAGACCGACCTCGTCGGCCCCAGCGGCGCCGTCTCGCTTGTGATCGAATTCGAAGGCGCCGTGATCGGCGACGTGCAGTTGTGGATCACGAACACCGAGTGGCGGATCGCCGAGGTGGGGTGGGTACTTGATCCCCGTCACAGCGGCAAGGGATTCGCGGCGGAGGCCGTGCGTGCGATCATCGCATTGGGATTCGAGCGGGGCTCGCTGCACCGTGTCGTGGCTCAGATGGACGCACGCAACCTTGCTTCGGCGAAGCTCGCGAGCAGAGTGGGGATGCACCGTGAGGCGCATCTGCGGCAGGACTGGTGGAACAAGGGCGAGTGGACCGACACCGTCGTCTTTGGGCTACTCGCAGGAGACCGACAGTAAGCGACTGCGCACCGCAGCAACGAGGGGCACCCGGGCATGAGCCCGGGTGCCCCTTTGCTGTCTGCTGTGTGGGAATCGTGCAGCCTCATAGATGGGACTTCAGGGGCACTCTTTTGCAAGTTCGGGCCAACGAAGTCTATAGTTGTGGAAACCGAATACCTGCGTGTGTCCTGCCTTGGACGTCGCTCTGCCCCGCCACTAGATGGAGACCAACGAGTTGCTTTTCCCACGCCGCGCGCGCACCCTGGCCACGATCGCACTCGCGGCTGCCGGTGCGCTCACCCTTGCTTCCTGCACTTTCCAGCCCTCCGGAGCAACCGATGCCGACGATCGTCCCGTCGTGCTCACCACGTTTACCGTGCTGTCCGACATCGCCGAGAACGTGGCTGGCGAGCATCTCCGGGTTGAATCGATCACCAAGGTTGGCGCAGAGATCCACGGCTACGAGCCCACCCCAGGGGATATTCGACGGGCGAACGACGCCGACCTGATCCTTGACAACGGGATGGGGCTCGAAGCATGGTTTGCGCAGTTTGTCGCCGACCTCGACGTGCCGCATGTCGTGGTGAGCGACGGCATCGTTCCCATCGACATTCGCGAGGATGCGTACAGCGGAATGCCGAATCCGCACGCGTGGATGAGCCCACTGAACGTGCAGGTGTACGTCGACAACATGGTCGAGGCGTTCGCGGAAGTCGCGCCAGAGCACGCCGCCGAGTTTGCAGCCAACGGAGCGGCGTACAAGCAAGAGCTCCAGACCGTGCAGGATGAGCTCGTTGCCGCTCTCGCGGTGCTCCCGGAGCACCAGCGAGCGCTCGTTAGTTGTGAGGGCGCATTCTCTTACCTTGCGCGCGATGCAGGCCTTACTGAGAAGTACATTTGGGCGGTGAACGCCGAACAGCAGGCCACCCCGAGGCAGATCGCGTCGGTGATCGAGTTCGTGCGCGCGAACGACGTTCCGGCTGTGTTCTGCGAGTCCACGGTGTCAGACGCCCCGATGCGCCAGGTAGCCGAGGCGTCGGGGGCAACGCTGGGCGATGTGCTCTACGTCGATTCGCTCTCAGAGCCGGACGGCCCCGTCCCCAGCTATCTCGATCTCATCCGGCATGACGCCGAAGCGATCGTTGCAGGCCTCGCGGGTGGCGAGAGATGAGCGCCGCCGCTATCCGCGTTGATGATGTCACCGTGCACTACGGTGAGGTGCTCGCGCTCGACGGCGCAACGCTCACGATCGAGCACGGCCGCGTCTGTGGACTTGTCGGGATGAACGGGTCGGGAAAGTCGACGCTGTTCAAAGCCATCATGGGAATGGTGCGCCCGGACACAGGGAGCGTGCTGATCAACGGGCATTCTCCTGCGAAAGTGCGAAAAACTGGCGCGGTGGGGTACGTTCCGCAGAGCGAAGACGTCGACTGGGCGTTCCCGCTTTCCGTGCGCGACGTCGTCCTCATGGGCCGGTACGGAAAGATGGGCCCGACGCGCCGCCCGCGCGCGGCCGACCATGCCGCCGTGGCCTCTGCGCTTGAGCGGGTCGAGCTCACCGAATACGCTGACCGGCAGATCGGTCAGCTTTCGGGCGGGCAGAAGAAGCGCACCTTCGTTGCGAGGGGGATCGCGCAGGGGGCAACTACACTGCTGCTTGACGAGCCGTTCGCCGGGGTGGATAAGCGCTCAGAGGCGACGATCACGCGTCTGCTTCGCGAGCTAGCAGACGAAGGGGCTACCGTGCTGGTGTCGACACACGATCTGCACGCGCTCCCCGCGCTCGCCGATGAGGCGATCCTGCTCATGCGTCGAGTGCTCATGCACGGGCCGCCCGCGGACGTGCTCCAGCCCGAGAATCTCGCGCTGGCCTTCGGGCTCGACGTGCTGGGAAGGGGAGAGTCCGCATGAACCTCATCGACTTCTTTCTCGAGCCGTTGAGCTACGACTTCATGGTGCGCGCGCTCGCCACGACCCTCATTGCGTCGGTCGTGTGCGCGGTGCTGTCGTGTTGGCTTGTGCTCATCGGGTGGTCGCTCATGGGGGATGCGGTGTCGCACGCCGTGCTCCCCGGTGTCGTGCTCGCCTATATCGTCGGGGCGCCGTTCGCGCTCGGTGCTGTGGTGTTCGGGTTTCTCGCGGTCGCCCTCATCGGTGCGGTTCGGGATACCAGCAGGGTCAAAGAGGATGCTGCGATAGGCATCGTATTCACGACGCTGTTCGCGCTCGGGCTGGTGCTCATCTCGGTGACTCCCTCGCAGACGGACCTGAATCACATCATCTTCGGGAATCTGCTCGGTGTTTCGTCGGCCGACCTGCTGCAAGTGGCCATCCTGGGCGCGGTAACCCTCGTTGTGCTCGTCGCAAAGCGGAGGGATTTCACCCTGTTTGCCTTCGACCCGACGCACGCGCACGCTCTTGGGTTGAACCCCAGGATGCTCGGAGCAATGCTGCTGGGCTTGCTCGCGCTCACCTCGGTCGTCGCGCTCCAAGCCGTCGGGGTGGTGCTGGTGGTTGCGATGCTGATTATTCCGGGTGCGACGGCCTACCTGCTCACCGACAAGTTCTCGCGAATGCTGGTCATCGCTCCGGCTATTTCGGCGGTCTGCGCGGTGATCGGGCTGTTCGTGAGTTACTACCTCGACACCGCATCTGGTGGGATGGTGGTCCTCGCCCAGGGTGCGGCATTTGCACTCACGTACCTCTTCAGCCCGCGCCACGGACTCATTGGCACGCGGCTGCTTGCGCGCCGTCGGCGCAAGCAGCTCTCGACTGTCGCCGGGAGAGCGTAAGCGGCGCGTTCATCCAATTCGCAGGGATTACTATGCAGCATAGTTTACTATCACTCATAGTAATCACCTGAGGAGAAGAATGTCGCAAACTACCGCAGCGCGGGTCCGGTCGTGGATCCTGCCAATCGGAATCATCGCCATCGCCGGACTGCTCATCACCCTCGTCGTTCTGCAGGTCACGTCGGGTCGCTCGGCCCCGGGGGGCGCGGCAGCCGAGCAGCCAGACGAAATGGATCTCAGCTACATCGAAAGTCGCGACCCGAGCGATGTGCAGTCCGCTGGGCCGCTCGATGCGCCCGTCGGCTTGGTCGTGTACTCCGACTACCAGTGCCCCTTCTGTGCGAAGTGGACACAAGACACCCTTCCAACAATGCTCGAGTATGCCGAGCGTGGTGACCTGCGCATCGAGTGGCGTGACGTCAACCAGTACGGCGCCGACTCCGAGCGTGCCGCGCTCGCCGCACACGCGGCCGCGAAGCAGGGGAAATTCTGGGAGTTCCACGACGCACTGTTCCCTGACGGAGAGCATCTCGCGCCGCACGAGCTGACCGAAGAAGCACTCACCGGGCTCGCCGGCAAGCTCGGGCTCGACACCGCGCAGTTTGTCGCAGATCTCGAGGCACCGGAGACACTCGAGCTCGTGCGGGGATACGCGACATCGGGGCAACAGCTCGGAGTGTCTGGCACCCCAACGTTTGTGCTCGGGGGCGAGCCCATCGTCGGCGCCCAGCCGAGCGGCGTGTTCATTGACGCGTTCGAGCGTGCGCTTGCGAAGGTGGGATAGCGCATGAATATTGGTTTCGTTACGGCATTCCTTGGCGGAGTGCTCGCGCTCTTGAGCCCCTGCAGCGCACTGCTGCTTCCGGCGTTCTTCGCCTCCACCGTTGGGGCGAAGCTGAAGCTCCTCGTCCACGGTGCAGTGTTCTACCTTGGGCTCGTGGTCACGCTCGTGCCGTTCGGGCTCGGTGTTGGAGCCCTCGGGTCCCTCTTCATCGAACAGCGGGGGCTGATCATCGCACTGACCTCGGTGCTGCTCGTCGTGCTTGGCACCCTGCAGGCGCTCGGATTCGGCTTTGACCTGTCGCGGGTACTTCCCGGGGCGACGGCTGTGCAACGACGGGCCTCAGGGAGGAAGGGGCTCGTGCGCACCTTCCTGCTCGGGGCGGTTGGCGGCGTTGCCGGCTTCTGCGCCGGGCCCATTCTTGGCGCTGTGCTCACGCTCGCGCTCGGCCAGGGCAGCAGCCTCATGGCGGGTGCGCTCCTCGCGGTCTACGGGGCGGGCATGGTCGTTCCGCTCGTGGTGATCGCCGCCCTCTGGGAGCGGATCGGCCAGCGTGGGCAGCGACTGCTCCGCGGTAGGGCCATCACGGTCTTTGGAAGGCAGCTCCACACAACGTCACTCGCCACCGGGCTGCTCATCATCGGAGTCGGGCTGCTGTTCTGGTTCACGAACGGCCTGGTATCGCTGCCCTCGCTCGTGCCCACCTCCGTGCTCGCCTGGGCGCAAGAGCAGGGAGCCGTGTTCGCAAGCCCGGTGTTCGACGTGCTCGGAATCCTCGGGGTGACCGCCGCTGCGCTTTGGGTGTGGGTTGCTGCGCGGCGCAAGCGCGCAAGGCAGCGTACCGAGCAGCTCGTCTCCCAGGGAGCGAAGTGATCAGGCGCGCGCGGCTACGCACCCTCCGGCGTAACCTGCGCTGGGTCGCGCTCAGCGTCGCTTCCGCCATTCGCGGCTTCCTGCGCGAGCTGCGTGCGAACCTCGTCCATATCGAGCCCGCGGACGGCGTCGATGAGCTGTTCGAGGGTGGGGGCTGGCAGCGCGCCAGCCTGCGCGAAGACGTTGACCCCGTCACGGAACGCCATGATCGTTGGGATCGAGGTGATGCCGAACATTCCAGCAAGCTCCTGCTCGGCCTCAGTGTCGATCTTGCCGAACACAATGTCCTCGTGCGTCTCGGAGGATTTCTCGAACACCGGCGCGAAGGAGCGGCAGGGGCCGCACCAGGCCGCCCAGAAGTCGAGGACCACAATCCCGCCGTCCGTGATGGTCTGCTCGAGGTTGTCTTTCGTGATTTCAACTGTGCTCATAGTGTGCGGCGCGCAAGGGTCTCTCTCGCGCCTCCCTCTCTTTCGACAATCGTACGTTGCGCCGCTGACAGTCGGCCACGGTCGCGGCCGTTCAGCGGGGTTGCAGGGTCACCCCCTACCGTTACTACGGTACATAGTAAGTTGCGGCGTTCGATCGCCCCCGGTGAAAGGAAACCGTGATGGCTCGTCCCCGCAGTATCGCCGCAGCGAGGCAACGGCTCACCCTCGCGCGCCGCGCGCTTCGCAGCTGGTCGCCGAAGCAGTTCGCGATCGCCGGATTCGTCGCGGCCGGGTTCGCTGCCGTCGTTGGCGTCGGCACCGTGCTGATCCCGAACCCGTGGTTCGCGCGAGAGATCGACACCGTGTGGTGGAACTATCCCGTGTGGGTGCTCACCGCGATTGGCGTCGGCCTCCTGAGCGCGACCTACGTGCGGCAACCAGCAGCCACAGCAGCCAGCGGGGGGAGCGCCGAGATACCGCAGGCCGAGCGGCGGAGCAGCCGGATGGGGATCGCAGGGGGAGTGCTGACCTGGTTCGCCGTCGGCTGCCCGGTATGCAACAAGATCGCCCTCATAGCGCTCGGCTATTCTGGTGCCATCACCTGGTTTGCGCCGCTGCAGCCCGTGCTCGCGGGTGCGGCACTCGTGCTCACCGCCGTTGCGCTCGTCTGGCGGCTCAGTGGCCAGGTCGCGTGCCCAGTGCGGGCGACCACGCCGGTGCCATCCTCGGACACACAGATGGAGCTCTCACGATGAACGCGATCACACCACACGCAGGCGGTGACCTCTCACAGGGAGAGCCGGCGCGGCTCGGAACTCTCGAAGCGCAGGTCATGGACCTCCTCTGGGAGTCCGAAGGAGCCACCGTGCGGGAGCTCATCGATCGGCTCCCCACCGACCCCGCGTACACGACGATCGCTACCGTGCTGGGAAACCTCCGCAAGAAAGGTCTCGTGAGCACCCGGAAGGCTGGGCACACGACGCTCTATGGCGCCTCCGTCAGCCGCGAGGCGCACGCCGCAAACCTCATGGAGCACGCCCTTGACGCATCGGGAAATCGCGAGGCGTCGATCTTGCACTTCGTTGATGGCATGCCGGAGGACGACCTCGAGCTGCTGCGCAGGCACCTCCTCGGTGGGGACCCGCCACAGTGACACAGCCACTCATCGCGCTGCTCCTCTCGAGCGTGCTTGCCGCGGCCGCACTCGGTGGGCCGCGGCTGCTGCGCCGCGCTGCTCCTGCGCTCGCGACAATTCCACGCTTCGCGGCGATCGCGCTCAGCCTCACCGCAGTGCTCTGGATCGCGGCGCTCGTCGCCCTCGGCCCGGTTGTCGCCTGGATGAGTTCGGGCCCTGACTGGCTGCCGCAGCAGGTCGCCGACGTATGCGATCGATGCCTGAGCGCGGCGAGTCCGTTCGGGGAGAGTGCCGTGACGATTGGGGTTCCTGCGATCGTGCCGCTCGCGCTTCCGTCGCTCGGGGTCGTCGCCGTCCTCATCGGGCTCGCACGCGAGTTCGCGGCGCTGCGGCGCTCGCAGTCACAACTCAGCCTGACGGTGCGCTCCGCGAGTGAGCGAGTACGTCTGCACGGCAACACTGCGCGCATCACCCAGGACACAGCGCTCCTCGCCTTCTCGCTCCCGCATCGACACGGCGGCATCGTCCTGTCGCGCGGCACTGTCGCGTCGCTCTCCGAGGCGGAACTCGCCGCGGTGCTCGCGCACGAGCAGGCTCACCTCGACGAACGGCACCACCTCATTGTCGCGATCCTCAACGGCGCGACACGGTACTTGAGATGGATCCCCCTCATCCGCGAGGTGCGCTCCGCAGTGCCGCACTATCTGGAGATCGCTGCGGATCGGGCAGCGAAGCAGGCGGCAGGCACCGACGCCCTTGCCGGTGCCCTTCTCAAACTCGGCCAGCCGGGCATCCCGGAGTCAGCGGGGAAGCTGCCAGCGCACGCCGTGCTCCACGCAGCGGGCTCAGAGCGCATTCGCCACCTCGTCGGAGCGCCCCGACCGCCAGCGAGCACCGCGCTGGCCGCGGCCGCAGGCATGTATGCGTTCATGCTCGCCGCTGTTATTGCTGCCGTGCACTTGCCGTTCGTGCTCGCCCTGCTCGCTGGGTGCCTGTAGGGGCGAGCACACCGGCGCTTGCGCCCTGCAGCGCGGTCTTCGCCGGGGGCACTGAGCGGTAGCCCGAGCGCCAAAACCACACGCCGACACCCACCACGAGGCCGCCGCCGATAACGATCCACCACGGGAAACCAGGTACGTCTGGCTTCGCCGACATTGCCTCGATCTCTCCGTGTGGCGTCGGTATGACCCGCTCGCCGGTGATGAGGATGCGCTGAGTGTTGATGCCCAGCGGCGTACAGGTGACGAGGGTCATGAGATCGCGGCCCGGCTCCGCGCGGATCTGCTCGGTGGCATCCGGATCGACGATCTGGATCGTGTCGACGCGGTAGCTGAGCACCTCGCCGAGCACCTCAACGCTGAACACATCACCCTTCTTGACGCGGTCGAGGTGGGTGAACATGGTCGCGTTCGCGAGGCCTCGGTGGCCGGTCAACACCGACCGGGTCCCTTCGCCTCCAACGGGAAGCGACGTGCCTTGCAGGTGCCCGACACCCTTCAGCAGGGTCGCATCACTCGTACCGTGATAGACGGGAAGGTCAAGGTCGATTGCGGGGATGCGGAGGCGGCTCATGATCGTCGAAGACTCGCCGGCGAGTAGTTTCCAATAGTCAAGGGTTGTTTCGGTGACGCCCGTGCCGGAAGCGACGTTGGCGCCCGACTCGAGGAGCGCGCCCGAGTGGAGGGCTTCGTTGTAGGCCTGCGCCGCGTCCAATTGGGCACGGAGCTCCTCGCGTGCCTGTGCTGCGGTTGCCTGAGTCTGGTCGAAGAGGATGTTCGACTGGTTGTACTGCGAGACCCAGCCGGCAGCTGTCGGGTAGCCGACGAGGCCAATGCCGATCAGGCAGAGCACGGCGATACTGAGATTGAGCCAGCTCATCTTCCAGGCACGGCGGGTATTGCCATGTCCGAGCCTCCTGCGGGAGTGCTTCGGCCCCGATGCGGTTGGGGTGACTATGGGATGAGGTGACATGTGGCTCTCGTTGCGGCTGGGGATCGGTGTGAAACAGAGAAGCCTCGGCCGGGTGCGTCCGCGATGGACGCACCCGGCCGAGGACCGCGGAGGCTACGCCTGTGCGTGCTCCTTGCGGCGACGTGCCGCGAAGAGAAGACCAGCAACGATGAGCGCGAGCCCGCCGCCGCCGAGCAGCAAGACGTTGCCAGCGGCACCCGTGATCGGGAGCGACGGCAGATCGCCATCGTCTACGCCGACCTGCACGTTGACGACGGTCGCGGCGAGATCAGAATCATCGACCGTGAAGAGCTGGCCGCCTACGAGCGGCTTGTAGCCTGCGGGGTAGCCGGTCTCGTAGACGCAGTACTTACCCTGAGCGACGGTGACCTTGCTGGTCGTGCCGTCAGAGCCCGAGACGAAGCTGCCACGGATCTTCACCGCACCGGTGTCCGGCGTTGCCGGGCAGTCGGTTGCGGCGGCAGCAGCGGTGTAGACATCGAAGGTAGCGCCGGCGAGCGGAACGTTCGCGCCGCCGCCGACGAGCTTGGCTTCCTTCATGATGTGGATGCCGCCCCAGAAGTTCTCCGGGTCAGTGATCTCCGGGCCGGTGCCCGGGTCGGTGGTCTTGCCATTGATCGTGATGCTCGCCTCGTTGGCGGTGGTACCGCTCTCCTTGAGATCGGCGTTGATCGTGAGCACAATCTTGCCGCCGATGTTCGCGTCAAGCTTCGCGAGACCGGGCGCGAGGAAATTCAGTCGCACGTTCGTTCCGACGACGTTGGTTGCGGGGGTGAGGGTGTAATCGGTGCCCTCGATGAGGGCTACGCTTGCACCGTTCTTCGCGACGAGATTGACGGAACCACCGGTATAGGCGATCTCGCCCGAGAGCTGATCGTCGATGCGGAATTCGGAGTACTTCTCATCGGCTGCGAGCGGCTGCACCGGCACGGTCACGTCGAAGCTCACGCGGTCTCCGACGAGGTCGCCCGTCTTCGTCGCGCCGGAGCCGACGATGATGTTCTTCGGGTAAATGTGCGGGTTGTAGTTCCACGCCTGGGCCGGGCTTGCCGCGCCGGCGACGGGGAGCGGCACCGTGATGATCGTCGGGGCTGCAACAGACTTCGCATTGTCGGCAGGCGTGCTCTCGAAGACCACGTATGCCTTGTCAGCCGCAAGGTCGAACTTTGTCGTGCCGTCAGCCATGTTTGTGAGCTGCTCGGCACCAGTGCAGGAGAGCGTCAGCGCGGTTCCTGCTTCGGTCACGATCGGCGCGTCGCCTGCGGCGGCTCCGGCGGTCGCGGTGAGGTTCTTCATCCGGTTCCAGTTGGAGGCAACGCTCAGGTCGATGCCGTTGATCGTGCAGACTTTGAAGCCAGCGACAAGCGGCACCGCGGTCGACGGAAGCTGCAGCTCCGAACCATCGTTCGCGCCGAAGTCGCCGTCAGGCTGCTCGAGCTTGTGCACGGTGACGGAGCCGGTGCCGCCGTCGCCTGGCTGCGCCGCAAACGCGGGGGTCGCGCCGAAGCCGATTGCGCCTGCGGCGATTGCAGCTGCTCCGAGCAGTGCGACGCCTCGGAGCTTTCGAGTTGGTGTGGGATTCACAACGTGTCCTTTCGGTTGTCATATGTGTTGGGGGATTCTCGTGTTGTTCAGCGGTGAGCAGCGCAACATCGAGAGGATGGGGGAAAGAGGTAAGGGGCCGTTTCAGGCAACCGCGCCGCTGCTACCTGTTGGCCTGAGCCGAGCGCAGCACGCTTCGACGCGAGCGCAGCACGTAGGCGGAGGCGGCGAGCAGCAGTGCCGCGCCTCCGGCAGCGGTGAACTGCCACGAACCGATGCCTCCTGTCAGCGGAAGCGCAGGCATCTCGAGTGGGGCGGCGGTAAGCACCCGGAACACCGAGTGGGACCCCTGAGGTACCGCGTCGGTGACGCCGCGACCACCGTCGCCAATGCGTTCCCAGCAGGATTCACGCGCGCTGATCGGGTCGTTTGCGAGTGCGCGGCACGCGGGAACGCCCAGCCGCAGCCGCTCGATGCCCGCGACGCTCAGGCCCGCTGGTGCGGTCGCGGTGAGGTCGTAGGTGCCCGGCCGTGCATCGAGCACCGTGTAGATGTCGTCGAGCGACACATCGAAGCCGTCAGCTGCGCTTGCCATGTCGAGTTTCCAGCCGCGTGCCGGGAGTTCCTGCTGGCCGCCCTCGCGCTTGGTGATGAACGATACGTTCGCGGTCTGATTGGTGACAGCGCACGAAATAGGAGGAGTAACCCGAGTAGACCCGGATGCGTCGAGTGTGATGACGCCGGTTGCGGCGTTGAACACACTCGAAGGGAGGGGGATCCCCCCGCCGTCGAGGCAGGCGAAGTTGCCTGCCTGCGTGTAGAGCTTCGCGCTCGGTTCTGGCACGGGCTTGGCGCGGAGGCGCTCGCCGAGCGTGTAGCTCTTTCCCGGCGTGAGCTCGGCGGAACCGCCACCGCTAATGACCTGGACCGTTGTGCCCTCGGTGACCGTGATCTCCCAGTTGTTCTCCGTGATCTCAGGCACCCAGGTCGACTGGTGCAGCACTGGTGCAATGTGCTTCTCTCCAGTGAGCGGTAGCTCTCGGGTGACCGTCATGGGGCATGCAGGGGCAGAATCCGCGGATTCCTTGCCAGCGGCATCGACGGAGCGTGCGGTGAAGGTGAAGGTGCCCGATGGCAGGGGAGTCTTTCCCGTGAAGCTCCAGGTGCGCTCCACGCCGCTCCCGGAGAGAACCGCGTCGCCCCAGAGCTGTGCCGCTCCAGTGCCCTCACGCTTGTACACCCGCACCTTTGTCGCCGTGATTGGCACGTTCGCGCCGCCAAGCGTGACGGTGCCGTCCTGTGAATCTGGTGCAGGGCAGGTCATGGTCACGAGGGGCACGGCGATGAACTCGACGAAGCGTTGGCGCGAGCCAGTGACCGGCTTGCCACCGACGGTCGCTTCGACCATGTAGAGCCCGGGTTTTTTCGCTGTGATGGTCGCGATCGCTTTGCCCGTTGCATCGGTCGCGGCGCTCGCGGTGATGATGGCATCGGTCGTCGCGGTGCCGGTTTGCGTGAACACCGCGAACTGCACCGTTTGTGTCGGCATGGCCGTGCCGGTCGTGCTGAGAATTGTGGCGGTTGCTTGGTGCTCGGATACGCCGTCTGCGTATGGTTTGTGGGCGGTGACCGACAGGCTCGACTGCTCGGGCGAGACGACCGGCGGTGCGTCGACAAACACCGCGTACAGCTTGTTCGAGTTGGTGATCTCCTTGCCGCCCACCCTCGCCTCGACCCAGTAATTTCCAGCGGCGCTGGCGGTAATCTTGGCGAGCGCGAGGCCCTGCGCGTTCGTGTTGACGCTACTGGTGATGGTCGCCTCGGTCGCAGGCGTCCTATCCCAGTTGTAGAGCTTGAAGGACACGGCCTGCCATGAGAGCCCATCTCCGTTGGCATCCTTGATCCCTGCGATCGCCTGGTGATGCTGGGTTTTGTGGTTTGCTTCTCTGCTTCCGGTTGTGACGGTGAGCGCGGACTTCGACAGGTCGACGCCGCCTGGCGGGTCAACTGGCGGGTCAACAGGCTTGTCGATGAAGGTTACGGTGAGGTTGGGGGAGCCCGAGATATGCGAGCCCAGGACCTTCGCTTGCACCCGGTAGGTGCCGGCTTTGGTCGCCGTAATTGTTGCCTCAGCGACACCCGCGCTGTTGGTCCGTACGGTGCCGGGAAGTACCTTCGCGTCCGTGGTCGCCGCGCCGGTCGATGTCAGCATGGTGAACGTGACGTCTTGACCCGCCATACCGACGCTTCCCGTGTCGGCTGAGCTGCGGATCGTCGCCTTTGTCGTGTGGGGATCCGGCCCGTTCACGTACCGGGTGTTGGACGAAACCTCGAGCATCGAGTTGCCCTGCGACACTTCGTAGGCGAACGTGACGCGCTTCTTCATCGAGTCGGTGATGTGTTTGCCGCCGATCGTCGCCTCGACGGTGTAGGTGCCTGCGGCTGTCGCGGTAATCGGCACGATGGCCTGTCCGCTTGCATTGGTTGTCCCCGACGCCTTGATCTTCGCGGTCGTTGCGAGCGCGGAGCCGGCCTCGTTGAAGATCCGGAAGTTTACGGTCTGGCCGGCGAGCACCGTCCCAGCGCTGTTCTTCACGGTTGCGGTAGCCGTGTGCTCCTTGATGCCGTTCGGGGCGCGGATCCCTGTCGACACGGTGAGCGCCGACTTGGCGACGTCTGGGCCGCTGGGGACGGGGGTCTGCGGAAAGAGCCTGGGATCGGGGAACACCCACCCACCTCCCATGGGCGATTGGCCGTTCGTGAGCTTGCCGGCTGGGGAAGTCTCGTGGCCTGGGTTGACCGTGTTATCAAAGCCGAAGGCAAACGAACTTCTCGCCCCGTTTTCGACGGCGACGAGTGTGCGCTCCACGGGATCGTGATACCAGACCGAGTGTTTCAGCGCCGTGGCTGATCCGCTCGGGTTGCACTCAGCGCTCCCCTTGAGTTTGACCTGCGTGAAGTCGCCGTTCGCGTGCACCCCGGACGCTGTTCCGTGTGTGAAGCACGCGCCGTCTTTGCGGATAACGAGACCCTGTTCGCCCGCCGCTGGAAACGACCAGAGGTCTGCGTAGTCCAGCGCCTCAGCAGTGTTCGGGTAGGAGAAACCGTAGGTGCGGCACACATTGAAGGAGTCCGAGCCGGTGACACAGCCGGGGAAGCCTGCGCTGTAGATCGGGAAGAGATTGGGCTGGTTCTTGCTGACCTGCATGACCCAGGGGAATTCGACGCGGTCTCCAGCGGCTGCCTGTGCCGGCTCTGGCGTCGGCACAGCACCCATCGCGAGGAGCACAATACTGAGCGTGGTGAGCGCGCGTCGGAATGCTCCAGATGCGCTGCGCGCGCGCCATGGGAGTCGCGCGGACCGCGAGCTGGAGGCCCTCTTTCGCGCTCCCTGCTTGGCGGGGCGCTGCGTCGAGACACGTCGAGACACTGGTGTTCCTTCTGAGTGAGAGCGAACAAGGCTGTCTCACGCAGGAGTTGACCGGGCGGTCCCTTGCAGCCGGGGCAAGGGGGAACGCGAAGCGGTAAGCACGATCGGTGTGCCTGGAGTGTACGAGCGGGGCGTTCCCACTCAAGAGCATGGCCCGTTGCGCCGCCCAGCTGAGGCTCGTCTGGCGGTTTGCGAAGGGGATTCGGATCGAAAGCAGTAGTGGCGGAAGGCCCGCCGTAGCCGGGGTGTTTCGGCCTCAGTAGTCCGCTCTCGGGCGCCAGTAGCCTGAGGAGAGCGAGGAATGTCCGGATCCGAGCCGGCGGTGGCGCACAGAACGTGCGCCACCGGGCTCGCTACTTATCTCGGTTCAACTGTGAACTGTTTGATTCGGTCTTGCTTCGCTTCGCAGCTCGCTTCTCTTTGAGCGTCTGCGCCGCGGGTTTCTTGGTGGCCTTCTGGCCACGATCTTTACTGGACATCACATCTCCTTCCGTTGAAGGGGTGCCCAAGCCTGACCATAGCCCACGAGGATTGAAAGCGCGCGAGGAAAGCGCACAATCACAGCTAAAGCTGCGTGCCGAGTCCGCCGCTGAGTCGTCCGTGAAAGTCTCGCGTGAGCTCATTCATGCCAACGATCTCGACGGTCGTGCCCAGGCGGGCGTACTTTGTCACGATCGTGTCGAGGGCGGCGACCGAGGACGCGTCCCAGATGTGTGAGCGGGTGAGGTCGACGACAATGCGGCTCGGATCGCGCGTGTATTCGAACATCGTGGTGAGGTCGTTGCTCGAGGCGAAGAATAGTTCGCCGGTGACTGTGTACGTGGCCTCGGCGGCGTCCCCCTCACCCGTGATTTCGCGCTCGACCGACACGACGTGGGCAACGCGGCGCACGAACATGATGGCGGCGACGAAGACCCCTACGACGACGCCGACCGCGAGATTCTGAGTGGCGACCACGACTGCGACGGTGGTGAGCATGACGAAGGTCTCGCTCTTTGGCAGCCGCCTGAGCGTTGTGGGAGCAATCGAATGCCAGTCGAAGGTTGCAACGGAGACCATGATCATGACAGCGACGAGTGCGGCCATCGGGATGATCGCGACGAGGTCGCCGAGCACGAGGATGAGCACGAGCAGGAAAGCGCCGGCGAGGAACGTCGAGATACGCGTTCGCGCGCCGGAGACCTTGACGTTGATCATTGTCTGGCCGACGACAGCGCAGCCACCCATGCCTCCGAAGAACCCGGAGAGCAGGTTCGCGACGCCCTGCGCCCAGCTCTCCCGGGTCGTGTTCGAGCGGGTGTCGGTGATCTCGTCGACGAGCTTCGCGGTCATGAGCGACTCCATGAGCCCGACGAGCGCCATGCCGAGGGCGAACGGCCCGATGATGCTCAGGGTTTCCCAGGTCAGCGGCACGTTCGGCACGAAGAGTTCGGGCAGGCTGTCGGGGAGTGCGCCCTTATCGCCGACCGTTGGCACGTTGATTGCGAACACGACCGCTGCCGCGGTGATGATGATCACGGAGACGAGCGGGGCCGGCACGACCCTCGTGATCCTCGGCATGAGCACCATGATGAGGATGCCGGCGGCGACGAGCGGGTAGACCGCCCACGGCACGCCTATGAGCTCGGGGAGCTGCGCGCCGAACACAAGGATCGCGAGCGCGTTCACGAAGCCGATCATGACGCTGCGCGGGATAAATCGCATGAGTTTCGCGACGCCGAGCACGGCGAGCAAGATCTGGAGCACGCCGGCGAGGAGCACGGTCGCGATGAAGTAGTCCATGCCGTAGTCGCGCATAACGGGTGCGATGACGAGGGCCACCGCTCCGGTTGCTGCCGTGATCATGGCAGGGCGGCCGCCGAGAAAAGCGATGGACACGGCCATGATGAAGGACGAGAAAAGCCCTACCTTAGGGTCGACCCCCGCGATGATGGAGAACGAGATGGCTTCGGGAATGAGCGCGAGCGCGACCACGAGGCCGGCGAGGGCCTCGCGCAGGAGCAATCGCGGGGAACGAAAGGCCTGGAGCACCGTGTGGCGTGGCGCGACAACACCGCCGCTTGTTGCTGCTGACACGGATCGTGGCATGTGTGTCTTTCGGTTTGGGCGGTGAGGCGAAGCATTCTGTCGATGCTCTGCAGCGGTGGCGGGCCGGCTCACGGCCCAAGCGTACGCAGTTCGAACTGTAGCCTAGGCGCGGCGCCGCCGCGGCAGGCACACGGCACGATGCGCGAATGCTATGAGTTCCCTGTCTTTTTCTGCTACATGCCCCTCTGGGTACAGGGCCCGGGGTACGCTGAGGCCAGCGATCGGCAAACGCCAGTGGCTTGACCAGAGCAGCTCACCCAGCGGCTCGGAACGGGATTAGGTGCCGCTCATGACGACGACCGCTCCTCAGACATTAGATGGCCTCGGGCCACTGCGTTTCACGCGGGCCCGCGCCGCAGACTTTCCGCCGGTTGCAAAGGCGTACACGAACATTTCACAGGTCGCTCGGGAGTCAGGGCTGTTCGCCAGGACACCCTGGTTCTATGCGATCGTCGGACTCGCGATCACCGTCGGCCTCGCCGCGACGATCACGGGCTCCATCCTGCTCGGCGACAGCTGGTTCCAGCTGTTGATGGCCGCGGCATTCGCCCTCTTGTTCACCCAGATCGCGTTCCTCACCCACGAGGCAGCGCACCGCCAGATCCTCTCGACCGGCCCGAAGAACGACCGGCTCGCCCGCGTCCTCGCTGCCAGCATCGGGATGAGCTACGCCTGGTGGGATTCGAAGCACACGAGGCATCACTCCAACCCCAACCGCGTCGGCAAAGATCCCGACATCGAGATCGACACGATCTCGTTCATCGAGGAAGACGCGGTAAAGGCCCGCGGCGTGCTGCGGTTCATTACCCAGCGCCAGGGCTGGCTGTTCTTCCCACTCCTCACGCTTGAGGGCCTCAACCTGCACAGGCACAGCATCGTGCACCTGCTGCGGCGCGAGCCAGTGAAGGGACGCTGGATCGAGCTTTCGATCATCGTCGCGCGCTTCGTGATCATTCTCGTTCCAGTGTTTCTGTTCTTGCCGGTCGGCCTCGCGTTTGCGTTCATGGGCGTGCAACTCGCAGTATTTGGCGTTTACATGGGAGCGTCTTTTGCGCCGAACCACAAGGGCATGCCGGTCATCGCCCACGACGCCAAGCTCGACTTCTTCACGAAGCAGGTTCGCACGTCACGCAACATCCGGGGCGGCTGGTGGGCAACGTGGCTCATGGGCGGTCTCAACTACCAGGTCGAGCACCACCTCTTCCCGAGCATGGCCAGGCCGCACCTGTCCAAGGTCCGCGTTTTGGTCCGCGAGCACTGCAAGACGCTCGGTGTGCCGTACACCGAGACCTCGCTCCTGCGGTCCTACGCGATCGTCATCGAATACCTCAACCGTGTCGGCCTTGCCGCACGCGACCCGTTTGACTGCCCAATCCGGGCAGAGTACCGCAAGGCGTAACCACTTCGCGGCGCCGCGTGAAGCTAGACTCTGAGACCATGGGGTTTTCACGCGGCGCCGCCGTCATCGGCTCCGGCCCAAACGGCCTCGCCGCGGCGGTCACCCTCGCGCGCGCTGGAGTGCCCGTCACCCTGTTTGAAGCGGCGCACACGATCGGTGGCGGCGCGCGAACCACCGAGCACGTCCGCGCCGGCGTCAGACACGATGTCTGCTCAGCGATCCATCCGATGGCGCTCGCAACTGGTTTCTTCCGCGAGTTCGAACTCGCAAAACGCATGAGTTTCGTCGTCCCAGAAGCCTCCTATGCTCACCCGCTCGACGGTTCAGCCGGCGATCACGCAGCGGTCGCCTACCGCGATCTCGACCGGACCGCGGCGGAACTCGGGCGAGACGGCGCAGCATACGCGCGCCTGCTGCGGCCCGTCCTTTCGCGACTTGCAGGGACGCTCGATGTGGCGCTGGGAGGCGCACTGCTGCGTTGGCCAAGCGATCTGCTCGCCGCCGTCACGCTCGGCGCGCGCACCCTGGAACAGGGCTCCCCGCTGTGGAATTTGCGATTCCGTGAGCACCGGGCGCCAGCGCTCATCGCTGGTGTCGCCGCCCACAACGTCGGGCCGATGCCAGCGCTGGCAAATTCCGGTGTAGCGTTTGTGCTCGGAGCCCTCGGGCACGCGACCGGTTGGCCGGTGCCCGTCGGCGGATCGCAGGCGATCACCGACGCGCTCGCCGCTGACTTCCTCGCACACGGCGGAAGGATCGAAACCGGGCGGGCGATCACGGACGTGCGCGAGCTCGCAGATTTTGACGCAAAGCTCTTTGATACTTCGGCTCGCGCGCTCGCCGCGATCGCGGCAGACGCGCTCCCCGACAACTACAGGCGCAAGCTTGAACGCTTTCGGTACGGCAACGCCGCAGCGAAAGTCGACCTGGTACTCGACGGGCCGATCCCGTGGCGTGACCAACGGGTTGCCGATGCCCCGACGGTGCACCTCGGAGGCACACGCGCCGAGATCGCCGCGGCTGAGCGAACAGTGGCCCTCGGCGGACACCCAGCGCGCCCATACGTGCTGCTCACGCAGGCCGCAGCATTCGATCCCTCGCGCAACCAGGCGGGCGTCCACGCAGTGTCCAGCTATACGCATGTCCCGCGCGGATCGACAACCGATGTTGGCCCCGCCGTGCTCGACCAGATTGAACGGTTCGCTCCGGGATTTCGCGAGCGAATCGTCGATGTCCAGGTCACACCGGCCGCGGAGCTCAGCGTGGAGAACGCAAACTACATTGGCGGGGACTTTAGCTCTGGGGAGGTGTCGCTCAGACAGCTCCTTGCGCGCCCGACGCTCGCGCGGGATCCCTGGCGGACGCCGGCAGGCGATATTTATCTGTGCTCGTCCTCGACCGCGCCAGGCCCCGGTGTGCACGGACTCTCTGGCTGGTACGCCGCCCGGTCGGCACTGCGCACCGTTTACGGACTCGGCGCGCCTGAGCTCGCGCTCGGATAGCTGGCTCTCAGCCGGGAGCCGCCAGGCGCACCGATCAGGCTAGTCCCAACGGCCGCCAGGGCGCACATTGGGGAGGCGCGAGCCGAGATCACTCCTGCTCTCTGCACCTGCCTTCTTCATCAACCGGTGCATGTGGCTCTCAACCGTGCGCACAGACAGCACGAGCTCGTCGGCGATCTCCTGGTTGCTCATCCCGCTGACGGCGAGCGTCGCGATCTGGAGCTCCCGCGTGGTGAACCTTGGCGTGCTCGCCGACAGGGCAATCTCGGAGTAGTCGTCGTGGGGGAGGTTTCCCGAGACCTGCGACCAGAGTGCATGCGCACGTTTCGCGTTGGCGGTGTCTCCTGCCGCTTCAGCTACCGCCCCCGCGAGCCGAGAGGCGGTCAACGCATGGCCGAAGCGGCCAGCCTGGGCAAAGCGCGACGCGGCCGAGAGCAGGGCTTGCGCGTCGGAGGCGACGATCCCGGTGATGTACTCGAGGAAACTCGAAAAATACTCCGAGTCGACCGCGAGGATGCGCTCACGAGACGCATCCAACCGCTCCTGGGTTGGCTCGAACTCGAGGGCAATCAGATAGTTGAACGCAGCAGTAAGCACCAGGCCACGCTCCCAGTTGCTGTCTGCATCACGCTGCATGAGGTCCGCTGCTTCACCGGGGCGGCCGTCGCTCGCGAGAATCTGAGCGTGCGCCCATGCGCGAGAACCGCCGGGGACGGGGCTGTCGGGCGCGTCGAGGGCGCTGAGCTGAGCTGTGAAGAGTGCGACACGGGCGGCATCGCCGCGCCGAGCGGCGAGAACCGTTCCAAGCACGAGCAGCGTGATGTGCACAAACGGGGGGCGCCGGATCGGTGCGCCCAGCGAAAGCGTTACCCGGATGGCCTCCTCTACGGATCTTGTCCTGCCGTCGAGGATGCCCATGAGCGCGTTCAAATAGTTGTAGCCGCGGATCTCCACGCTCGAGAAAGACACCATCGAGCGCGCGTGCCCGCGCTCACCGATCCCACGGGCCTCGTGCGGGGAATCCCCGAAGTAGCTGGTGAGGACATGCAGCGCGATCTGGTCGACGCTCTCGGCGCGACCGGTGAAGAGTTCGGCTGCCACGAGGTGCTGGTGTGCCGACGGGAGCCTACCCCGGAACATAAAATGCATCCCGAGTACCGCGTGCACCGCAGACCGCACGCGCGGGTCAAGATCCTCGTTGGTGGGGTCTGGGAGATCAACGGCATCACCCGAGCGGAACACAGAGCTGCGGACCTCGAACGCCCGCGTGAGGAGGAGGCCGCCGAGGCGAGGATAGCGATGTGCCTCGCCTTCGAGATATCGGATGGCTTGTTCGTGCTCACCAGCGGCGAAGATGAGGTACTCGGAGCGCAGGAGCGCCCACCGCACGGATGCTGCCTCGTCGCCGTGTAGCGACTCTGACACGGTAAACAGCGTGTCGATTGCTTCCTGTGGGGCCCCGGCGGTGATGGAGACTTCGATGAGTTGCGCCGCTGTTGCCTTCGAAGGCGCGCGCTCCCACTCTGACTGCGCAAGGATGAGCCGGTTGCGCATGTGCTCGTGCACGAGTCGAACGAACGGCGCGTCTGAGGAGCTCGTGAGTTCGCGAGGCTGGAACCGCGCAAGCGACTGCCTGTCTCCCTGGAACCGTTCCTCGAGTTCCTCGCTGAGTCGATGGCGGCGAGCGACCGCGGGCCGGTTGCGGAAGTAATCAACGAGCAGGGGCGGAGACACCGTGACGAGCAACTGGCCATCAGCGGGATAGAACTCGATGAGCGACGCCTCCTCAAGCTGCACCGGTACGTCCTTATCATTGAGCTCAAGGAATGTCTTTGCCTCGACGATGCCGAGGAGGGCGAGCATCTCGAGGGCGTCCCACTGCGGCGAGGACAGTGTGGTGAGAACCGATTCAAGGTACGGGGTGAGGGAGTCGCTCCAGAGGCTTCCTGTGAGCCCCCACTCGCCCTCGCGGTCGACGAGTCGCCCCTCATGCACTGCAGAGGCGGTGATCGCGCTCGCAAGACCGGGGTTGCCGCCCGAACTCGCGAAGATCTGACTCATCGCCGCCGAGCCGATCGGGCCAGAGACATGTTCACCGACGATCCTGCTCAGGTCGTCGTAGTGCATCGGCCCGAGCCGGATGCCGAGCCCGGAAGGGTCAGTGAGCCAGTCGAAGTCTGCCGCTTCTTGCTTCCTCGGACCTGCAGCGCGGGCGACGATGAGTGCGATACGTCTTCGCGCGAGCAGCTCCGAGATCACGCCGCCACTGGCGTCGTCGACGAGCTCTGGCTCGTCGACGACGATGAGTGCTCGCTGGGCCGGGAGGAGTGAGTCGAGCTCGTCGATCGCTGCGGCGACTGCTCCGACTCGGCCCGACTCGGCTGACACCACCCCGGCTATTGCGAGCGCCATGAGCGGTGTGCCGCTGAACGACCGATTGCCACGGATCTTCAACGCACGCCAGCCCCTGGTTTCGAAGCGTTCAGCGACCCGATGGAGAAACACCGTCTTTCCGCTGCCGTGCCCACCGAAGACCTGGACCGAGCCGCCCGATTCCAGCGCGGCGACGGCCTGACGCATCGCCTCGGATCTCTTATCCATGGGCAGGAACCTTTCCTTCTGCTGGACAGCAGCTTCGTGATACCGACATTAGCGGTCCGCGTGTGTCCTGCATATAGGAGATGTTCGCGAGAGATGAAGATGGGTTGGTGTGCGGGGAGTCGCAATATTTGGGGGAAGCGATGGGGGGAAGCCCACTCCCCGCACACTCAACCTCTCTCACCACGATACCGATTTGGGGGAAGGTATCTCATCTTTGATGCGGGTGAGAGGCCCCGAGTATTCATCAGCGGGACTAGTAGAAACACTACGCCGATCTGAGTCACTCAGGGAGTGAACTCGTTGATCTTGCGTGTAGGTTCGGCCGGTTTGCGTAGTCTTGCGCCATGCTTACGGACGTCGGGTGAGTACGGCGGTGCAAATTTTGGGCACTACTCAGTACTACGCGGCCGCCACACTACTCTGATTGCATTCCCGAGCTCGCCTTGGCAACGCTCGATAGCGCGGTACTCAGCTCGGTTCGTGAGGAGAGCCCGAGCTTCTTCATTGACCTGGCGATGTGGTTCTCAACAGTGCGCACGCTCAGCGTTAGACGGTCGGCGATCTCCCGGTTGGTGAGCGTCGCGGTGAGCGGTGCGATCTCCAGCTCTCGGGGCGTGAGTGTCTCCACTGCGGGAGAGCGGTGGCGGAATACGACCCTGCTGAGCGGCTCGCGGAAGAGCTGGAACGACTGCCGGGCTTCGTTCACCGCGCGAGCGTATTCGTCGCTGCTGATGATGCCCTTATCTCGGTGATAGAACTCGATGTCTTCGAGAAAGTCTGCTGCGCTTGCCAACTCAGGCAGGCCAGAAAGCCCCGAGATGTGCAGGATGATGTCGGGATCCTGCCTGAGGGCCGCGCGGGAAAACTCCGCAAGCTGCGCCGCCCAGTGGTAGGTCGGGTGGGTGCCAAGCTGGTCCATGAGTTCGAGCGCCGCCTCTGACGGGTCGAGCTGGAACGCGAACCGCAGCGTCGACCAGCTCGAGTCGAGGAACGACCGCTCGTAGCAGGCGCGCGCCTCCTCAAGGAACCGGGCCCCGGACGCTTGCCTGTCGCCGGTGAGGAGGGTCTCAAGCGCGTCCCCGAATTCGGGCCGCATGCCGGGCATTGGTCCGCGCAGTTCGCCGTAGCTGCGGCTTTCGCTCAGCAACGACCCGGCGATATCCGCCCTGCCGTCGCGATGGTGCAGGAAGGCTGACCACCGGAGCATCGCCGCGTAGAGCACGGCGAACCTGAGGTCGAGATCCCCTATCGACAGCGCCCTGCTGATCGTGCGGCGAGCCTCGGACACTCGTCCCAGCCCGAGGAGCAGCTGCGAACGCACGTAGGAGTCGACCAGGAAGGGCACCGGGTCATCGCCAGGCATGAGGTTCAGCGGATCGATCAGCATGTCCTCTATCGAGTCGCTGAGCGCAGCGTGCCGCACGAGGGTGATGAGGCGGGCCTGCTCCCCAATCACACGCTGCAGCGGGAGGTTAGTCCCTGATTCATTCGGTGCCGTGATGGGAAGCACCTCGCCTGAGGCCGTGCGAATGTAGGCGGCGATGGTCGCGCAGAAGCCCTCTGGATCATCACCGGGATTGGCAAGCCACGCCTCGACACGCTCGCTGCGCCCGTCCACGGAGAAGCTCACGTAGATGCTGTACGCCTCCAATGCCCCCGCGTACTCGGGGAAACGTGTCCGCAAGGCAGCTGAGTGTTTTGAAGTCGAGGGGGTGTCCTCGAGCTGGAGCATCCGCTCGTGCAGCGCGAGCTGCAGCAGGTCAACGTCTCGGGCGTGATCGGAGGACGTGCGCTCGAGCACCTCGGTCGCCGTCGCCGTGTAACCACCAGACTGGAGGAGCGCGTCGAGATACGCGACAGCCCGAACCACGTCTGGGCGGCGTCGCCACTCTCTCGAGGTCACCGCGAGCCGCTCCTCGGACTCCTCGCGCAGGTACCTCGCGAGGCCAGCGTTGTGCGTCTCTTCGGTGTCCGAGTGCTGCGCTCGGGTATCGATGCGCAGCCGCGGGCGCTCCGCCCGCCGGCCGCCGCCCGTTGAAGACTCAGACAGCTGCTCGAGTAGCCGCACAGCGGAAAGGTGCAGCAGGTCGATCGGTCGCTGGCGGAAGTAGTCGGTCACGAGTGCCGGGCGCGGGGAGATTCGCGATTGGCCGTGCGGATCCTTGAACGTAGTGATGAGGCCCGCGCGTGTGAGAGCCTCAGCCGACTCAGCGTCGAAATCGTGGAACTGCTCGGCCGTGAGGTTCCCTGCGAGGGCGAGCGCGTGCAGCAGCCGAAACGGCCCGTCCTGCAAAGGCGAGATGAGTCGTTCGATGGTCTCCTCGAGGTGCGGATTCCACAGGCTATGTTCGGCCGTGACCCACCGGTGCGAACGCTTGCGAATCTGCCGCTGCGACTGCGCAGCGCGGATGATGTCTGCGGCTATGCCGGTGATGCCGGAAGACATCGAGAAGATTTCAGAGGTCACCTCTGGGCTCACCGCACCCCCAAGGAGCGTTTCGGAGAGCACGCCGACCTGCTCAAAGCTCAGTGCCTTGAGCTCCACCCTCGTGTCTGCGCGGAGGATGTGCGACACCACCCGTTGCTCAGGGGAGAGGTGTTGGAAGGGGGCTGAGACGAACACCCCCGCGATTGTGCCCCGGTCGAATAGTGGGGCGAGTGCCTGCGCGGAAGGGAGGTCAAGCCACTCCGCGTCGTCAACGAGGATCACTGTATTCGGCGAGTGGCTCAGCTCAATCGCGATGATGTCACGGACCTCACTCGGCGTCGCCTGTTGGTGCAGACGGTCGGCAGGGACGAGGGTCTCGCGCAGCACAGCGTATTTGACGTTCGTCAGTGACGGGTCACCGATGACGCGCACAACGGAGAAGCCGAGCGCAATGAGCGCGACTTCGAGCTCGTTGAGCAGAGTCGTTCTGCCGAATTCCCTTCCGGCAACGAGACGCACTGTTTTGTTCGCTCGTACGTGTCCGAGCAGCGTGTCGAGTTCTTTTGCGCGCATTTCAGCATCTCCCCCCGCCGGGAACAACATAGAGCGTTCACAGCAAGCTTGAGTAGTCGTATTCGATACTCAGCGGTCACCAGGATACTACAGCGAAGGGCGTCCAGCGCCTATACTCACGTGCCGATACTCAGGTGCCGTCGCTACTCAATCTGCGCCGATGCCGCGCTCGCGGGCGCGGCGCGCTAGTCCTTGTCCGCGCGCTGTGACACGCGCAAGTCGAGGAGAAAGTCCACCGATCCGTCGCCGAACAGGAGCCGTGCCGCTGCTTCGGCAGACTCCGTTACGACCGCGGCAACAGCATCCGCGTGCTCCCGCGGAGTGTGCACGATGATCTCATCGTGCAAAAAGAACGCGAGGTGCGGCAGCCGAGAGAACACGGCACCTGAGGCCGGCGCCGACCGCTCGGCTGGTACCGGAGGAAAAGCCGCGAGGCGACGTCTGATCTCGGCGAGCCAGGCGAGCGCCCACTCCGCTGCTGTGCCCTGAACGACGAAGTTGCGGGTGAAGCGTCCGCGATCGCGTGCGCTTCGCCGCGCGACGTTCTCATCGCGCGACGTAGCTCCAGGCATGCTTGCTGCCGCCTGGGCTGCCTGCCATTCGGGCTCGGGCGGCGGCGAGGATCGCCCGAGCCAGGTCGTGACGGTGCCGCCACGCTCACCCACCGCTGCGGCGTCGTCAACCAGTCCCATTGCTGCGGGGAACGCTCGCCTGAGTCTCGGAACGAGCCTGCCGCTCTCGCCTGAAGTCGCTCCATACATCGCCCCAAGCATGGCGAGTTTTGCGTCAGCACGTGTCGCTATGAAGCCGCTTGCAACGATCCCTGAGTAGAGATCCTTTCCGCGGCCAGCAGCGCTCATTGCCCTGTCTCCCGCCATTGCGGCGAGCACTCTCGGCTCAAGCTGTGAGACGTCCGCCGAGACCAGGAGCCAGTCGTCGTCGGCGCGGAGCGCTGGTCTGAGTAATCGGGGTATCTGGAGTGCCCCGCCCCCGCTCGACGCCCACCTGCCCGTGACGACACCGCCTGGGATGTACACCGGGCGATAGCGTCCGTCGCTCACCCACTCGTCGAGCCACACCCACCCGTTGGCGGAAAGCAGCCTCGCGAGTCGCTTATAGGTGAGCAGAGGCTCAATGGCAGGGTGTGTGTGCTCCGCGAGTTCCCACTGAGACGTGGATGCTACGTCGATGCCAGCAGCACGGAGCGCGCGGAGCAACCGCGGCGGAGAATCGATCGCAACACTCGGGTCGCCGAGAGCTTGGCGCACGATCACCCCGGCCCCTGCGAGCTTCTCCGGCTTCGCATCAATACCTGGCGGTCGGGGCCCCAGTCGCTCGGTGAGGATGCGGTCGTGCTCGGCGGTATCCCATGGCACGCCGGCGGCACGGAGCTCGGCTGCAACGAGGGCCCCTGCCGATTCTGCAGCGAGGAGCAGAGCCAGGCGGCCCGGCTCCGACGCGCTCTCAACGGCAGCGCGTTGGCGAGTGAATTCGCGGAGTGATTCCGCGAGGGTGTCGAGTGAGCTGTCGGACGGCGGGGCAGTTTCAATGTCGAAGAGCGCTGGTGATGATCCGCCGACGGGTGTGTCGGGAGGAGCGGCTGCTTCTGCCCAGCGGGGGTCAGTAAGGAGCGGCCCTCGCTCGCGCACGAGCGCAGAATTACGCAGGATCTGGTGGCATAGCGTCAGGTCGTGGCAGCGTTCAACACGCACTCCCGCTGTGAGCAGTTCCGGATATACCGCGCCAGTGCTGCGCCACACCCACCGCGGAGCACTCGTCCTCTCGAGATCGCCAACAAACTCGGCTAGCTCGGAGGGTGCGATCGCAACAGGGTCTCCTGCAGTCCCGCTGGCCCCGACGCTGACAGCTTCGAAGCCGCCCCGTGGCGCGCGGCCGAGTACGCACCACTTGACGGGCGCTTGCGAGGAATCAGTCGACACCCCCTAACGGTAGCGAGTCCCACCGACACTTGCCTCGCTGAAAGTGCGCACAGACACGCGGCACATTGCCGCCAGAGAGAGGTCGGACTGCCGCTCGTGATGGGGCAGTGGGGGGCCCAAGTCAGGCGCGAACGTAGGGATCTCAGGGTTTGCGCAAAAGTTAAGGATTTATCACGAAATTTGCTTCAGCAGCGTTTTAGGCAGTAGTGCGGTAGGGTTACTCATATCGGCGCTTTCTTTCCGATTGCTTCGCCTCAGTGTCTCACAGCCGCTGGTGTGTTTCCCCGGGCTGTCCCGCTGATACAAGTTCAAAACCGCGCATCCGCGCGACCATTACGAGCCGCCTCTTTGGCGGCTCCGCATCACAAAGGAATGCTCTCATGGCAACCGGCACCGTCAAGTGGTTCAACAGTGAAAAGGGCTACGGGTTCATCGCACCCGACGACGGCTCAGCAGATCTCTTCGCGCACTTCAGCGCAATCGAGGGAAGCGGCCGTCGCGACCTCGAAGAGAACCAGCAGGTCGAGTTCGACACTGAGGATGGCGCTCGCGGCCCGCAGGCCGTGAACATCCGCAAGCTGTCCTAAGGACTCTTTACGAAAGGGTGTCATCCGGTTCCGGGTGGCACCCTTTCGTGGTTTGAGGCGTTGCGCACCGCCTAACAATCGCGATGACGCGATGCAACCTGCCAGAATCCCCTCACCGGGGGCGGGATGGCGAGCGCGTCATGGCCCCTGCCCAGATGCTCCCCAGGAAAACCTCGGCTGGCTCTGACAGGGTACCCAGTATGGGTATCCGAACTGCACTTCTCCCGCTGCTCGCCGCAGCGCTCCTTCTCACCGGCTGCGCCGCATCAGACGCGCAGGAGCCTGACGCCTCAGCGGCTACAGACGGCACGCTCGAGCAGATCGCGAGCCTCGGAATAGATACGAGTGATCCCGCTGCCATAGTCGAGGGGCTTGATACCCTTCCGGTCGATCGAAGGCCTGCCCCAGAGGCGCTCACCGTCTCTGTGATGCCGCAGGAAATCGTGCTGCAGCCAGGAGACGTATCGCTGCCGCTCGGCGATGCCGGGTTCTACCTGTCAATCGCGCCGTATGTCGAGCAGACGCATCCGTGCACATTCCACAGCCTCACGACCTGTCTCGGAGAGCTGCAGAACACACCCATCGAGCTCACCATTACTGACGCGATTTCCGAAGAAGTCATCGTGAGTAAGATCACGGCGACGGCGGACAACGGCTTCGTCGGCGTATGGCTGCCGCACGACGGCGAGTTCGACGTGCGCATCGTCAGCGCTGAGGGCGCCGCTGAGCAGCGCGTCACGACCGGGGCTGACGATCCAACGTGCCTGACATCGATGCAGCTGCTGACGTAGCAGCGCACTCGCGCCGAGCCGGTGCGCAACAGGTCGGGAGGGTAGGGCCCGCGGCAGCGCCGCGGGCCCTACCTATACCTCCGCGGTGACGCTTCGCGCTGGGAGCTGGGATGCCGCAGCTGCGTCCAGCACGTAGACGACGTTCGCGTGCCGCTGCGCAATGCTCGCCGGGACCCGCTCGGTGACGGGGCCGTGGATCGCAGCCGCAACAGCCGCTGCCTTCGCTTCGCCAACGGCGACGATGACCAGCTTGCGCGCGTCCATGATCGTGCCAAGACCCTGAGTGATTGCCTCAGTCGGCACGTCCGCCTCCGAATCGAAGAAGCGCGCGTTGTCGGTGATGGTTTCTGCGGTGAGCTGCACCTTGCGGGTTCGTGAATCGAGCGGCGAACCGGGCTCGTTGAACCCGAGGTGGCCGTTCCTACCGATCCCAAGGATCTGCACGTCGATGCCGCCAGCAGCCGCAATCGCCGCCTCGTAGGCAGCGGCAGATTCGGCAGACGCGTCGGCGTCGGGCACCGCGACGAGCTCAGGGGTGAGCCCGACGGGTTCGACGACGGTCTGCGTGACGACCGTGTGGTAGCTCTCGGGGTGCGCCGGATCAATACCTGCGTACTCGTCGAGGGCGAAGCCTCGAACCTGCGAAAGGTCGAGGCCGCGCTCGCGGGCAATGTCAGCCCATGCGCGATAGAGCGGCAGCGGTGAAGAACCGGTAGCAAGGCCGATAACGGCGTCGGGCTTCTCGGTGATCGCTGCGATGACCTGCTCTGCCGCGAAGCATCCGAGGTCAGCCGGCTCGTCGAATACGCGTACTTCCACTAGGGCGAGCCTCAGTGACCCTGCGCCGCGAGGCGTTCCTGCGCCTCGACGATGAGCTTCTCTGCGTCTGCAGCGGATCCCCAGGCGTCAACCTTGACCCACTTGCCCTCTTCGAGGTCCTTGTAGCGCTCAAAGAAGTGGGTGATTTCCTTGCGGGTGTACTCCGGGATGTCCTCGACGTCCTGGATGTGCGACCAGCGCGGATCCTTGTACTGCACGGCGATGACCTTGTCATCTCCGCCGGCCTCGTCGAGCATCTTCAGCACCCCGACCGGGCGGACCTTGACGCCGACACCGGGGAAGAGCGGGTAGTCGAGGAGCACGAGCACGTCGAGTGGATCGTTATCTTCTCCGAGTGTCTCCTCGAAGAAACCGTAGTCAGCAGGGTAGACGAACCCGGTGTACAGTACGCGGTCAAGGTAGACGCGGCCCGTCTCGTGATCGATCTCGTACTTGTTGCGGCTTCCCTTTGGGATCTCGATGACGGCGTCGAATGCGGCGGTCATGCGCGCTCCTTTATGCTTACGGACGATCGGTGTCGGCCTGGTTGCGAAATATTGCCGAGCTAAGGCTACCCGATGTGGTGCTCGGGGTACCGTTGAAGCGTGGAGCATCCGGAGTTTATGCAGGTGAGGCGGGCCGTCAGGCACGCCATCTCCGCGCTACATGGAGGGGAGATATCCCCGCTCGTGCTCGTTGGGCTGTCCGGCGGGGCCGACTCCCTCGCCCTCGCGGCTGGTCTCGCGGCCGAGGCGAGCACCGCGGGCATACGCGCTGGTGCGATCGTGGTGGATCACGGACTGCAGCCGGGTTCGAGCGACATCGCTGCGAGCGCAGCGGATCAAGCGCGGACGCTTGGCCTCGATCCCGTCGTGGTTCGACGGGTCGCCGTTCGCGAGGGCGGAGGACCTGAGGCGGCCGCGCGGGAAGCGCGCTACGCCGCCTTCGCAGCGGTCGCGATGGAGCTTTCGCCTGTCGCGATCATGACGGCTCACACCCGCGACGACCAGGCGGAGCAGGTGCTGCTCGCGCTCGCACGCGGCTCGGGAACACGCAGCATCGCTGGCATCCCGCCCGTGAGGCACCTGAGTGAAACGTGTGTGCTCGTCAGGCCGTTTCTCGGAGCCGACCCAGCGATTGTGCGCGCAACGACCGTCGCCGCGTGCGCGGAGCTCGGGCTTGCAGCATGGAACGATCCGCACAACGCTGACCCTGGGTACGCGCGGGTGCGGGTGCGTGAGCGGGTGCTGCCGGTGTTGACTGATGAACTCGGCGTGGGAATCCGTGCGGGCCTCGCCCGGAGCGCCGATCTCGCTCGGGAAGACGCCGAGGCGCTTGACACGTGGGCGGCGCGCGCGGTGCGGGAATTGGGCGAGATCACGGCAGATGGCGCTGGCACCACGGGCGCCATCGTGATCGGCTCGGCGGGAATCGCGCGACTCGCTGAGCTTCCCGCGGCCGTGCGCCAGCGCGTTTTGCACCGCATTGCAGCGGAGTCATTCGGGGTGAATCTCAGCAGGGAGCACACCCTCGCGCTTGCGCTGCTCGTGACGGACTGGCGGGGGAGAGGCCCGGCGTTCGTCCCGGGGATCCGAGCCACACGGTTGCGCCACGAGTTGCGGCTAGTGGGGCAGGTCGGATCGCCGAGGGGTGTGGACGCTGCGAGCTCCGAAAGCTGATCCACCACTCACTCACAGCGCACTACGATGGACGCATGGACGCGAAACATCTTGGCGATGACCTGACGGTAGTGCTGCACACAGAGGAAGAACTGCGGGCGCGCCTCGCGGAACTCGCTCGCGAGATCGAGCGCGACTATTCGGACGAGCCGCCGCTGCTCGTTGGCGTGCTCAAGGGCGCCGTCATGGTGATGGCTGACCTGGCTCGCGAGCTGAACTTCCACGCACAGATGGACTGGATGGCGGTGTCGTCCTACGGCGTTGGCACGAAGTCGAGCGGGGTCGTGAAGATCCTCAAGGACCTCGACGCGGACATCACGGGCCGTGACGTGCTTATTGTCGAGGACATCATCGACTCGGGACTCACGCTCTCCTGGCTGAAGGAGAACCTTGAGAGTCGTGGCGCGAAGTCTGTGCGAATCTGCACGATGCTCCGCAAGCCGGAGGCGCTCAAGGTTGAGGTTGACGTGGCGTATGTCGGTTTCGATATCCCCGTCGAGTTTGTGGTCGGCTACGGGCTCGACTACGCCGAGGACTACCGAAACCTGCGCGACGTCGCCATCCTCGCCCCCCACGTCTACTCCGGCGAATAGGACCAACGCGCTCCGCCCTGAGCGGACAAGCGCGACAAGGCGGGAGAAGTGTCAGATGCCTCGGATACGATTAACCCGCTGTAATCTGCCGATCGAAAGGCCCAGACTTGGCTGAAAAATCGTCCGAGACCCCGACCAAGGGTCGGCGCCTGCTGCGTGGACCGTTCGTATACATTGCCATCGCTATCGTCTTCGTGCTGCTTGGTTGGTCGTTCCTTTCAGGCGCGAACACCCGTGAAGTGAGCACCGAGCGTGGCCTCGAGCTCATCGCCGAGGGCAAGGTGAAGCAGGCGGAGATCATCGACGGCGACCAGCGAGTCAATCTCGAGCTGACGAAGGCAGACAAAAAGGCCGGAAGTGACTCCGTCTTCTTCTACTACGTCATCCACCGCGGCGACGAAGTAATTTCCGCCATCGACGAGGCGAAGCCGAAGGACGGGTTCAACGACCTCGTCCCGAAGCCGAACCCGTTCTGGTCTCTCCTCGGGTTCCTCATCCCGCTGCTGCTCATCGGCTTGTTGCTCTGGTGGATGATGTCCTCCATGCAGGGCGGCGGACGCGGCGTCATGCAGTTCGGCAAGTCGAAGGCCAAGCTTGTCTCGAAGGAGACGCCGGTCGTCACGTTCGCCGACGTCGCGGGCGCTGATGAGGCCGTCGAGGAGCTCGAGGAAATCAAGGACTTCCTGCAGGACGCCTCGCGTTTCCAAGCTGTTGGTGCGCGTATCCCGAAGGGTGTGCTGCTCTACGGCCCTCCCGGCACGGGTAAGACCCTGCTCGCACGCGCAGTCGCCGGCGAAGCCGGGGTGCCGTTCTACTCGATCTCGGGCTCAGACTTTGTCGAGATGTTCGTTGGCGTCGGCGCAAGCCGCGTGCGCGACCTCTTCAAGGAAGCCAAGGCGAACGCCCCCGCCATCATCTTCATCGATGAGATCGACGCCGTCGGTCAGCGCCGCGGCCAGGGCATGGGCGGCGGCCACGACGAGCGCGAGCAGACGCTCAACCAGTTGCTCGTCGAGATGGACGGCTTCGACCCCAAGGCAAACGTCATCATGATCGCGGCGACGAACCGCCCCGACATGCTCGACCCAGCGCTGCTGCGCCCCGGCCGGTTCGACCGTCAGGTCGGCGTCGACGCGCCCGATATGCGCGGCAGGCTCATGATCCTGCAGGTGCACGCGAAGGGGAAGCCGCTCTCGAAGAACGTCGACCTTGAGGTCGTCGCTCGGAAGACCCCAGGGTTCTCCGGCGCGGATCTCGCGAACGTGCTCAACGAGGCTGCGCTGCTCACCGCGCGCTCGAACGCGCAACTCATCGACAACCGGGCGCTCGACGAGGCAATCGACCGCGTGATCGCAGGCCCCCAGCGCCGTACGCGAGTGATGAAGGATCAAGAGAAACTCATCACGGCGTACCACGAGGGTGGGCACGCGCTGGTCGCAGCGTCGCTGAACCACACCGACCCCGTCACGAAGGTTACGATCCTGCCACGCGGTCGTGCACTCGGCTACACGATGGTGATCCCCCTCGAGGACAAGTATTCGGTGACGCGCAACGAGCTGCAGGATCAGCTCGCGTACGCGCTCGGCGGCCGCGTCGCAGAGGAACTCGTGTTCCACGACCCAACGACCGGCGCTGGCAACGACATTGAGAAGGCCACCTCCACCGCGCGGAAGATGGTCACTGAATACGGCATGACTACGACCGTGGGGCCCGTGAAGCTCGGGCAGGCGCAGCCGGGCGCATTCATGGGCGACTTTGGGCAGTCACGCGACTACTCCGAGGGACTCGCAGTGCAGATCGACTCTGAGGTGCGCGCACTCCTCGAGCAGGCGCACAACGAGGCGTACGAGTTGCTCGTCGCAAACCGCGACGTGCTCGACAGGCTCGCCAGGGAGCTCCTCGAGAAGGAAACTCTCGATCACAACCAGCTCGCAGAGATCTTCAGCGACGTGAAGAAGCTGAAGCCGCGAGCCACGTGGCTATCCAACGGGGAGCGGCCAGTGTCGCATGTCCCGCCGATCGAGGTGCCAGCGGCTGTCCGCACCGACGGCCCGACCGCCGAGCGGGTGGCGCAGAGCACCGATGCTGCGCAGGAGCCTGACACGGCCCCCGGCTCGGCACAGCCGGACGCCCAAGCGGAGTAGCTGCCGTGAACGCTGCAGTGGATCGCGACCGGGTCGCACGGGCAGTCCGCGAACTGCTCGGCGCGATCGGGGCTGACCCCGAAAGCGCCGAGCTGCGCGAGACCCCTGCCCGCGTCGCGGAGTCGTACGCAGAGTTCTTCTCGGGCGTCGGCGTCGATCCGCAGCAGTTCCTCGCCGACGCCGTCCCCGTGGACGGCGAGACAGGCGAACTCGTGCTCATGCGCGACATTTCGCTGCGATCGATTTGTGAGCATCACCTCCTCCCGTTCCGTGGCAGGGCGCACGTCGCCTACCAGCCAAGCGAACGGGTCGTCGGGCTCAGCGCGCTACCACGCGTCGTTGCTGCGCTCGCTGCCCGGCCGCAGGTGCAGGAGCGGCTCGGCGAGCAGATCGCCCAGGCCATCGATGATGGCCTCTCCCCACGCGGCGTGCTCGTCGTGCTCGAAGCCAGCCACGGGTGCGTTGCCGACCGCGGTGTTCGCGAAACCGACGCTGCCGCGGTGACCATCGCCTCGCGTGGCGGCCTCTCAGAGCCAGCAGCCCGCGCAGAGATCATGGCGCTCATCGGCACAGGCGGGGACAGGCGGGCACTGTGACCACTCCCACAGCGATCCAGAGTGCACGCCCAGTGGTGCTCGGCGTGCTCAACGTCACACCGGACTCGTTCAGTGACGGCGGGAAGTACCTCTCAGTTGAAGCCGCGGTGACCCGGGCAAGAGAACTCGTCGCTGCCGGCGCGGACGTCATCGACGTCGGAGGCGAGTCCACCCGCCCTGGCGCGACCGCGGTGCCGCATCACGAGGAGCTCGCCCGCGTGCTCCCCGTGATCGAAGCGCTCACGAGCGAGGGGATCGCGGTGTCGATCGACACGATCCACTCAGCGACAGCAGCGGCCGCCGTCGAGGCAGGCGCCGCCTACATCAATGACGTCTCTGGCGGGCTCAACGACCCAGACATGCTCGCCGTCGCCGCGCGCGCGGCAACAGCGTTCGGCACCAGGTTCATCATCGGGCACTGGCGAGGCATCCCGGATCCCTCACACGAGCGCTCGCAGTACCAAGACGTGGTGCGGGACGTTCGCGACGCGCTCGCTGCGCGGGCCGCAGAGGCGATCGCGGCCGGCATCGACGAGACCCACATCATCGTCGACCCTGGGCTCGGGTTCGATAAAACAGGGGAGCAGTGCTGGGAACTGCTGCGAGGACTCGGCGAGCTCGCCGAACTCGGTTACCCCGTGCTCATTGGCGCGTCACGGAAGCGGATGCTTGGCGAGGTGCTCTCCGCGCTCCCAGGCGGCGCATCATCTGCCGCCGACCGCGATGGCGCCACGGCTGTCGTCAGCGCACTCGCCTCGCGCGCAGGAGCCTGGGGCGTCCGCGTGCACGATGTCCCCGGCACGGTCGCGGCGATCGCCATCGAGCGCGCGTGGGCCGGCCCGCAGCGCGGAGACCAGATCACGCTCACCGGTCTCGAGGTGTTCGCCCACCACGGCGTCTTCGATTTTGAGCGCGCGCAGGGGCAACGCTTCCTCATCGACGTGGAGGTGTCCGTCGACCTGCGAGCAGCAGCAGCTGGCGACGACCTCTCTAACACGGTGCACTACGGTGAGCTCGCTGACGCAATCGTCGCTGCCGTCGCAGCCGATCCGGTCGACCTCATTGAAACCGTTGCCGAGCGCGTCGCGCAACTCACCCTCGGATTCTCCGGTGTGCGGCGCGCCCGCGTCACCGTTCATAAGCCAGACGCACCGATCGCAGCTCCATTCGAGGACGTCTCGGTCACCGTCGAACGCGTGCGGGGCGCGAAGTGATCGCGCAGGTGGTCCCCGTGCTGCTCGCCTTCGGTGCGAACCAGGGTGGCAGGGCCGATACGATCCGCGCCGCCCAACGCGACCTTGCCGCGACACCGGGTATCGCCCAGCTCACTGCCTCACCGCTGCGTGAGACGGTAGCGCTCACCCCTTCGGGGCCAGACCCGCTAGCCCCGAAGTATGTCAACGGGGTCGCACTCGCCGAAACGACGCTCAGCCCGCACGAGCTGCTCGACGTCATGCAACGGGTCGAGCACGAGCACGGCCGCGTCCGCGCTGAGCGCTGGGGAGATCGCACGCTCGACATCGACCTCATCCTGTTCGGTGGCCGGGTGATCTCGGACGAGCGGCTCACCGTGCCGCACCCCCGCGCGCACGAGCGCGACTTCGTGCTCGCCCCGTGGCTCGCCCTCGACGCTGACGCCGTACTCATGGGGCACGGACGCGTCCAAGAGTTGCTCGAGCGTATCGGCGACACGACGGCACCCTTCAGCGGCAATGACCCCGGCACCCAGCCGCAACACGACGGTGAGCGCGGTGCCCGTGAATACGTGGCGCCCGCGTCGGAAACGCGCCCATGACTGAGCAGCCGAAGATGCGGGGCGTAAACGCGCTACACCTGCTCGGGTCAGCAGCCGTCGGAGCGTCACTCGCGCTGTTTCTCCAAGCCTGGTTGTCCTCGCGTGGCCGCCCATCGCTCATCCCGCCGTACTCGATGTCGGTGATGCTGATCGCGCTCGCTGTGCTCCTCATCGTGCTCGGGGTGCGACTGCGCAAGAACATCGCTAAGGGTGTTGGCGCGGTGAACCCGTTCCAAGCGGTGCGGTTGCTCGCGACAGCGCGGGCAGGCCAGATCGTCGGCTCCACGTTTGCGGGCTTCGGTTCGGGCCTGCTGCTCTCGTTGCTGACGCGCAGCGTTCCCGCACCCGTCGAGACCTGGCTTCCGATGCTCGCGACCGCCATCACGGCGATCGTGCTCCTCGCATGCGCGCTGTTTACCGAGCACCTCTGCAAGGTCCCCCCGGGAGAAAATGACGACAACGGCGACGAAGGGCCCGGCCTGGTTACACTTGAGACGTGACCCAACAGACTCTCCCCGAACTCGAGCCGACGTGGCATCGCGTATCCCCGAAGTATGCAGCCTCAGATCTCATCATCAACGTGGTGACCTCGTTCTTCCCGCTTGTGGTGATCATCGTCGTGTCCGTCGTGAACAACGGCGAGGTGCCGCTGTGGCTGACGCTCGGACTGTGGGCGCTCGTCGCGTTCTTCCTCATCAATTCCCTGTTCGCGTTTCGTCGCGTAAAGGCGATCGGCTACATGCTCCGCGAGGACGACCTGCTGTTCCGGCGCGGCATCATGTTCGAACGGGTCATTGCTGTGCCATACGGGCGGTTACAGCTCGTCGACATTACCCGTGGGCCGCTACTGCGGGCACTCGGGCTCTCCACGTTGAAGTTTGTCACGGCGTCAGCCGCGACAGGGGTCCAGCTTCCCGGGCTCACTGAAGCAGACGCCGAGGCGCTGCGCGACCGACTGGTTGCGCTCGCCGAATCCAGGCGGTCGGGGCTGTGACCTCCCACGAACTTCCCGGCGACGCTCCGCGATCGCCCAACGTAGCTCCGGTAGAACCTGCTGGTGCCGAGCAGATGCCAGGCACCGCTGACGCTGACGGTTGGCGCAGGCTGCATCCGGTGTCGCCGCTGCTGCGCGGCGGCCTTGTGCTCGTCGTCGTCATCGGTATCGTCATCGCGAACTTCCGTGATGTGATCGTGCGGATGTTCTTCTCACCGTCTGACGGCGACCCCCTCGACGGCGATGAGGTTGCTCAACTGTTCGGCATGCTGTCGAACAGGCAGACGCTGCTCTTGGTCGTTGGCGGAGTGCTCGTGCTCCTGCTCGTCATCGTTGGGGTGTCGTGGGTCGCTTGGCGCTTCCACACCTACCGCGTGACCGCCGACGCGGTCGAGTCGCGTTCCGGGGTGGTGTTTCGGCAGCACCGAAGGGCACCGCTCGACCGTGTGCAGAGCGTCAACCTGCAGCGGCCGTTGCTCGCACGTGTGCTCGGCCTCACGAAGATTGAGGTACTTACTGGCGGCCAGGGAGGCAAAGTTGAACTTGCCTATCTCGGGCATCGCGACGCGAAAGCTGTGCGCGAGCGCATTCTCCACCTCGCGACGGCACGCCGCAACGGCGAGGATGTGTCCGCGGCGGCGGCGGGCGTCTTCGCTGAGGCCGCTGTCTCGCTCGACGGCTCGCTGTATGCCCCACCGAGCGATGCGCTGACGCAACGCGCCCAGGACTTCGCTGACTTCGATGTCGACCCCGTGGCTGCAGTGGCGCAGTCGCTCGTTCGGGTTCCTGTCGGGCGCTTACTTGGCTCGATCGTGCTCGGGTGGGAATCGGTGATCACTATCCTGTTGCTGCTGCTCGCGGTCTTCTGGGGTGTCGTGAGCGCTGCGATCGGCACGCTTACCGGCCGGGCGGGGTTCGTTGCCGCTGGCGGTATCTCGCTCATCACGGTGATCCCGCTGATCCTCGTGCTGTTGGGCATGATGTTCGCGCAGTTCAACAAGGGCTTCAATTTCACGCTGTCTCGCGGCAGGGAATCCGTGCGCGTTGGCTCGGGCCTCACGTCGACCGTGACCGACTCGATCCCGTTCGGCAGGATCCACGCGATCGAGGCGCGGCAGCCGCTGCTGTGGCGCCCGTTCGGGTGGTGGCGCGTGCGCGTCACCCTCGCCGGTCACTCCGTTTCCGAAGCGGGCCAGAGTGTCACGCAGAACGTTGTGCTCCCCGTCGGCAAACAGGTTGATGTGGTGCGGGTGATGGAGACGCTCGTTCCCGGCGCGGCGACGGGCATCAATGAGGGACTCACCGGGGCCGGAGACGGCTATGTTCGGGCCGGGGCGCGATCTGGCTGGTTGCTGCTCCTTGGCAAGCGTCGTGCCGGTATTCGCATCGACGTACCGTCGGCCACCACGTCACCCCAGCAAGACGTTCAAGCAATTGAGCCGGCGCCAACCGACGCAACGCTCCGCATCCGGCGAGGCGCGCTCACCCGTTCACTCGCCATCATGCCGCTGGTGCGTGCCCAGTCGGTGCAGCTCAGCCGCCCGCTCGGGCACTATCTGCTCGGGCTCGCGACGTTGCAGGCACACACCGTCCTCGGACCGGTCCGGATGCTCGTGCGCGGGATTTCCCTCGCCGAGGCGCAACGCGTGTTCGCCGAGCTCGCTGAAGCCGTACTCGTCGTGCAGCGGGCTGAGTCCGACACGCACCAGGCAACAAAACGCGGCGAGGCGCATGAGTAGCCCTCAGGCGAGCCGCCTCGGCATCGGTATTGTCGGGGCTGGCAGGGTCGGTCCCGTGCTCGGGCGGGCGCTCGCGGGCGCTGGCCACGCGATAACGGGCATCAGCGCGGTGAGCGAGGAGAGTCGTGAGCGGGCTGAGGCGATGCTCCCTGGCGTCCCCATCCTCGAAGTGCAGGAGATCGTTCGTCGCTCGGAGCTTGTGCTGCTCGCGATACCCGGAAGCGAGCTCCCGGGGCTTGTCTCGGGCCTCGCGAAACTCGGCGCGTGGCAGCCAGGGCAGCTCGTGATTCATACGGCGCCCGAGCACGGTACTGCCGTGTTTGCTGAGGCGCAGGGCGTGATCCCGATCGCATTGCACCCTGGCATGGTGTTCACCGGGACGAGTCTGGACCTCGCACGGCTGAACGGGGCGACGGTGGCCGTTACGGCGCCCGCGGTCGTGCAGCCGATTGGGCAGGCGCTCGTTGTCGAAATGGGAGCAGAGCCCGTGATCGTCGCTGAGAGTGACCGTGGCGCCTACGCGGAGGCTGTCACCGTGGCGTCCGCGGCTGCGCGGCTCGCTGCAGCGGACGCAATCAAGACGCTGCAGGAGTTGGGCATCGCCCGCGCCGAGCGGATCGTTGGGGGAGCGGTGCACGCAGCGATCGACGAAGAAGTCGGACGCTACTCGGGGGATCCGGGGCTCGGCGCCTAGCACCAAGGGTTCGCGAGCGAAACACGAGAGGGCCACATCTGCCACCACCCGGCAGATGTGGCCCTCTCGTTGTGCCTGGCGAGCAGGGAGCTTCGCGTCGCGAAGTCGCACAGACCTGAGCGTTCTATACGCAGAGGCTCCTGCTGAGGGTCGCGGTTCGGGACTCAACTTCGGTGCTTTGAGTACCCAGACCGCAGCGTTTGCGCTTTGCGGGACTACTTAGTGCGTACTTAGTGGAGTCACACTGATTGACGCAGCAGGACACTATGCGTACTTAGGGAGCTTCGAATTGACAAGGTGTGGATTCCGGCGAGTCGAAATGACCGAGACTCGCACTCCTTTCCTCGGCGGAAGCAAGTGATGGGTATGCAGCTGCGACCGATTCAACAGCACCGTGCGCGGCGGGTTCTTCGGCGGTGGACGAGCGGGCTCATTGCTGCAGCCCTCGTTGCCGGCGGCGTCATTGCGATGCAAGCAGGCCTGCCCGTCGAGCGTGCTGAAGCTGCTGAGCTCGACGCTCCCCAGCTCTACAAGATGCAGGGCTTCTACGACCGCATCGACGACGATGTCGACGAACTACGCGCGGATCTGGTACTCAAGGTGCCGACCGGGTTTGTGAACCCAGAGACCGGCGCCCTCCAAAGCGTTGACGGGAAGCAGCTTCGGATTGGGTATGACTATAGCCCCAGCTCGGTCCGCAACATGAACTACCGGAACACCCTTGTCGGCGCGGCCGGCGCTACTGCCTGGGCGAACAACCGCGACGAGTACTTCACCATTCACAGCGTGATTCACTCAGGAAAGAACGACTTCCTCGTGATCTCGATCGAGGGCGATATGGATATCCCCAACAGGGTCGACGCGAACAACTCTGTCGGCGGCAACAAGACCCCGATGAACTGGTACTTCAGCTACAGCGCAACGGGAGGAACCGGCTGGATCTCCTCGGCGCTGACGGTTGAATCGATCCCGTACTACGCGTACTACGGCGGCATGACAGCGTCTGTGAAGACCGGACCGCAAATCAAACTGCAGTGGGACGGCATCTACAGCCTGTGGAGCGGAGACCAGGCGAACTGGGGTCAGGTGTTGGACTTTGGCCTCAACGGCCACGCTCCCGGGGTATTCCCCACGAACTCCTTTGCGGTCGACATGGTCAACCACGCGATGGGTACAGCTACAAGGGGGCCCGCAGGCTCGGTGAGCGACTCGTACTGGTACGCCTGGGTGCACGAGGACAACACGATCGTCGACACCATCACCCCCTCGCCGATCCACGTCACCGGGTATCCGCCAAGCAAATCCCGAAACACCGCCACGAACCGCGTGTCGAAGAACATGGTGCAGGGCACGGCGCCCACGCTCGCGTGGACCCTCGACCAGGCAGCTCAGGGCTTGACTGACCGAGTGAGCCCGCAGGGCGCCATCGATTTCAACGGCGCCGGAGGCAACGGCTACTACCGCTTGCTCGTCTGGCCTGAGTCACGGAACCCGGAAACGGTGACTGTGGACAACGGTTCACCCGTGATCTCTTACACGGCAGCCGATCTGTTTGACGCAAGCGGCTCGTTGACTCAACTGGGAATCGACCAGTCCTGGATTCCGGCCTCCGCCTACTACGGGTACCACATCGACCTTCCGGAGGCGCCTGAGATTACCGTCCCGGCCCACGGCTCGCACACCAACGCGAACACTGCAGTCGAGCTTTCTGGGACGGGAACACCCGGGAAGACGATCACCCTCAAGCTTGCACAGGGACGGACGATTACCAATACGAACGACCCGTCGTTGACCACCATCGTGGATGGGGATCACGAGGGGGTGCACGCGGGCGACGTAGTGGTACAGCCGGATGGAACATGGAATTACACCTACAGGCCTTCCGCGCCGCTCACCGACGGCGAGTACACCGTCGTTGCCCTTCAGACTGACCAGACGCCGGGAAACTATCACCTGACGAGTCCTCCTTCGAACCCGAACGACCCAGCCGATCCCACATCGTGGGGCGTCACGTTCACCATGGATACGGTGGCACCGGCAGCGCCGACGATGCTCTGCCTGGCTTCGCCGACCGAGGACACTACGCCAACGATTTCGGGTGGGAACGCGGAAGCGAATGCAACGGTCCACGTTTCCGAAGCCGAGGAACGCATGGGCGAGGGCATTGTGACCGGGGCGAACTGGAGCTACACCGTCGATCCTGCGCTGAAGAACGGTACCTATTCGTTCACCGCAACGCAGGTCGACCGCGCCGGAAACGAGTCTCCTCGGAGTGCTCCGGCCTGCGAGCTGCGTGTCGCAGTACCCGTCGATGCGCTCGGGCAGAAAGTCGTTGCCGAGATCGCCAACCCCGTGCCAGAGCTCCCCAGCGCCGACGCGGCCAACTGGGAAGTCACCCTGTCTGACGGCACCGAAACGGTGACGATGAGCCCTGACGAGCCACGTAAGTTGAAGCGCGACACGACCTACACCATTGGCGAACGACTACGCACTGAGCCAGCACCCGAGACAATCGCGTCTCAGTACACACAGCTCGGCGGGCTTGCCTGTGTTGACGCCAAGGGCGAGGACCTGCCGACGGGTGTGCTGAACCCTGAAGCTCAGACGTTGAACATTGCCTCCGACCTCGAGATCGCGGAACCGATCTCCTGCTCGGTCACCAACCAGTCGGCGCACGTATCGTTGCTGACACAACGGCTTGGCGGCCAGACGTCGCAGCCAGCCGAAGGGTGGGCACTCTCGGGGAGCTCCGCGGGAGCGGCAGACATCTCGTTGGGCACAGACACACCGCAGTCGCTTGCGAGCCCCGGCTCGTACCAGCTGCAGGCGACTGCACCGACAGGCCTTTCCGTGGTCGGGGTGCAGGCACTCGATTTGGCCCGGCCGGAGTGCGCCTTCGATGCAGGTGAGGCCGCTGGAGTGCCGTCTGAGTGCTGGGTTGATGTCGCGAAGGATGCCAGCGGCGAGGCCGCAATTCCGCAGGGCAAACACAGCGTCTTTCGCATCGTGGCTGCTGCTCCGGCAGACATCCCGCCCCTGCCGCTCACCGGTGGCCTTGGCACGTGGGTGTTCACGGCTGGCAGCGCCGCAGCCCTAGCCTTCGCCGCAGCGACAATGCTCCGGCGCAGAATCCTGGCGAACCGTATCGCCACATCAAGACTCGAGAGCGGCCAATGATTGCCGGGCTGGCGTTAGCCCAGCGACCACAAGCTCTCTCGCTCCCGAAGGAACCCCTCCGGGACAACCCAACCTCCGGAATTGCCGCGGAACGGGCAGCAATCTGCGAAGGACGAAAGGACCAAAAGTGAACGCAACAACTTCCACCTGGAAGAGAGTCGGATCAGGAATCGGTGTCGCCGCGCTCGCGCTCGGCGCGGTAGCTTTCTCCGCCAGCCCAGCGCTTGCGGCCCCGGGCGAGGGCGGTACCGGCACCGTCACCGTGCACAAGTTCGAGCAGCCAGCTGGTGACCTCGGCGCGAACGACGGCACAGAACTCGAGACATCGGGCGCAACTCCGCTTGTCGCAGGCTTTGCTGCCTGCGCTATCGAGGGTATCGATCTCGGAAAGTCTGCGGACTGGGACCGCCTGAGTAACATCACCATTACTCCGGTCGAGGGCGACATCCCCGTCGTGGAGGAGGCCGGCAAGGGCGAATTGACGCTCAAGTGCGGCGCCGAGCAGATGACGTCGAGCACCGACGGCTCGGCCGCTTTCGAGCTTGACGCCGATCGTGCCTATGTCGTCTACGAGAGCACCCCGGCCGCGAATGCGATTGCGGCAGCCCAGCCCACGCTGATTACCGTGCCATACCCGGGCAATGGTGCTGCCGGTCAGCCGGTCTGGAACTACCAGCCGCACATTTACCCGAAGAACACCGTGGTCGGCTCGGGTGCGACCAAAGACGGTGTGGTCATCGGTAACCAGGTGAGCTTCGACATCACCGTACCGGTGAACCCGCTCGCGAAGGGCGATAATTACTCAGAACTGCGCGTCAACGACCAGTTGAAGGGCTTCCTCGAGTACACCTCGGGAAGTGTCGTGCTTGAGGGCAAGGACGGCGCCCCCGTAACGCTTGACAAGGGCACTGACTACACGCTCACCGAGCCGACCGGAGCGAACGGCGTCGAGGTCGTGCTGAACTTCCTCACCCCTGGCCTCGCGAAGCTTGACGCGAACATCGGCGGCAAGATCGTGCTCACGATCAACGCGGACGCTGTCGGAACCGGCAGCACCGAGAACGAGGCAACGATCACCATCAACGGTGCGAGCACCGATCCGGGTACCGGCCCGCAGACGCCGGACCCAGAGGAGTTCTTCGCTGGCGCGTACATCCAGAAGCTCGCCAAGAACAAGGGTGCCGCGAGCACGGAAGCGCTTGCGGGCGCAACGTTCTCGATCGTGACGCTTGACTCAGGCGCGACCGAGTGCCCCGCGGTGATCGACCCTGATGAAACCGTCGTGTTCGCGGATCAGGTGTCTGCCGCTGACGGAAAGACCCCTTCGCAGGTTGCGGCCGCCGGCAAGTACTGTGTCTACGAGACCGGTGTTCCTGCTGGTTACAAGGGACTGTCGGGTGGCATGCTGCTTGAGGTGACCGGCGAGGACTCGTCTGTCGACGTGGTCAACACCCAGATCGGTGCAGACGAAGGCGACCTGCCGAGCCTGCCGCTCACCGGTGCAGCTGGCAGCGTGCTGCTCGTTGCCGGTGGTGCACTGCTCCTGGTCGTCGGTGCGGTTCTTGTGAACGCTCGCCGCAAGCAGAACCAGGCAAACTAACCCGATGACGATGAGCCAGTCGGATCGTCGTAGCTGGCGGTTCGGCTGGCTCAGCGTCGGTAGCGCGCTCTTCTTGCTTGCCGGGCTGAGCCTGTTGATCTACCCCACCGCCGCAGCATGGATATCGCAGAAGAATCAGTCCAACATCGTTTTTGACCAGACCATCGCAAACGCGCAGAAGGCGCAGGCCGAGATCGACGAAGCCTTTGCAGACGCGGCTGAGTACAACCGGATGCTCACCTCCGGGGCGATTCTCAGTTCGGGCGCGAACGTTGCCGAGGGTGCCGGCGCCGGTGAGAGTAGTGCGCTTGACTACTGGAAGATGCTCCGCGGAGACCCCACCGGCACACTTGCACGGCTCCGAGTTCCGGCGATCGACCTTGATCTGCCGGTGTACCACGGCACCAGTGAAGCGACGCTCCTCAAAGGCATCGGGCACCTGCAGGGTACGTCGCTGCCGATCGGTGGGGAGGGAACTCGATCGGTCATCACAGGTCACCGGGGGCTCGCAAATGCCACCATGTTCTCCAACCTCGATCGGGTCAAGAAGGGCGACCTGTTCAGCGTTGAGGTGCTTGGCCGCGTGCTGACCTATCAGGTCACCGAGATTCAGGTTGTTGACCCGGACGAGACCGAAGAGATTCGCGCGGTTCCCGGGCAGGATCTCATGACGCTCGTTACCTGCACACCGCTCGGCATCAACTCACACCGAATCCTCCTCACAGGAAAGCGCGTCGATCCGACCCCGCAGGGCGAGATCGACGGAATGAACGCTCGGCCAGAGGTTCCCGGTTTTCCCTGGTGGGCAGTGATCTACTCGGCGGGAGTGTTGGGTATCGGCACCTGGTACTGGCGCTCTGGCTACGCGCGCCGCGCGTAGCGCACGGCGAGGTAGAGTCCGAGCGCGAGGCTCACGATGCCGAGCGGAATGTGCATTGCCGTGCTGAGGCACAGCTGGCCGAGGGTGAACTGCACGAGTTTGTGGCCGAGCAGCATCAGCGACAGGCGGGGTGATCCGCGAGCCGCCGAGCGCAACGATTGAGGTCGTGACGACGCCGACTGCGGCGACCGGGAGGACTCCGCTCCGCGAGAATGCGAGAACCGTGCGAGTGGACGCGTAGAATGGATCCCTACGCCTAGACAACGGAGGAACCCGCCCAAATGAGCGAGCAGACTGCGCCGAATCCCGCCACTGAAGAAGTTCAGAGCGAAGAGGAAATTTTCGAGCAGAAGCGCATCCGCCTCGAGAAGCGGGAGCGGCTGAACGCCGCGGGTGGACTTGGCGGCGGCGCGTACCCCGTTGCTGTGCCTGTCACCACCACCATTCCCGCTGTTCGCGCTAAGTGGGGCAACCTCGAGCAGACGCCTGACTCGCAGTCGGGCGAGATCGTCGGTGTCGCCGGCCGCATCGTGTTCCAACGCAACACGGGCAAGCTGTGCTTCGCCTCGATTCAGGCAGGCGACGGCACCCGGATCCAGGCGATGCTCTCGCTCGCTGAGGTTGGCGAGGAGTCTCTCGCCGAGTACAAGGAGCTCACCGATCTTGGTGACCACCTGTTCGTGAGCGGCGAGGTCATCTCGAGCCGCCGCGGCGAGCTCTCGATCATGGTCAAGGAGTGGCAGGTTGCTGCGAAGGCGATCGCCCCGCTCCCGAACCTGCACACCGAGCTCAACGAGGAGACGCGGGTGCGCCAGCGCTACCTCGATCTCATCACCCGCGAGCAGGCCCGGACGAATGCGGTGACGCGCGCCCGCACGATGGCGAGCCTCCGCGACACCTTTGCGAAGCACGACTTCCTCGAGGTCGAGACCCCCATGCTGCAGACCATGCACGGTGGTGCCTCGGCGCGCCCATTCATTACCCCACTCGAACGCGTTCGACATGGAGTTGTACCTTCGCATCGCGCCGGAGCTGTTCCTGAAGCGCGCCGCGGTCGGTGGCCTCGAGCGCGTGTTCGAGATCAACCGCAACTTCCGCAACGAGGGTGCCGACTCGACGCACAGCCCCGAGTTCGCGATGCTTGAGTCGTACCAGGCATACACCGACTACAACGGCATCGCCGATCTCACGCAGGAGCTCGTGCAGAATGCGGCGCTCGCCGCAAACGTTGGCACCGAGCGCGAGGGGTCGCACACCGTGAAGTGGGCCGACGGCACCCTGTTCGACCTTGGCGGCGAGTGGAACCGCATCTCGATGTACGATTCGCTGTCGGAAGCAGCTGGCCGTCAGATCACCCCGGAGACAAGCGTTGCGGATCTGCAGGCGATCGCCGACGCAGAGGGCGTCGAGGTGAAGCTTGCGAACCACGGAAAGCTTGTCGAGGAGCTGTGGGAGCACTTCGTTATCGACTCGCTCACCACGCCGACGTTCGTCATGGACTTCCCCGTCGAGACGAGTCCGCTGACCCGGCACCACCGTTCGATCCCCGGCGTCGTGGAGAAGTGGGACCTCTACATTCGCGGTTTCGAGCTTGCGACTGGCTACTCCGAGCTCATCGACCCCGTCGTGCAGCGCGAGCGCTTTGTACAGCAGGCAGCAGAGGGCGCGCGCGGCGACGTCGAGGCGATGAAGGTCGACGAAGAGTTCCTCCGCGCGCTCGAGCACGCCATGCCTCCCACCGGCGGTATGGGCATGGGTATGGACCGGTTGCTGATGGCCCTCACCGGGCTGGGTATCCGCGAAACCATCCTGTTCCCGCTCGTCAAGTAGCGTCGAAAATGGTCTCGTAGTGGGTCGGTCGCGCACGCGACCGACCCACTTTTTTGGGGGTGGGGGAGAACTGGCTGAACGCCCAGGAAACCCTCGGGAGTAGGCGGGTAAGGTTGGCAATTATGGATAACTGGTGGATGAATGCAGTCTGGTCGCTCACGCCGACCGTGCTCATCGGGATTTTCTTCTGGATGGTCATGAGGCTGATTCTCCGGGCGGATCGCACTGAGCGCCGTATCTACCGCGAGATCGAGGATCAGGAGCGCGAACGGGCGGGTCTGCCCGCCCGCGAGGACTAGCCCCGAGCTTTTTCGCTACAGTTAATGCAGGCGCGGTACTCCGCGTCGCTTATGCATTTCCAGGGAGAGGGCTCGTATGGAATTCTTCTCTGGCTGGAATTGGGCCTACATCGGCGCAGCTGTCGCGCTCATCATCGACAACGCGATCCGCATCGTCGCCCTGTTTGTCGTGCCCCGCAACCGCCGCCCAACGTCGGGTATGGCGTGGCTCCTCGCGATCTTCCTGCTCCCGGTCCCCGGCCTCATCGTCTTCCTCATCATCGGGAGCAACCGCCTCCCTGCCGACAGAGAAGAAAAGCAGGAGGCGATCAACCGGCTAGTCTCCGGCCTCGCTGAACGCGAGGATCAGGGCCTCGTCTCCGACATTGACGCGATGTCGCCTGCGCTCGAGAGCGCCGTGCGCCTCGGACGAACGCTCGGCGCACAGCCAATGCTGCGCGGCAACCTCGCGTCTATGACGATCGACTATGAGCTCTCCTTCCGGCAAATCGCTGACGCGATTGACCAGGCGGAAGACTACGTGCACGTGCAGTTCTACATTCTCGTTCACGACGACACGACGGACGTCGTCTTTGCTGCAATGCGCAGGGCGATTGGCCGCGGCGTAAAAGTTCGTGTGATGCTCGACCACGTATCCGCCGTACGCAACCCCGGCCGACGCCGCACGGCGAAGAGCCTGGAAGAGATGGGGGCGGAGTGGACGTATATGCTTCCGGTGCGCCCGTGGCGCGGTGAATACCAGCGGCCCGACCTGCGCAACCACAGGAAGCTCGTTGTGGTCGATGGCAAAGTCGGCTTCACCGGCTCACAAAACCTTGTCGATTCGAGCTACAACAAGCGCGGCAACATTCGCAGGGGACTGCACTGGCGCGACATCATGGTGCGGGTGCAGGGGCCGATCGTGCTCGGGCTTGAGGCCGTGTTCCAGGCTGACTGGTACCTCGAAACCGACAGCTACCTCGAGCAGCTCGACCTCGACACCGTACACACGGAGTTCCCCGGGGAACTCGACTGCCAGATTGTGCCGAGTGGTCCCGGGTACGCGTCGGAGAATAACCTGCAGGTCTTCGTCTCGCTGCTCTACGCTGCCCGGCACCGCATCAGCATCACGAGCCCATACTTTGTGCCTGACGGCTCGATCATGAACGCCCTGCGGGCGGCCACGGCACGCGGCGTGGAGGTTGAGCTCTTCGTGTCAGAGATCGGTGACCAGGCGCTCGTCTACCACGCCCAACGCTCGTACTACGAGGAGCTCCTCACTGCCGGCGTGCGGAT
>NZ_JXSQ01000024.1 GCF_000834055.1 Leucobacter komagatae
CGATCCAGATCCAGACCCAGACCCAGATCCCGATCCAGACCCCGATCCAGACCCGGACCCCGATCCGGACCCGGATCCCGATCCCGATTCGGTGACCTCCCCAGACGGAGATCTGGCTGAGAGCGGCAACGGCGGCCCACTGGCGGCGACTCTGCTCATGGCACTACTGCTCGCCGCAGCCGGCGGCGCGCTGGCACTACGGGCACGACGCACAAGCTAGGGCAGCACCGCACGGTGATACTCGAATGGGCCAGTCCGCCCCCACGGCAGCCTGGCCCATTCGAAGTTTTCAGGTGGAGTGTGCGCTACGCAGCAGCCCCGAGGACGCGAGCGAGCAGCGCCGCAGGCTCAGCCCGCGGCCCCGTGAAGAACGGGGTCTCCTCGATCACATGGCGGCGCGCATCGGTTGCGCGAAGCTCGCGCATGAGATCAACAATGCGCGTGAGATCTGCCGACTCGAACGCGAGCAACCACTCGTAGTCACCGAGTGCGAATGACGCGACGGTGTTCGCGAGCACGTCTCCGTAGTCGCGCGCTGCAGCGCCGTGCTCCCGAAGCATCTGTGAGCGCTCGTCGTCCGGCAACAAGTACCATTCCTTGCTGCGAACAAACGGGTACACGCAGAGATAATCGCCAGGAGTCTCATCCGCGAGGAACGCCGGAATATGTGAGCGATTGAATTCCGCTGCGCGGTGCACACCAATGTTCGACCACACCGGCGAGAGCCTGCCCTCCGCACCACTGAGCACGGTCCGGTAGGCGGCCTGCAGCGCCTCCGTGGTGGGCGCGTGCACCCAGAGCAGCACATCAGAGTCCGCCCTGAAGCCGGCAATGTCGTACCAACCGCGCACGGTAAGGCCAGCAATCTCGTCGAGGCCAGTGAGCGTGCGCGCGACCGCGCCGGCGGCGTCGGCCGGCGCCTGAGCGGCGCGCTCCTCACGGAACACGGCGAACATCGTGTAGTTCACCGCCTCATTGATGCTCTCTGCGATGGCGCTGTGGTCGATGACGGGGCGAACGTTGTCGGTCATGCTACTCCTCCTCAATCCTCGGTCCCGGCGATCACGGGAATTCCCGTGACCTCACCGTGACGCATGCGGCAGCTCCCTGGCGGAGCGACGTCTGGTAGCGCCGGGAAGGCCCCGACAGTGCGTGCGGGGGCGTCCTCGCCCCGTTCGCGCGCCGCGCGTTCGAGCACGAGGTCGACGAGGCCGCCAACGAAGCGATCGCGGACACCGACGGTGTCGGCGCGCACAGCGTGCATGCCGAGCTCCTGTGCGGTTTCCAGCGCCTCGGTGTCGAGATCGAAGGCCACCTCCATGTGGTCCGAGATGAACCCGATGGGCGCGATAACGACCTTCCGAACGCCCGCTGCCGCGAGCTCCTCGAGGTGGTCGTTCACGTCGGGCTCGAGCCACGGCGTGCGCGGGTCACCGGAGCGCGAGCAGTACGCGAGCGACGAGTCGAACGTGGGAGCGACGTCGCCTGCGAGCAGCGTATTGATGGTCGCGAGCACATCCTCGTGCTGCTCGCGGTACCCCGGGCCGGTCACGGCCGACGCGTCCTGCATCGCATCGGGAATCGAGTGCGTCACGTACACGATGTGCGCGCCGGCGAGGCCACCATCGAGTGTCGCCGCCGCCTCCGCGACCGCGTCAGCGTTCGCGAGCACGAAACCGGGATCGTTGAAGAACGGCCGCACAATATCAATCTCGGGCGCACCCTCGCCCAGCTCGGCCACGGCAGCGGCAAGGTGCTCGCGGTACTGCCTACTCCCGGAGTATGACGCGTATGCGCTCGTCACGAGAGCGAGCACACGCTTCGTTCCAAAGGCGGTGGCATCGCGGAGCGCGTCGACCGTGTACGGGTGCCAGTTGCGGTTGCCCCAGATCACGGGGAGCGTGACGCCCCGGCGCGCGAGCTCCTCCTGCAGCGCAGTCATGAGCTCAAGATTCTGCTCGTTGATGGGGCTTCTCCCACCGAAGTGCCCGTAGTGCTCGCCCACTTCGACAAGGCGGTCCTCGGGGATGTTCTTCCCGACGGTGACGTTGCGCAAGAAGGGGAGCACATCGTCCGGCCCGTTGGGGCCGCCGAAAGAACAGAGAAGCAGGGCATCGTAGGGAGCCGCAAGTGCGGCTGGCAAGATCTCAGTCACGCTCCGTACGCTATTCGACCGAACCTGAACGTCTGATGTGAAAGGTCTGACTTATTAGATCTGACCTACAGTTAGAGTGTATCCGGCGCCACCCGGCGCCCGCACCCCTCTGGCAACAGGAGACCCGTGAGCCGCACGCGACACCCAGTCCGCTGGACTGCGCTCGGCGGAATCCTAGCCCTCGCCGTCGCCGCGCTCGTGTCGCTCATGCTTGGTATCGTACGCCTGAACCCTGCTGAGACGTTCACCGCACTGTTCACTCCCGAACACGCCGATATCCAGGCTGCGACAGTGATCTGGTCGATCCGCTTGCCGCGAATCGTTGTCGCGGCGCTCGTTGGCGCAGCCCTCGCGGTCGTCGGTACGGTAATGCAGGCGATTCTCCGCAACCCGCTCGCCGAACCGGGCATCACAGGTGTCTCAGCGGGAGCGGCCGTCGGTGCAGTGGCCGGCATCACCCTCGGCTTTTCTGGCACCCACCAGTGGGGCATCCCGCTCGCCGCGTTTGCTGGCGCAGCAACGGTCGCGCTCGTCCTCCTCGGGGTGCTCCGAACGCGGCGCGACCTCGGGCCTGGCACCATCATCCTCGTCGGGGTCTCGATCAGTGCGCTCGCCGGGGCGCTCATCAGCGTCCTCATCGCCAACGCGAAAGACGACTCGCTCGTGCGGAGCGCAATGTTTTGGCTCGCCGGCGACCTCGAACTGCGCAGCTGGGATCACGTGCTCCTCGCGACCGGGCCCATCGTTATCGGCCTCACAATCCTCGCAACACGGGTGCGCGCCCTCGATGCCCTCGCGCTGGGCGAGCAGATAGCCGCGACGTCGGGGGTGAACGTAGCCCGCGAGCGCACCGTTCTACTGCTCGTCGCCGCGCTCGTCACCGGCGCTGCCGTCGCGGTGAGCGGCATCATCAGTTTCGTCGGCCTCGTTGTGCCCCACTTCCTCCGGCTACTCGTCGGCGCTTCACACGCTCGGCTCCTCCCCCTCGCCGCGCTTGGCGGGGCGCTGTTCCTCATCGTCGCCGACACGGTCGCAAGGACAGCGTTCGGCTCCGTTGTCGTGCAGACCGGCGTGGTCGCTGCCCTCGTCGGCGCCCCGGTCTTCCTTGCGCTCCTCCTACAAAGGAGCAGGGCATGATTCCGGCGCCGGCGTCGCATCGCCAATTGCAGCTCACCGAGTTCGGTGCGATTAGAGGAAACGCCGCGCTGCGGGATCCGCTGTCGCTCACGCTGGAGCCAGGAACAGTGCTCGGCATCGTCGGCCCGAACGGTGTGGGGAAATCCTCACTGCTCGGGGCTATCGCACAGTCAGGCGTCGCGAGCTTCGGGTCAGCCACATTCGGTGGCGAGGAACTCGTGAGCGCCCGCGCCCGCAGGCGAGCAGCGCTCGTCTCACTCATGGCGCAGGATCACGGTGCACCGGGCGAACTGCGCGTCCGCGAACTCGTCGGCGTGGGCGCGTTGGCCTCACGCCGGCCGGATCCAAGCCGCGCAATCGATGCCGCACTCATGCGCGCGGGGATTCCTCACCTCGCCGACCGCCGCTACGGGGCGCTCTCGGGGGGCGAGCGCCAACTCGTGCAGCTTGCGCGCGTGCTCGCGCAGGACACTCCGATTGTCGTGCTCGACGAACCGACGAGCGCGCTCGACCTCGCCCACCAGCGCACCGTCGAGCAGATCATGAGCGGGCTCGGCGCTCGGGGGCGGATCGTCCTCGCGGCGATCCACGATCTCAGCCTCGCACTGAACACCTGCACTCACCTGCTCCTCCTCGATCCAGGAGGCGCTTCCCACAGCGGCACCCCGCACGAGGTGCTCGGGCCTGACCGAGTGTTTGCCGCGTACGGTGTCCGCACCACGATCCACACCACCCCGCAGGGTCGCCGCATCCTCGCTGCTGACGACTAGCCAACGTGGCGCTCATGCGCCAGCGTGAAAGGAAGAGATGTCCACCTCAAGAACCACGGCCGCAGCGACGCTCGCGGCGCTCTCGCTCATCGCCCTGGCAGGCTGCTCCCCAGCCGCGGACACCCCCGAACCACAAGCGCCCGCCCCGGCAACTGCGGCCGAATTTCCGCGGACGATCGAGATCCCCGCCGGCGGTGGCGGGCAGGCACACAACCTCACAATCGATGCAGCGCCGCAGGCAATCGCGGCCCTCGACTACGAGAGTGCCGAAGTGCTCGCCGAACTGGGACTCGCTGACCGGCTCGTGCTCATCCCTGAGGCGGTACTCAACCCGACGCTCGGCGGGCACGTCGAATCGCTCTCGGGTGTGGCGACGACATTCCCCGTCGCGATGAACCTCGACACCGAGACCGTGATCGCCACCGCACCCGATCTCGTCGTGATGAGCCCGCGGCACGGCGCAGAGGACTCTATCGGCGCAGTACTCGAGCAAGCGGGCTTGGCCACCCTGCAACTCCCCGATTCATGGACAACCCCCGAGATGCTCGCGCAGAACGTCGCCCTCATCGGCGAGACAACTGGCACTGAGGATGCCGCGGGCGACCTCATCGAGGAGATGGAAGCAGGCTACGCGGCCGGAGCGGCCACCACCGCAGGCGCCGACAATGCCGACGCGCCTCGCGTGCTCGTGCTCACCAACCAGGCGGGCAGGCCGTTCGCAACCGCGGGTCACGCATTCCCGCTGCACCTCCTCAACCTCGCAGGAGCGGTCAGCGTCAGCGATGAGCTCGGCATGCGGGCAACCGGCCCCATCAGTGCGGAACAGATCGTGCAGGCCAACCCCGACGGGATTGTCCTCGTCGACATGAACGGCTCGGGCGACACGATGTATGCCGAGCTGCTTGAGAACCCCGCCGTTGCGACCGTTCCGGCGGCATCGGACGATCGACTCATGCGGGTCACCGGTCGCGACGTGCAGGCCCTCGGGCTCGGCGCCACGGTCTCCGGCCTCGCCTCCCTCACCGAGTGGGTCTCCGAACTCGGCTAGTTCCTACGACGCGTCGAAACACACATCAGGGAGCTACCTGAGCGCACGCGGCTCCCGGAGCTGGCGCGCGCTCGGTACACTCAGTGCATGTCCTCCACTCAGCTCGGTTCGCACAAGGTGCGAGAGGCTCATGTATTTCTCCGCTCACGTATCAGCAGCGGCGAGTGGGCCATTGGCCAGCTCATCCCCAAAGAGCCAGAACTCATGGACCTCATCGGTGTCGGGCGATCCACTGTGCGAGAGGCCGTTCGGTCGCTCACAACGCTCGGCATGCTCGAACCAGTGCCTGGCGTTGGCACCTTTGTGCGCGCCCGCACTCCCGTGAGTTCCCTGCTCACAGAGTTCCTCGTTGAGCAGGATCTTGAGGAAGTGCTTATCTACCGCCGGTCGCTCGAGATCGAGGCCGCGCAGACTGCTGCGGTGAAGCGCAGCGACGAGCAGCTTGCGGCCCTTCGCGCAAGCTACGAGCGCAGCCTCACCTTCGACGAGGCAACCGAGGGGGCCTCCCCCAACCCCGCGAACTGTGAGCGCTGCAACGACATCGCCCGACCCGACTCGTTTCACCGGCTCATCGTCGAGGCGAGCGGAAGCAAACTCCTTCTCGACCTCTACACCGGCGTCATGACGGTGCTCGGACGGGCAGTCGCGAGCGGGGTTGTATTCCTCGGCATCTCCTCTGACACCATGCATCTCGACCACGGTGCACTCCTCAAGGCGATTGAAGAGCGCGACGTTCGCGACGCGGCCCACTCGATGGCACTGCACGCAGACCGCGACCTCGGGGTCCACGCAGACATGCTTGATCTCAGCCCGAACACTGAGCGCGCGGAGAGCCTCATTGGCGCAGGCTACGACCCGCAGTCGATCACGGATGAGGCCATCATCTTGGCCAACATCGCCGACGCTCGAGATGTGGCGGCCGCGGTAGCCAACGCAGCCGAAGCTGACCCCGATGGCGCAGAGACCGCTGGAGCCTCGGGCAACTAGCCGCCAGCGCACACGGGGCCGCGGTGCGGCGGCTCCGCCAAACGGCGACCCCGCCAAGCGGCGACCCTGCCAAGCGTCGACTCTGCGGTGCGGCGGCTCTGCCAAGCGGCGACGCGGCGACTCTCCGGTGAGGCGACGCGGCGACGCCCGCCGGCCCCGGCGCTGACTTGTCGCCGCGTGCGAAGTGCGAAGTGCGACGTGCGACGATGTTCCCCCTAGACGCTACTTGTAATAACAGGGTAGTCTCTCCTGTAATTACAGGCAGCGCGTCCTGCCTTCCAGAGACTCGAGGGAGCCCACATGCCCGACTTCCATGCGCTGCCAATACAGCCCCAGGCAATCCAGTTCGACAGTGAGCGCCTCACGCTGACGCCCGAGGGGCCGACGCTGACGCGACGCATGTCTGATCTCGCTGGCCTCTTCCTCGACGAGGCCGCCCGGTCCGCAGCCGCAGCAAACGAGAACCCCGTCGTCTATACCGTGACGAGCTCACCCGTCCCAGAGGCAGACCGCGAACTCCCCCAATCGATCACCACGATCATGCCGGGAAACACCAGTGGCGAACTGTGGATGACCAAGGGACATCAACACCCGAACCACCAAGGCGAAATCTACCTCGCGCTCAGCGGCACTGGCGGGCTCCTGATGTTCGACGGCGAACAGACGTCGTGGATCGAGATGCGCCCCGGCACCATTGGCTACATTCCGCCAGGGTGGGCGCACCGGTCAGTGAACACGGGAGACGAGCCCTACGCCTTTCTCGCCGTATACCCTGGCGGTGCTGGCCACGACTACGGTTGGGTGCTCGAGCACGGAATGGGTAAGCGTGCGTTCCGCGGGCCAGACGGCGCCACCCTGCTCCGACCCTACGCGGAGCAACCCGGCACATGATCATTGCCCACGATCTCGGAACAACAGGCAACAAGGCCTCGTTGCACGGCGAAGACGGCCGACTCGTATCGGCCGTCACGGTGCCGTATCCCGCGAGCTTCGCCGCGGGCGGCATCGCCGAGCAGGATCCACTCGACTGGTGGAACGCAGTAGCTCAGGCGACCAGGGAACTCCTCGCACACGCCGGCACCGCCCCAGCATCGGTCACCGGCCTCGTCGTTAGCGGCCAGATGATGGGCGCTGTGCTCCTCGATGCTGACAGTCGCCCCGTGCGCCCAGCAATCATCTGGGCGGATACGCGCGCAGCGGCGCAGCACCGGGAACTCGAAGCGGCGCTCGGAGAGGCGCATGCGTACAGCATTCTCGGGCACCGTCTCAATCCCACATACTCCATCGAAAAACTCATGTGGGTGCGGGACAACGAGCCAGAGGTGTGGTCGAGGGTGCGGCGCTTCTGCGTCGCAAAAGACTACATTGTGCTCTGCCTCACCGGCCGTTTGGCAACCGAACGTTCTGACGCTTCAGGAACGAACGCGTACGACCAGATCGCCGGCGATTGGTCGGACGAGGTCATCGCCGCGGCCCGCCTCGACCGCTCCCTCTTTCCCGAGATCCTCGATTCAACGTCCATCGCCGGGCCGCTCTCAGCGACGGCGGCCGCCGCGCTCGGGCTCCACACTGGAGTCAGAGTAGTCATGGGCGGCGGAGACGGGCCGCTCGCCGCCGTGGGGTCGGGCGTTGTCGCCCCCGAAGACGGGGCCTACGTGAGTCTTGGCACCTCATCATGGATCTCGTTCGTGAGCCACGCACCGCTGCGTGATCCGCTCATGCGCACGTTTACCTTTAACAACGTTGTGCCCGACAGCTTCGTGCCCACGGCGACGATGCAGGCAGGCGGCGCCTCGGTGCAGTGGATTGCTGAGGCGCTCTCCCCCGACCCGCAACGACCGGACACCGCACAGCTCCTTGCCGACGCCGGAGGCGACCTCAACACCGACGATCTCTATTTTCTGCCGTACCTCCTCGGAGAGCGCGCACCACTGTGGGATCCGCACGCGCGCGGCGCGTTCATCGGCATCGGGCGACACCACACCCGCAGTCACCTCACCCGCGCCGTACTTGAGGGGGTCGCGTTCAACCTCTTCACCTGTATCGAAGCGTTCCGAGACTCTGGCGCCAGCATCGAACGTATCGACGCGGTCGGCGGTGGCGCGCAGAGCGACGTCTGGCTTGGGATCCTCGCCGATGTGTGGGGCATTCCCGTGCGGCGGCGCACGATCGTCGAGGAAGCGAACAGCCTCGGTGCCGCAATCACGGGCGCCGTAGGCCTCGGACTCGCCGACTTTTCGGCGGCCCGCGCACTGAGCGAGGTTACGGCAGAGTTCACCCCCGATCGCACACGCCACGCGAGCTATGCGAAGCGCCATGGGCGGTTCAGTGATGCCTACACGGCGCTCGCTCCGTGGTTTGGCCAGACGCGAGAGGCACACTGATGGCACATATTCTGGTGACGAGCAGGTCATTCTCCAGCGGCCAAATCGACCTGGTTGCGCGTGCGAGAGAGGCCGGCCACGACATCGTCCGCGGGCCATCTCATCATGCGCTCGACGAGCTCGCGCCGGCACTCGCACAGGCAGCCGGGTGGATCGCTGGAACCGGCCCAGTTCGCGCAGCGCACCTCGCTGCGGCGCCACAGCTGCGGATCATTGCTCGCTACGGAGTCGGAACGGAGGCAGTGGATCTCGCTGCAGCCGAGCGAAACGGCATCCACGTGACCAACACCCCCGGCGCAAACTCCGAGGCGGTAGCCGATCACGCCATCGCTCTCATCCTTGCCTCGCTCCGCTCGATCCCTCACGGCGACCGCTGCGTCCGGGCAGGCGACTGGGCTGTGACGCGCGGCAGGGAGCTCGGAGCTGCCACCGTCGGGATCATAGGTTTCGGCCGCATCGGCCAGGGAGTCGCCCGGCGTCTCAGCGGCTTCGGAGCCACCGTGGTCGCAGCGGATCCCTTCGTCGCAGCCGAAACGATCCTCGCGCACGGGGCGTCACCGGCGGATCCGGCCACAGTGTTCGCCACCGCGGACATCATTACGCTGCACGCACCGGGTGGTACGACGCTTGTCGATACGACCACGCTCGCGACCGTGCGACAGGGCTCACTCATCGTGAACACGGCGAGGCCAGACCTCGTCGACGAGCGCGCACTAGCCGCAGCGCTTCGTTCGGGCCGACTCGCGGGATACGCTGCAGACACGCTCGCAGGAGACACTGCGGCGAGCGCCAGCCCCCTCCTGGAGCCCGCGCTCGCGGACCGTGTGATCCTCACGCCGCATGTTGCGGCACAAACCACACAGGCGGTCGACACTATGGGGAGCATGTCGCTCGGCGAGGTCATCACAGTACTCGCTGGGGGGTCCCCGAAGCATCCGGTGCTCCCCCACCACGGCCTGGCCCTAGCACCCCAAGGAGAGCCCAAGTCATGACCGAACCCGCATCGTTTCAGCCAGGCGACTACATGGGATTCGTCGGGGTGAGCACCGCGTCTTCCTCGATCATGCGCGTGTTCCCGCGCTGGGCGGAGATCCTCGGCCTCCCCACACGCACGCTCGTTGGGCACGACCTCCCACTCACTGCTTCCCGCGACCAGTATCGTGCCCTCGTCGAGCAGATTCGCGACGACGCACACCACCGGGGAGCTTTGGTGACGACGCACAAGATGCGTGTGTTTGCGTCCGCATCCGATCTCTTTGATGACCTTGACCCGTTCGCTGTGTCGTGCGCAGAGATCTCGAGCATCGCCAAGCGCGGCGAGAGACTGTCGGGGCGCGCAAAAGACCCGATCACGGTAAACCTTGCGCTCGCTGATTTCCTGCCGCCAGACCACTTTTCCCGCACAGGGGCCGAGGTTGTGATCCTCGGCGCCGGCGGGTCAGGAACCGCGCTGAGTTGGGCGCTCGCCGAGCGCACCGACGTCCCAGCCAAGGTCACCGTGACCGCCCTCACCAGCGCCCCACTCGAGCAACTGCGCAGAGTGCACGCTGAGCAGGGTGCTCCGACACGGAACTGGGAATACGCGGTCACGGAAACACGAGAGCAGGCGGCCGCAATCGTTGCGGCGGCGCCGCCCGGGACGCTCATTGTCAACGCCACCGGGCTCGGGAAAGATCTCAAGGGATCTCCACTCCCTGATGGCGTCGTCTTCCCTCTCAACGCATACGTGTGGGAGTTCAACTACCGAGGGACGCTCGAGTTTCTGCAGCAGGCGAACGCGGTGCGGGCTGAGCGAGGCCTGCACGTGGTCGACGGCTGGAGATACTTCATTCACGGATGGACTCAGGTCATCGCTGATGTTTTCGACCTCATGCTCTCCCCCGCGACGATCGAGGAACTCGCCGCCGCGGCCGAGTTTGCGCGGCAATGAGCCCGAGCGCAGTACCGGCGGGGCCTGTCGTTCGCACAGTGCTCGGGGACCTTGCATCTGGTCTACTCGGCGCGACCAATTATCACGAGCACCTCTTCCAGGAGACACCGCTGCTGCCTGGGGATGAGCTCGATGACGAGAGCGCGTCAGCGCGTGAGGCTTCGCTGCTGCGTCAGAGCGGATTCGCTGCGATGGTCGACGCGACACCGTTCGGGCTCGGTCGCTCTCCGTCGGGCTTAGCCAGGATTAGCGCCGCTACGGGGCTTCGGGTCGTCGCAACGACAGGCAGGCATCGCGAGGCCCACTACGCGCACGACCACCCGACACGCGGCTGGGATGCCGACACCCTCGCCGCGCTGTGCATTTCGGACCTCACCACCGGGATGCCGGAAGACGACGCGGATCCGCTTGGCCCTCCCGCCGCAGCACCTGGCGGCGCTCCGGTGCTCGCAGGAATACTCAAAGGCGGGGTCGACTACTGGAGCATCAGCGAGTTCGAGCAAGTCACCCTCGAAGCAATCGCGGCGGCGCACGCGGCGACGGGTGCTCCCATCATGATCCATCTTGAGTTCTGCACGGCGGCACACGAGGTGCTTGACCTGCTCGAACGCGAGGGAGTACCGGCGCAAAGGGTTGTACTCGCGCACGCCGACCGCGACCCGGATCCGCTGCTGCACGCAGCACTCGCTGAGCGCGGCGCATATCTCGGGTACGACGGTGCAGCCCGGCCACGGACGCGCAGTGACGCTGAACTCGTAGCACTCACGGCGCGCCTCGTAGAAGCGGGGCACGCGGAGAGGATCCTGCTCGGCGGGGACGTCGCCCGGCGTTCGCGCTACGTCTCCTACGGCGGCATGCCTGGGCTTGGCTATCTCGGTGAGCGGTATCTTCCCAGGCTCCGCGCCGCCGTCGGCAACGCCGCCGTGAACACCATGGTGTGCGAGAACCCCGCGCGCCTACTCACGATCCAACAGTAGTTTTGGGCGACTGCCGCCGGAGACGGCCGTGTGGCCCCCGCCGTTTGGCGGGGGCCACACGTCCGTGCTGCGGGGTGAACTGATTAGTCGTAGAGCACCGCCGCGATCTTCGGATCGTCAATGTTCGATGCGTCGTACCACAGCGAACCGGTGTCGTAGAACTCGTCAACTGACTCACCGTTCGCAGCGTCGTACGCTGCCTGGACAACCTGGGCGCCGATGCCGATCGGGTCTTGGGTGATCGCACCGGCCATGAGACCGTCCTTGATTGCCTTGATCTGTGCTGCACCGGAGTCGAAGCCGATGATGACAATCTTGCCGTTCTCCAGGCCGAGCTCGTTGGCCGCGTTTACGACGCCGATTGCCGAGCCCTCATTGGTCCCGTAGATCCCCTTGAGGTCAGGGTGAGCGGTGATCATCGCCTTCGCGATATCCGCCGACTTCAGGTGGTCGCCATCGCCGTACTGGATGTCGACGATCTCAATGTCCGGATAGTCGGATTCGATCTTCTCAACGAAGCCATCGCGACGCTCAACGCCGGTCGAGTTGATCTGCGAGTGGCCGACAATGGCGACCTTGCCCGAACCGCCTACGAGGTCGGCCATATGCTCGGCCGCGAGCGCGCCCGCGACCTTGCTGTCTGTCGCCGAGAGGCTCAGCCCAACATCACCGTTGCACGGTGCGTCGAAGTACACGACGGGAATGTTCGCGGCATTTGCCTTATCGAGGTAGGGCACGCACGCTTCCGGGTCGAGCGAGGCGTAGGCGATCGCATCAGGCTTCTTGTCGATTGCCGTCTGCAGCATCTGCAGCTGCGCGTCGACTTCGGTCTCTGCCGCGGGCCCCTCGAACGTGATCTTCACGCCGAGTTCACTTGCGCGTTCCTCTGCGCCCTTCTTTACTGCCTGCCAGAACTGGTGCTGGAAGCCTTTCGAGACCAAGGCGATATACATTTCATCGCCGTTCGCCTCATTGCCACCAGCGGGCGCTTCCGAGTTGTTCCCTGAGCAGCCGGCAAGCACGAGAGCCGCTGACGCGAGCAGTGCCGCGTATGCAGTCTTCTTTCCAAATTTCATTACAACTCCGTTGTTATAAGTGCCAGCGAAACCGCCGGCCTGATAGAGATGGTTACTGTGCCTGTGCGGATTGCTCCGCGGGTATCGGCCATGGCCGATCAGACAGCGGTGGGCACGAGCGTCACCGCCGACTGGGGTCTACGTTCGATCGCGGTTGCGCAGCGAGTCGAAGAACACGGCAATGAGGACGACAACGCCGACGACAATGTTCTGCCATTCAGACTGGATCGACATGATCCGCAAGCCGTTCACGAGCACACCCATGATGAGCGCGCCGATGACGGTGCCGAGGATGGATCCTCGCCCACCGAGCAGCGAGGTACCGCCAATGATCACGGCAGCGATGGCTTGCAGCTCATAGCCCTGGCCGATTTGCGGCTGTGCGGAGTCGAGTCGCGCGGCGATGAGCACGCCGGCGACGCCGGTGAAAGCGCCAGACAGCATGTAGACAAAGATCTTCCAGCGCCGAGTATTCACACCCGATAGCCGCGCCGCCTCCTCGTTCGAACCGATCGCAAAGGTGTACCTGCCGAGCATGGACTTGTTGAGCACGAGGTATGCCACAACCGCCAGGCCCAACATGATGAGAACAGCGTTCGGTAGGCCGGGGATGAGCGTTCCCGTCGCCAGGAGCTTAAAGTTCGGCGCCGAAGAAGAGAAGTAGATCGGGGCAACACCGGAGATAACGAGGGCGAGGCCGCCGGCGATCATCATCATCGCGAGCGTCGCAATAAACGGTGGCAAGCGCAGGAATGTGATGTTCACGCCATTGATGAGCCCCATGACCACACCCGTGAGGATTCCGCCGAGCACGCCCACGGCGACGGGCAGCCCCATGTTGGTGATGAAGACGCCGGTCATCACCGAGCAGAGCGCCATGCCAGTGCCAAGCGACAGGTCGATCCCTCCCGTGATGATCACGAAGGTGGTGCCGACCGCGAGTACCGCGATAACGGCAGTAGCAAGCAGCACCCCGGAGATGTTCTCCCAGGTGAGGAAGTACGGGCTCGCCAGCGAGAAGAAAATGAGCAGAGCGATGAGGGTACCGAACGCGAGCGACTGCTGGAGCTGCTTCTTGAGGAAGCCGCGCACGCTGCGCGTATCGGTGTCCTCGTTGACGGCGATCTGCACAATCGAGGTAGTGGATCCGTGGTCGGGGATGCTCATGCGGCTTCCTCCCCGTGTGCTGCTAGCTGCATAATTTTCTCCTGGTTGGCCTCTTCATTGCGAAGGGTGCCGGTAATTCGTCCGTTTGCAAACACTGCGATGCGGTTGGCTACACGGAGAATCTCCGGAAGCTCAGATGAGATGACGATGATCGATTTTCCGGTGTCGGCGAGCTGCCGCATCAGACGGTAGATTTCTTCCTTCGCCCCAACATCAATACCGCGGGTCGGCTCGTCGAAAATGAGCACATCACAGTCACGCATCAGCCAACGCGCGATGACCACTTTCTGCTGATTGCCGCCTGAGAGGAGCTTTACGACCTGATTCACCGAAGGCGTTTTGACCCTGAGCTGTTCAACATATTTCTTCGTGTCGTTCTTCGCACTGCGGTCGCGCATCCACCCGATGCCACTTGCATACGACTCGAGCGAAGCGAGGATCGTGTTGAACGTGACATCCTGTTCGAGCATGAGGCCGAGGAGCTTTCTATCCTCGGAGAGGTAGCCGACACCACGCTTGACCGCGTCGGATGGCTGCCGGATCTTTGCGACCTTCCCAGCGAGCGTAATGGTTCCGCCGTCGCTGGGGTCTGCGCCGATGACCGCGCGAGCGGTCTCGGTGCGACCCGCCCCCATGAGTCCAGCGAAACCCAGGATCTCTCCTCGATGAAGCTGGAACGACACATCCTTCAACAGCGCCTTCGTTGACAGCCCCTGGACGTCAAGCACGACGGGGTCACTCAGGTGGTCCCGAGCCTGCGGCCGAGTTCCCTCGTCGATCGGGCGTCCGACCATCATCTCGATAATCCGTGGGATTTCGATCTCGTGCTTCTCGAGTGATCCGATGTACGCGCCGTCGCGGAGCACGGTGACTCGATCCGCGAGGCGACGGAGCTCATCCATTCGGTGCGAGATATAGACGATGCCCGTGCCGTTCGCGCGCAGTTGGTCGATGAGCACGAAAAGGGTCTCGACCTCGGTATCTGTCAGCGCCGATGTTGGCTCATCCATAATGAGTACCTGCGCGTCAAACGACAGCGCCTTCGCAATTTCCACCATCTGCTGCTCTGCGACAGTGAGTTCACCAACGCGCGTTCGAGGATTCAACCGAATCTTCAGCCTGGTGAGCAGTTCCGCTGCCTGCGCGTTGAGCTTGCGCTCAGACAGCAGTGGGCCAGCCTTCGGCTCGCGTCCGATGAAGATGTTCTGGGCCACGGTGAGGTCATTCATCAGGTTCAGTTCCTGGTGAATAATCGTCACGCCGAGCTGCTGGGCTTGCAGCGGACTCGTGAGTTCAACCTCTGCACCGTCGAAGGTGATCGTGCCCTCGTCCTTGCTGTAGATCCCCGAGAGTATTTTCATGAGCGTGGACTTGCCCGCGCCGTTCTCTCCGACGAGTACGAGCACCTCGCCGGCATAGACCTCGAGACTTACGTCCCTGAGCGCCTGCACGCCTGGAAAGCCCTTACTGATACCAGCCACGCGGAGTATCGGGTCCCCCATGCTTTCACCCACTTCCTTGAAGGTTCTATACGATGCCGAGGTTACACTAAACATCGGAGCAATTCTGCCTGAGCATTTGCCGCCGTGCAAGTTGTATCTAAATGTACCCAAGCGGGAGGAAAAGCGGAACACTTGTAATAACATCTTGGTCACGGCTACGCACCTCTGCCACCCGCTTCCACTTGAAACCCACCGCACACGGGCTCACGCACGCCGGTATCCAGCGGAATTCGGGCACTGAGCAGATTTCCCCTCACTCCAGTTGGACGGGGAGAGGGAGGTCGAATACCGCCAAAATACGGCGCAAGGTGAGAAAAAAACATCGGCGACGCGCCCACCAGGAATCTTCGGTCCACCAATGACTAGGCTGTGAGTATCCCGGTTGGGATCTCACAGTGCACCGACCTCAGCACGGCGAGGCCCGCAGGCGAGCGGCTCAGGTTTCCGCCGCTTCCCCGCCCGACTTTTTCTCCTTTTCCCCTCACCGTTCAGCGGCGCCGCGCGCAAAGGTCGGAGCGAAACATCCAACCCATGATTAAGATGACATGCATGGCTGTCACTGATGAGGCGATCGAAAAGATCAAGGCGATGATCGTGTCAGGCGAACTCGCGCCGGGAGACAGGTTGCCACCCGAGAAGGAACTCTCTGACCGGCTCGGGCTGTCACGCAACTCAATGCGCGAAGCAGTGAAAGCCCTCGAGGTGATCCGAGTGCTCGACGTTCGACGCGGAGACGGCACCTATGTGACAAGCCTTGAGCCGCACCTGCTCCTCGAAGCTATCTCGTTCGTGATTGATCTCCACGACGACGACTCGCTCCTCGAAGTATTTGCCGTTCGCAGAATGCTCGAGTCGCAAGCGACCGGGCTTGCCGCGACATATGCCACTGCAGGCACGCTTGCGGCTCTGCATGGTGAAATCGAAGCGGGCGCACGCTCCGAGACGTTGGACGAACTCGTCGAACACGACAGCAGATTTCATAGCGAAATCGCACGAGCAACCGGGAACGGGTACCTAGCGAGCCTCATTGAGAGCTTAAGCAGTCAGACGATCCGTGCCCGAATCTGGCGGGGGCTCACTGAGCAGGATGCGGTGCAGCGCACGCTCCTCGAACACCAGGCGATCGCCGATGCCATCGAACAGAAAGACGCAGTACTCGCTGCCGCGCTTGCTACCGCGCACATTGCTGGCGTCGAACGCTGGCTCGCGCAGGCCGCAGCAAGTGGCGACCCGAGCGCTCCGGCTACGGGACCAGCGGGACGCTAAGCCGAGCCATCTCCGCGTCGAACTCCGCTGCTGACGTTTCACTCACTGCGTGAAAGAGCATCTCTTCAATGACCGAAGGTGCAGCCGTGAAGTACGGGACATCAGCGAGCCGAAGGGCGACGATGTCTGCTGCCGACCGGAGACTCGCGGCGAGGACATTCGTGTCCGTCCCTGCACACACGGCCTGCATCGCGGAGATCAGTCCATCCCCATCCATCCCTGCATCCCGCATCCGCCCAAGGTAGGGCGCAATGTAGGCGACGCCGAGTGTCGCGCACGTGAGCGCCTGGGCGACGGAGTACACCGCCGTCACCAGCACGGTCACCCCCTGAGCGGCGAGCCACCTCGCGGCGGCAAACCCCGCTGCCGTTGCTGGAACCTTGACCACGACGCGCTCACCGAGAGCGATGAGTGCTTCCGCATTGCGCAAGTATGCGGCGGTGTCGCCACCCCACGTCTGAAAGAAGATCTCCCGCGCCCCCTCGGACTCCCACCTCGCGTAGAGCTCAGGAATATCACCCGCGACCTTCCCTCCCCTGGCGAGAATCGTCGGGTTGGTCGTAACGCCGTGGACGAGACCCGCATTGAGAAGCGAAGCAACCCGATCCACCTCGGCGCTGTCTACGTACAGCCGGGGGCGCACCGAAGCGAGATTGGTCATGAAGAGCCTCCGTATCACGCAGCCTGTCATTACAGGCATGAATTCCGCTAGTGTAATGAGCAGCAGTCCACGAAGTCAACGAGGATCAGGAGCACCATGTCCGTAACCGAGATCCCCAGCCGACGCGGCGTGGTTGTTGTCGGCAGCGTCACCGCCGACCTCACCACCTTCTCCCAGCGACTCCCGGCCAGGGGTGAGACGATCCTCGGCGATGACTTCACACTTGTACTCGGCGGCAAAGGCGCCAATCAGGCGGTCGCAGCCGGCCTCGCAGGCGCACCAACCAGCTTCGTCGGCTGCGTGGGCGACGACCTCTTTCACCGGCTCGTTGTCGAGAGCCTGAGCGCGGCAGGGGTAGACATCACCCACCTACGCACCGTGCAGGGGCCGACCGGCATCGCCCACATCAGGGTCGATGACTCGGCGCAGAACGACATCGTCACAGTGCCGCTCGCCAATTCCGCACTCGATGCGACCCAGATCGACCGTGCGCTCACCGCGCTCGCCCCGACGACCGCAGTTCTCCTTACGCAGCTGGAGACCCCGTCCACGCTCACCGAGTACATCACGGGGCGGGCGCGAGAACTTGGGATCACCACGATCCTCGACCCAGCACCCGCCGCGCCGCTACCCGACGCAGTGTGGCGCAACGTCGACATCGTCACACCGAACGAGACCGAGGCGACCCTGCTCAGCGGCATCACCGTCACCGATGCGCCCTCGGCAGCACTCGCAGGAGCGTGGTTCCTTGAGCGCGGCGTTGGGGCGGCCGTCATTACGCTCGCAGATCAAGGCTCGTGTGTGGTCACGCCAACGTCAACCACCGTGATCGGCGCGTTCCCCGTGACGGCGATCGATACCACGGCCGCCGGCGATGCTTACGCCGGCTACCTCGGGGCGGCGCTCGCAAGCGGCGCCGAACTCGCCGACGCGGTGCAGCTGGCCGCAGCAGCAGGAGCGCTCGCGGTGACCAAGCGCGGTGCCTCCCCCAGCCTGCCGGGGCGCGAAGAAGTCGATGCCCTTCTTGCCGAAAATGCCGCAGCCGAGGGGGCGACAGCGCTATGACTACCGAACTCAGGTCAATCGACCGCCACTCAGCTGCCCCGATGTACGACCAGCTGCGGCAGCTCCTGATCGACTCCATCGAGCGCGACGGGCTACAGCCGGGCGACCCGCTCCCCGGTGAGCACCGCTTGTGCGAGCAGTACGGGGTGTCCCGCACTGTGGTGAGACAGGCGCTTGCCCAACTCGAGCACGAAGGCCTTGTCGAGCGCGTCAAAGGCAAGGGGACATTCGTGTCGCGGCCCCGCACGAGCGAAACACTCGCGCACACGCTCGTCGGACTCTTCGAAGATGTCGGAAGCCGTGGTGGCCAGGTGCGCAGCGACGTACTACGCCACGAACGAGCCGAAGCAGACACGGAAATCGCTCAGGCCCTCGAACTGCCACTCGGGGCGCCCGTTGTCGTCCTCCAACGACTGCGCTACGTTGACGGGGAACCGTGGTCGCTCTCGACCACGTGGATGCCGGAGGGCGTCGGCCGCTCCACCCTAGGAGTGGACTTCTCTGAACGTTCGCTCTACCAGTTCCTCGCACGAAACGGCATCGCCTCGAGTCGTGGGGTGCGCTCAGCCGAGGCGACCGTTGCGACTCACGAGCAGGCACAGTATCTCGGGGTGAGTGCCGGCTCCGCGCTGCTGAGGCTCCGCAGCGTCAGTCGAGATGAAGCCGACCACCCCATCGAATACTTCGTTGCGTATCACCGCGGCGACCGCTCACGCTTCGAGTTCGAGGTCAAACGTGAGCAGTCACTCGCCTCGCTGCTACACATTGACGACAGTGGAGATGCCTCCCGGGCAGGCAGCATCCACCTCTAGCCACCACCGGGCCCCACGAACAATGGGTCCGCGCCCCACACCCGTCGAGGTGCGCGGTCACTCCGCGCCAGTCCGTGAGTCTCAGCGCGGCTACGTGTCGCTAGCGCGCGTCGCGGAGAGTGACCCTCCCACGCAGTTCCGCTACGCTTTCGACGCCGGTGAGCTGCATCGTCCGCAGCGCCTCCGAGCGCATGATCTCGAACATGCGGTCGACGCCTCGCTCGCCACCGGCCATGAGCCCGTAGAGGTAGGCTCTGCCAACCATGCAGGCATCGGCCCCAAGCCCAACAGCCGCGAGCACATCGGCCCCCGACAGAATCCCCGTGTCGAGGAAGATCTGGGCGCGGCCATTGACGGCCTCCGCGACGTGCGGGAGCAGCTCGAGGGGCGTTGGTGCGCGGTCGAGCTGGCGGCCACCGTGGTTCGAGACGACGATCGCGTCGACGCCAAGATCCACAACGCGCCTCGCGTCCTCGACCGACTGGATGCCCTTCACCACGAGCGAGCCCTCCCACTCGTCCCGCAGCCACTGCAGGTCCTCGAGGCTGAGGCTCGGGTCGAACATCTGCCCAACAAGCTCAGCGACGGTGCCGTCGAACGATTTCAGGCTCGCGAACTCGATCGGCTCGGTGGTGAGGATGTTCGCCCACCAGTTCGGGTACATCGCGAAGTCGATGAAGGTCTTCATGCTCAACGACGGCGGGATCGTCAGACCGTTGCGGGTATCGCGCAGACGATTTCCTGCCACTGGCGTGTCGACCGTGAGCACGAGTGTGTCGTAGCCAGCGGCCCGCACCTGCTCGATGAGCTGCCTCGTCGCGTCGCGGTCCTTCCAGAGATACAGCTGGAACCAGTTGTCACCGCTCGGAACCGCGCGCTTCAGGTCAGCTGGTGCGGTCGTGCCCATCGTGGAGAGCGTGTATGGCACGCCCGCACGTGCTGCGGACCGCGCGACAGCGATCTCGCCCTCGTGGTGCATCATCCGGGTGAACCCGGTCGGCGCGAGGATGAGCGGGAAGCTCGCCTCCCTGCCGAGGATCGTCGTGCCAGTACTCACTGCGCCAACATCGTGAAGCACCCGGGGCTCGAACTCCACACGAGAGAAGGCATCGCGTGCGCGCCAGATGCTCAGCTCGGACTCCGCGGCACCGTGCACGTAGTAGAAAACCGACTTTGGCGTGCGTCGCCGTGCCGCCGCCGCGAGGTCTTTCACGGTGAGCGCGCGCTGCAGGCGCCGCTCTACGGGGTCAAGTTCTGGTTTCTTGAACCCCAACAGCGGAGCGAACTCACTCCACTTGGGGAGCTTGCGTTCGATCTTCCGTTGCCCGAGCCCGTCGCCACTGGTCCCACTCACTTCGTGCTGCCACCCGTTCCGAGGTATGCCTGGATAATTCCGTCGTCCGCGAGGAGATCCGCTGCCGTGCCCGAGCGGACGATCTCGCCGTTCTGCAACACGTGCCCCTCATCGGCCGCCTGCAGCGCACGGCGTGCATTCTGCTCAACAAGCACGACCGTTGTCCCGTCAGAGCGGATCTCTTCGATGACGTTGAAGACCTCATCAACGATCATTGGTGCGAGGCCCATCGATGGCTCGTCCATGAAGATGACGCGCGGCTGCGCGAGCATCGCGCGACCGATCGCGAGCATCTGCTGCTCTCCGCCAGACAGCGAGCCGGCAGGGAGTTGCCTGCGCTCGCCGAGCACTGGGAAGCGGTCGTAGATGCCGTCGATCGCCGCAGCGGAGCCTGAACGCAGCAGCCGCGCACCGATCTGGAGGTTCTCGGCGATGGTGAGCGTGCTGAGCACCTGCCTGCCCTCTGGCACCTGCACGAGGCCGCGCTTGACGAGCTTATGCGAACCCGTCCGCGTGATGTCCTGCCCCTCGAAGAAAATCTTTCCGCTCGCAGGCTTGACGATGCCGGTGATCGCGTTGATGATCGAAGACTTCCCTGCGCCGTTGGCACCGACCAGCGTCACCAGCGACCCTGCACGAACATCAAAGGACAGTCCCCTGACTGCCTCGACTTTGCCGTAGGAAACCTTGAGGTCGGTCACGCGAAGAATTGGATCAGCCATGCTTAGGCCCTCCCGTCTGTCGGCGCGGAACCAGAGTCGCCCGCTGTCGTCTTGTCCGACTGGTCATCCTGGGCCGCACCGAGGTACGCCTCGATGACGCGCTCGTCCGCTTCGATCTCAGCTGGCGTGCCGCTCGCGATGAGCTGGCCGAAGTTCAGCACCGCGATGTGGTCGCAGGTTCCGAGCACCATTCCAACGTTGTGCTCGATGAAGATGATCGTGAGACCATCGTTCGCGAGTGATCGGATGAGTTCGGAGAGCGCCTCAGCCTCAACGTGGTTCATGCCTGCCGCGGGCTCGTCGAGGATGAGCACTGACGGGTCAGCGGCGAGGGCGCGCGCGATTTCAAGTCGGCGCTGGTCGCCGTAGGACAACCCCTTTGCTTCAACATTCGCCTTCTCGATGAGGCCGACGCGGTCGAGGCAGCGTGCTGCCTGCGCGAGCGCAGCGCGCTCATCTCGCCGCGCAGAAGGCAGCCAGATGAGACGGCGGAGGAACGTTGGCTTGGCGACCAGGTGCGTGCCGATGAGCACGTTTTCGAGCGCTGTCAGCCGGTTGAAGAGCTTCGAGTGCTGGAAGGTACGGGTGACACCGGCTGCTGCGATGCGATGCACTGGAGTCTTGCCAACCTCGACGCCGAGCACCGTTGCCGATCCGCTTGACGGCGGGATGAGGCCGCTGATCATGTTGACCAGCGTCGTCTTGCCCGCACCGTTCGGGCCGATGAGCCCGACGACGTCGCCGCTTCGCACGGTGAGGTCGACGCCCTGTACCGCGTGCACTCCCCCGTACTCTTTCGCGAGTGCGTTGAGCTGCACGACGAGCTCGCCCTTTGCGGGGTGAGAGCGCCCGGCAACTGGAACGTCAGAGACCCCGAGCGAGGACACGTCGATCTTCTGCTTGCGCCTCGGCACGAGACTCGCAATGCCGCCAGGCAGGTAGAGGATCACGATGAGCAGCAGGAGTCCCGAGATGAACGGACGCAGCCAGCCGGCTTCGATACCGATGCTGCGCTGGATCTCGGGGAGCATCGTCTGGAAGCCACTGCCGAGAATCGGCCCGAAGAAGTTCGTCGAGCCGCCAACCACCGCGGTAACGAGGCCATCAATCGCTGTCGAGAAGCTGAAGTCCTCCGGTGCGATGATCCGCATGAAGTACGCCCAGAGCACGCCGTAGAGGCCCGCGATCGCGCCAGCGGACACGAACGCCGCGAGGCGGTGTTTTCCAACGTCGATGCCGATCGAGCGAGCGGCGAGCTCGTCTTCGCGGATCGCCTCGAGCGCGCGGCCGTAGCGGGAACGCCCCTGCCGCCAGAACCAGTAGGCAACGACGATGAGCAACACCCACGCCACCTCGGGGCCGACAATTTTCGGCACGGACATGCCCTGTGCCCCGCCAGTCCAGGACTGGTTGAGGATGAAGATGCGGATGCCCTCGGCGAAGCCGAGCGTTGCGATTGCGAGGAATACCCCGCGGAGCCGCATGGTTGGCAGACCGAGGATCACGGCAGCGAGGGAGCCGACGACCATACCGATGACGATCGCGACGATCAGCGTCGGAACGGCGCCCCAGCTCGCCGGTGTCGGTGCGAGCGTCGCGGCAACGAACGCGGCAATGCCGGCGAACCCAGCCTGGCCAAGGCTCAGCTGACCTGCCACCAGCACTGCATAGAACGAGTACGCAAAGATGCCGTTCAGGGCAATGAATACGAGAACTGATTCGGTAAACATGGTTTAGACCTCACGCACCTTCCGCTTGCCGAAGATCCCCTGCGGCATCACGAGCAGAATGACGAACAGCAGCGCGAACGCGATGAAGTCGCGCCAGCTCGAGCCGATGTACTGGATCGCGAACACCTCTGCGACCCCGAGCACGAGGCCGCCGACGAGTGCGCCCGGGAGGGATCCCATGCCCCCGACGATGATGACGGCGAGGCCCTTAAGCTCAATCGCCGTCCCCATCCCGAGTTGCGCACTGTTCACGTTCAGGGCGAAGAGCACGCCAGCAACCGCGCCGAGCGCTGACGAGATCGCGAAGGTCATGGCAGTGACGCGGTCGACATTGATGCCGAGCACGCGAGCGGCAGTGGGGTTCTCTGCGACTGCGCGCATCGAGCGGCCAAGCGAGGACCGCTTCACGAGCACGTTGAGCGCAATAACGAGCCCGATGCAGATGATGACGATGGCGAGCTGCACATACGTTGCGCTCGCTCCGAGCATTTCAACCTTGCCCTCCGGCGCCGTGCCCTCGGGGAACCTGCGTGTTTGCGGCCCAAAGAAGGCTTGGAGCACCGCGACAATCATCCCCGCCATCGCTATCGATGCGATGAGGCCGGCGAAGTGGGCGTCTGGTCGGTTCTTCAGCGGGCGGAACGCGACCCGCTCGATAATGAGGCCGAGCACCGCACCAAAGAGAAACACGAGAACGAGGATCACCCAGATCGACAGCTCGAAGGCTTCGGCAAGGCCGATGCCAACGAACGCCGACGCTGCGAACACGGCAGGGTGCGCCAGGTTCAGGCGATCAAGAATGCCAAACACCAGCGTGAATCCGATGGCGAAAAGCGCGTAGATCGAGCCAATAAATAGCCCGTTAAGCAATTGCTGCATGGGTGATCCTCGTTCGAAGCGAAGCGGGCTTAGCGCAGAACGGCGAACTTGCCGTCCTTGACGATCTGCACGACAGCCGGGTGCTCTGCGTCACGATCCGCGTTGATGCTCACTGCACCGAGCGGGGTCGGGACGTCCGTGAGCTGTGCGATCGAGTCGCGCAGGTCGCTACGCTCGGCCGAGCAGTCGGTGCGGATCGCCTCGTCGATGAGGTACAGGGCCGAGTAGGCCTGCGCAGCGAACTGGTCGGGCTGTGCGCCAAACTTCTCTTCGTACGCTGCGAGGAATGCCTGGTTCTCGGGGTTGTCCGAAGCAGAGTTCCATGCCGCACCAACGACGACGCCCTCGGCTGCCGCGCCAGCATCAGCCATGAGCTTCGGGTTGTTGAATCCGTTGCCGCCAACGATGGGCTGATCGATGCCAAGCTCACGCGCCTGCGTGACGAGCGGGATCGCTGCCTCGATGAGCGCGGACACGACGATGGCGTCAGGGTTCTGATCCTTCGCAGCGGTGAGTAGGCTGCGGAAGTCGGTGTCGGCCTTCGAGAACGTGATGGTGTCGAGCACCTCGACGTCGCTCTCACCGAGCGTTTCGGTCATAACCTCGTAGCCCGACTCGGTGAACGCGTCGTCGTTGGAGTACATGACGACAACCTTCTTGAGGTCGTACTCATCGATCACGGCATCAATGGTCTGCGGGATGACCTGGGCCTCGGTGAGCGAGTCACGGAAGACGTACTCGCCGATGTCGGTGATGCCTCCCGCTGTGGTCGAGATGCCCATGACCGGCATGCTGCCCTCGTTCGCGATCGGCATCGCAGCGACGGCGGTGTTGGAGAGCGTCGGTCCGAGCACGATGCTGGTGCCGTTGCCAACGAATGTCTCCATAACGCTGATGCCCTGGCGTGCTTCCGAAGCATCGTCTTCGATGCTCAGCTCGTAGACAACGCCGTCCTTCTCGTTGAGCTCGGCGAGCGCGAGCTCGAGGCCTTCCTGCTGCGAGGCGCCGTAGCTGCCTGCGCCGCCCGTGAGGCTGAGCGCCGCTCCGACCTTGACGGGGCTTTCGATGACGCAGCTCTCACCCGAGCCGGTTCCGACGAGGCCGCCGGTTTCACCTTCTGAGCCACCCGTATCGCCAGAGTTGCTGCAGCCAGCAAGTAGCAAAGCAGAGGCTGATACGACGGCGGCGGCACGAAGCTTCATCTTCATTGAGTTCTCCAAGCAGATCAGGGCACGCTCACGCGTGAACCTCTTAACATATAGGTATCGGATAACGCTGGCACAGGAGTCCAGTTTTTTCAAAGACTCGCCGTGTGCGCGGACAAGATGTAGCCAAACCGCAACATATGTGGTCTGGTGGGGTGCAGAATTCTCGCCCGAGCCTGCGTGCGTCCGGCGATTCCGGCGATTCCTGCGATTCCTGCGATTCCTGCGATTCCTGCGATTCCGACGCTGAAGGCCTAGGCTGCGCGCCGTCCAGCCCCGGTTGCCTCCGCAGGATCGTGCGCGATGCAACGTGGAGCGCTTGCCGCGTCAAGCCTGAGTTCGCGATCGCACATGGCCCGCGCCACCGCCCTGCTCGACGTAATAAGCACGAGCGCAACGTCAGCCCGCTCGCGCACATCAGCGCAGAGCGCGAGTATGCGGTCCCCGGCACGGTCAAAGCGCGGCCCCTCGCACATCAGCACACTCGGATCGTGCGCGAGTGCTCTCGCAATCGCGATCCGCAGCGCCTGCCCGCTCGACAGGTCGCACATCCGTGCGATCAGCAATTCTGGCCCTACTCCCACAAGTGAAAGCAACTCGAGCGCGCGGGTGCCAACGCCGCTCGATGACGCCGCAGGTCGAGTGCGTCGAATGACCCGGCGAAGATGCGTTCGCACCGTGTGTGTCTCGGCCGTCGCACGCGCTGGATCATGCACCACGAGCTGGATCGCCCTGCGCTGCTCCGCGGTCCGCGCTGCGGCCCTTGGCTCCTGCGCCTCACCGGAGAGCAACAACTGGCCTCCAATTCGCAGCGCTGAGCTGGGCCGGAGCCCTCCGACAATCGCCTGTGCGAGCATGCTCTTGCCGCTCCCAGGCCCACCGGTGATCGCGAGCGCACCTCCTGCGGGTAGCTCGACCGAAATGGGCGGCGTGACACGCTGCCCGTCAGGGAGCACGACGGAGAACTCACGCAGCTCTAGCGCGGGGATTGAGGGGGTGTGGTCGCTCGCCTGGCCTGCCCGATCCGCCCCCTGAGCGCCCGCCGCCCGAGGCTTGGTGGCGACGCCCGCGGCGGCCACACGCGCTCCCGTCACGACGCTCATGTTCGTGGCGTCGCGCACAAGCGATACCGCTTGAGCCGCAGAAAAGGCCCGCTCAGGGGTGAATGTCTCGATGATCTGGCCGCCCTCGAGCACGGAAATCTCGTCGGCGAAGCGCTGCGCAAGCGCGAGGTCACGGGTGAGGAGGACCACGGAGGCTTGCAAGACTCGCCGCATTCCGGCGAGCGCGTCAACCACTTCGTCAGCAACCGCGCTGTCAAGGCCGAGCAGCGGCTCATCAAGCACGACGAGCTTAGGGTGCTGCGCCGTCGCTGGCCTCGCGAGCGCCTGGGCGAGGGCCACCCTGCGCCGCAGCCCGGCGTCCAGTGTTGCAGGATCGCGGTCAAGCAGCTTCGCGTCATTCATGCCAAAGCGCGCAAGTGCGGCGACCAGCGTGAGATCGTCGAGCTGCCACCCCGGGAATCGCCCTGCCATCACGGCAGCAATCGCATCCCGCACCGTCGCGAATCCGCCCAGTGCCCCCTCCGGATCCTCTCCAAGCCACGCGACGTGCTCGGCTGGGGAACCAGCTGCGCGATCGAGCGGATCGAAGGCGCCGATGTGCACGCTCCCCGAGGTTCGGGTCAGCCCAGCGCCGAGGGCGCCGCGAAGCGCGGAACCCAGGACGGTCTTTCCTGATCCCTCTCCACCGACGATCGCTCTTACCTGGCCGTGAGGAATACGTGCGGTGAGGTTTCGCAGCACCACCCCGCCTGACTTCGCGTCGCAGCCGACCGTGAGGCGCTCACACGTGATCATTGTCCACCCCTCTTGCCCGCACACCGGTGCCGACTCGTCCTCGCCGCGGCCAAAGTTGCGCTTCGGCCACATTCATCTGATGATTGATATAGGCGAGATCGTAGCACCTTTCTTAGGTAAACCTCACACACATCTGATGTGGAGCGGTGTCGTCTCTCTGTAGGGTCGAACTCACCAGGCGCGCCAAACCGCGCCCGCCGACGCGCACCGCTCCCCGCCGAAGCCCGTGGGCACGGCGGGCATCGGCGCGTCTCAGCGCGGACGCTGGCTCCGGCCAAAGCATACGGTTTCCGCAAAAGTACATGGAATCTACGCGCAGAAACCATGTGCTTTTGCAGAAACCATATGCACTCGTCGGCGGGCGCGGCGCACGGGCGGGCGCGGCGCACGGGCGGGCGCGGGCGGGCTCGGGTCGACCCCGGGGCGGGCGACGAGCGCCGACGGTACCCGTTGGCCGCGGGGTCGGTGCCGCCCGCTAGCTTAGACGGGTCCTAGGCGCGACGTTGTACGTGTCCTCAGCGTCGCGGTTCACCACTGTGCCCAAGGCGTCATCGATCGCGGTGAGCGTGTCGGCGTCGAGCGTGATCCCAGAGGCCTTGACCGTGTCCGCGAGCTGCTCCGGCCGCGACGCCCCCACAAGCGCGGCTGAGACGTTCGGGTTCTGCAGCACCCACGCGATCGCCAGCTGCGGCATCGTGAGGCCGGCCTCCTGCGCGACGGGCTTCAGCCGCTGCACGGCATCGAGCAGGTCGTCGCGCATGAACGACTCGATGAACCGCGAACCACTGTGCGGATCCGTGGCCCGTGAGCCCTCGGGCCGGTCAGCGCCAGGCAGGTACTTGCCCGAGAGGACGCCCTGCGCCATCGGGGACCAGACGATCTGCGAGATCCCGAGTTCCTCCGACGCAGGCACGACCTTCTCCTCGATGACGCGCCAGAGCATCGAGTACTGCGGCTGATTCGAAATCAGTTGCACGCCGAGCTGCTGCGCAAGCGCGTGCCCCTCGCGCAGCTGCTCCGCGGTCCACTCGGAGACGCCGATGTAGAGGGCCTTGCCCTGCCGCACAATGTCGGCGAACGCCTGAAAGGTTTCCTCAAGCGGCGTCTCGTAGTCAAAACGGTGTGCCTGATACAGGTCGACGTAGTCCGTACCAAGGCGCTGCAGTGAACCATTGATCGACTCGAAGATGTGTTTCCGGCTCAGCCCGGTATCGTTTGGCCCTTTTGCGCCGACGGGGAAGTAGCACTTCGTGAAGATCTCGAGACCCTCACGCCGCTGCCCTGAAAGCGCGTTTCCCAGGACCACCTCGGCCGCCTGGTTGGCGTACGAGTCTGCGGTGTCGAACGATGTAATGCCGGCGTCGAGCGCGGCGTGCACCGTCTTCACCGCAGCCTCGTCCCCCACCTGCGAGGCGTGCGTCACCCAGTTTCCGTAGGTGATTTCCGAGACCTTGAGACCACTGTTTCCGAGATAGCGATAGTTGACCATGGGCCCACGCTAACCCCGTTTTGCTCCGTGCGGGCTCTTAGTTAAGGAAGATGTCAGGGAAGAGCCGGTCGTCGGGTGTGCCCGGCACGGCTGCGTACCCCGAAAAGTCCGTCACACCGGCGGCGGCAAGCACCTCTTCGACGATGAGCGTCTGCCCCGTGTACCCAGCGGCCGGCTGCGTGAGCACAGCGTACGCCGCGTCAGCGTAGATCGCGGGCGTGCGGCTTGCTGCCATGACCTTGTCACCGCCAAGGAGGTTCTGCACGGCGGCAGTCGCGATCGTTGTCGCGGGCCAGAGCGTGTTCGCGGCGATGCCCGCGTCTGCGAACTCTGCCGCGAGACCGAGCGTCGCCATCGTCATGCCGTACTTCGCGAGCGTGTAGCCAGTGTGCGCGCCGAGCCACTTTGGCGTCGCGTTCAGGGGCGGCGAGAGCGAAAGGATGTGCGGGTTATCCGAGTTCTGCAGCGCCGGAATTGCGGCGCGCGAGAGCATGAAGGTGCCGCGCACGTTCACATCTTGCATGAGGTCGTACTTCTTCGGTTCGAGGTCGAGTGTGCGCGAGAGGTCGATGACGCTGGCGTTGTTCACGACAATGTCGATCCCACCGAACTCGGCGCGCGTCTGCTCAACGGCACCCGCTACGTCCTCGTCGTTGCGCACGTCGCCAACGATTGCGAGCGCGTTGCCCCCAGCGGCGCGAATCTCCTCGGCGGCGGTGTGGATCGTGCCCTCAAGTTTGGGGTGCGGGGTGTCGGTCTTCGCGAGCATCGCGATGTTCGCACCGTCAGCGGCGGCTCGAAGCGCAATCGCGAGGCCGATGCCGCGGCTGCCGCCCGACATGAGGATCGTCTTTCCGGCGAGGTTCATAACTACTCCTTCGTAATGTGCAACGCCCAACAGGTGCCAGCGTGTCCCCAGCTAATCAGATAGCCGGGAAAAGCTGCAACGTTTTGCGTTTCTTTGCACATCGCCGCCAAGTGCGGCGCCGATACGCCGCGAGTTTTGCAACAACTCGTGCGGCGCATCGGCGCGAGGGAGTCCAGCTCAGCTGTCGCCGGCGTCGCCGGGCAGCGATCCACTCGGCACCGCTCCCCCGAGTAGCTCCCCCAAGTAGCTCCCCCGGGTAGCGCGCCCGCAGTAAGCCGCCCCGCGCGCCCGCAGTAAGCCGCCCCGGGGGCTCAAATCGCTAGTTCAGCAGTTCCGAGAGCTCCAGCCAGCGCAGTTCGAGCGCGTCAACGTCCGATTCGAGCGCGGTGATCTTCGCCATCTCGGCGTTCAGCAACTGGTAGTCGCCCTGATCGAGCGTCGCGAGGCCCTCGCGGCCCTTCTTGATGTCGCCCTGCATGCGCGCAATCTTGCGCTCAACCGAGGCGATCTCCTTCTGCGCGTCGCGCAGCTCGCGCCCCGACAGTTTCGGTTCGGCCTTCGGCTGCTGCTTCGAGCCAGAAGCGCTGCCCGATCCGCCGCCTGCAGCAGCCGCTTCCTTCGCGCGCTCTTCGGCCTGGCGCAGCTTGAGGTACTCGTCGACGCCGTTCGGCAGGTGCCGCAGCTTCTTGTCGAGGATCGCGTACTGCTGATCGGTCACGCGCTCAAGGAAGTACCGGTCGTGCGAGACAACGATGAGGGTGCCTGGCCACGAGTCGAGCAGGTCCTCCATCGCGGCGAGCATGTCGGTGTCGAGGTCGTTCGTAGGCTCATCGAGGATGAGCACGTTCGGCTGATCGAGCAGGATGAGGAGCAGCTGCAAGCGGCGCTTCTGCCCACCAGAGAGATCCTTCACCGGTGTCGACAGCTGCGCGCTCGTAAATCCCATACGCTCGAGCAGCTGGCCGGGCGTGAGATCCTGCGCCTTCGATCCTGAGCCGACGGTGAAGCTCGTGCGCAGCCGCGAGATCACGACGCGCACTGGCTCGTTGAGGTGCGCCTCGAGCTCGTCGAGCCGCTGGGTGAGCTGCGCGACCTTCACGGTCTTGCCTGTCTTCACGGTGCCGCTCGTTGGCTCGACCGCGCCCGAGATGAGGCCGAGCAGCGTCGACTTGCCTGCGCCGTTCACGCCGAGGATGCCGGTGCGCTCGCCCGGGGCGAGGCGCCACTCGATGTCCTTGAGTACCTCGCGCGGCTCCCCCGATGCTGGATCGGTGTAGGTCACGCCGACGTCGAGAATATTCACGACCTCCTTGCCGAGGCGCGACACAGCCATCGACTGCAGCGAGACCTTGTCGCGGATCTCGGGAACGTCGGCGATGAGGTCGTTCGCTGCGTCGATGCGGAACTTCGGCTTCGCCGTGCGCGCTGGCGCGCCTCGGCGGAGCCACGCGAGTTCCTTGCGGGCGAGGTTCTGGCGCTTCTGCTCGACGACGGAGGCCTGCCTGTCGCGCTCGACGCGCTGCAGAATGTACGCAGCGTAGCCGCCCTCGAAGGGCTCGACCAGGCGATCGTGGACCTCCCAGGTCTGGGTGCTCACCTCGTCGAGGAACCACCGATCGTGGGTGACGACGAGCAGCGCGCCCTGGTTCGCCGGCCAGCGGCGCTTGAGGTGCTCTGCAAGCCAGGCAACGGCCTCAACGTCAAGGTGGTTGGTTGGCTCATCAAGGAAGAGGACCTCCCAGTCACCGACGAGCAGCCGCGCGAGGGCGACACGGCGTCGCTGACCGCCGGAAAGTGAGTCGAGTTCCGCGTCCCACGGGAGATCCGCGACGAGGCCCGCAATGACGTCGCGCACCCGCGGCTCGCCCGCCCACTCGTACTCGGGAGTATCGCCGACGATCGCGTTGCCGACGGTCTCGCCGTCGTCGAAGCGATCCGCCTGGTCGAGCACGCCAATCGTCGTGCCGCCGCGGTAGGTCACGCGGCCCGAATCCGGCCCGCGGCGACCCGCGAGCATCATCAGGAGCGAAGATTTACCGTCGCCGTTTCGGCCGACGATGCCGATGCGATCTCCCTCATCGACGCCGAGCGTCACTGAGTCGAATACGACCTTCGTCGGAACTTCCAGGTGCAGGGCCTCGGCCCCAAGAATATGCGCCATAACCCCCTAAGCGTAGTTCAGTTCGATGTGGATCAGCACCGCGCCGATGCGGCGCCGGAGTTCTGCGGTGTTTCACCGCTTCGCCGCGCAGTCCCAGCTCGGAAGACGCAGCCCGCCGCGAACCGGATACGACTCCCCTGCGTGCGCGCGATCCCGGTATTCTGAGGGGTGTCGCCAGTGGCGACTCCCGGCCTAGCCGCAGACACACGAACAGGGAGAAAGGCGTCACCGTGCCGCTGAGAACACAGGTCGCCGCATCGCTCTCGGTGTTTGCCGGGCGAGCGCGCGCCGTCATCGGCATCGCAGCAGTCGGACTTGGACTTGCGCTCGTCCTCGCGCCACTCTCAACGCACCAGATCGCTGTCGTCACCGGCATTGGACTCGTGCTCGCGGGAGTCGCCGCCTACCTCCTCCCAACGCTTGATGGGTTCACCAGGGCTTCGGCGCGAGTATTCGGCACCGTGTTTGTTGTGCTCGGTGGCATCATCGCACTGTGGCCGGCCGCCGGCGCACCATGGCTCGCGTTCCTCGTTGGCGTCTCCCTCATCGGCCATGGGATCTTGCAGGGCGTTCAGTCGTTCCGGCACGGCGGCGACCAACGGGCCACCAGCTTCATCGTTGCGCTCGCGAGCGTGCTCCTCGGTATCGTCGCATTCTCCTGGCCCGTCCTCACGCTCACGTTCTTCCGCCTGGGCGTCGGTGCCTGGTTCGTTTTCTTCGGGCTGCAGCTCACCATGTTCGCCCTCTATCGCAAGAATCCACGGGCAGCGAAGCCACGCTCACGCGCGGCACGCTGGTCCCGCACGATCGGGGCGAGCCTCGCGCTCGTTCTCGCGGTCGCTCTCGCCGTCGGCAGTGGTTGGGCCCTCGGTGGGGTTCCGCTACCGCAACCCGGGAAGTTTTACGATGTGCCAGCGAACGTCCCAGCTGAGCCGGGGAGGCTTATCCGCTCCGAGCCGATCAAATCGGGGCTCCCGAAGGGCGCGGAGGGATGGCGGATCCTCTACACCACCACACACTTTGACGGCTCCCCCGCGGTCTCGAGCGGCACGATTGTCGCACCGAAGAAACGCACTGGGGAGCAGCTCCCGCTGCTGTCGATCGCACACGGCACAACCGGCGTCGCCGCGAAGTGCGCTCCGTCGCTGAGCGCGACGCCGCTCGCCGATGGCGCCGGTGCGGCGCTCGCGCAGATGGTCTCGGACCACGGCTGGGCGGCCGTCACCTCCGACTACATCGGGCTCGGAACCGCGGGGGTGCACCCCTACCTCATTGGCGATTCTGAGGCGCGCAACGTCCTCGACGCGACACGTGCAGCGCAGGACTTCGCCGAGATCAATGTGGGAAACGAGACCGTGGTCTGGGGGCACTCGCAGGGCGGGCAGGGCGCGCTCTGGACCGGGCAGATCGCCGCGGAATACGCCCCAGAGATCACGGTGCAGGGCGTCGCAGCGTTTGCCCCGGCAGCGGACCTGTTCGGGCTCGCAGAAGTCAACAAGAGTGACGCAGCAGGCAAGACCGTCTCTGCGTACATCGCATCAACGTGGGCCGAGCTCTACCCTGAGCTCGACCTCGCATCACAGCTCACCCCCGGTTCGGCCCGCGGCGTCGCGAAGATTCAGGATCTCTGTTTCAACGGCCAAGACGCACTCGCTGCGATTCTGCACGGCACGCAGGTTCCGAACCAAATCTTCCCGGACCGTGTGCTTGACGGGAAGTTCGGCACGCTGCTGCGCGCGCAGACCCCAACAGGGCCGTTCCCTGCGCCGGTTCTCGTCGCGCAGGGCGGTGCGGACCCACTCGTGAAGCCGGATCAGCAACGGGCCTGGGTAGCCGACCGTTGCGAGGCAGGCGCAGAGATCGACTACCGCGAGTTTCCCGGCCGCGACCACCTGTCACTTGTCGCAGGCGACTCCCCGCTCACACCCCAGCTCGTCGCCTGGACCCTCGATCGCGCAGCGGGCGCTGCTGCAACACCAAACTGCGATCTCGCATCCGAGTAGCCGGCCAAGCCACGGCCCAAGCGCTGCCCCCTCGGCAATCCCTGCGGCGGCGCGCTGCTTTGAGGCAGGGTGCCCCTGACGGGAATACCCCCAGAACGACCTCTGGCGGCACACCACGGATGGGTGCGCCGCCAGAGTGGAGTAAGAGCCTAGCCCTCGCCGGGCATGCAGCAGCTTCCGCCGCAGCACGACCCTGCCGCGGAGCTGTCTCCGAGCAGATTGAGGATCTCGGCTGTCTCTGCGCCAGCAAACGCGGCCGCGCCAGCAATGCTCGCGTCGGTGTTCAGCCCGATTGGCTGGGCGTCTGCCTCAGTGTTCTGTGTGGTTGTCTCGTTCATTGTGGATCCTCTCCTACGTAAATCCTACGTCGCGTCGCGGACTCCGGTCCGCTTGCGCAATTTCTCTCAGCGGGCCCTCAGTCCTGGGGGCCACCTTCAGCTTCGAGGGTGAGCACCTGCTCGAATGCGCTCACAAACATCTCTGGCTGCTGCGCGCCGGACACACCGTACTTCTCGTTGATGAGGTAGAACGGCACACCCGTGACACCGAGCATGCGAGCACGTGTGATGTCGCGCTCGACTGCTTCGCCGAAGCGTTCGTCCTCGAACGCGTCGTGAACTTCTTCCGGGTTGAGACCGACCGCATCGAGAACTGCCGCTACCTGCTCTGGGTCGCCGACGTTGACGCCCTCTTCGAAGTAGGCCTTGAAGAGCCTGGCGAGGACTTCGTCGTAGATACCCTGCTCCTTGGCGAGGTGCAGCACACGGTGCGCCGCCGCGGTGTTCGAGTGTGCGACCTTCTCGAAGTCAAACGTGATGCCCTCGGCTGCCGCCATTCCGGTCATCTGACCGAGCATGTCTTCAACCTGCTCGCGGGGCATCCCCTTGTGCTTCACGAGGAAGTCAATCTCGCTGCCCTCGAAGTTCAGCGGGGTATCTGGCGCAAGTTCATAGCTGTGGCCCTCGATCTCAAACTCGACTTCGGGGTTCTCCGCCCGAAATTGCTCAACTGCCGTGTGGAAGCGGTTCGCCCCGATGTAGCACCACGGGCAGGCAATGTCGGACCAGATGTCAATGCGGATCGTATTGTTCACGTCCCGTGCAACCCCAGGCGCGCGAGTTCTATTCCGTTCCCGAGGGAGATTCGCCCCGTTTGGGCTGCCCGCGCGAAGTTCATGTCAGTTTGGGCGGGTTTTCGGTCAAATTCGGGGCCAAACCTGCCCAAACTGCCATCGACTTCCCTGGGGGCGGATCCAAGCCCTCAGCTCACCGCCTCGCACCCAAACATACGCCCACACATGTTGCCTATTGACCGAACGTGACGCCCGTTCTAACATAAAGAACGATCATTCGTTTTAATGAAATAACGAAGTGGAGAACCCAATGAGCACACATGAGGCACCCCAAAACGCCGGGCGACGGTGGGGACGAACGTGGGGCGTCGCGCTCGGCGCGGCCCTCGGCCTCGCCATACTCGCGACAGCGTTTGTGTGGCCCGCCGTGTCGAACGAGCCGGACGGGCTTTCCGTTGCGATCACCGGCGACGCCGAAGCCGTAAGCGCGTTCACGCAGAGCACCGCCGACAGCCTCGGCGAAATCGTGGAGATCACTGCCGTCGACGACAGGGATGCAGCCGTAGTCGGCATCGAAGATCGATCATTCATTGGCGCACTCGTCCTCGGCGAGAACCCAGAGGTGCTCATCGCTTCTGCCAGCGGGCAGGTTCCGACCGCGTTTATGAACCAGATAGCCGGGCAGCTGCAAGCCAACATCGACGGGGCAATCTACGTTGGCGTCACTGATGGGATCCGGGCCATGCTGGCGGCGCAGGGTCCTCCGCCAGCCGGCGCGCCGGACGGCAACCCCGCGGCCGCAGCGATGAACAACTTCCCGGAGAGCCTGCCAACTGTCGCCGTCACCGACATCGTGCCATACGCGGATGGTGATCCCAGCGGCACCGGCATCACGTCAGCAGGCATCCCCCTCACCGTCGGGAGCCTCCTCGCGAGCATCCTCATCGCATTCAGCGTCGCTGGCAGGTGGCAGCGAGTGAGCGCAGTTCTCTGCCTCGGCATCGGTGGCGGACTCGCACTTACCCTCCTCCTCGGCACCTGGCTTGAAGCGTTCCCTGGCCCCTTCGGACTGGTGTGGCTTGCACTCTCGCTCTCGGTCACGGCGACGAGCGCGCTGTTCGTGGGACTCCACTCTGTGATGGGGCGCGCGGGGCTAGGGATCGCGGCAGCGGTGACGCTGTTGGCCGCGATGCCGTTGGCGGCCTTCGCGGTCCCGTACCAGTTCCTCCCCGGCGGGCTCGGCTCGTTTGGGCAGGGGCTCATCCCTGGAGCGACGTCGTCACTCGCCCGAAGCGTCAGCTACTTCCCCGAGGCCGCCACCGCCGCTCACTGGTGGACGCTTGCAGCGTGGGCTGCAGCCGGCCTCTTGCTCGTGTTCATCGCACGCACCGCGAAGCGGCCACCGGTTGCACCTGCACCGGCTCGGCCGGTCCCCGCGTAATGCTGTGCGCTGCCGTCCCCCGTTAAGGAGCATCATGCAAGATTCCTCAACTGCCGTATTGGACGAAGTCTCGATCGAGGCTTCTGTGCACGCGCTCGTAGACCGGGCTGCGCGAACGATCGGCCTGCGCGAAGACACCGCCGCAGTGCTGGCGACGAACTACCGCGAAACGAGTGTGCAGGTACCGGTTCGGCGCGACGACGGTAGCCTCTTCGTCGCACGTGGACACCGGGTGCAGCACAACGGTGCGCGCGGGCCGTACAAGGGCGGGATCCGCTACCACCCCGACGCTGATTTGGACGAGGTGCGCGCCCTCGCCTCCCTGATGACCTGGAAAACCGCCCTGCTCGATCTGCCGCTCGGCGGCGCGAAGGGTAGCCTGCAGATCGACCCCGAACAGTTCTCGGCTCGCGAGCTCGAAGCGCTCACGCGCCGACTCGCGCTCTCGCTCAGCCACGTGCTCGGCACGTACCGGGATATTCCGGCTCCCGACGTCGGCACGGACGCCAGGACAATGGCGTGGTTCATGGATGCGTACAGCAGCAGGCACGGCTACTCCCCCGCCGCCGTCACAGGCAAACCCCTCGTGCTTGGGGGCGCCCCGGGCCGAGTCGCCGCGACCGGCCGCGGGCTCGTGTACGTGATGGAAGCCTTCGCCCGCCGCGCCGGCTGGAGCCTCGAAGGGACCCGTGTCGCGGTGCAGGGCTTTGGCAATGTTGGATCGTGGGCGGCTCACGAACTTGCCGAGCTCGGCGCGACAATCGTTGCCGTGAGCGACGTGCGCGGCGGGGTCGCGAACGATCAGGGGCTCGACATCGATGAGCTGATCCGCACAGTAGCAGCGGGCGGTTCCGTTGGCGACGCCTGCGCGGTCAACGATCACCTCGATCACGCCGAGGTGCTCACGTACGACTGCGACGTACTCGTCCCGGCGGCGCTCGGCGGCAGCATCTCGAGCGCGAACGCGCAGGACATACGCGCTTCACTCATCGTCGAGGGGGCGAACCATCCGATCACGGCCGCGGCAGATCAACTACTCGCCGAACGCGGGGTCACCGTGATTCCCGATATTCTCGCCAACGGCGGAGGCGTGACCGGCTCGTACTTTGAGTGGACACAGAATATCCAGCAATTCACCTGGCACGAGCGCCACTTCAACGACACGCTCCGCGACCGAATGACGACGGCATTTGACCGAGTGTATGACACGGCAGCAGCCGAGGAAGTCACCCTCAGGGAAGCCGCGTACATCATCGCCCTCGAGCGAGTCGCGCACACCGTGGAGTTGCGGGGCTACGTGTGACAGCGAGCTGGGCGCGGCCTGGCAGAAGCGACCGGCACCCCAACCTGGCTAGCCTTCGATGATGCGCGCACCGTGCACGGGGCCCGTTGCGGTGAGTGCGCTAATGCCGGCACGCATGAGCACCGAACGCAGCTCCGAGGCCTCCTGCGCGCTTTCGACAAGAAACGCGACCGTCGGCCCTGAACCCGACACGATTCCCGCGAGCGCGCCGCGAGACTCCCCGAGTTCAAGCAGCTTGGAAAGCTCTGGAGCGAGCCGGAGCGCAGCCGCCTGCAGATCGTTGTGCATCGAGTCTGCGAGCGACTCGGCGTCGCCGACACGCACCGCCTGCAGCACCGCCGTTTCGACCTTCACGTATTCGGGTTGTTGCCCAAGCTCGGTGCGGTGGTCGTCGCGGTGCCTGTCGAGCATGTCGTATACCTCGGGGGTCGAAAGCCCGCCGTCGGAGAGCGCGAGTACCCAGTGGAACGTTCCCTTCGCGAGCGCCGGGCTGAGCTCGTCGCCGCGTCCGGTGCCGACCGCAGTGCCGCCTTCGAGCGCGAAGGGCACGTCAGCGCCAAGCTCGGCCGCAAGGGCGACGAGCCCCGCCCGCCCGACGCCGGTCTCCCAGAGCTCATCGCAGGCGAGCAATGTCGCGGCCGCATCCGCTGATCCGCCGCCCATACCGCCGGCGATCGGCACACGCTTGAGCACCGTGAGGTCGACTCCGCCCCGATACCCGGTGTGCGAAGCAAGCAGGCGTGCCGCCCTGATGGCAAGGTTCGACTCATCGGTTTCGAGCCCGTTTGTGTCGATCGGCCCGCCAAAGCGCAGCGTGAACGTATCTGATTTGACCGCGGTGACCTCTTCGAACAGAGATACGGCCTGGTAGAGGGAGGCAACCTCGTGGTAACCGTCGTCCTGGAGCGCTCCTACACGGAAGTACACATTGATCTTGCCGGGCGCTCGCACGGTGATCGATCGTCGCTGGTCGGTCCGCATGGTTCCTACGCTAGCGCAACTCTGCTACTGCCCGCTGCGCGCGATCGCGAGGAAGTCATCGATGTGCAGCTGCTCCGCACGCGCTGTCGGCGCGATGCCCGCTGCTTCGATAATCTCCACCGTGCGATCCGCACCCAGAACTGTTTGCAGCGCCTGGCGAATCATCTTGCGACGTTGCGCAAATGCCGCGTTCACGATCTCGAATGTGCGCACGCGTTCTGCCTCGGTGCCGATCGGCTCGGCGCGCTTAACATAGGAGACGAGCACCGAGTCCACGCCTGGCACCGGCCAGAACACGCGTCGGCTCACGGTGCCTGCGATGCCCCATTCGCCGTACCAGGCTGCCTTGGCGCTCGGTGAGCCGTACTCCTTGGAGCCGGGGCCGGCGGCGATGCGGTAGCCAACTTCTGCCTGCACCATCACCAGGCCGCGATTCAGCTGCGGGATGAGTTCGAGCAGGTGCATCAGGATCGGGACCGAAACGTTGTACGGAAGATTCGCGACGAGGGCTGTTGGGTGGCCCGGAAGCGTCGCGAGGTGTTGCTCTGACAGATCGAGGGCGTCGGTGTGGATCACGCGGAACCGTGCGGCCGCATCTGGCTGCATGGCGCGGATGGTGTTCGGCAGCTCGGCGGCGAGGCGCGAGTCGATTTCGATGGCGGTGACGTCGGCGCCCACCTCGGTGATGCCGAGGGTGAGCGAGCCGAGGCCTGGGCCGATCTCGATGACGAGATCGCCAGACTCGACGCCCGCGAGCCGCACGATCTTGCGCACGGTGTTCGGGTCGATCACGAAGTTCTGGCCGAGCTTCTTTGTCGGCGAAACGTCGAGGCGTTCGGCGAGCTCGCGAACCTCGACCGGGCCGAGCAGTGCGCTACTCATCGGTGTCCATATCCCACGTGCCGTACACGCGTTCGGTGTTGGCTGCGAGCCGCTCGCAGACGAGCTCGAGTGGCTCCCCTTGGACCTCTGCGAGGCGGCGCACAGTGTGCGGCATGAGGTAGGGAGCGTTTGGGCGTCCGCGGAGCGGCTCCGGGGTGAGGAAGGGTGCGTCGGTCTCGACAAGCACGAGCTCCGGACGGGCGACGGCGAGTGCTTCGCGGAGCGCCGGGGCGTTCTTGAACGTCATTGTGCCGGCGAACGACATGTACCAGCCGCGCTCGTTGCAGATGCGCGCGAGCGCGGCGTCACCGGAGAAGCAGTGGAAGACGGTGCGCTCGGGGGCGCCAACCCGCGTGAGCGTTGCGACGACCTCCTCGTGCGCGTCGCGATCGTGGATCTGCAGCGCGATGCCGTGTGCCTTCGCGATCTCGATGTGGGTCTCGAACGACTCGTACTGCGCGTCGCGGCCGTCCTCACCGGTGCGGAAGAAGTCGAGCCCTGTTTCTCCGACTGCGCGCACTCGAGGCGCTGCAGCGAGCCGGGCAATCTCCGAGAGATGTTCGGAGAGCATGCCAGCTGCGGCGAGGCGCGGCGCTTCATTTGGGTGCAGGGCGACCGCGGCGAGAACGCGTGGATCGTTGGCAGCGAACTCGGCGCTCCACCGGCTCGTCTCGAGGTCCGTTCCGACCTGCACGACGCCCCGCACTCCCGCCGTCGCGGCGAGCGCGAGTGATTCGAGCGGATCGAGTTGGTCAACCCCGTCTTCGAATTCGAGGTGTGTGTGGTTGTCGTAGACGGGAAACGGGAGCGGATCGGGGCTCGCTGGTCGCGTGAGGTCGCGGGTCTGCGTTCCGCTGCCGTCGGAGCCCGACTTGCGCTTTCGCAGCCCCCCGGCTGGGGTGAGCGAGGGTGCGCCGCCCTCGGCGGCCGCGGTCACTTGCTGTCGCCCTCGGTCTCGATCCGGGGGAAGAGCACGGCGAGCGGGTGCTGCTGGGTGCCCGCAGGCAGTCGACCCCAGGTTCCCGCTTCGCGGAGTGGCTGCTCGCTGAGTTCACCGAGAGTTTCCTCAGCGCCGAGCGCGTGCCAGAGCTTCGCGGTAGCTGCCGGAATGACGGGGTGCAGCAGCTCTGCGAGTACCCGCAATCCGTCGGTCACCGTGTAGAGCACTGTTCCGAGCCGCTCGCGCTGCGCGTCGTCCTTGGCGAGCACCCACGGCTGCTGCTCGGTGATGTAGCCGTTCAGCGCGTCAACGAGCTCCCAGATCGAGCTGAGCGCCTCGTGGATCGCAAAGCGGTCGATGTGGGCGTCTGCCTGCTCGGTTGCCCGCGCTGCAAGCTCGCGGATCGCTGCGTCTGCCGCTGTCTCGGTACCGGCCTCGGGCACGCGTCCCTCGTAGTACTTCACGTTCATCGCGAGCAGGCGGCTCGCAAGGTTGCCGAAGCCGTTCGCGAGCTCAGCCTGGTAGCGAGCGGCAAGATCTTCCCAGCTGAACGAGCCGTCGTGCCCGAAGGAGACAGCGCGCGAGAAGTAGTAGCGGAACGCGTCGGCACCGAAGGTGTCAGTGATCTCGTTCGGGGCGATACCGGTGAGCTTCGACTTCGACATCTTCTCGCCGCCAACAAGCAACCACCCGTGCGCGAACACGTTTGATGGCACCTCGAGCCCAGCTGCCATGAGCATCGCGGGCCAGATGACAGCGTGGAAGCGGAGAATGTCTTTTCCGACGATCTGCACTGCTGGCCAGTGAGTGAGCTCGGCCGCCGGGTTCTCCGAATCAGCGCCGTACCCGCGCGCAGTGATGTAGTTGAGCAGCGCGTCGAACCACACGTAGGTGACGTGTGAGGAGTCCCACGGGATGGGGATGCCCCAGTCAAATGAGGTGCGTGAGATCGACAGGTCTTCGAGCCCCTGCTGCACGAACGCGATGACCTCGTTGCGTGCGCTCGCCGGCTGCACAAAGTCTGGGCGCTCTTCGTAGAGCGCAAGCAGCCTGTCCTGGAACGCGCTCATCTTGAAGAAGTAGTTCTTCTCGTGGAGCAGTTCGAGCGGCTTCGAGTGAATCGAGCAGACCTTTTCGCCCTCGTATGGGCCGACGCCGTCGACGATCTCACTCTTCGGCTTGAACTCTTCACAGCCAACGCAGTAGAGCGCCTCGAACTCGCCCGCGTAGACGTGGCCGTCGTCGTGCAGTCGCTGCAGGAAGAGCTCGACGCCTGCCTTGTGGCGCGCGTCAGTGGTGCGGATGAAGTCATCGTTCGAGATGTTAATCGTGTCGAGCAGCGGCTTCCACGATGCCTCGACCAACCGGTCAGCCCACTCCTTCGGGTGCACGCCGTTCGCCGTGGCTGTGCGGAGAATTTTCTGGCCGTGCTCGTCGGTCCCGGTGAGGAAGAAGGTGTCATCTCCTGCCTGCCGGTGCCACCTGGCGAGCACGTCAGCGGCCACCTCGGTGTACGCGTGCCCGATGTGGGGCGCATCATTCACATAGAAGATCGGCGTGGAGACGGAAAACGAAGACGACTTGGCCATGGCTGCCATTCTATTGCCAGTGCGCAGTGCACGTGACCGTATTACGCCCTGTGCGGCTTTCGGCGGTGCCGCGGGCACGCGGCACCGCCGAATCGCCGGGAGCGTTTCGCTTCGGAAGGCTTACGCTGCGGTGACGAGAATCGTCGGAAGGTGGTCGACGGGGAAGTTCACCGACCGCGCAATAAAGCAGTTCTCGGACGCCTCGGCGTGGGCCGCGCGCGCCGCGTCAACCATCGAGGCGTCAGCGACTGTGACTTCTGGCCGAAGCGTGACCCCGGTAAATTCACCACCAAGCCCGGCCTGCCGCATTACCCCGACGGCGCTGTCCCGGTATGCCGTCACGACGATCCCCGCGCGCACCGCCATGTGGAGGTAGGAGAGCATGTGGCACTGCGCAAGGGCGGTGACGAGCAACTCCTCCGGATTCCACCGGTCGCGGTTGCCTCGGAAGGTGGGATCCGCTGAGCCGGCGAGGTCATCCTTCCCGGCGGCGCGGATCACGAGTTCTCGCCCGTAGTCGCGGTACCCGCTGGTACCAGTGCCACGGTTGCCTGCCCACTCGACTTCAATGAGGTACTCATGCTCGCTGGTCATGCTCCCATCGTAGAGCGCACGACTTCACGGGAGTAAGCTTGTCGCATGAGCTCAGACATGTTGGAAGCAGAAATCACTCAGGAGCGGAAGCTCATTACCGAGATTCCCGGGCCACGCTCGCAGGAAATCCATGAGCGTCGCAAGCGAGTGGTTCCGCCTGGAGTGCACACCGTCTTCCCCGTCTACATCGAGCGCGCACATGATTCCATCGTTGTTGACGTCGATGGCAACCAGCTCATCGACGTGTGTGGCGGCATCGGTGTCACCACCATTGGGCACACCGACGAAGCTGTCGTTGCTGCCGCTCGGGAGCAGCTGGGCAAGGTCACCCACACGCTCTTCACCATGAACGCCTACGAGCCCTACGTCCGCGTTGCTGAGCTGCTCGCAGCGCACGCCCCGGGCGACGGCGAGTACAAGACGTTGCTCATGAACTCGGGCGCTGAGGCAGTGGAGAACGGCGTGAAGATCGCGCGCAAGCACACCGGCCGCCCCGGTGTGGCAGTGCTCGAGCACGCCTACCATGGCCGCACGATGCTCACGAGCAGCATGAACCACAAGGCTTCGCCGTATGCGCTGGGCTACGGACCGCGCGCGGGCGACATCTACCGTGCACCGAACTCGCACCCGCTGCACGATGGCCTGAGCGGCGAAGAAGCAGCGAAGCGCACGATCAACCACCTCGAGAAGACCGCTGGTGCGTCGGATCTCGCGTGCCTCGTCGTCGAACCGGTGCAGGGCGAGGGCGGATTCATCGTCCCAGCAGAGGGCTACCTCCCCGCGCTGGCCGCGTGGTGCAAGGAAAACGGCATCGTGTTCATCGCCGATGAGGTGCAGGCAGGCATGGCTCGCACTGGCAAGATGTTCGCCATCGAGCAGTTCGGTGTGCAGCCGGATATCATCCTCACCGCTAAGGGCATCGCAGGCGGCCTGCCGCTGTCTGGCATCACCGGACGCGCTGAAATCATGGACAAGTCGATCCCCGGCGGCCTGGGTGGCACCTTCGGCGGAAACCCTGTCTCCTGTGCAGCAGCGGTTGCAGTCTTTGAGCAGATTGAGAAGCTCGACCTGCTCTCAGAGGCGAAGCGCATCGAGCAGACATTCGGTGATGGTCTCCGCCAGCTGAAGGCCGAGTTCGATTGCATCGCTGAAGTACGTGGCTTCGGTGCAATGCTTGCGATCGAGATCACGAAGCCAGGAACGCTCGAGCCAGATGCTGACCGTGTTTCAGCGGTCATCGATTTCGCTGGCAAGCACGGCGTGATCCTGCTCTCGGCTGGGCTCTACGGAGAGGCGATCCGCTTCCTCCCATCGCTCAAGATGACCGACGAGCTGCTGCTCGACGTAGTCAGCGTGCTGCGCGAGGCGTTCACCGCTACCGCATAACCCGCAGCGCATCACGAACGCGGCCCGGAACTTTGGTTCCGGGCCGCGTTCTGCGTTCTGCGTTCTTCAGCGCCTAGTCGGTTGCGTCTTCGGGTTCAGCAGCGAGGCCGAGCAGCAGCGTGCGCATCGCGAGCTCCCCAACGGCGGCCTCATCTCGGTCGAGAACGCGAGGCTCGGTCTGATCCGCAGCAGCCATGGTGCGCTCGGCTGCGGCTAGTTCAGCGATAAACACCGCAACAATTTCGCGCACTTCCGCTCGACGCTCCGGGACCCGCTGCCCAAACATCATCGCTTCGAGCGCCAGGGTCACGCCCTGCGTAACCTCCTGCCGCGTCGCGTGCACCGGAGCCGGCTGCGCGTCGGCGTCTGGCTGCCCCTCGCCGCTGGTAGCCGCGTGCCGGATGGCGGCCAGTGCTGCGGTTTCAGCGCGGAGCGCTGCGAGGAAGGTCTGTTCCTTCGACCCAAAGTGACTGTAGACCGCACCCTTGGTGAATCCGGCCGACTGGGCGATGTCCTCGAGTGACACACCGGCGTAGCCGCGCTCGGCGAAGAGCCGCGCTGCCTGTTCGAGCAGTCTCTCCTTCGTGCTCAGCGGCCGTGAACGCTGCTCAACCCACGCACTTGCCTGGGCAAGCGCTTGCGCGGCCGCCAGCAGCCCCTTCGTGACGCCAGCTTCCGCCTGTGTTCCGGCCGCGCCAAACGAGTGACCAAACTGACCTGCGGCCTCCGCGAGCGCGCGCGCTGCATCGCGCAACCGCTGCTCGCCTGTCGGGTCGCTTGCCCCGGGTTGTTTCGAGTCCATACGCACAGCGTACCGCACATACCGGCAAAAATACTCTTGCGTATTCAAGATACTCATGGGTATATTCATGCCGTAGGTATTCGCCCCCACGGATTGGACCCTCATGCACCCCTCACCCTCCGCCTCCCCAGATCGGCCCCGCACGGCCGCAACGCCCCCGGATTCGCTGTGTACAGCAGACCCCGTCCTCACCGTCGCGGGTCTCACGAAGCGGTACCGCGGAAAGACACATCCCGCCAACGACGATGTGACACTCACCGCAAGCGCTGGGCGCGTGCTCGGTGTGCTCGGACACAACGGGGCAGGGAAGACGACCCTCGCGAACCAGATCGTCGGGCTCCTCAAACCGACCGCAGGCTCTATTACGGTGGCCGGAGTCGACGCAGTAGCTCATCCGGCACGCGCCCGCGAGATCGTAGCCGTGCAGGCACAGGCCAACGTCCCCATCACTGGCCTCACTCCCCGAACTGCAATCGAGCTCGTCGGCCGGATCCGCGGCGGCACCCCCAGCTTCGTCCGGCGCCGGGCTTCTGAGCTCCTCGACGCGCTCGACCTTGGCCAGTGGGCAGACACGCCAGCGCAGAAGGTCTCGGGCGGGGTCGCACGGCTCACGGCCTTCTGCATGACCGTCGTCACTCCGAGCGCGCTCGTCATTCTTGATGAGCCAACGAACGATGTCGACCCAGCACGAAGGCGGCTGCTGTGGGACGCAATCCGAGCGACAGCAGCATCGGGCTCCGCCGTGATGCTCATCACCCACAATGTCCGCGAGGCTGAGCACGCTGTCGACGATCTCATCGTCCTCGACAGCGGCAAGGTGCTCGCTGCTGGGACGCCAGCCCAACTCACGAGCCACCTGAGCGGCGAGCTCTTCCTCGAGATCGACGGCGAGCACATCCCAGAGCTTCCCACCGGGTTGCGAGCGACATCCGCGCGGGCCGCGCAGGCGACCATCGCGGTGCCGTCGGAGCGAGGGGCAGAGGTCGTCTCCTGGGCCCAGATCGCCGTTGGCAGGGGTGAGATCGAGCGGTTCTCCCTCACCCCAGCGTCGCTCGAGGACGCCTACCTCGAGCTTGTCGGTGCAGGGACGGAGGAGGCGGCATGAGCGCCATCACGCAGCACGCCACGACCCCAACTTCGCCCATACGGCACACGCTCCGCGGCCTGCGAGGAACCATGCTCCTGATGCAATGGCAGGTGCGCAGGCAGGCGCAGATGCTCCCGCTGATGGTGGTGGTGCAGACCGCGCTCGCGGTCTCGACCGTGCTGGGGTACGGGATCCTCATCGGCGATGTCTCACCCGAAGCCGCACTGTTTCTCGCGACAGGTGCGCCGACTATCACCTTGATCACCGTTGGGCTCGTGATGACGCCACAGGCTATGGTGCAGTCACGAATGGAGGGCAGTGCGGATTGGCTGCGCACGCTCCCCCTGCCGCGGGGCGCCTTTCTCGCTGCGGATCTCACGGTGTGGACGCTGCTCGCGCTCCCCGGCCTCGTACTCGGGGCGATTGCCGGCGCCCTCTACTACGACATCACGTACCAGCTCTCGGCCTGGATACTCCCCGTCGCCATACTCGTATCGCTGACGGCCGCAGCTATCGGCTACGCGTTTGCGACGCTGCTGCCGCCCCTCATCACGCAGCTTGTGTCACAGCTTCTGGTGTTTCTACTGTTGCTCTTCTCGCCGGTAAGCTTCCCGGCGGCAAACCTGCCGGGTTGGCTGAGATCCGCCCACGAGGTACTCCCCATTGAACCGATGGCAAACCTTATGAGAGCGGGCCTTGCAGGCCAAACGTTCGACGCAAGCCTCCGCGACCTCGTGGTCGTGCTGTGCTGGTGTGGCGCTGCGGTTGCCGCAGCTGTACTCGCACTGCGCAAGCGCGGCTAGCGAACCGCTGACGATCGTGCGGTAGGGGGCGGCTCGCCTCCTACCGCGCCTGACTGTAGTTGTCGCGTTTCAGCGCCGCGACCGCTTCCTTAAGGCTCACCTGACGGGCCTCGTCAGGGTCGTCAACAGGCCCGGCACCGGTTGCCAGCGCGAGTGCTGCGACGTCGAGCTCGCTATACGTGAGTGTCACGATTTCAACGAGTTGCGTTTCACCGAACTCAATCGAGTGCTCGACGCCGTCGATCGCCGCGAACTTCTCAGCGAGGTCGCCGTACTGCGCCTCGGCAGCGTCGCGATCCGCGATCCCGCGAGGCTCGTAGTGCAGCACGTTCTTCGTCATCTGCGTCGTCACGCTGTCGCCATCGGCGACGTAAGTGACGGTGGTGAATGCACCGTCAGCTGCGCGCGTGAGAATCGTCTCCGTCACGTCCGGCTCCGCTCCCCCGGCGCTACACCCGGCAACAGCAAAGGTCAGGGCGAGGCACACTCCGCCGATTTTCCCGAGAGCACTCGCCCTCCGATTCTTCCGATTCGTCACGGCGACTTTACGCTGCTGGAGCGTCATCCGCCGGGTCGAGTTCAACACCGCTCGAAGCTAGGCTCCCCGTGTCAATGACATCCCCAACGGCGTGGACGTCGATAACCACAACGGTCACGTTATCGCGGCCGGCGTTGTTCAGTGCCTGCTCTACCAGCGTTCGAGCGGCATCCTCGGCGCTCACCTGCGTCGAGAGGAAGTACTGGATCCCCACGTCAGTGAGCTCCTTGGTGAGCCCGTCTGAGCACAGCAGAATACGCTGCCCAGGAATGAGTGCGAGGGAGGTGTAATCGGGAAGCGGGGCCTCGCCGAGGCCAACAGCGCGGGTAATCACGTTGGAGTGCGGGTGAACCTCGGCCTCTTCCTCAGTAATCGCGCCGGTATCGAGGAGGTGCTGCACGACGGAGTGATCCACCGTAATCTGGCTGAGGGCGCCCTTGAAATACTGGTAGACCCGAGAGTCGCCAATATTGAACACTCGCCACACGGGAACGTCGCTCTGCTCGCTAACGATGACGCCAGTCACCGTCGTACCAGCGCCAAGCTCCGTCTCACCGGCATCGATCTCGATGTCGTCGACGGCCTGCGTGAGGATGTCGAGCACGTCATCCTCGGTCACGGCGAGGTCGCCAGCAAGCTCATTGAGTCGACGCACGACTGCAGCGGAGGCGACTTCCCCGGCAGAGTGTCCGCCCATGCCGTCGGCAACGGCGAACACGGGGGGAACCGTGATGTAGCTGTCTTGATTCGTCTCGCGTCGGTTGCCGACGTGAGTGATCGCATGCCAGGAGAGCTCGATGTCGGCTTCCCCGCCCTGACGGTACGCGAGGCGTCGCCTCACCGCGTTTTCACCGTGGGTGGTCACCAGAGATTCTCCTGCACTCATGTATTCTATCGGCTCGCCGCCGGAACGCCCTGTTCTGTGACGAGACGAACGGTTTCTGACTCAGGGTCCGCGTGAAGCTCGAGACCCGCAGCCGCCGCCCAGTCGAGCAAATCCTGCCGCGAAACGATCTCGGGGGCTGCGGAAGCGAGTCGGCGTACAAGGTCACCCTTCGCCGCCTTGTTGAAGTGATTCAGTGCGCGAACCTCGCCGTCTTGACTCCTCGCTACGACGTCGAGGTAGTCGCTTTGGGCGGCTCCGAGCTGCGCGAGTGGTGCCAGCGCGGCGTAGTCCTTTGAGCGCAGATCCAGCACGTACGGCGCACCCTGAAGGGAATCCGTGTGCGTGCCCGCCCACAGCTTCGCGAGCGGCTTCCCAAGCTCGGGCAACCGAGATGACGCAGACAGTCTGTAGCCAGGAATCCTGTCACCTGCGCGGATAAGCCCAAACAGCGCAGACTGCACGAGCACGTGTTCACTGATCCAGTCACGCGCGCTCGCGGGCAGCTCGGTCGCAGCAAGCGCGTCATAGAGCACGCCGGTGTAACGCTCGATCGCTGGCATGGCCCCGCTCGACTCGAGCTCGAGGTTCCGCAGGCGCTCGTCCCGGTTCTTCACGCCGAGCTTGAGTGCGCGTGTCGCAGCCTCCTCGTCGCGGCTGACCTCTTGCAGGGCCGACCGGACGAGCCCGCGCGGCGTATCGAGGGCGTCTGCGAAGGACAGTTCCTCGGGCGAAAACGAGTGCCGCCCTCCGAGACGCTTGGTCTCGGAGGGCGGCAACAGGATACGCATAATGGTTCTAGCCTAGCGCGCGATGGGCGTACGCCCTGACGAACGGTCCGCTCGTCGCCTACGCTACGAGCACAGCATCGCCAGCGACGATGGTGACCGTGTCGTGATCGACTGAGAGGAACCCGTCATCGGCATTCACGGTGACCTTCTGGCCGTCAACCGTCGTTACACGCACCTCGCCCTTGGCGAGGAGCGCGAGCAGCGGCTGATGGCCGGTGAGGATACCGATTTCGCCCTCGACGGTGTTCGCGATGACCTGGGTGCCTTCGCCAGCCCAGATCTCGCTAGTCGCCGAAACAACCTTGACGTTGAGCGCCATGATTAGGCCATATCCTTCTGCATCTGCGCCCACTTCTCTTCAACGTCGGAGATTCCGCCAACGTTGAAGAATGCCTGCTCGGCGACGTGGTCGAACTCGCCCTTGGCGATCGCGTCGAACGACTCGATGGTCTCCTTGAGCGGAACCGTCGAACCCTCAACACCGGTGAACTTCTTCGCCATGTAGGTGTTCTGCGAGAGGAACTGCTGGATGCGGCGTGCGCGCGATACGGTGATCTTGTCCTCTTCAGAGAGCTCGTCAACGCCGAGGATCGCGATGATCTCCTGGAGTTCCTTGTTCTTCTGGAGGATCTGCTTCACCGTGGTTGCAACGCGGTAGTGGTCAGCGCCCAAGTAACGCGGATCGAGGATACGCGAGGTCGAGGTCAGCGGATCCACGGCCGGGTAGAGGCCCTGCGAAGCGATCTCACGCGAAAGCTCGGTGGTAGCGTCGAGGTGGGCGAAGGTCGTCGCCGGGGCCGGGTCGGTGTAGTCATCGGCAGGCACGTAAATTGCCTGCAG
>NZ_JXSQ01000025.1 GCF_000834055.1 Leucobacter komagatae
TGCTGGGAGGGGGGCGGGGAGGCCCGCTAGAACACCATCGGGCGGTCGTAGTCGTCCTCGAACGTGCCCCCGAGCAGGCTCGGATCGATATCCACGACGACCGGCACGTGGTCGCTCGGGGCGTCGCCGCGGCGCTCGTCGCGGTGGATGCTCGCACCCGTCACGGTGTCGGCAAACGCCTCGGACCCCATGATGAAGTCGATCCGCATCCCCTCATCCTTCTGGAAGCGGCCGGCCTTGTAGTCCCAGAACGTGTAGCCCTCGGGTACGATGGGCCGCACGACGTCGGCGACGAGGGGCGCAAACGCCTCGAACGCGGCGCGCTCCGCGGGGGAGACGTGGGTGGATCGGCCGAGCACGAACGACGGGTCGCCCATGTCGGCGTCGAGCGGGGCGACGTTCCAGTCGCCCATGAGGGCGAGCGGCAGCTCGGGGTCCTCGTCCAGCCAGGCCTCCGTGTTGTTGCGGAGCGCTTGGAGCCAGTCGAGCTTGTACTCGAGGTGCGGATCCTCAAGCGAGCGACCGTTGGGAACATACAGGCTCCAGAGTCGCAGGTCGCCGACGGTGACGCCGAGCGCGCGCGCCTCAAGCGGGAGGCCGTTCGGGCCCGTGCCCTGCACCTCTTCCTGCCCCTTGATGGGCTTGCCGAAGCCGGGCATGCCGTCGAAGCCGCGCGCCACGTCGGTCATCTCGTGGCGGCTCGCGAACGCGACACCATTCCACTGGTTCAGGCCGTTGATCTCAAGGTGGTAGCCAGCCTGCTCGAATGCCTCGATGGGGAACTGGTCGGGGCGGCACTTGATCTCCTGCATCGCGAGGACGTCAATATCCTCCCGTTGCAGCCAGTCGACGACGCGACCGAATCGAGTGCGGATCGAGTTGACGTTCCAGGTGGCGATGCGCATAGCACCAGCCTAGCTGGGCTCCGCACCGAGTGCTGTGTGCCGTTCGAGGAAGGCGAGCACCCGCGGCCACGCGTCCTGGCGTGCCGCCGCGATTCCCTGTGGCGTGCCGCCGAGGTGGATCGGCCCGACCTGCTTCGCCGGGTCGGCCCCGGGGAGTTCGGAGGTGCCGAGCACGGTTGCGGGGTTGCCGTTTGGCCCGATGGTGTGGCCGGCGTTCGGGTAGCTCAGGAATTCGACCTCGTGGGCGAAGCCGTGTGCCTCCAGTCGCTCGATGGCCCAGCGGCTGTAGGTGGCTCCCGGCCAGAGCAGGTCGTCTTCTCCTGCGATGAAGAGGATGGGCCCCGAAATGTTCTCGACGGGGATTTCGGCTGCCGCGTGCTGTTCGCGATCCTGGAAGTTGCGCAGTGAGTTGATTGCGAACACCTGTACGCCGTCGCGTGTTTCCTGGGTAGGGCGGCTTCCCGTCCACCGCTGCGCGTAGGGGACCGGTTCGCCGTTGCGTGTCCAGGCAGAGCGGCCGGCCTCGACATCGTCTGGCCCCATGCCGCCGTTGACGTATGCGCTTGGCACCCAGGCGAGTACGGATTTGATCTGCGGGTAGCTGCTCCCGAGGAGGAGCGCGAGCTCGCCGCCGCGTGAGGTGCCGCTGATGGTGAGGGTGCTGGTGTCGAGTTCTGGTCGCCGCTCGAGCCAGTCGATTGCGGTGCCGAAGTATTCGAGGGGGATCTCCGTGAGTGTCGGCGGCAGGAAGCCCGGTTCGGGGGCGTTGAAGTATGCGAGGGCGAGTGCGGCGTAGCCGTGTGATGAGTACAGAGCTGCGATCGGCTCCGGCACGCCGCCGTCCGAGCCTGGCACGACGATGATCGTGGGAAACGGGCCCGTTCCCTCTGGGGTGAACAGGGTCCCGTAGAGGCCGTCTTCGCGTACTTCGGTTCGCGACACGGTCCCGTGAACGGGCTGCCGGACGATGGTCGTCGTTGCGACGAGCTCGTCGTTCACCGAGGCGGTGATCTCGACGGTGTAGTCGGCGAGTCCGGAGTTCACGAAGCGAGCGTTGCTTGGGCGCACGGGTGACTCCGGGTCCGCGGCGAGTGCCCAGAGCAGCCCCTCGGCGTCGGGGACGAGGAAGTCGCCAAATACGGGGGTGTCGCGGTCGAGGTCGATGCGGCCGGCGCTGTCGGCAACGTACGCAACGCGGGATCGCCATGTCGTGGTGTCGGGGATCACCACGGTCGCCTCAACGGTGACGAGGCTGCGCGGTGCGAGGCCCTCGATGGTGACGGCGATGGGGGTGTCGATGAGGCCGACTGCCGGCGTGGCGGTGACCGTTGGGGGTGTTGGCATTGCTGGTCCTTCTGGGTGGGGTCTTGGGTGCCGAGGTGAGCCGGCTTGCTGGCAATCGTGCAGCAATCATTTCACTTGCCGTTATGTGTGAAGTAACTTGCTGTAATAAATACTGACAGAGATTTATGGCAACCATAAGCTGAGGCACATATTCGAGTGGGGGAATCCCCACCGCACGGAAGGGCGGATCATGACGGTACAGACGCGTACGGCATTGGGAAGAGTCGAGATCGCGGGCACCACAGTGTCGCGGGTCGGCTTTGGGGCTGCGCGCCTCACTGCCGGCGACGGTTGGGGCACGCCGAAGGACCCAGCCGCTGCGCGCAACCTCCTCCTTGCCGCCATTGACGCGGGCTACGACTACGTCGACACGGCCGATTCGCTTGGCCCAGGTGTGAGCGAGCAGATCATCGGCGACGCCGTCGGGAACCGCAGTGACGTGCTCGTCGCAACGAAGGTCGGAATGCTCCGCCCATCCCCGACAGTGTTCAGCATCCTCGGGCGGCCCGACTACCTCAGGCAGCAGATCCACCTCAGCCTGCAGCGGCTGCGCCGCGACAGGATCGAGCTGCTCTACCTCCACCGCATCGACCCCGACTACCCACTCGCCGATCAGCTCGGGGTGCTCCAGGAGGCGCGTGACCGCGGCGACGTCGGGGCAATCGGAATCAGCGAGCCCACGCTCATCCAGCTCGAAGAGGCGGCGACGCTCGAACCGGCGCTCGCCGCGGTGCAGAGCCTGTACAACCCCGTCGCGCGGGCAAACACCACGGTGGCGACGCGCTCCCGCGAGCTGAACATTCCCTTCGTCGCCTACTGGCCGCTCGTCGGGAGAGGTCTGCAGCAGGCCCACAAGGCGCAGCTGTTCGAGGAGTTCCGCATCATCGGGGACAAGGTCGGCCTGAGCCCGCACCAGTTGAGCCTCTCCTGGATTTTCACCACGCAACCCGAGTCGCTCGCGGTTGCCGGATCGCGTTCGATCAGCCACCTCGTGCAAAACCTCGTCGCAGCAGACATTCTGCTCGACGGCTGCATCGCCGCTGAGGTTTCCCAAGCGGTCGAGCGGGTCATCGGCGATGTGACCTTCAACCCCAAGTTCCCCAAGGAGGAGCAATGACCCGCACCGCAACAGACCCCATCGAGACCTACGCAGGCTACAACGCAGGTGACCTCGACGGGCCGGCAGTGGAAGTCGTCGCCGGAACTCCGTTCAGTGGTGCGGCCGAGGCAACGATTGACCGGGTAATTGCGCGCATCGAAACGCTCCGCCCCGAGCTCGAACAGCTCGCGGTGGAGCTCTACGAGGATCCGGAGACCGCGTTCCAGGAGCACCGCAGCGTCGCCCGTATCGCGCAACTGCTCGAGCGGCACGGCCACGAAGCGACCGTCGGCGCGTTCGGCCTGCCGACTGCCTTCGTTGCGACGGTGGGAACCGAGGGTCCGCACTTCGCGATCGTCGCAGAGTACGACGCGCTGCCAGGCGTCGGGCACGCCTGCGGCCATAACATCATCGCTGGCGTAGCGATCGGCGCCTTTCTGGCTCTTGCCCCCGAGGTGGCCGAGCTCGGTGGCCGACTGAGCCTTATCGGCACACCAGCGGAGGAGAGCGGCGGCGGCAAGGAGCACGTGCTCCGGGCTGGCGGGTTCGACGACGTCGACGCCGCGGGAATGGTGCACCCGAGCGTCGGCAATCAGGTCTCCCCGATCTACGGGTCTGGGACGAGCGGGGTGCGTAGGGTGCGCGTGCGCTATCACGGCCGTGCGGCGCACGCGGCTGGTAGCCCATATCTCGGGCTCAACGCGCTCGACGCTGTTGTGACGGCGTACCAGTCGATCGCGCAGCTCAGGCAGCACATCCTCCCCATTGACCGGATCCACGGGGTGATCGTGAACGGCGGCCAAGCGGCAAACATCGTGCCCGAGTTCACCGAGGCGGAGTTCCTCGTTCGCTCCTCCAACATCGAGACGCTCAACGTGCTCACGGAGCGGGTGATCGAGATCTTCGAGGCCGCGGCGCTCGCTACGGGCACTCGCGCCGAGATCGAGCCAGATTTTGAGCCACCATACCTGCCGCTCAAGCAGAACGTCTCGCTGGTGAAGCACTGGGCGAAGCACCTCGAGCGCAGCGGCCGCACTGTCCCGCTGCAACCAGCAAGGGTCACCCACGGCGGGCCGTCGACCGACATGGGGAATGTGAGCTGGGCGATTCCATCGGTGCACCCGGCGCTCGGGCTTGGCGGCGGCCCCGACGTGCTGCCGCACAACGCATCGTTCGCAGCGAGCACGATTGAGCCCCCAGCATTCGCGGCGCTCGCAGATGCAGCTTCGGCGCTTGCCGGGCTCGCGGCGGACTACCTATCGGACGCTGCGCTGCGGGAGGCCGCGGCTGCGGAGTTCGACCGCGCGGGTGGCAGGAAGCGGTGGGAGGGGTGAGTGCGGCGCTGCTCGCTCAGCCGCGACTGCGCTCGCGCGGAGTCGCGGCGGTTCCGCGGTGGGTGCGGATCCTCGGCCGCAGCGTGTTCGACCTTGCGCTCGTCGTCTGGATCGCGGCGACCATCGCGTTCCTCGCGCTGCGGCTCATTCCCGGCGACCCGCTCGACGTGCTCTTGTCCGGTGTGCAGGATTCGACGCCGGAGATGCGGGCAGCGATCGCCGAACAGTACGGGCTCGATCAGCCGGTCATCGTGCAATACTTCAGCTACATCGGCGGCGTGCTGCGCGGCGACCTCGGGACGAGCTACCACCTTGGCGCCCCCGTCACCCAGATCCTGTTCAGCGAGCTCGGGCCTACGATTCAGCTCACGGTCGCGGCGATGCTCGTCTCGGTACTTGCAGCCTCGGCGATTGCGCTGCTCACCAGCGGCCAGCGCAAGGGCGTGCGATTCGTGGCGCAGGCGGTCGAGATCGTCTCGATATCGGTGCCGTCATTCTGGCTTGGCATTGTGCTCATGACGGTGTTCTCCTTTGGGCTCCGCTGGCTGCCGGCGTTTGGCAACGGTTCGCCAGCGACGCTCGTGCTCCCGGTGATCACCCTCGCCGTGCCGCTGACTGGCATTATCAGCCAGATCCTCCGCGAACGCATCGAGTATCAACTCCATGAGCCGTTCGTGACGACGATTCGCGCGCGCGGCGTTGGGGAGACGAGTTTGCGCTCCGGGCACCTGCTCCGCCACGCGAGTGTGCCCGTGCTCACGCTGAGCAGCATTCTGTTCGGCTCGCTCCTCACCGGAACGGTCATCATCGAGACCCTCTTCGCGCGTGCGGGCATCGGCAGGGTCATTGTGCTTGCGTTGCAGAGCCGCGACGTGCCTGTTGTGCTCGGCTTCGTGATCTTTGCCGCGATCGTTTTCATTGTGATCAACACCGTCGTTGACCTTGTGCTGCCGCTGATCGACCCGCGCCTGAGGGGGGAACGATGACCATCGAAGCCACACGCCAGCAGCTGTCGCCTCGCCAGCCTCGCCAGCCCCGCGGGCGCGGCACGTTTGCTCCGGTCGGCGTGCTCATCGCGTTCGTGGTGTTCGCGCTGCTCGTTCTCGCGGCGCTCGCCCCGTGGCTGTTCACGCAGCACGATCCCATCGCGAGCGACCCTCGCAACGCGTTTGCGAGCCCAAGCGCTGAGCACTGGTTGGGAACCGACCAGATCGGAAGAGACCTGTTCTCGCGGCTCGTCCACGGTGCGCGCTACTCGATCTCGCTCGGCGTCTTCGCGACGCTCATCGGGCTCGTCGGCGGGGTGATCCTCGGGGTGCTCGCCGGCTACACGCGCGGGATCTGGGACCGCGCCATCACCCGTTTCCTTGACGTGCTGCTCGCGTTCCCTGACGTGCTCGTCGCCCTCGTCACGATCACCGTGCTCGGCCCGGGCGAGTGGAGCCTCATCTGGGCGGTTGGCCTCGGCAGGCTCCCCGGGGCTGCGCGCCTCGTGCGCGGCGAGGTGCTGCGCATCAAGCAGTCCGGATTCGTGCGCGCGGGGGTCGGGATCGGGCTCACGCAACGCCAGCTCGTGCTCCGCCACATCGTGCCCAATAGCCTCGGTTCGGTGCTCGTGAGCTCGGTGCTCGGGGTGGGGGTGAGCATCATCTTCGGTGCCTCGCTCAGCTTCCTCGGGCTCGGCTCGGTGCCACCGACCCCTGAGTGGGGGCTCATGCTCTCCGAAGCGCGGCAGTACCTGAGCATTTCGCCGTGGACGGCGATCTGGCCGGGCATATTCATCACCATCACAGTGGTGTCGATCACCGTTATCGGCCGCTGGGCGCAACAGCGATTCATCGCGAAACGGAGTTCACTATGACCGAACCACTCGTTCAAGTCGCGGGGCTGCGGATACGCTTCGGGGAGCTCACCGCGGTGCACGAACTCGGCTTCGAGCTGTATCCGGGGCAGTGCGTCGCGCTCGTCGGCGAGTCCGGCTCGGGGAAGTCCGTGACCGTCAGGAGCCTGCTTGGGCTCGTCGGCCGCGGGGCAACCGTCGAGGCGGACACGCTGCGGCTCGGTGGCCGCGATCTGCAGTCGCTTTCGCCGGGCGAGTGGCGGAAGCTGCGAGGCGCCGAGGTCGGGCTCGTGATGCAAGACGCCCTCGTCTCGCTTGACCCGCTCGTTAGGGTAGGCGACCAGGTCGCCGAGCCCATCAGGGCGCACGGGCAGCTCGCCCGCGCGGCCAGGGGTCGCAGGGCGGTCGAGCTGCTCGCGAGCGCAGGCGTACCTGAGGCGCAGATGCGGGCAAAGCAGTACCCGCATGAGCTGTCCGGCGGGCTGCGCCAGCGCGCACTCATCGCGAGCGCGATCGCCGCCGGCCCGCGCGTGCTCATCGCAGACGAGCCGACGACGGCGCTCGACGTCACCGTGCAGGCTCAGGTGCTCGAGCTGCTCGATTCGCTGCGAGAACAGGGTATGGGCCTCATTCTCGTCAGCCATGACCTCGCCGTTGTCTCCCAGCTAGCCGACGAGATCCTGGTGATGCACAATGGCCGGGTCGTTGAGCAGGGGCCAACCGCACGCGTGCTTGGCGCTCCAGCGTCCTCGTACACGAAGCAGCTGCTCGCCGCGATTCCGTCGCGCGGATCGCGCGGCCGCAGCCTGACGATCACCTCGGAGGCCGAAGTGGACGCGTCGGTGGGGGAGAAGGGCAGTGTGGATCGAAGCGTCGCGGTCGCGGATCGGACAATCCCTGCCGCGGTGCAGCGCGAGGCGCCAGTACTCCAGGCCCTTGACCTCGTCAAAAGCTATGCCCGGCCGGGAGGCGGGCAGACGCGTGCGCTCGACAGGGTGTCGTTCGCGCTGCGCCGCGGGAGCACGCTCGGGATCGTCGGCGAATCCGGGTCTGGGAAGTCGACGGCGGCGAACGTGGTGCTCGGCTTCACTGCCCCGGACTCTGGCAGGGTACTGCTCGACGGCAAACCATGGTCGGAGCTGCGTGAGCGCGGTCGCCGGCCACTGCGGCACCGCATCCAGTCCATCTCGCAGGATCCGCTCGGCTCCTTCGATCCGCGAGCCAACGTGCAAGCGATCCTCACCGAAACCCTTGAGGCCGTTGGGGTGCCGGCGCGAGAGCGCCGTGACCGAGCGGTTGAGCTGCTCGAACGGGTCGACCTCGGCGGTGAGCATCTTGCGCGCAACCCACTCGAGCTTTCCGGCGGCCAACGCCAACGAGTGGCAATCTCGCGCGCACTGGCGACGAGCCCCGAGGTGCTCGTCTGCGACGAAGCAGTATCTGCTCTCGACGTCTCGATCCAGGCGCAGGTGCTTGACCTCCTCTCCGACTTGCAGCGCGACACCGGGGTGTCGCTGCTGTTCATCTCGCACGACCTCGGGGTGATCAGCCATGTCGCAGACGAGGTGATCGTGATGCGGCGTGGCCAGGTCGTCGAGGCCGGGCGCACCCAGACCGTGTTCGACGAGCCGAGGCACGAATACACGCGCCAACTCGTCGACGCCATCCCCAGGCTCCGCTTCCACGGAGCCGACCCAACTCTCACCCACACTCCGAACGAAAGTATCCACACATCGTGAAACGAAAGCACCTACTCATACCGGCCATCGCGCTCGCCGCAGCACTGGGCCTTTCGGCCTGCTCAGCTGCCGGCGCAGGGACCGCGTCGCCCGCCGAGGCCGCGGGGGACCCTGTCGTCGGGGGCTCACTCACCTACTTCGCCAACACCGAGCCGCCGGTGTGGGACGGGCAGCGAATCCCGAGCCTCAACCTCAACTCCATCAACAGCTCCATTTTCGACACGCTCATCGCTCAGGCGGAGGACGGCACGTACCTTCCCGGCCTCGCTTCGGCGTGGGAGATCAGCGATGACGGCCTCACCTACACCTTCACCCTCCGTGAGGGTGTCACGTTCCACGACGGCACGCCGTTCAACGCCGAGGTGTTGAAGCAGAATTTCGATCGCCCGGTGAACGAGCCCGACCTCGCGACCGTCTCGAACGGCATCGAGGAGAACGTCGTCGTCGACGACTACACCCTTGAAGTCCACCTCAGTCGCAAGAACGCCGCACTGCTGCACGCGTTTTCCACCCCGCACTGGCCGATCTACTCGGGCAAGGTGCTCTCGGAGCACTCCTCAGCCGAGCTCGCCGCGTCGCCCGAACTGTCGATCGGCACGGGCCCGTTCAAGGTGGGCGAGTACGTCAAGGGTTCGCGCGTTGTGCTCGAGCGCAACGAGGACTATGACTGGGCGCCTGAGACCTGGGAACACGAGGGCACCGCGTACCTCGACGAGGTCGTCGTGAACTTTGTGCCTGAGACGCAGGCTCGTATCGGCGCGATCACGTCAGGTCAGGCGGACGCGATCGATCAGATTCCGCCGCTAAACATTCCCGAGGTTGAGGCTGCTGGCCTCTCTGTCCTTCAGAAGGACAACACGGGCACGCCCTACTACATCGCGCTCAACCCCAACCTCGCGCCGTTTGACGACAAGAACGTCCGCCTCGCGTTCCGCGATGCGATCGATATTGATGGCCTCCTGCAGGGTGTCTACGGGGGCGTTTACGAGAAGGCGTGGAGCACGACGCTGCCAGACACACCCCCGCTTGGATCGTTCGACAAGTCCCTCGTCGATAGCTGGGAGTACGACCTGGATTCGGCGACGGAGCGGCTCGAAGCTGCCGGATACACGGAGGTCGACAGCGAGGGCTATCGCGTGAAGGATGGCGAACGCCTGACACTGCAGTGGTACGTCGACAGCCTGTACTCGCAGACTGATCAGCGCCAGCAGCTTGGCGAGGCCATCGCGTCGGCGCTCAAGGACGCCGGGTTCGAGGTCGTTCGCACCCCGCTCGACACGGCAACCTTCGGAGCAGAGATCGCGAAGAACGAGCACCACCTCGCCGACTCGTCGCGCGGCTTCGCAGACGTTGGCACCTCGGTGTCGCCGTTCACAACGCGCTCGATTCCGACGTCGAACGGTGGCTCCGGGATCAACTATGGGCTGCTGAGCGACCCGGTCATCGATGAGGCGTATGAGGCCATCAGCACCTCGCTCGATCCAGCGGTGCGTATCGAGGCGGCGCAGACGGCGCAGCATCGCATCCTCGACGAGGGCTTCGCCGTACCCGTGTACGTGCCGAAGAAGATCGTCGGCACGACGGAGAGCGTGCACGGGTGGAAGTTCGACGCCGTCGGATACACCGACAGCTTCTTCGACGTCTGGCTCGAGCAGTAACCGGCTTGCGGGTGGTCCGGGCCTGAGCGCCCTGACCGCCCGCACACAGCGGCGCGGGTGGGCCAGCCCCCACCCGCGCTCACCTCACCACCCACTTGAAAGGAACGGCCACGTGCCACGCATCGATCTCTTCTACTACGGCGATACCACGCCAGGGCACTCGCCAGCGCGGCTGTACCGTGAGCTCCAAGAGCAGGTGATTCTCGGAGACCAGCTTGGGTACAACGGGGTGTGGTTCACCGAACACCATTTCGGTTCCCGCGGTGAGATCCCCGAACCGCTCACGCTTATCGCGCGACTCAGCGGTGTGACCGAGCGCATTCGCTTCGGCACCTCAATCGTGTGCGCGCCGTACTACCACCCAATCCGGCTCGCTGAGCAGGCCGCGCTGGTCGACGCGATCTCTGGCGGGCGTCTCGACCTCGGCGTCGGCACGGGGATGACAACGGAGGAGCTCGCGCGCGTGTGGGGGTTTGAGGCGGAAGACGCCGCGCTGCGCGCCCGCGAGATCCACGAGATCCTCCGGCAGGCGTTTGATGACGGCGTCGTGAACTTTGACGGTCAGTTCTATTCGTACTCGAACGTTGAGATCTCGCCGCCCGCTGGGCGGCCAGCAAAAGACATCATCTGGACAGCGGCCGGACGCAACGCGATACCCCTCGCGGCAGAGCACGGGTACCGGCTCATGATTCCGAGGCCGCTTCCCCTTGAAGCAAGGCTCCGGGTCAACGAGGAGTACCGCGACCAGGTGCCTGGCGGCGAGGTTGTGCACCTGCGCTCGGGGCTTGTCGGCCCGACGCGCGAGATCGCGCGTGAACGCGCCGTTGAGTTTCTCCGCGAGTACGCTCGCGTCTATCTCAAAGCGGATTGGCGTGGCGGGCCAGACAGTGCGGAGTTCGACGAGATCGCAGAGCGGCTGTCGTTCGCCGTTGGCACCGCGAGCGAGGTCGCAGACAAGATTTGGGGGTGGACCGAGCAGTTCTCCGGAACCGAGGAGACGGCGATCCAGTTCCATGGCCCCCACGTGAAGCACGAGCACGTACTCGAATCGATCGAACTCTTCGCGGCAGAGCTGCCTGGCCTGCAGGCAGACGCGGTGAATACGCACGAGCAGTGGGTGGATCGCGGCATCCCGGACCGGGCGGTCACAGCGAGCCTCGCCCCGTACAGCGGCGCGGTCGGGGAGCCCAATGTCCGGCAGCACGTCGCTGTCTAGCGCAACGAATTCAGATACCACGAGGAGCACACCATGACGCACGAACCACTCCACCCCGTTCAGGGAACGAGAAGCCCGCTTGGCACGACCGATGTCGGCGAACGGCTTCGCATCGGGTTTATCACCCACCTCGACCAGCACGACGACACTGCGACGATTTATCGGGAGAACATTCGGCTCTTCCAGGAGCTCGAGCAGCAGGGGTACGACAGCGGTTGGATAGCGTCTCGGCACTTCGGGGCGGGGTGGGCGGCGCTCCCGAGTCCCTACGCGTTCCTGGGGGCGCTCGCCGCGAATACCGAGCGCATTGGGCTGGGGACAGCGGTGCTGCCGATCATCTTTGACGATTCGGTTCGGGTTGCGGAGGAGCTGTCGGTCATCGACCATCTGTCTGGCCATCGGCTGCTTGCAGGCCTCGGGAAGGGGGTCCCGAGTGACTCCTATCAGGTCTTCGAGGCCTACAAGCCAGACCGCGACAGAAGCTTCGAGGAGAAGATCGAGCGGCTCCACTGGGCGCTCGAGGGGAACCAGGTTGAGAACGGGTCCTCGTCCATCTACCCGGCGAACGAGGCGCTCAAGGGGCGGCTCTTCCACGGCAGCTCGAACATCGACACCATTCGCTTTGCCGCCCGCAGCGGTGACGGCTTCATCCTTGAGCGCTTCGGCAACGGCGCTGAGCGTGATGCGGCGAAGCGGCAGGCGTTCCAGCAGCGCCAGGCGGACTCTGTGCTCGAGTACCGCAGGGTGTTCCGCGAGGTGTGGGGTGAGGAGCGAACACCGTATGTTGTGACGTCGCGCACCGCATACCCCGCGGCGACGACGGCGGCGGCGCTCGCGGAATCGTCAACGCGCGTCGCGCACTGGAACCGGTTCGCGGCGCTCGCCGGGCGGGTGAACCTCGAAGACTCGATTGAGGATCAGCTGCTCTCTGACAACTACATTTGGGGGGATCCCGCTGCGCTCGCCGCAGACCTGCTTGCCGACCCGACGGTGCTCCTCACCGATGAGCTCGTGCTTGGCATCCACCCGGCAAGGCACACGATCGATGAGACGCTCGAAAAGGCGCGCATCCTCATCGACGAGGTGGTGCCGCTGGTGCGTGAGGGCTGGGCGGCCGGCCGTGCGGCGCTCCTCGAGGCTGAGCGGCTTGAGGTGTCGGCATGACGGCCACAGCCGGTGGCGGCGCCGTGGCGACCGGGGCCGCCCGCACGGGCGAACCTCGCGCGCCGCGCGGTTTTGTCGCGGAGTGGGAGGCCTGGCAGCGCGAGCGTATTGCGGCGGCGGGAGCGCCGTACGGGCCGGCCTCGCTGACGCTCACCGGGTGGCTTGGCGATGAACCGCGTGCGGTCCCTGGCCTGCCAGGCCTGTGGCGGTCCAAAGGCGGGGCAATCGTCGGATCCGGCTTTGCCGCTGGGGCGTACACCGTCCCCGGTGTTGGCCCGGTGTCGGATGAGGTGACCCTTGCCGCTGACGGCCCCGCTGAGATTTACGCTGGCGAGCGATCCATTCGACGGTTTGCTCGCGGCGAGCAGCTTGCGCTGCGAGTGTTTGATCCCGCAGCGGACGGCCGCCGCGGGTTGCGCGCGATAGCCGCGTATGAGCCTGACGAGAGCTGGCGGCTAGCTGCGCGCTTCGAAGCGGATCGAGTGGAGCGGGAGATCGAGCTCGCCGACGGGTACACGCAGTTGGCGGAGACCTCTGGCGCTGTGGTGTGGGTGCGGGAGGGTGTTGAGTTTCGGCTGACCGCCACCCTGCGACCTGCGGGCATTTCGATCGTCTTCGGTGACGAGACGAACGGGGGAGAGAGCTACGGGTTCCGGTTCCTGTCTGCCGAGCTGCCGGATACTGACGGGCGCACGGTGCTTGATTTCAATCGTGCGTACCTCCCGCCGTGCGCGTTCAGCGACCAGTTTGTGTGCCCGCTGCCCACCCGTGAGAACCGGCTCCCACTGCCGATTCGTGCTGGCGAGCGCAGCGTTGTGCGTGAGCAGGCTGTGTCGGCGGTGAGCGGCTCGTAGGGGTGCGGCTGTCGTGCGCGCGCCTGTCGGTGGCGCGCGCACGACAGCTCAGATCACGTAGTCGAGCTCGCGATACACGCCGCGGTGGAACACGAGCGGCTCGCTCGCGGGGTCCGTCTGGAGCTCCCCGACTCGTGCGAGGAAAATGAGGTGATCGCCGGCTTCGATCTCGCGCTCGATCTGCGCGGCGACCCACCCGATGACGCCGTCGAGTACGGGCGCACCGTTCCAGGGCGCTGGTGACCAGGAGACGTCGCGCCACTTGTCGGTGCCCGAGCGCGCGAACTGTGTGCTCAGGTGCCGCTGCTGCCTACTGAGGAAGTTCACGACAACCTGGCCGCTCGCGCGTACCGACGGCAGGCTCTTCGACGTGCGCGCGATCGAGAACGAGATCAGCGGCGGTTCGATGGAGACGCTGTAGAACGACTGGCAGGTGAAGCCAACGGGGCCGTCGGCGCCCGGGGTGGTGATCACCGTTACGCCCGAGGGGAAGGCCCCCATGACGTCGCGGAAGTAGCGGGAGTCGAAGGTGTTCTCCGCAACGTCCTGCTGTGTGGCGGTACTGCTCACGTGCCTCTCCTCTGCCTGTCCTGGTGTGGTGATGAGCGCGGTCGCTGGTCGGCGGTGCGTGCGCAACGCGGTGGGCGACGTGCGCTCATCTGTGAAAACTATGCCACGAAAGCATAAGTGAAGCTAATGCGAAGTATTTTGTTACCTAATGTGTCACGCGGGTGCGATGCCTCCTCGCGCCAGCAGCGCTGGCGGAGACGATCCGCTGTCGCCGCGGGCGCACGGCCCCTCGGTGACATGCTCAAGGTTCGCTCAAGGCCATAGATCACGCCCTGGGAAACCTATAACTTCCGTAAGTATGTTGACAGCGCAATGGGGCAGTGGGGTCAGGCGACCCGTACGCCCCTCCTGTCACTTTCGCCAGCAGCCGTGGTCGAGCCTCGTGCACACACCACGTCCCGCCGCGCACGGCTGCCGCTCCTCGTACACCCGGCACGGGTGCACGCCGCCTCCGACCTCGGAGGCGAAATCAGCGGCACCCACACTCGGGTGACCGCACAACGAAACGATCATGAGAGAAGGTGGAACTGAGTGGCAGTTAAATCTCGACCACTGGCAATGTATGTGGTTGCCGGTGTGCTCCTTTCAGGCATATTTGCAGCTCCAACCGTTGCGCTCGCCGAGGACACGGGCACCGAAGCCCCCCTTGCGAGCGACGCGGTAGCGGGCGTCAACGACACTCAAGATGATGCGGCAGACGACGACGCTGCGGCACCGAACCCGGGCGAGCAGCCTGGCCTCCCGGACGACGCGGGGTTGGGGGAGTCGCCAGCTCCCCCGGTGAGCGACGACGCTCCAGCCCCGGTCAACGTGCCGGTCGCGGCTCCCACAGCGTTCGCCGAAGAACTGCAGACGGGGTTTGAGCTGCGCGGAGAGGTCGACGGCGAGTCCTGGACGACCCAAGCAGAGGAGCTCGCGTTCCTCAACGCGGTAGCCGACGCGAGCTCGCGCGTTGAGTTCGAGGTGCTCGGGCAGTCAACCCTCGGCCGCGACCTCCACCTCGTCCGCATTGGTGCCGACACCCCTGCAGCCCGCGGCGAACTCAACGAGGCGAACACCGCCATGGTGACGTGCACCCAGCACGGCAACGAAGAGGCGCCACGCGAGGCCTGCTTGAAGCTCGTGCGCGATCTCGCCTTCGCCGAGGATCCCGCAATCGTCAAGTACCTCGAGGAGGTCACGGTGCTCGTGATCCCCACGGGGAACCCAGACGGATTCTTCGCGGCAGGCGCCGACGGTATCGTCACCCACGACACCCGCACCCGTCTGCTCTGGGACGGAACCGACGCGGCGGGCAACCCCGCCCCTGGCACAGACCCGAACCGCGATCACCTCGCACTGCAGACGGTCGAGGGGCGGCTCATGTCGTCGCTGCTCAGCGAGTTCACGCCGCACGTCGCCCTCGACGCGCACGAGATTCCTGTGCGCGGCGAGATCGGACCGAAGCCCGGCCCGAACTCAAACCCAACTGGCCGCTACGGTGACGCCGAGTTCCTCTACCCGCGCAACGCGAACGTGCCAGAGGACGTGTGGCAGCTGTCGAAGGACTTCGTCGACGGCGCAATCGCTGGCACCCGCGCCGCGGGCTTCGACGGCAGGTACTACCTCAGCGGTGGCGATGAGCGGATCATGCGCAACGCGCTCGGTTTGCGCGGGACAGTGAGCGTGCTGCTCGAGTCTAATCAGAACTACCTGAACAACACGGACCGGGTGCGTGTGCAGACAACCGCAATGCAGGACGTCCTTGGGTACCACGCTGAGAACGTGCAGCGCGTGACCGAAATGGCGAACGCGTACGAGGCCTCGCAGATAACCGCAGGCGAGAACCGCGAGCCACTGTTCGTTGGTGGAGTGGTCCCCGATGGCAACCCAACAGACGGTGTCGGGGTGCTGCCAGCAGGCACACCGCTGGCGACGCTCGACCCGGCTCCGGCGTGCTACACGCTGACGGCCGAGGACTACGACGCCGTGAGTGAGCAGTTGGAGCGGCACCGCGTCGTCGTTGACGAGATCGCGGATGGCTACCAGATTTCGCTCGCGCAGAAGGCGCGCCCCGTCATCCCGTACCTCGTGGATGAAGCGGCTACGTACGCGGAGGTTTCAGCCGTTCGTGCCGCGGAGTGCGCGGATCTCGTGGAAGAGCCTGAGAACCCGGGTGGCGAGACCCCGGGTGGCGAGACCCCGGGCGGCGAGACCCCTGGCGGCGAAACGCCTGGCGGTGAGACCCCTGATGGCGGCACCCCTGGCGCGCCGGATGACGGGACGCCCGCGGCTGGGGGCCCGAACTCGGGCGCAGGCCGAGATGGCATCGCGGCGACTGGCTCCGGCGGGGCCTTCCTCCCCGTCAGTCTCGCAGGGCTGCTCCTCGCGGGTGGCGCGCTCATGCTGCTCCGGCGGCGCTCGCAGCGTGCTGACGCCTAGCACTCAGCGCTGACGCAGAGGGGGACGGCCGCGCAGCTACCCGACGAGCACCGCATCAATCGCGGTCACTTCGGGGTGGTTGCTGGAGAACTCGATCTCCAGGAACCCGCGCGGCACGTCCTCCTCTGTACTCCGGCTGCTTGCGCCGCCGGCGTACGCAACCCTTCCGGACCCCAGCACAGCGCGCGCGTGGACGTGGCCGAGCGCCCAATAGTCGTAGCCGAAGCCCTCGAGCGCGGTGAGCGTTGTCGGCGCACACGTGCGTGCGCTGTCGCGCCCGTCGAGGGAGGTGTGCAGCATGCCGATGTTCAGCAGCGCGGGAACCGGGGTTGGGTAGGCGGCGGAAAGATCCTGTTGCTCGTCCGCGACGCTGATCGACTGCCCGTGCACCGCGACGCCAAGGTGTGGCCAGGTGACCGTCTCCGGGCGGGCGCGGCCAAGCAGGCTCGTTTCTGCCGGGAGGTCAAGCTGCCAGAGCACACCGTTCTCTGCGTCATGGTTGCCCGCGATGACCGCCACCCTGGTGCCTTGAGCGGCGAGCGCCGAGAGGAAACCCAGAAACAGTTCCTCGCCCCGCTTCTCGCCGTGTGCGCGGTCGAATACGTCGCCGGCGATGAGCACCGCGTCGTATGTGCCCCGTCCCACCGCCCCGCAGCTCCGAGCGCCGTCGCCGACCGTTGGGCCTGCGAGCACGCGATCGAAGAGCGCAGCGACGTCACGGTAGGAGCGCGCGTCTGGTGCTGCGCTCGCCGCAGCTCCCGCGGTGTATCCCGCGCCGTTGGCCCCGATGTGGAGGTCGGCGAGGTGAGCGATGCGGATCACGTAGCCCGCCGTTCTGCCTGGCGGCGACGCCACACCTCAAGCGCAACCAGGATGACGGTGGATCCGAGCACGCCGATCACGGTGAGCGCCATCGCCTCGGCACGCTTGCCCTGGTCGAACGAGCTGATGATCCACGGCGAGAGCAGATCTAGCGATGCGGGCCGAATGAGGGACGACACGACGACCTCGCGGATGCCAACGAGGAACGCGAGCATCCAGCCAGCGATGATGCCGGGCAGCAGGAGCGGTAGCGTGATGCGGAAGAACCGCTGCGGCCCGGTCGCGCCGGCAGCATACGCCGCCTCGAACAGGCGATCGTCGATGCTGAGTCTCGCGGTCTTGATGTTTTGTACGACCATCGGCAGAAACAGCGCGGCGTACGCGATGATGAGCATCCACCCCGTGTTGTACGGGGTCGCTGGCAGCCAGGGCGCGTTCCACAGAAAGATGAAGCCGATCGCGAGCACGATTGTGGGAACGGTGTCTGGGGCGACGGCGAGCATGTCAACGAGTCGGCCCGCCACGTTCTTTCTGCGCGCAGCGACCAGCGCGCAGGCGATGCCGATGAGCACCGCGAGGGTCGCGGCGGCGAAGGCGAACCCGATGCTGTTCATGAGCGCGGGGAGGCCGGCGTTGGGTTGGAGTACGAGCGCGAAGTAATCGAACGTGAGGTTGTCGAGCGAGAGCGGCTGGGAGCGCAACAGCGTCATCGCGCCGAGCACGACGGCGACGTAGGGGATGACGACCGACACCAGCGCGATGCCGACAACCCAAGCCCACCCGGCTGCGATCCACCCGCCAACCCGTACGGTCGTTCTGCGGCTTGCGCGCCCGCCAAAGTGGGTGTCGCGGCGACCGATCCACTGCTGGAGCCCCCACACAACCACGCCGAGCGACAACAGCAGGCTCGAGAACGCCGCTGCGCTTGGGAAGTCGAGCGGATCGATCGTCACGTCGGCGTAGACGCGCGATACCAGGACGGGGAAGCCGATCTGGTTTCCGATCGTCACCGGAGTGCCGAACTCGCCAGCAGCGCGAATGCAGACGATGAGCACGCCGAGCGAGAACGGCGTGCTCGCGAGCGGTGCGACGATACGCCTCAACCGCTGCGCTGGCGACGCGCCAGCGATGCTCGCCATCTCGTCGGCGCTCGCTGGCACCGCGTTCAGATGGTTGCGCAGGATGAGGTAGAGAAACGGGAAAATCTCGCAGGCCATCACTGCCGCCATGCCAAACGGGGTGAGCACGAAGGAGCGAGCCAGCGAACCAAGCGGACCAAACGCCTGCTCAGCGAGCCCCCCGACGCGGGTGAAATCCAGCCATGCGAGCGCGGCGACATACGGCGGCGTCATGAACGGCACCATCACGAGCACGTCGATCCACCGCTGCTCGCGCAGCTTCGTCCACGACATGAAAAATGCGAGGGGAGCGGCCATGAGCGTCGAAAAGAGCACAACGAGTGCGCACAGCACGATGGTGTTGCCGACGATCTGCAGATTGCCTGGCTCGACGAGCGACCCGAGCGCTGAGGGCTGACCGTTGTATCCCGTAACCGCTCTGACGAGCACTGCGACGAGCGGTAGCGCAGTGCCGACGACGAGCAACACGATGAGTCCGGCAACGCCGATGGACGGGCGGCCGGGCGTGGATCGCGGCACGCCAGCCCGCCCGCCAGGCGCAGGCCGCGCACCCGATGCTCGGGGGGCGCGGCCGCGCGGCAAGCTCACTGAGTCAGCGCGCTCAGCTGCGGCCGCGGCCGAGGGGGAGGAGGGTGCGTCTGCGCGTGCAGCTTCAGTGATCGGAGGCATGGCTTACGAGAGGTAGCGCTCGACGAACGTGGCCAGAATGTCCTTGCCTGAGGCCGACACCTCGCTCCATTCGAAGTCGAGCTGGCCCACGTCGTCGAGAGCGACGGCGCCTTCGGCCACCGGCACCGATGGCTGCGACGGGATCATGAACTTCTCAGCGGCGATCGTCTGGCCCTGCTCCGCGAACATGAAGTCAACGAACGCCTCTGCCGCTTCCTGGTTCGCGGTGGTGTTCAAGATGAATACGGGGCGGGGAGTGACGGTTGTGCCAGACGACGGCAGGATGACCTTGAGCGCTTCGCCCTTCTGCACCGCAGCGTACGCCGAGTAGTCGACCCCGCCGAAGACGACCGAGTGTGAGCCAGCGGTGACATCATCGAGTGCTGGGCCGTTTGCGCCCTGCACGACCATCCCGTTTGCGAAGAGCTTGTCGAAGAGCTCCCAGGTCGCGTCCTCACCCTGCGAGGCGACCATCGCGGCGATGAGGTCGCGGGCCGTCCCCGATTCCCGCGGATCGGGCATGAGTACCTGGTCCTTGAACTCCGGCTTCGCGAGGTCTGCCCAGTCCTTCGGCTCGGCCGGTGCCGTGTTGGTGTTGATCACCAGAGACAGGGCCGAACCGTCGCGGCCGATGAACTTGTCGCCGTCGCCGATCCACGACGGGGTGATGCTGTCGTACCCGAACGGCTGGTACGCGAGGGTGCGGCCGTCGGCGGCGTACTTCGCCGCTGGCGCCCACGACGCAAGGTAGACGACGTCCGCCTGCGGGTTTTCCCACTCTGCGTCGAGCTTCGCGGTGATTTTGCCCGTCTCGCCACCAAACACATCGACCTTCACGCCTGTCGCGTCGGTGAAGGCGGCTACGAGATCGTCGGTGAGGCCCTGCGGGTTCGCGGAGTAGAGCGTGAGCGAGCCGCTCAACCCCTGCGGGGCCGTCCATGTGAGATCGGAGGAGGCTGGCTGGCCGCCGGCGGCGGAGGAGGGGCCTTCGGCCTGCACACTGCCGCAGCCCGCAAGGAGCGTTGCCGCGAGGAGCCCGCCAGCAACTGCGAGGGACTTGGTTCCGAGACGGAGCATGATGTTGCCTTTCGAATGTGTGTTGTGGTCTGCGCAACTGTGTGCGCAGACGCGGGTGTTCGCGCCGCCACCGGATGCGGCGGGCGGAGAGTTGGGCGCTGGCTGGTCAGTCTGCGTTCGCGACGTCGATGACGTCGCTCTCACGGACGCAGAGCGCCAGCGTTTCGCCTAGCCTGCTCGCGTGCGGGGCGTCAAACGTCCAGACGTTGGGGGAGCCGGTGAGCTGCGCGGTGGCCCGGTAACCGCCGCCGCGATAGTCGCAGCTGATCACGGTCGCAGTGACGGAGATCACGCCGGGGTCGCCCGCGGTCTCCCGCGCGAGGTCGGGGGTGAGTACCCGCACGGCCTCGAGCCGCGCACCGCGCAGACGCTCGGCCGGCGAGCCGACCGCCGGTAGGCGATTGAACACGCCGACGAAATCGGCGACGACACTGTCGACCGGCCCCTGGTACAGCTCCTCAGGGGAGCTGAACTGGCGCAGCTCGCCTTTCGCGAGCACGGCGATGCGGTCAGAGAGGCTCATCGCCTCTGCCTGGTCGTGGGTGACGAACACCGTTGTCACCCCGAGCTCCTTGGTGAGCGCTTTGAGCTCAGTCCGGAGTTGCACCTTAAGCGCAGCGTCGAGCGCCGAGAGCGGCTCATCCATGAGCAGCACACTGGGTTTCGCGACGACCGCGCGGGCGATGGCGACGCGCTGCTGTTGCCCGCCGGAAAGTTGGTGGGGCAGTTTCTCGGCGAAGCCGCCGAGCCCGACGAGTTCGAGCGCACCAGAAACGGTTGCTCGCAGCTCCTTCGATCGGGCTCCTTTGGGTGTGCCCTGGCCGCCAACGCGCAGTGGGAAGGCGACGTTTTCGAACGCGGAAAGATGCGGCCAGAGAGCGAGGTCTTGAAACACCATGCCGATCCCGCGCTGCCTTGGCGCGAGGTTGAGCCGGTCGCGCCAGTCGAACACTGGGCGACCGGCGAACTCGATGCGGCCGGTCTGCGGGGTCTCCAGGCCTGCGATACAGCGCAGCAGCGTCGACTTGCCGCAGCCCGATGGCCCAAGGATGCTCACAAAGTCGCCCGCAGCGATTTCCATGCTCGTTGGGTGCAGGCCTGTGTTGTCCTGGTACACGCGACTCACACCGGTGATAGTGACCGCCGCTCCGCTCGCCGGTCGTTCGCGTTCAAGCTGGGCCGGGGCGTCAGCGGTCATGGCCGCCTGTGTATCGGGTGTGGAGAGAAGCACCTGGGTAGTTAAACCCACCAGTGTGAACCGGCCGCAACGAGCGGGTGAACTCGGGCTTCACTGCGGGTTCACCCTCCGGACACCGGGGCGAGGAAACGCCGCGGTGGCGGGTGTGGCCTGGTGCGAAGCCGAAGGGTTCGGGGCGAGAACTTCACGCTGCCTATTGATTATCGATAGTTGTCGGGCAATCATTGAGGCATGTACCCCACCCCCATGCCCCCTGCGCGGGCGCTCGTCATCACCACCGAAGTGCTGCTTGGCGTCCTCTTCCTCGTGGGCGTCGCCGCGATCCTCCTACTGCCAAGCCTCGCAGGAGAGCTCGCCGTGAGCTATCCGGAATACGCCGACCTTCGCGTTCCGCTCCTCGCGACTGCAACCGTGTTCACGCTCCTTGGCCTCTTCGCCATTGTGGTCGTCGCGCTGCTCGTGCGCCGCATAGGCATTGGGGCGATGCTGAGCCGCGGCTCTGTCCGCTGGGTTGACCTGCTCGGTGCGGCTCTCGGGTGCGCCGCCGCGCTCGTCGTCGTCGGATTCGTGGTCGTGAGCAATGGTCAGGCCGGGAGCCCGTTCATGGCGCTCATTCAGGTACTGACCTGCCTGGCCCTCATCTCGCTTGCGTGCGTCACGCGCGTGCTCAGGTCCCTGCTGCAAAACGCCATCGCGATGCGCGCCGAGCTGGATGAGGTTGTGTGATGGCGATTCGCGTGACCATCGACCGCCTGCTGGCCGAGCGCGGAATGAGCGTCGGCGAGTTCGCGGAGGCCGTCGGAATCACTCCAGCAAACGTCGCCGTACTCAAGAACGGCCGCGCGAAGGCTGTTCGCTTCTCCACGCTCGACGCAATCTGCCGAGCGCTCGACTGCCAGCCCGGTGACGTGCTTCGCTACGAGGGGCACTCGGGCGGGGAGCCTGTGCCGCACACTGAAATCCAGGGCGGGCACTAGTTCAACAGCCGGAGGGCGTGCTGAGAATGCAGAAATCCCCGCCGCTTTCGCGACGGGGATTTCTGGTGATGCTGTGCGCCCCAAGGGATTCGAACCCCTGACCTTCTGATCCGTAGTCAGATGCTCTATCCAGCTGAGCTAGGGGCGCAGTGTTGAACTCTCAACTTGGAATACATTACACGAAACTTGGGCCATGTTCAAAACGAGGCGGGTGTCGCGTCGCTGAACTGTTCGCGCAACGCGCGCTTGAGGATCTTTCCGCTTGGGTTTTTGGGGAGCGCGGCGACGACGTGAACGACTGTTGGCACCTTGAATGGGGCGAGTCGCTCGCGTGTGTGGGCGCGAAGTTCGTCGGGGGTCGCGGAGGAGTCGGCGGTGAACACGACGGCTGCCGTTACCGTTTCCACCCATTTCGGGTGCGGCGTGGCGAACACTGCGCACTCGGCAATTGCATCGTGTTCGTAGAGCGCCTCCTCGACCTCTCGGCTCGCAACGTTCTCGCCGCCAGTGTTGATCATGTCCTTGCTGCGGTCAACGATGCGCAGCCTGCCCTCCTCGTCGAAGACTCCGAGGTCGCCCGAGTGGAACCAGCCGCCCCTGAACGCCTCAGCGGTCTGCTCCGGCGCCTCCCAGTAGCCGAGGGTGAGCTGCGGGCTCCTGTGCACGATCTCGCCGACCTCGCCGACGGGCACAGGGTTGCCCTCCTCATCGACGACGCGGGTTTCGACGTGGAGCACTGGCCGGCCAGCTGAGCCGGCGTGGCTGAGCTGCTCGTGCGGCGGCAGGATCGTCGCGACGGGCGCGAGCTCCGTTTGGCCATAGAAGTTCCAGAGCTGCAGCTCAGGCAGACGCTTCTGGATTTCGTAGAGCACCTCGACCGGCATGGCGGCCGCGCCGTAGTAGCCCTTTTTGAGGCTCGAGAGGTCTGCCTCAGCAAAGGCAGGTGAGCGAAGCAGCGATATCCACACGGTTGGGGGCGCAAAAAACTTCGTGACCCGGTGCTCCTCGATCGCGCGCAGCACCGTCGCCGGATCGGGGCCGGGCAGCAGGATGCTCGTCGCGCCAAGCATGACGTCTGGTCCGAGGAAGCAGTCGAGCTGGGCGCAGTGGTAGAGCGGGAGCGCGTGGAGGTCGACGTCGTCAGCGGTCATTCCGCCCTCAACGACCGAGCTCAAGTACTCGGAGCTCAGCGACCGGCTGGAGTGCATTGCGCCTTTCGGCCGCGACTCGGTTCCGCTCGTGAACATGATGCGGATCGGGTCGTCCGGCGTGATCGTGGTGGTTGGCTCCGCCTCGGATGCTGTCGCGAGCAGCTCCTCGAATGGAATCCACCCTGAGAATGATGCTGTCGCCAGGTCTTCGGTGATTTCGACGAGCGTCGGAACGTTTGCTCCTGGGTGTGCAACCGCGAGTTCGGCGTTGGGAACGAGGGCCGACTGGGTGATAAGTACCGCCGGTCGAGTGGCGGCGATGAGCGGGCCGAGCTCGCCGGGAGTGAGCACGAAGTTGATGGGTACAAGGATGGCTCCGGCGCGTGCGGCACCGTAGGCTGCGACGGCGAACTGCCAGCAGTTTCGGCTGAGGATCGCTACGCGCGCTCCGGGAGTCACCCCGGCATCGGTGAGGGCGTTTGCCCAGCGGTTTGCGAGCCGGTCGAAGTCGGCGAAGCTCAGCTCAGTCTCGCCGTCGATGAGCGCCGTCTTGTTGGGGAGCCGAGCTGCGGTGCGCCGCAGTTGATCCCCGAGCGTGTCGGCCCGCGCAGCCGAAATCGTTGCGGAGAGTGCGGGATCAAAGAGCATGTTCTACCTCTTACATCGTCGTAAAGCAGGTGCTGAGCAGTGCGGGTGCTCGCAACGATAGCAATGAGCGACTGCGAGCACCACCCTGGGCTGCAGGTACGATAAGGCACGTGCCTATGAACACTGATAGCGACCGTCTCGCGAAGCCACAGCCTACGGAGTCGAATGCGGAGCTCCTGCGAGCAGAGCAGCTCATCCTGGGTATCCCCGACTACCCGGCCCCTGGGATCATCTTCCGCGACATCATGCCGCTGCTCGCGGACGGCCCCGCGCTCCGCGCAACCGTCGACGCGCTCATCGCGCCGTTCCTCGGCACCTTCGACGTGATCGCGGGTCTCGAGGCCCGCGGCTTCCTGCTGGCGAGCGCCGCGGCGTACTCGACGGGGGTCGGGCTCCTGCCGATCCGCAAGGCTGGCAAGCTTCCCAGGCCGGCAGCTTCGGTCGGCTACGAGCTCGAGTACGGCGTCGCCGAGGTCGAGGCGCACAACGATGTTCCCGCCGGCAGCCGCGTGCTGCTCATCGACGACGTGCTCGCAACTGGCGGCACGCTCGAGGCGGCGCGCGAGCTGCTCGAGTTGCTCGGCTACACGGTTTCGGGCACCGCGGTGCTATTCGAGATCGACGGCATGGGTGGCAGGGCCGTCGTGGCGGATCCCCACCTCCACACGGTATTCACCAGCGGCGAGTGAACGCGCGCCGGCAGTCATCTCGCGGCCGGCGTGCCGCCGCGATCTTCGATGTGGCGGGGACCGATCCCGAGCAACTCCGCTCGGGCAGAATTCCCGACCCGCAGCCGGAGCACACGCCGCTGTTTCGGTGGCTCGCTCGCGTACTCGCCACGATCGAGGCGTTTCTGCGCGCCCGCGGCGGCAAGAGTCTGCGCAGGGGGATCCGCCTGTTTTGGGGCGCGATTGCCGCCATCGGTATCTTGCTCCTCGTCGGGCCGGTGCTCAACAAGCCGATGGACTTCGATGACGTCCTCGCCTCAGCGGATGTCGACGATGTCGACTGGGTGGCGCGCGACGCGCAGTTCGACTACGAGGTGAATCGGGAAGCCGACGGCACGTTTTCGACGCGCGTCACTGAGAAGTTCAACGCGAACTTCATCAACGGTCCCGAACAGCAGGTGCTGCGCACGCTCGTGACCGAGATCAACGGTAACAACGCGGAGTTTGAGCTGCTCGATGCGACGGTCGACGGTGAGCCGGCGAAGGTGACCGTGACGCCGCGGCCGACGACGACGGACATTGTGCTCAAAGCCCCGGGCGGCGAACGGCTCGAGGGCGAGCGCGAGATTGCGCTGAGCTACGAGCTGCACCACCTCGCCCGCCCGGCGAGCGACACAGCGACCGGGGACGCGATCGATGAGTGGGTGTGGCCAATCTTCGCCCCCAGCTGGACCCAGGCGACGAAGGGGCTTGACGTCTCCGTGACGCTGCCGCGCGAACTCGACGACGCGCTCGTGCGCGGCCCGCACGCGACGGTCGGCTGGCTGCTCGTATCCGGGAACGTGTGGCTCACGCCAGACGCAGAGACGCCAGAGTCGGTGCGCTACGCCTTCGAGAACGACGACTCGCTACCGCCGAACGCCGACGTATGGGTCGAGTTCTCCTTCGCGGAGGGCACATTCGCGCAACCGCCGAAGACGCTGCTCTTCTGGGTGCAAACGTGGGGCCCGCTGCTGCCGCTCGCCGCCCTCGGCGTACTCATGCTCTTCGCGCTCGCGGCCCGGTGGATCGTGTGGGCAGACACCGCAGGCGAGCCATGGTTTACGGCGCGCGAGGATCCGCCTGATGGGCTGAGCCCGCTGCTCGCCGCCGAACTGCTCGGCAAGACACGGCACGCCGACCTTGTCGCTGCGTTCGAGGCCAGGCCAACGCCTGCGCGCAAACCGAGCCCCACCGCCCGCGCATCACAGCTCGTGTGGTTGCGCGCCCTCGCGCGCGCTGGCCGGCGCGCTGGCCGGCTCGGCAACCTCCCAACGGTCGCGCGCTGGCGTTCCCGTTGGGGCAACACGGGCGGTGCCGTCACCGAGGGGTTCCGCTGGGTGCCAGACAGCTATGTCAGGGACACGTTTCTGCTCGCGCCGGTGGCCGTGACGCTGCTGCAGTGGGGCCTGCTCAGGCAACTCTCGCACCAGGTGATCCTGCTTGTCGTGTGGTGGCCGTTCGTCTTCGTCGCCGCGGCGACGGTGATTGCTGCCGTGACGTTGTGGGCGGTCGCCCGCCCGCGCCCGCTCACCCGCAAGGGGGCGCTCGCGCAGCAACAGCTGCGCGGCGTCGACGTGTTCGCGAGTGCGACACGGCTTGTTGATCGCGGCCCCGTTGGCGACCCGCTGCTCCCGTACGCTGTGCTCTTCGAGTCGCCAAGGCGCGCCGGGAACGCGGTCACCGAGCACGCGACGCGTGAGGCTGGTGAGCCAGGCCTTGCCGCCGGTTGGCGGGGCGAGCACTTCCTCTCCGTGCCGTCGCTGCTGTCGGCGCTCGCGGCGATCGCGCTGTTCGCCGGCTCGATCGTGCTCGTGAGCACGCAGCCAGCGCCGTACGGGAGCGACGAGTTCCTTACCTGGCCGTCGTCTGAGTCGCGCGGCGCCACCTGGTCGCAGACGGAGGGGTTCAGCATCGAAGCCGAGCTCACGCGCGACCCTTCCGGCGCGGCGAAGCTCGCGGTGACCGAGCACATCCAGGCGGGTTTCTCCCAGGGCGGGGCCTCGGTGCCGCAGTTCGAACGGGAGTGGCCGCGTGCGCGACAGGGGCAGGATCTCGGCCTCGAAGTCGAGGCCGTGCTCGTCGACGGCGCATCCGTGCCCTTCAGCACTACCGACGGCGCATCAACGACGAAGGTCACAACGAAGCTGAGCGAGGTGCTCGACGGCACCTTCCCCGTTGAGGTGCGCTACGCGCTGGCGAGCCCGGTGGTCGAGGTCCGTGACGGCGCTGATGCCGCCCAGCAGCTGCGCTGGACGGCGATGCACTGGTTCTGGGACGACACGTTCTACACGGACCTGTCGAGGCCGTTCGGCGGCTCCGAAAGCGTGCGGCCCATCCGGGTGCAACTGACGGTCTCCCCCGAGCTTGTCGACCTGGTGAAATCCGGCGGCTGGATCGACTCCGGAGACGCGGCGAAGATCCCGTACGAAAGCGGCACGGGGCAGAGCGACTGGGCCGCGAAACAGGATGTCTACGACGACAACGGCCGTACCGAGATCATCGTCGGCGCCGAGGAACGGATGGCAGACGGAGCGCTGCGCGCCACGCTTGACGTCGACGCTGTGCTGTCGCGGCCGGCACCTGAGTATGGCGCGCCCGCCGAAGAGGCAGAGGACTTCGCGGTGAACGAGGAACTCAACGCTGGCATCGGGGAGCATGAGATCGGACTTGGCGGCGACCTCGGGGCGGTACTGAACTTCGCCGACGGCACCTTCACGAACGTGACCCCGGGCGCGGCAGACGACTACCGCGTGGCTCGTGCGGCGCCGCTTTCGCTGCTCACCGGCTTCACGGCGCTCATCATCGTCGGGGCGGGGGCCATGTTCGTCACGGCGCTCCGCGGCAGGCGAACGCTGGGATTGTCGCGCGTGCTCGTCTCGTTCGGCACGCTTTCGCTGCTCGCTGTCGCCCAGTCGATCGTGTTCTGGTGGATCATCGGGCCGATGCCAGGAAGCTCCGGCGTGATCACCGTGATGATCGTGCTCGCCGTGCTGATGTGGGTCGCGCTGGTGGCGCAGTGGATCGCGACCGTTCGCGGCGATACGGAGCCCGTACGCGGCGGGCCGCCTCCGCGCAAGGGCAACAGCTAACAGTCGCCAAAAAGCGACCCGTTGTGTGAGGTGTTGTACATTTTCACCTCAAATGAGCGAGACTGGTCGTGTGAGCGACAGTTTCTTTGCAGCCAGAGACCACCTCCTTCGCCTGAGCGGTGAGCCGGAACGCGCGCGTTCCGAGTTTCGCTGGCCCGACGTCGGAGACCACTTCAACTGGGCCCATGATGTCTTTGACCGCATCGCAGCGGACAACGACACGACTGCGCTCTGGATAGCGGAGGAAACGGGGAACGAACACAAACGCAGCTTCCGCGAGCTCAAGCGGCGCTCGGACCAGGTCGCGAACTGGCTGCGCGGTATTGGGGCGAAGCGCGGCGATATCGCGATGCTCATGCTCGGCAACCACGTCGAACTGTGGGAGATCATGCTCGCGGCGATGAAGCTCGGCGTCGTGATCCTCCCAACGTCGGTCGTACTCGGGCCGCAGGAGCTTGTTGACCGTGTCGAGCGCGGCAACGTGCGGTGGGTCTTCGCTGGCCCGGAGGACGCGGTGAAGTTCGCCGGCATCCCCGGCGACTTCCGCGGCGTCGGTGTGCGCCTAGACGAGGGCACCATGGATCAGCGTGCCGCGCTGTACGACTGGGCACGCTTCGAGGAGTCGCGCTCCGCATCCGTCGCGCCCGTTGAGAAGGAGACGTCGAGCGGTGACCCGGCCCTGTTGTACTTCACTTCGGGCACGACAAAGCTGCCAAAGATCGCGGTGCACTCGCACACGAGCTACCCGCTCGGGCACTTCACCACGATGTCGTGGCTCGGTGTGCGTCCTGGCGATGTGCACTCGGTGATCAGCGCTCCCGGCTGGGCGAAGCACGCCTGGTCGAGCTTCTTCGGCCCGTGGAACGTTGGGGCGACCGTCTATGTCGCGAATTACGCGAAGTTCAAGGCCGAGCGCATCATCGCGGAGCTCGATCGCGTCGGCGTAACGAGTTTCTGTGCGCCGCCGACGGTGTGGCGCATGCTCATCCAGAGCGAGCTCGGCGCGAAACCCTCGGCGCTGCGCGAGATCGTCTCTGCCGGTGAACCCCTGAACCCCGAGGTGATCTCCCGCATTGAGGATGCTTGGGGGCTCGTGCTCCGCGACGGTTACGGCCAGACGGAGACGACTGCGACGATTGGCAACATGCCAGGTGAGCCCGTGGTTCCCGGCGCGATGGGCAGGCCGCTGCCAGGGGTCGACATCGTGTTGATCGATCCGATGACCGGTGAAGAGGGCGACGAGGGCGAGGCGTGCCTCAGGCTCGCGCCGGAGGACGGCGGCACGGGCGCCGCGCGACCCGTGAACCTCATGACCGGCTACTACGGCAACCCTGAAGCAACGGCCGAGGCGATGACCGGCGGTTTCTACCACACCGGCGACGTCGCCCACCGTGACGAAAACGGCTCACTCACCTTCGTTGGGCGCACCGACGACATTTTCAAGGCGAGCGACTTCAAGGTGTCGCCGTTCGAGGTTGAGAGCGTGCTGCTCGAGCATGACTTCGTGGCCGAGGCCGCTGTGGTCGGGTGCCCTGACGACACGCGCCTCAACGTGACGAAGGCGTACGTCTCCCTGCCGCAGCATGTTGCCGCCTCTGAGGAGACAGCGCGCGAAATCCTCGTCCACGCGCGCAAGGCACTTCCGGCCTACATGCGCGTGCGCAGGGTCGAGTTCTTTGAGCTGCCGAAGACGACCTCGGGCAAGATTCGCCGCGTGGAACTGCGCACCCGCGAGGAGGCCGCACACTCGGCCGGTGAGCGCATCACCTCCGAATGGCGTGAGGAAGACTTCCCCGACCTCAAGGACGCCTAGCTGCCAGCGGCGAGCTCGACGTAGCAGCGCTCGATCCGCTCGCGCCACCAGGCCTCGCGGCCAGGTGATGCGCGGAAGCGGTCGAGCGCCGCGGCGTCGAGTGTCGCGCGCCGCACAGGCAGTTCTCCGCCCTCGGGCACGAGTGGGCGGTCGACGACATCGCCCGTGAGAAGCGCGACGGTGCCGAGACCGCAGGCGCCAGCGAGCATCCCGTCTGGGAGTGCGGCTGCGAGGTGGAGGCCCATCGAGATCCCCACGGAGGTGTCGAGCGCACTCGACACGATTACGGGTAGCTGCGCCTCGGTGATGATCCGCAGGGCCGGCGCGATCCCCCCGAGCGGTTGCGCCTTCACCACCAAGAGGTCAGCGGCTCCCGCTCGGGCAACGGCGAGCGGATCCTCGGACTTACGCACGCTCTCATCCGCGGCGATCCGCATGCGGATGCCAGCCCGGGCAAGAAGCGTGCGGAGTTCGGCAAGTTCCGGCACGGTGGCACACGGCTGTTCTGCGTAGTCGAGGTCGAACGTAGCGAGCTCGCTCAGCGCCGCGAAGGCCTCGGTGACTGACCAGCCGCCGTTCGCGTCGACCCGAACGAACGCGTCGTCGCCGAGCGCCTCGCGGGTCGCGCGCACCCGCGCGATGTCGTCGGCGAGGGTCTGGCCGCGCTCAGCAACCTTCACCTTCGCCGTGCGGCAGCCGGGAAACCGTGCGAGCACCCCTGGCACTTCGGCCGCCGACACCGCTGGCACGGTCGCGTTCACGGCGATCGTGTCGCGCAGGCCGGGCGGCACCTCGCCCCACCCGAACTCGATTGCGGCGGCGAGCCAGCGTGCGCTTTCGGTGTCGCCGTACTCCACGAACGGCGAGAACTCGCTCGCGCCGGCTGGCGCGGCGAAGATCACCGCCTCGCGTTCGGTGATGCCGCGGAACCTCGTGCGGGTGGGGATCGAGACAACGCGCGCGGTTCCGAGCAGCTCCGCAAGGGGTGGGGTGTCGGTGTTGCGCAGCGAGGGGGAGACCATGATCTGATTGTCTCACTTTGGTAAGGCTTGCCTAAAAAAGTGGCTCTGACCAGGGCAAAGGTGAGCCTAACCTTGCTTGCGGGGCCCGAAAAAGGGGAGCAAACTGAGGTCAACACCACCGAATTGGGGAAGGCGATCTCATGACACTCGAAGCGACACGCAGCGTCACCGCGCACCTGGGGGAGTCCACTGGCACACACGCTCAGCGCCCCGTCATGGAGCCAACGGGCGGCGAGCACGAGCCCCGCTCTGCCCGCATCGGGCAGAAGCTCAACTGGCTCAGGGCCGGTGTGCTCGGGGCGAATGACGGCATCGTTTCCGTCGCCGGTGTCGTTATCGGCGTCGCGGCCGCGACCCCTGGGAACACGGTCGCCGTCGCGACCGCCGGCGTCGCAGCGCTCGTTGCAGGCGCGTTCTCCATGGCAGGCGGCGAGTACGTCTCCGTGAGCACGCAGCGCGATACCGAGCGTGCGCTCATAGACCAGAAGCGGCGCTCGCTTGCCGAGCAGCCAGCGGTCGAGCTCCGCGGCCTCGCGGGCTTCTATCGCAGGCGGGGCGTGTCAGCTGCGCTCGCGACGCAGGTCGCCCAAGAGCTCAGCGCGCACGACGCGCTCGCTGCCCACGCCGAGGTTGAGCTCGGTATCGACCCTGACGAGTACACGAGCCCGTGGGCGGCGGCGATCTCGTCGTTCATCGCGTTCACCGTCGGCGGGTTGCTGCCGCTCATCATGATCCTGCTGCCGCTCGGCGAGGGCCGCGTGCTCGCGGCAGGCGGCGCCGTGCTCGTCGGGCTCGTGCTCACGGGCTGGATCTCGGCGGCACTCGGCGAGGCACCCCGCACGCGGGCCGTGCTCCGCAATGTGCTCATGGGCAGTGCGACGATGGTCGCGACCTACCTCATCGGGCTGCTGTTCGGCGTCGCCGTCGGATAGCTAGGCTGGGGGCATGACCAAGCAGGTTTCTGACATCTTTGATCCGAGCGTCTGGGAGGTAGCCCCTGGTGCTGAGGGCTACACCGACATCACCGCCCACCTGAGCCTCGACGGCCGCATCGCGCGCGTCGCGTTCGACCGCCCAGAGGTGCGCAACGCGTTCCGCCCCCACACCGTCGATGAGCTCTTCGACGCGCTCGACAGGGTGCGGGTGAACCCGAAGGTCGGCGTCGTGCTGCTCACTGGCAACGGGCCGAGCGCGAAAGACGGCGGCTGGGCGTTCTGCTCAGGCGGCGACCAGCGCATCCGTGGCCGCGACGGCTACAAGTACTCGGAGTCGGAGACGGCGGTCGGGCCGGAGGCGCTCGCGCGTGCGGGCCGCCTGCACATCCTCGAGGTGCAGCGGCTCATCCGCTTCATGCCGAAGGTCGTCATCGCGCTCGTTCCCGGCTGGGCCGCAGGCGGCGGGCACTCGCTCAACGTGGTCTGCGACCTGACGATCGCAAGCCGCGAGCACGCGAAGTTTAAGCAGACCGACGCCGACGTCGGCTCCTTCGACGCGGGCTACGGCAGCGCCTACTTCGCGAAGCAGGTCGGGCAGAAGAACGCGCGCGAGATCTTCTTCCTCGCCCGCGAATACGATGCCGAGCGCGCCCGCGAAATCGGCGCAGTGAACGAGGTCGTGCCGCACGCAGAACTCGAATCGACCGGTATCGAGTGGGCTCGCGAGATCCTCGGGAAGTCGCCGACAGCGATCCGCATGCTCAAGTACGCGATGAACGCCGTCGACGACGGTATCGTGGGGCAGCAGCTGTTCGCGGGCGAGACCACGCGCCTCGCATACGGCACCGACGAGGCCGTTGAGGGGCGCGACTCGTTCCTCGAGAAGCGCGATCCAGACTGGTCGCCGTTCCCGTACCACTACTGAGCGTGTGTCTCCTCCGCGGCCTCACGTGTCGCCGCGGAGGCGCCTCCCACGCGAACCGCGGTACCCTTGACGTGTGACCGCCTCCCACGTTCTGCGCGCCATTCCGGTTGAGGATCGCGCCTGGCTCATCGCCGCACTTGACGACGCACTCGCAGGTGGTGCGCCGATCCTCCCGCTCGCCGCGGGGCTCGCGCCTGACGACCAGGGGGTTGAGGCGACGAGGGCGCTCGAACTGCCGGCCGGCACAGCGGTGGTGGTTCGCACGTCAGGGTCGAGCGGAGTGCCGAAGGCTGTTGCGCTCTCCCGCGAAGCCCTCGTGGCGAGTGCTAAGGCGACCTCGGAGGCGCTGGGGGGTGACGGGCAGTGGCTCGTCGCGCTCCCAACCCACCTCATCTCCGGCCTACAGATGTTGGTGCGGAGTTCCGTCTCGGGGATCGATCCGGTGTTCGCGCCGACCGGTGCAGACGCGAGCGCGCTCATCGAAGCAGCGCGGCAGCTGGAACACGAGCGCCGATACGTTTCTCTCGTACCCGTTCAGCTGGCCAGGCTGCTCGATCTTGCCGAGCGCGACGCGGATGCCGCAGCCGAGCTCACACGCTTCGACGCTGTACTCGTCGGCGGGCAGGCTGTCTCGCTCGAATTGCGCCGCCGTGCGCACGCGCTTGGCGTGAGCCTCCGCCGCTCCTACGGGATGACTGAGACCGCTGGGGGCTGCGTGTATGACGGGGTGGAGACGGGCGACACGCGCGTGAGGATTCGCGGTGGCGAGGTGCAACTCGCTGGGCCCGTCCTCGCGCTGGGCTACCTCGGCGACCCCGAACAGACCGCTGACCGGTTCGTGGTCGACCATGGCCGCGACGGCGAACCGACCCGCTGGTACCGCACCGGCGACGCAGGCGAGCTCCTCGGCGGCATGCTCACCGTCACCGGCAGGCTCGACCGGGTGGTCATCTCGGGTGGCGTAAACGTTTCGCTCGATGAGATCGAGCGGGTCGCACGCGAGTATCCGGGCTGGGACAGCGCGGTTGCGCTCGCCACCGACCACCCGGAGTGGGGTTCGCGCCCCTGCCTCGTTGTCGAGACGACGCCCGGGGCCGTGAGCTTCGACGAAGTGCGCGACGGAATTCGTGCGCGTCTGGGCGCGGCGGCGACTCCGGCGTGGGCGACAGAAACAGAACGGCTCCCACGGCTTGCCGGGGGTAAACCAGATTTGGCTGCTGTCGCGGCGTGGATTGGCTCGCTGCGTGCGAGCTTTGCCCGGTTGAGCGACACGACACCTCCACCACACCAGCAGAGCGAAACAGGGGACACCGAGTGAGCACGAAGAACCCGAAGCGGTCAGGGAACCCGGCCAAGCGTGCCGTCGCGGACGAACTGCTCTCAGCGGGCGCAACCGCTCGCGTGACGTGGCGCGACTGGGTGTCCGGCGCGCGGCTCCGCACGCTGCCGCTGGCGATCGCGCCTGTCGCCGCCGGTGCGGGCATCGCCCACATGCTGCACGAGTTCTCGCTGACGCTGTCGCTGCTCGCGCTCGCGGTGGCACTGTTCTTGCAGATCGGGGTGAACTACGCGAACGACTACTCCGATGGCATTCGCGGCACCGACGCGTTCAGGGTTGGCCCAGCGCGGCTCACCGGTTCAGGGCGGGTGAACCCGAAGCGGGTATTCATCACTGCGATGGTGTTCTTCGGTCTCGCCGCCGTCGCTGGTCTTGTCGCGGTCATTCTGAGCGAGCGGTGGTGGTTCATCGCCGTCGGCGTGATCGCGATCGTCGCCGCGTGGTTCTACACCGGAGGCAAACGCCCGTATGGTTATGCGGGGCTCGGCGAAGTCGTCGTGTTTGTGTTCTTCGGCATGGTGGCGACGGTCGGAACCGTATGGTTGCAGACCGAGATCGCGAATCAGGAGATGTGGTTCGCCGGAGCCGGTATCGGGTTCTTCGCTGTCGCGGTGCTGCTCGTCAACAACCTGCGCGACATCCCAACCGATCGCGCGGCAGGGAAGCACACGCTTGCGGTGCGGATCGGGGAGCGGTGGACACGGGTGCTCTATGTCGTGTGCATGGTGCTGCCGTTCGGCGTTCCGCTTCTCTACGGCTGGGTGTACTCGGGCATGTTGCTTGTCTGGTTCGTGTTGGCCGCAGTCATCCCTGCGGTGATCATCACGTTGACCGCGCGCACGGCGCGCGAGCTCATCTTCGTGCTGCAGCTCACGAGTTTCGCAGCCCTCGGCTACGGCGTGCTGCTCGGAGCGGCATTCGCCTTCTGACCGCGGTCGCTGCAGAGCAGCAGCGCGCCAGCTAGCAGCGCTGCGCCGCAGAGCCACGCCGCGAGCGCGCCGGCTCCAGCGAGGATAACGAGCACGCCAGCGGCGGCGACAAGCGCGGCGGCCGCTGCGCGCAACGGCGTCGGCCTGGTGACAATGCGCACGCGCGCGAGTGCTCTGCGCTCAAGCCGCCCAGCCACGACCACGGTCACAGCGACGACACCCGCGACGCCGACGAACCACGCTGGCCGCGACAGCCACCATGCGTCGCTGAGCGGCAGCGGCAGCTGGCCGCCAAGCAGCTGCGTGGCTACGAGCACACCGCCGGCGAGGAGCACGGTCGCTGGCATGTGCCAGGAATAGATGGTCATTGCCCGCAGGTTGATGGCGTCGGCCGCGCGCCGCACAGCTGGGACATCGGCGAGCAGCGTCAGCCACGGTCGCAGCGCAGCGAACACGGCGTATTGCGCGACGCCGAGCAGCGCGAGCACAGCGGTCGGCGGGTTCAGCGCCTCGAAGAGGTTCGCAGGGGAAGCTCCGATCGCGATCCAGGTGGCGCCGCCGGCGAGCGCGACCACCGCGGTCCGCGCGCCGGGTGCAGCGCCGTCTGCGAGCCACAGCCCCAGCTGCTGCACGAACAGCCACACGAAGAGCAGGTTCGCGAACCCGATCGGCTCCACCCCTGTCACGAGACGGAGGCCGTCGACGGTGAGGATAGCCGCGCCGAGGGCGACAAGCGTTGCCCGTGGCGCGCGGTCGTGCATGGCAACCATCGCGGGGACCAGGGCCGAGCACAGCACGTACACGCCGAGGAACCACAGGGGTTGGCTGATGCGCCATCCAGCAGTCGCAACGATCGTCGGGTCGACGCCGAGCAGCGCAAGCGCCGCAAGGATGGCTGCCGTAGCACCCGCCGCGAGCAGCGGAATGGGTAGGAGCCTCCCCATGCGTGACGCGACATAGCCCGCCGCAGTCACCCCACGCAGCCGCAACCGCTTGTAGTGGGTTGCCGCCGCGAAGCCACCCGCGATGAAAAAGAGCGGCATCATCTGCGCGAACCACGAAAAGCTTGTGAACCCGTCCCACGGTTCGAGCGCGTTCTCCAGCACGGGCTCGCCGCCCTGCACGCTCACCCCCACCATGAGCGCGTGCACCACCACCACCGCGACGAGGCACGCCGCACGAATGAGGTCGACGGCGGCGTCCCTGCCGCCGCCCGCGCCGGGTGGGGTGCGGCCGTGCGACGACGCACGTGGGGCGGGGGGAGTGCTGATGAGCGACATAGGTTCCTTCCGATGAGAGCCCAAGCCTCTCGCCAAGGTGTGCGCGGCGGCGTCACCTTGTGGAGCGAATCGACCCCCCTACCCGAGGACTAGCTTGGTGCCGCCCGCTTCACTGTCAGGGCAGGGGCCGGCGGGAAATGCCAGCACCGGCCAAGAAAATTCCTCTTGCCAACCCTCTGCGGAAACGGATAGGGTGAATTCTTGGAATCCCTACGACCCGGAAAGGAGCAGCTCATGATTGTCAGAATCGCATTTACAGCAGCTGCTCTTCCGGGCAGCCCGCTGACCGGACACTAGATCCAGGCCGTCTCCGGCCGTCTTCTCCCCAGCATCCGCGCGGCTCGCGCACTTCTCTCGTCTTTCTTAGGGACCATGTCTTCTTCATCTTCTTCTGCACAGCTGTCTCTTCCTCGCGCGCTCGCTCGGCTCATCCCGTTCGCGAAGCCGGCGAAGTGGTGGATCTTTGCGGGGCTCCTCGTGGCCCTCCTCGGCTCGGTTGCGAGTCTCATCATCCCGATCGTGCTCCAGTGGGTCGTTGACGGCCCGCTCCTCACGGGCGACCGCACCGCGATCGTGTGGGGCGTCGCCGCCGTGCTGGGGCTCGGCGTCGCAGAGGCGCTGTTCATCTTCCTGCGCCGCCGCTTCGTGCTCCGCCCCATGACCGAGGTCGAGTTCACGATCAGGCAGACGTTCTACGAGCGCCTGCAGCGCCTCCCCGTCGCGTTCCACGACCGGTGGCAGTCGGGCCAGCTCCTCAGCCGCATGATGCAGGACATTGGGCTGATCCGCCGCTGGCTCACGTTCGGCCTCATCATGCTCGTCGTGAACGTGCTCACGATGCTCATCGGTATCGGCCTACTGTTCCGCTGGCACTGGGCGCTCGGAACCGTCTTCTTCATCTGCTCCCTGCCGATCTGGATCGTTGGCTACCGCTTCGAGCAGAAGTACGGCGCGCTTTCGCGCAAGAGCCAGGACCAGTCGGGCGACCTCGCGACGGCCGTTGAGGAGAGCGTGCACGGCATCCGCGTGCTCAAGGCCTTCGGCCGCGGCGGGCACTCCCTCGACCAGTTCCGCAAGCAGGCCGAGTCGCTGCGCGGCACCGAGATGCACAAGGCCCGCGAGGTTGGCCTCATCTGGTTCTGGTACGACCTCGTGCCGTTCCTCGCGCTCGGCGCGTGCCTGTTCACCGGCATCGTGCTCGCCTCCATGGGCCAGCTCACCGTTGGTGAGCTCTTCGGCTTCTTCGCGCTCGCGGCCGCTGTTCGCTGGCCGATGAACTCGCTCGGCTTCCTGTTCTCCTTCCTCATCGACGCCCGCACCGCGACCGACCGCGTGTTCGAGGTGTTCGACGCGGAGATCACGATCGCCGACCCCGAGCATCCGCGCACGGTCGAGCAGCCCCGTGGCGAGCTCGCGTTCCGCGATGTCCACTTCCGCTTCGCCGACGCGCGCGACCACGAGCGCGACCTCGTCGACGGCCTCGACCTCGTGCTCAGGCCAGGGGAGACCATGGCACTCGTCGGCGCGACGGGCTCGGGCAAGACGACCCTCACCGCGCTCCCGACAAGGCTCTACGACGTCACCGCAGGCGCGGTCGAGCTCGACGGGGTCGACGTGCGCGACCTCACGCTCGAGGAGCTCCGCGGGCGCATCGGCGTCGCGTTTGAGGATCCGATCCTCTTCTCGGCGAGCGTGCGCGAGAACGTGCTGCTCGGCCGCGAGGACCTCGACCCCGAGGGGCCAGAGGCCGATCGCGTGCTCCGCGAGGCGCTCGACGTCGCGCAGGCTGGCTTCGTCTTCGACCTTCCCAACGGCATCGACACCGAGGTCGGCGAGGAGGGCATGAGCCTGTCCGGCGGCCAGCGGCAGCGGCTCGCGCTCGCGCGCGTCGTCGCAGCTGGGCCTGACGTCCTCGTGCTCGACGACCCGCTCTCAGCGCTCGATGTCGACACGGAGGCGCTTGTCGAAGCGGCGCTCAGGCGCGTGCTCGCGACGACGACCGCACTCATCGTCGCCCACCGGCCTTCGACCGTCTCGATGGCGGATCGCGTGGCAGTGATGGAGCGCGGCCGCGTCACCGCGGTCGGCACGCACAGCGAGCTGCTCCGCACGAGCGACCACTACCGCTACCTCATTTCCTCGCTTGAGGCGGGTGAGGAAGCTCCCGCAGTGGACGCAGCCGTTGCAGAACCAGTGGCAGGCGACGCGTCACCCCCGCACGATGACACGCCCATGTCCGAACCAGACGACACGACCGGCTCAGCCGGCTCAACCGGCACCGAGGAGGTGGCACGATGAGCCCCGAAACTGTCCGCGGCACCCGCGGCGAAGACCGTAGCAACTACACGCGCGAGGAGAGCCGTGCCATCAGGCAGCGCTCGCTCAGGCTGCTCGGCTCGCTGCTCAGCCCGCTCCGTGCGCTGATTATTCTCACCGCGGGCGTCGTGATCCTCTCGGCGGTGTTCCGCGCGGTCGGGCCGACACTCATCGCTTTCGGCATCGACGAGGCGCTGCCGCGCGCGGTCGAGGACGGCGACTGGGGGCCGACGATCGGGATCTCTCTCGCCTACCTCGCGATTGGCGGCGGTGGCGCGGCCCTCGTCGGCTGGTACGTCGTGCTCATCGCGAAGCTCACCCAGGCCGTGATGATCGAGCTGCGCACGCGCATCTTCCGGCACACGCAGCGCCTGAGCCTCGAGTTCCACGAGGGCTACACGTCTGGCCGCATCATCTCGCGGCAGACGAGCGACCTTGAGTCGATCCAGGAGCTGCTCTCGGGCAGCCTCTCGGAGCTCATCGACGCCGTGCTGCTCGGAACGTTCACGCTCATCGCGCTATTCCTCATCGACTGGCGCAGCGGCGTGCTGCTCGTCTGCATGGGCATCCCGCTGACGCTGCTCATGTGGTGGTTCGTCATCGAGTCGCAGAAGGGCTTCCGCGCGACCCGCACGGTGAGCGCGCGGCTCATCGTGCAGTTCGTCGAAACGATGACCGGCATTCGTGCGGTGCAGGCGTTCCGCCGCGAGAAGCGCAATGACAAGACGTTCGCGAAGGTGTCTGACGACTACCGGCGCGCGAACCTGCGCGTCGTGAACCTCTTCGGCGTGCTCGATCCCGGCCTCGTGCTGCTCGGCAACATCACGGTCGCACTCGTGCTGCTTTGGGGTGCCTTCCGCGTCACGGACAACGCGCTCGCGGTCGGCGCGCTGCTGGCCGCCGTGCTCTACGTGCGCAACTTCTTCGGCCCGCTCGAAGAGGTCGCGATGTTCCTCAACTCGTACCAGTCGGCGGTCGCGGCCCTCGAGAAGGTCTCGGGTGTGCTCGAGGAGGAGCCAACGGTGCAGGATCCCGAGCACCCCGTCGCCCTACCAGTAGCGCGCGGCGCGTTGCGCTTCGACGACGTGAGCTTCCGCTACGGCGGCGCTGACGACCCGAGGGTGGTGCTCGACGACTGCAACCTCGCGATCCCGTCTGGGCAGACGATCGCGCTCGTCGGCACGACCGGTGCCGGCAAGTCGACGCTCGCGAAGCTCGTCGCCCGGTTCTACGACCCGACGGAGGGCAGGCTCACGCTCGACGGCATCGACCTGCGCGAGCTCGACCCCGCCGACATGCGACGCGCGATCGTCATGGTGACGCAGGAGGCGTACCTCTTCAGTGGCACCGTCGCGGAGAACATCGCGCTCGGCAAGCCCGACGCGACGCCCGAGCAGATCCGCGCGGCTGCCATCGCCGTCGGCGCAGACGAGTTCATCTCGGCGCTGCCAGACGGATACGACACCGATGTGAACAAGCGCGGCGGCCGCGTGTCAGCCGGGCAGCGGCAGCTCGTTTCCTTCGCGCGCGCGTTCCTCGCTGATCCCGCCGTGCTCATCCTTGATGAGGCGACAGCTTCGCTCGACCTCCCGAGCGAGCGGCTCGTGCAGGACGCGCTGCAGACGCTCCTCGCTGACCGCACGGCGATCATCATCGCGCACAGACTGTCGACGGTCGCGATTGCAGATCGCGTGCTCGTCATGGAGCACGGGCGCGTAGTCGAGGACGGGTCGCCTGGCGAGCTCATCGCCCTTGGCGGGCGCTTCGCGGGGCTCCACGCGGCCTGGGAGGACTCGCTGGCGTAGAGTGGGACCGTGCGAAAACGGTGGGCTGGGGCGTTGCGTGCCCTCGTAACGAGCACGCAGCCCCGCCTGCCGTGGCGCAGGATCGCGCTCGCCGCTCTCGGCACTGGCGGCGCGGTCGCGCTCCTCGGGGCGCTCGGCACGTCGATGGACCTCACGCTGCTGTTTCTCGGCTTCGCACCGAGCTGCCTGCTCGTGTTCGCACTGCCGGAGGCCCCGGTGTCGCAGCCGACCGCGGTGGTCGGCGGCCACCTGGTGTCCGCAGCGGTAGGGCTCGGGATTGGGGCGATCCCACACACCGGCTGGTGGGACGGGGAGCTCGCATCTGCGCTCGCCGGTGCGCTGGCCGCGGCCCTCTCGGTCGTCGCGATGCTCGCGCTTCGGGTGCTGCACCCGCCGGCGGTCGCGAACGCGGTCGTCGTTTGCGTCACCGGGGCTGGCTGGAGCTACCTGTTGGCGCCCGTTCTCGTGAGTTCGATCATCATCGTGGGTGCGGCTATGCTCTGGCATCGCTTCACCGGCGGAACCTACCCGCACCGCTCGGCGATCCGCTAGCGGTTGTCGCCGTCCGCGCCGGTGGTGACGCCTGGATCGTCGCGATCAACGGCCGCGCGCCGCGAGCGTGCGCGTAGCCATGCCGCGAGTGAGGCTGCGAGCCCGAGCGCCGCGAGCGTGCCCGCCGCGATGAGCCAGGGGGCGGAGTTTTCACCGCCTGCCGCAGCCACGTCTCGGTTTCCGCCACGCGAGGCACTGTCGCCGTCGCTGCTGCGTGTGTCGGTATCCGCGCGGGGGGCCTCGCCGCTCGCGCGCGGTGGGTTGTGAGCTGGGGGACGAGTATCACCGGGCGAGTTCTCGCCGGAGCTGCCTGGCCGCGCTTGCGCAGCTGGGTCTTCTCCTGGCTGGTTCTGCTTCGCGGTTGGCGGGGGAGAGACGGTGGGCGCTCCCGCATCTGAGGGCGTCTCCGGCGACTCAGGAGCGATCGCGGCCTCCACGGTGACTGCGCAGCCTGGGAGCGTGCTCGTCTGCGGCTGCCCCGCCGTCCAGGTGTCCGTCTCGGCCGACAGGACTCCCGCGGTGCGCGTGGCGTTCATCTCGTCAAACAGCGAGACATCCCCGTCCACGTCGTCGGGTATCGTCACCGTGAAGTCGAGAACGCCGGCTGAGTCGGCAGCGCGCTCGGAGGCCGAGGCGTGCTCGCTCGGCCGAGTCTGCACGCCGTTGCCGTCACTGCGGGCGTCTACGTCGTGCAGCCACACGATCTTGGGGCCCGTGAGGGTTGCGCTCTCCCACGGCGCAGCGGGGAGCCGCAGGTAGTTGTCGATCCGCTGCCCATCGCCGCCCAACCCGGTGGCGGCTACGCCCTGCGACGACGAAATATCCGAGGCGGTAACGTGCGCGCCGAGCCGCACGGTGTTCGCGCTGAGGCGCAAGTCTGGGTCTAGGGGGAGAGCCAGGTACGCGTCGCCCGCTTCGGCAACCTCCGCTTGCATCGTGAGGTCGGTGATGGCGACCCTGAAACTCCGGCCAGCCATCCAGTCGACCTGCACGTGCCTGTCGCCAGTGTGATCCCAGTAGGAGCAGACGGTGTTGGGGTGTTCCGCGCTTGCGGGTGATGCCCCAAGCGTGAGCACACCGCCGGTGATCGTGGCAGCGAGGGCGGCGGCCACTGCAGCAGCTGTGCGCACGGTTCCCCCTTTGCCTTGCGAGTTGCCCACGCTACCGCACGGGCCAGAGGCCCGTCGAGAGCTGGCACTTCTTCTCACGGGACGCACAGCAAAAGCAAAGAGCCCCACTCCGAGGAGTGGGGCTCTTTAGTTACCTGTCTATGGCGGAGACGGGGGGATTTGAACCCCCGGTTCCCTTTAACAAGAACCCTTCATTAGCAGTGTCGGGGTATCGCTGACTTCGGCTTGATCATGCGGTTCATGCTGTGCGTATGAGGCCTGGAAAGCACAACTATGCCGATTGTGGGCACCTCGCGGGCACTCCCCGAAACCCATCTCGTCACCAAGCAGAGGTACTAAGGGTTATGAAGCCTGCGCCGATTCGTAGTTCAAGGTTGGCAGCACAACGCTGCCACTCTATAGCCTGAGGAGGGCCGTCATGATGTCGAATGAAGTGTACGGATACATGTTCGTAGACCACGCTGAAACTACCCCTGAGTTACAGGCGGAGAAGTTAGGGACCGCAACGTTGTTCTGCGACTACGGAACCCCGAACGAACAGGCCAGGCCCGCGTTGAACGATGTACTCACTCAAGTCATACACGCGATGTGATCTATGTCGAAAGGACCTCCAGGGCAGCAATAACCTTGACGGAGTTTTACGGACTCGTGATACTTCTCTCATTGCGGGGTACCGGGTTTGAAACGGTTGCGGTAGCTTTCATGTTTAGTCCCGCCTTGGACACCTCATCGCAGGCACTCGAAGGTGCGACGTTCGATGATTGTGGATTGAATCAATGCATGGCAGCGCTCGAGCAGACTCCACAAGTAGCAAAAGTACATCCTGCTGAGTGACGCCGTTCTGAGCCACGGAGGAGTACTACCGCACGGGTTGTTGAGTCATGCGCGGTCAGCCCTATTGAACTGTTTCAGGCAGTACAAGGGGATCGGGCGTACTTCACTTCCCGAAAACTTGGGGAGAAGCCTACGGACTCAACGTTTCCCCCAAGCCATTGGAAGAACCAATCAAGCGCAACACTCTCAACCCCTGGTGTCAGGCTTTGTCCAGGAGTCGTGCGCGAGAGGGTATTGTCTGCACGAGCAAAGCTTCCACCCCCTCCAGCAGCGCCGTTGCGGCTTCGTGGAGTTCTGTGTCGCTTTGTTGTCGCCGGTCACGGATCAGGTAGGGCAGACGCATCCCAGGCCTCGCGACATCTGTGGGGTTGGGGCGCTGAAAGGTGATGAGCCACAGTAGGCAGACCTGGGTCTTCCACATTCACGGTCTTTACATTCGCCGGGCGTAAGTGCGGCACGCAATGGGGACATCAGCTTTGCCTTCTTGTTAAGAGGCGACCGGAAGTCGGATTTCAACCGCCTTCGGGAGCTGCCAGGTTCTTGGGTAGTAAGAAAGTTGCTCAGGCCCACGCCTTTCAGGAGTGGTGAGGCGCTCTCTGCGATGGTGGCTTGTGGGACGATCTATGCAATTAGAGACTCGCAGGGAGATCTTGGATCCAGGCGGAGCAGAGCATTGCATCAATGACTGCCTGATGGGGGCCCGCCGGGGTCTCGAGATGTGATGTGCGCATATCCTCCAAGTGATTCTCGCGTGCACGAATCGAGGTCGTGCTGAGGAAATATCGATGTGCTTGGGCGACCATTCTCGAGATTTCAGAAGACCAGCGTCTCGACAGCTTTGCATCCTTGAAAGTGTCTGAGACTCGTTTGGCGAGTGCTGTGTCACCAACGAAATCTGCTGGAACGAAGAATCTGAGTCCCGGAGGATTGAATGAGCCATCCCAGATTATCTCGGCTGTGAGCCATTTGCTGCTTCCGATATCATCAAAATAGGGGTGAAACTTGTTTTTCGCGCCACGCAGATTCCAATTGCACGCTCCGCACGAAGGAACCAGATTCGCCGGGAAGACCGCAAGCAATGGATACTTGGATTTTTCCTTGTAGTGGTCGGCCTGCTCAGCCGCTCGTTCACCGCAGTAAGAACAGAGCTTGGGCAATCCTTGATCGTCATTGATAACCTCATCGTAGAATTCCCGTCCATTTTTGCCCCGCAAATGCTCGTTGTACAAAGCAGTCATCTCTCCGTTGGCGAGCGCGACTGGGGTTTTTACAGACGTTGCGTAAGTGAACTGTCCTTGTCCGCAGTGTAGACGATACTCCTTCTCCGCCTCGTGAAGCGCGCGCAGCAGAGGTGTTAGCTGCACTACCCTCGTCTTTCTGTGTGAGTAGAGGAGGTCAAACACCTTGGCATTGCGATGCAACGGAGCCGGATAGTTGAGCATTGAAGACTTAGGCCTCTTCATCAGGATGATTAGCGGCGATGAGTGAGCGCAATACTGAGCGCCCCATGACCCCGAGATGTCCTCCCAGCTCTTCTAAGGCCTCATCAAAGCTCTCGAACCGTGACGCCAGCTCATTTAGCGTCTTGTAAAAGCCGCTTTCTGATACTTCCAAGCCGAATACATCGTACGTCAAGGCACCCGTGTCTTCGCCAAATGTTTCAATGCTTGGAGCAGAAGCCTGCAACCCCTTTCGCCCACGGAGGAGCTTCTTGACGTTGGTTCGCGGAACCTCCTGGAGCACAACGGGAGAGTGCGTCGCCACAATCGCGACAGCATTTTTCTTGATAAGTAGCTCGTTCAAACTTCTCATTAGCGATCCCAGGAGAGGGGGGTGTAGGTGGGCCTCGGGCTCGTCGAGGACCACAAGGCTCCGTTCGGCAAGCGTCGCCGCAATGTATGTAATGGTCAGAAGAACTACCTTGTGCCCGTCACTCAGCCGATGAAACGCAGTTGAGAGTGCCTCGCGGGGTATTTGGTTCTCTTCGCTTTCACTGACGTCGTCTAGTATGGCGTCGAGCTCGCGGAGGATTCTCAGTCTCCGGAACACTGGGTCACTCTCTAAGGCGGCGAGTGCTTCCTTCCAAAGCTGAACTCGCTGTCGCTCGATGACCAATAGGAAGGACCGTATAAAGGAGTCGACCGGTGCTTCGTGCTCAGAGTTCTCAACGAGTTGGCTTTTGCTCTGGCCCATACCAATAACAGGTGGGCGAATGAGTTGCCCATCGGGGGTCGATTGTTTGATTCCGCTCAGACCGACCTTGCTGTAAGAAATCCCGCTCTCAAACTTCCAGTCTTTGTCTGCGTCAAAGTGATCGAACGCGCTCCAGGAAACATAGAGAACTCCAGCCAGTACGTCCTCGGACTTCCCATCTCCATCGAAGACTTGGAGGCTTTGCTGCGGGTCGCTTTTGTCTCCTGTGGCAAGCAATCTCGTGATATTGCGAAGTAACGTAGTCTTTCCGACCCCGTTCCTGCCGATAACGGTGTGAAGATTGGTGCGGGGCTTCAAGTCCGGATCTACTAGGAACTCTGTTGCGAATTCATTCTGATTGTATTTAATCCTGTAGAAGCTGGCACCCCCCTCGTTATGCAGAATTCGTCTGTACTCTCCTTGGACCGAGGAAAGCGAGACTGCTCGGAGAAGAGATCGGCGCACCGCCGACTTGGTTCTATTCGCGACCAGTCGAGAGGGGTCGAAAACTGCGTCCCTAAGTGCTTGGCAGAACTCGGTGCGTTCGTGCTCCGGGAGTCCCGCTAAAGCCTCATAGTAATTGTCTGTCTGTCCGAGCGAGACGAGTGCACTTGGGAGCGCCTTCGCGGAATAATCACCTTTCAAGGGGTGAGTCAAATCTGTTTGCGGCTTTCCGGTTGGATCTTGTATCTTGACATGGCCAAGCTTCACTTCCCGACCGTCGAGTGCAAAATACTGGGCGATGTAGAGGTTCTTGAAGTCCCACCAGTCGTTCCATTCGACAGGCATAAGTACCAAGAGTCCGAGGGTACCTTTCGGGTTGCTCAGGTCTTTTCGTACTTGAATTCGCATGAAACCGCTCCCCGTTGCTGCACTGTTCACTGGCTTAGGCCTAGCCTAGTCCTCGGCTATAGAATCTGTTTCTCTAGCCGGTTGACTGCGCTCTGCAAGCTCACTGCCCTGCGGAAGTCGAGCTGGGAGTTTCATTAAAATGGTGTGTCAACGTCCCTTTCGTCAACGATTAGACCCAAATCATTGATGTTGTTTGCCTCGGCGACCTCCGAAATTAACTCGGCATTTGCGGGAAACCCTGGTTGATCCTTGAGGAAGCGGAGTATTCGGTGTGCTAATCCCTCCCCGCTACTCTGTCCTTTGGGGCGGTACTCAGCATTGGCGACTTGATTATTATCTCGCGCAGCAACTGCAACTGCGGCGGTTTGCGCGGCGGTCAAATCTCTGCGGTGCTCGATGAAACCAAAGCGCTTGTTCGCCGCGTCGAAACTAGTTGCGCTCTGAAGCGAGAGGGCAAGAGACGTCGCGAAGCTTTCAGCAATTTCACTTTGGAGCGAAAGCCAGGTGACGAGGTTAGTTGCGACGTCGCTTGCCTTCCACTCGTCCGGAACATGCTGCGCTTGTCGTCTGCCGAAGAATCCATACGGTGATGCCGTCTGATACTTGAGAGTGTGTAAGGGGATGCTCCTGCCGCGCATCCAGCCTACTTCTTGATCGCAGAAGGTGCTGCTTTCAAACCCGGGCACCAAAAATATGACACCCGCATGGGTCGTTCGAAGTTCCTTTTCGATCCTGTCGACCCATTCCTCCCCAGGGTTGATATCA
>NZ_JXSQ01000026.1 GCF_000834055.1 Leucobacter komagatae
GCTAGGTTGGGGAAGCTCTTCTTCGGAAGGGCTTCTTCATCTTCACGGCGATCGCCTAGAGTTGGGTATCCAGTTCGATTGATCGTCTGGCTCTGTAGCTCAGTTGGTAGAGCGTTCGACTGAAAATCGAAAGGTCACCGGATCGATGCCGGTCGGAGCCACGTAGCGGTCATTACGCCGCTGCTGAACCCCCATGAGGCTTCTACTCGTGGGGGTTCCTTATTTTTCTCCCACGCACGGTTGTTGTGCGGGCGACAACACAATTTCACATCTGGCCCTGTAGCGCAGTTGGTTAGCGCGCCGCCCTGTCACGGCGGAGGTCGCGGGTTCAAGTCCCGTCAGGGTCGCCACTTTTTGTTCCCATCTGCCCCGAAATCGGGGCCGTGTTCGGGTGCTTCGCGCGTGCTGAGGTCTCCCCGCAAGCTCGGCAGCCTCGCAGATCGGGGCCAAGCGAGCATCGGCGCGTTCAGCGGAAACTTCGCCTCGCTCCGCCTAATGCAAGAACGCGCAGCACATGAGACTAGTCACTGGCGAGGGCCGTTGCGAACAATATGAGCGCGCCAGTGCTTGAGACGGTGCGGGCGAGATTGCGGCTGTTCCACGGCCGCTCGAAGCGCTGTCGCGCGGCTCTCCGCTGAGCGTCGCTGCGTACCTCTGCTCGCGCCAGCGCAGAGTTGAGGGGCACATTGCCAGCTGCTGTGATGCCGAAGGTGAGCACGGAGCACACGGTGCCCGCTGCTACCGCGAGTGTGGCGGCTGAGCTGCCGCGCAACACGTGCAGTACGACGCTCGCGAGCGCAGCGATCGGGGCTGCGAAAAAGACGGCGAGGAATCTGCCGTTGAGGATCGCCGAGTTGATCGCCCTGAATGCCCGAATGTAGGTGCCATCATCCACTCGATGAAAACCGGGGCTGATGGCAGCGGTGAAGACGAAAAACAGCCCGGCGAGTAAACCGTTGGCTACCAGAGCGACGATCAGTACAGGGCTGAGGAGAATTGCGGGCATCGTGAGTGATCCTTCCGTTGGCGTAACTCGGTGTCGCACCGACGTTAGTCTGCTGTCGCGCACGGAGACATGCTCAGTTCACCGAGAATCTTGCTCATTTCTCCGGCGACGCAATCACGCTGTCTGGCCGCCGTGAGAGGCTCGACAGTATGCGGAGCTCAACTGAGAGCGTGCAGGGCCAGCGTCGCCTGTCGCGAGTGCTGCATACGCTTCGGATGCGGGGCACGTTCTACTGCCAAGCTGAGCTGAGGCGGCCGTGGGCTCTCAGCATGCCGGCGGTCGCGGAGTCCGTTAGCTTCCACGTCGTGATGGCAGGGTCTGGTTGCTTGCGCGTTGCTGCGTCGGAACCAGTCGAGCTGCGTGAGGGCGACCTCGCGTTGGTTCCACACGGACGTGGGCACGACCTGCTCAGTGCACCGGGTACCGGGACCGGGCCGCGAGTCGATCTATTGCCGCAGCACTACCTGAGCGAGCACTATTCCAGGCTCGAGTACGGCGGGGGCGGAACTCCGACGCAGCTGGTGTGCGGCGTCGTAGCGTGTGACAGCGCGGCGGCGCGGGAGCTGATGCCATCGCTTCCAGAGGTGATGGTGATCCGACGAAACGAGGGGTCATCGGTATCCGCGGTGAGAGATGCGCTGCGGCTCATGGCGAGCGAACTCTCCCACCCGCAACTCGGAGGAGAGGCCGTTGCTACGCGCCTGGCTGACATTCTCGTCGTCCTTGCCCTCCGGGACTGGCTCGCCGCGAACCCGAGCCTCGCCTCAGGGTGGCTGCGTGCGATCCAAGACGAACACATCGGTAGAGCGCTCGATGCGATCCACGACGACCCGGGACACTCATGGAGTGTTGACGATCTCGCCAAGCTCGCCACAATGTCTCGATCCTCCTTCAGCGCGCGATTTACTGAGCTGGTTGGAGTATCGCCGATTTCCTATCTCACCAGGTGGCGGATGAACATCGCACGCTCTCGCCTGGCCGAAGATGACGTTCAGGTCAGCGTGATTGCTGCCGAATTGGGGTATCGATCCGAGGCAGCCTTTCATCGCGCATTCGTTCGACTGACGGGCCTGACCCCTGGCGCGCTCCGCAGAGCCGGACGGGTGTAGCGTTCGCCATCGCAGTGCGGCCCTGGGCGAGGGCCGACGTCGAAACGGGCCGGGAACTCCAAATCGCGGGGACACCGCCGACCGCACCTGGCTCAGACTCCGTTGGGGGAAACCATGCAATAATTTCCGGGCCACGGGATTCGCGACGATAATGGCGCTGTGTCGGCCCGGCCCCGGGCAGGCGGAAATCTCAAGGAATGGCAGGGTTTGGGTTTTACTGATTCAGGGTTTACTGGTGCTTCCGCGGGTCCGTTCTCAGCTGCGTCCTTCTCCGAGCTTGAGGGCGCAGACGATGTAGCGCTTTGCGACCTCGTGCGTGCCGACGCTGAATCCCCCCTCGGACGCGCCGCGTTTTCCGCCCTCTACGACAAGCACCGTGAGGCTGTGACCGCACAGGCCTACACGATGACTCGTGACTGGTCACGGGCGGAGGATCTCGTATCGGAGACGTTCACGCGAGTGCTGCGTGCGCTGTCTGGTGGGAACGGGCCGCGGGAGTCGGTGCTCGGATACCTCCTCATCGCGCTGCGCAGCGAAGCTTGCCGGGTCGCGGAGATTGCGGCGGAGTCTGTGGCTGTGGCCCCTGAGACCATCGCCGACTTTTTCGACGCCGCCCCAGATTTCGTGGAAGGCCTCTCAGAGCGGGACCAAATCAGACGCGCCTTCGCCTCACTGCCAGCGGACACGAGGCAGCTCCTCTGGCTCGTCGACGTTGAAGGACTCACGGCGGAGCAAGCGGCGACGCACTTCGACACGACTGCCGGTGCGCTGCGGGTCGCGTTGCACCGGGCACGGAAACGGCTCGGGACCTCCTACCTGCAGCAGTACGTCGAGGTGTCAGACCTGGAATGTCTCCCGTTTGCGCAGCAGCTCGCGAGCCTCACACGTCAGGCGCTCGGCAAGCGCGATGCGGCCGAGGTCGAGGCACACCTGAGGACCTGCGCCGCGTGCGCTTCGCAGGCGGCACGCTTGCGGTCGCTGAGCGAGCAGCTGCGGGTGTGGGTAGGTCCGCTCGTCATCGGCGGGGTCGCGGGCACAGCCGCTTCAGCTGGCATCGTTGGGACCTCGGATGCGTGGGCGCACTCGGGGCCGGGGAACCCCGCTTCTGAAGGAGCGCGTGCTCAGGCGGTGCCTGCCGCCACGGTGAAGAAGGTAGCGGCCTGGGGGAGTTTGGTCGTGGGGGTCGTGCTGGTGATCTGGGGGGCTTCCCTGGTCGGTACACGACCCCCAGTCACGCACCCGACAGACCCCGTAACGCAGGGCCCGGCGCAGCCAGACGACGGGACCGAGGCCGTTCCGCCTGTTGACTCCGCCGAGCAGGATCCGGCCGGGCAGGGCTCGCCGAGCCCTGAACCGCAACAGCCGCTGTCTGGTGGGGCAGTGCTCGAGGGAGACGACGATACGCCGCACTGGTTCTTGCAGGAGTAGGGGCTCGCAGCGCACCTGGCTGCGCACCGTGCGGCGCGGGGGAGCGCACGACGAAGAGTTTGCGGAAGTGGTGTAACGCTCGGGGCCTCTGGCGGTCTTTATTTGTCATGCGGGTGCGACGGCGGGAGGCCGCCGGTTTTGACCTCGCACGAGTCGCGGACGATATCGCGGCTGTCACCGTTTGACCAAAGGGAAGTGCGCACAGCAATCATGGAAACACAACGAACACGGGGTTCGAGGGCGTGGCGCGGGCTCGCCGCCGCACTCGTCGCGCTCCTGACGCTCGGCAGCGCCACCGCAGCAATGGCAGCGCCGCCGCACGAGACCGAGGCCACACTCACTTCGGTTGAGTTCGAGAACGAGACCGTCACAAGCGGTTGGAACGCAGAGCTCAAGGGAAGCTGGTCGCTCCCGGACAACCCCACCTCGCCGGCGGGGTTTGTTGTGGATCTTCCTGCTGACCTGCGGGGCCTCACCGATTCGTTCCCGCTGCTTGATCCGAGTGGCGTGGCAATGGGGCAGTGCGAGGTGACGACCACGCAGATTGTCTGCGACTTCGACGCCGCCTACCTCGAGGCGCACCCATACAACCTGTCCGGTGATTTCAACTTCTGGGCGCAGGTGCGCACCACGGTCACCGAGGGCACCGAAACCACGTATGTCATCGATGGGAAAGAGGTCACGGTGGTCGTGACGCCCCCAGGCGGCACGTGCACTGCGAACTGTGATTTCAAGGGCCGCGAGAGCAACAAGAGCGGCGAATACGATCGGGCAACCGACACGATCATGTGGGTCGTGCGCATCGGAAGCGGGATCGATGGCGCAGTCGGCGGTGAATCGATGAAGGTCGAGGATACCCTCGGTGCGAACCAGGAGATGCTCACTGAGTTCAAGGGAAACACCTACCCGATGCTGCGCTACACCAACGAGCTCGTGGTGACGGAATCGGGGTATCAGCAGCCGGGCAACTGGAAGCCCGTTCCGCTTGATCAGTACACCGTGAACGGCACCACGGTCGAGTGGACCGCCGAAGCCGGGCACTACTACAGCATCCGCTACGTGGCCAAGGTCACGGACGCTGGCGCCGCTGGAACATACACGAACTCTGCGACCGTCACCATCGGTGGCACCGAACAGGTCGTCGGCAGCGAAGTGATTCGCCAGGGCGGCGGCGGCACCGGCAGCGGTGAACAGGTCGGGCGCTTCTCCATCACCAAAGCAGTGAACTGGGAGGGCCCGGCGATCGAGGGAATCGATTTCGGGGGAACCTTCACGGTGACCACGCCCGCCGGCGTGGAGAGCTCCGGAGAGTTTGCGGTGTCGGAGGGCAGCACCTGGACGAGCGGGGCCTACCCGACGGGTTCAACCGTGCACATCGACGAGATTCTGCCAGCGGATCCCGCCAACATCGACTGGGCGACGCCCGTCCTTACCGACAACGATTTCGCGATTGCGGGTGCCGCAACGACCGAAGTGGTGCTGACGAACGCGGCGACCGTGGCGCAGGGCAACTTCTCCGCGTCGAAGGTCATCGACGGTGACGGCGCCTCGGCCGTTGACCCTGAAGCGGAATTCCTGCTCGACTACGAGTATCCGGCAGGCCCGGGCTTTGCAGCAGGGTCGGGCACGTTGGCGCTTCCCGCTTCGGGGGATGCCGTGCAGTCCTCCAAGCTGCCGGTTGGGGCCGTATTGACGCTCAGCGAGCGCACTCCCGACCCGGTGAATGGGGCCACGTGGACGGGCGCAAAGCTCTCCGCCGACACGATCACGATCGGTCGGGATGACGCGGTGGAAGTGACCGTCACCAACACGCTCACTCCGGTCTCGGGTGGACTGATCATCAATAAGCAGCTGACAGGTGCGGGAGCTGGAGAGTTTGGCGCGAACGATGAGTTGACGTTCGCGGTGGTGTGTACGCTGGACCGACAGACCGTCTTCGAACAGGACGTAACCCTTCAGGTGAACGGTCAATCAGCAGTGACCTCAGACGTCCTTGGCCCGATCCCCGCAGGTGCTGCGTGCACGGTCACCGAGACCGCGGCGGGCAACTCGGACGACGACCAGCGGCCAACACCAGTGACCGTGACGATCCCCTGGGATCCGACGGAGCAGGCAAGCGGCACCGTGACCGCTTCGCTCACGAACTTCTACAGCGCCGGCTCGGTTGAGGTGGAGAAGACCCTCGGTGGCGACGACCTCGCAATCGCCGCAGCAAAGGATCGGGTGTTTGCGCTCCTGGTCACCTGCCAGATCGAAGAGGAGACGAGCGCAGGAGAAATTGTGCGTGCTGACGTTTACTCCGGGACCGTGCGTATCAAGGGCGGCCAAAGCAAGTTCCTCGGTGACGACGGAAAACCGCGGCTGCTGCCGCTGGGCACGAAGTGCTTCGCTCAGGAGACTGAGACGGGTGGCGCGGCGAAAGTCACGATCGATCATGACTCGTTTGAGAACGGTGCAGAGGTGAAGAAGGGCTCTCCCGAGAACCTACAGCGGCTGAGCATCAGCGCGTTGAACACCTTCGAGAACGCAGCACTGACGGTATCGAAGAAAGTTGTTGGGGCAGGCACTGGCGGGAAATACAACTTCGCTCTTTCCTGCACCATCCCAGACGCTGGCAGCGGCGAGGCGCTCTCCGACGCGGCCTACGCTCTGCCGCAGGGGGACGCGAGGTTCACCCTCGCCGATGGTGAATCGCGCACCATCACCGTCCCAGCGGGAGTCACCTGTCAGGTGGTGGAGACCGACGTGCCGCAGGGCGCGACCGTATCCATGGTCGATAGCGACGTATCGAACAACGGTAGCGATCAGGACGGAATAGTCGCCGCGATCACCGGAACCGCGAACACGGTGAAGGTGACGAACACGTTCTCGCCGACCTCCGGAGGCAAGCCGTCGCTGGCCGCGACGGGCGGACACGGCGCGGCGGGGCTCGGTGTGCTCGGCGCCGGTGTGCTGCTGATCGGTGCAGCTCTCGTGCTGCTGCGCAAGCGAACCTCAGATCAGGGGCAGGATCTACCCGTGACCGGAAAGTAGCCCTCCCCGAAAGACCGTCGGCCCTCGAACTCTCTCGCCCCCATCCCCCCCAGGGCGTTTGAGAGAGTTCGGGGGCGACGCACGCTGAGAACACACGATGCGATGCGCAGCGTCGTCGGTTGCGCGTGCCGACTACCTGGACTCGGAGCTGCCGCGAACTGCGGTGATCTTGAGCCCCCTGCGCTTGAGCAGTGCAGCGACGACGCCGTCGCCCTCGGCGAGTTCTCCGGTGTGGCTGCCGTCGTAGATCACGCCGCAGCCGCACGACGGGCTGCGGGCCTGGAGCACCGCACTCGATACGCCGTGTTCCGCGGCGAGGTCGGCAACGATCTGAGCTCCCTCCACGAACGGCGCGGTGACATCTTCGCCGTCGACGGTGAGGATCTTTGCGGTGCCGTCGAGCACGTCGTACCCGTCGCCTCCGACGATCTCGGCAGCAGCTCGTGGGGTCGACAGGCCACCGAGCTGTTCGGCGCAGGCCGGAATCGCTCGGCCGGCCGCGACGTCAGCCACGATGGCGGCGTCCGGGCGTGCACGGCCGTCGTAGCGGCAGGGGACCCCCGCGAGACAGGCGCTGACCAAGACGATATCCGTGTCCATGTCTCTAACTATACAAAGCTGGTTGGGCTCTGCGAGACGACACGTTGGCCGCCCGCTCGGAGCGATCCGTATGCCCAGATGTACGGAGCTAGCCGGCACCTCACCTCGCGCACGCGGCGACGAAGGCGGCCGGGTCCTCGACATACAGCGCGGCCTCGGCCGCGCGAAAGCCCGCCGGCAGGTGCCGCTGCGGAACCGGGGGATCGCTGGCGACGGGCTGCTCGAACACGATGCGCACGTTCGTGCTCTGAAACTGTGTGAGGATGAGCCGCGTTCCGTCGGCCGCCGGTTGCGTCGGCGCGTGGTCGACGAGCGGCTCCACTGACCGCACGTTCGTGAGGGGCGTTGAGAGCACCGACCGGTGCCCCCAGCGCAGCTCCAGGGCCTCGCCGGTGACAAGGTGCGGATGGGCGGCGCGCGATGCGAACGGCCCGAGCACGAAGACTATTCCCCAGACCGTGAGCACCAGCAGGAGGATCTGCAGCCAGGCCCACGGCACAAGCACGTGCACGACTCCGAGCTCAACGAGTGAGGCTACAACGATTGCGACGGGGAAGGCCATGGTCCCCTTCGTGTACCCGAACGGCGCCGCGCCGCGCGGGATGTGCTGCTTTCTGGCGAGCACGAGGAACAGGGTTCGGAGCCACCGCGGTTTAGGGGTCATGCCGCCAGTATCAGGTGTGCCGCTACGGCACAGTCAAGAGTGGATCCCGTGCGCTCCGGAGCGTATGCTCGGTGCATGGCCGCACGCTCGATTCTCCGAATTGCCCTTGGCAGCACGCTCGCGCTTGCTGGAATTGCTCACCTCACGGTGGCCCGCAAAGAGTTTCAGGCGCAGGTACCCGAGTGGGTGCCGCTCGACCCTGACACCACGGTGGTCGCATCGGGCGTCGCCGAGATCGGGCTGGGCGCCGCGCTGCTCGTTGCACGGAAGCGCCGCGGCCTCGTTGGCGTGATCGCCGCGCTTTTCTTTGTCGCTGTGTTCCCAGGCAACGTGTCGCAGTGGCTGCACGAACGCGACGGCTTTGGGCTGGATACGGACACGAAGCGGTTCGTGCGGCTGTTCTTCCAGCCGGTGCTCGTGTGGGCTGCGATCTGGTCGACGCGCCCCGGTTCCCGGCGCCGGTGCCGCGCGGAGGCCGCAGCCGCCGCGGCCGCAACGCAGACGACAGCGCCCTAGTCGCGGCAAGCCAGGCCGATCTCCTGCGCGCGGAGTGCCGGGCAGACCGCCTGACCAGCGTATGACGCTCAACCTTACTCGCCCGCCGGACGCCCGAAGCGGGCGATGCTGTGCTGGTAGAAGGCCCAGCCGAAGACGATCGTACCGACAAGCAGGATCGCGCGGGCGAGCGTGATCGCCGCTACGACGAGCGCGTTGGGCAGCCCGCCTGCGACGAGCAGGGCAATCATCACGACCTCGTACGCGCCAACCCCGTTTGGCGTCGTCACGACCATGCTCGTCACTGTTGCGAGCCCGTAGGCGATGAACACGAGCGCGGGGTCGGCGCGCAGGCCGATCGAGGCGAGCGCGATCCAGAACAGCCCAGCGTCGCAGATGTGCAGGGCGAACGACCACGCGAACGGTTGCAGGAGTGTGCGCGGCTGCTCGAGGATCGCGCGCAGCTCGACGTGCAGGCCGTCGAAGAACCGGAGGAGCGAGGCAGGCCGAACGATGCCCGGCCGCCCGACGATCTGCCCGGCGCGATTTGCGAGCCAGGCAACGCGCCAGGCGAAGCGGTGCAGCGCGCGTCGGCGCAGCAGCAGGAAGGCGCCTCCTCCGACGGCCCCAATCGCGAGCGCCCCGACGCCCGCGGCCGACCACAGCACGACCGGCGTGCCCTGGCCGCTCGCCATGAGCCAGACGGCGGCGGCGAGCAGCAGGATGCTGAACGACACAAAGGTGACCGCGAAGCGGGCAAGCTGGGCGAGCGTGCCCTTCGCGGGGGCGACGCCGAGCCCCGCGAGCTTCCAGCTCGTGTAGGTGATGCCTGCCGCCCCGCCAGAGGGCAGCATGTGGTTCGCGAAGTTGAACTCGAGCGACATGCGGATCGCGGTGAGCGGGCGCATGCCGCGCAGCTCGCCCCGCGCCCGCAGGAATGAGAACAGCGCCTCACCGGTGACAGCGAAGCTTGCGAGTTGCACGGGAACGAGGAGGGCGAGCACCCACGGGTTCACGAGTGGCAGGCTTCGAAACGCCTCGACAACCGTCGGCCAGGCAGCCGCGACGATTGCTGCGACGATGAGCGCGGTGAGCGCGCTGATCCACACCCGTGGCGAGCGGTGCCAGGGTCGCCTCACCGCGCCTGCTCCGCCGAAACCCACCGTCTGCGGTTGCCGAACCCGTGCCTCGTCAGCGTCTTGCTGTCTGTCTCGTAGTAGCGCGTGAGCTTCTCGCGATCCACCGATCGAAACAGTCTCGCCCGCACCCGCATGCGCGGTTCATACCGCAGCGTGTGCCCGGTGCGGAGCAGCGCGATCGTCACGTCGACGTCCTCGCTCACCTCCTCGTCACCGAGCATCACGAGCTCGCGCGCGATCAGCCATGCCTGGCGCCGCAGCGCGCTGTTGAACTCGTAGAGCATGGGCCGTACCCCGATGCTGCGCTCGTGCCAGAGCCGAAACCCGCGGTACCACCAGTTGAACCAGAACCGCTCGCCCGGAGACAGCTCGGCGATTGCTGCGCCCCCGCCCTGACCATCGAGTGCGGGGTCGGCGAAGTCGGCGCGGATCTGCGCGATCCAGTCGGCGCGCACCACCGTGTCGGCGTCGATGCGCGCGATCACATCGCACCTGGCCGCGTCGAACCCAGCGGTTCGCGCGTAGGTCACGCCCGGACGCGCCTCAGTGATTACGCGCACGAGCGGGAACTCGCTTGCGACGCGCGCGCTGTCGTCGGTGCAGTTGTTGTCGACGACGATGATCTCGTCGGGCAGGTCGGTTTGCGCGAGCAGGGCGCGCAGACAGCGGGGGAGGAGCCGCTCCTCGTTGTGCGCGGGAATCACGACAGAGATGGTGGGCAGTGGGCGCGCGGCGGAGGTCACTGTGGATCGCCGATGCGTATCGGGCGGCCGGTGCGAGTGCGGTGGAGTGTCACCCCTCTATTCACCCGCGCCGCGGCGCAGGGCGCGATGGGCCGGAGGCGAGCATTGGGGTAGCGCTGGCGCTACCCGGCACCCGTGCCTAGCCCTTGCGAGCCTGCGTACGCGTACGCGCCTCCCAGCCGCGCTACGCTTGGCGCATGCAAACCCCCCAGAACGCAACGCTTGCCGAGGTGCGCGACAACATCGACGCGCTCGACCGCGAGATCGTCCGGCTCATCGCCGAGCGGCAGCAGTGGGTCGTCGCCGCCGGCAAGCTGAAGGGTGACGAGCAGGCCGTACGCGCGCCGGATCGCGTGGAGCAGGTGATCCGCAAGGTCCGCGGCCTCGCCGAGGAACAGCACGCGTCACCCGAGGTCGTCGAGGCCGCCTACCGGGCGCTCATCGGCGCCTTCATCGACCTTGAGCTCACCGTGCAACGCGACGCAGCGACGCCGGTGCTGCGGCGGGCGCGCGGTGCCGAGGAGTATCCCGCCCTCGTCGAGATTTGGCGCAGCGCCGTGCTCGCCACCCACGACTTTCTCGCTGCGTCAGACTTCGAGCGGATCGAGAGCAATCTCGCCGCCAACTATTTCCCCGCCGTGACGCTCGTCGTCGCCGAGGTCGACGGTCAGCCAGTCGGCTTCGCCGGCGCGGTTGACGGCGGCCTTGAGATGCTCTTCGTCCACGACTCAGCCCGCGGCCGCGGCGTGGGGAGCGCCTTGCTCGCCGAGGCGGTCGCGCGCCTCGGCGTCACACGGGTGGACGTCAACGAGCAAAACCCAGCAGCGCACGGGTTCTACCTCAGCCGTGGCTTCCGCGAGGTGGGACGCAGCGAGCTTGACGGCGACGGCCGCCCCTACCCGCTGCTGCACCTGGAGCTCGCCGCGGCGTAGCCCCCGCCCCAGGCCCTGACCGTGGTGAACGCCCCGGCGCCGTTCTAGGAGTTGCGGAGACCCGGAATGAGCGCGGGAGTCTTCGCCCGGTACTCACGGTATTCGGGATCCTCACCCCAGGTGCGCTCCGCCTTCGCTTCAAGCAGCGGGATTCCCGACACCCTCGTCAGCAGCACGATCACGAAGAGCGGCGACAGCAACGCCACCCACTGCCAGCCCTGCAGCACGGGGGCTGCGACGATGAGCACGCCGATCCACAGCAGAATCTCGCCAAGGTAGTTCGGGTGTCGCACGACCGACCACAGCCCCGTGCTGATGAACTTGCCCGAGTTCGCTGGGTTCTTCTTGAAACGACTCTTCTGCAGGTCGGCGGTGACCTCGATCGCAAAACCGATGAGCCAGACGGCGACGCCGACCCACGCGCTCCAGCCCAGCGGGGCTGATTCGGCGGACGAGATCGCGATCCAGGCTGCTGCGGCGGTGAGGCTGACCCAGAGTCCCTGGATAGTCCACACCGAGAGGAAGCGGAGGGGTGCGACCCTGATCGCCGCGAAGCGGTCGTCGCCACCGGTGCGGAGGTTGCGCACGAGCAGGAAGCTGCCGAGCCTCGCCGCCCAGAAGATCACGAGCGCACCGAGGATGAGGCTGCGCGCGTCACGCTCGGGCGAGAGCGCGAGTAGCGCGACCGTCACGCTGATGTAGGTGATGGATCCGGTTGCGTCGAAGAACCTGTCGGTCTGCGCGATGGCGGCGGGAATGTACGCGACCCACTGCACGACGAACGCAATCGCAATGGCGAGCGCGAACGCTGGGATCCCGCCGACGCTCAGGCCGTGCTGGCTGCCGGCGAGCGCGAGCGCGGCACCGAGGAGCGCGGCGCCGGCGATGATGAGGATCGAGGTCGAACGTTTCTGGGTCATGTGGCTTCCTAATCGTGGCGGAGTGCGAGCAGCGCGATGAGCAACCGGCGCTCAGGCGTAGAGCTCGTCGATGACGGGTCGAAGCGCGTCGATGAGCGCCTGCCGCTTGAGCTTCATAGTCGGGGTGACGAAGTCGTCAGCGCGATCCGCCCCGATGCAGACCATGCGCCAGTACTGCACGTGCTCAGAAGGCGGCACAGCCGCGTTCGCGGCGGTGATCGCCGCGTCGAGCTCGGCCTCGAGTCCCGGGTCCGAAACCCGCGGGAGCCCGTGAGCTGTGAGCGCAGCGGGCGGCGTCTCACCGCGGCCGCGCAACCACCCAGCCGCCGCCTCGGCATCGAGCACGAGGATCGCCGTGAGGTATGGCCGGTCGGTGCCAACGAGCACGGCGTGCGCCACGAGGGGGTGCGCCTCAATCGCTGTTTCCCACGGTTCGGGGGAGACGGTCCGGCCCGTTGACGTCACAATAATGCTATTCAGGCGTCCCGTGAGGGTGAGCGCGCCGTCACTGTTCAGCGAACCGAGGTCGCCCGTGCGGAAGTAGCCGTCGACGAATGCGGCTGCGTTGAGGGCCTCGCTCGTGTAGCCAGCGAACACGCCGACGCCGCTCGCGAGCACTTCGCCGTTGTCTGAGATCCGCACCGAGTTGCCTGGGAGGGGTGCGCCGACGCTGCCTGCGGTCAGGGCGCCTGGGCGGCCGCCGGTGAGCGGTGCCGTGGTCTCTGTGAGGCCGTACCCCTCAATGATCGGCACCCCGATGCCCCTGAAGAAGCGGGCGAGGCCGGGCTGCAGGGTCGCGGCACCCGAGAGGAGATACGCGATCTTGCCGCCCATGACCGCGCGCAGTCGCCCGTAGAACAACCGGTCGAAAAGCGCGTGCTGCACCCGCAGTGCGAACTTCGGGCGAGCTGCATGGTCGCGGTCGCGGTCCTCAAGGAAGCTGCCCCAGTCTTCTGCGACGCGCACCGCGGCATTCCACACCGGGGTGAGCTTCTTCTCGGCGGCTGACGCGGCAGCTGCCCCCTGGATCCGCTCGAGCACTCGGGGCACGACCACGAGGAACGTGGGCTGCAGGACGGCGAGCGCCTGCACGACGTCTTTGGGGTTCGCGAGGTGTGCGACGCGCATGCCGTTCGCAATGCAGATGAGCTGCAGTGCGCGCCCGAGCACGTGCGTGAGCGGGAGGAAGAGGATCGTGTTGCCAGCCTCGGTGACGACCTCGCGGTATGCGGCGCCGATGTTGAGCACCTGGCCGACGAGGTTACGGTGGGTGATTCGCGCTCCCTTCGGGGTGCCGGTCGTGCCAGAGGTGTAGACGACGGTTGCAATGTCGTCGAGCGTTGCCTGGCTGCGGCGGGCCTCAAGGCGCTCCGCGCTCACCGTCTCGCCCGCTGCGGCGAGGTCTCGCATGGTGCCGCCGGTGGCGGCCGCGTCGTCGTCAGGCTCGAACACCCAGATACTTGGCGGTGCCTGCCCGGCCGCGGCCGCGGCGCTGACAATGCGATCCGCAATCTCCTGTGTGCCAGCGAACGCTGCGACGGGGCGGGCGTCGGCGATGATCCCCGCGAGCTGCGCCTCGGGTGCGGTGTCATACGCAGGGACGACGACGGCGCCTGCGTACAGCGCAGCGAGGTCGGCGACGGCCCAGCGATACTGCGTGCCGGCGATGATGAGTGCGGTATCGCCTGCCTCAACGCCGCTCGCGATGAGGCCCCTTGCCGTAGTCTCGACCTCGCCAGCGAACTCGCCGGTGCTGATCTGCTGCCAGGGGTCAGTGAGCTCCGCGCCGGGCTGACGCGTTTCGAAAGCGATGTGGTCGGGGGCCTTCGCGGCGCGCGCAGCGAGCAGGTCGGTGACGTTGCGGATCCCCGAGATATCGACAAGCGGCGGGGTCGAGGCTTCCACTCGCGACGTCTCGGCGGACGTTGGCGAGTGCGCTTGGGCTGGGTCCTTCACAGCGGTTCCTTCTCATCTCAATCGGGTGAGCTCGTGGACTCCGCGAAGCGTGTGCGTCATGCGCGCAGTCCGCACCGTGCTCTGGCCATCCTTTAGCCACTTATCTTGCCTGGCTAACTATATGCCATCGCAGGTAATGTGTGCGCATATATTTCTGATGGTGTCAGCGCCTCGCTGGCTGTGGCCCCTAGCTCACCGCGGTTCCCTCCGGCTCCACGTTTAGGGCTGGTGCCGGGAAGCGGTTAATCCCATACTCAAGCGCTGCGATTGTCGCCGTGGCGGGACAGGGCTACCGCCAGAGCATCAATGCGGCAAGTACCGCGAGTGGCGGTGCAAAGTTCAGCGCGACGAGCAGCCAGCTCCTGGCTACCCACCCCAGGATCATGCCAACGACCCCGAGCAGCGGCACCGCAACAATGCCGAGGATGGCTGAGCGGCTGCTCCACTCGGGCGAAACGTTCCGGAGCGCGAAGGCCGCCAAGACGCACGCCGCGCCGATCACGAAGACCACGAGCGCGGCCCGCGCGCACCCCCGCTGAGCCGCACGTTCTTGAGAATCGACCTTGGTCTCGATCGGGGGCATCTGTCGGCTCCTGTCGTTGTGCCTCCCACCCTAACGTTCCGAGTGGGGTCACGAGACTCGGCCCACGAAGTGTGGGAGAGGCACCTGTACACGTCTCCAGGGTTTCCGTAGTCCCGCACGCTCGGAGAATGGACTCCCGTGGGGCGATACCCGCTCTGGTTATGGGACTGGCTGTGTTCCACAGGTAGGCTGCTCTCACACGCAGAATTCTGGCCGGAGGACGCAGTGGTTACCAATGTTCACGAGCGCAAGATTCCGGCATCTGCTGCCGCGGATGCATCGCTGATTACAACGCTCGCAAGCAAGGAGGATCGTCTCTGGCCGCACGAAGCATGGCCGCGGATGAAGCTCAATGCCGGTCTCGCTGCGGGATCCGTGGGCGGGCACGGACCAGTGCGGTACGAGGCCGTGAGGGTGGACCCAGTGGGCAGAGTCGTGTTTCAGTTCACGGGGCCGGTCGGCTTCGTCGGGTGGCATGCCTTCGAAGTGGCTGACGCCCAAAAAGGGAAGTCCGTGCTGCGGCATGAGCTGCAGATGGAGGTCCGTGGGTTGAGCCGCCTGACTTGGCCTCTGTTTTTTCGCCCGATGCACGACGCGCTGATTGAGGAGGCATTCGACAAGGCAGAGCGGGAGTTGGGGCCACCGAAGGAGTGCCGTTTCGGCGTGGGATGTGGGTGAGGATCATCTACTGGCTCACCGCGTTGGCGGGACGAGCTCGCCGGCCGGCGCGCGAGTGAATGTATTGGTATCGCTGCGTTCGACCACCGCCTCCGAGCACCGGGAACACGGCCGTTCTCTTCGCGCGGGCCCCAAGCAGGCTTCGATTAAACTACGGAAATCACTGGTGTGCATCCAGCAAGATGCCGAGAGGGCAACATGGGGATTCTGAACTTCTTCTCACGCAAGCGAGACGCCGGGCCGGCCGGTGGAGACGGATCTACGCCGCCCACCGGCCCGCAGGCCGACGCACCTCCCGTTGACTACTCCGCACTCGTGCCCATGGGCGCGATCATCAGCAATAACGACCCGCAGGTCGCTGCCGACATGGAGTTGCTTGCCGCCGGAGTCGAGCGCTTCCGCGCCGCACACGCTGAGTGGGTCGGGGCCATGTTCCCCGCTGAAATGCCGGCAGGCTCGGAGTTCGCCGTCACCCGCGAGGTGTTCACGTTCTGGCTCGCAGGGTACGAAACCCCGTTCTCGTACGGGGCCTACGTCGATTGGAAGGAAGCGGCCGAAGAGGTTGTCGCGAGGCTGCAGGGTGTGCTCGGCAAGCTCGGGCTCCCGATCGATCTGGGAGAGGTCCTCTTCCAGGGGGATGAGGACACCTTCGACGCGCTCGTGCTCATCGCGCGCTTCCTTGACGAACGCGATCACGCGCTCGTTGTGATCGACACCGAGAGCGACAGCTACCACCTGTACATCGTGCCGGAGGCGGCGGTTGACCGTCTTGTCGGGCTCGGTGCATCGGTCGGGTTCTCGATCACCATTCCGGCTACATAGCCAGGGCCCCGGCCGGTCGGGGGCGACGAAGAGCACCCGCTTTAACTCACACCTGTTGCGTTTGTGCGGTCCATGTAGTTTGATATTCGTATCAACTCGTGGAGGCGTGCAATGAGGATCACGACACCGTACGACGGGTGGTTCACTCACCTGGCATGGAATATCGACCTCGCAACTCGGGGGCCGTTCGTGCGGGGGAGCGCGCTGCGGCGTGACTACCTGTACCGCTTGGCCAGCCTCGCGAAGAAGCTCCGCAGTGAGGGGGCGATCACGGCGCACGCGCTCGCCGTCGAGGTGATCGTGCCCGTCCCAGGCTGGCCAAAGTACGACCTTGCGCTGCTCGCGCACACCCGGGAGCGGTCGCGGGATGCCTTGGTGGATCGGGCGGCAGCGTTGGGCTTCCCCGCCCCCGAGCTCGCCGTCAGTGCACGAAACGCCGGCCGCTTTGGAGACACCGAAGGGGAGCGCGGGGCGGTCCTTCTCAACCATTTCGCTGGCGACGCGAGCGCGGAGAGCGCCGTCGCTGCCTGGAAGGTGCTCTCAGCGTGGTACGAGCGGGCGCTCAAAGTGAACAACTCGACGCTGCTGGAGTTCGAGCAGGGCGCACCGTTCCTCATCATGAACTACGCCGTCTTGCCCGGGCGGGTTATGCCCTTCCTCGCGCAGCAGCTCGCGCGCCCCTCCTTCCACACCCACGTTCGCCGCAGTCTCCGCGCCGCTAGCATCTCCCCGTTCCCACTGTTCGCGCGAAGGTTCGAGCGGTGAGCGCCCCGGCCGAGCCGTACGGCCAGCTGCTGGGTGCGCTGCGCCGCCTCCGTACCGCGATCGCAGTGCGCGATCGCGCGGTAGCGGGGGCACTCCATTTGAGGGAGAGCGACCTGAGCGTACTCGAACTGCTGCACCGCGAGGGGCAGCAGTCCCCGACAGTCCTGGCGGCACGGACGCGGACTCACGCTGCGACGATGACCGGCATACTGGCCCGGTTGGAACGCGGCGGGTGGATCGTGCGCGTGCCGACCGAGGGTGACCGGCGATCCGTTCGGATCATTGGCACGAGCGTCGAGCGGTTCATGATGCTCTACGCCGCCGACACGGAGCGGCTTGAAAGGGTGTTCCGTGGGTGGGCACCGAACCACGCGGAGGCATTCCTGCGGTCGGTAGAGGAGATCGCTGAGGCGCTCGAGACTGCGTAATCTGCACCGGCTCGCGTGACTGACAGGAGCCGGCGCCAGCGTTGGGGCGAGCCCCCGACCGAAACCGCGAAATAGTGTGCTCGGAAAGCGCAGTTCTTCGGGTGTGGAACCCCGGTTTTCGCGGGAAGGGGCGGCTTTCGCAAGCGAATCCGCGTGAGAGACGACTTTGCATGAAAAACATTCCGCGGGTGTGCAGAAGTGCGTTCAGTGCCATTTCATTCGCTGCGTAGCCTGTGTGGATCCGCAGAGAAGCGACGATAGGGCAGGTATGAAGGCGAATTACGATCGACCGGTGTCACCAGCAACTTCGGTGGCCCAGGTAATCCCTCCAGCGGGCACGGGCGGCTCAAAGAAGCTGGCGTCGCGCCACATCACGATGATCACGCTCGGCGGCATCATCGGCGCGAGCTTGTTCGTCGGGTCCGGCAACGTGATCCGCAACGTGGGCCCGGCCGCGCTCGTGTCCTACCTCATCGGCGGAATTCTTGTCTTCCTCGCGATGCGGATGCTCGGCGAGATGGCCGCAGCGCGGCCAACGACAGGCTCCTTCATGGAGTACGCTCGCGTCGGCCTCGGCGACTGGGCTGCGTACTTCGTCGGCTGGCTCTACTGGTACTTCTGGGTGGGCGTCATCGCGTTTGAAGCGGTTGTGAGCGGCTCGATTTTGCACGGCTGGGTGCCAGCCGTGCCCGAATGGGTGTTCTCGATCGCGATGATGCTCATCTTCACGATCACGAACCTCGTATCGGTGCGATCGTTCGGTGAGGTCGAGTTCTGGCTTGCGAGCATCAAGGTCGTCGCGATCGTCGTGTTCCTCGGCGTTGGCGTGCTGTTCGCGCTCGGCTTCTGGCCGGGCGGCTCGTTCTCGCTGCCGAACCTCTGGGAGCACGGGGGCTTCGCGCCCAACGGTGTGTGGCCAGTGATCGCCGGTGTCGCGATCGTGATCTTCTCCTACTTCGGAACGGAGATCGCGGTCATGGCGGCTGCGGAGGCCGAGGATCCCGCGAAGGGTGTGCGGCAGGCGACAACGACGGTGATCTGGCGCATCCTGCTGTTCTTCGTCGGCGCGGTGTTCCTCATTGTGGTGGTCGTTCCGTGGAACGAGCTGCCCGATCCACAGGTCGAAGGGCCATTCGTACACGTATTCACCCTGTACGGTATCCCCGCAGCGGGCGCGATCATGAGCGCCGTCACCCTTACCGCCGTGTGCTCAGTGCTGAACTCTGGCCTGTACTCGGCCGCGCGCATGTTCGCTGCGCTCGCCGACAAGGGGTACGCCCCCGCGATCGTCGCGAAGCGCTCGCGCAATGGGGTGCCGATCGCTGCCGTCATCGCGTCGACGCTCGGCGGCTACGCGGCGGTGATCGTGAACTTCGCGGCTCCCGAGTCTGGCATCTTCGACTTCATCATGAACTCCGCGGGCCTCGTCGCGCTCTTCGTCTACGCGTTCATCGCGCTCACGCAGATCCGCATGCGCCAGCGCATGACTAAGGAGGAAGTCGCGGGCCTCGAACTCAAGATGTGGTTGCACCCGTGGCTCGGCATCCTGGTCATTGCCGCGGTCGTCGCAATCGTGGTGATCATGGTCGTGAGCGGCGAGGGCACACGCACACAGGTGTGGACGAGCCTCGTCTCCGTCGCCGTGCTCGCTGTCTTCTGGCCCGCGGTGCGCAAGCGGCTCGCGCGAGTGCGAGCAGACCGCGCCACCGCAGAGCGGGCAGAATAGCGGCATGGGAAACATCTACACCTACTTTGTTGCTGAGAACGACGCGGCGGCTGCGGCTACCGCAGACGCCGGCCCGGTCGGGCTGCCCTCGCTTGACGCAGTCGACGCGACCGTGCAGGCTGGCTCGCTGATGGCGCTGCTCACCGGGAGGCAGTACGACGAGATCACCGCTGCGAAGTCGTGGGCGCGACTCGTCAGTGACCCTGCGCACGAGCTCGCCTGGGTTGTCTCCATGCCTGACTCTTTTACTGACGCGCTCGCGAACGCAGCAAACGCGAAGCTCGCCGAGGTCGTAGGCCCCTGGTCACAGACCGAAGAATTCTGGGGTGCAGGCGACCCTGAGCAACTGCTTCCCTTGCTCTCGTCGTGGCGTGCGCTCGCGCAGACCGCGAAAGACAGCGGTCAGCACATGTTCTGCTGGATGGCGCTGTAGCAGGCTGCGAAAAAGTCGAGGGTTTCCCAGTTGGCCAGGTAGCCTTGCACGCATGGACGAAGCAACGCAGCTCAATGTGGGGGATGATGTTGTCGCGGTCGCTGGCGCTCGCGGCACAATCGTAGACGTCAACGAAATGTCGAACGGGGACACCGTGTACGGTGTCGTCGATGTCAACGGCACCGTGCGCTACTACACCGAGACCGGGATCAAACACTTCCAGCAGTAGCCGAAGCGTGCAAGGCGTTCCGCACCGTCTCGCTGAGGCGTGTGCGGGTCGCTTCCGCGTGGTGCCCGCACTGCTGCCGCGGAGAATTTCTCAGCCGCGTGCGCGAAATCGGGTCTACACTCGAAGCTATGAGTTATCGAGAGCTGTATTCGCAGCGTCAGGAGGTCGTCGGCGAAGCACTTGCCGACGGTGAGTAGCCTCCCCGCGTGAGCCGATCCACGGACGAATCCGGGTCGGCCATGCAGACGAACCCACCTCTCAACTCTACGCGGGTGTTTCGCGACGCCTCGGCGCGTTTGCGCACCCCGGAAAGCACGCTCATGCTACCCCTCACTGACCCATTTATTCGCTCATCCTTCATCAACGCCTCCCGCAGAGAGGTGAAGGAGATGAAGCTGCCAGCCGGGTTCGAAGACCTCGCCGACACCGACTGGGACGACCTCGATTTCCTCGGCTGGCGCGACCCAAAGTTCGCTCGGCGCGCCTACGTCGTGCTGCCGCAGCTGTTCGGTGACCCGGTAGGTGTCACACTCGTTCAGGCAGAAGCCAGCCCCAGGGCACGCGCAATGTGCAACTGGTGCCAGGACGTGCGACTGCCGAACGAGGTTGTGTTCTGGAGTGCGAAGCGCGCGGGCGACGCAGGGCGACGCGGTAACACCGTCGGCGTGCTCGTCTGCCGCGAGTTTCAGTGCTCGGAGAATGTCCGCAAGGATCCGCCACCGGCATACGAAGGGTATGACGTTGCTGGCGCGAGAGAGCGGCGCATTGACAGCCTGCGGCTCAAAGTTGCTGGCTTCGCCGACATGCTCGTGACCGGGCGGTAGAACCAAGGCGCGGGGCCCGGATCACACCGGGCCCCGCGCCTTTGCACACCCCGTTCTGCGGCAGCCGGCACCGGTGCTGCCCGCGTCTCGTTCGTGTCTCGTGCAGTACCCGCACGCCCGCAACGAAGCGCGCGCGCAGAATGGGTGGCGCAATGAGCGAAATGCACCGCCGAAGCGTCGAAGTGACATGAGCAGACAGACCGCACAGCCCCAGAAAATGTTGAAGTATCGCATTCTAGGAGGAACTGTGCAGACTTACAATATTGCGCTCATCGGCTTCGGCGGCGTGAACCGGGCGCTCGCTGAACTCATCCAGGAGCGCTTCAGCGAACCAACCGAAGCACTCGGGTTCGGCCTCCGAATCGTCGCGATCACTGACCTACAACTGGGCACATGGCAGAACGACGACGGTATCGATCCTGCCGTGGCGCTCGCGGTGGAGCGCGGCGGAAACTTCGCTGCCTTCCCCGGGGGATCGGCCGACGTCGACAACGAACGGGTCATCAAGGAGAGCTCCGCCGACATTGTTGTTGAGGCGACCTTCACGAACCCGACGACCGGAGAGCCTGCTGCGAGCCACGTGCGCTGGGCGCTTGAGGCTGGCAAACACGTCTCCACCACAAACAAGGGGCCCGTCGCACTGTTCGGCCCCGAGTTCCGCCAGCTCGCCGACGACCACGGGGTCCGTTTCGAATACGAGGGAAGTGTGCTCAGTGGCACCCCATCGTTGAAGCTCGTCACCCAGTCGCTCCGCGGCCTGAACATTACCGGGTTTGAAGGGATCCTCAACGGCACGAGCAACTTCGTGCTCGGGCAGATGGCCGCAGGGCTGAGCATGGCGGATGCCGTCCGCGAGGCACAGGAGCTGGGCTACGCGGAGGCGGATCCCACCGCTGACCTCGGCGGCTCGGATGTGGCGCTCAAGGTGCAGATCCTCGCAAACGACGTGCTCGGCGGTTCCCTCACCCCAGCTGACGTGAGCGTGCAGGGCATCCAGGATCTCGACGCCGCTGCCGTGAGTGAGGCAGTCGCCGCTGGGGGTGCGATCAAATTGATCGGAGCTGCCACGCGCAACGCCGACGGCTCCATCGATGCCTCGGTACGGCCCGTTGCGCTCGCGGGTGATCACGCTCTTGCGAGCATCCAGGGTGCCACCAACGCGATTGCGTTCCACACCGACCTGCTCGGCACGGTAACAATCTCAGGGCCGGGCGCTGGCCGCATTGAAACCGCGTACGCGCTGCTCGCCGACATCATCGCGATCGACGATGCGCGTCGTCTTGCCGGCGGCACCTCATGAGCATCGCGACCGAGATCGATCCGCTCCCGATGCTCGCAGACACCGAGCTCACGGTGCGAAGCCCCTTCGAGAACACGACCGTCGGCACCGTTGCGCAGCACACCGTCGCGGACTGCGCTCCCATCCTTGAGCGCGCGGTGCGCGCCGCGCGAGCAGCCGCCACTACGACACGGTTTGAACGTGCGAAAGTGCTCGACGATACCGCTGAACTGTTGCTCGCGCGAGCGGAGTACGCAGCAGAACTCATCGTTGCCGAGGCAGGCAAGACGATTCGGCAGGCCCGCAAGGAAGTATCACGCGCCGTGAACACCCTCCGGCTGTCTGCAGCTGAGGCGCGCCGCAACGCAGGCGAGGTCATCCCGTTCGACGCCTTTGAGGGTGCGGAGAACCGTCGCGGCTGGTTCACTCGGGAACCGCTCGGCGTGATCCTCGCGATCACCCCGTACAACGACCCGCTCAACCTCGTTGCGCACAAGATCGGCCCGGCCGTCGCCGGGGGCAACGCAGTGATTCTCAAGCCGTCGCAGCTCACACCGCTGTCCGCACGCTTCCTCGTTGGCCTCATGACGGAGGCTGGCCTGGCAGCTGACACGGTCACCGTCGTCCACGGAAACCGCGAAATGACGTCGTGGTTTGTGCGCGCACGCGAGGTGCGGATGGTGTCGTTTACCGGCGGCTTCCAGACCGGTGAGGCTATTTCGCGCGACGCAGGGCTCAAGCGCATCGCGATGGAGCTCGGCGGCAACGCGCCAGTGCTCGTCTTTGCAGACGCCGATATCTCCGCCGCGGTGGAGTCGTGCGTATCGGGCGCGTTCTGGGCTGCTGGCCAAAACTGCATCGGTGCGCAGCGGATCTTTGTTGCGCGTGAGCGCTTCGACGAGTTTGCCGCGGCCTTCGCGGAACGCACGAAGGCTCTCGTCGCGGGGGATCCAAGCCTCGAATCCACCGATGTCGGGCCCATGATCACCGCGCAGGCGGCACGTGACACGTTGGAACGGGTGCGCCAGACCGTTCGGGAGGGCGCACGCGTGCTCACTGGCGGCACCGTCGACGGGGCAGTGTTCAGGCCGACCGTGCTCGTTGACGTGCCCCACTCGTCATCGTGCTGGCGGGAAGAAGCATTTGCTCCCATCGTGACACTCGAACCGTTCGACGACGTTGACCACGCGATTAGCATGGCAAACGCGATCGACTACTCGCTTCAGGCTGGCATCTTCACCTCGGACCTCAACACTGCGTTGCGCGTCAGCGAGGCGATCGAGGCTGGGGGCGTCATGGTGAACGACACCTCCGATTTCCGTATCGACGCGATGCCGTTTGGTGGCGCAAAGTACGGTGGCATCGGTCGTGAGGGCGTGCATTTTGCGTTCGAAGAGATGACGCAGCCGAAGGTGGTCGTGTTGACCACAGCGTGAACGACGCACGTGGCGAATGGCGCAACTTTCTGCCGCCGCCACGCGCGAACTTCAGGACTGACGAAATGCACGCAGCGCGAGCGTTTTGCGCCCTCACACAGTGCGTTTCGTCAGCCTCCCGCGGGTGTTCCTGACTGCGATACTCATCGAGAGCATCTTGACGGAGTTCCCGCAAAGCCCCTACATGAGCTCGCGCGCGGCATACACCTCGTCGTGTATGCGTCCGAAGACTCACACCATCACCGTCACTGACGGTGGCGCAAGAACCATTGTTCGTGCGCCGTTTTCAAGGAGGAAACACATGAAGAAACGCATCATTGCTGCTGCGATTGCGGGAGTGGTCGCACTCGGCCTCGGTGCTTGCAGCTCCACCCCAGACACTGCCGAAGAGGGCAGTGGCTTTGGGAACTGCGAGGTCACTGGCGAAAAGGGCCAGTACACCCTCGACGTCATCACCCCAGGCGTGCTCACCACCAAGGCTGACGTCCCGTCGGTCGGTGGCTGGTACAACGGCGACACCATTGCCGAAACGAAGGACGGCGCAGACTACTGCCTCCTGGCGAACATCGCGCACCGTGCAGGCCTCGAGAGCATGTCGCTCGACAAGATCACCTTCGCGGCAATCGCAGCCGGCCGCGCAGGCAGCTACGACATGATCGCCGAGAACTTCACGATCACACCCGAGCGCGCAGAGGTGCTCGACCTGTCAGATCCCTACTACCAGTCCACCATCGGTGTGCTCGTAAAGCAGGGCTCCGATGTCACCGCTGAGAACCTCGTGTCGAAGAAGATCGGTGTCGAGCAGGGCACGACGTACCTCGACTACGCGAATGCGTGGGGTGTTACACAGGAAGTATCGGTGTTCCCGAGCCTTGCCGCACTGCAGTCCGCTGTCGCCTCTGGCACGGTTGACGCAGCACTGCACGACTTCGCGATTGCCGCGAGCGCGGCGAACGCATCGAACGGCCAGCTTGAGGTTGTTGGTCAGATCCTCTCCGACCAGGAATTCGGTGTGGTCATGCCGAAGGGGTCGAAGAACGTCGAGGTCGTCAACCAGATCCTTGCAGACCTGAAGGCTGACGGAACGCTCGACGCGCTCCACCAGAAGTACCTCACCGAGGCACTCGGCCTCGACCCAGCCTCGGTCGCGCTCTGGGACGTGCGATGACCCTGACTACTCCAGTGAGCAACTCGGAGAACAGGGGGGCCGCAAGCGCGCTTGCGGCCCCCCGCTCGCTCATGCTGATCGCGGCAGTGTTCGTACTATTCGCTATTGCGATGGTGTGGATCTCCGCCTACCAGATCATGGCCGCAGCTGAGCCCGGCTGGGCTGTGACGATGAACGCTGTCGCGGCGTTGCTCGCGCTCGCCGCGCTCACCCTACTGATCCCCGTTGCGCGGGCAGCGATGCACTCGAAGTCCGCATCGGCGAGCATCGCCAGTGGCGATGCCGTCGCCGCCCGCGCCTCGATCTCGCGCGCTCGCGTGCAGTCGTGGACGGCGATCAGCGTCGCCATTCCGTTCCTCGTTGTTGCCGCGTTCGTCGGAGTGCTCACCGCAAACGATCACGCAGTGCAGCGCGTCTTCTTCGACCCAGAGTTCATGTGGAAGACGCTCGGCGATATCGGAATCGCCTTCGGTCGAAACATTGGTATCGCGCTCGCTGCTGAGGCGATCGTGCTCGTGCTTGGCTTGCTGCTCGCGATCGGGCGACTTCTCCCGGGGCCCGCAGCGCGTCCCGTCCGGTTCCTCTCCATCGCATACGTCGACGGCTTCCGCGCGATCCCAGCGATCATCATCATCTACCTCATCGGCTTCGGCCTGCCGCTGTCGGAGATCCCGGTGCTCAGCGAAATCGGCCCGTTCTGGAGCGCGGTACTCGCCCTCGGCCTCACCCACGCTGCCTACGCCGCCGAGGTGTACCGCTCAGGTATCGAGAGTATCCACCACTCGCAAACATCGGCCGCCCGCTCCCTGGGGCTCTCGTACCCGAAGACGCTCCGCTTCGTGATTGTCCCGCAGGCCGTGCGTCGCGTGCTGCCTCCGATGCTCAACTCCTTCATCGGTCTGCAGAAGGACACGGCGCTCGTCATGGTTATCGGCGTTGTTGAAGCGTTCACGCAGGCTACGACCTACGCGAGCCGCTACTTCAACCTGTCGTCCGTAACGGTTGTCGCGATCCTCTTCATCCTCATCACGATCCCGCAGACCCGTCTCGTGGATCAACTCATCAGCCGCGACCGTCGTCGCTCGTCCGCGAAGGGATAAGGCAATGGCGTTCCTAGAAATCACGGATGTCCAGAAGTCGTACGGCGATAACGCCGTGCTCCGTGGCATCAACCTCGAGATTGAACAGCACGAGGTCATCTGCCTCATCGGCGCCTCTGGGTGTGGCAAGAGCACCCTCCTGCGATGCATTAACGCGCTTGAAGAGATCAACGGTGGGAGCATTGCGCTTGACGGCGACGTGGTCTCCGGCGAGGGCGTCGACATTGATCGCCTGCGACGCACCGTCGGCATCGTGTTTCAGAGCTTCAACCTGTTCCCTCACCTGTCGGTGCGCGATAACATCACGCTCGCGCCGATGCGCGTGCTCGGCGTTCCGCGTAAGGAGGCCGAGGCCGAGGCGATGCAGCTCCTCGAGCGGGTAGGCCTCGCCGCGAAGGCTGGCGCCTTCCCCGACCAGCTCTCGGGCGGGCAGCAGCAGCGAGTCGCGATCGTTCGCGCCCTCGCAATGCACCCGCAGGTGCTGCTGCTCGACGAGATCACCTCTGCCCTCGACCCCGAGCTGGTAGCCGAGGTGCTGAACATCGTGCGCGACCTTGCGACATCTGGGATGACGATCGTCATGGCCACCCACGAGATGTCGTTCGCGCGTGAGGTGTCGAACCGCATCGCCTTCCTCCACCAGGGAGTCGTGCTTGAGTGTGGCACCCCAGAGCAGGTGTTTGAGCACCCGCGTGAGGAACGCACACGCGAGTTCCTGCGACAGATCGTCGCCTCGGGTCGCATGTAGCTCGAGGCCCGAATTGCGAGCGCCCGCCCGCCCCTCCTTGAGAGGGGCTGGCGGGCGCTCGCGTCTGCGCGGCCGTTGCCGTTGGCAGTGCGCGCCGGCAAGTGCGTTGGGCGAGTGCTGGATCCTAGGTGCGGTCGATCACGGTCGACAGCGTCACGGTCGTGGTGATGTCGCGCACGCCGGTCATCATGGAGATCTGCTGCCACACGGCGCGCACTCGGTCGACGCTCGGTGCTTCGAGCCTTACAAAGAGGTCGAACTCACCGCTCATCACATCGCAGATCACCACCTCTGGAACTGATTTGAGGGCGGCAATCACCTCGCCGCCTCGCATCCGGTCGGTGCGGTACACGAAGAGGTTCGCGGTGACGTTGGCCCGTGCCTCCGCGGTGTGCTCCACGATGGTGTAGCCCTGGATGTATTCATCGCGTTCGAGGCGTTCGATGCGTTGCCGAACCGCGTTGCGCGACAGGTTTACGCGGTCGCCGAGAGCGGCGACCGGGATTCTTGCGTTGTGCCGGAGTTCGGCGAGGATCAGTTGATCGATGCGGTCGAGATGCCGTCTCATGATGTCTTTCCTGTCACCAGTTTCGCCGCGAGGCCCTGCAGATGGTGTGCGACGAGTGCAACAGCGGTGCGGTGCTGCTGCTCTGGTCGAAGCAGAAGGTCGATGTGTCGTGTTGTGCGGAGGCCAGAGAGGGGACGGAGGACCACGCCGCTGTCGGCAGCGGGCGCCGCGGTATGTCGGGGGAGCAAAGCGAGGTAGTTTCCTTCCGCCACCATCGCCGCAGCAGTAACGAAATCGTTGATGCGATGTCGAATCCGTGGCGGGGTACCCGAGACGGCTGAGACAGCATCGAGAAGCGCTGCTGGGGAGTAGCCGTCGTGGGTAGCAACCCAATTATGACCCATGACGTCCGTTGGCGTAAGCGATGCGTGCTTGGCGAGTGGATGATCGGCACGAATCGCGACGTCGATGGGCTCCTGAAGCAGCGGGATGACGGTGAGCAGTGGGGACTCCCACGAGCGGCGATGGCCCATACGGTGGGCGATCACGATGTCGTAGTTCGCGGTGAGTGCTGGGAACTCTTCGATGGCGACGTCCTCGTCGACACACTCAACGAGCGGGCGATCCTCGCCGTTGCCCCACGCGACAAGCGACGGGAAGAACTCCACGGCCGCACTGTGGAACGCGCTCACGCGCACCTTCGCCACGGGATCGTCGAAATAGCGTCCGACGACGTTTTCAGCGCGGGATACCGCTTCCGACACCGCCGCTGCTTCGACGAGCAGCGCCCTGCCAACGTCGGTGAGTTCCACTTTGCGCCCGCGTCGCTGAGTGAGCGGCGCGCTGAATTGCCGCTGCAGGGAGGCGATGACCTGGGAGGTCGCGGAAGAAGTGACACCGAGGGCGCGCGCAGCGCCCGCGATGCTGCCCTGTTCTGCCACTTCGCGGAGCGCGCGAAGCTGGTACAGATCCATTAGTTCTCCCTAAAGTATGAACATCCAAATCGGTAGGCGATCTGACTGTATTGGAACAATAGTATTAGCTCGTGCCTGGAACTCATTCACGTGGCCAGGGCGCAGCATAATTCGATGGGGAGTGTTCCGTGTCGGCAGGGGTGAGCGATCACTCCGCGCGGATGCAGCATGCTCTCATTCCAGTAGAAGGATCCAGCAGATGACTCGGAACCGTCCCTCAAAGCACGATCCGCAATCGCTGAGCTTTGATACGCAGGCAGTACACCTCGGCAATTCGATCGACGCAGGCAGCCAGGCAATTCGAACGCCGCTCGTGATGGCGAATTCCTACGCGCTGCCCTCGGACGGCACAGCAAACGGCTGGTCCGGTTTCGATGGCATGATCTATGCGCGCGACGCGAATACCAACGGTCAGTGCCTTGAAGCAAAACTGCGCGGCATGGAGGGCGCCGAAGACGCTGTGGTCTTCGCAACGGGCGTCGCCGCACTCCACGCACTCTTCTTCAGCTACCTGAAGTCCGGCGACCACATCGTCGTGTCCGAGGTGACGTACGAAGCCGTCTGGAAGCTGTTCACGCAGCTGCTGCCCGAGCGCTACAACATCACCGCGACATTCGTCGACATCACCGATCTCGATGCTGTCCGTGCGGCCATTACCCCGACGACCCGGCTGATCCACACCGAGACGATCGCGAACCCAACGACGCTCGTCGCCGATGTCGCCGGGCTCGCAGCCGTCGCGCACGAGCACGGCATCTACCTCTCCGTCGACTCGACGTTCACCCCTCCGCCCATCTACCGGCCGATCGCCGATGGTGCCGACTTCGTGATCCACTCGCTCACCAAATACATCAATGGTCACGGTGACGCGATGGGCGGCGTGGTTCTCGGCAAGAAGGAACTGCTCGACACGATCCGCTACGACGCGTTGCTTGACGCCGGTGCGGCGATCTCGCCATTCAACGCATGGATGATCAACCGTGGCGCCGTGACGCTGCCGCTCAGGCTGCAGCGGCACGTCACCTCGGCCCAGCAAGTTGCCGAGTATCTTGAGGCGCACCCCGCCGTTGCGTATGTGGCGTACCCCGGGCTCGAATCGCATTCCGGCCACGAGCTCGCGAAGCGGCAGTTCGGCGACCGCGGCTTCGGCGGCGTGCTCTCCTTCGCGCTCGAGGGAGACATCCCGTTGCAGCGCCGCGTCGTTGAGAACCTTGAGGTCATCACGCACGCGGTATCACTCGGTCACGACGAATCACTTATCGTGTTCGTCGGGCCGGAGGGACGTGGCGGCTGGGAACAGTATCCCGAGGGGTTCCGTACCTACGGTCACTTCCGGCTCAGCGTCGGGCTCGAGGACCCTGCCGACCTCATCGCCGACCTCGACGCGGCAATCGCCGCTGCGGTCGCAGGCTAACCGTCGGCCGCGGCGGTTCACCCCGCCGCGGCCCAGCTTCGATCCGCAGCCCTAAGCGAGGGCGAGCACGATAGCCTCGAGCGCCCTGAGCGTCTCGAGGCTTCGTGCATCGTCGTCAGCGTCGTTCCACGCGCTCGTCTTCACAATGACGGTCTCGCTGTCGGGGTCGACGAAGAGGAACTGGCCGTGGACGCCGAGTCCAGTGAATGCGCGGCGTTCGCCCCCGAGCGTCCACCACTGATTCGAGTACCCGTACTGTGGGGAGCCGCCGCCGTTCACCAGCTCGCCGACCTGGAGGTGGGGGAGATCCGATCCGCGACTGCGGGCCACCCACTCCTCGGGGACGAGTTGCCTCTCGCCAACGCGGCCACCAGCTGCCATGAGGATGCCCACCCGGGCGAGGTCGCGGACCGTCGCGTTGAGCGAGCCGCCGCCGAGCGCGGTGCGCGGCCGCCCACGCGTGAGGAAATAGAAAGCGTCTGACTCGGCCCCCATCGGGTGCCACAGCTGCTCGGTAGCGTACTCGGCGAGCGAGCGCCCCGTCGCGGCTTCGAGGAGCCACCCAATGACGTGGGTATCGAGCGTGGAATAGTTGAATGCAGTGCCAGGCTGACGCAGCCGCGGAGTGGACCGAATCACCTCAAGCACCGACCCGCCCGTGCTCACGGCCGTCTCGAAACGACGAATCGGGGCGTCAGGGACGGTCCAGTCTTCGACAGCACCGACGCCGCTCGACATGTTCAACAGGTCAGCAAGCGTGACCCCGTCGTACCCCGAGCCAATGAGCTGCGGGAGGTAGCCGGTAACGGGATCAGTCAGCCCCCCGATCTCGCCCCGCTCGAGCGCGATGCCGATGAGCATCGACGTCACGGACTTCGTCAGTGAGAAGAGCTGGAAGCGAGCGCTCGGAGATGCGAAGCGCCCGGGATAGCTTTCATGCACGATCTCGCCGCGATGCGCGACGAGGAACGCGGTCGTGTGGGTGCGACGGTGCATCTCGTCGAGCGAAGAGGGTCGCCCATCGAACTCGTAGCGGATCCCCGAGACACCGAGCGGCTCCGCAGCGGTCGGCAGCGGGCGTGCGACCGCCGGCCGAGGCACCTCAGCCACCGGCATGATCCGGTTCATGTGGGTGAATGTCCACTCATTCACGGGGCGGCTGAAGGCGATGTCGCCCTGGTGCCGCCACAGCCATGCTCCGCCTGCGGCAGCGGCCCCTGCCGCCGCAGCAATTCCCACTGCTTTTCCAATGCGCACGTAATCGCTCCTTGTTCGTTTCGGCTGCGGGTGAGCTTCGCACTCATTCCTAGCACTCATCACCCCCGGTGTCACCAGTGCTCGGCAAAGGGGGCCGCTTTGCGGTGATCCTAAAGAGTGTGCCCGCCGGCGGGGGAGTACTATGCATTGGTGACCCGTATCCTCTTCTTCGAGCCCCGCATCGCGGGCAACACCGGAAACACGATCCGCCTCGCCGCTGGCACCGGAGCTGAGCTGCACATCGTGAACCCGCTCTTCGATTTCGAAGACGCCAAGCTGCGGCGAGCAGGACTCGACTACCACGACCTCGCGGTCGTGCACCTGCACGACTCCTTCGACGCAGCGCTCGCCGCGCTGCTGCCGGCGAGGGTGTTCGCGTTCACCGCACACGCGACGCGGACGTACACCGACGTCGCCTATGAGCCGAGCGACGTGCTGCTGTTCGGCCCAGAACCCACCGGCCTGCCACGTGAGGTACTCGAACACGACGCAGTTACCGACAGCCTGCGGATTCCGATGCTCCCTGGGCCGCGGTCAATGAACCTTGCAAACTGCGCGGCAATCGCGAGCTACGAAGCGTGGCGGCAGCAGGGGTTCGCAGGCGCGCAGTAACGAAACTGCTGGGCACTCGCGGCCTGAGAACGTGGCGCGGGATTCGAAGTCACGATCCTACCGCGTTTGAGGCCGCGTGCCCAGGGGTGTGCGCTTCGGCGGGTTCCGGCGTGGCTTCGCGAGCGGAGTACCCTGATCGCCACTGCCACACCCCGATGCCGATGAGCCCCGTGACGTATGCCACCAACCACCACGGGAAGCCAGGCACATCCGGTCGCGCGTTGGTGGCATCCACGTCTTCCTGCGGAGTCGGGGTGATCCGCTCGCCGGTGACGAGGATACGGTGAGTGTTGACCCCCAACGGGGTACACGTGATGAGCGTCATGAGGTCTTTGCCAGGCACCGCCCGGATCTCCTCCGTGTCCTCCGGATCCACGACCTTCGTCTCGAAGACGCGGTAGGAGACCACCTCGCCGAGCACCTCAACGTTGAAGGTGTCCCCGACCTCCACCCGATTCAGCCGGGTGAACATTTCGGCGTTCGCGAGACCGCGGTGTCCGGTGACAACCGCCCGTGTCCCCTCGCCGCCGACAGGAAGCGAGGTCCCTTCGAGGTGTCCGAGGCCCTTGAGTAGCGTCGCGTCGCTCGTGCCGTGATACACCGGAAGATCCAACCGGATCGACGGGATTCTCAGGCGCGCAAGCAGGCCGCTCGGTTGTGTGTTGAGCGTCTCCCAGTACTGCCCGGGATCAACGGTGTCCGTGAGAGATCGGCCCGTGCCTTCGGCAAGGTTTGAGCCGCCGGCAAGTAGCGCCCCAGAGACGAGCGCCTCATTGTAGGCGTGCGCCTCAGCGAGCATCCGGTCGACTCGCTCTTGCGCGAGCTGTTCATTCGCCGATGTTTGATCGGAGACGATGTTCGACTGGTTTTGCTGTGACACCCACGCCGCAGCGGTGGGGTAGATCAGGAGGGTGAGGCCGGCGAGGAGCAGCAGCGAGATCGATGTGTTGAACCACGAGTGCCGCCACCTGCGCCGTGCTGGGGGAAGCGCATGCCTGCCATGCGCGTCGTCAGACGTGTCGGCCTGCGGCGCCACCTCAGGTGGGCGCGACGCTGCGGAGTGTTCCACTGACGGACCCCCTTTCAATGACAGTAGGTGCGCGGTCGCGTGTGCTCCCGGCCAAGTGCGGTGCGTGTGTGGCTGCCGACATTCGGCGGCCACACACGCGCCGCGAGGGCGACGCCCTCGGTGTGCCTAGAGCTTCGCCTTCCGTCGCCGGACGATGATGAGGCCTGTCGCGACCGCGATGAGCGCAACACCGCCGAGCACGAGGAGTACCGTGCCCATCGCGCCGGTGATCGGCAGGTTGGGAAGGTCGCCGTCATCCGCACCGATCTGCGTGTTCACCACGGTGATCGACGCATCCTCGCCGGACACCTCAAGGAGCGCGCCTTCGGCCATCGGCTTGTAGCCGCTAGGAACCTTGGTCTCGTAGACGCAGTAGCTGCCAGCCCCGAGCACCTCGTTCGGTGTGTTGCCGTCTTCGCCTGAGACTGTCCCCTCGACGACCTTAACCGCTGCGGGGTCTGGCTCTGCCGGGCAACTCGTCGCGCTCTCGTCTGCACTGTAGATATCGAACGCTGCACCGGCGAGGGGAACCTCTGTGTCGCTTCCCTTGTTCTTCGCATGCTTGAGAATGTGTGCTCCGGCGAAGAACTCCTCCGGGTCGACAACCTCGGGCCCGGTGACCGTCTTGCCGTTGACGGTGATGTCAGCGACGTTCGCTGTGCTGCCGGTTCCGATGGCGGCTGCCTCAATCGTGAGGACAATGCGGCCACCAATGTTGTCGTCGACCTTCTCGAGGCCTGGGGCCTCGAGGTTGAGCACGACCTCGACGCCGCCGGACCCGGTTGGGCTGGTGAGGGTGTAGTCAGTGCCAGCGGTGAGGGAAACGGGAAGGCCAGCCTTGTTGAACAGCACGACGCTGCCCTTGGTGTACTCAAGGAAATCGGCGAGCGTATCGTTGATGCGGAACTCGGAGTACTTGGTCCCGGCTTCGAGCGCCGCGATCGGCACGCTGATATCGAACGTTACGTCGCTACCGATGATGGCGCCGTCCTTCGTCGCGCCGCCGCCGACGATGGCGTTCTTCGGGTAGATATGGGGGTTGTAGTTCCAGACAGGGCTGCCCTCAGCACCACTGCCCGGGTACGGGATCGTGATGAGCGTCGGCGAGGCGCTGGGAATGGCGTTCGGCGCTGGTTTGCTCTCGTAGACAGCGTCTGCGGCCAGCGTGAATTCGGTGGTTCCGTCGGTAGCCGAGGTTGACTGCTCATCTCCGCAGGTGAGGGTGAGGTCGGTTCCTCCCTCCTGCGCGATTGGCTTCCCTGAGGTGTCAAGGGAAAGCTCAATGTCTTTGATGCGCTCCCAGTCGGATGGGACGGCGAGGTCGAAGCCTTCGACGGTGCATGCCCTAAACCCGGCGACGAGCGGCTTTGCCCCACCGATCTCAATTTCAGAGCCGTCGTTGGGTCCGAGGCTGCCGCCGGAGGGCTGCTCGAGCTTGTGCACGGTGAGCGTGCCTTCGCCGCCAGTGCCTGGCGCCGTGCCAGGAGCTGCGAATGCCGGCGTGGCCATGAAGGCCGCCGATGTGGCCGCGAGTAGTGCGGCCCCCAGGAGAGAAACCGCCCGAATCCGGCGATTGTGTGTGGTGTTCACGGGATATCCTTTCGCGAAAAATTGCTGCTAATACGGTGGTGCGTTGTGAAACGTTGGTGGCCGGGCCGCACGGCTTCGGCGCCTGCGGGCCAGGTGAGAGCTACGGTGACGATGACCCCCGATCTGGCGCGGTCAAGCGCCGTCGGGTGAGGCTGCGGCCGAGGTACGCCAGGCCTGCGAGGCCGATGGCTCCCGCCCCCGCGATCCAATACGTCAATGAGCCGATGCCGCCGGTCAGCGGCAGCTGAGGCAGGTCAACGGGTGCGGCCCCTATGATGCGGAGCGCACTGTGTTTACCCTGCTCGATGCGGACGCCCTGCTGCGAAGTCGCCTCAACGTCTCGCCAGCACTGCCTTGGTGCAGCTTCTGGCTGCGCCGCGAGTTCGGCGCAGGCGGGCGTTCCGAGGTCAAGCGTTTGGATGCCGGCAAAGGAGATATCCGTTGGCAGACGCGCGCTGACGGTTGCGTCGCCCGGGAGGAACGCAACACTCGGGCCTGTCGAGTCCAGCGTCGCTGTCACGTCGCCGCCGGCGGTCGACAGGGTGACGTCCCAGCCAGCCTGGGGCGGCGTGGACTGGCCGCCAAGTCGCAGCGTCGTGAGGCTCACGTGTGCGGTCTGGTTCGTCAGCGTGCACGAGACGGGCTCCGCAACCGCATCGTCGCTGGACATGCGCAGAACGCCCGTTGCCGCATCGAATATGGGCGCCTGGAGTTCCGAGCCGGCCCCGTCGACGCAGCTGGGAGATCCGGTGCCGCGGTAGTGGAGTGCAGCAGGGTCTGGGGCTGGGTCGGTGCGCAGTCGCTCGCCGATGAGGTAGTCCGTGTCTCGCTCGATGCGCACTTCGTCTCCGCCGCTGAGCACGTGGTCAGTGTCGCCTGTGGTCGCCGTCACTTCCCAGTTGGCGCCGTCAATGTCTTCGAGCCCGACCGCTGGGATGCTCACGGGGGTGACAAGCTTTGCGCCAGTCACTACGACGGGCTTCGCGACGCGCAGTTGGCACGTCGGATAGCTCGCTGCTGACTCGTTTCCTGCCCTGTCGGTCTGTACCGCGGTGAGCGCGTGATCGCCCTTGTCGAGGGGCGGATCGAAAGTGAACGTCCAGGTGCCGTCAGACACCTCGGCCTCTCCGACCCGCTCCCCGTTGACGAGTACGTGGACGGTCGCGCCCGGTTCGACGTCGCCGCCGTGCACCGTCGAGTTTCCCTCTGCGCTGGGTGACGCCGGGCAAACCATTGCGGGTGCTGGCGGCGGCACGGTGTCAATCATTCCCGTGACGCCCCATTGCTGTGGCGCCGTTTCTGCTTGCGGGTTCGAGACCGGGCTCGTTGCATGCCATCCGAATGCGCTCTGATCCGTTTGCGTCGCCGCAAAGGTGTAGGAGCCGTCGTTGAGCGGTTCTTCCGGGGTGAAGGTGTGGCTGCAAAGCCCTGCAGCATCGACCACGATGTCGCCAGGTTGCACCCCGGCGTGCTCCCCGTCAGCGAGCGTCGTGAGCGCCGGATCGGAGAAGTCTGTGATTCCGGTACCCCCGGTGAACTTCAGCGTGATCGTGTTGCCGGGTGTCCCCGTCCCCGAGATCGTGAGCGTCGCCGGGTCTGGCAGCCAGGAGTTGTGTTCTGGCACCGTGATCACCGGTGGCTCGGGCAGCGCGAGCTGGTACCCGTTGAAGGCAGTCGCCGGAGTGAACTTCATCAGGTCAGCTTGCTCGGTCATCATGCCGTTCGCGTCAAACAGGTCGGCCGCTTCGTAGAGCACCCGTTGCGCGCCGTAGTCGGCAGAGGGCTCGTGTGGATCGCGCGCCTCAGGCCAGACGAGGAGTCAGTAGAACCCCGTGCCGCCTGCGTCGCGAAGGTCGATCGAGCCGTCGGCGCCGACCCTGGACGTGAGGCCCTGAGCGCCCTGCTCTGCGGTCCACCCGAACTGGGGTGCGATGGGAATCTGGCCTATGTTCTTTCAAACCAGTCGCACGTTACTGGTCCCGCCAGCGCGCGGGGGAACCCCGGTGACCCGGATCGGCGCGGTGTTGACAGCGGTGACGAGCGAACCGTCTTCGTGTACCCAGGCGTACCAGTAGCTATCGCTCACCCCGCCCGTTGGGCCCTTCTCGATGCTCGCGTTGCGGGTGGCATTGTTTACCAGGTCGGCCGACAGGGAATTCGGTGGGATGATTCCCGGCGGCCAGCCGTTCGCGCCGTGGTCGAGGGCGAGCCCCCAACTGGTTTGGCCGTTGCCCCAGAGGCTCGCGGTTGTGTCGTACTGAATGTTGAGCTGCGGGCCAGAGATCGAGCGTGCTACGTTCCTGCCGAAGTATGCGTAGAAGTCGAGTTAGTGTGATGTGCGCGCTGAGGTCGTCCACGCGGCGCTTGTGCTCGTCGGCAGTCCGGGCTCGTAGCTGACGTAGAGATGCATCGGAGTCTTCAGCCCGCCGGGAATGTTGTTCGCATCGACGTTGTCCAGAATGTTTCTGTCGCCCTCAGCCGAGATGACTAAGAAATCGTGTTTGCCCGACGGGAAGACTTTTGCACGGTGTAGTACTCGCCGACGTTCTGCGCCCACATGTTGACACCGGCCTGGCCCTGTCCGAGCGTCTTTTTGTAGCGCAGATGGTTCTGCGATTTCGCGCTGAAGTCGTATCCGATGCGGAGGTAGAGACCGTTGACGGGCTGCAGGTCTCCTGTCTCGGGATGCACGAAGCCGCGGGGCACTTTGAGAATGAAGTCGGCACGGAACTCATCGACGACATCGTCCTGCCTATCGTTGAAGGAGAGCAGCTTAACTACCTCTGGTGCTTCAAGCTCGGTGACCGCCACGGCGCGGTGCGGCGCTGCCGCTAGGTTCAGGGCCGCCGTCGTTGTGGCGATGAGCAGTGCGATGAGGGAAATGGACAGCATCCTCGCGACTGTGCGAGTGCGCCGTCTCCGGTGCTTCCCATGAGGGTGGGTCCCCAAACCAATCAGCGTTATCACCCCCAGGACAAGCTTTAAAGCAGTCAAACATCAAACGCCTAACAAACAAATAGGGAGTGCACAAGTCTTAGCCGAAGCGTGACCTTCGCGGCCTAGCCTGGGCATGCCAGCTCCGACGCGCAACGCTCAAGCGAGGCCGAAGCAACGCGCTCCATGGTTCATCGGGAGAACGCGGGGACAAGATCTGCGAGCTCTTTCCGGCTTGCGGCGCCGACCTTGGCCCGGGCCTGTGCGATGTGCGATTCGACAGTCCGGATGCTGCAGTGCAACATCGCGGCTATCTCTTTGTTTGAACGCCCAGCGGCAGCGAGCACCGCGGCCTCCCGCTCCCGCTCGGTGAGGCGCATGTGGTGACTGTTCGCGGGAAGGGAGCCTCGTCGGTACCAGGGAAACTCCACCTCGAGCCTCAACTCGATGTCGTCGAGCCGCTCTGAAGTGGTCTGGATCCCGCTCACGGTGCGCCTGCTGAGATAGATGCTCTGCGCGGTCGAGATTGCGTCAGCCGCTGGTGCCCAGAGCCCGTAGTCTGTGAGCTCGTCGGCTATTCGGCTGAGCTCGACTGGGTTTCGGGCTTCGGCTGCAGAAAGATGTGCCTCGCGGAGCCGGAGGATTGGGAGTGATCTCGAGCTCAGTCGTGAAGCAGCTCCTTCTGGATGTCCGTGCGGGCGGCGTCCAGTGAGGTAACGAACGACCGCCAACGCAAGGTTGTCTTCCGTACCTGGATGCGGCCCTGAGCCCTCCTCTGAGACCGTCTTTAACGCAGCGTATGACTCTTCGACATACTGCCGTAGCCGGACAGGAATGAACCTGGGGAAGTCGTGAAGGAGGTGCTTCCACTCGAGCTTGGCTCGACTGAGGTTGCCACACATGAGTGCCGCTCTGGCTGCGGAGAAGTGCGCCAGCCACCTGAAGTGGTACTCCCTGAGCGGGCTGCGTGAGGCGATCTCCTCGATTTCGTGTTGCCGTGAGTTGAATTGGCCAGACATGGCGGCGGACAGCGATTGGGCGAGGAGTACAGCACCGGCGACGTGCCGCAGCGGCCGCGACGTCTGCATTGGCGTGCGGGGGATGGGGGCGTTGTCTGACAGCCAAGAGCCGGCGGGTACGCAACCACGCCAGACTTCGTCAAGCTCAACGAGCGTCGAAGCGAGCACACCAAGATCCTCGCCTGCGTAGTTCTGCGCGATGGCCCTGAGCCTCGGCAGCGAGGTCTCGATCGCCTCCGTTGAATTCCAGAGCCTGAGTACCACGGCGCTGTCTTGCGCTCGGCTGTCATTGGGTGTCGCCCCTGCGACGAGGGGTAGGCCGTCAGTATCCGAGGTGAGTTCTCGCAGCAGCGTCTGCAAGTAGAGCCATTCGAGTTGACCGGCAGAGTCTTCGGGTGGCTGCATCTGCTCGAGCACCTTCAGCCCGGATTCCGGCGTGACAAGCACGCTGAGCGCCATGGCGTGCGACGGGGTGTCGATGACGAACTTCCCGGTATCGGTGCGAAGTATGAGCGCCCGCGCCTGGCCCTCATCGCCAAACGCTGCGAGCGATACCACGCTGTCTTGCACGAGGAATTCGCGCAGGTCCCGGTAGCGGTGACTTCCCTCGGGCACTACCGCTGTTTGGGCCGCGCGGGTGAAGAACCGCAGTTCGCTCTCGGCCAGCTGCATACCGAGGGCAGCTTTGCCCAGCAACCGCTGCTGCACGACGCGCTCGAATTTCTCAACGTGTGGTGGCGACGCCTTCCCCGCGAGGGCAGCAGCAAGAAACGGCGGGACGTAGAGCAAGGCGGGGTCTGCGGCGGGGAATAGTGTCCCGTGATGGCGGAGCGAGTGTGCGGCCAGTGTGCCAACAAGATCTTCTACGCCGGCAAAGTCCAGGGGTTCGAGCTGCGCGAGTACGACAGCTGCCGCCGCCCCTTCTGGCGAAATGTCGCCGATTTGCCGCGCAGTGCTGCGGAGCCCCTGCGGATCCCGCCTGTTGAAGTGGCCGCTGGTGATTCCAGGTTTGGGGAACGTCGTGAGCCGCCCCGCGAGGGAAAGCTCGCAGAGGTCTATGGCCCAGCGTGGCCGACCCTCGGCAAGCTCAACGATGGCCTTGGCGGTCGCTGCAGTGACAGGCGTCGGGGCGTACTCGTGCAACAGCCATTCAATTTCCTTCGGGCTGAGGGGAGCGAGCTCGATCGTGTGGAAGGTGTCGAGAATGCTCGAAAGGTAGTCGAAGGCGCCAGTGAACTCCGCGAGTGAAGCGTTGAGTAGGCTTGCGCCATTGCTGGAATCCAGCGCCACGATGGCCATTCCGCCCTCGGCAATGTGGGTGGCGAGAGCGGAGACGAGACCGAGTCCCGCGTGCTCGAAGGAGTCGACGAGCAGGGTCGTCTCGACCGCGGCGCTCTGGACGATGGCTGCCGACGACGGGTGGAGTACGTCGACCAACTCGGCATGTTTCTCAGTGGCGCTCAGATGCCGCATGACCTCATGGAGGAGGTGCGAACGGCCACTGCCAGTTGGCGCAGCGACGAGGATGTTTTTTCCCGAGCTCAGCGTTTCAATCGTCTGGGCAAGCGAAGCCCGACGGAAAACGGTTTCAATTTGCATCGTCATGGGATTTCCTCGGATAGGTCATTCATTGGCCGTTCCGGAAGCTGTGCGCTCCTCATTCTGAGCATAGCTATTTGCCAGGTTCGGTCAAGATTTGAGCGCGCGAAACGCCGTCTACCGCGCTGAAGTGTGCGCTCTGCGCGCGCCCACTCAGTAGTCGTGCCATAGCGTCTCAGTAATACCTGCTTCCGTAGGAAATGAGTGCTCCCGGTGCATATGCTCGCCGCAGCTGGGCTTACTGGTTTTCCTTCCGCGCACGAGGTGCTGTGTGCGAGAAAACTCAGTGGCACGGCCCAAAGACGAGGACTACGAGGGGGCGGTTCAATGAGAGACCATCACAAGCTGGTAAGGCGAACGTTGCCTGCCAGAACGTTGGCGGTAGCAACAGCTACCGCCGTTGTCATCACGCCGGTGCTGCTATCCAGCAGCGCCGCTTTCGCGGACACGCGTACGGTTGACGCGGATTCTGCAGCGCACGCACACTGGCTTTCAGTCGCTGGGCTCGGTCTCGACGTGGCTGGAGCTGCCTACACGTTGAGCGATAACGACGAAAACCCCGGCCCGATCACCGACCCGCTCAACCTGAGCGTGCTGAACGGTCTCGCGAGCGTCGACATCGGAACAATCTCACTGCCACTCATCAAGCCGGGGGCGGCCGATCCCGGCTTGTTGCAGCTCGGAAACCTTGGCGTGATCTCTAGCTACAGTTCGTCACTTGACGCGACGAACTCGACTGCTTCTACCGGACTGATCAATTCAGACGGGGCGATCAATGTGGACGCTGTGAACAACGGCGGATACGGTTTCGCCACCCTCGACGCGAACGCATTGCTTGGCCAGATCATCGGCCAGCCGGCAGTCGATGCTCTTCTCGATCAGGCCTCGATTCAGATCGGGGCACTGGGCTCGCGGGCGAGTAAATCTGGCGTTGAGCTCAGCAGCGAGTACATGCTGAGCGATCTGATCCTCAGCGTACGCAGCCCTGCCGTCGGCGGGCTCGTCGGCACCATTGACGATGCCGTCGGCGCGGCGCTGAATCCGCTGGTACAGGTTGTCGGCCCGGGCGGCGATGTTGAGACCCTGCTTCAGGGCATCGTAACTACAATCGATCGACTCCCACTCGTTCAGGCTTCGGCCAACGCGGTCTCGCTGGACACCTCGTCCGTAGTTGAGACGCTCAAAGAAGAACTACTCAGAGAGCCGCTCTCGAATTCAGACGGCAGCGTCACCATCGACCTCGCAAGTGGTGCTATCACCGTTGACCTCGGCGCACTAGTTGTCGATCGCAGCGGCAGCGATAGCCTGAGCAGCCTGCCTGCCAACACCGAGGTGCTTCACGGGGACACCGTCAACGCGATCCTCGACGGCGTGACCGACGCGCTGACGGGAAATGGACCGAATTCGCTCATCAGCAAAACCATCAACCTCGTAACCGAGGGGATCTACAATGTTGAGCTGGACCTGAGCGTCAATGTAGCTGTCAGACTCGCAGAATTTTTACCCCCAGTGGTGTCCGCCCCGGTCAAAATCAGCGGCACACTCGGCGGATTCATCGGAGTGCCTGACCACGAGGCGCCCAAGATCGACACGAGCGCCCTCAACGTCGTGGGAGTGCCGATCGGCACCGTAGTAGACCCGATCTTGAACGCACTCTTGGGTGTTGTCGCTCCGATTGGCAGTGCGCTCGATAGCGTAATCACGGGAATACTCGGAAATATCCAGCCGATCGTCACCGGAATCGCTAGCCCGGTTGTGGAAGGGCTCCTCTCAGACGGGCTTGGGCCTGTGCTCCGCGGCCTTGTCAACATCACCATCAACCAACAGCCGACATTGCCGCCCTACAATGCAGCGGGTGGCGACCTCGGAGACGGGTCGTTCACTGTGCGCGCGTTGAGCGTGAACGTCCTTCCAGGCCTTGGCGCGAACGGTGCCGCCGCGCTCGAGATCGGTTCCTCCACGGTGAAGGCGCTGGACGAAGACCCCGGCTCTGAACCGGGTACGGAGCCGGGTGCCGATCCGGGTGCCGATCCGGGCACGGATCCTGGTGCTGACCCGGGTGCTGAGCCTGGTGCTGACCCGGGCACGGATCCTGGTACCGATCCTGGTGCTGAGCCTGGCGTAGATCCGGGCGCTGAGCCCGGTGCTGATCCGGGTACCGATCCCGGCGCCGAGCCTGGCGCTGACCCGGGCACGGATCCTGGTGTTGACCCGGGCACGGACCCTGGTACCGATCCTGGTGCTGACCCGGGCGCGGATCCGGGTGCTGAGCCTGGCGTAGATCCGGGTGCTGATCCTGGTACCGATCCTGGTGCTGAGCCTGGCGTAGATCCGGGCGCTGAGCCCGGTGCTGATCCGGGTACCGATCCCGGCGCCGAGCCTGGCGCTGACCCGGGCACGGATCCTGGTGTTGACCCGGGCACGGATCCTGGTGTTCGACCCGGGCACGGACCCTGGTGCTGACGTCCGGGCACGGATCCGGGTGCTGAGCC
>NZ_JXSQ01000027.1 GCF_000834055.1 Leucobacter komagatae
CGTCACCTGCGTGAGCTGATTGTTCTGGAACGCGTAGCCGCTGATTGTCGTGACCGAGTCAGGGATCCTCACCTGCGCGAGCTGATTGCGAGAGAACGCAAAGTCACCGATGGTCGTGACCGAATCGGGGATCGTGACCTGCGTGAGCTGATTGTCCCGGAACGCCTGGCTGTCGATGGTCGTGACCGAATCGGGGATCGTGACCTGCGTAAGCTGATTGTCCCAGAACGCCCGGCTGCCAATGGTCGTGACCGGGTACGGGGTGCCGTTGATGGTGACGGTGCCAGGGATCGCCACAGTGGTACCACCGATGGCCGGGTCATAACCGGTGGCGGTGGCGCCTGCAGAGACGTTTGTGTCGTCAGCGATGAACGTGATCCCGTTAACGGTCGTGGTGACGGCGGCGGCATGGGCTTGGCTTGGCGTCATGAGCAAGCCCGTGGCAGTCAACAGCACGGTCACGGCCAGAGCGAACCACCGTGTCGAGTGGGAATTCATACTCGCTTGGGCAACCACAGGACTCCTTCGTTCGTGGCGTCCGTGCCGTGCCAGGATTGCGGCACACACCAAACGCTCTGACCCCGGTAGCACGGGCCCAGTTATAGCAGCATCCTATCGATTCCCCTAGCCATCGCGCGAGACCCGTACTCGCAGAGACTCCTCACCGCGGGTGTGCAGCGGTCGGACCGGGCTGTTCGGTCATACCCTGATTCGCGGCTCGTCAGCATCGCGGGCTTGGCACTTGCGACGGACCACGCAGCCGTCGTAGCCGCAGTAGCCGGCTGCGCGGGCAGCTTCCCGCGCACCCGGCTTACTCAGCTGTGCTGGTGCTCGCGCACGACCTCAGCGAAGCGGGCGAGATACGCGCGAACGAAGCTGACAGTGGAATCATCGACGAACTCGCCCGCGCTGTCGAGGAGTGACGTTGATTGGCCAAGGAACACCTCGGGCTGCCCGGGGAAGGGCATATCGAAATAGGACAGCGCGAGCCGGAGGTTTTTCTGCGAGCTGTAGCCGCCCATGCGCCCAACCGAGTGGCTGATGATGCCTGCTGGGAGCCCCTTCCAAGCAACGTCGCTGTTCGGTTTTGACCCGATGTCGACGGCGTTCTTCAGGCACGCGGGGATCGTGCGGCTGTTCTCTGGCGTGACGAACAGGACGCCGTCTGCTGCCTTGAGGGTCTCGCGGAAGCTGGTGTACTCGGCAGGCGTCGGGGTGCCGGCCGATTCCGGGTCGTCGTAGTCGAAGTTGTAGAGCGGCAGCTCGCCGATGGGCACGATCTTCGCTTCGAAGCCGTCTGGCATCAGGGCGATCGCGTTCAGCGCGATCTTGCGCGCGAGGGAGCCTGCGCGCAGGCTCCCGACGATGACGGAGATGGTGTGGGTCACGCTGTGGGTCACGCTGTGCCTTTCGTTCGGGGTGGGGCGAGGGGTTGGGGGAGGGCGGCGCACGCGCCCCGCTAGAAATCCCAGTCCTCGTCGCTCGTGTCCTCGGCCTTGCCGATGACATAGGACGAGCCGGAACCAGAGAAGAAGTCGTGGTTCTCATCGGATCCAGGCGCGAGCGCCGCGAGGATCTCCGGGTTCACCTCCGTCTCCTCCGGGGTGAACCGCGCGGGGTAGCCGAGATTCATAAGGGCCTTATTCGCGTTGTAGCGCACGAACACCGCCACGTCGTCCATGAGGCCGAGCGGCTCGTAGAGCTCGCCTGAGTACTGGAGTTCAAGCTCGTATAGCTCGTCGAGCAGGTCGCGAGTGAAGCCGCGCATATGCTCCCTGGACGCGGGTGAGTGCCGCTCGAGGCCGCGCTGGTACTTGTAGCCGGAGTAGTACCCGTGCACTGCCTTGTCGCGGAGAATGAGTCGGATCATGTCTGCCGTGTTCGTGAGCGTCGCGTGCACTGAGAAGTGCAACGGCAGGTAGAAGCCAGCGTAGAGGAGCAGCGAGGAGAGCAGCGTCGACGACACCTTCCGCTTGAGCGGATCCTCAGCGAAATAGTGCGCGAGCACCTTCTTCGCCCGCTCCTGCAGGAGGTCATTCGCGACCGCCCAGCGATAGGCGTCGTCGATTTCGGGGGTGCTCGTGAGCGTGGAAAACACGGAGGAGTACGAACGAGCGTGCACCGACTGCATGAAAGCGATGTTTGTGTAGACCGCCTCCTCGTGCTCCATCTGCGCGTCCTGAATCTGGCAGATCTCGCCGACCGTCGCCTGCACGGTGTCGAGCATGGTGAGTCCCGTGAACACGCGCATCGTGAGCGTCCGCTCCTCCTCGCTGAGCCGCTTCCACGCTGGGAGGTCGTTCGACAGCGGCACCTTCTCTGGCAGCCAGAAGTTCGCGGTCAGCCTGTTCCACACCTCGAGATCCTTGTCGTCACCCACGCGGTTCCAGTTGATGGGGCGCAGCCTCGCGGCCGGGTCTTGGCGGTAGCCTGGCGGCGTGACCGACACCTCCGTAATGGGCAGGCTGAGGTCGAGGGGCGTACTTGCTGGGTGCGGCATGGTGATTCCTTTGCGGTGTGGTGATGGGTGGTGGGGCGGAGCCGCTGGCATCACAGCGCGCACGACACACACCCCTCAATCTCGGTGCCCTCGAGCGCGGGCTGGCGCAGGCGAATGTAGTAGAGCGTCTTGATGCCCTTGCGCCACGCGTAGATCTGCGCCTTGTTGATGTCGCGCGTCGTCGCGGTGTCCTTGAAGAACAGCGTGAGCGACAGCCCCTGGTCGACGTGCTGCGTTGCCGCGGCGTAGGTGTCGATGATCTTCTCGGGGCCGATCTCGTAGGCATCCTCGTAGAACTCGAGGTTGTCGTTCGTCATGAACGGCGCCGGGTAGTACACGCGGCCGAGCTTGCCCTCCTTGCGGATCTCCACCTTTGCGGCGATCGGGTGGATCGACGCCGTGGAGTTGTTCACGTACGAGATCGAACCGGTTGGCGGGACAGCCTGCAGGTAGGCGTTGTAGATGCCGTGCTCGCGCACCGATTCGCGAAGTGCCTCCCAATCCGCGCGAGACGGGATCCGCACTCCCGCGGCGGCGAACAGCTCGCTCACGCGCCCGGTCGCTGGCTGCCAGTCACGCTCGGTGTATCGCGTGAAGTAGCTGCCGTCTGCGTAGCTCGATTCGGAGTACCCGAAGAAGGTCTCGCCGCGCTCGATCGCGAGCATGTTGGAGGCCCGGATCGCGTGGTAGGCGACGGTGAGGAAGTACAGGTCGGTGAAGTCGATGCCCTCTGCGCTGCCATACCTGATGCGCTGCGCAGCGAGATAGCCGTGCAGGTTCATTTGGCCGAGGCCGATCGCGTGCGATGCCGCGTTGCCAGCCGCAATCGAGGGGACGGCGGCGACATCGGTCTGCTCGGAGACACTCGTGAGCGCGCGCACCGCGGTCTCGACGGTCTGCCCAATATCGGGTGAGGACATTGCCGCCGCGATGTTCATCGAGCCGAGGTTGCAGGAGATATCACGACCAACAGCCTCGTATCCGATCGCGACGTCGTAGCGCGAGGGGCTGTTCACCTGCAGGATCTCGCTGCAGAGGTTCGACATGTTGATGCGCCCCTGGAGCGGGTTCGCCCGGTTCACCGTGTCCTCGAAGAGCACATACGGGTAGCCCGACTCGAACTGCAGTTCGGCGAGCGTCTTGAAGAAGTCGCGCGCGCTGATGGTCGTCTTGCCGATCCTGGGGTTCGCGACGAGCTCGTCATAGCGGTCGTTGACCGAAATGTCTGAGAGCGGTTCGCCGAGCTCGCGCTCGACGTCGTACGGGCTGAAGAGGTGCATCTCCCGGTTCTCGCGTGCGAGCTGGAACGTGACGTCGGGGATGACGACGCCGAGTGAGAGCGTCTTGATGCGGATCTTCTCGTCTGCGTTCTCGCGCTTTGTATCGAGAAAGCGGAGGATGTCAGGGTGGTGCGCGTGCAGGTAGGCGGCACCAGCGCCCTGCCTGGCACCGAGCTGATTCGCGTAGGAGAAGGAATCCTCGAGAATTTTCATCACCGGCACCACGCCTGAGGCCTGGTTGCGCACCTGCTTGATGGGGGCGCCGGCCTCACGGAGATTCGTGAGTAGCAGCGCGACACCGCCGCCGCGCTTGGAGAGCTGCAGCGCGGAGTTCACGCTCCTGCCGATCGATTCGAGGTTGTCCTCGAGCCGGAGCAGGAAGCACGAAACGAGCTCGCCGCGCTGCGCCTTGCCGGCGTTGAGAAACGTGGGCGTCGCCGGCTGGAATCGGCCGGTGAGCATGTCGTCGACGAGCCGCTCCGCGAGCCCCTCGTCGCCGCGGGCGAGGAAGAGTGCGGTGGCGACGACCCGCTCCGCGAAGCTCTCAAGGTACGTCTCCCCGTCGAACGTGGTGAGCGCGTACGACGTGAAGAACTTGAATGCGCCGAGGAAGGTCGCGAAGCGGTGGCCGGCGGCGTCGGCGCGTTCGTGGATCGCGGTGAGGAACGCAGCACTGTAGTTCGCGAGGAACTCGGCCTCGTAGTATTCCTTGGCGACGAGCCACTCGAGCCGCTGCGCGACTGATTCGAAGCGTCGCGTGTGCGGAATCACGTGCTGCACGAAGTACTCGCGAGCAGCCTCCCGATCCCGCTCGAACTGGATCGAGCCGTCGGCGGCGAAGAGGTTGAGCTGCGCGTTGAGCGCGTGGTAATCCTTGCGCTCGCCGATCCCGCGACCGGCGCCAGCCTGAGGGGTGGGTGTGCCCGTCGCGGCGGGCGCCAGCGATGGCTGTGTTGGGGCGATTGTTGTCATGCTGTTTTCCTTGTCTCTGCTGCTGCGGTTGTGACCATGGCCCAAAAGCGTGTGAGGCCAGTCATGACCTGTTCGACGTCGCGCTCTGTCCCCAGCAGTTCGAAGCGATAGAGCTCCGGGACGTTGCATTTCGACGCGATGATGGGCCCGGCGATGCAGTAGTGCTCGCCGAAGTTGGTGTTGCCCGCGGTGATGACCCCGCGAAGCAGCGAACGGTTCACCTGGTCGTTGAGGAACGTCGCGGTCTGTCGTGGCACAGCGCCGGATCGCTCGCCACCGCCGTATGTCGGGACGACGAGCACGAACGGCCGCGAGACGCGGATCATCGGCTCGAGTCTGGGCCTGAGCGGGATGCGGACGGCGTCGCGCTCGAGCCGCTCGACAAAGCGTCTCGTGTTTTCCGAGACGCTCGAGAAGTACACGAGGTCTGGGGACTCAGTGTGGGTGAGCTCGCGGGCTGGCAGGGGATCTCCGCCGCGCCGGGGTGACGTGTGCAGGGGGCCTCCGTGGTGTTCCCTTGGCAAGCCCAGTACGCGGCCGGCCACTACATGTAGTGCTCGGATTTCGAATCCGGAGCACATCTAGTATCAACACGTCCATGGGGGGAAAGTGTACGACACGCCGTACAAATAAGTACGGACTACCGAACTTGGTCGAGATCGGCCGTGACGGGACCCGGTTGGCCGTGGAGTTTCGCGGCGACCTCGGCTGGCGATTCCCGGGGCGATCCGGCCGACTACAGCTCTGGGCGAACAGCGCTCGACCGGTTCGCATTGCGCGCCGCAAACGGATAGGATCATCGCCGGGGAAGAGACCTGCTTGGGGCAGGTCTGTTCAATTCAGGTGCCGCGATCGCGGTCACCAACGCAGGGACGCGTCTACTTATTTAGACGTGTCCCTATTTTTTGGTTCCTGGGGGGAAGCGACGATGTCTGAGTACATCGCGCCGCGTTCGCGCGCGCGCATTTTCATGAATTGGCTAGCAGGCGCATTGGTTGCGCTGCTGGTCGTCGGGGGTTTTAGCACCCCGGCAATGGCAGCTGGGGGAAAGGTCACCGTCTTCCCGGCGAGCTCAAGCGGAGAAGAGCACAACGGCACACCCGTGATGCCGGGTGGCGAAACCTTCTCGTTCCAGCTCGGGTACGGGTCGATGGATGACGGCGCGGTCTCGACGATCACCCTTCCCGAGGGCGTCACGATCCCCAAGGAGGCGCTCGTCGTCCCTGCTGGGAATACCGCCGTTGAGTCTCTCGAAATTAACGCAGACGGCCAGCTCGTGATTACCTTCGCGAAGAAGTTCCCGAGCGACGTTAGCCAGGGTGTGCTCGACCTGAAGTTCACCCTCGACACGGTTGAGTACTCTGAGGTTCGCGAACTGAACTGGGACGTCGACGGCGTTCCCACGTCGCAGCAGATCATCGTGACGAAGCCGGGAGACAAGCCGAGCGCCACGAACGACGGCGCTGAGAAGCGCGTCAACAACCCAAACATCGAGCACTCCATCGTCGACGGCAAAGTCGTCATCGACGAGGCCGTTCTCGGAACGAAGATTGAATACACCCTCACGGTGCGGAGCAAGGATGCCCGCGACGTCGTTGTGACTGACACGCTCGGAAAGCACCTGTCGTTCGTCGAGGGATCGCTCAAGGGCACGAAGACCGTGCGCGATGAGAACGACCTCAACCCGGTGAAAACCGCGCTCACGGGGCTCGAAACTATCTCGGGCGAGAGCTTCGAACACAAGTTTGCTGCCGAGGCAAACTCGGTCTACACCTTCACCTACGAGGCAACCATCGCCGACGCGAAGGCGCTCGCTGCACTCCGCGACGAACTCCAGCAGGCATACGACAAGGTCGCAGGCACGGAGAATGGCGGCGCGTACGCGGTTCAGCTCACCAACAACGCTGACGTCTCGGGCACCGCGGTGAACGCGCGCTTCTCGATTGGCGGAACAGCCGCACCCGAGGATCGCCCCGGCGTAGGCGAGGCGTTCACCAAGTCCGTTGAACCGAAGAACGTGGACCTCGCGGAGCAGCTCAAGGGCGGGGCAACACTCCCAGAGCCGATCCCGCTGACCTACACCTTGACGGCAGATCTCACGAAGTTCGCTGATTTCGCGAACAACGAGAAGTACAAGCTGCAGAACAACGTGGTCATCAAGGACGTGCTCCCTGAGACAGTGGCATGGGATATGCAGGCGAGGAACAGCTTCCTCACCCTCACCGATGCGGCAGGCGACGTGATCCCGCTGACACCGGCCGACACCTCCAAGCGTGACGTCGACCAGGTGATTGCCGGCGACGACTACAAGTTCCACTACGTCGTCAACGGGCAGCAGCTGTTCGTGAACGTCGGAAAGGACGTGAAGGAGAAGTACACCCTCACCGTCAAGGCGACGCTCTTCGAGCTCCCGGTAGAGGCATCCGATACGACCGGCATCTACATCGACCGCTTCCTCGCTCGCAACCACGCCAGCTTCAGCTACGGGGGTAAGACGCCCCACAACACGCACGCGGACACCGTTGTCACGACACCGAAGGATCTCTCCGGCGGCGTTGACGACAAGGACAAGTTCGACAAGACGGCACCGGGCGGCACGCTGACCGCAGTTGCGGGCAACTCGGTTGACGTGCCCTATAACTTCAAGGTGGGTGCAGGTGTCGGCAACGCGCTCACCTCGCGCATCGTCGACGCGGTCGATCACAGCATTTTCGACGTCACCGAGAAGACGCTGCCCCAGATCAAGGCGTCGATCACGGGCAAGTACGACTCGGACTACCCCCTCGACGGCGACACGTTCGATGTTTCGATCGACAAGGACGGCAAGCTCGTCATCGCCCCGAACGCCTCTTTCCCGAAGTCGGCCGATTGGGGAGCTGTTGCCGCTGCGCCAATGAACAAGGCGTGGGAGATTACGTTCAAGCTCCCAACCCACGTGCTCAAGGGCAAGCAGACGATCGACATCAAGAACTCGGCGAACTACGAGGGATCGGATCTCGAGTACACCTTCATCTCGAGCTCGCAGACGAAGGCGACCAGCTTCGGCAACGAGATGGAGGTCCAGAAGCGGGTCTACGACGCGAAGAAGGACGCCTTCACGACGAACCTCCGGGCAGAGACTGTCGACGGCAAGCTCGTCAATGACACGTTCATCTACCGGGTAGAGCTCATGCCGCACGGGACGTTCTCCAACATGGTGGAGTCCGTCACCGACGTGCTTCCCGCCGGTGTTGAGTTTGTCGGATTCGTCGCTCCTGAGGATGTCAAGGGTGACCGGGTCTCCACGAACCCCAGCTACAGCGTTCCGGGTTCCAGGCTCACCGCGACCTACGACGCAGCAGCCAACTCGGTCACGCTCGAAAAGGGCAGGCTCGACAACGGCAAGACCGTGAGCTTGTTCTTCAAGGTCAAGTTGACTGACGCCAAGGAGAACATCGGCGTCACCAACATCATCGGCACGTCCGGCGCGACCATCACGCCGACGAACGACTACCCGCTGAGCCTGCTTAAGCGCGACAGCGCTGACGCGAACAAGCTCATCACGGATAAGAACGCTCGCTTCTCGGTGCTTGAAGCCGACAAGAAGACTGTCGTGCTCGAAAACCTGCGCGTTGAGAACGGCAAGATTGTGACGGCAGACGGCGGCACCCCCGTCATCAAGAAGTCGGAGGACGCGGAAGAGCCGACGACGCTGGGAACCTACTGGCTCCGCGAGGACGTCGCGCCCGCCGGCTACAAGAAGACCGACGAGCTGTTCGAGATCAAGTTCGCCGAGGACGAGTCCTCCAACGAGGTCGTGGTCATGAACGATCGCCAGAACTACGCGATCGGCGACTACACCTGGATCGACGCGAACCGCGACGGCATCCAGGACGAGGGCGAAGAGGTGCTTCCCGGTGTAACCGTTGAGCTGCTCAAGGACGGGGAAGTCATCGCGACGACCACGACCGACGCTCAGGGCCGCTACCTGTTTGACGAGTTGCCCGCCGGTGAGTACCGGGTGAAGTTCACCCTCACCGAAGAGCAGCAGAAGATCTACACCTTCACGTCGCAGAACGCAGGCGCGGACGACGCAGCCGATTCGGACGCCAACCCTGCGACCGGCCTCACGACCACAATCGTGCTCGGTGAAACAAACACGAACCTCACGAAGGACTACGACCACGGCACCGTCAAGGCCACCGAGGGCATCGACCCCACGTGGGATGCTGGCGTCGTGTTGAAGACCTACGCGATCGGCGACTACACCTGGATCGACGCGAACCGCGACGGTATCCAGGACGAGGGCGAAGAAGTTCTTCCCGGCGTGACGGTGGAGTTGCTCAAGGACGGGGAAGTCATCGCGACGACCACGACCGACGAGAACGGCCACTACATGTTCGACGAGCTCCTCGCCGGCGAGTACGAGGTGAAGTTCACCCTCACCGAGGAGCAGCAGAAGGTCTACCGCTTCACCGAGCAGAACTCCGGCTCGGACGTTGCATCGGATTCGGACGCTGACCCGACGAGCGGTCTCACCACGAAGATCGTGCTCGGCGATTCGAACACGAACCTCACGAAGGATTACGAGCACGGCACCGTCAAGGCCACCGAGGGCATCGACCCGACGTGGGACGCCGGCGTCATCAAGAAGAGCTGGGCGATCGGCGATTACACGTGGATCGACAACAACCGCGACGGTATCCAGGACGAGGGCGACGACATCCTCCCCGGCGTCACCGTTGAGCTCATCAAGGATGGCAAGGTCATCGCGACAACCACCTCAGATGAGAACGGCCGCTACCTCTTCGACGAGCTCGAAGCAGGCGAGTACCAGGTGAAGTTCACCCTCACCGACGACCAGCAGAAGATCTACACGTTCACCGACCAGCAGGCCGGCGATGACGGTGCGGCTGACTCGAACGCGGACCGGAAGACGGGTCTCACGACCACGATCGTGCTCGGCGACGAGAACCCGAACCTCACGAAGGACTACGAGTTCGGAACCGTGACCGCCACCGAGGGTATCGACCCGACGTGGGACGCCGGTGTCGTGCTCAAGACCTACGCGATCGGCGACTACACGTGGATCGACGCGAACCGTGACGGCATCCAGAATGCCGACGAGGAGCGCTTGCCAGGTGTCACCGTCGAACTCTTCAAGGATGGGGTCGTCATTGCGACGACCACGACCGACGAGAACGGCCACTACATGTTCGACGAGCTGCTCGCCGGCGAGTACGAGGTGAAGTTCACCCTCACCGAGGAGCAGCAGAAGATCTACACGTTCACGACGAAGCTCGCGGGCGGGAACGACGCGGCTGACTCGGATGCGGATCGCAAGACCGGCTTCACCGCAAAGATCGTGCTTGGCAACGACAACCCGAACCTCACGCATGACTACAGCACCGCTGAGGTCAAGGCGACCGAGGGCATCGACCCGACGTGGGACGCAGGCGTTGTGCTGAAGAGCTACGCGATCGGCGACGTCGTCTGGATCGACACGAACAAGGATGGCATCCAGGACAGCAACGAGAAGGTGCTCCCCGGAGTCACTGTCGAGCTGTTCAAGGACGGCAAGGTCATCGCGAAGACCACGACCGATAAGAACGGTCGCTACATCTTCGACGAGCTGATGGCTGGCGAGTACGAGGTGAAGTTCACGCTCACCAAGGAGCAGCAGAAGGTCTACAAGTTCACGAAGCAGCACGCTGGAGGCAGCGATGCGGCCGACTCGAACGCTGACCCCAAGACCGGGTTCACCGTGAAGATCGTGCTGAACGATGACAACGCGAACCTGACGCTCGACTACGAGTACGGAACCGTTCTCGCCACGCAGGGCATCGACCCGACGTGGGACGCTGGCGTCATCGTGCTCGACATCGCTACGCCAGTTGACCCGGGAACGCCCGGCGTGAACGAGCTGCCGAGCACCGGCGGATCGCTGCCGCTGACGCTCGGGGGGATCGCCCTCGCGCTCCTCGCAGCAGGCGCGTCGCTAATGTTCTGGCGCCGTCGCACCGCGTAACCGAACCGCGTAACCGCGTAGCTTCGGCACGTAAGTAAGAGGGGGCGTAGCCCGGCACACAGCCGGGCTACGCCCCCTCTTCGTTGTCTGGTGGTGCGGCGGCTTTCCCGGGGTAGCAGATCGCGAGCCGCGGGAGTCAGTCGGAGTGTCAGCGCCGCCCGATAGCGTTGCTGGCATGGTGAGACGACAGTCGAAGAGCGGCCCGCGCATTGATCCCCTCGTGCTCCGCGACCTTGCGGAGGGAGACGCAGCCGCGCTCGCCCCGGGGGCGGACCTCGACGGCCTGCGCTTCGAGCAGCCCGAGCTGCCACGGTCGCTCGCCGGCATCACGCTGCTCGAGTGCGAGCTTTCGGGCATCACCGCGGAGCGGCTTGAGCTGCGCGGCGCAAGGCTGCTTGAGTCTCGGCTGGCGCGCTGCTCGGTACCAACGGTCTCTGCGCATGGCAGCAGCTGGCGCGACGCGGAGATCGTTGAGTCGCGCATCGGCGCGATCGAGGTGAGCGATGCAGAGCTCAGGCGCGTGGTGGTCGAGGGGTCGAAGCTCGGGTGGGTGAATCTCCGCGGCGCGAACATCGCCGACGTCGTCTTCCGCAACTGCTCGTTTTCTGAGCTCGACTTCGGCGGGGCAAAGATCGCGCGTGTGTCGTTCGAAAACTGCGTCACTGAGAAGCTCACCCTGACGCAGGCGCGCTCGGAACACCTCGACCTGCGCGGGCTCGAGTTCGGTGCGATCGAGGGGTTCGAGGGGCTGCGCGGCTCGACCCTCAGTCCCGAGCAGGTCGCCCTCATGGCCGAGATGTTCGCTGCCCACTTCGGGGCGACCGTCGCGGACTGAGGCGAGCGGCCGGGCCGCTAGCGCAGGATGAGCGCCCTGAGTTCCTCGGGGGTCATTACGTGGTGGATCGCGCCGGCGGCCTCCTCTGGGAGCCCGAAGCCCCAGTCAACAAAGATGACGGGAACGTTGTGCTCCGCGCCGCCGTCGACGTCGTGATGGCGGTCGCCGATAAGCACGGGCCGCGAGACGTCGGCACCCGCGGCCGAGAGCCGCTCGAGCGCGCGCTCAACGACAAAGGCCTTCCCGTCGAGCTGGCCCTCAATGCCAGAGCGAGCGCCCGAGAGCGCCGTGAACTCCGGCAGGAGGCCGAAATGGTCGAGGATCGCGCGCACCTGCACCTCTGGCTTCGTGCTCGCGGTCGACTGGGGTACCCCAGCAGCTGAGACCGCGCGCACGATCTCTGGCACGCCCGGGTAGAGATCGACCGAGGCGGCGTAGCCCTCGCCAGACGATAGGCCGCGGTACCGCGTGAGCGCCTCCTGCGCTTCCTCAGTGCTCATCCGCGCCCGCTGCTGGAATGACTCGAGCATGGGCGGGCCCATCCACAGTGCGAGCTCATCGGTAGTCGGCGTCGGGCGACCGAAGGACTCGAGCACTGTTGTCAGGCGGGCGAACATGCCGCGGGATGCGTCGGCGATGGTTCCGTCGACGTCCCACAGAATGCAGCTAAAGGCGGATCTATCCATACTTCTAGCCTAGGGCTAGCTGACGCCATGCCATGGACAATAGCCTCGGGGGACAATGGCGCTAGCCAAATATACCCCCAGGGGGTACTGTGGGAAGCGTCAACCTGGAACAAGGGGGAGTCATGACCAACGAACACGGTGCTCACAGTGCGCCGACCGCGCACGCCGAGCACGACACTCACGATGGCGGTCACGAAAGCCACGATGGCCACGATGGCCACGGAGGCCACGACGGGCATGGCGGTGGCGGCCACGACGGGCACGTCGCCCTGTATCGCAAGATGTTCTGGATCATGCTGGTCCTCGCGATCCCCACGGTGCTCCTCTCGGGAATGTTCGCCTCGATCGTTGGCTACGAGCTCCCCGACGTTTCGTGGCTGACCTGGGTCTCACCTGTGCTCGGCACGGTGATGTACGTCTGGGGCGGCAGACCGTTCCTCTCCGGGGCGGTAGACGAGATCAAGGCTCGCAAGCCGGGCATGATGCTCCTCATCGCGCTCGCGATCACGGTCGCCTTCCTCGCCTCTTGGGCGGCAAGCCTCGGTCTCATCAGCCATGAGCTCGATTTCTGGTGGGAGCTCGCGCTCCTCGTCGTGATCATGTTGCTCGGGCACTGGATCGAGATGCGCTCGCTCGCGCAGACCACCTCGGCACTTGATTCGCTCGCTGCGCTGTTGCCGGATGAGGCCGAGCGGGTGGAGGGCGGGCAGATCGTGAAGATCTCCCCAAGTGATCTCCGCGTCGGTGACGTCGTTGTTGTGCGCCCAGGCGGCAGCGTCCCCGCCGACGGCAGGGTCGTTGACGGCCGCGCGTCATTCGACGAGTCCATGGTGACCGGTGAGTCACGCACCGTCGGCAGGAGCGTTGGCGACACAGTGTCTGCTGGCACGGTCGCGACTGACTCGGGGGTGCGCATCGAGGTGACGGCGATCGGCGATGACACGGCCCTTGCTGGCATTCAGCGCCTCGTCACCGAGGCACAGAACTCCTCGTCACGCGCGCAGCGGCTCGCGGACACCGCAGCCGGATGGTTGTTCTGGTTTGCCCTTGGGGCGGCAGTCATCACGGCGATCGTGTGGACCCTGTTTGGCAACCCGGACGACGCGGTCGTGCGCACCATCACGGTGCTCGTGATCGCCTGCCCCCACGCGCTTGGGCTCGCCATCCCGCTCGTCGTGTCGATCGCGACCGAGCGTGCGGCGCGCGCCGGCATCCTGGTGAAGGACCGTCTCGCGCTCGAGAGCATGCGCCTCGTCGACGCTGTGCTATTCGACAAGACCGGAACCCTCACCAAGGGCGAGCCGGTGGTGACAGAGGTCGAGGTCGCTGGCGGGTACGATGCCGACGTGGTGCTCGCGCTCGCGGCAGCGGCAGAACAGGACAGCGAGCACCCGCTCGCGCAGGCGATTGTGCGAGCGGCTCGCGAGCGTAGCCTCGACGTGCCCGCCTCGGCAGACTTCGCGTCGTCGCCGGCGGTCGGGGTCACGGCCGTAGTTGATGGCGCGACGGTTCGAGTCGGCGGTCCGTACATGCTCGAAGAGGAGGGAGCGGTAGAGCTTCCCGTCGCAGAGGAGTGGCGTGCGCGCGGCGCGATCATTCTGCACGTGCTTCGTGACGGCCGCCTCATCGGCGCGCTTGCGTTGAGCGACGAGATCCGTTCGGAATCGCGCGACGCGGTTCGGGCGCTGCACGAACTCGGGGTTGAGGTCGTCATGATCACTGGTGATGCCGAGGCGGTCGCGAAGACCGTTGCGGAGGAGCTGGGGATCGACCGTGTGCTCGCCGGGGTGCGCCCAGAGGACAAAGCGGCGGAGGTGCTCAAGTTGCAGACGGAGGGCAAGCGGGTCGCGATGGTCGGTGACGGCGTAAACGACGCTCCAGCACTCGCGCAGGCCGACGTTGGGCTAGCGATCGGGGCTGGCACCGACGTTGCGATCGCCTCGGCTGGCGTGATTCTCGCGAGCGACGATCCGCGCTCCGTCGTCTCCGTTATCGCGCTCTCGAAGGCGACCTACCGGAAGATGCGGCAGAACCTGTGGTGGGCCGCCGGCTACAACCTCATCTCGGTGCCGCTCGCCGCAGGCGTGCTTGCGCCGATCGGTTTCGTGCTTCCCATGTCCGTTGGCGCGGTGCTGATGTCGCTCTCCACCGTCGTCGTTGCGCTCAACGCTCAGCTGCTGCGCAGGCTCGATCTCAGGCCCGATGTGACTACGGCTGAGGTGCTGCGCCGCTAGCAGCGGTCACGGGTGCACCGGGTAGTCTCGGTTGCACACCCGAAAACTGTTGGTGGCCGGTCGGGGGGCCTGTCACCAACAGTCACGTTGCCGATAGGGGGAGCTCCGTGGATGATACTGGCTCACAGCAGGAACCCGTTGCGATCGCAGACCGGCTGAGTTTTCAGCTGTACGCCGCATCGCGAGCCGTGGTCGGCGCCTACCGGCGCAAGCTCCAGGAATTCGACCTCACGTATCCGCAGTACCTCGCGATGCACGCGCTCTGGACGAACGATGGACAGACCGTTACCGAGCTCTGTTCCGCGCTCGAGCTTGATTCGGGGACGGTCTCGCCGCTCCTCACGAGGCTTGAGGCGGTGGGATACCTGCTGCGCGAACGCGTTGGCGCGGACGGGCGGCAGGTGCGAGTCTTCTGCACCGAGCTGGGGCGCGAGCTGCAAGAAAAGACCCTTCCGGTGCCGGTGGACGTTGCCAGCTCTTCTGGACTGAGCGACGCAGAATATGGGCAGCTCTGCGGGTTGCTGAGCACGCTCAGGGCCGCCGTGCGGAGCGCGTAGCCGGCCTCCACTCCTTCGTTCCGAACTGCGAACGGGCGGTGCCAGGTCGGCACACAGAAATCCGATCGGATATCTTGACCAAATCCGATCCGATCCGATATGTTTGGATCGTCAAGGAGGAACAATGGCAGAGAACACGGCCGCGTCAAAGCACGATGCGCAGCGGTCCCCCATCGCCGAGCACGTCTACGAGCGTCTCATCGACATGTTCATCTCGGGGGAGATAGCGGCCGGCCAACGACTCTCTGTTGACGGTCTCAGTCGCGAGCTCCAGGTCTCGCAGACACCGATCCGTCGCGCGCTCACGCTGCTCGAAGCAGATGGGCTCGCTCACAATTCCTACCTCGCTGGGTACACCGCTGCCGAGAAGCTCACGGAGGAGGAGCTCGATGAGCTCTTCGAGGTGCGCTTGCTCATCGAACCGAAAGCAGCAGCGCTCGCCGCACAACGCGGCACAGCGGAGCAGTTCGACGAAATCGAGGCGCTCAGTGAGCGCATGGTCGTGCGCGACGTCGGGGGCAACCCCATGGATTACAGCGCATTCGCGCGCCTCGACGCCCAGTTCCACGAGGCGATTGTCGCGGCTGCGAGCAACGCCATGCTGCTCCGCAACTACGTGACAATCCGCGCCCACGTGCACCTCTTCCGGCTCCGGTTCCATCGCACAGTCACCGCAGACGCGATTACGGAGCACGCGGAAATCCTCGAAGCCCTGCGCTCGCGTGATGCTGGCCGAGCCGAAACCGCAGCGAGGGAACACCTGCTGCAATCGCACGCACGACTCAAGCGCGCATTCGAGACCCCCTAAACCCCAACCCTCAGGTCCACCGATCGTGCAGGCGCACGGTCGTCATTCGTGCTGCAATGACGCAGAGAAAGAACGAGAATGTCAACGACAATAATTCGATCGGTGAAGGACGTCACTGCCTTCATCGATAGCCAACCCAAGCTGGCAAACGTTGCGAAGGCCGCATGGCTTATTGCCCTCGGCGGGCTCTTCCTTGATGCCTTCGCGAACTCGGCGCTCGGCTCGGCGCTCGCGCCGCTCACCGCAACGTTTGACCTCGACCCGGCGCAGGTCGGCATGCTCACCGCATCGTCCGCCCTTGTAGCGTTGATCGTGAACCCACTCGGCGGTTGGATGGCCGACCGCATCGGTCGAGTGAAGCCGCTCATTGCGACGAAATTCATATACATTGCAGGCGCTATCCTCACCCTGCTCGCGGTGAACTTCGAAATGGTGTTCGCCGGGCGCGTTATGGTCGGTATCGCCTACGGGATCGACTTCTCTATCGCGATGGCGCTGCTCGCGGAGTACACGCCGGCGAAGCACCGGTCGAAGCTGAACCTCTGGAACGGCATCTGGTACATCGCGGTGATCTCAAACCTCGTTGTGACCCTCGTCTTCACCCAGCTGGGCGTCGGCCAGGATATCTGGCGTTACTCGATCGCCTCTTCTGGCGTACTCGCACTCGTTATTCTCGTGCTTCAGGTGCGATATCTCGCTGAGAGCCCGACGTGGCTGGCGCGGATCGGGCGAACTGACCGGGCGGTTGCCAGCTTGCAGAAGCTGTTCCCGCAGCGCGCTTTCGAGGCTGGCGCGGCCGAGACAGAGCCGTCAAAGGGCAGCGCGGGCAACATTACGCTGCTGTTCAGAGGTTCGTACCGTCCACGCACGATCCTCTCGGGCATCATTTCGCTCTGCCAATACATGCAGTACTCGGCGGTTGGATGGTACCTCCCGGTTATCGCCCTCGCCCTGTTTGACGAGAATTTTGTCGCTGCGACCATCGCCGCAATCGTCTTCAACCTGTTCGGCGTACTCGGCGGCTTCAGCTCACCGTACTTCGGGAAGCGGTTCGGCCTGCGCAACTCAGCCATGTATGGCTTCGCCGCCGTATTCCTCGTGCTCATCGGTATGGGCCTGCTTGACGGGAAAGTCACCCCCCTCCTGCTCGCCATCTTCCCGGCGGCACTCATCTTCTTCCACTCCGCTGGGCCAGCATCCAACGGAAAGTCGATCGCTGCGCTTTCGTACCGCTCGGAGATCAGGGCGAGTGGCACGGCGTTCACTGGCTTCCTCGCAAACGTAGGCGCGGCTATCGGCCTGTTCGTCTTCCCCGTGCTGCGCGGAACCTATGACCTGGGAACGGTGCTGCTCATCCTCAGCGTTGTGCCACTCGTCGGTTTCATCGCGTGTGTCGCAATCCCGTGGGACCCCACCCGCAACGGCTTCTCCGCCGACGAGGAGACCACCGCCCCAGGCCTCGAGCCAGCTGGCCGCGGCTAACCACTTCACGAGATCGGAACACGACATGACCGAACCAACAGGTTTTCTCTTCCCCCGCTCGCCCGAGGGACGCGCAGACATTATCGCGGCCCCGCCGTGGCACTACTCCGGGACGTGGCTGACCGTCGAGTATCGGACGAACCCCGATAACGTTCGCGCGCTGCTTCCGCCCCAGCTGGGGCTCGACGAGGACGATCCCGGTCGCGTCGCGATGGTCTTTGCTGACTGGCAGTCGTGCACCGACGGGGGCGAGGAGCTTCTCGATCCCGTGCAGTCCCAGTACTCTGAAGCCTTCCTAGCGGTGAAAGCCACCTATGGCGGAAAGATTTACACGCGTATCGCGTACATCTGGGTCGACCGGGACTTCTCCCTCGGTCGCGGCATACACATGGGCTACCCCAAGAAGTTCGGGTCGATTTATCAGACTCGACCGTTCCCATACGGGCCGGCGCCACGAATTGCGCCTGACAACCGCTTCGGCGCCAGCCTTGCCTCGTACGACAGGCGGATCGCTGAGGCCCGGATCACGCTGCGCGAACAGGCAGAAACTGGGCCGACGGTCAACGTGCACCCGCTGCTGCACAGCCGACTGCTGCGATCCATTGAGAAGGGGCAGCCAGACAGCCTTGATGAGCTCATCACGCACGGGCCAATCCGTGCGGAGGGAAGCAAGCCCTGGCTCGCCGACGCCGAGCTGCGGCTCTTTGACTCCCCGGTCGAAGAACTCGCGAATGTGAAGGTCGACGAGGTCCTCGGCGGGTACTACCAGCAGCTTGGCACCGTGTGGGACGGCGGCACGCTGTTGAGCCCGCGCCTGAGCAGTGAGGACCACGCGTCGTGACGACTGTCCCCATCGAGGCGCTCCGCGAGGCTCTCGTGCGGCGCCTCGTTGAGGCGGGCTCCAGCCGAGAGACGGCTGAGGTGCAGGCAGACATGCTTGTCGAGGCGGAACTGCGCGGCCTTCCGTCACATGGCGCCCTCAGGCTGAACACGCTGCGGCAGCGGATCGCGAATGGTGTGTGCGCGCCGAACGCGCTCGGCAAGCACTCGTGGCGTGGCACAGCCTGGCTTGACGTCGATGGCGAGAGTGGCTTCGGCCCGGTCGTTGCACAGCACGCACTGACCGCGGCGGCGCGACGAACTCAGGAGACCGGCGTCTGCCTCGTCACGGTGCGAACGAGCAACCACCTGGGAATGCTCGCCTGGTACGCGGAGCACTGGGCGCGACAGGGGTACGTGCTGATCGGACTCACAACAAGCGAGGCGCTTGTGCACCCGTACGGCGGCACCTCCCGCCTGCTCGGTACGAACCCGCTGACAATCGGAGTTCCGACGGCCGACGAAGAGCCGCTCGTTGTTGACCTCGCGACATCCATTGTCGCGATGGGCAAGGTCCACGACTACGCGGGGCGCGGGCAAGCCCTGGAGCCGGGTTGGGCGCGCGACGCTCAGGGCCGCGCGACAACGGATGCTGTGGCGGCGCGCAGCGGGGCGATCGCCCCGTTTGGCGGCGCGAAAGGTTACGCGCTTGGGCTCGGGATTGAAGTGCTCGTCACCGCGCTCACCGGTTCGGCTATCGGCACCTCCGTGCGCGGCACCCTTGATGCAACCGAGACGGCGTCGAAGGGAGACGTGTTCATCCTCGCCCCGGCTCGCGGCGGTGCGCTCGCCAATCTGCTCGCAGACTTTCTCGACGAAGTGCGTGCGAGCGATCCGGCGGATCCCGCGCGGCCGGTGCTCGTGCCCGGTGACCGCTCGCGAGCAGAACGCACCCGCCGCATCGCGGAAGGCGTTGAGGTGCGCGATGCCCTCTGGGCCGAGATTTCCCACCAGAACAGAACGGAACAAGCCTGATGGCGCTCAACGCACTGCGCTCCCCTCGCACCATAGTTATTGCCGAGGGCGCGCGTCACTCGGTCGGTCACCATGCGGCAGCGCTCGGTGCCAGCGCGATCCTGATCACGGACGAGCGCTGTGCAACTACCCAGGGGTTCGCGGACATTCTCACGAGCCTCACCGTCGCCGGCGTCGACGTGGCCGTGTACGCGTCCACGCAGCCTGAGCTTCCGAGTGAGCAGGTCGCTGAGGTCGCCGCAATGCTCGGGGAACGAGAGATCGTCATCGGAGTCGGTGGCGGGAGCTGCATAGATCTCGCGAAGGCTGCAGCGGTGATCGGAGCGTACTCGGGTACGATCGCCGACTACTACGGAGAAAATCGGGTGCCAGGGCCTGTGCTCCCCATCATCGCAGTGCCGACCACCGCTGGGACCGGCGCGGAAGTGACGCCCGTCGCGGTGATCAGTGACGGCGCAACCGGGATCAAATCTGGGGTCTCGAGCCCCAGGCTTATCCCAGAAGTGGCCCTCGTCGATCCGGAGCTCACCTACACCTGCCCCGCCGGGCTCACCGCAGCCGTTGGCGCGGATGCGCTCTGCCACCTCGTCGAGTCGTACACGGCAATCCCGCGAGAGCAGGGTGCCGAGGCGGTGCTCAGCAAAGTCTTCCTCGGCGCGGGCGAGCTGACAGCCGTCTATGGGCGCGAAGGGCTCCGTCTCGCGGACGCGTATCTCGAACGTGCGGTGCGCGACGGCAGCGACGTCGAGGCGAGAGGCGGCATGGCAAGGGCGGCGACGTATGGTGGTCTCGCCTTGGGAACCGCAGGTACCGCTGCCGCCCACGCCCTCCAGTACCCCATCGGGGCGGTGACGCACACCCCGCACGGCGTCGGCGTTGGGATCCTGCTGCCGTATGTCATGCGGTTCAATCGAAGCCATGCGCGAGCAGCGTTCGCTGAGCTGGGTGCCGTGCTCGGTGCACCGACAGACGCGACAGTGGAGCAGCGCGCAGACCACGCGATCCACCGCATCACCGAAATTCTTCATGCGATCGGCATCCCGAAAACCCTCGCGGAGATTGGTATGTCAGAAACGGACCTTCCAGCAGCCGTCACCGCCGCGATGCGCTCAGAGCGGCTGATCCACAACAATCCACGCCCGCTTGACGAGGCTGGCGTGCAGACACTGTTCTCTGCGGCACTCACTGGCGACGAATCATCGCTCGCCGCCACAACCACAACAGGAGCCCCATGTTGACATCATCACCACTCCCGCCGCTTGACGCCGCTTCCTTGGAGACCGGCCTCCTCATCGACGGGGAATTTCGGCCCGCTCGGAGCTCGCGCACGATCAACGTACTCGACCCGTCGACGGGGGAACTCATCGCCGCGGTCGCTGATGCTGGCGACGAGGAGGTTGCTGACGCGCTCGCCGCCGCGCGCTCACAGCAGGCGGCCTGGGCCGCGACCTCGCCGCGGGCACGAGCAGACATCCTCATGCGCACCTTCGAAATCATGATGGAGGAGCGAGAGCGGCTCGCGCGGCTCATCTCTTGGGAGAACGGCAAGGCGCTTCCCGACGCACGCGGCGAGGTCGCATATGCCGCCGAGTTCTTCCGATGGTACGCGGAGGAGGCGCCGCGCATGCAGGGAACCTTCCAGCGGTCCCCGGGCGGCGCGAACAACATCCTCGTCGACTACGCGCCGGTCGGTGTTGCGCTGCTCGTCACGCCTTGGAATTTTCCAGCCGCAATGGCAACGAGAAAGATCGCCCCAGCGCTCGCTGCCGGGTGCACCGCGATCCTGAAGCCCGCGAAGGAGACGCCGCTCACCGCGCTTGCCATCGGGGAGATCCTCGTGCGTGCGGGGGTTCCGGCCGGGGTGGTGAATATTCTGACGACGAGCCGCTCTGGCCCTGTTGTCTCTGCGCTCTTGGATGATCCCGCAGTGCGGGTGCTGTCATTCACCGGCTCAACCGAGGTTGGGCGGGTGCTGCTTGCCGAGGCTGCGCGCACCGTGGTGAAGCCCGCGATGGAACTTGGTGGGAACGCACCGTTCGTTGTGCTGGCCGATGCTGACGTTGAGCTCGCTCTCGACGGGGCGATGGTCGCGAAGATGCGCAATGGGGGCCAGGCCTGTACGGCCGCAAACCGGTTTATTGTGCACGAGTCGCTCGCAGAGCGTTTCGCTGCAGGGCTCGCTGAGCGTTTCGCAGCGCTCACGATCGGTGTCGGATATGAGGAGGGTGTCGACCTTGGTCCGCTCGTGAACGAAGCAAGCGTGGTCAAGGTGCAGGCCCTCGTCGATGATGCGGTGGCGCACGGCGCGCGTGTGCTCACGGGTGGTTCGCGCCCAGACACTGCTGGCTCGCACTACAGCGCAACCGTGTTGGTTGACGTGCCGACCGAGGCGGCGATCACCCGTGAAGAGATCTTCGGTCCCGTTGCCGCCATTACTTCGTTCAGCACGGACGAGGAGGCCATCGAGATGGCGAACTCCACGGAGTATGGCTTGGTGTCGTATCTCTTCACTGCAGACCTGCAGCGCGGGCTGACGCTCTCGCGCCAACTCGACTCCGGGATGGTGGGGCTGAATCGCGGCCTCGTATCTGACGCGGCGGCTCCGTTTGGCGGGACGAAGCAGAGCGGCTTGGGTCGAGAGGGTGCTCGCGAGGGGCTACTGGAGTATCTCGAGCAGCGCTATATCGCCGTGGACTGGTGAGCTGACGGGAGCGGCACCTCGGGTTGCGCGGAGATTGTTCGCACGCGCCAAGCAGCGCGTGCGAACAATCTCCGCCTAGCCCCGTGATTTCGGCGAGGTACCGCGAGTGGCGTCGGGGATGTCGATCCGGCCGGTGACCGACTGCTCGTCGGCCCAGAGCTCGACACCGCCGAGCTCTGGCAGTCGATCGCGCGTGAATACCGGGTCGCGACCGGCCTGCCGCTGCTGGGAGTAGTCGCGAAGCAGCTTGAAGGCCACGCCGGAGAGCAGGGCGATCGCGACGAGGTTGATGAGGGCCATGACGCCCATGATGCCGTCAGCGAAGTTCCAGACGATGTCTGCGGAGACGACCGCACCGGCGAACACCGCGAGCACGGCGACTATGCGGTAGCCGGTGAGCACGCGCTTTCCCGAGCGGAGGAACTCAATGTTGGACTCGCCGTAGTAGTAGTTGCCGAGGATCGACGAGAACGCGAGCAGGAAGATAATGATCGTGAGGAGCACGTTCGCCCACGGTCCGAGCGCGTTCGCGATTGCGCTCTGCGTGAGGGCAATGCCCTTGTCTGCGCCGGTGAGGTCGGGTGCGGCGACGAGCACGATGAACGCCGTAATCGAGCAGATGAGGAACGTATCGAAATAGACGCCGAGCGTCTGCACGAGCCCCTGCTTGACGGGGTGCGTCACGGCGGCAGACGCGCCAGCGTTCGGCGCGGAGCCGAGGCCGGCCTCGTTGGAGAACATGCCGCGCTTGATGCCGGTGAGGATGACGTAGCCGAGAGCGGCTCCGGTCACCTGGCTCGGGCCGAATGCCGATGTGAAGATCGTCGCGAAGACTCCGGGGAGCTCTTGGATGTTGAGCGCAACGATGACGAGCCCAAGCAGCAGGTAGAGCAGTGCCATGAGCGGGACGAGGGTCTGGGTGACCGAGGCGATGCGCCGCACGCCGCCAAAGATGACTGCCGCCATGAGGATCGCGAGCGCCGCGCCTGTGACGAGTGGGAGCCAGGAGGGGATGTTGCCGCCGAAGCTGCCCGAGAGGGTGGCCTGGATCGTGTTGGCCTGGAGTGAGGAGAACGCGATCGGGAAGCACACAATGAGCACTGCGGAGAACAGCACGCCGAGCCAGCGGGCGCCGAGTCCGCGCTCCATGTAATACGCAGGGCCCCCGCGGAACCCGGTGGAATCACGGGTCTTGTAGAGCTGGGCAAGCGAGGACTCGACGAAAGACGATGCGCCGCCGATGAAGGCCATGAGCCACATCCAGAAGATCGCGCCAGGCCCGCCGATCGCGATCGCTGTTCCCACACCCGCAATGTTGCCGACGCCGACGCGTGAGGCGGCAGAAATGGTGAATGCCTGAAACGCGGAGACTGACTGTGGCTCGCCGTTTTCGTCGCGCGGTGTCTTGTCCGTGAGGGTGCGGAACATGTCCGGGAGCAGCCGAAACTGTACGACTCCGGAGCGGATCGTGAGGTACAGGCCGAGGGCAACGACGACGGGCAGCACGAGCCACGTCCAGAAGGTGTCGCCCCACTCGGCAATGAGATCGCTGATCGCTTCCATGTGACGAGCCTAGGTGGAGCCGGTTGCGCCTGGCTAGGGGGCGTGCGTGCTTCTTGAGGTTTTCTTGACCGGTTAGGCGGGCTCGATGCCGTCGACGTAGAACCAGTTACCGCCATCGCGCACGAAGTTGCTGCGCTCGCGCTGCTCGAAGCGCCCCGCTGGCGTGCGGCCGATCGCGGTGAACGTTACGGTGCCGACAGTGTCGAAGGGTCCGCCCTGGTCGGAGGCGTCGATAATGAGCCTGAGCCAGCGCGTGTCCTCGTCGAGCTCGAGCTCAGCCGGTCGTGTGCTTGCATGCCAGCTGCTGAGGAGATAGTCGCTCTGGCCGAGCGCGAAGGCACTGTACCTGGATCGCATGAGCTGGGCGGCAGTCGGGGCAGGCTTGCCCTCATGGATTGGCCCGCAGCACGCGGCGTAGGGCGTTCCGAGGCCGCAGGGGCACGGCATGGTCTCATCGGGTGTTGTGCTGCTCACGGATCCACCGTACCGGGGAGTGGGTTGCAATCTGTATCACTGTCGTAATACAGTGATACACGAGGGGGTGAGGATCCGCACTCCCAGAGGAAGGAACACACCATGCAGCTCGACGACTCCCGGCCCATTTGGGCGCAGCTCGTCGACGAGTTCCGGCGCCGCATCGCCTCGGGGGAGTGGCCGACGGGCCTCAAAGTCTCCTCGGTGCGAGAGCTCGCCCTCGAGCTCGGCGTGAATCCGAACACCGTGCAGAAGGCCCTCGGCGAGGTTGACAGGCTCGGCCTCACGATCCCCGAGCGCACGGCGGGAAGATTTGTCACGACCGACGAGACGGCGATCGAATCGGCGCGCCTGGCGCTCGCCGCAGCGACGGCGGACTCCCTCGTCGCGACCGCACGCGGCCTCGGAATGGGCCTGCGGGAAACCACCGAACTACTTGAACGACGCTGGGCGGCGCACACGGCGCCCGGCGAGGACCGAAAGGACACCTGATGACCGAGCAGCAACCGCTGGCACCACCGCCCGCGATCGAGGTGCGCGGACTCTCCAAGGCCTACCGGGGCCGCCCGGCGCTCGCGAACCTCAACCTCAGTCTGCAGCCCGGGCAGATCGTCGGCCTCATGGGCGACAACGGCTCAGGCAAGACCACGCTGTTGAAGATCCTCGCCGGGGTGCTCGCCGAGTGGGAGGGCTCCGTCACGATCGCGGGCCACGCCCCTGGCGCAGAGTCCAAGGGGCTCGTATCGTTCCTGCCCGACGCCTCTTTCCTGCCCGATTACCACAAGCCGGAAGACTCGATCGCGCAGTACGCGAGGTTCTTCGCCGACTTCGATGCGGCCAAGGCCCGAGAGATGGTCGACTTCTTCGGCCTCCCGTGGGATCGCAGCCTCAAGGAGATGTCGAAGGGCATGCGCGAGAAGCTCCAGGTGTCGCTCGCGATGAGCCGGCGCGCTCACGTGTACCTCCTCGACGAGCCGATCTCGGGTGTCGACCCGGCATCGCGCGACGTGATCCTCCGCGGGATCATCTCCAACTTCGCCGACGACGCACTCATGTTCGTCTCCACCCACCTCATCCAAGACGTCGAGTCGATCGTCGACTCGGTCGTCTTCCTCCGTGGCGGCCAGGTGCTGCTGCAGGGCGACGCAGACGAGCTGCGCGCAGAACACGGCGTCAGCCTCGACGCACTCTTCCGAAAGGTGTACGCAGCATGATCGGCACATTGTTCGCGCAGGAGTTCCGCACCACAAAGCGAACCCTGTTGCCTGCGGTCGGCATTATGCTGCTCGCAATCATCGTGTTCTTGGCCATCGCGGCTCTCCGGGTCCCGTTCATTGGTGGCCTCTCCTTCGGACTTGGCATCGGTGTGACGCTCGTGTTCACCCCCGTCGTGCTCGCGGTGCTCGTCGCAAACTACTGGCGCACGATGTACGGTGCCGAGGGCTACTTCACCATGACGCTGCCGGTGCGGGGGAGCGCGATCTACGCGGGCAAGGTGCTGCACGGGCTCGTCGTGAGTCTCGCAGCGCTGCTCATCACGCTCGGTGGCCTCGCACTAGCTGCGATCGCGTTCGCCCTCATGAAGGGCCAGGGCGCCTTCGACTTCCTGCGTGAGGCGCTGACGACGATTGATCCGTGGATGGCATGGTTCCTCGGCGTTGCGCTCGCACTGCAGCTCGTGTTCGCGGTGATCGCGGGTGCGACGGCCATGTCGGTGGGTGCTGAGGCGCGCTTCAACCACCTCGGTTTCGGCGCCCCGGTGATCGGCACCATCGTCCTGTACTTCGTGATGCAGATCGTGAACCTTGCTGCGCTGCTGTTCATCCCGCTCGGGATCCGCATGACCGGCCCCGACGCCGGCAGCCTGGTCGCCGAGGGGATGCTCACGGACTTTATGGCCGCGATCGCCGACCCGGCCGCGAACGCGACACCGAGCGTGCTCGGACTCGGCGTGTTCATCGTGCCGCTCATCGCGGCCGTGCTGCTCTGGTGGTGGGGCGCCCGCTCGGTGGATCGCCGCACCTCGCTGCGCTAACTCGCGGCAAAGATAGCGACGTGGCCGCCGCGGGGGAGCGCCCCTGCGGCGGCCACGTCGCTCACCTTCGCCCGCAACGGCGCGCGTGAAGGCCGCTACACCGTCACGAGGTCCGCGGCGCGAATCGTCGTGAACTCGGCTGTCCCATCCCCGAACTCGACGCCGTACACCGGCGGCACCGGCAGCGAGTTGTAATGGAACGGGTTGCTTGCGTAGTACGCGCCGGTGTCGAGGAGGGCGACAATGTCGCCCTGTTCGAGCAGCGGCAGTTCGCGGCCGCGGGCGACGAGATCGCCGGCGAAGCAGCACGGCCCCGCAACATCGTGCACTGCGGTCTGCGCCGTGGTCTTCATGGCACCGCTTGGATTGAAACCCTCGACCCTGAGCGGCCACGCCTCGGGCATAAACACCGTCCGCGTTGCGACCTGCGCCCCGGCGTGCGTGATGGCGACCCGACGGCCGCCGACCTCCTTGGTGTACTCGACGAACGCGGCGATGAAGCCGTGCTTGGCGAGGATGCTGCGCCCGAACTCCGTGACGATCTCGTAGTCGCCGGAAAAGATCCGAGGGGCACCCTCCTCGAGCGCCGCGACGTAGTCGTCGAACGCGGAGATTGGGTTGTCGGTCTCGAAGTCGACCGGCAGCCCGCCCCCGATGTCGAGGGTGCGGATCTGCGCATACCCCGCCCGCGCGTTCACCTCATCGGCGAAGCGCACGAGTTCGTTGACCCCCTCCGCGATGAGCGGGAGCGGGCAGCCCTGGGACCCGACGTGCGTATGCGCGCGCCTGAGCCAGGGTGACGCGAGATACGCCTCGATGAGCTGCTCACGCACGCCGGGATCGCGCAGCGGCACGCCAAACTTCGAGTGCGCGCTCGCGGTGCTCATCGCCGCGATCGCGCCGGCGCCGACCTGCGGGTTGATGCGGATCCCGATCTCCGATTCGGAGCCGGTTTCCCCGAGGATCGCGCGCACCCTGGCGAGCTCCTGGAAGTTATCGACGTTGAGAGCGGTGCCGAGGCCGAGTGCGCGGCGGAGCTCGCCCCACGACTTCGCCGGGGAGTCGAAGACGAGCCTTTCTGGGGCGATACCCGCGGCGAGGGCAGCGCTCAGCTCCCCGTCGCTCGCGACCTCTGCGCCCATGCCGAGCTCGCCAAGTCTCGCCAGCACAGGCACGAGCGGGTTCGCCTTCACCGCGAAGGCGTGGAGCACGGGAATGTCTGTTGGGAAGGCGCGCAGCAGGTGATCAACGTTGAGCCCGACCCGCTCCCAGTCGAGGAAGGCGACGAGCGGTGCGTGCTCTTCGTGGAGCAGGCCCTGCTCGAGTGCGAGGTTCAGGATGTGTGACCGGCGTGCGGTATCGCTCATGGTGTGCTCTGCTGCGCTCTCAGTTTCGTGGGCGAACGGGGCAGTTCCATAGCAAGCTCATGCCCCGAACCCAGGCTACGATCTGCCTCCCCACGGCGAATCAACCCAGGAGGATGAGTTTTCTCTGCGGTTCCCCTGCGTAGATGCGAGGCGGAACCCCAAGCAAGTTATATGGTGAGGGTGCTCAGGGGCGCACCACGCTAAGCACCCCCTCCTCGGTAGCAGCGGGGAGACAGCGTCGTCGCGCTCGGGGCGCTACTCCCACTCACCGCCGAGGAAAGAACCGATATGACCACCGCTCCTGCGCAGCGCAGCGCTGCGCTCGACACGCTGAAGATCGTGCTCGTTGAGGATCATCCGATTGTGCGCCTCGGTCTCGCGACCGTGCTCGGCGCCCACGATGACCTGGGCGTCGTGGCTGAGGCGGCCGACCCGGAGACCGCGATGGAAGCCGTTGCGAAGACCTCCCCCGACCTCGTGATCCTGCCGCTGCGTCTCGGCGGGGTACGCGGCGGGCTTGAGCTCTGTCGCGAGCTGAAATCGCTCGAACGCGGCCCGCGCGTGATGATGTACACCTCGTATACGGGGCACACCGACGCAATGCTCGCGTTTCTTTCAGGCGCTGACAGCTTCCTCACGAAAGACCACCCCGAGGGGCGCCTAGTTGAGACGGTGCGCGCGACTGGCCGAGGTAACCGCGTGTGGAACGACACTGCGGACACTGGCGCGAGCGCACGGAACATCGAAGAGCGGGTGCGCGGCGCGGCGCTCACCGGGCGCGAGCAGGAAGTGCTCGGCTTCATGCTCCAACGGTTCACCAATGCCGATATTGCGCGCGAGCTCTTTGTGGGGGTCCCAACGGTGAAGACTCACGTTTCCAATGTGCTGCAGAAGCTCGGAATCGAAAGCCGCAAAGCGCTCTTCGAGTAACACGTCTGGCACGGCCGACGCTACACACGCCGAGGCGCCGCTGGGAACCCCCAGCGGCGCCTCGGAACACGTGCGTTACTCGCCTCGGCTGAAGACCGCGAGTGACTCGAAGTGGTGGGTGTGCGGGAAGATGTCGAACGCACGCAACTCGAGCAGGTCGTAGCCCGAATCCAGCAGCGACTTCGTATCGCGGGCGAGGGCGACAGGATCGCACGCTACGTACACGATGTTCGCTGGCGCGAGTTCTGCGAGCTGTGCGGTCACATCTCCGCCGGCACCCGAGCGGGGCGGATCGAGCACAACGGTGCCGCGGCGGAGGCGATCGCGCACCGGCGCAGCTGCGTCGAGGAGCTCGGCAAGGTGCCGATCCACCCGTGCGGTGATTGCGCGGGCGCCAACGATCTCGGAGAGGTTCTCTGCAGCGTTGTCGGTCGCGAGCGGATCCGACTCGACCGAGGTGATCTTCAGGCCAGGGCCAGCAGCCTCAGCAACCGCGGCTGCGAGGAGACCGGCGCCGCCGTACAGGTCGAGGTTCGCGGCGGCCGGGTCGAACTCGCCCGCCTCGATGAGATCGGCGATCGCGTCGTGCACGGCACCGAACAGCATCGCTGGTGCCTCGCGGTGCACCTGCCAGAAGCCGCCGGCGCGCACCATGAAGCCGCGATCCTCAACGAGTTCGCCAACGAGGTCCTTTTCGCCGCGACGCTCCTTCGCACCAACCTCGGTGAAGAGCATGCGGGGGTCGTCGTTGGACGGATCGACGAGGTCGATTGTCGCGAGGCCGCGCATCGCCTCGAACAGAGGCGCGATCTGGTTCACGCCCTCAGTCGCAAGTGGCAGAGACGAGACGGGCACAACGCTGCGGCTGCGCGCGGCGTACGGGCCAGCGGCTCCGGTCTCTGGATCGACGTGCAGGCGCACGCGGGTGCGGTAGCCGAGGCCGTTCGCCTCGTCGTCGCCCGGGGCGGCCTCGACGAGCTCGGCGAGCGTTTCGGAGAAGTCTTCGCCCTCCTCGCCAGCGAGCTCGATGTCGCCAAAGCGTGCCATCGAGTCGACGAGCACCTCGGCCTTGAGCACGCGCTGCCTGGCGAGATCGATGTGACCGAATTCGGCTCCACCGGCGCGTTCCGCCGGATCGCGGTCAACCGAAGCCTCATCCCACACATGATCGCGGCGATCCGCGGACGCTTCGAGCACGCGGGTGACCGCTGCGCGGGCGAACGACTTCTTCTTCTGGTCGGTGACGCGTGCAAGCACGCGCTCGCCAGGGATGGCGTCGGCGACGAACACCACGCGCCCTTCGTGGCGTGCAACACTCACCCCGCCGTGGGCCATACCGGTGATTTCGAGCTCGATCTCGGCACCGATTTCGAGGGGCGTGCTTTCGTGCTGTTCAGACATAGCCACTATTCTCCCACGGACGCGCTGTGCGCCCGTGAGAGATGAGCTGTGGTTATCCGTGCAGGGCGGACATGTCGGCGATCTCGTCGGCTCCCGGAGCCGTAACCGTGACCGGTGTGCCCCACGCCGAGTAATCCTGCGTCGCGGCTCCGAGCCCGGCGATGTCTGGCGTGACGATGCGGCGAGGGAGGTCATCCGGTCCGACAAACATGTCGTAGGTGATCGTGTCGCCGAGTGCCTCGACGAGGGCATCAGCGTCAACGCCCTCCTGCGGCTGCGCCTCGAACATCTTCTTCGTGTCGATCGTGAGCGTGAGCTGGGTCGTTTTCACGCCGTCGATTTCCGGCCCCTTCGGGTCGACCTGGAAGTCAGTGAGCGCCTCACGGAAGCCGTCGAGCTGCGCGCCCGGGTTGACCTGGTTGAGGATTGCCCCGACATCTCCGCCGCCGCCGGGCATCGCGGACATGTCCATGAACTTGCCGCCGGTCACCTGGCCCATGTTCATGAACATTTTGCCGTCGACAACGCGAATGTCGCTATCCATGCCACCGGTGTTCATGGTCATCTGCATCTGGACCTTCTGCGGGTCATCGCTGATGACCATGTCTGCCTCAATGTCGCCCTCGATGGCGTCGCCCAAGTTCATCTTCACGTGGACCGAGCCGGCCTTCAGTTGCGCAGCCGACATGCGCTCAACGAAGTTGTCCTTCGTGAGCGCCCCACTGCTCGACTCAGATTCTTGGCTCGCGCCGCTCCCGCCCTCGGAAGGGTTCGCTGAAGAGCTACAGCCCGTCAGCGCGAGGCCTGCGGCGAGCAAAATGGAGGTGGTCACTGTTGCTTTGCGCGAGATCTTCATACCTCCACGGTACCCGGTGCCCAGGCGCTGCGCGATTCCGAGGTGTATTGCATAGGCTGTTCAGCATGCGCCTGATCCTTGCCTCAACCTCGCCCGCCCGCCTTTCGGTGCTCAGGGGAGCCGGAATTGAACCGGCGTGCTTCGCCCCGCAGGTGGATGAGGATGCAGAGGTGGAAGCGCGTGAGGCCGAGCTCGGCCGCCCGCTCACGGCGCCCGAACTCACCGAGTACCTCGGGCGCTTGAAAGCTGAAGACGTCGTTGCGCGCTACCGCGGTGAGATCGCCGAGCTCGGCGGCGGGCTCGTGCTCGGCGGCGACTCGATGTTTCTGCTCGAGGGCGAGGTACTCGGCAAGCCACACGAGCCGGCGGTTGCGCTCGAGCGCTCCAAGCAGCACCGCGGCCAGACCGGTGTGCTGCACTCCGGGCACTGGCTGATTGACTGCACCGGCACGCCGGGCGGCGCCGAGGCACTCCCGGCCGCCGGCGCGGTCGACACCGCCACTGTCACGCTCGCGGCAGATGTGACTGACGCGGAGCTCGAATCCTATGTCGCGACGGGGGAGCCCCTCGAGCTCGCGGGCGGCTTCGCGATCGACGGGCTAGCCGGCGCGTTCATTGAGCGGATCGAGGGCGCCCCGAGCTGTGTGATCGGGCTCTCGCTGCCAGCACTGCGGCGGCTGGTTCGCGAACTCGGGCACGACTACGCGGCGCTCTGGAACGCCGGGGCACCCCTCGCAGCGAACTAGCGCAGACCGCCTTAGCCGGCACTGCTGAGCGTTACGAGAGCGCCTGTGCAAGGTCGGCGATGAGGTCGAGGGGATCCTCCAGCCCGATGGACATGCGCACGATCCCAGCATCGGGCTTCGCCTCTGCCGTGACGGGGCGGTGAGTGAGCGCGGCGGGGCTCTCGATGAGCGAGTCCACGCCGCCGAGCGACACCGCGTGGGTGAAAATCTGCACACGCGACGTGAGCTCAGCGGCCGCGGCGGCACCGCCGGCCAGCCGAATCGCGAGCATCGCTCCTGTTCCGGTGAGCTGTGTGCCGAGCGCGCCCGAGGCGTCGGGGCGCAGCCCGGGATAGAACACCTCAGCGACACCGGGGTGCTCGACGAGCCACTCTGCCACTGTGCGCGCGCCCTGCTGTTGTGCACGCACCCGGAGCGGGAGCGTGGCAAGTCCGCGGTGCAGCAGATAAGCCGCAAGCGGGTGCAGCACGGCGCCCGTGATCGCGCGGATCGGCCTGAGCTTTGCGGCGTGCTCCTCCGAGCAGGCAATGACGCCGCCGATGACGTCGCCGTGGCCGCCGAGGTACTTCGTCGCGCTGTGCATCGACATCGCTGCCCCGTGATCGAGTGGATTCTGCAGTACCGGGGTCGCGAACGTGTTGTCGACGATTACCGGTACGTCGCCCGCCTGTGCCACGACGGAGGCGATACTCACGAGCTCGAGCGTCGGGTTTGCCGGCGTCTCGAGCAGCACGAGACCGGTGTCATCGCGGACCGCGCCGGCCACCTCGTCGGGCGCGCAGAACGTGACCTTGGTTCCGAGCAGCCCGGTCGCGAGCAGGTGGTCGGTGCCGCCATACAGTGGCCGAACCGCGACGACGTGCCGGCTGCCGTCTGAGCCCGCGAAGGCGAGTAGCGCCGCTGACAGAGCTGCCATACCGCTCGCGAAGGCGACGGCCGTTGCCGCGTGCTCGAGCTGCGCGAGGCCCGACTCGAACCGTGCGACCGTCGGGTTCCACAGGCGACCGTAGACGGCGCTGCCGCCGTCGGGCACGGTGCCACCCGTTGCCAAGGCCTCGTAGGAGTCGCCGCCACGCAGCACGTCTGGCAGCGGATTCGTTGTCGAGAGATCGATCGGAAGGGCGTGGACGCCGAGGGGCGTAAGGTCCGCTCTGCCGGCGTGCACGGCGAGGGTGTCGAGCATCATTGGTGTGTCGTCCATGCGCCCATCCTCCCGAGAAAGGGTGAGCGGGCTGAGAGGCGACCACAGTAGGGTGATGGGTTGGGCGCTGCCCGCGCGCCGCCTCGTTACAGTTCGCCGCGTGCGAGCAGCGCGACGGTGAGCGCTGCGATGGTTTCGCCGTCTGCGAGATCGACGCCAGCGAGCTCCTCGATCAGCGCGAGTCGCTGGTAGAAGACCGACCGCGACAGCCGCGCCTGCTGCGCGGCGAGCGAGCGATTCGTCGGATGGCTGAGATACGCCGCCAACACCAGCGTCAGGTCGCCCGAGTGGCCGGCGCCGCTGCCTCGGTCGTGTTCGAGGAGAGGCTCGAGCAGCGTTTCGGCGAACTCCTGTAGCTCGGGAATGCCAGCGAGCCCACGCACGAGATAGGCGAGGGGTCGCTTTGCGGCGAGCTGCACCGTCACCCGCGAGTCGCCGCCACTGCGGGGGCCAGCGGAGCTGTGTTCGGTGCCGGTGGTGGTGGCCGCCGCGACCCGCTCGAGCGAGGAGATCAGCGCGCGTGGGCGCGTCGCCGTGACCCCAATGCTCAGGTGTGCCCGCCACGACCGCGGTGTCTGTTCTGGGAGCATCATGCCGAGCTCGCGGGAGAGCCTCGCCGCGAGTGGATGCTGCTGGTGGGCGTGGAACGCGCCAAGGCGCGGGTCGGACTCGGGGAACGACATAAGGGCGAGGAGGGTGCGGGGGCCCGCGAGCGCGCCCGTCGCGGGTGTGAGGAGCACGTTTGCCTCCGGCGCGACCGCGCGGCGCACTGCCGTCTGCAAGATGGCCGTCTCGAGTGAGGCGTGAGCGCCAAAGTCGCCCGTTCCGGTGATTGTCGCGCCGACGAGTACGCGGCCAGCCAGCGGCAGCCCCGCGGCGGCGAGCTGACTCGCGAGCTCGCGTTCGCCCGTGTAGCGCCCGGAGAGCACCGCATCAAAGAGACGCCGCGAGCCGAGGTCGAGCCAGGTGTCGCCGTCGCTGTCTGCAAGTCGGGCGAGCGCGAGCGCAAAAGCTCCGAGTTCGAGCACCGTCGCTCGACCCGCGGCGTGGGCCGGGCCAGGGAGCGCGGTGAGCGAGCCCCACCGGGTGCCCTGCGCCTCGACCGGCACGCGGGTGGTGCCGTCTGGCAGCTGGGGCTCCGCACCGCGCACAAGATGCTCAGGCGCGGCCCAGTGCTGCAGCACCGTCGCATCATCGCCAGACCAGGCGACCACGCGGTGACCCGCGTCTTCGAGCACGACCGGAGCGCCGAGGGTGGCAGCGATGCGGTCAACGACGTAGTCGACCGGGCTGCGGTTCAGGCCGAGCTCCGTGAGCATCGCGTGCACCTCGGCGCGAGCCTCGAGCGCCTCGTTTTGCGCCGCGAGCACCCGCTGGTGCACCCGCTGAGTGATCTGCACGAACCGCACGACCCGGTGCAGCACGATGAGCGGGATGCCGCGAGCCACGCACGCCTCGATGAGCTGCGCGGGGGCCCCATCGAAGTGGGTGCCGAGTTCGAAGACGATGCCGGCGGGGTCTGCATCAACCAGCGTGTGCACCAGGGCGTCGAGGGCAGCGGCCTCGCCGTCGGCCGTCGGCCAGCCGGCTCCGGTCGTGAGTACGAGCTCGCCGCCGTCGAGAAGTGCCGGAGCCTCGCGCCCGGCTACGACGTGAGCCCACCGAACTCGCCGGTCGAGGCCTGTCTCGCCGGTGACGAGCTCGGGCGCCCCAGCCGCGAGTTCCGCGATTCCAAGGACATCGCTGATGCTCGGAAAAGGCTCGTTCGCTTCGCTCACATACAAAGTGTACGGAAAGGGCGGCAGATCGCGATACTTTGCCGGGTGCCGAGACGAATTGCCGCTGAAATACTGGGAACAACGCGGCCTATCTGGCCCAAACACATTGCGTGAACATGAACTGTTGAGAGGAACAACAATAATGGCACACATCCCACACGTCATCGGTGGCGAAAAGGTCGAGGCCGCCGAGCGGACCCAGCCCATCTTTAACCCGGCTACCGGAGAACAGCAGCACGAGCTCGGCATCGCGTCGGTCGCGACCGTCGAGCAGGCAGTGGCCGCGGCGAAGGCCGCGCTGCCGATGTGGCGCAAGACGAGCCTCACTAAGCGTGCCGACGTGTTCTTCAACCTCCGCCAGCTCCTCAAGCAGCGCACCCCCGAGCTCGCAGCGATCGTCACGAGCGAGCACGGCAAGGTCCTCTCCGACGCGGCAGGCGAGATCGCCCGCGGCCTCGAGAATGTCGAGTTCGCCTCAGGCCTGCTCCACCTTCTCAAGGGTGAGCGCGATGAGCAGGTCTCGACCGGGGTTGACGTGCACTCCGTGAAGCAGCCCGTCGGGGTTGTTGCGGCGATCACCCCGTTCAACTTCCCCGTCATGGTGCCGCTGTGGATGATTGCCTCGGCAATTGCGTGCGGGAACACCGTTGTCCTTAAGCCGTCCGAGCGTGATCCTTCCGCGTCGGTGTTCATCGCTGACCTGTTCCGCGAGGCCGGCCTGCCTGACGGTGTCCTCAACGTCGTTCACGGTGACAAGGTTGCCGTGGATACGCTGCTTGACAGCCCGGATGTGAAGGCGATCAGCTTTGTCGGGTCGACCCCGATCGCGAAGTACATCTACGAGCGCGCGCCGGTAACGGCAAGCGTGTGCAGGCGCTTGGCG
>NZ_JXSQ01000028.1 GCF_000834055.1 Leucobacter komagatae
GTCGCTGGAACACAAGGGTGGGTTTCGTCGAGCAGCCGCTGCTCTCCGCCACGGTCGAGCGGGAGCGCGCAGTCGGCGGCGCCGCCGGCCTAGCGCCAGGGTAGGGGGCGCCTGAGCGTCTCTCCGATCATGTCGAGGACCCCGTCGAAGTTCATATCCACGACAACGGTGTGCAACGGCCGATGTTCGTCGCGCGCCGGGTGCACTCCGGCGAGGTAGCGGTCCCCCGTCTCTGGATCCTCGAACGTCTGCAGCGGGCGCTGCACCGATGCGGTCACCAGGTCGGGGCGCAAGAGCGCGGCGACCGCCATGCTGTCGTTGATTCCCATCACCCGTTCGTCACCGGGCTGCGGGTACGAACGGGTGTAAAAGCCGGCGTAGTCCGCACTGATTTTCGTGATGAGTGCTGCGGGCTCGTGACCGGTAGTTTGCGCGATCTCAAGGAAGAAGTCCTCAGGAACGAGTGCCTGGCGTGTGACGTACGGCCCGCACCAGGTGACGTTCCCCACGCTGCCAGCAACCGCTTCGGCAGCATCAATATCGAAGGTGACGTTGGGGTCACGTGACACCCTGAAGCGTCGGTCGGCCCACGGCGCCGTGTCACGGTAAAGCGCCGGCCCAAGGGTGCCAACAATGGTGGTGCTGCGCAGCTTCTCGAGCAGCGCAGGCTCGATCTCGAGTGCCCGCGCGAGGTTGGTCTGTGGGCCAATCGCCAGGTAGTCGATCTCCCCCTCGTGCGCCGCCACCAATTCGAGCAGCACTGCAACTCCGTCGGGCTCAGCTGCCACCGAGGTCTGGGGCCGCAAGCCGGTGTTCCCGAATCCGTCCTCGCCGTGAATGCCGGGGTTCAGGCGCAGTTCCTGCCGAATCGGGACATCGCTGCCACGGTAGACCGGCACGTCGGTGCGGCCACAGGTATCGAGGACGTAGCGCGCGTTGTCGGCGGCGCGCTCCCCCGTACAGTTGCCAAACACGCTGATAACCGCGAGGATCTCCACCTCGGGATCAGCCGCAAGCAGCATAAGTGCCAACGCGTCGTCGACGCCGGTGTCGGTGTCCACCACCACTTTTCTCATCGTCCCACTCTTCCGTGTTCGTGACCGCTTCGGTGTCCTTCAGCGGCCTGTTTGAGGGTGGCTAGACTCCGTGCCACCCCGCGTTCATCCTGTTGTGCGCGTTACGGCGCGCTCAGCCCGACCCCAGCGAATGCATCCTGCGCATTGGCCTCGGTGAGCATCGCCGCGAAGGCGGTTGCCGCGGCCGGAGCATGCACTCTCGCGCCGATCGCGAACCGGCCGTAGGACTGGAGCTCATGCGGAATCGGATTGACCACGTGGGGCCCAAAGACCGAACGCAGCTCGCTGATTTGCTGGATCGCGATGTCCGCCCTGCCGTCGACGACGGCCTCGGCTGTCAGCCCCCCGCCGAGCCGCACCGCGCGTTCATCGACGCGTTCCAGCAGACCGCGATCCTGCAGCACTCGCATGAAGTGCAGGCCGCTGGCGCCCGAGAGTGTGTAGGCGACGGCGCGAGCAGCGCAGAGGTAGTCCAAGAAGTCCTCTGCGGTGCCCGTCGGTGGTTGCGCCGTTTCTGGGAGGCAGGCGAAGCCGATCGCTGACACTGCAATGTCTCTGACAAGCTCAGGGTCGAGCACACCCGCAGCGGCGAGCTCCGCCACCGAAGATGAGACGCCGAGCAGGAGATCCGGTCGTTCTCCCGCTGCGATCCGTTCGAGGAGCACAGTGGTCGGCTCAAATGTCGCCTCAACATGCTCGCCCGTTGCGGCCTCAAATGCGGGGATCACCGTCTCGATGAGCGGCTGGCGGACGACGAGCCCGCTGTAGAGCGTGATCATGTTGTTGGCCTTTCTGGCGGTGGGCTGGTCGTGAGCGCTGCAAGCTGCTCATCCGTGAGCGGCGCAGTTCTCATGCCAGCGGTGAGCAGGAAGATCTGTGCGGTGTGTTCGAGCTCTTCGAGCGCGTCCAACGCCGCACCGAGGCTGCTCCCGGCAACCACTGGCCCGTGGTTGCGCAGCAGCAGCGCGTGCCCGCGTGCTGCTGCCCGCTCGACCGCGGACGTCGCCGCTGGATCGCCCGGGGCGAAATACGGCAGCAATTGGAGTTGCCCCACCCGCATTCCGAAGTACGCGGTCAGCGGGGGCAGCGGCTCTGACTGGTCGAGGTCCGCGAGGCACGATAGCGCCGCTGCGTGCACTGAGTGTGTGTGCACGATCGCTTCTGCCGACGGGCGAGAGCGCAGCACTGCGACGTGCAGAAACGCTTCCTTGGTTGGCCGCGGGCCATCAATGTGGCGTCCGTGAGCATCGAGCACGGACAGGTTGTCCCCGTCGATCTCGTCAAGGCCGACCCCGGTCGGCGTCACGAGAATGTGCTCGCCGTCTCGTGCGGCGAGGTTTCCGGTCCGCCCATGGGTGAGGCCTCGCCTGTGGATCGAGTGCGCAGTGCGCGCGATCTCTTCCCGCACCGCGCTCACAGCGCCTCCCCCCAGCCGCGCGACGTCAACGAAGAAGTCTGTGTCCCCGAAGTTGCCCGACTTCAACACGAGATATACGTCGTTCGCTGCGTCATGGATCCACGGCGCACCGACTGCTGCCTCAGCGCCAACGACGGCTGTTGCTGCGCCGAGCTCGCGAATCACGGCACCCGAGGTCTCGCCTCCAGCGACGAGCATTCGTTGCACGCCGCGCGCTGCCATGCCACGGGCGAGTATCCCTGCGACGTCTTCGTAGAGCTCTCCGGCTTCTGGCATGTTTGGGTCACGATCCTCCGCAGCGCTTGAGGAGTACACGAGCGTGGATTCGTCGCTCGGCAGTTCCGACCACCACGCGAGCGCTGCCTCGGCGAGCGCCGCAGCAGTGTCTCCTGGCTGCGCGACGATACGGTACGAGCTTCCGCCAGCCTCGACAAACGCCGAGATCTGTTCAAGCGTTCGCTTGGAGCAGCTGCCGGCGATAATTGCCGTCCGCCCTGGTGGCGCAACGACGATGGTGTGCCCTGACGCCGGCTCACGCTCCGCAAGCGAAGCGATCAGTCCAGCTGACCCGGCGGCGAGGAGCGCGCCCTCAATGGATTCGGCAATGACCCCAAGGTCATCGGCCAACACGGCATCTGCGATGACGTGCCGGGCGCCGCGCCGGCTGGCAGATGCAATCGCGTCACGAACGTTGGCCGGCCCTGAGCGCACGACCTCGAGGGGCAGCACGTCGACCTCGCCGGCGACCTGGGGAGCGAGTAGCCGAACAAGCGAAGCATCACGCATCGGGGTGATCGGGTGCTGGGCCATGTGCGTCTCGTTGAGCGGGACTCCGTCAACGAAGAGTTCCCCTCCCGCGACCGTGCGGCCGTGAATGGGCGCAGCGGGTGTGGTGACGACTACCCCAACCCCCAGCGCGTCAGCGAGCGCCTCGACTACGGGCCCAATGTTGCCTGCCGGGGTCGAGTCGAACGTCGAGCAGTACTTGAAATAGAAGCGGTTCGCCCCTGCGGCCTGCAGCCCGCGGAGGGCTCTGAGGCTCTCTGCGACCGCGTCGGGCGCCGGGATGGAGCGCGTTTTCAGCCCGACAACGATCGCATCAGATGCTGCGGCCGCGTCCTCCGGCACGTCCGCGGTCAGCGCGAGCACCGTCCGCAGCCCTGCTCGGCTGAGCGCAGCAGCAACGTCGGTTGCTCCGGTGACATCGTCTGCAATGACCCCGATCACCGCGCTTCCCCCGAAATCACGTCGCGGAGGCGCCGCGCCGCGACGCTTGGGCCGTCGAGCACCGGAACGGCTACGGTTGCTCGCAGGTGCTCCGCCGCGGGTGCAAGCGAGTACTGGGCAAGGACAACAACGTCGTAGGGCGTTGCGACTGCCGCAATGGCGTCGGACAACACTGCGGCGAGGCCCTCGGGAGATAACGGTGTCGCGGCCGCGCCGACGACGAGCGGGTGGATCGTTGTCGCCACCGCCGCGTCGTCGAACGCCGCGGTGAGCCGTGCTGTGCTGTCTGCCGCGGCGGCTTCGAGCGAGGCAACGAGGAGCACCCTCGACGGCGAAAGGGCCACAGTGGCAGCAAACAGTGGCCCGTCGGCGGAGAGCACGGTCACCCCGTCTGCGACCAGGTCGCGAGCGTCGGCCCTGCTGCCGTACTGCGAGCAGGTGAGCAAGACGCCGTTGGCGCCGCCGGCAAGCGCCGTCTCGATGAGGCTGTCCATGCGGGCAGCAAGCTGCCCAGAAACACTGCCTGGCTGCTGCATATCTGCGAGCAGCCGATCGTCGAGCAGGTTCCACACGTCACTGCCGGGGAGCGCCGCGTGTACGGCCTCAGCCGCTGGAGCGATCGCCAGCGGTGTTGCGCTGACAAGCGCAATCTTGATCTCGGTCATCGGGTGATCCTCTCAATCCAGGTGAGCCCTGCAGCTGTGTCACCGACGGGTGCGTACTCGCAGCCAACCCAGCCCGCGTAACCGGCCGCGGCAATGCGCGAAAGCACCCGCTCGTATGCGATTTCGCCGGTGCCAGGCTCGCCCCGGCCGGGATTGTCAGCGATTTGGACGTGGGCAACGAGCGGCGCGATCCGCTCGAAGCGTTCGATCACATTCCCGCGATCGACCTGCGCGTGGTAGACGTCGAAGAGCACGCCAACAGTCTCCGGGTCGACCGCCGTCGCGACGGCAGCTGCGGTTTCCATCGAGGCTAGGCCGTAGCCGGGCTGGTCGCGCTTGTTGATGGCTTCAAGCACGATACGCACCCCTGCTGCCCGCGCACGCTGCGCTGCCCACCCAATGTTCGTGACGTAGGTGGCAAATGCGAGGTCTTCGTCTGCGCCCGCCGGACGCACCCCCGCCATGACGTGCACGGTCGGGGCGCCGAGTACTGCGGCGTAGTGCAGCGCCCGTTCGACCCCCTCACGGAACTCGGCCTCGGCTCCTGGAACATAGGCAGCACCCATCACGGTCTGCGATCCTGCCTCGCCGCCAGGCGTGTTGATCAGCGCCTGCACCAGACCAGCGGAATCGAGAAGACCGCGAACGTGCTCGGGGGCATATTCGTAGCACGACGCGAACTCGACGCCGGTGAAGCCGGCCGCCGCCGCCGCATCAAACCGGGCTTCGAACGGGAGCTCGGTGAACATCCATTTGAGGTTCGCCGCGAGCGGCAGCGATCCACCACCAGTGTGGATAATCATGCCGCTGCGCCCTGGAATTCCGGGTTCACGACGTACTCGGCCTGAGCGCCACCCAATACGGCGATGACATTCGCGGCGGCCATGCGACCCGATTCGCCTCGCGCCTCACGGGTAGCTCCAGCGACGTGCGTCGTTGCGAGAATCCCCGGTGTGTGCAGGAGTGGGCTGGCAGCGGGAAGCGGTTCCTCAGCGAAGACGTCGAGCGCTGCGCCACCGATCACACCGCCGCGTACGGCCTCCACCAGCGCGGCTTCATCGACGATGCCGCCACGGGAGGTGTTCACGAGCACGGCGTCTCGCTTCATGAGCTGCAGGCGATCCGCGTCAAGGAGGTTGCGGGTGGAGTCGTCGAGGAACAGGTGCAACGTCACGAAGTCAGCCGTTGCAAGCACTTCGTCGAGCTCTGCGCGTCGCACCCCGTTGGCCGTTGCGAACGCCTCATCGAAGTACGGGTCGTACGCAACCACGCTCATTCCGAATCCCTTCGCGATCTGGGCGACCGCCTTCCCAATCGAACCGAGGCCGAGAATGCCAAGTGTCGATCCACGAAGCTCTCTGCCAGTGAGCTGTTGCCAGCTCCCCGCCGCGAGATTCGCGATGTTCTCAGGCACTCGCCTGGCAACGCCCAGCATGAGCGCGAAGACGTGCTCCGCTACGGCCTGGCGGTTTGCACCAGCCGTGATGCACACCGGCACGCCGAGCGCCGTGGCCGCCGCGACGTCGACGCTGTCGTAGCCGACGCCGGTACGGACGATGAGCTGCAGCGCATTCGCGTGTGTGAGGTCTTCGCCGGTGAGCGGCTGGGTGCCGGCGATGACCGCACGCGCGCCAGCCAAGAGCGTTTGACGTTCCGCAACGGGCCGATCCGCGAGGTCGGGAACGTGCCTGGTCGTGTAGCCCGCGTCTCGCAGCATGAGGTCGACCTCGTCGCCCGCGCTGAGAAACGCTGTCGTGATCAGAACATCAACGGATTCGGCGATGGTGTTCACCAGATCCCTCCTTCGTACGCTGAGGCAGTGAATGCCCCGCCGTGATATTTCGGCGCAGGGACGTCGTGGTCGACGGCTGCGGTGTGGTCTGCTGCGTTGTCTTGCGGGGCGTAACCAATCGCCGCCCAGCCGGCCTCGCCGTCCCACCAGGTGTCGGTGTTTGCCGAGCAGCCGTACACCACCTGGCACCCAACTGGGCCATTCTCGATTGCGCAGCGCGTGAGCTCGATCCCGTCACGCCAGCTCAGCCACAGCGCGAGCTGGCGCACGTCCTCTGGAGCGGGGCGGAACGTTCCGATACGCAACAGCACGGACTCGACACCCCACTTGTCGTAGTAGAGACTCGCGAGCGCTTCGCCAAACGCCTTCGACACCCCGTAAAAGGTGTCGGGCCGGATAGCTGCGGACTCGTCAAGCCGCGCGCTTGCTGGGTGAAAACCGATGATGTGGTTCGAGCTCGCGAAAACGACGCGGCGCACACCGGCCCTTCTCGCGGCCTCGTACACATGGTAGGTGCCGTCGATATTTGCGTCGCGGATCCGTTCAAACGAGGCCTCGTCTGCGACCGCGCCGAGGTGCACGATCACATCGACGCCCTGAGCGGCTGAGGTGAGCGCGTCGAGCTCCGAGAGGTCGCCAATAACGACCTCCTCGCCGGGGAACAACGGCTCGGTGGGCGCGCTACGCACATACAGCACAACCCGCTCGTAGCGGCCGGCGAGCCCTTCCCTGATCACACGGCCCATCCGGCCTGTGCCCCCGGTGTAGAGAACAGTAGTCATCTTTGTCCCTTCGTCATCCACCGGTTCAACCGATGGATCGGTCTGTCTCGTCGCCTTGCGCGTCGGCGAAGAACCCGATCTGGGCCCGCTGCTCACGCAAGCGCAGCACCTGTCCGCCATCCATTGCGAGGCCGACATCGTGCCCAGGCAACAGCACTCCCCCGGTGTCGGTAAGGAGCGAGCGTAGCCGGTCGATCGACCGCACGCTTTGGTCCTCGTCCATCGTCGAATCGACGCGGGATGTCGCAAGCTCGTGGATGTTCTTCACGGCGTCCCCAGCGAACACGAGCGATCCGGCTGTGCCGGCGTTGCCGGTGTTGTCGGTAGTGCTTGTAGCGTGCTCCGCGAAGAACGCGAGGTGGTGCGGGGTATGCCCCGGACTCGCAATCGTGTGAATGCCCGGCAGTATCTCGTCTCCGGCGCTCACGCGCTCGACTCCGTCGGTACGCCGAAGGAGTTCCTGCACGTGCAGATCAGGGATGAACTTCGTACCTGCTGGCTGATCCGCCGCCCACGCGAGCTCTCGCTCCCCAACCCAGGTCGTTGCGTTCTCGAACATGGTGAAGTTCGCCACGTGGTCCCAGTGCATATGCGTCAGCAGGACGTCGGTAACGTCGCTTGGGGCGAGGCCGAGCCGCGCGAGTCCATCGTGGATCAGTGGGATATACGCCGGCTGTCCAGCGTCGACGAGGACGCGCCTGGTGCCGTCGTCAAGAAGCCAGAGGCTGCTCCAGCCGAAGGCTCCGTGCGAGGCAGTTTTTCCGGGAAAACCCTCCACCAGCGGGTGCGCTGAGTACCCTCGAGGCGCTCCCCCGATGCCGTTTGGCGTCTGCATCACCACACCACCTTCGCAATAGTATTCGCTATACTATCTTTAGATACGCGGTGTTGTCCAGCTTCGAACCTCCGTGCTACCGGCCGAACAACCTATCGGTCGCGCCCTCGACGTGCAGACGCATCGCCTCGGCAGCAGCAGTTCCGTCGCCAGCTGCAATGGCCTCGAAAATCGCCTCGTGTTCGGGCGCAGCATGGCGAGCACCCGTCCGACCGAGTTTCGAGAACAGCCGGAAGCGCTGAATCTGGCCGCTGAGGGCACCGTACGCAAGCTCAAGGAAACGGTTCCCCGACTGCGCAGCGATGAGCGTGTGGAAGCGATCGTCCGAACGCCAGTACATGTCGAAACCCTCGGTCTCCATGTCGGCAGCATCGGCTGAGCGTTCAAACTCGACGACACTCTCCCGCAGCTTCGCCAAGAACTCTGGCGTCGCCCGCAGTGCGGCGTCGTGCGCGAGCCGCGGCTCCAGCACCAGCCGTGCCTCGAGGAGCTGCTCAACATCAGATCTCGTCATCATCGGGGCGACACGGTAGCCCCGCAACGCCACGCGTTCGACGAGTCCAGTGTGCTCGAGACGCGCAAGGGCCTCGCGCAGCGGAGTCTGGCTCACATCGAGCTCGCGCGACAGCGCGCCAATGTTGAGACTCTCACCCGCACCACGCTCACCCGACATGAACTGATGCAGCAGCACGGCGTACATTTGGTCCGCGATCGGCTGCTTTGCCGTATTCCGTTCCGTCACACCACTCTCCCGTGTTTCATGTGGCAGTAAAGCCTCAGTGAGAATCAGCTTACAGGCCGCAGCAGCGCCACACGGAGAGCGACACCGCCTGACGACCCTCCCTCGATCCCGGTAGACGGGCAGCCACGCGTCGGCGGTGCCGCCTGCGAAGCAGGCCGCACCGCCGACGCGCGCATATCCGAGCCGAGGAATACGCGCGGGAGCGCCCCCTCCGACACGGCATACGTGCGCCAGACACTCTCGTGCAAGTGAACAGCGATCCGACCCAGGAGCGTCGAGCAGCTCGCCGCTAGCGCGCTACGAGCTCCGCGAGCTGCGGCACCACGGTCTCAAGCGCCCAGGGGATATTCAGTGCCGTCGGTGAAGACGTCGCCCAGACGAGCGAGGGATCCGTCAACACGAGGCCCTTTCCATCGGCCACGGGTCGCCACAGACTCACCAGCGGGTTCCCCAGCGTTCGCTTCTTGTCCTCCTCGCTTGCGGCCCACGCCAAGAAGACGTCTGCGTCGTCGAAGTCACCGAGCAGTTCGAGGCTTGCGCTGTCGCTCGAGCCGAGGGCGCTGCGCTCTGCGAAGTCAATGACGGACGGCGGAGTGGTGAAGCCGAGCGCTTCGACGAACTCGACGCGGGGGTCGGAGGGGAAGTACAGCGTGAGCTCGCTCGTTCCATCAGTGAGCCCCATGCCATAGGCAAGGTTGACGCCGGCGAACTCAGGGTGATCCGCTGCGTAATCCTCAAACATCGCCTCAGTTGAATCGAGGAGCTCGGCAGCCTCGTCAGAGCGGCCGAGCGCTTTGCCCACCGTGCTGGTGAGGTCCTGCCAGCTCGAGGCCCAGGGCTCTTCGCTGTATGCCACCGTCGGAGCGATGTCCGACAGCCGCTTGTATTCCGCATCCGAAATCCCCGAGTAGGGCGCGAGAATGACATCGGGCGAGAGCGTAAGAATCTGCTCAAAATCAACCTCTCCGCTCGGGAGCGTTTGAGGCAGGGGTTCGCCAAGCGCTTCGACGGCGTCGCGGAACCACGGCAGATACCCGTTGTCGTCCGCTCCCCAGGTGTATTCGGGCACGGCAATAGGAACGACCCCAAGAGCCACAGCGGCGTCTTCGGCAGCCCAGCCAAGCGTCACCACGCGTTGCGGAGCCTCGTCGATCGTCGCCTCTCCGAGCGCGTGAGTAATCGTCACTGGGAAGGACCCGTCTGCGTCGCTCTCAGCGTGAGCGCCGGCATCGCCACCCGGGTTGTTGCCTGTCGCGCCGGCGCAGCCGGTCACAAGGATGGCCGTCGCGAGAAGCATGGCGGATATGGAAGCGGGGGTTTTCAGGCGCATCGGTGGACTTTCTCATTAGGGACCCTCACCCAGTCACGAAGTAAGGCTTACCTAACTAACATACGATGATGTCGGAACGCGCGGCAGACAACTATTTTCGCGGTACGGACAACCCCGCGGACATGAAGCCAGGCGAGGCCTCGCCTACGCCGACAGAACGGGATGGAATTCGCGCGGCGACTTCCCGACCACGCGCTGGAACGCGCTGCTGAACGCCGGCACGGTTGCGTATCCGACACGTCTCGCGACCTCCCCAACGGGGAGGCCCCGGTCGAGCAGGTGGACCGCTAGATCCATCCGAGCGCACGTGCGCCACTGGCTGAAGGTCATCCCCGTACTATCCCGAAACGCTCGGGCAAGGGTGCGGCTGCTCACCGACAGGCGCACAGCCCAGTGTTCGATGGTCTGATCGTCGGCAGGATCGGCGACAAGAGCCCGGCAAATCTCCACAATGCGTGCATCGTGAGGCACTGGCAACTGGACCACCGACCCAGGCTCGTCAGAGATGAGCGAGAGACAGACGCGTTGAGCCTGTACCCGTTGCTCACGCGGCATGCCGGCGTCAGCCAGGTATAGCAGGAGCTCGCGAACTGCGACAAGCATCGTCACCAATTTCACCTCGGTACCACGCCAAGGCACGGCCTCTGGGGCAATGTGCAGCGCAACCATGTCCCCGTCGCGGTCACTGACGGAGTGCGGCTCGCCAGCGGGCACCCAGACTCCCTGACCGAGCGACACCGACTGCTCCATTCCGTTGACCTCGACCGAGCCAGACCCGCGCTCCGGCCAAAACACCACGTGCTCGGGGTGCGCATGCGGCTTCGCTGTGCACGAGTTCTGCTCGTCCTCGTAGGCGTATTTGAGGAAGCGGGCGCGGAGCAGGTACCCCTCGGGCACGGTCGCCCCGGTTACGGGCAGCGCCGCGGAGGCCAGGTGCCTCGACGGACCCTCACGTGCGGGCAGCTGTCGCCCCATGTTCCACCGCCTCGGCCGCGCGTCACTAGATCAGATGTATCAAGGATAGCCGCGTCGGCCACTCCTCAAACGACATCACTGTAGCGAGATGGCCCCGTGTTAGGCGCAAAAGCTATGGCATCTTGCTGAGTCCATATGTTGTGAGCGGGCGGGGACAACGCGTCGCGACCGGGGCGGTCAGGCTGTCGCCCCGTGCGGGCGACCATTTCAGGCATCCCCTGGATCACCTCACCCGAGCGGGGCGACCTGCTCAGAGTTGCCCCTCCGATAGCGCACGACGCCCAACCACCCTGCGACGCCGAGGAACACCGCGCCGAGCGTCACGAGCGCGACGCCCGCAGCGGAACCGGTCAGCGGGAGGTCTGGCAGGTCTGAGGCGTCAGAGCCCACCTGCGAATAGTGCACGACCTCGTGAGCCCCCTCCGCGTTGACAAGCAGCAGCACCGGCGCGTCTATCCCGCCCTTGTACCCCGGTGGAATCGACACCTGATAGAAGCAGTAGTAGGCCTGTCCGAGGGTCCGGTTAAAGACTTTGCCATCGGCGTCGGCCACGACGTTCTTCTTGGACCACAGCGACGAACCAGTGGGCGCGTCGGGGCAGTACGGGCTCAGCTTGTCGAAGAGGTAGACATCGAAGACAACCCCGGAAAGCGGTCGCTCCTCAGTCGCTCCGACGTCGGTCACCATCGTGAGTAGGTGGGCGTAGTTCCAGAAATATTCGATGTTCGGGTTTTCCACCCTGCCGCTCACTGCTTCCCGGATCCGCTCACCGTTCACGCTGACCTCGGCGGAGGCCGCGGTCGAACCGCTCGTCTCCGGGGAGAGCGTCGCCTCCAGTTGGAGCACCCCTGTCGGGTGCTCCGCAAGCACGTCGAGGCCGCGCCGCGTGAGCTCGATCTCGAGCGAACTGCCGGCAGCGTCCTCGCCGCGCCGCTCGACGAAGTCAGGCTCGGCGAGCTGCGTGAGGGTGCCGTCCGCTCGGACAAGCACGAGCGAGGTCCCTACGAGCTTGACGCCCCGAGCAAGGCGCTCGGCGATCCGCAGGTCGCCGCCGGCACCCTCCCCAAGCCCACTCACTGGCACTGTCACCGTCTGGCGAATCTCGTCGCCAAAGACTTCCGAGCTGACGCCAGGCCCGGCCTCCGCAGCGGCTGCGGGTGCCGCCTTCGGAAAGAGCTCGATCGCGCCAGACGAGCGCTCCCCCCGCGTTGCGGCGGCCGTCCGCGGCGGCACGACAACCACGGCTGGCAGCGTGGCGAACGCATCGCCGCCTTGCGCCTCTCCGTCAGGCGTGAAGCGAGGCGTACTCTCGTAGACGACGTAGGTGCCCGGGTGGAGCGTGAACAGCGTGCTCGCGGTCCCGCTGTCGGTGAACTGCTCCGAGCCGCAGGAGAGGGCGACGCGATCGGTGCCGCGTGTGACGACGGGGAGGCCCCCGCTGTCGAGTGCGACACGGATCCCTGTCTCCCCCGCCATCGCACCCGTTGACTCCTGAACCTCACACGCGGTGAATCCGGCGACCTCGAAGCCGCCCGAACCGCCGCTGTCCGCGCCGCCGAGCTCTGGGAGGTGCACGACCACCTCCCCGCCGCGGTCGGCCTGCGACCCCGCAGCTGAAAACGGAGGCCACTCCGCAGCGATCAACGCCTGCCCAGGCCCGATCGGGACGGGGAGGAACACCGTGATCGCAGCGACGAGCACGGTGACCGTGCCTCGCCGCGGGGTGGCCCTCCGCGCTCCGAGCGTGTGCCGGCCGCTCATCGGCGCACCCATACCTTCCGCTGCCCCGCGCGTGCTCCGAGCACCCCGAGCCCGAGAACAAGCAGTCCCGCTCCGCCCGCGACCCAGCTCCAGGCAACTGAAGCCCCCGTCTGCGGCAGTTGAATGGGCTCCCCCGGCGATGTCGAGAGCACCCGAAATACCTCGTGCCGGCCCTGCGCTACCGTGATCGTTTCCACCGCGTTTTCGCCGGCGCCGACGCCTTCCCAGCAGAAACGGGGTGCCTGTTCGGGGCTGTTCGCGTGCCGCGCGCACTCGGTCTCACCCGTGCGAAGTCGCTCGATCCCCCGCACGGCGCTGCCTGACGGCGCGCGAGCGCTCAGAGCGTAGCTGCCAGGACGCGCCGCGACAGTGGTGGCATCACCGGCTAGCGCGACCGTTCGTGCCACGCTCTCCGGTCCGGCCCCGGAACCGGGTTCACGCTCCGCTTCCAGTGTCAAGAGCCAGTCGCCAGAGGGAGCAACGGTCGCCCCGTCGCCGTGCTTCGTGACAAACGAGACGTGTGCGGCCTGGTTCGTGATCTCGCACGACAGTGGGGCATTCACCGACTCCGCGGCGTCCTCCGCGATCAGGATCGTTCCGGCCACTGGATCAAACACTGTGGCAGGGAGCGCACCGCCTGCGGCATCTACGCAGCTGATTTCTCCCTTGCGCGCGTAGTTGTCGGTTGAAGCGGCCGCATCCGCAAGGCCAGCGGAGCCGCCGTTGCCGCGCTCGCCGACGGTGTACACGGTGCCGGTGTCGAGGGTCACCGCTTCGTCACCGCTGATTACAGCTGTCGCCCCCGATTCCGTCGTGACCGTTACGTCCCACGCCTCAGCGGAGACCTCGCCGAGTCCCGGTGCGCCGTGCTCGACGGGGGCGACGATCTTCGTTCCGCCGATCGTGAGGGATGCCGGGGCGACGTAGGTGTAGCCGCCGGGATAGCTCACCGGTGCGCGTTGGATCCCGAACTGCTCCCAGGCGACAACGGCGTCGACGGTGCCCGCGGCGTGCGCCGGGGTGACTACCTGCCAGGCGTTGTTGCCGCGCTCCGCGAGCGCGGTGCCAGGGTCGCCGTCGAATGTCACTCCTGTGACCGTGACGCCCATCGCAACGGGGGAAGGCTCGAGCACGAAGAGCGACGCCGGCCCAGCAGTCCCGTCCCCCACCTGACCGGAGACGTTCATGCCCCAGCCGAAGGCCGCGCCGCGCTCGGTCAGCGCCGCAGAATGAAACGTGCCCGCCGCGAGCTCGGCGACTTGCACCCCTGCCGGCAGGCGCACGGCGATGGGGATGGCCGAGTCGCTCTGCGAACCGTCGCCGAGCTGCCCCTCCATGTTTCGTCCCCAGGCCAGAGCCTCCCCCTCGGTCGTCAGCGCGAGCGTGTGGTAGCCGCCCGCTCCAGCGCGGTCAGTGTCCGGGTCGGAGCGCGTCCCTCCGGGGACGACGGTGACGAATTCGACCCCTTCGGGGGCCGCAACGCGTGTCGGTACCGGGAGGTACCCCTCGGCAGAACCGGTTCCGAGCTGTCCGTGGTTGTTTGCTCCCCAGGAGAACAGGCCGCCGTCGCTCGCGACCGCAACCGAGTAGTGGCCGCCTGCGTGCAGCTCAGTGAATGTGGCACCATCGGGCATGCGGACCGCTGTTGGAGCGAGCGAGCCATCGGTCGTGCCGTTGCCGAGCTGGCCGTGCATGTTGTCACCCCATGCGTAGGCGATCCCCTCGGCGGTGAGCGCGAGTGAGTGATAGCTTCCGGCGCTCAGGTGGGCGAATGTCACACCCTCCGGGCTGTGCGCCCTAACGGGCGTAAGCCGCCGTGTGCCGAACCCGGTGCCGCCGTCGCCGAGCTGACTACTGTCATCCTTTCCCCAGCCGTAGACCCCACCATCATCGCCGAGCGCGAGCACGTGGTACTCCCCCGCGACGACGCTCGTCGCTGCGACGCCAGCTGGCAGTTCGACCCGCACGGGAACAGCGGATCCCTCGCGGGTGCCGTTGCCGAGCTGCCCCTCGGTGTTCGCGCCCCAGGCGAAGACCGAGCCGTTCGACGCCAACGCGACGGAGAACTCGCCCCCGGCGTCCAGCTGGGTGAGCGTCACGCCAGCAGGGAGCGCGACGCGAACCGGAACCCGCGATCCTCCCGCTTTGCCCGTGCCGAGCTGCCCGCTTCCGTTGCTACCCCACGCGTATGCCTGGCCGTCTGAACCGAGCGCGAGCGTGTGCAGCGTGCCGAGCCATAGCCCTGAGAAGGTGACGCCGTTCGGCGCGGGGAAGGCGACCTCGGTTCCGCCGGCGACCGGGCCAGAGTCCGGTGTCAGCGCGGCAGGATCCGCCGCTGCTGCTCCCGGGACGGGTGCCGGCATTCCGAGCAGGAGGGCCGCCACAAGAGCGCTCAGGGCTGTTCGAGTCAGGGCTGTTCTCGTCGGCTTCGTCCGTGTCAGCGTCGTTCGTGCTCGCACCCAGTCTGCTCCCGTCACCGTTCGATCCGCTCGCCGAGCCCTTCAACTCTGCTGGCTCCTGTGAACAGTGTCTCCGGGGCGGCGGGAGCGAATCCCGAAAAGCGCGGGAGTTATGTGGCGGCGAGGGCCCTTTCAGTAGTCGGCGCGGCGATCCGCGGCCGCTCAAGGAGCGTTCCTCAGTGTTTCCTGGCGGTACTGAGCCCGGAGGTGCGGAGCCGCGCGGTCGCGGTGCTCCGCTGTCGCGGTGCTCCGCTGTCGCGGGGTTGCGCTGTCGCGGGGTTGCGGCATCGCAGCCGCCGCAACTCGCGGATCACCGAAAGCGGCCCCTCGCTTCACCCCTCGAGGGCGATGCGCGGGGCCTCTTCGCGTCGCGCGTGCCGTCAGTCTTTGCGGGGCGTGCCGCCCTCGACGAGCTCGGGGTGCGCTTCGAAGAGCTCGGCCTGTTCGCGCCAGGACAGACCGACGATACTGAGGACGACCTTAATCCCTGTCGCGGCAGAATCGCCCGACGTGATCCGGTCGTCGCGCAGCGCGGCACGCGCGGCCCCTTCAACGAGCAGCGCGAGGACCTCCTCGGTCATATCGGCCCGGAAGGCACCCGACGCGATACCCCGCCTGGTGAGCGTCGCGAGGCTCGCCCTGAGTGGCTCGAGGGCGAGCGCGGTCTCCGCGCTGTAGCGCTCGCTCATCGCAATATTCTCCGACGCCCGCACGGCCGCGGCGGCTCGCCACAGCCCCTTCGCCAGCTGCGCGAGTGCGAGTCGCGGGTCGTCGCTCACGGCGCTTCCCGCGATCTCGCTGAACTGCCTCGCCCCCTCGTCGATGACCTCGCGGAGCAGACCGTCGCGGTCGGGAAAATGGCCGTAGAGCGCCCGTCTGGAGAGGCCCGCTGCCTGCGCGATGCTGTCAAGCGAAGCGTTGGGGTGCTCGGCGAAGGCAGCCTGCGCGGCCTCGAGCAGGGTCTCACGGTTCTTCGTCGCGTCTCGGCGACGGCCCTCGGGCACGAGGCCCACCGCGACGGGATCGTTCACTGGCTCTGCAGACATGGGTATCGACTACCTCACATGAGTTTCGTAGATTCGAGGGCTTCCATGAGCCCACGGTTGAACGGGATCATTGGTCGCCTAAGCACGAGGCCGAGCAGAAGCGCTGGCAGCACGAAGAGCAGGAGCATCCCAAGCGCGATCCAGAAATCCCCACCGTAGATTCCCGCGACCGCTGCCCGCAACGCTTCGATTGCGTAGGTTGCCGGCAGGAACGGGCTAATGTTCTGGAACCAGACCGGGAGCAGCTCGAGCGGGTACGCGCCCCCCGATCCCGAAATTTGGATCACGAGCAGCAGCACCGCAAGCGCTTTGCCAGCGTTTCCGAACGCGACAACAAACGTGTAGACAATGATCGTGAAGACGAGCGAGATCACCCAGCCAGCGAGGATCAGCAGAATTGGGTGCGCCGGTTCGATCTGAACGAACAGCACGAGCCCGAGCGTCAGCAGAGTGCTCTGCGCGAGGCCGACGAGCGCGAAAATACCGTAGCGTCCCAGGTACTTCTGCGTCGGCGTGAGCTCCGGCCGGTCAGGAAGCGTAGCCTGATTGACGTCTACACGGATCGTCACGGTCATGAGCAGCGCGCCCACCCACAGCGCGAGCACGCTGTAGAGCGGCGCCATTCCGGCACCGAATCCGACAATCGGAAATACCGCGATCCGGTCAACCTTAATCGGTTCGGCGAGCGATGTTGCCAGCACTCCAGGGCCCGCACCGATGATTTCGGAGAGGGCGCTGAGATCACCCGTGTCGGCCGCCTTGGCAAGCGCCCGCTCCAGCTCACCGAATTTGTCCGCGGTCTTATTCAGCGACTCAGAGAGCTTGTGTGTCGCATCGCTTGCGTTGCTCAGTACGGATCGCACCGACCCTGCTGCGCCGGACAACGACGCTGAGGATCCCGCAAGGTCATCGCGGATGCCAGCGATGTCGGAACTGATCACGCCAAGGGTTGCCCCCAGTTGATCGAGTTGCGGCTTCAGCCCATTGCTGTATGCCGCTTTCGCATCGCTCACCGCGGCCTTCGCCTCAGCGACGGCGTCGGCGATGCCCTGATGGGAGTCTTGCGCAGATGCGTTCCCCGCCTGAATATCCTTCGCGGCTTGCTGCATCCGGTCGCGCACGACTTCCTGTCGCGCGATCGAGTCGTCGATGCTCGCGAGCAACTTCGTGAACGCAGCCTGCCCCGACTCAGGGATGCCACTAGCGACATCGTCGATGAGCGTCGTTTTGAGCGCGGTCATCTGGTCGATCTGCAGTTGGACGGTGTTGGCGAGGGCATTGAGTCCCGCGACCTGATCGCCTGACGCCTTGCCCGCTTGCGCATACAGCTCGTCGATACGCGTTCCCACGACGTCGTAGCTCCCAGCAGTCGCGTTAAGAGCGTCTACGAGCGACTGTGTCGCGCCCTGGAGCGCTGACTTCAGGTCTCCAACTGCCGCCGCGCCGCTGCCGACCGCGCTCGAGGCGTCGCTGAACGAGTCGCCGGCCGCTGAGACGAGCGATTCTGCACTGTCAACGAGCGGGATACTTGCGTCCACCAGTGCTGTCAGGGAGTCGGCCGTTCCCGCGCTTGAGCGGATCTGCGTTGCGATGTTGCCGACGCGCGATTCCACGCGCGTCAATGCGGCTTGAGTGTCATCGTCTGAGAGGTAGTCGGACACCGACGATACGAGGCCGAGTGCGACCTCGCTCAGCGTCACCGTGAAGGCCTCGCTGATCTGTGAAGATACGCCTTCCGCGCCCTGTTCAGTGATCTTCGGCGCGAGGGCGTTCTTCTTCTCATTGGTGTAGAACTTGAGGCTTGTTCTGTCCGAGCCGTCGGCGTAAAACGTCATCATGTCTGCGCTAAACGAAGGGGGAAGCACGATTGCGGCGTAGTAATCGCCGGAACGAGTTCCGTCGATAGCGTCCTCTTCTGAAGTGATTATCCAGTCGAGGCTGTCGTTCGCGCGAAGCTCCGAGAGCACTTGCTCACCCACGTTGATGCGGATCGGCATGAGATCACTCTGAAACCCCTTGTCGGCGCTTGCGACTGCGACCTTCAGGTTCTTGGTATTCGCGAAGGGATCCCAGCTCGCAATCACGTTGAACCAGGTGAACAGCGAGGGGATGATGACGAGACCAACTAGCACGATCGACGCCATAACGTTGCGGGTCGCGTGACGAATGTCTCGGCGGAACAGGCTCAGGATGTTGTTCATGCGCGCGACCCCCCTTCGGTCGTGTCCGGCAGTTCGGGCATTTCGGTCGTATCCGCGGTATCGGCTGTATCGGCTTTGTCGGCTGTGTCGGAGGCGTCTCGGGTTCCGATGTCGGGTCCCGCCGAGGGCGCCTCGCCAAACCACTCGACCATCAGGTCGTCAATCGAGTCTGCCGACTGCTCCGTGGCCGCCGCCTCACGTTCCTCGAGTAGCTGCGCAGTGCCATCAGCTGCAGGGCTCGCGCCGGCGGCACTTGCGTGGGCGCGTGCCGAGACGGGAGGAGTCTGCAGACCCGCACGTTCCGTGAACACCGCGTCCCGCAGCTCGGCATCGTCGAGCGCAGCAACCTCTCGCGCCTGAATGAAGCTCTGCTTGATGTATTCGATGACGACGAGGAAGCCCATGATCACCAGGCACCAGAGCACCCAGACCCCAAGGAGTGGGGCTTTGCCGCCGGGCAGTGCCCAAGCGATGACTCCAATCACGACCACCCCGACAACACCGACGATGAGCGTGCCCCGGAGCAGCGCTGGGTAGTGCTGGGTGAACGGTCGCGCTCGCCGGTCGAGGTCTGCGCGGTACTCACCCCGGTTCTGGAGCGCGCGGATGACGTCGCTCAGGCGGTAACCCGAACCAACAACCTGCACCTTTTCACCGATGAGCAGGTCCGTAGACGCGATCTGCCTGTTGAAGAGCAGGTTGAAGTTCGCCAGCCTCCTGCGCAGCACAAGACCGAGCAAGAATGACAGCACCATCATGAGCGCGAGCACCCCGACAAAACGCCAGTAGTGGGCGCCGTAGAAGCCGGCTATCGTCTCACGCATCGCATCGATTCCGTACGAGAACGGGAGCAGCGGGTAGATCGCACGGAAGAAGCCCGGCATAAGCTCGATGGGGTAGAGCCCGGATGCGCCTGGGATTTGCATAATCACGAGCAGCACACAGAGCCCGCGGCCGACGTGACCGAAGGCGACAGACAGCGCATAGATGATGCTGACGTAGACGAGCGCCGTAAAGACCCCAGTCGCCACGAACGCGATTGCGCTCGCCGTTTGCACCCCGATGATGAGGTTGCCGATACACACGATCAGCGCCTGCAGTGCCGCGAGCGTCCCCAGGAGGTAGAACCGCCCAAGATAGGCATCCCGAACCGTGACGTCTTCAATTCCCTCGGTGTCAACTTCGATCTTGAAGATCACCATGAGCACAAAGGCACCGATCCAGAGCGAAAGGTTAGTGAAGAGCGCTGCCATCGCGGAGCCATACGAAGCGATCGGGAAGACGACCTGCTCGTCAACGGTCACTGGGGATGCCACAAACTCGGCGATCTGATCCGCGTCGAGACCCGTGAGGGTGCCAAGCGTCCCCCACTCCGAGGCAGCTCCGAGTGCGAGGACGTCGGCCTTCGCGGTCGCCACTCCGTCGCGTATGCCCTTGAGGTCAGCGTCGAAGCTCGCAAGCGCTGTGTCTGTCGATCCCAGCTGGGTGTCGATCCCCCCGAGCAACCCGTCCGCCTGCGCAAGCACCGTCTGCTGCGCTTCGAGAGCGGAGGCGAACGTCCCCGCGCTCGAGGAGAGCCGCGACATGGCTGCGTTGACCGCTGGCACCGTCTCGCTCATGACCTGGCGCATGCCGGCTGTCGCGTCGCGGGTGTCCTTCATCGCTTGGCTGAGCGCGCTAGAGGCGTCGGCGACTGCCTGCACCGCTCCTGCTGCGCTCGAATTCACCTTCTGCAGCTCTGCGAGCACACCCTGGTGCGCGGTGTTCTGCTTTTCCAGAGCTGCGATAGCGGTTGTGAGCCGGGCTTTGGTTTCGTCGTCAATCCCCGATTGCTCGACCAGCCCCTTCAGCTCAGCGATGGCTGCCTCGTTCGATTCAACGGCAGCCGTGATCTCTGCAATCGAGGCGTCGATGCGGACGCTTGCCTGTTTGAGCTGTTGGGTGAGCTCCGCGACCGAGACGTTGGCGGACGCCGCGGCGTCTGCCAACAGCGTCGTGCCCTTCAAATAGGCCGAGGTCGCGGCGTCGCTGAACGCGACCACCTGCTGCTGCGTTTCGGCGATGATCGACTGGGCCTCGGTGACCGCTACCTGCACATCCCCCAGTGTTGCGTTGACGCCGGCGACGGTGCCACGCGATGACACAAGGGATTCGCGTGAAGATCCGAGCCCGTCGCGGAGCTTGTCGATGCTCTTCCGCGCGGAATCTAACGTCTTTGTCGTCTCGTCAAACGCGTTGAGGGTGTCGCTGCGTGCGTTGAGGAGGCGCAACTCGACTGAGTCGCCGGCGTCCTTCACTGCCTCCGTCGCGGCATGGGCGACCTGCTCCTTGAAGGCGCTCGTGATCTGCTTATCGAGCGTGGACGCACCGACGTCGGTGATCTTCGGCGCGATCGCGCTGGCCTTCTCGTTCACGTAGTACTGCAGCGCTGGCTGAGTAAAAGTGCCCGTCGTCATACTCAGCAGGTCGCTGCTGAAATCCTCGGGGATGACAATCGCTGCGTACACGTCTCCACGCTTTACAGCGGACTTGGCTTCGTCCTCGCCCATGAACTGCCAGCCGAGCTGGTCATTGTCTTTCAACTGGTCGACGACTTGGTCGCCGATGTTCACGTCGCCCGTGAGGTCCGAGTCTGCCCCGGAGTCGAGATTGGCAACCGCGATGTTGATGTTCTCGGTGTTCGAGTATGGGTCCCAGAACGCATTGATATTGAACCAGGCGTAGAGAGCTGGCGTAATGAGTATGCCAATGACAATGACCCAGCTTTTTCGCACACGAACGAGCCGGTTCACATCCCGTTTAAATATCTGCCAACTCTTTCCCACAGAAATATCATACCCACAGGTTGCACACTCGTGTGCAACTTCAGGAAATTCACACCTGAGCGCGGCGTGCGCGTGAGGCCAGGCGGGCGCGAGTTGGTCGCGCGGCTAGCGCGGGTGGCGCAGCAAGCGCGGGCCGCTGGGTGAGGGCGGGTGGTGCGGCGAGCGCAGCGAGCGCGGTCCGAGCACGCCCCGTTCAGCGCCTCTGCAGCAGGATCGACAGCGTGAGGTACGCGCCGCCGAGCGTCACGGTCACGGCCCCGACAGGGATCTGCGTCGGCGCGAAGGCGTGCGCCGCGACCCAGTCGGCCGCACTGAGGAGCACGCCACCCGTGAGCGCTGCAGCGAAGATGGGCGCGCTCCGCGGCAGCACGGCGCGCGCGAGGTGCGGTGCCGCGAGCGCGATGAACACGATTGGGCCGGCGACGGCCGTCGTGACCGCGGTGAGCACGACCGCGCAGACGATGCACGCATTGCGCACGAGTGTCACGCGCATGCCGAGGGCCCGCGCGAGGTCGTCCCCGAGCTCGAGGATGCGCAGCTTCGGGGCGAGCGCCGCGGTGACCACCGCGGTCACCCCCAGCACGGCGAGCGCAGGACCCGCCTGCTCCCAGCCGAGGCTGTCGAGGGTGCCAGCCGCCCAGACAGCACCGACGGTCGCTGTCGCCGTGTCGGTCTTGTAGACAAGCCAAGTGTTGAACGCCCCGAGCACGGCGGCGACGGCGATCCCCGTTAGCAGGAACGCGCGCCCGCCGATCCCGGCCCGCGACGCGAGCACGAGCACGATCACCGCTGTCGCGAGCCCGCCGGCGAGCGAGGCACCGGCGAGGAGCGCGAAGCCCGGCGCGGGAACCACGGCGAGCACGATGAGCACGCCCGTGTAGGCACCGGTATTGAAGCCAACAACGTCGGGGCTGCCGAGCGGGTTTCTCGTGAGCGACTGAAAGATCGCGCCCGATGCGCCGAGCGCGGCCCCGAAGGCAACTGCGGCGAGCGCCCGCGGCAGTCGCCACGTGCGCACGACCGTCGCGGTGAAGTCGTCGCCCGTTCCCGCGAGCGCGCCCCACACCTCTCGCGCACTGAGCGCGAGGTCGCCCGTCGCGAGCGCGGCGATGAGGATGCCGCAGGCGAGCACGAGTCCGACGGCCCAGCGCCACGAGGTCACTCGTGCAACGCCCGTGGCCCGGCTCATCGCGCCCTCCTCACGAGGAGCAGGAGCACGGGCGCTCCGAGCGCGGCCGAGACGATCCCGACGGGCAGTTCCCCCGGCCACAGGACAACGCGCGCGAGCACATCGGCGAGCAGCACGAGCGCGGGCCCGACTGCCAGGCAGGCGAGCAGCACCCTGGTGGTATCGGGCCCGGTGAAGGGACGAACGAGGTGCGGCACCATGAGCCCGACGAAGCCGAGCGGGCCGGCGATTGCGGTCGCCCCGCCGACGAGGCACGCGGTCGCGAGGCCCGTTCCAGCGCGGGTCAGCAGTGGGTGCGTTCCGAGGCCCTGCGCAAGCTCGTCGCCGAGCGCGAGCGCGTTGAGTGGCCTGGCAAGCAGCAGCGCGAGTGCGACGCCCGCTGCGATGATTGGGAGGCTCTGCCTGAGTACGTCCTGGTTCGGGCTCGCGAGCGAGCCAGCTGACCAGGCGCGCATCGCGTCGAGCATGCGTGGGTTGAGCAGGGTGATGGCCGCCTGCATACCGGCGACGGTCATGCTGAACGCGACGCCAGCGAGAATGAGCCGCGAGCCGTCCCCCTTGCCGCGGAGGCCGAGCACGAGCACGATCGCCGTCACGAACCCGGCCCCGGCGACGGCGAGGGCTGCGATGCCCGTTGCCGAGCTCACTCCCCATGCGCTCATGCCGATGACCACTGCGAACGCGGCACCCGAGCTCACGCCGAGGAGGCCCGGGTCGGCGAGCGGGTTGCGGGTCATTCCCTGCATGAGGGCACCCGCCGCCGCGAGCGCGGCACCTACGACGATCGCCGCGATCGTGCGCGGCACTCTCACCTGCAGCACGAGCGTGGCGAGGTCGTCCCCCGCCTCGCCCGCGAGCAGCGTCCCGAGTTCACCGGGGGTCACCGGGCGGGAGCCGACGAGCACGCTGAGCACGGCGAGTGCGCAGAGGGCCGCGACGCACGCGGTGGCCGCTCCGAGAGTGCGCAGCCTGCCTGGCCGGGCGTCAGCGGCGGCTGGCCGGGCGCTGCCCGCGGCCGTCACGGACTCGCTCGCTGCTTGCTCAGCGTCGCCAGCGGTCGGCCGCGCCTCTCGGAGCGTTGCCGTCACTTCGCCGGAATGAGTTCGAGGCCGGGGCGCAGCTCACTGAGGAGCCAGGGCACCGATGCGACGTTCGGATCCTGCAGCGCGGTCGCTGCCTCAAGACCGACAGGCACGTAGCGCTCTGACATGATCGGCTGGGCGGACACGATGGGGTCGGTCTCGAACTTCTCCTGCAGCGCGTCCGACTGGTACGTCATGAAGAGCACCCCTGCGTCATTGAACAGCGGCGCCTGCTCGACGCTCACGTCGATGGCCCCCGGCACCGAGCCCTTGCCGCCGAGCGCGGTGACCGCGGGGAGCGACACGAGGCCGAGCCGCTGCATGAACTGCGCGGTGACGTTCGCCTCCTCGACGAGCATGACCACGACTCCGTCGCGTGCCTGCCCGTAGAGGAACGTGCCCCCGTCGAGGTTCGGGAGCTCCTTCTGCAGCTCGGCGATCGCGGTGTCGGCCTGCTCGATCAGCGCCTCAGCGCCGTCGGTCTCGCCGAGGGCCTCGCCGATCCGCAGGGCCGAGTCCTCGCCGGTCTCGCCGTAGAGCGCCTCGCTGTAGGTCACGACGGGCGCGATGTCGCTGAGCTGCTTGTAGAGCTTCTCGTCAAGCGTGAACGCCGCTGTCGCGAGAATGACATCGGGCTTTGCCGACGCGACCTGCTCGACGTTCACGCCCATCGGGTTCACCCACACGGTGCTGTCGGGGAGCGCATCAATGTAGGGAAGGTTCTTCTCGCTGCCGGATCCCGAGATACTCGTGAACGATTCCGGCGCGACGACAACGTTTGCCCCGAGTGCGGAGGCGAGCGCAACGTCCGCGTAGCCGAGGGTCGCGACCCGCTCGGGTTTTGCCGGGATCGTGACCTCGCCGTATGCGTTCTCGAGCGTGACGGGGAATCCTGCGCCCGCGTCGACAGCGGCGGGTTGTGCGGCGGCTTCGTCTTGCCCGCTGGCACAGCCGGCGAGCAGCAGGGATCCGGCCACAATCGTGGCGAGCGCGGGAAGGGCCCTGCGGTGAGCGAGGGAGAGGGACATTGTGCTTCTTTCTCTGTGTGGTGGTGGATTAGGAACCGGGGAGCGTGGCGGCGATCGCTCCGAGGATCGCGGCGGGCGTCGCAGCCGCGTCAAGCTCGGCCCAGCTTGGCGCGAGGTGCGTCACGCGCGGCAGCGGGCCGACCGACGAGGTGTCGGGGAGCACGGGGGCCGCTCCTGCCTGCCCCGCCCAGGTGATCGTTGCGGTGCCGAGGATCGCGGCGAGCATGGTCCGGTAGAACAGAAACGCGGACTCGTCCGCGAGCCCTGCCGCCTTCGCGCAGTCGAGAAAGCCCTCGGGAAAGCGCATGCCGGCGGGGCTTGCGAGCCTGCCCGTCGAGATGAGGCGGATCATCCAGGGGTGGTGCGCGAGGAAGTCGTGAAGCGCGAGCGCAAGCGCGGCGGCATCGGCGCGTGGCTCCCCCGTTCGCTCCGGGAATTCGAGTGTCTCCGAGACGCGCACGACGAGCGCGAGCAGCAGCGCGTCGCGGTCGGTGAAGTACCGGTACAGAGCCATCGGCGTGACGTTCAGGGCGGCGGCGAGCGCGCGCATCGACAGCCCAGCCTCGCCGTCCGATTCGATCATGCGCATCGCTTCGTCGACGATGCGGTCGTGGTCTAGCTTGCTCATTAAGTTCCTCAGATGTTGGTTAGGTCAGCCTTACTATACGCGTATACTTCTGGTCGTGACAACTACGCATTCCTTCCTCGCCCCGCGCGTGCGCCCCGCCCTACGCCCCTCGATTCCAGCCCTCACGTTCGCGGTGATCGGCGCAACGCTCGCGGGCGTCGCCGGCCTCGCGGCCACGTGGGGCGTCGTCTCGATGATCGCCGATCCCTCGCCAGGCACGGCCGCCGCTGTCTGCGTCGCGCTGCTGCTCGCTGCGGCGCTCTCAGCCGCAGCGTCCTGGCTCGCGCACGCGGCAGAGGCGAAGTTCGATGCGAGGCTCAGGCGCGAAATCGCAGCGCACACGCTCCGGCTCCCAGCGACACGGCTGAGCACGTTCACGACGGATCGACTGCGCAGGCTCGTGTCCGACGACGTCGCGGCCCTGCACCACATGGTCGCGCACCTGCCCGCCGAGCTCGCGACCATGATCGTCGTACCGCTCTGCGCCGTCGCACTGCTGCTCGCGCTCGCGGGCCCGCTCGCGCTGCTCGCACTCATCCCCGGGGTCATCGCCGCGATCGCGTACCTCGCGGTGCTGCCGAAGCTCTCCGCGAGGCACGGCGAGGAGCGCGGCCGCGTGATGGGCGAGATCACGACCGCGGTCGACGACTACGCGTGTGGGATCCACATCTTCCGCAGCTTCGGCGCGGCCAGCGGCGCGCTCGCCGACTACAGCGACGCGACCGACCGCTTCACGAGCGGCATGGTCACCTGGGTGAAGCGCGTCGCCACCCCGGCCGCGGTCGCGGTCGCGCTGCTGCAGGCAGTCGCGAGCTACGCGATCGCGTACGCGGTCGGCGCGTCGGGCGACACGGCGACGCTCGCCGCGATCCTGCTCCTCAGCCTCGCGCTCGTCACGCCGGCGCTGCGCCTCGGGCACGGCCTCGACTACGTCGCGAGCGGCAGGGCGGCCGCGACGCGCATCGGCGAGCTGCTCGCCGAGCCACTGCTCCCCCGCGGCGACGCCGCGTTCGCTGACGACGGCTCGGGGGTGCTCGCCGAGGGCCTCTCGCTCGCGCGGGGCGACCGCCAGTTGCTCGCGCCTGTCACCCTGCGCGCCCCTGCAGGCGCGATCACCGCCATCACCGGCCCGAGCGGTGCGGGGAAGAGCACGATCCTCCGGCTGCTCGCAGGCCTCGAATCGCCAACCACGGGCACGGTGCGCATCGGAGGCACCAACCTCGCTGCCCTGAGCGAGGACGCGCTGGCGGGCGCCGCGATCCTCATCCCGCAGGCCGTCCCGCCGCTCTCGGCGACGGTGCTCGACAATCTGCGGCTCGTCGCCCCGGCGGCCACCGCGGCCGACTGCGCTGCCGCCCTCGGCCGGGCCCAGCTCGACGCGCCCCTCTCCGCGGAAGCTCGCACGCTCTCGGGCGGCGAGCGACAGCGGCTCGCGCTCGCGCGCGCGTTCCTCTCGCCGGCGGCCGTGATTCTCGCGGACGAACCCACGAGCGCGCTCGACGACGCCACGGCCGAGCGGCTCTGGGTCGAGCTCGAGCGGCTGGCCCGCGACAACGGCCGAGCGGTAGTCGTCGTCACCCACGATCCGCGGCTCGCCTGCCGCGCCGACACTCGCTGCGCGATCGCAGCCGCACAGCCCGCCACGGAAGGGCCTGCACGATGAGCGACACGAAGGGCATGCAGACGCCGCAGGCCGAGAAGCCCCGCGCGCAGGGATCGGCCGGGTCGGGATCCCCCGCTGGATCTTCTACACCGGGATACACCGGACCGGGATCCCCCGCCCTACCGCGAGCTGCCCGCCGCAGGCTCGCACTCGTCGCGGCCGGGTGGGCGCTCGTCGCGCTCGTCGAGGTCGCGGCGTACACGTGCCTCGCGCTCGCGATCCGCGACGGCGGCAGCATCGCCCTCGTGCTCACGGTCGCCGCCGCCTCGCTGCTCGTGACAGTGCTCGTGTCGCGCGCGGGCTACCTCGCGGGCGCGCGCCTCGCTGGCGACCTCTACGCGGGCCTCGGCGGAGCGCTCAACCGCGCGAAGCTCTCCTGGTTCACGCCCGCGAACCGAGCCCTCGTCACGACAACGTCGGGGCGCGCGATCCCCTCGCTCATGAGCGTTCCAGCGCATCAGCTCCAGCTGCTCGTGCTCTCGCCGCTCATCCCGCTGCTGCTCGTCGGCGCGGTGTGGATCGTCGCGGGCGCTCAAACTGCCCTGCTCGTGCTCGGGCTGCTGCTTGCCGCGCTCGCCGTGCAGGCACTCGCGCAGCGGGCGCTCGCGCGCTCAGACGCGAACCGGCACGAGCTCGAGACGGCAGCGACCGCGGCAACCGTCGAGCTCGTCGAACACCTCGAGCTGCTGCGCACCGCCGCGGGGCCCACCCGGGCGCTTGAGCGGGCGGAAGCCGCGTGGGCCGAGCAGGAGCGCGCAATGGCCCGCACCAACCGGGCCGCAGCACCGGCAACGCTCCTCTCGGCGATCGCGAGCGCGCTCCCCCTCGCCGGGGCGCTGCTGTTCCTCACGGCGACGGGCGGCTTCGCCGAGCCAGCCGCCGCGCTCGCCCTGCTCGTGCTCACCGCGCGCGCGAGCGCCCCCATCGATGACCTCGCGCTCAGCGGCATCGCGCTCAGCGAGCTTCGCGCCCACACCGACGCCTACCGCGCGGTGCTCGGCGCGCCTGCGCTGCCCGCGCGCGCTGATACCGGCCCGCGGGCGCCAGCCGGACACGACATCAGCGTCCGCGGCCTCAGCCAGGCTCCCGTGCTAGACGGTGTCACCGCGAGCATCCCGGCCGGGGCCCGCATCCACGTCACGGGCCCGAGCGGTTCAGGCAAGAGCACGCTCCTCGGCCTGCTCCTGCGCTTCGACGACCCTGCCGGGGGCGAGATCACGCTCGGCGGCGTGCCGCTCACGGCACTGAGCGAGGCCGACATCACGAGCCGCGTTGCCTACGTTCCGCAGGATCCCATCGTGTTCACCGGGTCCCTCGCCGACAACATTCGGCTCGGGGATCCCGCCGCATCAGAGGAAGAGCTCGCCGCGGCAGCCGCCGGGGCACAGCTCACCGAGGTCGTCGCACGCGATCCACTCGGCATCCACCAGCCCGTCGGCACGCACGGCCAGCGCCTCTCGGGCGGCGAGCGCCAGCGCGTTGCGATCGCCAGGGCGCTCCTGAAGCGCGCCCCCGTGCTCATCCTCGACGAGGCAACCTCGGCCCTCGACGAGCACACCGAGATGCTCGTCGCCGGGGCATTCGCTGCGCTCGACTGCACGCTCGTGTTCGTCACGCACCGCGACCCGAGCATCTGGCACCCCGACCACACGATCACCCTGGAAGGACCCCCCACCGCATGACCACGATCCGACACCGCATCAGGGAGCTCAGCCAGCGCTCCCGCCTCCCCATCTCGGCGACGGCAACAGTGACTGCCGTTCGCGCCCTGAGCCCGAGCTACACACGGGTGACGGTTGTCGCGCCCGAGTTCGCCGACTACAAACCGACGCTGCCAGCCGACGGGATCAAGGTCGCGCTGCCAGGCAGCGACGGGGCACCCGAGCTGCGGGCGATGACGGTGTCGCACCGGCCCGCCCCCGACACGATCGAGTTCGACGCGCTGCGGCACGAGGGCGGGATCCTCTCCCCCTGGCTCGCTACCGTACAACCCGGCGAGCGGATCGAGGTGCACGCCGTGCGCCGCGAGCACGCGATCGGCGACGGCGTGACGGCACACCTCATCGTCGCCGACGCGAGCGCGCTCCCGGCCGCGGCCTCGATCGTGCGCGCGATCCCCTCCGAGCATCGCGTGTACGCCCTGCTGCACGCGCCGACCACAGCAGACGCGGCCGCGCTCATCCCCGAACACCCGGGACTCGAGGTCTCGCTCCGAACCGGGGAGGCCTGGGATGCCGGGGAGCTGCGATCCGAACTCGTCGAGCTGCTGGCGCGCATCCCGGGCGGGCGCGCTGGGAGCGGTAGTGCTGGGGTTGGTTCTGGTGCTGGTTCAGTTTCCTGGGTTGGTGCTGACGCTGGTGCTGGTGCTGGTGCTGGTATTGGTGCTGGCGCGCTGCAGAGCTGGGTTGCCGCCGAGGCCGCGGTCACCGCGTCCGCGCGCCGCGCGATCGCAGCGCACGGACATCACCGGGACAACCTGTTTGCGGCCGCCTACTGGAGCGCGTCGAGCGACAGCACGGCGCGAGACGAGCGGATCCGGGCCGCCTTCGGCCGAGCGATACAACTGCAGGCAGACCTCGCCGACCCCGAGACGCGGGCCGCGGTTGAGGCCGAAGCCGACACGGTGTAGTTGGCGGCCGATGCTGTCTAGGTCGCAGCCGATGCGGGTGTGGCCGCAACACACCCGACGGCGTCGTGCGCGGGCCGCAATGTCTGAGGTTCGCTCTAGAGTCGCCGCATGAGCAACGAGTCAGCCCCAGCAGAGATCGCAGCGTGGCGCAGCATCGCCAGCACCCCGTCGGCAGTCAGACTCCCACCGGTGTTCATCACAGGCCCGGCGCGCACCCGCCCGGGCGTGACGGCCCGCGTCTCGCTGACCCGCGATCACGCGGCCGAGTTCTTCGCAGCTGACGTGTTCTCGGGGCGCGACGTCCTCATCCTGTCGTCGTCGCTGTGGGACACGAGGGCGTCGCGTCGAGTGGCGGCCGACCGCGGCGTCACGCTCGACTTCGCCGCACGCTTCCTCTCGGCCGCGGCCGCCGCGGCAGTGTTCGACTACCCGCTCGCGCTCGACCCGCAGGTGCACTACGGGCTCATCCTTGTCGACGCCGAGCAGCGGCCGGTCCGCCCGAGCGCGGGACAGGCCGAGGCCCTCGAGCGGTCCCGCCGCGGCTCGGCCGCTTCGCTGGTCGCGCACTAGCCGGGGCGGGCCCGGGGCGACGCCTGCGCCGCTGAGCGCCGTGCCGCCGCGGGCTGCCGTGGCTGCGGGCCGCCAGGGCTGCGGGCTTCCGTGCCGGTTAACTGCCGCGTCCCGAAACCGACCTTTACCGCCGAGCCCGGCCCGAGTTTCGCGAAGTTTCAGCCGCGTTCGGAGGCAAGGGCCGGGCTCACCGTTCGGGGGAGCCGGAGTCGGTGAGCCCGCACGACCCGCCTCGGACCGGCTCGGCCCGTCTAAGCTCGGCTCCGCGCGACTCGACTCGACTCGACTTGGCACGGCGCCGCACGGCACGGTCCGCCGATGAGTCCACAGTGAAGCGCGGCTACGGCTCCCGCAGCGCACGCCCGCCGGCTGCGAGCGCCGCTTCGAGCAGGCGCACGGCCTTCGGCCCCACGCCGTGCAGCGCGAGCAGCTCGCGTCGGCTCATCGCTTCAACCTGCGCGAGCGAGTCGACCCCGACATGAAGCAGCGCCGACGTCGCCGGCCTACCGATCTTCGGCAGGTCGCCGATCTGCTCAGGGACATCTCGCGTCGACATACGCCGATTGTAGTTCGCGGCAAGCTGTCTCGGTAGACTGCTGAACCGAAAGAAAGGCCTCGCCATCACCACCCCCGATCCAGTATCCCAGTACGTCGAGACCCACGTTGCCCGCGCGACCGAAGCGCACGTTTCCGAGGAGCTCGCTTGGTTCCGCACGGGTGCCCCGCACGCGGAACTCAACGGGGTGCTGCGCGCGACGGCCGGGCGGATCGACGACGCGCTCGATGCGCTCACTGATCTACCCGCGCTATGGCATTCCTGGCCGCACCGCCCGGCCTGGAATATCGAGGACGAGCTGACCGCGCGTGGCTTCGTGTTCGAGGAAGAGGAGCCGCTCATGACGCTGCGATTCCCCCCGGCCAAGAATGCACAGACCGATATCGGGCCGGCGGTCGCGCCAGCACCAGCTCGAGCCGCAGCAGTAGCCGGAAAAAAGGCACCCCACCCCCTCGAGTCGCCGCTTGGGCCCGCGAGCATCCGCCTGGTCGACGGCGAGGAGGCCCTACTCGCGTGGGAAGAGCTCTGGACAGGCAGCGCCTCCGATCCTGCCGTCCACGCAGCGCTCGCGGCTGCCGGCCTCGGCACGCACCGCGTCGCGCATCACTTCGTGGCGGAGGTGGACGGCAGCTTGGTCGGCTGCGGGGCTGCGGTCGTCGCTCGCGCGACCGTCGCCGTGGAGCACATCGTCACTGCCGCCACCCACAGGAGGCGCGGTATTGGCGCGCAACTCACGGGGGCCGCACTGGCAATCGGACGCGACCACGGCGCAACTACCGCGATCCTCACCGCGTCACCGGACGGCGCGGCTCTCTACCACCGGCTCGGGTTCGTCGACCGCGAGCCGGTCAGGCGATTCGTCGCCCCAGGACGCTGAGCGCGCCGAAGCGCCGAAACGCCGAAACGCCTAAGCGTCGAGCCCACCCGCTATCCCGCGCCGCCGGCCCGCAGCTCAGCGAGCATCTCGTCGAGGCGGTGCTGCTCGACCCCGGCCGAGCTGTCCGAGAAGAATGCGAGCCGCGTTTCGGTGAACTCGAGGTCGCTGCGCGCCCACACGTGCTCGGCAATGATGCGCTTGAGGTGGTCGAAGCCGCGGGAGCGGATCCTGAGGATGAGGTCCGAGGCTCCCGTCACGACCGAGGTTTCCTCGACCTCGGGGATCGCTTGGAGCTCGGTGACGACCTCGTCGCGGCTCACGCCCGTGCGGATCACGACGGAGAGGTAGGTCGTGAGCGTGTACCCGAGGGCGCGCCAGTCGATGTCGACGCGGTAGCCGCGAATGACGCCTTCCTGCTTCATCTGCGCCATCCGTTCGGAAACCGCGGGGGCGGTCAGTCCAACCGCGTCAGCGAGACTCTTGAGCGTCGCGCGCGCGTTCTCCTGGAGCATCGCGAGCAGCTTGATGTCCGTCTCGTCTAGCGCAACGACGGGTGGATCATTGGTGAGCCCGTCCGCGAGATTTCCGAAGGTTGACCTCGTGTTGGTCATGTGGCGTAGCTCTCCCTCGTGCTTGGACTCGGCCGAAACATTCTCGGCCCCTTCGAGCATTGTACAAACGACGCTGCGGCGGTGAGGCACGCGACGCGCCCCGCCGCCACAGCGCACCGCACGTAGTTACGGGCGGTACAACCCGACGACAGGCATCGTAGCGGTCATCTCGGCCTGCCACTCTGGGTCCGGCTCGGTGAGCTCGACGCCGTTCGGCCCCTCGTAGCGGCGACCCCAACCGGTGACGATCGAGAACACGGTGACAGCGGTGAGCGCGAACGGGTAGAACGCGGCACCGAGGATCGCGAAGACACTCAGCCCGGGAATGCCCTCGTACCCCTGGGTGCCGAGGCTTGCTACGAGCAGGAAGGTACTCGCGATCGGCACAATGACGCCAAGCCCCATCGCCGCACAGTCCATAACGTTCGAGCGGCGATACGGGTGGAGCCCCGCTGCTGCCCCGATCTTGTCTGATAGTGGGCCAGCAAACATGAGACCGGGCCCATTCAGCCCTGCAAGCACGACGGTGCAGAGGGCGCCGGAGATCCCGATCGCAGCCTCGGCACCGCGCGCGCTCTGGAAGCGCGGCGAACTGATGATTGCCTCGACGATCCTGTCGAACATGCCCGATGATTCGACGACACCGATCATCGCAAACACGGCGACGAGGAGCGAGATGAGCGGCAGCATGCTTGTGATGCCATCGGTGATAAAACCGGTGGGCGCGCCGTCTGCGGCGCCGAGCACCTGGCCGGGCGTTGCGAGCCCGGTGACGAGCGCGACGATGGTGCCGACTACGAGGCCGACACCTACGGCGAGAAACAGGTCGCGCGCAATGAAGGCGACGAGGATGAGCGCAGCAATCGCAAGCAGCATCCACAGCCCGGTCGGGCTCGCATCGGCTTCGACGGCCGCAGCCGCAGCACCGCTACCCGAGGTGACGAGGCCCGCGACGAGGAACGCAATGGCTGCGATTGCCGCGGCGGGGAGCGCGTAGCGCAAGCGACTTCGCACAACGCCGCCAACGTCGGCGAGGCCGGCGCGTCGACGGTAGCGCTGCGTGGTCGCGGAGATCACGGTGGTATCGGAGATCGGCGCAATGTTGTCACCGAAGATCGCGCCGGAGAGGATCGCACCGGCGAGCAGTGCTGGGGAAGCGCCGATCTCGGTCCCCGCAGTGTAGAGGATCGGGAACATGGCGAGCATGGTACCGAGCGAGGATCCCGTCGCGAGCGCGATCGCGCAGGTGATGAGGAACGTGATCATCACGAAGATGCCGCCGCCAATGTGCGCCTCCTGAGCGAGCCACACGAAGCCGGAGGAGACGCCGGTCGCCTTGAACATCTGCGCGAGCACGCCGACGAGCAGCATCAACAGGAAGAGCGTGGCCGAGGTGCGCGATGCGATCCCATCGATTGCGGCATTCCAGAACTTCTGCTGGCTCTTCGCGAGCCAGGAGGCAACGAACAGGCCGAGGAAGCCGACAGCGGCAATCGCGGTGAGGTCGAGCACGACGAAGCCAACGAAGTACACGAAGGTACCGATGGCGAAAATCAGGGGTGCGATGAACGCTCCGAGCGCGCCAACGCGGAATTCGACGCGCTCCGAGGCGTGCGCCTCCGTGCGGTTCTGATGAGACAAAGTGGGCCTCCAGCATTCGTTGGTGAAGAACGGCCGATTCGAAATATCGACGCAATGCATCGGACTCTAGCACTTATTTCTATCGAATCAATAGTTTCCCACCCAACAGACTTTCATCTATTGTGGTTGTAGCTTAGTTTTTCTGAATTTTTCTCGGAGGTACAACGATGTCCAGATTCGGCGCAGCAGTTCGCCCAGATTTCCCCGCAGTAGCAAACGACTTCGTATTCCTCGACGCCCCCGGTGGCACCCAGATGCCCGCAGTTGTCGCCGAGCGGATCGCTCAGACCGGCATCTCTCCAATCTCCAACCGCAGCCGCGGCTCCCTCCCCGGCCGCAACGCAGACGACACCGTGCTCGAGTTCCGCGCGGCCGCGGCCGACTTGCTCGGCGCGGACCCCGCTGGCATCGTGCATGGGCGCAGCGCGACGCAGCTCACGTTCGACTTCTCCCGCACGATCGCGAAGACCTGGGAGGCCGGCGACAACATCGTGCTGTCTCAGGCTGACCACGACTGCAACGTCGCGCCGTGGCTCATCGCAGCGGAGCGCGCGGGCGCCGAGGTGCGGTGGGCACAGCTCGACACCGCAACGAGCGAGCTCCCCGCTGCGCAGTACGAGGAACTCGTTGACGACCGCACGCGACTCGTCGCAGTGACCGCAGCCTCTAACCTCGTCGGAACCCAGCCCGACATCGCTGCGATTTCGGCCATCGCACACGCCCGCAACGCGCTCACGTACATCGACGGCGTGCACTACACAGCCCACGCGCCTGTCGACGTGCGCGCGATGGGAGCCGACTTCTTTGTCGCATCGCCCTACAAGTTCTTCGGCCCGCACTTCGGAATGCTTGCCGCGGCGCCCGCACTCCTTGAGACACTGCACCCCGACAAGCTGCGCCCCTCCCCCCGAAACCGTGCCAGAGCGCTTCGAGCTCGGCACCCTCCCATACGAGCTGCTCGCTGGCGCGACCGCAGCGATCAACTACATCGCCGGGCTGAGCGAGGCCGGCGAAACACGCCGCGAGCGGATCGTCTCCGCAATGGTTGCAATGGATGAGTACGAGCTTGAACTGCGCGAGGTCATCGAGCGTGGAATCACAGCCCTGCCCGGCGTGACCTGCTACTCACGCGCCAAGCGGCGCACGTCGACACTACTCATTTCGGTCGAGGGCATTGAACCAATCACCATCGAGACGCGGCTGCGCGAGCGCGGCTTCCTCGCACAGGCCGGCCACTTCTACGCACTCGAAGTATGCAACGCACTTGGCCTTGGCATGATGGGCGGCGTGCGCTTCGGCCTCGCCCCCTACAACACACTCGAGGAGGCCGAGGGCCTCGTCACCGCCCTCGCTGGGGCAATCGCCGAGGGCTGATCCCGCACAGGGAAAGCCCGCGGCCTGACCGCGAGACACACCTCCCCCTCTCGTTAGATCTACACCCCCCTATGTGCGCCAGGTAGCTGCGCACATA
>NZ_JXSQ01000029.1 GCF_000834055.1 Leucobacter komagatae
TCGCTGACCTGTTCCGCGAGGCCGGCCTGCCTGACGGTGTCCTCAACGTCGTTCACGGTGACAAGGTTGCCGTGGATACGCTGCTTGACAGCCCGGATGTGAAGGCGATCAGCTTTGTCGGGTCGACCCCGATCGCGAAGTACATCTACGAGCGCGCGGCCGGTAACGGCAAGCGTGTGCAGGCGCTTGGCGGGGCGAAGAACCACATGCTCGTCATGCCAGATGCAGACCTTGATATGACGGCGGACGCCGCAGTGTCGGCAGCGTACGGTTCGGCCGGCGAGCGCTGCATGGCGGTCTCGGTCGTCGTCGCAGTCGGTGACGTGGGCGACGCACTCGTGCAGAAGATCGCTGACCGCATGGCAGACCTCAAGATCGGTGACGGCACCGACCCCGCATCCGAGATGGGCCCGCTCATCACGCAGGATGCGAAGGATCGCGTCGAGTCCTACGTCGCGGGAGCCGCAGCGGAGGGTGCAACGGTCGTCGTTGATGGGCGTGAGGCAGAGTTCGCGGGCGGCGGCTTCTTCACGGGTGTCTCGCTCATCGATCACGTGCAGACGAGCAGCAAGGTGTACCGTGACGAGATCTTCGGGCCTGTGCTCGCGGTTGTCCGCGTCGACAGCTACGAGGATGGGCTGCAGCTCATCAACGACCACCAGTTCGGTAACGGCACCGCGATCTTTACCCGCGACGGTGGCGTCGCGCGCCAGTTCGAGTTCGAGGTTGAGGCCGGAATGGTCGGCATCAACGTGCCGATCCCCGTGCCCGTCGGTTCGTTCTCCTTTGGTGGGTGGAAGGATTCGCTGTTTGGTGATTCCCACATTTACGGCCCCGAGTCGATCCACTTCTACACCCGCTCGAAGGTCGTGACGACCCGTTGGCCGAACGCTGAGCCGTCGAAGGTTGACCTCGGCTTCCCCAGCAACAGCTAAGAGTTCCCGCCGCTGGCGGCGCCCGGGCCGTGTGCTCGGGCGCCGCCAGCGCTGTCGTATGAAGGGTAAATATGTATACGAAGCACGAAATCCGTCGTTGGGCAGTGAGTCTCGCCGGGTTCTTTGGGCTGTCAGGCTTCATGTTCAGCTCTTGGCTGGGGAGGCTCCCGGCCATCCGAGACCACTTGGATGCCTCCACCGCACATCTGAGCCTGTTGGTGTTGTGCCCAGCGGTCGGATCGGTGATCGGGTTCACCGTCGCTGCCCGAGTGCTCGCGCGGGTTTCGGTGCGCACCTCGCTCTGGGCGTGGTTGGCCCTGCAAGCTGTGGCGCTCACGCTCGCCACAGCCTTGCTGTGGAGCGGTGGCAGCAGCGTGATCGCGGCAGGCGTCGTCATGGTGTGTTACGGCCTTGGGTTCGGCATCCACGATGTCGCCATCAACGTCAACGGCGGTGATGTCGAGCGGGCCGCGTCGCGGCCCCTCATGCCGATACTGCATGCCGCGTTCAGCTTCGGTGGGCTCCTTGCGTTGATCACCTGCTCGATCGCTGAGCGCTGGTCTGTCGCGTTTCCGATCCACCTCGGCGGCGTAGCGGTGCTTGTCATCGGTCTGAGCTGCATCGCGATTCGCCAGATTCCGCGGACGAGCCCCATCGAGCACGCTGTCGTTCCCGTCGCAGCATCTCCCGAGCGGCCAGCGCGGCCATACGTTGCGTGGCGGTCCCGACGGGTCTTACTGCTCGGCCTGCTCGCTGCGAGCATCTCGTTGGCCGAAGGAAACGCCAACGATTGGCTGTCACTATCGCTGGTGGACGAGCACGGTTTTAGCCGTGGGGAGGCCGCGCTCACGCTGAGCAGTTACTTCGCCGCGATGACCGTGAGCCGGCTCGCTGGCGCGTACCTGTTGCACCGCTTCGGCAGGGTTCCGATGCTGCGGCTCACCTCGCTGTGCTGCGCAATTGGTGTCTTGACGGTCATGGTGTCCCATGTCCCAGCGCTCACCGTGCTCGGGGTCGTTGCCTGGGGGATCGGCTCGTCACTCGGGTACCCAGTTGCGCTGTCCGCTGCGGCGGACAATCGCGTCACTGCGACGCAGGATGTCGCCGCGGTTGCAGCTATCGCATACACCACGATGCTGCTCGGCCCGGTACTCGTTGGCTTCCTCGGGGAGGCTGTTGGCATGCGGCTCGCCTTTGTGCCGCTGCTCGTGATTGTGCTGCTGGGAACCCTCGCAATTGGTGCAGTACGGCCACCAAAGCGTGCGGTCTGAAATCGGTGAAACGTGAACGGTCGCGCGAGCCACAGACGGCTCGCGCGACCGTAACTACTAGTTGTAGATCGCCCGGTACAGCGTTTCGATATCTGCTGCGGTCGGCACCCGAGGGTTATTCAGGTGCGACCCGGAAGCAATTGCCTGCTGGGCCATCTCCGGAATCGCGGCTTCCCAAGCTTCCGCTGTCACGCCAAAGCGCTGCGGAGTAGGGACTTCAAGCTCCAGCTTGAGCGCCTGCAGCTCGCGCACGAGCGACTCCGCTGCAGCCGCGTCAGACGCAGCCGCATCCGCGACACCCAGCGCCCGCGCGCACGCCGCGTAGCGGTCGTCTGCAGCGCCAAGGGAGTATCGTGTGACCTCCGTGAAGAGCATGGCGTTCGCCATGCCGTGCGCGACGTGGAAATGTGCTCCGATGGGGCGGCTCATGGCGTGCACCAGCGCTACGCTGGCGTTCGAGAACGCGATGCCAGCGTACGTAGCGGCCTGCATCATCGCAGCACGGGCTTCAACGTTCGCGCCATCGAAGTACGCCGTGCGGAGGTGCTTACCGATCGCCCCGATCGCGCCGAGCGCCAGCGCGTCGGTGAAACCGTTGGCTTTCTTGCTCACGTACGCCTCGACAGCGTGGGTGAGCGCGTCGATACCCGTGTCTGCGGTCAACCGTGCTGGCATCGTCAGCGTGAGCTCGTAGTCGACCACGGCGGCGACGGGGAGATACGACGGGCCGCCGCAGAGCATCTTCTCGCCGGTCTCGTCATCGCTGATGACCGTGAACTGGGTGGCTTCAGAGCCGGTGCCAGCCGTAGTCGGGATAGCGACAATCGGCAGAGCCTCGCCCGCGTAGGAGACGGGGGCCTTCAGGTCTCGCATCGATCCACCGATGACCGCGAGCACGGCAAGCGCTTTCGCCGTGTCGATCGGGCTGCCGCCGCCGAGGCCGATGACAATATCAGCCCGGTGGTCACGAATCATCTCGAGCCCCAAATCGAGCGAACCGCTCGTCGGGTCTGGCACCGTGCCGCTGAAAATCACGGCGTCGATGCCCTGGGCGCTCAGATCATCGACAACGCTCTGCGCGACACCGGTGGTGGCGAGGAACGCATCGGTGACCACTACCGGGCGCGAGGCGTCGAGGGACTTGACGACCTCGCCGACCCGTCGGATCGCGCCGCCGCCAACGTGCATCCGCGGCGGGACCGCGAGCGTGCGCACGGTGCGTGCGGCGGACTCAGCGGTCATTTCTCTGCACCTTGCTGTCGTGCGGCCCAGGTGATGCCCTGGCGCATGAGGCGTTCGACGGCGGGCTCGGTGAGGTCTTCAAGGTAGTGTCCGAGCGCGCTGTAGAAGACGCGACCGGCGCCCCACGTCTTTACCCATGCCTGCGGCATGACCTGGCCGTCAAGCCACGGCATGTGTTCGCCATCGAACGTGGTCTCGAGGAGAACATGATTCCGCGGATCCACGTTCATGTAGTACTGCTCGCTTGCAGCCTGGAAGTCGGTGACGCCCTCGGTGACTTCGTGGTCGCCGTCTGTCACGCGCACGGGGTGCGGGTGACGCACGCCTTCGCCTGCCGGGTGGTAGAAGACGTCAGCGCCAAGCATCATGTGGTACATGACGCTGCCGCGGAACGCCGCCCCTCCGCCGTGCCACGATACGAACCCGGTGCCCTGCTCGATGGCACCGAGCAGGTGCTGCTCCTGTGACGGCGTGAGCGTCTCGCTCAGCAGTGCGTTGTTCCAGTTGTTGACGATGAGGTCAAAGCCCGTAAGGTCTTGGTCGAGCGCAAAGATATCGTTGCTTTCGACAACCTCGAAGTCGAGCTCCGTGAGCAGCTCTCTCGCCCATTCCGCTACGCCGTATGGGTTGTGCCCTGGCCAACCGCCGTACAAGTACAAAACGCGCTTCGACATTTCTCGTCCTTTCGTGTGAGGTGCAAGTTCGGGGTGGCGCGGTTGTTCCGCGCCACCCCGTTTCTGCGACTTAGAAGCCGCGGTTCTTCACATACGTGTCGCGCTTCTCGCCAAGGTACGCGGGAACGGTGATGTCCCACCACCCCGTCTCGTGAAGTTTCGTCCACGGCAACGCGTTGGCGCTCATGATTTCCACGACGTACGGTCCCTGTGCGGCGATCCCGCGCTCAACCGCTGCGAACACGTCTTCCGGCTGCTCGACGCGCTCGCCGGCGACCCCCATCGACTTCGCGAATTCCACCGTGTTGAGGAAGTAGGGCTCCCCGCTTGCGTGCTTCCACTTCGTGATGAGTGTTCGGTCGTCCCCGAAGAGGTTGATCTGGAGATCCTTGATCGCTTCCCAGCCACCGTTGTTCATAACGATGACAACGAGCGGAACTCCGAGCATCGCCGCCGCGGCAAGCTCAGTTCCGGTCTGCAGCAGGCTCCCGTCGCCGATGTACGCGACCACTTGCTGCTCAGGAGCCGCGATCTGTGCCCCGATGGCCGCTGGCAGCCCGAAGCCGATCCCCGACATTCCGCCGGCGACGATGTTGGTCTTCGGCTCGTAAATGGGGAATTCGTTGAAGGCGCCGTTCGCCGGGTTGCTCGAGTCGGTCACCCAGATGGCGTTGTCCGGCAGCGCCTTGCGAATGTCGACCATCGCGCGAGAGTTCGTGACCGGGGTCACCGCAGCCTCGCGCGCAGGGCGCAGGTATTCCTCCCACTCCTGCTTCAGGAACTGCAGTTCCGCGAAGTACTCCGTGTCGTGGTAGTCGAGCTCGGTTTCCCCGAGCTCTTCCAGCAACACGGCCAGCGTCGACTTGGCGTCGCCAACGATTCCGACGGTCGCCGGGTAGTTGCGGCCGATCTCGAAGGCATCGATGTCGATGTGCACGAGCTTCGTCTCGGGGAAGTTGAACGTGACGCCGTTGCGGTACGAGGACGTGATGCGGTCGCTGAAGCGCGAACCGATAGCGACGATCACGTCGGCCTGCTTGGTGACGGCGTTGCCGGGGATCGACCCGAGGTCGCCACACGGCCACGCGTACAGGTCGTGCCGCGCCGACACAGCTCCCTTGCCCATGAACGAGTGCGTTACCGGGGCGCCGAGACGCTCTGCGAGCGCGACAACCTCGCCACTCGCGTCCGCGGCGATGACGCCACCGCCGGCGAGGATCACCGGGCGCTTCGCGGAGCGAAGCAGATCCGCCGCCTGGCGGATGGCCGCACGGCTACCCTCCGGGCGAGCCATCTCTGCCGGCGCACCGTCGAACGGCTCGTACACGCCTGCCTCGGCCTGCAGATCCTGCGGCACATCGATGAGTACCGGCCCGCGACGACCCTCGCGCATCGCATTGAACGCCTGCGCCATGACGCGGGGGAGCTGGCCAAGGTTGGTGGGCCGCCACCAGCGCTTCACTGCCTTCTCGATCATCGCACCCCACGCATTGCCGTTGGGTCGGTCGATCTCCTGCAGTACCCCGCGGTTCTCCATGTAGGTGTGCACCGAACCGGTGAGCACGATCATGGGCTGCGAGTCTGAAAACGCTGTCACGATGCCGGTCACGGTGTTCGTCGCGCCAGGGCCGATCGACGTGCACACCGCTGCGATCTTCCCCGATGCGCGGTAGTACCCGTCAGCCATGTGCGCGGCGCCTTGCTCGTGCATTGCCTGCACGACGGTGATCTCACCCTCGCGATCGACGAACGCGTCGAGCAGCGCGGTGTTGCCGTGGCCAGGCACAGCGAATACGATCTCCACACCCTGGCGGATAAGGCTATCGACGATCATCTGACCGCCGGTAAGAATCTGGTTCGACATGTCTGTCTCCTTCGTATGAGGCTTAGCGAGCTTCGCTGGCTCGGATGGTTTCGACTACGCGAAGCGCGTTCGCGGTGATCGTCAGTACGGGGTTCGTCGCAGTCGACGAGGGGAAAATCGAGCTGTCAACAGCCCAGAGGTTTTCGAGGTCATGCGACCTGCAGTTGCGGTCGACAACCGATGTCTCCGGGGTGTCGCCTGCGACGAGAGTGCCGCACATGTGCGAGTTCGTCGCGATACCCATCACGCGGGTGAAGATGAACGGGTATCCCGCCTTGCGGACGACGCGGGCAACATTCTTCACGAGCTGACGGTGCGCGCCATAGTTGTTGCGCTTCCAATGCACGAAGATCTTGCCGTCGCGCACCTCCGCACGGTTCTCCGGGTCAGCGACATCCTCTGAGATGAGGCAGAAGTCGAGGCTGCGATCGGTGACCATCTTCAGGATGAAGCGCGGCAGAAACGGGAAGAAGCCCTTCAGCGTGTCAGCGCTGAGCTTGCCGAGCATCTGCATGTTTCCGAGCGGCGGGCGGTCACCGTCGCGGAGGTACCAGTCGTTGACCGCGATGGTTTTCTGCCAGGACGTGCGGTTCTTCCTGAACGGGTTGATGCCGACAAGGAACGTGGTGTTGTGCACCATATAGTTCCTCCCGACAAGGCCAGAAGAGTTCGCGATGTCTGACTGCAGCAGGAGCGCGGCGGAGCTGACTGCGCCAGCGCCGAGCACGAACCGGTCTGCGATGATCGTTACAGGCTTGCCATCGAGCTCTGCTTCTGCGGCAACCACACGGTCGCCGGTGTCCGATCGCAGCAATCGCGTGATTCGCAGCCCGGTGACGAGCTGAATCTGCTGATCCTGCTCAAGCGCAGGCTTGAGCAGCGAGTTCCAGGCATCGGACTTGCGGTCAGCAAAGCTCGGGGTGCCGTCTGACCCTGCCTCTTCGAGGCGCTCAACGTCGTTCGCAAAGTGGATGCCGTTCGCAGAGTGGTAGGGGTGAAGCCCCTGGCGCTTGAGCGCATCCGAGAATCGCTCGATCTCGGGCTCGTGTTCGATCGCCGGGAACGGGAAGGGCTCACTGTGGTGTGGCTCAGTGGGATCCTCACCGAGCTGACCGCGCACGCGGTAGAGCTGTTCGGCGCGCGTGTAGTACGGCTCGAGCTCATCGTAGGAGAACGGCCAGGGCTGCGCGACGCCCTCGTCCATCTCGACGCGCTCGAAATCCTCGCTGCGGAACCGCGGCAGGGCGGCGCCGTAGAACTTCGTGTTGCCGCCGACGTAGTAGTACGTGCCTGGCGTGAACGGCTTCCCGGTTGCGGCGTCGATCCATGGCTCCACATTTGTGTAGCGCTTCTGAACGTACATCGCTGTGACGATGTTGTCTTTTGCGACGTTCGGAATGTGGCCGCCGCGCTCGGCGACGAGCACGTTCAGGCCCGAGCCGATGAACCCGTGTGCCGCACCCGCACCGCCGGGGCCCGAACCGATGATGAGGACGTCGGTTCGCACGACCCCATCATCAGTGAGCGCCTGCTGCGGCGTGAAGGGGGATGGAGTGCTGCTCGTCATAGGAGTTCCTCTCGACGTCCAGTATGCGTCTGGCTCAACGTAGCCCCTCGGACCATGCCGGCCATTCGCCGGTGAACCGTGCTGCGCGAATGTCGCCCGACCGGGCGTGCCCCTCGAATCGCTCGGCGCGGGCAGCGCGACCAAGCAGTGCGCCGAGGGCGGCGCTTGCCTCGTCCGTGCGAACCTCCTGGTAGGTCACGGTCTTGAGGTACTTGCCGACCCAGAGCCCACCGGTGTAACGTGCTGCGCGCATGGTGGGGAGCACATGGTTGGTGCCGATCACCTTGTCGCCGTATGAGACGCAGGTGCGGTCTCCGAGGAACAGCGCACCGTAGTTCTGCAGCTGCTCCAGCGCGAGCCGTGGCTCCGCGGTGAGCACCTGGACGTGCTCGCTCGCGTACTCATCAGAGATGCGGAATGCCTCTTCGAGGTTGTCCGCGACGATGACCTCGCCGACTGTTTCCCAAGCCTTGCCCGCGATTTCCCGCGTTGGCAGTACCTCGAGCTGACGCTCGACCTGGTCGATGACTGCTGCGGCGTTGGCCTGCGAAGTCGTGACGTAGACGGCGGGCGAGTCTGGACCGTGCTCGGCCTGGCTGAGGAGGTCGACTGCCGCGAGGAACGGGTCGGTGGAATCGTCACCGATGATGAGGACCTCTGTCGGTCCGGCGAACAGGTCGATGCCCACGCGCCCGAAGAGCTGACGCTTCGCCTCAGCGACGAACGCGTTGCCGGGGCCAGCGATCACGTCGACTGGGTCGATCGTTTCGGTGCCTACGGCGAGCGCGGCGATCGCCTGCACGCCACCGAGCAGGTAGATTTCGTCGGCGCCGGCGTAGTGGATCGCCGCAACGCTTGCCGCGGGGATCTCACCGTTCGGAGCTGGGGTTGCGGCGATGACACGTTGCACGCCGGCTACCTTGGCGGTCACGATGGTCATGTGCGCGGAGGCGAGGAGCGGGTAGCGGCCCCCGGGTACGTAGGCGCCGACGGCGCCAACCGGGATGTTCTTCTGGCCGAGGAAGACGCCAGGCTCGACTTCGGACTCGAAGTCTGTGATGGAGTCGCGCTGCAGCTTCGCGAACCGTTCGACGTTGCGCTGCACCGTCTGAATGTCTTCCAGCGTCTGCGGGTCAACGCCGGAGATGATCTCCTGGATCTCGCTCTCCGAAAGGCGGAACGATTCCGGGGAGTAGCTGTCGAACTTCACCGAGTAGTCGCGCAGCGCTGCGTCGCCGCGATTCTCGATATCGGCGATCACAGTTTTCACCGTATCAGTTACCGTGGCCTGAGCATCGGTGCTCTGCGCGTCCGTCTGCCGGGGCTTCTTAAGGTGAAACACGCCATACCTACCGTTCTTTTTCCGAGGTCGTTCATCTGCAAACTTCACGGAGCGACATTCCTGTGCTAGAAACGGGTCTCCGTTGACATTTCGATGATTTGTTACATCTACGATTCTCAGCGAACGTGGCCCTTCCGCACAGACTCACATGGTGAAGCATCTAGATGATTTACTTCCCAGTGTGTGTACAGTGTCGGTATGGCTCTTACGATTCAGCAGGTCCTCGAGATAGACCTGCTGCAGGAATCTGGTCCTCGCGTGTTAACGGGGGAGGAACTCCTGCAGCGCGACGTGAGCTGGGTGCACTCCTCGGAGATCCCCGACATCGCCCGGTTTCTTCGCGGCGGTGAACTGCTGCTCACCGCCGGTCTTGGCATCGGTGCAACGGCTCGCGACCAGCGCCGTTTCATCTCAGAAGTTGCGGCCGCTGGTGCTGCTGCGCTGGTGATCGAGGAGTCGGGGCGCATGTTCACGCGCGTCCCCGAGGCGGTCGTCGATGCTGGCCGAGAGCACGGACTCCCGGTGATTGCGTTGGAGCGGGAGGTGCCATTCGCTGGCGTTTCTTCTGCGGTGCACTCGATCCTCAGCGATCAGCGGGTTCGTACACTCACCAGGGAACGAGAAGTGGAGACGATCTTCTCCGAGTTGCTCCTCATGGGTGCGGACTCGGTCACGATCGCGCAGACCGTCGCCGACGTGTCTGGCTGCGACGTTGTGGTGGAGAATGTCGCCCACCGCGTCGTCGCGTATACGGGGAGTGATACCGGGCTGCTCGCGCAGTGGTCGCAGCACACTCGCTCCCATCACATCCAGGAGCACACGTGCGTGCAGCGCCCGATCTTGATGCGAGGGCAGCCCTGGGGGTATCTGCACGTGTTCCCCGGCAACGACGAGCAGCATCCCCTCCCGGAGGCGCCCTTTGCCGCTGATCGCGCGGCAGCGGCGATCGCGATTTCAATGCTCACCGACCGGAGCCGTGAGGCTCGGGAGCGCCAACGTAGCGCGGCCCTCGTCTCTCGTCTCCTGCTCTCGGAGTTGACCGGGCCCGGCTTTGTCGAGCAGGCACGCAGGTTGGGCTATCAGCTCAACCCGAACGCGCTCATGGTCGCCGTAGCCAATAAGGAACCCGGCGTCGAGTTCGACACGTCTGCGGTGCGAAAGCGTACCGACCTCATCGCAGCCGATATGGGCGAGTACGCCCTCGTGGTTTCTGACACTCTCGGCTCGGACACCGATATCGCTGGCCTCTTCCCTGGGGTCACGCGCGGCATCGGGGTGAGCCGTCAGGTTGACGTTCGCACGCTCGCGACAGCGTTCACTCAGGCAAGGAGTGCAGCCTCGGTGCTGGCCACCCACCTGACAACGCCGGTGCTGCACTTCGATTCGTTGGGCGTCGAACGCATCCTCATCGCCCTGGCTCAGGGGCCGGAGCTCGCGAGTTTCGTTGAGGACGAACTCGGCCCGCTGCTTGAGAAAGACGCGAACTCTTCAGTGCCGCTGCTGCCGACGCTGCGCGCATTTCTCGAGGTCGACGGGCGCAAGAGCGAGGCGGCCAACCGGTTGTTCATTCAGCGGCGCACGCTGTACAACCGGCTGGTGAGGCTCACCGAAATTCTTGGCCGTTCGCTCGAGGATCCCGCGAGCAGGCAGAGCCTGTTGCTCGCGGTAAAAGGGTTGGATCTGCTTTCGGGTCGTTAGCGTGTGTCACTGCGCTCGCCGCAGTTGGCCTGGCGGGATGCGATCCAGCCAGGCCAACCGCTTCCCGGTGAGGCGTTAGGCGGCCCGCGGCGCCGCTGCCGCCGCCGAGCGCAATAGCGGCTTCGTTGCGGTCAGCGCGAGCACGACAAGCATGACCCCGGCAGCAACGGACCCGATGACCACGGCGATCGAGAGCGGCGCAATGATGATCGCGAGGCCGAGGAGCGGGAGCACGAGCATGCCAGCCAGGATCGCAGAACCCAGCGATGCGAGCAGCAGCGGCAACATGGTCGCCTTCCTGCGGGCGGCATCCTGCACCTCGAGCGGAGTGCCCATCACCGCGAGTGACTGGGACACGTCGCGCCGGTCGAGGATCTGGGCTGCCTGCCCGACCCCGACCGAGCAGGCGACCATCACGAACGAGGCGATCACGGTGATGACGATGCCCGTGCGGATGTCGGCGACGGGGAAGGCATCCGCGCCTGCTGCGGAGTCGTCGACCGAGTCGAGCAGCGCGACGCCCGAGCCCGCGAACACGGCGACGAAGCTCGCCATCGCAACCCCAGACACCTGCCGCCACGCGGCGCGCGGCGACTCGAGCACCTGGCGGGCGGCCAGCAGATCGGCTGGGCGCTGCGCCCGCTTAACGCGCGAGCGGCCGAACATGCCGAGCACCCACGAGCCGATGAGGTCGAGGGCGAGCAGCGCGATGCCGAACGCGAACCCGAGGGCGCCGATCATCGCAATGATGCCGCCGACCTGCCCAAATCCATTGATCGCGTTCACGACGACAACGGCGGCGAGTACCCCGACGACCGCGATGAGGGCCTGCACCCAAGCGAGCTTTGGCGCGGTCTGCTTGAGCGCGACGCCGAGGGGCGAGATCACCACGCGGCGCAGGCTGAAGACGGCGCTCAGGGCCGCCACCGCGGTCACACCGAGGAGAACGAGCAGCGCGTGCAGCGGTGGCAGCGCTACGCCCGCGGCGCCGAGCGGTTCGCCGCGAAAATGGATGAGGCCGACGAGGGGTGCTGCCGCGTAGGAGACGGCGACGCCGATGATCGCCCCTGCGAGGGCGACCCCCGCGGCCTCGATCACGGCGAGCAGCGCGGTGGATCGGCCGGTCATCCCGAGCAGTCTGAGCACGGCAAGTCGATCGTCGCGCCTGCGGGCAGAGAGCCGGGCGGCTGCGCTGCCGAGCGAGACGAGCGGGACGATGAGGAGGACGAGCGCGAGCGCCGCGCAGAACCAGTAGAGCGGGGCGAGCTCGTCGTCGTAGCCCCAGAACGTCTGGGCGCCGCCGAGGACGATCGCGAGCAGCGCGGTGACGCTCGCGAATGCGATGAGGGGGAGCACGATCCCCGAGGCGCCCTGCCTGCTCGGGCGCGAGAGGAGCGGGAGTACCTGGGCGATCATCGCTGTGCCCCCGTACCATCGGCGCTGAACGGCTGCCCCGGGTGTGCCTGCTGCCCTGGGGTCCCCGGCTGGCCCGGGAACACCAGCTGCGCGGGGTATCCCGGCTGCTGCACCGGGTAGCCCGGTTGCTGCACTGGAGCCGGTTGCTGCACCGGGGCGGGCTGCTGCACCGGGGGCGCATACCGCACCTGGTGGCCCGCGGCTGCGGGTGGCACGGCGGGGCTTGCCTGGCTGGCCGCCGTGTCGGCGACGATCCGCCCGTCCGCGAGCGTGACGACCCGCTGGCAGCGAGCGGCGACGTTCGGGTCGTGCGTGACCACGACGAGGGTTCGGCCGTTGCCGGAAGTGGTGTGGAGCAGCGCGTTCATGACGTCCTGCGACGTCTTCGAATCGAGCGCGCCTGTCGGCTCGTCGGCGAAGATCACTCGCGCGCCAGTGACCTGCGCGCGGGCGATCGCGACGCGCTGCGCCTGGCCGCCCGAGAGCTGCCCGATCCTGCGATCTTCGAGCCCCGCGAGTCCGAGCGCGGCGAGCCACTGCGCAGCCGGCCCGACCGCGTCGCGCTTCGACATGCCGTTGAGCATGAGCGCGAGCGCGACGTTCTCGACTGCGGTGAGCTCGGGGATGAGGAGGCCCTGTTGGAACACGAAGCCGAACTGCTCGCGTCGCAAGCGGCTGCGTTCGCCGTCGGAGAGCCCGCTGATGGGATGGCCAGCGAAGCTCACCGTGCCCGAGTCGGGGGTGAGGATTCCGGCCAACATGTGGAGGAGGGTGGTCTTACCCGAGCCCGACGCGCCCATGATCGCCGTCGACGTGCCCTCAGCGAGTGCGAGGGAGACGTCGGCGAGTGCCCATGTGCTGCCGTACTGCTTGGTAAGTCGGTCTGCGTTGAGGATCACATTCGTCATACCACCCACTTTCGCTGCTGCCAACGTTCCGCGCGTCATCCCGGGGTGCCAAGCGCGTGGTACTCCAGTACCCGCGAGCTTTCCTAAACGCGGTAAACTGCGAGGCGTGTCTGAAACCAACGAACGCACCGAGCTCATGGCCAAGCAGCGCATCGACGACAGCTTCCCCACACTGTGGGACGAGCTGGAGTGGCGCGGGCTGATCCACGTATCGACTGACGGCGAAGCGCTGTCTGAACTGCTTGAGGGCGAGCCGTTCGCGTACTATTGCGGCTTCGACCCGACCGCGTCGAGTCTGCACCTCGGGCACCTCGTGCAGCTGCTGCTCATGCGCCGGCTCCAGCTGAAGGGGCACAAGCCCCTCGGGCTCGTCGGCGGATCGACGGGGCTCATCGGCGACCCGCGCCCGACGTCGGAGCGCACGCTGAACTCGCGCGAGACCGTCGCGCAGTGGGTGGATTCGCTCGGGGAACAGGTCTCGAAGTACCTGAGCTTCGAGGGCGACAACGCCGCGCGCCTCGTGAATAACCTCGACTGGACGGCGCCGCTCAGCGCCATCGATTTCCTCCGCGACATCGGCAAGTACTTCCGCGTCGGCACGATGATCAAGAAGGACATCGTCGCGAAGCGTCTCGATTCTGACGAAGGCATCAGCTACACGGAGTTCAGCTACCAGATTCTCCAGGGACTCGACTTCCTTGAGCTTTACCGGCAGTACGACTGCAAGCTGCAGTCGGGCGGATCGGACCAGTGGGGCAATCTCACGAGCGGCACCGAGCTCATCCGCAAGGCCGAGGGTGCGAGCGTGCACGCGATCGGCACCCCGCTCATCACGAATGCTGACGGCACGAAGTTCGGCAAGAGTGAGGGCAACGCGATCTGGCTGAACCCCGAGATGTGCTCGCCGTACGCGTTCTACCAGTTCTGGCTGAACCAGGCTGATGCTGACGTTGTGGATCGCCTGAAGGTGTTCACGTTCCTCACGCGCGCCGAGATCGAGGACTATGCGACGCAGGTCGCCGAGGAACCGTTCAAGCGCGCGGCGCAGAAGCGGCTCGCGCTCGAGGTGACGACGCTCGTGCACGGCGCCAAGGCGACGCAGGGCGCGATCGACGCTTCGGCGGCGCTCTTCGGTCAGGGCGAGCTCACCGCGCTCGACGAGATCTCGCTCACCGGCGCTGTCGCAGAGCTCCCGCAGGCTGAGGGTGCTGCCGGCGCGAGCATCGCGCAGCTCCTCGTCGACACCGGTCTCGTGAAGGGCCTCGGCGAGGCCCGCCGCGCGATCGCGCAGGGCGGCGTCTACGTGAACAACGTCAAGGTTGAGGCTGATGACGCGGAGCTCGCGGACGCCGACCTGCTGCACGGCAAGTTCGCCGTGCTGCGCCGCGGCAAGAAGACGCTCGCGGCGGTGCGCGCGTAGTCGCTCGCCGGCCCGCCTGAACCGGGTGTGGATCGCTCTCGCGAGCGACTCCGCACCCGGTTTTGCGTGTGTGGGGTCGTGCGGCCGCGGATCCGCCCCCACGACCATCCATGGGCGTATTGGAAATGCACAGCAACGGCCCAGGGTGCGGGCTCGCCCGTGTCAGGAATCCACAAGCGGCGCGGTGACGGGCGCGCGCCACTGCTAGCGTCTGACGCTATGGAAACCCCTAAACAGCGCCGTTGGGTAAAACGAACGATCATCGGCGGAGTACTCGTGCTCGCCCTCGCCGCGACCGCGTTTTTCGTGCTCGCACCAGGCATCGCCGAGAAGAGCATGAACGAGGTAACGGGCGACCCGATCCCCGCAGTGAGCGACGAGGCCCGCACACTGCACGCCGAGCTCGCGGTCGCCGACCTCCACTCGGACACCCTCATGTGGGATCGCTCGCTGAACACGCGTGCGGATCGCGGGCACGTCGACCTGCCGCGGCTGCAAGACGGCAATGTTGCGCTCCAGGTGTTCTCGTCGGTGTCGAAGTCGCCGAAGGGGCAGAACTACGACTCGAACACGGGCGATACCGACAACATCACGCTGCTCTCGGTCGCGCAGCTGCAGCCGCCACAGACCTGGTTCTCGCTGCTCGAGCGCTCGAAGTACCACGCGGACAAGCTGCAGAAGGACGCCGCCGCGTCGGACGGTGCGCTCCGCGTCATCACGAACCAGCAGGAGCTGAAGGCGCTCCTCGCGGATCGGGCCGCGGGGGATCCCGTCGTCGGTGCCCTGTTCTCGGTCGAGGGGCTGCAGAACCTCGAGGGCGATCTCGCAAACCTCGACGTGCTCTTCGACAAGGGCATGCGCATGGCGGGCCTCACGCACTTCTTCGACAACGAGCTCGCCGATTCGATGCACGGCGTCGGCAAGGGCGGGCTCACCGAGATGGGAACCGAGGCGATCGCCCGCATGCAGGAGAAGGGCATCGTTGTCGACGTCGCCCACGCGAGCCACCAGGCGATCGCCGAGGTGCTCGAGATCTCGACGAAGCCCGTCGTCGCGAGCCACGGGGGAGTGCAGGCGACGTGCGACGTGAACCGCAACCTCACCGACGACGAAATCCGGGGCATCGCGAAGACCGGCGGCGTTGTCGGGGTTGGCTACTGGGACGCCGCGGTCTGCGAGCTCACCCCTGAGGCTGTCGTCGACGCGATCGACCACGTTGTGAAGATCGGTGGGATTGAGACGGCGGCGCTCGGCAGCGACTACGACGGCTCGACGGAGGTCGCGTGGGACACGAGCGAGCTCGCGATCATCACGCAGGAACTGCTGACCCGCGGGCACAGCGACGATGACATTCGGGCGATCATGGGCGGCAACACGCTCCGGGTGCTCGCCGAGACGCTGCCGGCGAGCTAGCCGAGCTGCGGTTCGCATGGCGGGTGAGCTGGCTGCGCACCGCGCGCCCGCTCACCTCGCCGTGCCAGCCGTGCCAGCCGCGCTGATCCTGTCGCCCTCGCCGTACTGCTCCTTGAGCATCCGCAGATTCGCCCAGGTGTCGACGCGCGCGATCTCATTGCAGGAGCGCAGTTGGTCCGTGAGATGGAGGATCTCATCGTGCGAGCTTCCGGAGAGCGTCGCAATGAGGTCGTAGCCGCCGGAGGAAACGGCGAGGAACTCGGGGGCGAGCTCCCGAACGCGGGCGAGCGCTGGCCCGATCGGGCCGCGCACCTGAATCCCCGCCCCTACGGTGAGCGCGGCCGCGTGGCTGCCGCGGGTCGGGATCCCAACCACCTTTACCGCCCCGTTGTCGGTGAGCCTCGTCAAGCGAAGGCGGGCGCCACTGGCTGAGATTCCCGCGGTGTCGCCCAGCTGCCTGAACGTCGCACGCCCATCGCGTTGGAGGTGCCGAACGATGGCGCGGTCGGCGTCGTCGACGACGAATCCGGTGCGGCCAGTCCGGAGCGGCGAGTACAGGTTGATTTCAATGCTGTCGTAGTGGTGAACCCGCAACTCACGGACGTTGGGGAGCTGCCGGATCGTGTCGATGGTGTCGCGCAGGTGGGGGTCGGGGCCAGCCCGCAGCTCGGCATCGAGGGCATAGCTTCCGGTAATTTCCGCGACGAAGGTGGTTTCCGGCATTGCGACGACCGCAGCTCGCGCCTCGCTGATGGGGCCGTCGAGGGCGATCTGCACGTAGGCGAAACGTTCGAGGCCAAGCAGGTCAGGGCTCACCGAAACCGTGATCCGCAGCTCTTCGCGTTCCAACGCTGTCTGGACGATGTGGGTGACGACACGTCGTGTGCTGCCGTGCTTGGCCGCGATATGCGCGTAGCTTGCCCGTCCGTCTTGCCTGAGCTCGTCAAGCACGCGGGCCCGTAGCTCGTCGGTTGCTCCGATAGATTCCACGCTCAGCCTCCAAACCGATCAGGGGGACAAGTGCATTTGCGCACCTCTAGCCATCTTAAACCGCCATCTATGAACCCAGATGTTCCCAACGTGAACGTTTCAGCATTTATCACCGAAAGTAGGTGCGTTTTCGTTTGCAAAGCTCGGGAGGGCGACTTAGGCTTTCTGCGACTTACGAAGCTGTATCACGGGGGACTCACAAGGAGGTCGGACCCACATGTCTGAATATACGGAGTTGGAGCTCGAACTTGAGCGGCGACTGACCATACTCGAAACCGAGGAGGCCGCTGACCCGGTCCATGCCGCGATGAGCGGGAGGAGCCTTGCGCTCTTCCTCACCGTCGCAGCCGTGCTCGTCATTCTTCCTGCGCTGTGGGTTGCGCTGTGAGCGGCCGGCGCGGGGTGGGAATCGACGCCGAGGTCGCAAAAGAGGCGACCTATGGGTCGCTCCCGCTGCTGAAGCACGAGCGCACGTGGAGCGGTGGCGACTTCAGCTGGGTCACGCTCAGCCTCGCGATCGCGACGTGGGCGTTCCTCACGGGCGGCTCGACGGTGCTGCTTGTTGGGTTCACTGACGGAATTGCTGCGATGCTCATCGGCAACAGCATCGGGCTTGCGATCATGGTGCTCGGCAGTGTGCTGTTCAGCCAGCGGCTCGGGATCGAGCAGTACAAGGTCCTCAAGTCGGTGTTTGGCGTCATCGGTGTCGGCATCGTCGTGTTCATTGTTGTGCTGCTCACCGAGATGGGGTGGACGTCGCTGCTGGGCGTGATGTTTGGCAGGGCTTTCACGGAGATCTCGAACCAGCTCGCTTCGGCACGGAGTTTGTTCAGTTCGGCCCGGTCGTCACGGTATTCGCGCTGCTCGCGATCTTCGTAGGCTGGATCATCCTGTCGCGTGGCCCGGTGACAATCAGCAAGCTCAACCGATTTGTTGCCCCCGGGCTGCTCGTGGTTGTCGTGCTCATGATGGTGTTGCTGATGACGCACTACAGCTGGTCCGATCTGCTCGCCGCAGAACCCATTGCCCCGTTCGCAGACGAACAGCTGAACTTCATGATGGCGGTCGAGTTTAACCTCGGCGCTGGACTGTCGTGGTGGCCGGTGATGGGCACGCTCGCGCGGCTCACGCGAGGCCCTCGCGCAGCTGCGTGGCCGGCATATGCGGGAATCCTCGTTGGCACAGTCGTCGCCCAGCTCGTCGGGATGGCCGCGGGACTGCTCTTTGGCCAGGCGGATCCCACCGCGTGGATGGTGCCGCTTGGCGGGCCAGTGCTTGGCGTGCTCACGCTGCTGTTCGTGGGGTTCGCAAACATCACCAGTATGGCTTCGATCGCCTACTCGACCGTCCTCGCCGTGAAGCAATCGAGCGGCAAAGTGTTGTCGCGTGTGCGGTGGCCAGTGCTCGCTGGCGGGTTCCTGTTGCTGCCAGCTGTGCTGAGTTTCTTTCCCGCGTTCATGTATGAGCAGTTCATGACCTTTGTCGTAATCAGCGGCGCGTTCATCGCAGCGATTTGTGGGGTGATCATTGCTGACTACTTCCTCGTCAGGCGGCAGGTCGTCCCGCTGCGTGCGCTGTACGCGAGCGGCAAGCGTGACCCGTTGCGGTTCACCGGCGGGATCAATATCGCCGCGATCGCCGCGGTAGTGCTTGCATCCGGTTTCTACCTCTGGGTTTACAACCCGATCACGCTTGAGACGCAGCCCATGTTCCGGTTTGCGACGGCAACGGTGCCCGCCGTCGCCATCGCCATGGTGAGCTATCTTGCGCTGAACTTCCTGCTGTATGTGCGCCGCGGCCGCGGTGCGTACGGTGGTCAAGACACTTTCGCGGCCGCCGGAAGGAAGTAGCCATGACACAGTCGATAGAGGTTCACGCAGCGGTCTACCGCGGTGACAACGGTGACCGGCTCACCGTCGAGCCGCTGCTGCTGGCTGCGCCGGAACATGGCGAGGTGCGGATCGCGGTGCGGGCGGCGGGCGTCTGCGGATCAGACCGGCACGTCATTGACGGTGAATGGAACGTACCCTTGCCCGCGGTGATGGGGCACGAGGCTGCTGGCGTGGTCGAAGCGATCGGGGCCGGCGTGCGGGAGCTCGCAGTCGGCGACCACGTGATCGTGGCGTGGCACCAGGCATGCCAGCGCTGCGCGGAGTGCACTGGCGGGAAGCCCTGGGCGTGCATGCGGGTGAAGTCAAATGATTCGCAGCTGCCAGACGGGACGACTCGCTGGCAGACGCTCGACGGGGATGCGGCGTGGCCCTACCTCGCCGTTGGGGCAATGAGCGACCACATTGTCGTCCCGGATTTCGCGGCGATCAAGGTTGACGAACGGGTGCCGTTCGATGTCGCGAGCCTCATCGGCTGCTCCGTCGGAACGGGGTATGGCGCGGTGGTGAACAATGCCAAGGTCGTTGCGGGGGAGTCCGCGGTGGTCGTTGGTGCTGGCGGAGTCGGGCTGTCGATCATCTCAGCGCTTCGGCTCGCGGGGGCGAACCCGATTACTGCCGTCGATGTCACCGAAGAGAAGCTCGAAGAGGCGCGGCGCGTTGGCGCGACGCACGGGCTGCTCGGAGGGGCTGAGCTTGCCGAGTCAGTCGCGGCGCTCACCGCAGGCGGCGCTGACGTCGCCTTTGAGGCAATCGGGCGGATCGGCACAATGGAGCAGTTGCCTGGCCTGCTCCGGCCCGGTGGTCGCGCCGTATTCGTCGGGTTGCCACCTGAGGGGCTCGAGCTGCGGCTCGATGCCCTGCAACTCGCCTACGATGGCAAGACGATCATCGGATCAAACTACGGCGGCCTTGTCCCCGCAAGGGACTTCCCGAGGGTTGCCGCGGCCTACCTCTCGGGGGAATTGCCGCTCGACGATCTCATCAGTTCTCGTGTCGCGCTCGAACAGGTCAACGACGCGTTTGATGCAATGCGCCGCGGCGAGCGGACGAGGAGCGTCATCGTGTTTGAGGGAGCCGAATAGGCGAGGAGTTTGCCGCGTGGGTGGCTCGAGCCAGTTGCCCGCGCGTCCGCTCCCGCGCGTCCGCTCCCGCGGGTTAGCGCGACCCGCTCCACGCGGCTGGCACGAGGATCCACACGATCTCGGCGCCCGCGTCGCCCGCCCGCCAGGTGTGCGGGGTGCGGCCGGGGAACGTGAGTGTGTCGCCAGCGGCGAGCGTGGTGGTGCGATCGGAGAACCGCACGTCGACCTCGCCAGCAACCACGTGGAGCGATTCGACGTCGCAGCTGACGGTGTAGAGCTCGTCGCCGCCCGAGCCGTTCGGCTCGACGCTCGACCGGAGCACCTGCACACGCTCCTCGGCCCGCGGGGTGACGAGCCTCTCGTCTGCGCCGATGCCGCCCATGTTGATGCGGGGCGCGTCCGCGAGGGTGACGAGCTGCACGTCCGGCTCCTCGAACAGTGAACCGATGGGCAGCGAGAGCGCCTGGCAGAGCTGCACGAGGGTCGGCACGCTTGGGAGTGTGTCGTCGCGTTCGATGCGGCTGATGAAGCCCTTGGTGAGATCGGTCGCGGCAGCGAGCTGCTCGAGCGTGAGGCCCTGGGCCTGCCGAGAGCTGCGAAGCTTCGCGCCGATCTGCACCTGTGTTTCGGCCGAGGTCGGGTGGATGGGTCGCACGGGTGGCCCCTTTCGGCTGCGGGTGATCGGGCGCGTTGACGCTCTCGCGCTCTCAGTCTATGCTGGAGACAAGTTCACTCATAGTACCCAAGTGTTTACTGTGAGACAACATCGAAGGAGAGAAAACCTGTGACCGAACACACTCCGCAGGGGCCAGTAGACGCGAGCCTCACCCCCCGCTACGCAGGGATCGCGACGTTCGCGAAGCTGCCACGCATCGAAGACGTTCCCTCGGCTGACATCGCCGTCGTTGGCGTGCCGTTCGACACCGGCGTGAGCTTCCGCCCCGGCGCCCGCTTCGGCCCCTCGCACGTGCGCGAGGCATCGCGCCTGCTGCGCCCGTACAACCCGGCACAGGACGTGTCGCCGTTCTACATCAAGCAGGTCGTCGACGCTGGCGACATCGTCGCGAACCCCTTCAGCCTCGACGAGGCAGTCGCACAGATCGAGACCGCAGCAACCGAGCTCGGCGAGAAGGTCGACAAGATCGTCACCGTCGGCGGCGACCACACGATCGCCCTCCCGCTGCTGCGCGCGATCAACAAGAAGCACGGCCCGGTCGCCGTGCTCCACTTCGATGCGCACCTCGACACGTGGGACACGTACTTCGGTGCCCCGACGACGCACGGCACACCCTTCCGCCGCGCCTCCGAAGAGGGCCTCATCGACATGACCGCGTCGATGCACGGCGGCACCCGCGGGCCGCTCTACGGCAAGCAGGACCTCGAGGACGACGAGATGCTCGGCTTCCAGATCGTCACGAGCGAGTTCATCGAGGAGCACGGCATCCCGGCGGCGCTCGAGAAGATCCGCACGCGTGTGGGTGACAAGCCGCTGTACATCTCGATCGATATCGATGTGCTCGACCCCGCACACGCCCCAGGCACCGGCACCCCAGAGGCCGGCGGCCTCACGAGCCGCGAGATGCTCCGCCTCATCCGCGGCCTCGCCGACCTGCACATCGTCGGCGCCGACGTCGTTGAGGTTGCACCCGCCTACGACCACGCGCAGATCACGGCGGTCGCGGCGAGCCACGTCGTGTACGAGCTCGTGAGCGCGATGGCCGCGCGCGACTAACGCGCGCCGTTAGCGATCTGATCTGGCCCCCGGCACTGCGCCGGGGGCCAGATCTGTATCGAGGGCGGTGAGCGCGAGCAGGATCCGCGCCCGCTCGAGCGGATCGTCGAGGTCGCGGCCGAGTCGCTGCTGCGCCTCGCCGACGAGCCGCCGCACCGTGTTGCGGTGCAGGCCGAGCTCGCGTGCGCTGCGATCCCACGAGCCGTGCTGCCGCAACCAACACGTGAGCGCGGCGCGCTGCTCGGCCGCGGCCTCGGTGAGGAGCGGCGCGAGCCACTGCGCTGCCGCGACACGCGCCACCGCAGGATCGGCGGCGGCGGCAAGCGGCCACGCCGTCTCGGCAGGGGGAGCGTTCCCGTCGACGTGAGTGCCGACGTGCAGCGCCGCCCGCGCGAACTCCTCCGCCTCCTGCATCGCCGAAGGCAGCTCGAGGAACGACCGGGGCCCGCTGACCGCGAGCAACCAGCCGAGCTGCTCCGCGTGCTGAAATTCGCTCGGCGTTGGCGGGCTGCCGACGAAGGCGCGCAGCTGCTTCGCGCGGTGCTCAGCGAACGGGGTGTGCAGCAGCCGTCGCAGCCAGTTCGTGTCGGACGCAACCGTCTCGCCGACGGGCACCGGATCGCTGCCTGGTGGAAGCCGTGGGTTGCGCATCGCGATCACGGCGTGCGCGGTCTTCGTCCCCCCGCCAAATGAGTTCCCGAGCAGCCTGGCGAAGCGTTCGCGCTCAGCGCCGAGGATTTGGGATCCGTGCCGCTCCATGAGCAGCTGCATGAGGAGCTGATCCACCGCCATCGACTGCGCCGCCGGAAGCTGCAGCAGCAAGCCGACGAGATTCGCAGCGAGCTGCAGGGCGGTGAGATCGATCCGCGTGAGCCTGGGGGAACGACCGACGGCGAGCACCGCGGTTGCGTCCGCGCCGCGCCCACGCGAGCTGCGCGGGGCTGCCGCGTGCGCGGCGACCTCGTAGTCGGTGCCCTGAACGGTGATGGAAGTGAACACCGCGCCCGCGCCGCCGCGTGCGCCGCGCGGGCGGTGCAGGCGCTCATCGAAGTCGGCGAAGAGTTCGCCGAAGCGGGCGCCGGCTGGGGTGTCGCCGCCGAGGTACAACTCATCACCGATGCGCAGCGCGGCCCAGCTACCCGGTTCGGCGGCGAGACGCTCGACAAGTCGCTGTGCGGGCCGGTGCTGGAGCATCGCCTCCGTGAGGTGCCGCGCGAGCGTGTTCATGTGCTCGAGCGCGCGGGTGCGCTCGGTCTCAAGCGCACGGTTGAGGATGCTCGTGACGGCGGCGAAGTAGATCGGGGGCGGGAGCACGATGAGGGGGAAGCTCGTGGCCTGGCACGCCGCGAGGAGCGTCGGCGGAACCTCGGCGTGGACGGGCTCGAGGCCGAAGACGAGCGCGGAGACCCCCGTGGCGCGCAGCCGGTCAACGTACGCGCGGTCGTGTGCCTCGTCGCCGGAGAACGCGAGCCCCGTCACCATGAGGAGGTCGCCAGGGAGCATGTACAGCCCGGGGTCTTCGAGCTCGATCACGATGGAGGACGCGACGGGTGTGCTCCTGATTTGGGCGGCCAACCGCGGGTCTGCCGCGAGCACCTCTGGGGCGGGCGAAACGACGGCCGCCTGCAGCGACGATTCGTCGAGGAGCGTCGCGAGCGGAACCGTCGCACGGTCGAGATATTCGGGGCCGTCGTGCATGCCTGCTCCTCTGCTCGGGATATTTCATCCTATCGGGGCGCGAACATAGGATAAAACGCCGTCGTATTCCGCGCGAATCGTGAGTACCGTCCTAGAAGAAACACGCAGTCGGCGTCGACACCACGGATCGGTGTCGATCCACACCACCGGATCAAGGAGGACACTGTGGTCCTGGACTACATCATCATCGCCGCGTATCTCGCGGGCATTCTGGGCGTCGGCTACTGGGGCATGAAGCGCTCCAAGTCGAAGAGCGACTACCTCGTCGCCGGCCGCCGCCTCGGCGGATTCATGTACTCGGGCGCGATGAGCGCGATCGTGCTCGGCGGCGCATCGACCGTCGGCGGCATCGGCCTCGGCTGGCAGTACGGCCTCTCTGGCGCCTGGCTTGTCACCTGCATCGGCCTCGGCATTCTCGTGCTCAGCGCGTTCCTCGCGAAGCGGATCGTGAAGCTCAAGGTCACGACCGTCACCGAGATGCTCGACCTGCGCTACGGCGGATCGAACGGGCTCATCTCGGGCATCGTGATGTTCCTCTACACGCTCATGCTCACCGTAACGTCGACGCTCGCGTACGCGACAATCTTCCACGTGCTGTTCGGCATCTCGAACGTGTGGGGTGTCGTCATCGGCGGCTCGATCGTCGCCGTCTACTCGATCATGGGCGGCATGTGGTCGATCACCATGACCGACGTCGTGCAGTTCGTCATTAAGACCGTCGGCATGTTCTTCATGCTGCTCCCGATCGCCCTCATGACCGCTTCCGACGAGGCTGGCGGCTGGTCCGGCATCCGCGAGCGGCTCGGCGACTCGTTCTTCTCGCCGTGGTCCATCGGCGGCATGACGATCATCACCTACGTCATCGTCTACACGCTCGGGCTCCTCATCGGCCAGGACATCTGGCAGCGCGTCGTCACCGCACGCACGCCCCGCGTCGCGAAGTGGGGCGGCCTCGCCTCCGGCGCATACTGCCTGCTCTACGCGCTCGCTGGCGCCCTCATCGGCATGGCCGCGCGCGTGCTGTTCCCCGAACTCGACAACCGTGACGACGCCTTCGGGCTCATGGCGCAGGAGATGCTCCCGCCAGGCGTGCGCGGCATCGTGCTCGCCGCCGCTCTCTCGGCGATGATGTCGACCGCGAGCGGCGCGCTCATCGCATCGGCTACGGTCTTCACGACCGACCTCATGCCTGCGGTGCGCCGCGTGCTCGGGATCCGCCCGAAGCAGGCGAAGATCGAAGACGGCCACGTAAGCGGCGACAGCCTCGTCTCGTACCGCGTGACGATCTTCATTCTCGCCGGTGTCACGATGTTCATCTCGACGCTCGTCAGCGACGTCGTCGCCGCCCTCACGATCGCCTACGACATCTTGGTCGGCGGCCTCCTCGTCGCGATCGTCGGCGGCCTGTTCTGGAAGCGCGGCACCCGGGCTGGTGCGCTCGCGAGCATGCTCGTCGGCACGATCACCGTGGTCATCTCGATGTTCGTCTGGGGCATCCTCGCGAACGAGCCGATCTACTTCAGCCTGCTCGCGAGCCTCGTCACCTACATCGTCGTGAGCCTCTGCACGAAGCCCGTCGCGCCCCAGGTGCTCGACGAGTGGACGCACCGCCTCAGCCTCGACGACCGCACCGCGGTGAACGACGTCGTCTACACCGACGAGCAGCGCTAGTACCGGCGGGCAAGCCCCGCACACACCGGTCCCGCGGAGGGCACGCCCGCGGGACCGGTTCCTTCCCCCTGAGTGCCTGCTCACCACAGTTCTTATGGAGGAACCAATGACCACACAGACTCCCGACACCGGCAAGCGCATCGGCGGCGACGTCGTGCTCGAAACGCTCATCGCGCTCGGCGCCCGCGGCGTCGTCGGGCTCCCCGGCCAGCACGCGCTCGGCCTGTTCGACGCGCTGCGCCGCTCCGATCTCGCGTACCTCAGCGCGCGCGTCGAGAACAACGCCGGCTTCATGGCCGACGGCCTCGCCCGCGTCACGGGCGCGGTCGCCCCGCTGCTGCTGTCGACCGGCCCCGGCGCGCTCACCTCGCTCGCAGCCCTGCAGGAGGCGGCAGCGTCGTCGATCCCGGTGCTCGCGATCAGCGCGCAGATTCCCGTAGCGGGTCTCGGCGGCGGCCGCCACGGCTACCTGCACGAGCTGCCGCAGCAGTCCGACTCGTTCCGCGGCGTCGTGAAGCACGTCGTGACCGTGCGCACGATGGCGCAGATCCCGACCGCGATGGCGGAGGCGTGGCGGATCGCCGACACCGCTCCCCGTGGCCCAGTGCTCGTCGAGGTGCCGCAGGACATCCTGCTCGCCCCGGCGCACGACGTGCCCGAGCTGTCGGGCGCGACGCTCCCGCAGACCCCGGCCCCGCTCGCACCCATCGCCGAGACCGTCACGCACGCGGCCGAGGCGCTCGCTGCTGCCGAGCGCCCGGTGATCTTCGCCGGAGGCGGCGTCGTCCGCGCGGGCGCGCAGGCCGAACTCGCCGCGCTCGCGGAGCGCCTCGACGCCCCCGTCGTCACGAGCTTCAGCGGGAAGACCGCGATGCCGTGGGCGCACCCGCTCTCCGCGCAGGGGTGGATCGAGGACATCGCGACCACCGAGTTTCTCGAGGACGCCGACGTGCTCGTCATCGTTGGCAGCGGGCTTGGCGAGCTCTCGAGCAACTACCACACGCTCCGCCCGCGGGGCCGCGTGATCCAGATCGAGGCGGATCTCGGCAAGCTCGGCTCGAACCATCCCGGCATCGGGATCCACGCCGACGCGAAGCTCGCCCTTGCTGGCCTCGAACGCGCGGTGGCAAGCGCCGGTCGCGAGACTAGTGTCGAGCGCCGGTCGGCAGCCACGGCGGGCATCGCCGAGCTGCTCAGCACCGTGCTCGCCCGCGTCGAGGGCCAGGGACGCGAGGCCGAACTCGCGCTCGTGCGCGGCCTGCGCGACGCCCTCGCCGACGGCACAAAGGTGTACTGGGACATGACGATCCTCGCCTACTGGGCGTGGTCGGCGTGGGACGGGCGCGGCTCCGAGTTCGCATCGGCGCAGGGCGCAGGCGGTCTCGGCTACGGTTTCCCCGCGGCGCTCGGTGCGGCGTTTGGGCGCAGGATCCAGGGCGAGAGCGGATCCGTCCTCGCGGTCTCCGGCGACGGCGGCGCGCTCTACGGCATTGCCGAGCTCGCGGTCGCTGCCCAGCACGACCTGCCGGTCGTATGGCTCATCGTCGACGACGGCGGCTACGGCGTGCTCCGCGAATACATGGAGGGCGCGTTCGGCGCCGCAACCGCGACCGAGCTCACGCGGCCGAACTACGTTGCCCTCGCCGAGGCGTTCGGCATCCCAGCGGAGCACACGACGCTCGAGGAGGCGCCGGCCGCGGTCGCCCGCGCGATGCAGGCGGGCGGGCCCCGTGTCGTCGTGCTGCCAGCGGTGCTCGAACTGTTCGAACCCACTCACCTCGATCGCCTGAGCAGTGGCGATGAGAACGGGGCGGCAGCATGACCCGGCCGCTCGTCCTCTTCACCGACGAAACCGACCTCGACCCGGCGCCTGGCCGGTCGCTCCTTGAGGCCGCCGGCTGCGATACGCTCCTCGCCGAGCTGCCAACCAGCGCCGATGCGCCGCGCACGCTGCCAGTGGGCGCGGAACGAGCCGTCGCCCTCGTCGTCGGCTACGCGCGGATCGATGCCGCCCTGCTCGACCTGATGCCGGACGTCGGCTTCATCGCGACGATGAGCGCCGGCTTCGACATGATCGACCGGGCCGCGGCTGAGGCACGCGGCATCTGGGTCGTGAACCTCACCGACGCGGCGACCGAGGAGGTCGCAGCGCACGCGCTGACGCTCATGCTCGCCCTCGAACGCGAACTGCGCGGCAGCCTTGCCGTGACGGCGGCAGGTGGCTGGACCGACGACGTGACCGCGGTGCCGCGGAGGCTCAGCGGGCTCACCCTCGGCCTGTTCGGCTTCGGCAGGATCGCCCAGCGGCTCGCACAGGTCGCGGCCCCGAGCTTCGCGCGCGTGATCGCGCACGATCCGTTCGTCACGTCCGCCGCGCACGGCGTCGAGCTCGTCGATCGCGACACGCTCATCGCGGAGTCGGATGTCTTGTCGCTGCACCTGCCCCTCACCCCGGACACCCATGGCGCGATCGACAGTGCAGCATTTGCCGCGATGCGGCCGGGGTCGAGCCTCGTGAATGTTTCACGTGGTGAACTCGTGGACCCGGCCGCGCTCACCGCAGCACTCGGCTCGGGGCAGCTGCGCGGCGCCGCCGTCGACGTGCTGCACGGCGAACCGCCAGCGACAGACCACCCACTGCGAACCGACCCCCGCGTGCTTGTCACACCGCACGTCGCGTTCCTGTCAGACGGTTCGCTCGAGCACTACACGCTCGACCCCGCCAGAAACGTGCTGGCTTGGCTGCGCACCGGATCCGCGCCCCGCGCCGCGATCGTCGGCCGCGACGCGGCTCCGCTGCTGTAGCGCCCCTCCCCAATAGCCGGAGTTGGCAGTTGTTGTCGCCACGATCGTGCGCAAGCGACAACAACTGCCAACTCTTCCGCCTGCGCGCTTGTACCGCGCGGGGAAGCGGCCGCTACGCGCGACGGAAACGAGATGCGATGATGCCGAGGGTCTGCCCGGCCTCACCGTTCCTCACAAGCAACAGGCAGCACGCGTAGACCGTTGTCATGAGCGCGGCGACCGCTGCACAGGTCGCGAGTGCCGCCCCAGCACCGCTCAGCGCCCAGCTGTCGACCCCGATCCCTCCGAACACATGCAGCAGCCAGGCGCCGGCGGCAGCTGCAGCCGCGCCGGCCACGGCGCTCTGCCACCAAGATCGCACGATGGCGCGGCCGCCAACGCCGCCGAGTCTGCGCCGCAGCACGACGAAGGTCACACCGAGTTGCACCCAGAACAGCAGGTTGGTGGCGAGGGTGATGAAGGCTGTTGCGGCCCCTGACGGGAGAAGCAGGCTTCCCGCGATGGCGACAAGCGAACACACGGCGATGGCAGCCTGGATGACGAAGGGGGAACGCGTGTCGCTGTGCGCGTAAAAGCCCCGGTTCAAGACGAACAGCACGCTGAACGCGACCGCACCGGTGACATGGCAAATGAGCACGGCCATCACGGGGTACAGCCGCTCGACGCTCGCGCTCGCCATGAGGATCCTGGTGATCGGCCCGGCGAGCACCGCGATCACGACAGCCATGAGAGTGATCGAAACGACGGTGAGGCGAGCTACGAGCGAGAGGTCGGCCCGGAGGGCCCCGGTGTCGCCGCGTTCGGCGGCCACGCTCATGCGCGTGAACCGCGAAGTTACGAGCGACATCACGATGATCGAGTGCGGAAGCACGGTGACAAGCGAGGCGAGTTGCCAGGCGGCGATCCCTGCCTCCCCGCCTGCGGCACGGTTCATCCCCTGGTTGAGGGCCAGCGCGACGATCTGTGAGACGAGCACACCGAGGAACGTCCAGCCGCCGAGCCTTGCGGTCGCACCAAGCCCCGTGCCGCGGAACTTGAAGTCCGGACGGTAGGACACGCCAGCGCGGCGCAGGAAGAAGAACAGAGCGACGGCCTGCAGCGTGACGCCAAGCGTCGCCGATCCAGCGATGAGCGCGGTGCCGCCTTCTGGCCACTCGGCGGCGGTGCGCTCCCCGTCAGGATCCGCCCCAACGACAATGACGAACGCGGCGAGACCTGCGATCGCGACGACGTTGTTGAGCACAGGTGTCCACGCGTACGGGCCGAACAGGCTCCGAGAATTCAGCACCTCGCCGAGCACCGTGTACAGCGTGAAGAAGACGATCTGGGGGAGTAGCCAGAACGCGAACCCCGTCGCGAGCGCGAGCTGGCCGGGTTCGGTCCAATGCGTGCCCAGCCATCCCATGAGTGTTGGGAGCAGCGCAGCCACGACAGCGCACACCGCGAGTGAGCCGCAAAGCGCGAGTGTGATGAGCTTGTTGACGTAGTCGGCGCCGCCGCCGGGGCGCAGACGAGCGCGGGTGAGTTGCGGCACGAGCACCGAGGTAAGGACGCCCGTCGCGACGAGCGTGTACACGACGTTCGTGACCTGGCTGGCAGTACCGAAGGCATTCGTAGCGAAACCAGTTGCGCCGATTGCTGCGACGAGCACCATGCTCCGGGCTAGGCCGAGCACCCGGGAGAGTAGCGTTCCAGAGGCTATCCAGATACTCGCGCGCGCTGCGCTTGCGGTGGCCATCGCACCAATATACCGGCACGTGTGGATATGCGAACGGGGCCCGCACCACCGACGTGGTGCGGGCCCCGGAACGGCAGCGGAACTAGCGTCTCAGACTCCGAAGACCGGGCCGAGACGCGGCTCCGCTCCCGTAGCCCCCCTCCCCAATAGCCGGAGTTGGCAGTTGTTGTCGCCACGATCGTGCGCAAGCGACAACAACTGCCAACTCTTCCGGGGGTGGAGCGAGAACTAGCGGCGCCAGACCCCGAAGACCTCCTGGCTGCGGGCGATCGCGGCCTCCTCGGCTGCGGTGTCACGGCCCCGGTTGAACAGGTAGTACGAGACACCGGAGACGACCAGTCCGACCGCGAACGCGAAGTCGGCCCCGTCGAGTGCCCTGGCAATCGGCCCGGTGTAGAACGACAGTGAGAAGAACGGGATCATCGCGACGAACCCGAGCGCGTACGAGGCGAGGCCGCGCCAGGCCCACTTGCCGTAGACGCCGTGCTGCGGGTTCACAATGTCGGTGAGCGCGTAGCGGCCGCGGCGCACGAGGTAGAAGTCGACAAGGTTCACGGCAGACCAGGGCACGAGGAAGTACAGCATGAGCCCGACGAAGCTGTTGAAGCTGTCGACGTAGTTCTCGGGGATCGCCAGCGCGATGACGAGCGTGATGATGCCGACGATGGTGAGCGCGATCACTCGCATGCGCACGGTCGGCTTCACCGGCTTAAAGCCGTCGATCGCGCTCGCGCCCGTGAGCATCGCACCGTACGCGTTCACGCCCATGATCGAGACGAGCGCGAGCACGGAGACAAGCACCGCGACCGTGCCGAAGCCGGGAACGATCATGTCGCCGACCTCGCGGAGCGTGCCGATCGGATCCGCGCCTGGAATATAGCTCGCGAGGATCGCGCCGAGCGACATGAGCCAGATCGCCGACAGGCCAGCGCCCGTGTACACCGAGGTGATGAGCTTCGGTGCCGATGCGTTCACCGGGAGGTAACGGGTGTAGTCGGAGACGTAGACCGAGTAGCTGATGTTGTAGCCAGCGGACAGCGAGAACTGAATGAGGAACGCCGAGGTGCTCCACCCTGCGGTGGCGACAGCGGCGGCAGGATCGATCGGCGCCTGCGAAAAGTGCACGATGGCGAAGACGGTGATGATCGCAAACACGGCGACGAGCGCGTACGTGAGCCAGCGCTGGATAAAGTGCAGCAGGTCGTGACCGACGACGGCGATGACGATGGAGACCGCGATGATGATCGGGTACCAGAACCAGGTCGCCTCGGAGTACACGCCGATGCCCTGCGTGACAAGGATCGTGTCGAACACGAGGAACCCGATGTAGACGAACACGGTCGCGATGAACGGGACGACCGCGCCGCGGCTGCCGAACTGGGCACGCGACTGGATCATCTGCGCGAGCCCCATCGTCGGCCCCTGGTTCGCGTGGAACGCCATGAAGAACGTGCCGAAGCCCGCCCCGAGCACAACCGCAAGCACGGTCCACCAAATGCTGAGCCCGAGGCTCGGGCCGGTGAACCCGACGACCATGGTGGTGAGCACGAAGTTGCCTGTGAACCAGAACGGCCCCTGGTGCCACACCTTCCCGTGCCGTTCCGAGAGCGGCACGACGTCGATCGAGCGCGTCTCGATCACGCCGGTGCGTGGCGTCGAAGTGTCTGAAGACATCATTATCCTTACTTCTGTCTGCCCGCGAACGCTGCGGGACTTCCGGTGACCTGTCGCGCTTGACGCGAGAGGGAGTTCGTTACCGCGCGTAGCGCGAGTAGAGGTCTTCGCGGCGGTCGGCGAACACATCGCTGTACTCCGCGATCCGCTTCGTGCGGCTGGCCGCGAGGTCGATTTCCGCGAGGATCGTTACCGCCTGATCATCACGATCCGCACCCACCTCGCCACCCGTGGATGAAGCGGGCGCGCGACGGATGTTGGACGCGTGCTCGGTGAGTGCGAGCGGCCAACCGTCGGCGTCGACAATGACCGATGCCGACGACCACTCGACGCCGCGCTCGCGCCCGGACCGGTCGCAGGCCGCGATCGCGACGCGATTCATCGAGGCACCCGCCTGCACTCGCATCACCTCACCTGGCCGCTCACCCGCTGGCCGGGGCACGCTTGGCCAGTTAACGGGGGCGCAAATGAGTTCGGCACCCTCGAGCGCCGCGATCCGCACCCACTCGGGGAACTCGAGGTCGTAGCAGATCATGACGCCGATGCGACCGGCTGGGGTATCGACAACGGGAGGGAGATCATCGCCCGGGGTGAAGATGAGCCGCTCGCGGTCCCACAGGTGGGCCTTGCGGTAGATCACGGGCTCCCCGTCTGGCATGACGAGAGCTGCGCTATTGAAGGGGGCGCCGTCGGGGTTTGTTTCGGCGAAGCCGGCGACAATGACGACGCCGAGTTCGGTCGCCGCCTCCTGCCATGCGGTGACAGCGAACCCGTCTGGCGCTTCGCTTGCGCCGGCTGCCTCAGCCGCATCCGCGAAAACGTATCCGGAGGATGCGAGTTCGGGGAGCACGATCACGGTTGCGCCCTGTGCTGCGGCTTCGCGCACGAGGCGGAGTGAGTGCTGTACGTTTTCGCGCACCGCTCCGAGAACCGGAGTGAACTGGCTGCATGCCACCAATGCCATGACGAGACCTTCCCCTTCACGCCCGCGAATGCGGACGACTTCGTAGCATACGTCTCTTCCTAACAGAGCACGAACGAAAAGACAGATCGATTTGCTTAGAAATAAGGATTTGCTCGAAAACTCGGAACAATATCGATTGTGTGCGAGGATTCGCGTAGAATTCATGATGATTTGTAGGGCACGCTAAGTGTGGAATTGGGGTGAGTGCGGTGGCGGATGCAGTCGAAGACACGCGCCGATCCGTACTGCGGGCACTCCAGGAAGACGGCCGTGCGAGCTTCTCCCGGCTTGCCAGCGAGCTCGGGGTGACGCGCAGGCTAGTGACGCAGATCGTCAACCAGGCAGTAGAGCGCAACGAGCTCAGGTTGACCGTGTCGATCAGCCCGGACCTCCTCGGGCTGCAGCGCTTCGCATATCTCCAGGTCGCGGTCGAAGGCGCTGTGGAGCCGGTGCGGCGGGCGCTTGTGCAGCTGCCAGAGACCTCCTTCGTTGCTGATGTCGCTGGCGCATTCCCGATCGACGCCGAAATACGGGTTGGCGCAGATCCCCACTTGAGCGACGTACTCACCCAGGTTCAGGCGATCCCCGGTGTCCGGAGTCTCCGCACGCACCTCTACGAGAGCATCGAAGTGAATCGTTACTCACCGCTGCGCACGGGGCATACGGATTTCTCGGTCGACGCTGCTGACCGCGCGGTCATCGCGCACCTGCAACGCGACGGCCGCGCAAGCTATCGAGAGCTGGGCGATGCGGCGGGTCTTTCTGCAGGTGGCGCGCGGCTCAGGTTCGAGCGCCTGAAGCGGGCGGGGGCAGTGAAGGTCGTCGCGATCCCGGTGCGCGATCACCAGCGCGAAACCCCCTCGGTCGGTGTGGGGATACGAAGCAGCGCCGCCACCGGCGACATGCTCTCCTTCCTCCGCGCTCTCGAGCCCGAGTTTCTCGCGACAGCGATCGGCACCTTCAACTACATCGCGACGTTCTCACGGGAGTCCGCGCAGGAACTCATCGGTGTCACCGACAGCCTGCACGAGGCGCCGAGCATCACCGCAGTGGAGAGCTGGGCAAACCTGCGGGTACTCAAGGAGCAGTACGGCGAGGGGGACAGGCTGGCGGTGACCGGGGCTAGGTGAGCCAGCGCCCACTGGCGCCGCGGACACGCCCGGAATGAGGGCCACATCGCGGCCACCATTGGGATCGGCGGCATCGGCTCTGCCTGGATTTGTGGGCCCTCTGGGATCCATGTAGTGTTATCACTCGTTGGCCCGGACGGAAACGGCAAGGGCAGCGAGAATCTCTCACACAACACCCCCACTTGAACCGCAGTTTGGTTTGTAAAGCGGGTAGGGAAAATGGGATTCACTCCTCACCTCAGGTGGTCGCTTTTCGGAGCGGTTGATCTCGGATCGAGCATGGCTCGGTCAGGTTCGGGAAGTAGCGGGAAACGCTGCGACACGGATTTGCGCGAGAGTGCCTGAGCGTGTAAGCTAGAAAAGTTGCTCTTCGGAGGGTCTCTTGGTTGAGATCGGTACGGTGGGTGTCTGGTTCTTGAGAACTCAATAGTGTGCACTTAAATTGTCAAATGCCAATTTATTATCCCCGGCATCGAACCGTTTGGTTGGGTGTTGGAGATTCCTTTTTTTGGATAACAAACGAAATTTCGTCAGTATTGATGAGTTTCTGTTGTCAGGTTGAACTCGCTCGCATGCATGGCTTATTCCGCTGTGGTGTGGGCATGTAATTTTTTTACGGAGAGTTTGATCCTGGCTCAGGACGAACGCTGGCGGCGTGCTTAACACATGCAAGTCGAACGATGAAGCCCAGCTTGCTGGGTGGAAGAGTGGCGAACGGGTGAGTAACACGTGAGTAACCTGCCCTGAACTCTGGGATAAGCACTGGAAACGGTGTCTAATACTGGATACGACCTATCACCGCATGGTGTGTAGGTGGAAAGATTTATCGGTTCTGGATGGACTCGCGGCCTATCAGCTAGATGGTGAGGTAATGGCTCACCATGGCGACGACGGGTAGCCGGCCTGAGAGGGTGACCGGCCACACTGGGACTGAGACACGGCCCAGACTCCTACGGGAGGCAGCAGTGGGGAATATTGCACAATGGGCGCAAGCCTGATGCAGCAACGCCGCGTGAGGGATGACGGCCTTCGGGTTGTAAACCTCTTTTAGTAGGGAAGAAGCGAAAGTGACGGTACCTGCAGAAAAAGCACCGGCTAACTACGTGCCAGCAGCCGCGGTAATACGTAGGGTGCAAGCGTTGTCCGGAATTATTGGGCGTAAAGAGCTCGTAGGCGGCTTGTCGCGTCTG
>NZ_JXSQ01000030.1 GCF_000834055.1 Leucobacter komagatae
CGCTTGTTGGGGCTGCCGCGGACGCGCTCGGCCCGCGCTCAACGTTTGTGATTTCCGGCGTCGCGGCGCTCATCGCGTTCGCGATCGGGATGACCTGGTTGATCTCGGAGCGGCAGCTGCGCGTGCGATGGGACCACGGACTGCAGTTCACCCATGCCGGTCGCCCAAATGTGGGCGACGATCGCGGGCAGCAGGTGGAAACCCTCACCGCCCCCATCGACGTGCTGCGCCGCGAACCGGAACTCGAAGACCCGCTGAAAACTCACTGGGACTCGGCCCCGCAGGAGGGTCCGCCAACAACCGGCGTGATTCCGCTGCCGAAGCCGAATATTCCGCGTGATGACGAGGAATCCGACGGTCGCGAGGGGTAGGCTAGAGGCGATGTGCGGGTATGCCCGCGGAACCCTCAACCACTGGAGCGAGATACTCGTGAGTGACTTCATGTCTGCCCAAACCCGTACCGAAACGGATTCGCTTGGCAGCGTCGAAATACCCGCATCGGCCTACTGGGGCGTGCACACCGCGCGTGCCCATGAGAACTTTCCGATCGCCCGCAGGCCCATTTCGGTCTACCCCGACTTCATTCGCGCGTTTGCGTGTGTGAAGCAGGCGGCTGCGCGCGCCAACCTTGAGATCGGGGCACTCGATGAGCAGCGCGCCACGCTCATCGACCGCGCCTGCGAAGAGATCAAGACGGGCATGCTGCACGACCAGTTTGTCGTCGGCGTTGTGCAGGGTGGTGCGGGCACCTCCAGCAACATGAACGCGAACGAGGTCATTACCAACCGAGCCCTCGAACTCGCTGGCCACGAGAAGGGTGATTACGGGTACATCAACCCGAACGATCACACGAACCACAGCCAGTCCACCAACGACACGTACCCGACTGCGATCAAGATTTCGCTCGCGTTCTCGCTGAGCAGCCTGCTCGAGGAGCTCAGCCTGCTCGCAGAGTCCTTCGCCGCGAAGGGCCGCGAGTTCTCGCACATCATCAAGGTCGGCCGCACCCAGCTGCAGGACGCCGTTCCGATGACACTCGGCCAGGAATTCAACGCGTTCGCGGTCACACTCCGCGAAGACGTTGAGCGCCTGCAGGAGGCCGTCTCGCTGCTGCGCGAGGTGAACATGGGTGCCACGGCTATCGGCACCGGCATCAACGCGCCCCGCGGCTACAAGGAGGCCGTGATCCGCCACCTGCGCGAGATCACCGAGCTCGACCTCGTCACCGCTGGCGACCTCGTCGAGTCGACGAGCGACACGGGCGTCTTCGTCACGTTCTCCGGAGCGCTCAAGCGCAGCGCGCTCAAGCTGTCGAAGATCTCGAACGACCTGCGGCTGCTCTCATCCGGCCCGCAGGCCGGTTTCGGCGAAATCAACCTGCCTGCTCGCCAGGCAGGCTCGTCAATCATGCCTGGCAAGGTGAACCCCGTCATCCCCGAGGCAGTCTCGCAGGTCGCCTACGCGATCGCGGGCTCCGACGTGACGGTCTCCATGGCGGTTGAGGCAGGCCAGCTGCAGCTCAACGCGTTCGAGCCGATCATCGCGCACTCCCTGTTCCAGTCCATCACCTGGCTCGAGCGCGCCTGCCAGACGCTGCGCGTGAACTGCGTCGACGGCATCACCGCAAACGAGGACCGCCTCGAAGATATGGTGGCACGCTCGGTGACAGTGATCACCGCGCTCGCGCCGGTCATTGGCTACGCCGAAGCAGCGAAGCTCGCCAAGGAAGCGCTCTCGACGAACGCAAAGGTCTCCGAGCTCGTGATCTCGCGCGGTCTGCTGGACCAGGCGGAGCTTGACGACATCCTGCAGCCAGCAAAGCTCGCAGGCCTTGCGCCCGAGACCGGCGCTATCCCGATCATTGAGCGTGACGCGCTCGACGCCCGCGAGCCGAAGCCAGGCACGCCAGAGGCCGACGCTGCCTCCGGTGACGCAGGCGACCCGCAGCCGGAAGCGTAGCTCGGCGCGAGACACGAAGAGGGCCCACCAGGAGAATTCCTGGTGGGCCCTCTTCGCATCTGCTTGGCGCGGCTCGTGCGCGAAGCCGCGCCAGTGAGCATGACCGAGCGGCAGCGCCGCAGGCCAGCGTTAGATGGCGACGCAGTGCGCGGTGAGCGCACCAATCTTCTCGATGGTCACGGTAACTTCAGTGCCGTCGGTCAGGTACAGCGGTGGCTTGCGCGAGCGACCCGCGCCGCCGGGCGAACCGGTCGAGATGACCGTGCCTGGGAGGAGCGTCAGCGACTGCGACAGCGACGAGATGAGCTCAGCGACCGAGCGGATCATGAACTCCGTCGTGGAGTCCTGCACGCGCAGCCCGTTGACATCGGTCGCGATGTGCAGCGCCTGCGGGTCGGGGATCTCATCTGCGGTGACGACTACGGGGCCGATCGGGGTGAAGCCGTCGAACGACTTGCAGCGCGACCACTGGGGCTCAGAGAACTGAATGTTTCTCGCCGTGATGTCGTTGATAGCGGTGTAGCCGAAGACGTAGTCGAGGGCTTCCTCTGGGGTGACGTTCTTTGCGGGGCGGCCAATGATCACGCCAAGCTCGCCCTCGTAGTCGACTTCCTCGCTGATGCGCGTTGGCAGCTCGACCGTTCCTTCGTGTCCGTTCAGGGAGTTCGGGAACAGCGTGAAGAGCACTGGGCCTGAATCGTTGTCGAGTGCGAGTTCGCTCGCGTGCTCGTCGTAGTTCAAGCCGACGGCCAGCACGACCGGCGGGTTGATAGCCGCGGGGGCGTAGTGCGCACCCTCGGCCGAGATTCCCGCGGAAGCGGGGAGGGAGTCGAGTGCGGATCGGAGGCGCTGCAGCGCAGCTGGGCCTGCCTCGATCAGTTCTTGCAGGGTGTCGAAAGCTTCTCCAAGCTCACGTACGGCGAAGAATCGCTCATCCCGCTCAATGTATAGTCCGGGGGTTGCAGCGGCTTCGGGGGTCAGGTGCGCAAATCTCACTACTCTAGGTTACCGGGATTTCGGCGCGCGGATGTTGTCGTGCCCCGCCTAAGATGCGGACATTCACCTGTAGTTAACGGCGTGCTTGCGCAACATTGGTTCCCCTCTCAGCGAACCTCATGGTGGAGGAGGCATGGATCGGTCAGAATGGGCCCATGACTGATGCACCGCTCACCAAACCAGAAATCGATGCACCCGAGGGCCCTGCGCCCGCCGAATTGGAGATCGTCGATATCGTCGTCGGTGACGGCGCCGAGGCCGCCGCAAGCTCCACCGTTGACGTTCACTACCTCGGGGTCGAGTATGACTCCGGCGAGGAATTTGACTCGTCGTGGAGCCGAGGCGAATCCGTGAACTTCCCGCTCAAGGCACTGATCCCCGGCTGGCAGCTCGGTATTCCAGGCATGCAGGTTGGCGGGCGCCGTAAGCTCACCGTTCCCGCGGCGCTGGCGTACGGCGAGAGTGGGGGACACCCGCTCTCGGGCAAAACGCTCATCTTCGTGATCGATCTGAAGGGCGTGAGCTAACCACTCAAACCCTCTCGCAAACGGTATCGCTTTGCGCCCGGCCCCCAAGCCGAGGCGCAAGGTGGTACCGTTTTCCTGTTCAGCAAACACCCAGGAACAGGAGCGGTTCGTGTCAGAGGCCACACAGCAGAAGGTGAAGGAGCGGGGTTTTCTCGACCGTTACTTCGAGATCACTCAGCGCGGTTCGACCATCGGAACCGAGGTGCGCGGCGGTCTCGTTACCTTCGTAACGATGGCCTACATCGTCATCCTCAACCCGATCATCCTTTCGGGTAAGGAAGACGTCGCGGGCAACATGCTCGATTTCGGCCAGGTGAGCGCGGTAACCGCACTCGCTGCCGGTGTCATGACGATCCTCTTCGGCATCGTCTCCCGCCTCCCGTTCGCATTCGCCGCCGGGCTCGGTATCAACGCCTTCCTCGCGTTCTCTGTCGTGCAGGAGGTGACGTGGCCAGAGGCGATGGCGATCGTCGTCATCAACGGTCTGCTCATCGTGCTGCTCGCGGCGACCGGCCTGCGCCGCATGATCTTTGACGCTGTCCCCGTGCAGCTCAAGCTTGCGATCACGGTCGGTATCGGCTTCTTCATCGCGTTCATCGGCTTCGTGAACTCCGGCTTTGTCGACGCGACCGGCCAGTCGTCACCGCCCGTCGGCCTTGGCCCTGCCGGCGTCGGCTTCATTACGACCGTCCCGACGCTCATCTTTGTTGTGACCCTCGCCCTCACCGGCGTGCTCGTCGCCAAGAAGGTGAAGGGCGGCATCCTCATTGGCCTGGTAAGCGGCACGATCATCGCGGTCATCGTTGAGGCGATCTGGAAGATCGGCCCGAAGTTCGGCGCAGACGGCAGCATGAACCCCGGGGGCTGGAGCCTCACGGAGCCCGTGCTCGGCGGCAACCCCTTCGCTGTACCGGATCTGAGCCTCGTTGGCGCAGTGAGCTTCGACTTTGGCAAGGTCGGCCTCGTCACCGTCATCATGCTCGTGTTCACGCTGCTCTTCACGAACTTCTTCGACGCAATGGGCACCATGACCGGGCTGTCCCGCGAGGCCGGCCTTGCTGACCCGAAGGGCAACTTCCCCCGCATCAAGTCGGCGCTGGTCGTTGAGGGTGTCGGCGCGGTTGTCGGCGGCGGCACGTCGTCCTCCTCAACGACCGTGTTCGTTGAATCGGGCGCCGGCATCGGCGAGGGAGCGCGCACGGGTCTTGCGAACGTCGTCACCGGTGTCGTGTTCCTCCTCGCGATGTTCTTCACACCGCTCACCGAAATCGTTCCGACCGAGGTCGCGGCGGCCGCGCTCGTGATCGTCGGCGCGATGATGATGTCGCAGATCTCGAACATCGACCTCACGGACTTCCGCGTATTGCTGCCGGTGTTCCTCACGGCCGCGGTGATGCCGCTGAGCTACTCCATCGCCAACGGCATCGGCGCGGGCTTCGTCTCGTGGGTCCTCATCCACGCCTTCACCGGCAAGGCTAAGCAGGTGCACTGGCTGCTGTGGATCGTCTCGGCTGGCTTCGTGATCTTCTTCGCACGCGGTCCGATCGAGGATTTGCTCGGAATTTAGGCACAGCGCCAAAGGGGCGGGGTGGATCGGCGAGCGCTGATCCACCCCGCCCCTTGGTGTTGGCGGTCACGCACGCGCGGTGCGTACGGTATCCCGCTACGCGAGCGTGCGGTACGCCTCTGCCACGATGGCGGCGAGCTCGGCGGTGACCGCAGGTGTGCCGGCGATGAGCATTTCCTCGCCTGGGGCGGCTTCGCCGAGGCCGCGGACCGTCGCGCCGGCCTCTCGCGCGATGAGCGTCGCAGCCGCGTAGTCCCACGGTTGCAGCCCGCGCTCGTAGTACGCGTCGACGCGGCCAGCGGCGAGCATGCACAGGTCGGTCGCTGCCGAACCCATGCGGCGAATGTCCCGCACTCGCGGGAGGACGTGGCGGAGCACCTCTACCTGCTCCGTGCGGCGCTCGACGGTGTAGCCGAAACCCGTGGCGAGGAGCGTCGTGCCCAACTCCGACTCCGCCGGGCCGCTCAGCCGTTTCCCGTCGAGGAACGCGCCACCGCCTTCCCAAGCGGTGAAGAGCTCACCGGTGACAGGAAGGTAGACGGCTCCGGCGATCGCGCGCCGCCCGTCTGACATCGTTCCCGGTGCCCCGTCTTCGACGGTCGCCGCCACGCTCACCGCATAGGCCGGGATGTTGTACAGGTAGTTGACGGTGCCGTCGATGGGGTCGACGACCCAGGTGATTCCCGTGGTCCCGGCGATGCTCGCGCCCTCCTCGCCAAGGATCGCATCGTCCGGCCGGTGGCGCAGGAGGCCCTCGGTCAGTAGGCGCTCGGCCTCCTGATCCGCCGCGGTGACGACGTCGCTGAGGCTGGACTTCGTTGCGGCAACGTCGACCCCGATCGCCCGCTTCGAGTGGATCACGCGGCCAACGGTGCGCGCGAGCGAGCCCGCGACATCGGCGAGGGTGGATGCATCAACCGAGAGTGTCATGTGTCCGAGCCTACTCGCACGCCCGCGGGGCCACGCCGTGTGCGTAGGCCCCGCGGGCGCACTCCCGAGAGGGGAGTGTCACTGTCTCGGCTGCGCCTCAGAGGCGGCCACCAGCGTCCAGCGCGTAGGCCTCCTCGCCGTGCGCAGCGGCGTCGATGCCGCCCTCCTCAACCTCCGCTGGCACACGGAGTCCTGTCGTGAACTTCACGCCGAAGGCGATGAGGAGCGAAGCGACGAACGAGTACACCACGACGCCGAGTACCGAGATGACCTGGACGAGCAGCAGCCCAGCGTCTCCTCCGGTGAAGAGCCCATCGTCGAACGCGAAGAACCCGAGGTACACGGTGCCGAGCACGCCGGCGACCAGGTGGAGCCCAACAACGTCGAGTGAGTCGTCGTAGCCAAGCCGGAACTTCCAATCGATCGCGAACGCGCAGGCAGCGCCGGCGAGCAGGCCGAGTAGCAGCGCGAATCCCGGGGCGAGGTTTGCGGCGGCGGGCGTGATGGCAACGAGGCCGGCGACGGCGCCTGAGGCGGCCCCAATCACCCCTGGCTTGCGCCCACGAAGCGCGTCGATCGCGAGCCATCCGATGATCGCCGCTGCGGGGGAGCCGAGCGTGTTCACCAGGATCAGGCCAGCGGTACCGGCATCGGTTGCGAGGCCAGCGTTGAATCCGATCCACCCAAACCACAGGAGTGCCGCGCCGATGGTCACGAGCGGGATCGAGTGTGGGCGGTGCGCGCCGCGGGCGAAATCGCGGCGCTTACCGACAACGATCGCGAGGGCGAGGGCCGCTGCGCCGGCATTGATGTGGATTGCCGTGCCGCCTGCGAGGTCGATGACCTCCGGGGTGCCGAGCCAAGAGCCGAGCTGTGAGATCCAACCGCCGCCCCAGACCCAGGCAGCGACCGGGAAGTAGACGAGGGTCGCCCAGACGCCAGAGAACAGCACCCACGAGCCGAGGCCGACCCTGTCGGCGATGGCGCCTGAGATGAGCGCGGTGGTGATCATCGCAAACACCGCGCCAAATCCGACGCCGATGAATTCGGATGGGTCTGTGGTGGCGAGCCCGAACTCCCTGAACGGGTTTCCGGCGAACCAGCCGTCACCCTCCCCGAAGACACTCATGCTGTAGCCGTAGAGGATCCACAGCATGCCGACGACTCCCATCGCGCTCACGCTGAAGAGCATCATGTTCACAACCGAACGCACGCGTACGAGGCCACCGTAGAAGAGCGCGAGCCCCGGCGTCATGATGAGGACGAGAGCGGTGCTCGTGAGCGTCCAAACGTCTGTAGCTTCCATGTGCTTCCCTTCGATCTCGCCCGAATAGGCGACCCGGTTCAGCGGTGAGACCGGGTGAACACAGTCTGCGCGCACGTCGTTTCATCACCGTTTCTCTCGAGCGTCGCGAAGGTCACATCTCTGTTTCGTGTGGGTTTCCTCGCCGTCGGCCCAGGAGCATGTTCGCCGCGGGGCGGATCGGTGCTAAGATAACAAGGTTGCCGTTAGATCGGCCGCGGATACAGAGAGCCCAAGCACCCAGCTGAAGGCGCCGCGCAACTGGAGAAAGGGGATCACCTATGCCATTGCCCACAGATGTCAAGCAGGCGATCATCGAAGAGTACGCGACCACCCCCGGTGATACCGGATCCCCTGAGGTTCAGGTGGCGCTGCTTTCACGTCGTATCAAGGATCTGACCGAGCACCTCAAGGAGCACAAGCACGATCACCACTCACGTCGTGGTCTGCTCCTCCTCGTCGGTCAGCGCCGTCGTCTGCTGGCTTACCTCCAGCAGGTCGACATCAGCCGTTACCGTGCGCTCATCGAGCGCCTCGGCCTTCGCCGCTAAGGCTGCGAAGACCTTCGGTTGCGCAGGTCAGCCCCACGGCTGATCGTCTGTGACTCTGGGAAGCCCCTCTCCTGCGGGAGAGGGGCTTCTTTGTGTTGTCTTCGAAAGCGGGTCGCGACTGGCGCGCGAGTACCCGCGGTATCCTATGTGTATGCCACGTGGATCGCAGGCCGCTCGAGATCGTGCTCTGTACGTCGAGATCCACATACACGCGCCAATCGAGCGCGTGTGGCAGCTCACGCAGGATCCCGAGCTCCACTCCCGCTGGGACGGCCGATTTAGCGCGATCCGCCCCACGACGCTTCGCGCTGACGGGGCGCAAGAGTTTCGCTACGAGCTCGCGCTTGGGGTGCACACGATCCACGGGACGGGTGTCTCTCTCGGCGACAAACGCGCCGCCGCAGGCGCACGCACGTCAGCGCTCAGCTTCACTACCGCTGATCCGCTCTCCCCGCTCGGTGCGGGACGAGGCTACTGGCGTTACGTCCCCGACGGTGACGGCGTGCGGTTCATCACCGGGTACGACTACACGCCGGGCTGGGGATGGCTCGGCCGCATCGTGGACCCGCTCATCACCCGCAAATTCGTGTGGTGGCTGACTGCCTGGAGCTTCGACAGGTTGCGCATCTGGGCCGAGGAGGGGATCGAGCCCGAACGCGTTAGGTGGTGGCGCGGCTGGTTCGGCGGGGTACGCGCGCGGGCACGCAACTGCCGCTCGCGGCCGCCACTAGCCGAGCCGAGCGCGCCGAGCGCCGGCGGGCGGGCGATGGCCGCGCGCGGCAGGGCACAGCAGCACAGCGCGATCATGGACGGCGCGCCAGAAACCCTTGACCGGCTGACGCGGAGCGATGCCGCGGCTGCCAAACCGGAGGAACGCACGTGAGTGACGACACCACAACGGATCTCAGCATCTTTGCCCGTGCTCTCGGCGAGGACTTCGGGCGACTGCAGCCGCAGCTGCAGCGCCGATTTGGGGTCGGTGTTGCCGCTGGCTACGGCTGCGTTGGCAGCGGCGTCATGCGTGAGATCCGGAAGGGGCCCTGGTGGGTTCGCCCATTCTTGCTCCTCGGTGCGACACGCAACATCATGTTCCCCGAGAGCGGCGAAGACTTGCCATTCCAGATCGACAATTACCCGTACACCGATGGCTTCGGGCGAGAAACGGTAACGTTCGTGCGGACGATGGAGATCGGCCGAGGGAAACGTCGACGCTTTGACGCCACGATGATCTACAGCGAGGCTGCCGGTCGCGTCATCGATTATCTCGGCACCCACCAGCACCTTGCGGTGGATCTCGGCCTGTCGGTTACTGCCGAAGGTGGTCTGCGGCTCGTATCTGGCGAGCAGCGCTTCTACGAGGGGAGGATCGCGTTCCGATTTCCCGCGTTCTTCACCGGACGCGCCTACCTCAACGAGTACTTCGACGAAGCGATCCAGCGCTATGTGATCGACCTTGAGGTGCGGCACACCCGGTTTGGGCTGCTGTTCGGCTACCGGGGCGAGTTCTCGTGCGTTTTCCCAGAAGTTGTCGAAGTCGCCGGCGCTTTGAAGCCCTACCGTGAGGAGCTCCGCGAATGAGCGAGCACACACCGCCAGACAGCCTGAACGCGTCATCCCCGCTCGGCGGATCTGTCTTCCTTAACGCGCTTGGGGCAGCGGCGCAACGCCTGCACCCGGAGGTGAGGCGGTATGCCGCGGGCCCCGGCATCCCAGGGGCAGCGGTCGTCGTCGACGGGGTATTTGACGTCGCTGGGAGCAGGTTTCGGAAACTCAACCTGCTTGCGCTGCCCATCGTCGGGCGGAACCTGTTCGTCACGGCCCACGAGCGCGACGTTCCGTTTCATGTGGTGAACAGTCTCACCCGCTCACAGGGCGGCCCGCTCGAACTGCACGCCGACCGCGCGTTTACGTTTACCGGCGGGGCCCAGCATTTTGTCGACGTGTTGCTGCCGGGGGAGCGCGAGGGGACTCTGCTCAATCGCGTTGGTAGCGCGCGCAGGGTCGAGCTCGAGCTCCGCTGTTCCGTCACCGGTGACGGGCATCTGCGACTCGTGTCTGAGCGCACCTGGTTGCGCTTCGGAGGACTGCGCATCCGTCTCCCAGCCCTGTTGTCGGTGCGCGCAGACGTCGTCGACGGCTTCGATGATGCAGCGCAACAGAACACGGTCCGTGCCCGCGTGCGCAGCCCGATACTTGGCACGGTGCTCGAGTACCGTGGCCGGTTCACCCACCGCCCAGCTTAGGGGCCCAAACACGCGTGTGGCCCCCTCGCCGAAGCGAGGGGGCCACACGGCTGAGCGTCTTAGACGATTAGATCTTCGACGAAGCGTCCTTCAGAACGCTGCGGAGGATTCCGCCGATCTCAGCAAACTCAGCCGGACCAATGGTCAGCGGCGGAGCGAGCTGGATGACGGGGTCTCCCCGGTCGTCAGCGCGGCAGTACAGGCCGGCGTCCCACAGCGCGGGGGAGAGGTAGTCGCGCAGCAGGCGATCCGACTCTGCCTCGTTGAAGGTCTCCTTGGTTGCCTTGTCCTTGACGAGCTCGATTCCGAAGAAGTAGCCCTCGCCACGCACGTCACCGACGATGTCGATGTCGAGGAGCTTCTCAAGCTCGGCACGGAACAGCGGGCTGTTCTCGCGCACGCGGCCGTTGAGGTCCTCTTCCTCGAAGATGTCGAGGTTCTCGAGAGCCGCAGCAGCTGCCGCCGGGTGACCGGCGAAGGTGAAGCCGTGGTAGAAGGTGTTGTCCTCCGAGTTGAAGGGCTCCGACACGCGGTCAGCAACGATCATTGCACCGAGCGGGACGTAGCCCGAGGTGATGCCCTTTGCCGAGGTGATGATGTCGGGCTCGTAGCCGAGTGCCTTCGAAGCGAAGAAGTCGCCAACGCGGCCGTACGCACAGATGACCTCATCCGATACGAGGAGCACGTCGTACTTGTCGCAGATCTCGCGAACGCGCTTGAAGTAGCCGGGGGGAGGCGGGAAGCAACCGCCCGAGTTCTGTACTGGCTCGAGGAAGACAGCTGCGACAGTGTCCTCGCCCTCGAAGAGGATTGCCTCTTCGATGCGGTTCGCTGCCCACTGGCCGAAGGCCTCGATGTCGTTGGACGGAGCGCCCATCTCCTCAGCACGGTAGAAGTTCGTGTTCGGGACGCGGTGCCCACCGGGGGTCAGCGGCTCGTAGAACTTCTTCATGTCGGGGATACCGGTGATCGCAAGGGCGCCCTGCGGGGTGCCGTGGTAGGCAACCGAGCGAGAGATGACCTTGTGCTTCATCGGCTTGCCCTTGATCTTCCAGAAGTGCTTCGCCAGCTTGAATGCTGACTCAACAGCTTCGCCACCACCGGTGGTGAAGAAGACCTTGTTCATCTCGCCTGGGGCGTATGAGGAGAGCCGCTCCGAGAGTTCGATTGCGGCGGGGTGAGCGTACGACCAGAGCGGCATGAAGTCGAGCTGCTTCATCTGCTTAGCAGCTGCGTCGACGATGCGCTGACGGCCGTGGCCGGCGTTGACAACGAACAGGCCAGCGAGCCCGTCAATGTACTCCTTGCCAGCGGCGTCGTAGATGTGATGGCCCTCGGCGCGCGTGATGACGGGGATACCGTCGTTGAGCACCTTGCGGTTGGTGAAGTGCGGCCACATGTGGCGCTTGGCCGAAGCCTGGAGCGCGGCAGTGTCGACCGCAGCAGTCGGATCGAAAGACATGGTTATCTTGTTCCCCAGTCGTATTTTTGTTTGTTGAGTTGGAGGTAAACGAACGTCTCAGTTCCTGAAACGCCATCGATGCCCCTGACCTTTTCGTTCAGGAGTTCGATGAGCCCGTCGTCGTCCTCACAGACAACCTCGGCGAGGATGTCGAAGGAGCCAGCGCTCAAAACCACGTAGCTCACTTCGGGCAGTTCAGCGAGGCGGTCGGCGACGACCCTGGTGTCGCCGGATACGCGAATGCCGAGCATTGCTTGTCGGTGGAAACCGAGTCGCATCGGGTCGGTCACTGCAACGATCTGCATGACCCCAGCATCCGTGAGCTTTTGTACACGCTGCCTCACGGCGGCCTCACTGAGGCCGACCGCCTTCCCGATCTCAGCGTACGAGCGGCGACCGTCAAGCTGAAGTTGCTCGATGATCGCCTTCGACGTTGAGTCGAGAGCAGGGGTACTTGGTTTGCGGCTCACGCTTCTGATTCTGACAGTTCAACTCGGAAATAGCAAAGGAATCCGTTGTTTGGGATCGAGTTTTCTGCGTATTTGCCCAGAGCAGCCCCTCGAGAGCGGCCACTCGGTGTGCTGCGTTCGCCCGCGCCGTCGCGGCCTCGGGCGGGGCCACGGGCACTGGGTGGCCTGTGTTCCCAGCGTGGGCCGAGCAGCTGGGTGCGGGGAGCCGGGGCCCCATACCGATTTCGTTGCGCTTTGGAGGTTTTGGCACGCTTTTGGTTGTCTATTTCTCGTCGCGGTGACGGATTTGCAAACAAAAAGTGAAAAAACTGGCGTAACCCTTTGCGCACTGTATGAAGCTGTGCAATATTCGTTGGGTGGCCTGGATGAACCAGAGGTTCGGTCACGGGGGCGCAAGATCAGTCAAAGGAGACACCAGTGATAAGCCGCACGCACCGTGACCCCGCCACAGGGGCGCAGATTCTTCGGCGCCGTCTCGCCGTTTTGCACCCCGCTCCCGCTGGGTGCAGGATAGGTCCCTGTCGGGAACCTGTCCCATTCCACACCCCTGTCGCAGTGAAGCGAACGCTCTCCGCGACCATTAGCTTTGAGGAGAGCACATGACAAAGTCGTTCACGCCCGCAGCGAAGCGAGGTGGATCCCTCAAGCGCAACCTCGGCCTCTGGGCAATTGTCGGCCTCGGTCTCGGATATATGACGCCAACGGTTGTCTTCGACACGTTTGGCCTCGTCGCCCGCGACACGGATAACGTCGTGCCGCTCGCCTACCTCGTTGCGCTCATCGTCATGATGTTCACCGCGGTGAGCTACGGGAAAATGTCCGGGGCGATCCCCAGCGCGGGTTCCGCATACACCTACGTGCGCGAGTCCATTCACCCGAACGTCGGATTCATGGTCGGCTGGACGTCGCTCATCGACTACCTGCTGCTCCCCATGGTGAACTGCCTCATCATTCGCAGCTACCTTGAGGCCGTCTTCCCCGGCAGCCCCGGCTGGGTCTGGGTGATCCTCTACTGCGTGCTCGTGACGGGCGTGATCTACTTCACCATGCGCGGCACGTCGAACATCAACATGATCCTGCTCGTATTCTCGATTGTCGTCATGGTGGTCTTCGTCGTGATGGTGTGGGCGCAGCTTCGTGACGGCGAAGGTGCAGGCTCGATCGCCTCAACGCAGCCCTTCTTCCACGAGGGCGTGCAGATGAGCGCAGTGCTCACGGGTGCGACGATCGTCTGCTTCTCCTTCATCGGCTTCGATGCGGTGACAATGTACGTCGAGGAGGCGAAGAGCCCGAAGATCGTTCCGCGGGCCATCCTCCTTACCGTCGTGCTCGGTGGCGCTATCTTCCTCGTCGCCGGCTACTTCACGCAGCTCCGATTCCAGGAGTGGCAGGTCTTCGCTCCGGGTGGCGACATGCAGTTCGTTGAGGACTCGACCCTTCCGCTCATTGGCCAGTTTGTCGGTGGGCCGGTGCTCCAAGCCGTGCTGACCGCGGCGGGATTTGCTGCAACGCTCGCGTCGGGGCTCGCCTCGCACGCCTCGGTGTCGCGCATGCTGCTCGTGATGGGTCGCAACAACGTGCTCCCGAAGCGTTTCTTCGGGTACATCAACCCGCGCACGCACACTCCGACCTTCAACATCGTGCTTACGGGGGTCGTGAGCTTGCTCGCGATGGCGTTCACGCTCGAGATCATCTCCGCGTTCATCAACTACGGTGCCCTCATCGCGTTTACCGCCGTGAACATCTCGGTGATCGCCTGGTTTGCGATCAGGCAGAAGCGGTACCGGACACCGAAGGACTTCTTCAACTACGTGGTCATGCCGGGCATTGGCATGATTCTCACGGGCGTGCTCTGGGCCAACCTCCACCTCGACGCCCTCATCGGTGGTGTCGCGTGGACGGTGCTCGGATTCATCTACCTCCTGTTCCTCACCAAGGGCTTCCGGAGGAAGGTGTCGTCCTTCGATGAGATCCAGCCAGTGACGGGGTACAACAAGGTATCTGAGTAGCGGCAGCGCAGCGCCCGGACAGGCGGGTGTTAGGAGCGGGAGGTGGCCTCGGCCGCCTCCCGCTCTCGCGTCTCGCGTGCCGCCCGGCGCGCTACGGGGTCAAAGAACGGCAGCGTGAACCCGCAGAGCGGGCCGATGAGTAGCGCGAAGGCGACGGTTCCCAAACCGACGTTCCCGCCGAGCAGCCACCCGAGGACGAGGACGGTGAGTTCGACGCCGGTGCGACCAACCCAGATGGGGGTGCCGAACCGTGCGTGAATGCCGGTCATGAGTCCGTCCCGCGGGCCCGGGCCGAGGTGGGCCCCGATGTAGATGCCGCTTGCGACCGCGAGCAGCACCATCCCTGTCGTGAAGAACAGTACACGCAGCCACATCGGCTCTGGAACTGGCAGTAGCCACAGGCCGAGGTCGATACCCGGGCCGACGAGGAGAATATTCAGGACAGTCCCGAGTCCTGGGCGCTGGCGGAGCGGGATCCACAAAAGCAGCACGAACGCACCAATGATGTTCGTGAGTAGCCCGATGCTCAGCCCAGTATGGAGCGCCGTGCCCTGGGCGAACACCGTCCAAGAATCGACGCCGACCGCGGCGCGGATCATGAACGCGTCGGCGATGCCATACAGCAGGAGGCCGGGGATGAGGCGGGTGAGTCGGAGCAGCATTGGATCAGTCCACTCCCATTTGGCCTGGCGAACAAGAGGCCAATCTGATTAGAGTGGCCTTATGATTGCGCAGAGACTCACGGCGAGACGCCTCGTGGAGCTCCTCGGGGACTGGCGCGGGCTTGGACACAGCTACCGCGAGCTCAGCGAATCGGTCACCTTCCTCGTGCGCGACGGCACGATCCCCGTCGGAACTGCCCTCCCTGCCGAACGGCCGCTCTCCGAGGCGCTCGGCGTGAGTCGCACGACCGTGAGCGCGAGCTATCAGCAGCTGCGGGAGAGCGGCCTTGCGCATTCACGGCAGGGGTCTGGCACCGTGGTCCGCACGCAACGGCCACTTCCCGCTGGGGACGCCCCTGCTAGCGAAGACGAAATCGACCTCACGACCGCGTGTCCGGCACCCTGGGCGGGGCTCGGGGCGTTGAGCGCACGCGCCTTCGCCGCCCACCCTGAGGCCTTCGAGCTCATTGGCTACGACACCATCGGTCAGCTCGAGCTCCGTCGTGCGATTGCCGATCGCTACACCGCGCGCGGCCTCGCGACCGCCCCGGAACAAATCATGGTGACGCTCGGGGCGCAGCACGCGAACTTCCTCATCGCACGCACGCTGCTGCGGCGAGGGGACCGCAGCCTCATCGAGTCGCCGAGTTACCCGAACGCACGCGAGGCGCTTGCTGCAACAGGGGCGCTCGTCGCGGAGCTGCCCGTCGCCGCTGACGGCTACGACGCGGCAAGCATCCTCAGCATCGCTGCCCGCACCTCGCCAAGGCTCACCTACCTCATCCCAGACAATCACAACCCAACGGGCCAGTCGATGCCGCAGGAGCTGCGCTCCGAGCTCCTTGCGACGCTCACGGCACAGGGCGGCCACATCATCGCCGACGAGACAACCGCAGAGCTCACGCTGGGGCAGCCAAGACCTGTCCTCCCGTTCGCCGCCGCAGCCGAGCACGCGCACCAACGCGACTCGGTAATCACGGTCGGTTCCCTCGGAAAATCTGTCTGGGGTGGGTTGCGGATCGGGTGGATCCGCGCGACGCCCGAACTCATCGCGCAGCTGGAGGTCTCGCGGCGCATCTCTGATCTGGGAACCGGCACGTGGGGGCAGGTCATCGCCCGGCTCGCGCTCGAGCAGTACGACGAGATACTCGCGGAGCGCGCGGTCGAGCACGCCGCCCAGTACCGCGCCCTCGCCGAACAGGTTGCTGCCGACTTTCCCGAGTGGACCCTGCCCCGGGTCTCTGGCGGCGTGAGCGCGTGGGTGGATCTCGGAGGGCGCCACGCGACGCGGCTTGCACGCGCCGGGGCGAAGCACGGGGTGCGGCTCGCGCCAGGGCCCCGCTTCGGCAGTCCAGGCGTATTCGAGCGCTTCGTGCGGTTCCCGTTTTCGGCTCCGGCCGCAGACCTGCGTGAGAGCGTTCGCAGGCTCAGGGCAGCCTGGGACGAGGGCGCAGTGGCGGATCCGGGGGAGCTTACCCGGCAGGCTGTCGTCTAACACGGTTCATGTGCAGCGCCGACGCGCGCAGGAGACTAAACTGAGGCATCATGCTCGAACAGGACTTCTCCGCCCGGATCCGCTCGCTCCGCGCCACCTACGCTGACATCGCGGAGGTCACCGATCTACCCAAGCTCGACCGCGAAATCGCGGAGCTCGAAGCGCAGGCCTCGGCGCCGGACCTGTGGGACGATCCAGACGCAGCACAGCTCGTCACGAGTGGGCTCTCCCACCGGCAGGCGCGGGTGCGCAAGGTGCGTGGAGTCGAATCCCGCATCGATGACGTCGAGGTGCTCGCCGAGCTCGCCGAAGAGGCAGGCGATGCCGACACTGAGGCCGAGGTACACGCCGAGCTCGCAGCGATCGAGACGCTCATCCAAGACCTCGAGGTGCAAACGTTGCTCTCGGGCGAGTACGACGCAGAATCGGCCGTCATGACGATTCGCTCGGGCGCTGGCGGAGACGACGCTACAGACTTTGCGGAGATGCTGCTGCGCATGTACCTCCGCTGGGCGGAGGACCGCGGCTACTCGGCGAAGGTGCTCGACACGTCCTACGCCGAGGGCGCCGGGATCAAGTCAGCAACGATCGAAATCGACGCCCCCTACGCCTTCGGGACGCTCTCGGTCGAGGCTGGCACGCACCGCCTCGCGCGCATCAGTCCGTTCGGTTCAGCAGACAAACGGCAGACGAGCTTCGCCGCGGTGGAGGTCATCCCACTGCTCGCAGCTGCAACAGAGGTTGAGATCCCAGACACCGACATCCGTGTCGACGTGTACCGCTCGAGCGGCCCGGGCGGCCAGTCCGTGAACACGACTGACTCCGCGGTGCGGATCACCCACCTTCCCACCGGCATCGTCATCTCGATGCAGAACGAGAAGAGCCAGATCCAGAACCGCGCCGCTGCGATGCGCCTGCTCCAGGCGCGCCTCCTTATTCTGCAGAAAGAGCAGGAGGCGGCGAAGAAGAAAGAACTGGCCGGGAATATCACCGCGAGTTGGGGCGACCAGATCCGCTCCTACTTCCTCTACGGGCAGCAGCTGGTGAAAGACCTGCGCACCGGATTCGAGTCGACGCAGCCGGACGCCGTGTTCGACGGCGACCTTGACGGTTTCATCGCCGCCGGGATCCGCTGGCGTTCGCTGAACAAGGACTAACGCGCGGTGGAAGCGGTGCCAGCGGCCGCGCCCTGCCACTAAAGCTTGCCGAGAATGCGCGGAACTCGCGCGCGCCTCAGCTGCTATTCACCAAACGACGCGTAGTCTCTGTGGCGTTATGATCCTCTTCGAAAACGTCACCAAGAAGTACCGCGGCACGCAAAAACCCGCGCTCGACGGGATCGACCTCAAAATCGATCGCGGCGAGTTCGTCTTCATTGTGGGTGCCTCAGGTTCCGGTAAATCAAGCTGCCTGCGGCTTATCCTGCGCGAGGATCGGCCGTCGTCTGGCGAGATCCACGTCGCAGGCCAAGATCTCAGCAAGATCTCATCCCGGAAGGTTCCATACTTTCGCCGCGGCCTCGGCAACGTCTTCCAGGACTTCAGGCTGCTCGCGAACAAGACAGTCTTCGACAACGTTGCTTTCACCCTGCAGGTGATTGGCAAGTCGAGAGGATACATCCAAGAAGCAGTGCCAGACACCCTCGAGATGGTCGGCCTGTCTGGCAAAGCCAAGCGCTTCCCTCACGAGCTCTCCGGCGGCGAGCAGCAGCGCGTCGCGATCGCGCGCGCGATCGTGAACAAGCCTGCAATTCTGCTCGCAGATGAGCCGACGGGTAACCTCGACCCTGCGACGAGCCTTGGCATCATGCAGCTCCTCAAGGCGATCAATGCCTCGGGTACGACCGTGGTCATGGCGACGCACGAGGCAACGTTCGTCGACATCATGCAGCAGCGTGTGGTCGAGCTTTCCCAGGGCGTCGTCGTGCGCGACGACGTTGAGGGTGGCTACGGGCACACCGCATCGATCCCGATCGCGGAGCTCACTGACACCGGCGCTCGCGTCCTCCGGACAACCGAAGCCGTCGTTCGTGCGGCGCTCGCGCCCGAGGTCGAGCGCATGCGCGAACAAGACGCCGCCGCCGCGGAGGCCGCGCTCATTGAGCCGCTGCCATCGGCGGCAGCTGAGCCAGTTGTTGATGACATCGACGACCCGCTTGCGACCAGGCTCGAAGAGCCTGCCGACCTCTCCGTGCCGCCACCCGAAGACGAGGCGGTGCCAGGAAAACGCATTCCTTCGTTCCTCGAACCGGATGTTGAGAGCACCGTTCAGGTCGCGGAATCGGGCGGTTTCGCCGAGCGACTCGGGCTGAGTGACGACGATCAGGGGAATGTGGGGCCAACCCGATGAGATTCAGGCTCGTATTTGGCGAGGTGTGGAGCGGACTTCGCCGCAACCTCTCCGTGGTGATCTCCGTGATCCTCGTGACTTTTGTCTCGCTGACCTTTGTCGGCGCCGCGATTCTCATGCAGCAGCAGGTGCAGCAGATGAAGTCGTTCTGGTACGACCGCGCGCAGGTCGCCGTGTACCTCTGTACCTCGTACGACAAGAGCGCCACGTGTGACGGAACCGACGCGGGCGAGGAGCAGATCGCAGCGATCGAGGCTGCGTTGAACGACGAGGTCCTCGCGCCCTACGTCGACGACTACTTCTTCCTCGACCACGACCAGGCCTACGAGGAGTTCACGCAGCAGTTCGAGGGCAACCCGATCCTTGATGTCACGAGCCCGGAACAGCTCAATCAGACCTTCTGGGTGAAGCTCAAGGATGCCGCCAAGTCTCAGATCATCACGGAGACCTTCACGGGTATCCCCGGCGTGCAGAGCGTGAAGGATCAGCAGAGCCTGCTCGACCGAATCTTCTTGTTCCTTGGCGTAGCGAGCTACACAGCGATCGGCATCGCAGGGCTCATGCTCATCGCGGCGATGCTGCTCATCTCGACCACGATCCGCCTGTCGGCGTTCTCCCGCAGACGAGAAATCGGCATCATGCGACTTGTGGGCGCCTCGAACCGGTTCATTCAGACGCCGTTCATACTCGAGGGCATCATTGCCGCGCTCATCGGGGCGGTGCTCGCGGGGGCCGCGTCCGTTGCGATTGTGAAGTTCTTCGTGCAGGGCTTCCTCGTGAAGGAAGTTCCGTTCACGAGCTACATCACGGTCGAGCAATCGCTCATCGTGCCTCCGATCCTCATTGCGCTCGGCGTGATCCTCTCAGCGATAGCTGCGAAGATCGCAATCACACGGTACCTGCGCGTGTGACCGGGTGGGCGGAGCGGGCACCCGAGCGATCGATGCCAGCTCTGCCGCCAGCACGCCGGCCGGATTCCCTCCGGAGTTCGCCCCCGGTGCCCGTGCTCCGATAGGCTGTACCATTGCGCGCACCAGCGCGCCAGACCGTGAGAGGAAGTGAACATGCCCAAAGACACCGGTGAGAAACTCATCGCCTCGAACAAGAAGGCGCGCCACGACTACCTCATCTTCGACACCTACGAAGCCGGTCTGGTGCTCACGGGCAGCGAGGTAAAGTCGCTGCGCATGGGGCGCGCGTCGCTCGTCGACGGGTACGTGTTTATCGAGCGCGGCGAGGCCTGGCTCGATGCCGCCTACATTCCCGAATACCTCAACGGCTCGTGGACGAATCATTCGCCGAGGCGCAAGCGCAAGCTGCTGCTCCACCGGAAGCAGATTGACAAGCTGCACGAGAAAACCCGTGAGGGTGGCATGACCATCGTGCCGCTTCGGCTGTACTTTCTCGACGGCCGCGTGAAGGTGGAGATTGCCCTGGCAAAGGGCAAGAAGGAATACGACAAGCGGCAGACGCTCCGCGAAAAGCAGGACACCCGCGAGGCTGAGCGGGCGATGCGGCAGCGTAACCGCACGGGCGAATAGGGCGTAGCGGTGGCTGATCGCCTCAGGCAGGTCGCAGTGGTCATCCTCGACGGCGCTAAGCCGCTCGACGTTGGTATTCCGGCCCAGGTGTTTACGACGCGGCCGAGCATGCCGTACGAGGTGCGGGTCTGCGGCGTTGAACCGGGACTCGTGTCCGGGGGCGACGGCCTCTCGTACTCGGTCGAGCACGGGCTCGAGGCGCTCGAAGACGCCGAACTCATTTTCATCCCAGGCTACCGGCACCCTGATAGGGACGAGCCACCTGCAGCGCTGGTCGCAGCGCTCGTCGCAGCCCACGCACGCGGTGCGCGAATCGCTGCGATTTCGACGGGTGCGTTCGCGCTGGCCGCAACCGGGTTGCTCGACGGTAAGCGTGCGACGACGCACTGGCACTACTCGCGCATTTTCGCGGAGCAATTCCCGCAGATTCAGGTGAACGAGAGTGTGCTGTTCGTTGACGAGGGCGCGGTGCTCACATCAGCTGGGGCGGCGTCTGGAATCGACCTGTGCCTGCACATCTTGCGGGGCGATCTCGGGATGGCGACCGCGAACCACGCCGCGCGGCGACTCGTCGCGGCTCCGTACCGGAGCGGCGGCCAGGCGCAGTACGTGCGGCGGAGCGTGCCACCAACCATTGGGGAGCGGTTCTCGGCGACGCGCGAGTGGGCGCTCACACACCTCGACGAGCAGCTGACGATAGAAACGCTGTCACGCCACGCAAACGTCTCGCCACGCACATTCTCACGGCGCTTCCGCGAGGAGACCGGGTACACGCCGATGCAGTGGGTCATGCGGGCGAGGATTGATCTTGCGCGTGAGCTCCTTGAAAACACCGACTTCGGAATCGACGAGATTGCGCTGAGCGTTGGGCTGGGTTCTGGGGCGAATCTGCGGCAGTTCTTCAGGCGTGTGCTTGGCACGACACCGAGCGAATATCGACGCACGTTCACGCAGGGGGAGTAGCCCCGAAGCTGCCTGGCGTGATCCTTGCGCGAGTGGGCGTTAATGCCACTTGATGAGGTTTCTCTTTCTTATGAGAATGGACGTAGTACCCCAAGAAGTCCGAGAAAGATGGATAAATGACCTCTCGCATCGCAATCAATGGTTTCGGCAGGATTGGCCGCGGCGTGCTCCGCGCAATCCTCGAACAGGGAAGCGATCTCGAACTCGTCGCGGTGAATGACCTTGGCGAAGGAAACGCACTCGCGCAGCTGTTCAACTTTGACTCAGTGTACGGTCGAGCCAAGGAGCGCATGAGCTTCGAAGACGGCTTCCTCGTCGTTGGTGAGCGCAAGATCAAGATCCTTGCAGAGCGCGAACCGGCTCAGCTCCCATGGGGCGAGCTCAACATTGACGTCGTCGTAGAGTCGACCGGCCGCTTCACCGCGGCAACGGACGCCGCGAAGCACCTCGAGGCTGGCGCGAAGCGCGTCCTCGTTAGCGCACCGTCGAAGGGTGCAGACGTGACCCTCGCGTTCGGCGTGAACACCGAAGCTTACGACCCTGAGCAGCACCGCATCATCTCGAGCGCCTCGTGCACAACGAATGCGCTCGCTCCTGCCGCGAAGGTGCTCAATGACCTCGCTGGCATTGAGCAGGGCTTCATGATGACCGCTCACGCTTACACGGGCGACCAGAGCCTCGTTGATGGCCCACACAGTGATCCGCGCCGTGCCCGCGCCGCAGCACTGAACATCGTGCCATCGTCAACGGGAGCCGCAAAGGCCATCGGCCTGGTGCTCCCTGAGCTTGACGGAAAGCTGCAGGGCGATTCGCTCCGCGTGCCCGTCCCCGTCGGCTCGATCGTTGAACTGACCGCAATCGTGAAGCGTGACATCACGCGCGAGGAGTTGCTCGCGGCCTTCAAGGATGCTGCTGAGGGCGAGCTGAAGGGCGTGCTCGCATACTCGGAGGATCCCCTCGTGTCGAGCGACATCGTTGCGGACCCGCACTCGTCGATCTTCGACTCTGAGCTGGCACGTGTCGACGGCAAGCTTGTGAAGGTGTCCGCCTGGTACGACAACGAGTGGGGCTTCTCGAACCGCGTCGCAGAGACGCTCGTATTCCTCACGAAGTAACCGAAGGGCTCGCTGCAGCTGCAACTGCAGCGCAGCGCACGCGGGGCGGGTCGGCAATCGCCGGCCCGCCCCGAAGTGCTCCTGGGTGACGCCCACCGCGGCGATGCGCGTCGCCCGGCGCAGGTCGCCAGCACCTCGTAGAGCGGGGATCGCAGCAATGAGTTCGACCGCGGGCGTCTCGGCCGCCGTTCGCCCTGAGCTCACAGGCGTACCCGCCTCTGGCGCGGAATCGTGGTAGCCTGGAGGGCCCGGCTAGCTCGGGAACCTTGAGAACTCAATAGTGTGTGATGCGAATGTTCGCGGGTTGCCATGCAATCCGCACAGACGGGGCCGATCGGATTCGACACGTCGATTTGAGACTGTGAGAAGCGGGCCGAGGACGCGGAGTTATCTCGTAAACGCCCTTCGCAAACCATAGGTGCCACTTCAAAGCGCACCGACTTCGCTCTCGCTGCCTAAGCACGAGACCGAGTCCGTCAGGCCGGGTGCGCCTCCGCCCCGGTTTCCTGGCGTCATTTAGGGGGCTTGCTGGTGCGTTGTGTCTCAGGACGCACCGGGACTTTTACTGGGACTGGGCCTGTCATCCTAGATGTTCGTTGCAAAGAATGGGGCCGAGTAGAACGTTTTAACGAACTACGCTCGTAGAAGGCATGGAATCGTCGAAGTGGACCGGGGTTCAATTCCCCGCGGCTCCACGAACATGTGCGTCACACACTGAGTTTTCACGAAGAGGCCGCCCGGTTGGGCGGCCTCTTCGCGTTTGGTGGGGAGCGGTTCGCGTGGTCTGTCGTTCGTGACCCGGGTGCGGAGGCCGGCACGCCAAAGCCGTAACCCCCTCGCGGTGGCGTTTGACGCAGCCCTGCTTGCGCAATCGTGCAACCATGGGTTACGGTGGAAGGTATAGCGCTTCGTTCGGCGAGGCTCCTGCGTGAACACAGTCCGCTCATCCCACGACGTCGAGAGACGCCCAGGCTGAGGACAGGCCTTCCCGGCTTAAGGGTCGGCCCCAAGCGGATTCCGGCATTCGGATACGTCACACAGTGCCAAAGCTCTGACGTGGAGGTGTTCGCATCGAACCGAGGGTTCGTGCCTACCCGTATTGGCGAGCGTGTGAGCAGAGGAGGTGACCCGTGGAAGACGGCAATAGTCGATCAGTCAACCCGCGCGGCACGCATTCCTCAATCCCAGCTTTCGGGGGCTAGCGCCCACCTGTCCTTCTGGCTTGTCGCGCGGTGTATCGATTCACCCCAGTGTTTCTCTCCGCACGACGCGCCCGCGCCGCTTCCCGCGCCGCGATCTGGCCTGCGTCCGCCAGCAAAGGACCGCACCAATGAACACCTCACCCATTGACACGCTGAGCAACACTCAGACGAAAACCAAGACAAAGACGAAGCGGAAGCTCAAAGGCCGAGCTCCGGCAGTGGACACCGAACTCCTCGCGCGTGCCACGAAGGCATCCACCGATGAAGCTCTGGTGCTCGTTGACGCGCACCAGCAGGGCCTCACTGCGGCGGAAGCGAATGCCCGCCTCGAGCAGTGGGGGCCAAACGTGGTGCGCCACCAGCGCCCGCCCGCCCCGATCGTGCAGTATCTGCGCACCCTCACCAACCCGTTCATTCTGATCCTCATCGGTCTCGTCGTGATCATGTTCTTCACTGATGTGCTCTTTGCTGATCCCGAGGAGGGCTCGGATTGGGTCGGGGTGATCACGATCAGCACGATGGTGCTTGTCAGCTCGATCATGCGCTTCTGGCAGGAGTTTCGTTCCGGTCGCGCAGCCGAACGGCTCGCAGCACTCGTTCGCACCACGACGGCGGTGACGAGGCAGATCGACGGCGTACCCGTCACGGGTGAGCGCTCCATAGAGGAGGTCGTGCCCGGCGACATCGTCGAGCTCGCGGCCGGCGACATGCTCCCCGCCGACGTGCGGCTCATCCGCAGCACCGACCTGCAGGTGAATCAAGCGATGCTCACGGGCGAGGCGATGCCCGTCGAGAAGCGGGTGGACCCGCTCACCACCGTCGCTGATCCCCTCGAGGCAGAGAACCTCGGGTTCATGGGCACATCGGTCGTCTCGGGCTCTGGCACCGCACTCGTGTTGCAGACCGGAGACCGCACAGCGTTTGGCAACCTCGCCGCTTCGATCCAGGGCGCAAGGGTTGACACGGCGTTCGACAAGGGCATCAGGAAGGTCACCTGGACGCTCATCCGCTTCATGGCGGTGGTGGTTCCGACCGTCTTCATCATCAACGGCATCACCAAGGACTGGGGGAGCGCGTTCCTCTTCGCAGTGGTGACCGCTGTTGGCCTCACCCCGGAGATGCTCCCGCTTGTGGTGACTGCAAACCTCGCGAAGGGCGCACAGATGATGTCGCGCGCTCGCGTCATCGTGAAGCGACTCGCGGCCATCCAGGATCTCGGCGGAATGGACGTGCTCGCCACGGACAAGACGGGAACGCTCACCGAGGACCGAATCGTGCTCGAGCGTCACCTCGACACCAACGGCCAGTCGAGTGATCGCACGCTCGGCTGGGCAACCGTGAACTCGCACTTCCAGACTGGGCTGCGCAATCTCCTCGACAAGGCAGTGCTCAACGCAGCTGGCGACGACCTCGACCGCTCGGTGAGCCGCTTCGAGCTCGTCGACGAGATGCCCTTCGATTTCGCGAGGCGCCGCATGTCCGTTGTCGTCGCGGAGGGCGACGACACACACGTGATCGTGACGAAAGGTGCGATCGAGGAGATCCTGAAGATCGCCGAGTGGGAGATGGTTGGCACGGAACGCCGCAGGCTCACGGAGGAGCGGCGCGTCGAAATCGAGGCCATCGTCGCCGAACACAACGCCCTCGGCATGCGCGCACTCGGGGTCGCGACACGCGATATCGAAGTCGCGGGCCCCATGAGCCGTGAGATTGAGTACACGGTCGAAGACGAGGTGCAGATGACGATCGTCGGGATCCTCACCTTCCTTGACCCGCCAAAGGCCTCCGCGAGGCCCGCACTGCGGAGCCTCGCCTCCCATGGCATCGATGTCAAAGTGATCACGGGTGACAACCCGCTCGTCACCGCGACCGTGTGTCGTGAGGTGGGGATCGACGCAACCCACATCGTGCTCGGAGAAGAGACCGAGGCGCTGTCGCTCACCGAGCTCGGAGAGCTCGCCGAGCGCACACACGTGTTCGCGAAGACGAACCCGACGCAGAAGGCCAGAATTATCGAGGCAATGCGCGAACACGGCCGAACGGTCGGGTACCTCGGCGACGGCATCAACGATGCCCCAGCACTGCGCACCGCTGACGTCGGGATATCGGTGGACACGGCGGTTGATATTGCCAAGGAGTCCGCAGACATCATCCTGCTTGAGAAGGACCTCACCGTGCTCGAGGACGGCGTGATGGAGGGCCGCCGCACGTTTGTGAACACGATGAAGTACATCAAGATGACGGCTTCGTCGAACTTCGGGAACGTGTTCTCGGTACTCGTGGCGAGCGCGATGCTGCCATTCCTGCCGATGATCCCGATCGTCGTGCTCATCCAGAATCTCTCGTATGACCTCTCGATGCTCACCCTCCCGTGGGACAAGGTCGACAACGAGCAGATCCGCTCGCCCAGGCGATGGGAATCGAAGACGCTCACGCAATTCATGTTGCGGATCGGACCGCTCTCATCGATATTCGACATCACCACATTCGCGCTTATGTGGTTCGTGTTCGCGGCGAACAGCCCGGAGCACGCGGCGTACTTCCAGTCTGGTTGGTTCATCGAGTCGATCATTTCGCAGACGCTCATCGTGCACCTGCTGCGCACCAGGAAGATCCCGTTCGTGCAGTCCCGAGCGAGCGCGCCGCTGCTCATCGCGACGTCGATGGTCTGCATCTTTGGGCTCATCCTCCCATTCACCGGCTTCGGTGCGGCGGTCGGGCTGGTGACCGTGCCGTGGACGTACTTCCCCTGGCTGATCGCAACGCTCGCAACCTATTGCCTCGTCGTCGAGTTCGCGAAGCGTCGCTACGTGCGCCGCTTCGGCACCTGGATCTAACACACCAAGAATCCGCGTGTGGCGGGTGCGAGGCTGTCCTCGCACCCGCCACACGCTTGAGTTTGCAGTACCCATTGAAAGGCGGAACGCCATGGATATCCTCGACCTTGCCATCCGAATTGTTGCCGGGCTCGTGCTCGGAGCAGCGATCGGGTTTGAACGACAGCTTCGCTCCCGCACAGCTGGCGTGCGCACGAACGCGCTCGTGAGTCTTGGCTCCGCACTCTTCGTGATCATGGGCGCGTTTAGCTTCACGGGATCCGACGCCGATCCGACCCGCGTTGCCGCTCAAATCGTTTCCGGCATCGGCTTCCTCGGTGCGGGTGTGATCATGAAGCAGGGCGCATCGATATCCGGACTGAACACTGCCGCGACGCTGTGGGCCTCGGCGGCGGTCGGGGCGCTCGCTGGGGGCGGCATGCTGATCATTGCGGTCGGCGGCACGGCCGCCGTCGTGCTGTCGAACATTCTGCTGCGGCCGCTCGGCAGGCTCTTGGACCGCGCCGGGGGATCCTCATCGAAGGAGCCGGTCGCAACCGAATACGAGTTCGTCGTGCGCTCCTCGGCTGCGTCGGAGGTCGCGGTCCGTTCGCAAGTGGTCACCGCACTGCAAAACCCTGAGTTCACGGTGCACTCACTCGAAGCGAACGACGTGGCTGACGGGATCGTGGAGTTCACGGCGACTGTCGTGGCGCTGGAGCGAAATGACGCCGCGCTCGAGGCCGCGATCGCCGATGTCATCCCCGTCCCCGAGGTGACGTCGGTGCGGTGGAGCGCGAAAGAGCTGCGGGGGGAGGATTAGCGAGCGCGTCGCGCGTTGAGCGCGAGCATGAGCGCTGCGATGAGGCGCCAACCGATGAGCATCGCACACAGCGTGAGCGTCGCAACGATGACGAACGGCAGCGCGGTTCCCTGCCCGACGACTGCCCGCAGGCCGAGGCCGAGGCCGGCGGAGCCGATCCACACCGGCAGCCCAGTGCGCCACACCGCGAGTGGCCGCCGCCACGCGAGCGTCACCAGCCAGGCGATCGCGAGGCCCGCCAAGAACGGCCAGGCGGTCTCGAAGAGCCCCGCGAGGGTGGCCTCGCGGTCGTGACTGCCCCTGCCGAGCGCCGCGAACGCGACCACGAACGCGGCATCGAGCAGGAGCGCGCCGGCGACGAGGCCTGGCGAGAATCGCTTCGGGGTGGATCGTGTATCGCTCACGGGATGCCTGTTCTCTTCGTGCCGGTTGGGGCGGCTAGCTGCGGTGCGCAGCTACGGCCGAGATGACCGCTTCGTGGAGTGCGCCGTTCGTTGCGAGTGCGCTGCTGTTCCACGCGCTCTCGTTGCCGTCGATATCGGTGAACCGGCCGCCCGCCTCGGTGACGATCGGCACGAGCGCGGCGAGGTCGTACGCCTTGACGTCGAACTCGGCGACGATGTCGACGAGCCCCTCGGCAAGCAGCATGTACGACCACATGTCGCCGTACGCGCGATCGCGCCAGGTCGCCCGTTCGAGCGCGAGCAGCGAGTCGAGGTAGCCGGCCTCGCGCCACTGTTCGATCGACTGGAAGCTCAGCGAGGCGTGCTCGAGCTCGCTCACGCCGGAGACGCGCAGCGGGCGAGGTTCCTTGCCCTCGTCTTGGCCCCAGGCGCCGCCGCCGATCTCTGCCCACCAGCGCATGCCGAAACCGGGCGCTGAGACGACGCCGACGGTCTGTACGCCGCCGACCTCGAGCGCGATGAGGGTCGCCCAGTTGGGCACGCCGCGCAGAAAATTGGAGGTGCCGTCGATGGGGTCGAGGATCCACCGCCGATCGCCCCTGTCCGCGCGCCCGGATTCCTCGCCAAAGAAGCCGTCTGCCGGGCGCTCGGCCTCGATGCGGGCGCGCAGCGCGTCCTCGACGGCCCGGTCGGCGTCGGTGACAAACGTGAGGTCTGGCTTGGTGTCGACGCGGAGATCTGCCGCGCGGAAGCGGGGGAGCGAGATCGAATCCGCGAGCTCCGCGAGTTCGAGCGCGAACGCGAGATCGGCTGAAGGGGTGGTGGGCTGCTCTGGCATGAGGCTCCGTGGTTGCTCGGGGTGCCGTACGGCTTGAATACCTCTGCCCAGCCTAGCGCTCGGCGGTGGGGTGCGTGCTGCGGCCGAGCACCTGGGAGAGCGTCGCACCGGCGCGCCTGACGATTTGCGCGAGCGTCTCGACCTTCGGGGCAAGGCGCTCGGCCTTTGGGGCGAGGCGCTCGGCCGGCCCGCTCACGTTGCCGTGGGCGGGCACGCACAGGTGGCTCGTCTCGCGCGATGTGGCGACGAGTGCGCGGAGCACGGGCCTCCCGTCGCGCACGAGGTGGGCCTCCGAGGTGCGGGCGGCGATCGCAAACAAGCGGGAGCCGACGAAGTAGCGACCGGTCGTTGATACTGTGTTCTCGCGGTGTGCTCTTCCCATGCGCGGACGACGCAATACCCCCAGCGGAAGGTGCTGCTCATGAGTTCTTCGTTTGAGTTCGATGATGCGGCCGTTAGGGAAGCTGCGGCTCAGCTGCAGACCGTGTTCTCAGATGTCACTGCTTCTGGGGTATAGGTGCCTATGGATTCCGGGCAGATCGAAGTTCAACGCGTTCGCAAGATTTTCGCAGGCAAGTGGGCAGGCGTTTCTGCCTTGGCCGCCGCCGCGCGCATTGGCAGCTTGGTTACGAATCCCGCTGCTCTCATCGAGACTGCCGAAACCGTAAAGAAAGCAATCGTTGTGTACGTCGATGAGGTCGATGCGATCAAGTCTCTTGCTGACGAGCAGATCAGGATTCGCAGCTCTGCACAGGCGAGTATGAGAAGCATTCAAGCCAAGATGCTTACGACTTCAAACCCAGTTGAACGGCAGTCCCGCATCGCTAGCAGCAGGGCACCCATAGATATGACAGGGAGCATTTGAATCTCCCCTCGACACAGGGGCATAGCCCCAGGGGTCTGACGGACATCTTCAGGGCGCACCCGGACGAGATCTTTCCCTTCCCTGCGAAAGGGCACCCCGGCGGCTTTAGAGATGGCGAAGTATTGGAACTATCGGAAGCCCTCCCTGCTGTAGCTCGTGTTACCGAAACTGGCCTGGTTGCGGAGGGACCCAGATTCACAAGCGTGAAATTCACCGTCGTGTCTGATGAGTGTTTTGATGACCCAGGTTCCACGATTGAGCTCTCGATTGGTGAACGGGACGGCTGGTCTCTTTTGCGGAAGGTTGCACACGCCACACGGGCAGAGGGCGATGTTGCGAGTCTTGCCAAGTACGAGGCAAGCTTGACCTGGCTCCAGCAAGCAAAGAATTTTTCGAAAGCAGTCAATGAATACGAGAGATAGTCAGAGTAATCGCGCTGCGAGGTTTTCCGTGCTCCGCCTGGTAGTTTTGGAGGACTTGCTGCTGCGTTGCCCGCTTTGCTGCAGATAGTGTACTTGGGCTCCACTAACTCGTATGGAGTATTGTCTGCGGTTTTCTGGGGCTTCTTTCTTGTTGTTGGGCCGTGTCTCGTATGGGGATCGATTCTCAGCCTGCTGGGTTTAGGTGCTTGGTGGTTGCTTCGCCGCTTCGTACCAAATTGGGCGCTTGTTGTTCGTTCTGGCGTAGTGGGTGTCGTGGTGGGCCTCGGTGGGGCGTTCCCAATTGGAACGTTGCTGAGTTCGACTGAGCTTCGCCTTGACCCGCAATGGGCGGTGCCAACTACCGGGATCTATCTTGCACTCATGCTCGCGGGCTTTGTGTTTTGCCGTGAGCGCCGGGAAGCGCTCTAAGAGACGACCTCTGAAAGCCAGCGGAAAGTGAGCGGCAAGGGCAACCACTGTTCGCGAATGGGCTCGTGAGGCGAGACCGTCACGGTCGAAATTCCGGGGGAGCCCCAGGCCCGTTCGAGATGTGGTGGCGTTCGAGAGCGTCGGGGTGGGGAAGCGCCGTGGCAGTCGCGTTCTCATTCGGTGACGGGCGGTTCGCGTTTCGGCGGCCGTGGTGAGAGCGCCCGTGGCTGCGTGCCCGGTGCGGTGCTGGAGATGAGGCAGCGGCGGAGGGGCTCTGGATACGAACCCGCGTTGAAAACAAAGAAGCCCCGAGATCGTGATGATCTCGGGGCTAATCTGTGCGCCCTCACGGGCTCGAACCGTGGACCCGCTGATTTGAAGTGCCTGAACCGGTGGGGACTGGGGGGAGCTTACACGCCTTGCCTAATAAGGCGTGTCGTGCCATCTTGTCCTGACCCAGACTGGCTGAAGCTGGCTGAAGCTGCTTCAAAGTGGAGAGTAAATGGATACTTCTCATTGCTCAGGAGTAGGGGTCACAAGAGCCTCAAGATACTCCGAGAAGTCCGCGACAGTCTCTTCCATCTCGATGTAGTACTTGCTCGTGATGGATCACTTCCGGCTCACCAACGCTGGTGTCACCCTTCGACGTAAAAACGAACGCAGCACCGTGCCGGGCCGCAGCCTCGATCGCCATCCGCTCAACGAGCTGCACGCTGGCTGACCCGAAATGCGCGTTGACGTCCTCCAACAGCGTTGACTCACCAGCAACAGCAAACAGGCGCGGCCGCAACCGGCGAGTCAGCACACCGCAAGACTTATCCGGCCACCCCAGCACCGCCTGAAACGAGGCCATGTGCGGAGGAATCGAAAACCCGACCTGGTCGAGAGTCTTCTTGCTGTCGCCATACCGGTCCCGCAGCTTGTTGCGCCGCTTGTGCTGGTTCAGCTGGTTCAGCAGTTTGTTGAACGTCTTCAGTTCATCATCGGTGAGGTTACGAACATCAGTCACGGAATCACCGGCCCATCACAATTAGTTTCCGTTGCCCACCCTCAGGTGACTTCCCGGACCGTCGGTGCAGGCCAGCGAATGCCAGCGTCGCTGCAACCAACGGAGAAATATCTGCCGACGAAGACGCCGCCCATTTCCAGAGCGTCGACTCCCCGTCCTTACGGCCAGCACCTGCCACCGCGTCATTGAGTTCCTGCTGCGAAGTGTGCGCGATCTTGAGCTGCGAGATCGCATCAAACAGAGCGCCGCAGGCGCGCATGTACTCCCGGTACTTGACCGGCCACACGCGGATCCGCAAACGACGAAGCTCACCCAAGAGCGTGCCCGTCGCCGCGAGCTCATCAATGACAATCGCAACCGGGCTGTATTGCGCCTTCAGCTCAGCGAGCCGCTCAGCCACCCAGTCAGTGCCAACACGGCGGTCAATGAGCACGACCGACGTACGCCCGTCCGGGAGCTCGCCAGCCATGACGATCGACGCAGAGTCACGCGACCGCGGAATGTCCACGGCGAACGCCACCCGTCCGAGCTCGCGCGTCTCCGTCTCAATGGTGAGTGCGTCGCCAGCAGAATCAGCCCATGCCGCGCTCGGGATGACACCGCCGCCGCCGAGCTTCGCCCAGATGCCGAGCCGCTCGCGATCGAACTCCTCGGGCCCCATCGTCTCCAACTCCGTGTTCATTACGAACTCTGGGTCAAGACGAATGTTGTAGCCGGGGTTCGCTCGGCGGTGCACCTCAGGGTCCGCACGGTACTCTGCGGGCGAAGGCCACTGAGCCCGTTCGTCGGTAGGGAGCTCATCCCAAGCGGGCACTGACCATTCCACATAGATGAGACGGCCAGACTTTCCCGAAACAGCACGATCCCGAATATCGGCCTGCACATCTGAGTCGACCTCGCCGGCAGACGAGAAGTACATCATCTGCGGATTCCCCGTCAGTGACAGCGCAGACATCGTGGGCATCAGAGAGGCCAACATGCGCTGCTTGAGCTTCGTCGCCTCGTCCAGATAGAGCGTGGGAGCTGTGAACCCTCGCCCAGACGAGTTCGAGCGGGCCATGAACTTCAGCCGGCAACCGTTCTTCGTCTCGATCGCCTCTTCGCCATCAGCGGTTCGGACACGGGATACGAGGCGGTCCAGGTCGGGAGCGGACTCAACCAGCTGCCGAATGCGCAGGAACATTTCTTGCGCAGTTTTGAACTCATGCGCAGTGTAGATCTGCAGTGACTCTTCCCACACGAAGAGGCCAGCCAGCTGGCGGGCCTCGATAATGGTGCCTTTGCCCTGCTGTCGGTTCGCCGCAATGAAAGCCTCGAACCCGGCCCATCGACCATCGGCGCGTGCGAGCGTCAACGCCTCCGCACCGATCTGCTGCCAAGGATCTAGGTACAGGCCACTCAGTTCAGCAACGCCGATCATGTCGTCGGCCCGATCCGCGGACTGCTGCGGGTCGAAATCTGAAGGCAAAAGCTTAAGTCGAGGCTCCTGCTCTCCTACGAGCTTCTCGGCGCTCAGCAAGCTGGTCTGCAATGGAGACCTCCTTACCAGCGCCGCCGAGTTCAGCGATCAACGCAACGAGTTCTTGACGCCGCTTCGACAAGGCGGATACCTCACGAGGGACCGCATCTTCAAGAGCTGCCTTGACCAGGCGCAAGTTCGCCTTCGCGTCTTCGAGGGGATCAAATTCATTCGCCCCCACATCAGAGGCGCGTTCACTCTCTGGGAGCACAGCGCTCAGCTTGCGCACGTCGCGATCACCGTCGAGCTTCGCCATCTTCTCGGAGGCGACTGCGGCTTTGCACTCCGCGCACGCGGGCTCACCCTTACGCAGGTGACGCCGATAGGCTGCCGGGGTTCCGCAGGGCTTTAAATCGCGAACCACGCCGGACCTCCCGTCACATCCCCGTTGCGGGTGTCAAACCAATGTCAGACGCACACGCATGTCACTATGCCGCGGGTCTGGCAAGAGGCCCCGGGGGGAGGGGGTGCCCCCTGGGGTGGTGGGTGGATGGTGGGCGGGTGTTGGTTCACCATTTGAGGGCGGTTTGTGGCCTGTCGGTGATGGTGGTGACGCGGTTTGATCGGCTGCTGTTGCAGGATCGGTGTGCTGCACGGATTTCGCCGTAGAGGTGTCCGCCTTTGGAGCGTGGTTGTATGTGATCGGCTGTGAATGCCATCTTGTCGCGCCATGGAAGTGTGTAGTCGATGGGTTTGCGGCAGAGCCAGCAGTCGTTGCGTTGGGCTTTGAATGCGGCTGTGCGTTTGCGGTAGGTGCGGTCGTCGAGTCCTGGCATTGGGCACTCCTTTGTGTCCGGTGCTGGGCTGCTTGTTGTGGGGGGTGAGGTTTGTGGTGGCTGGGCTGGTGTGGGTCCCTGGGTGGGATGGGCTTGGTGTTGGGTGCCGGGTAGC
>NZ_JXSQ01000031.1 GCF_000834055.1 Leucobacter komagatae
CGCTGGGGGAGGGCGGGTGTTTCGGCGCCGGCGGGTGGTTTGGGAGCGGATCCCGGGCCGAGTCCGCCTAGCCGCTGAGTGCCGCGGTCGGTGAGACGCGCGCCGCGCGCCACGCAGGGACGATCCCGGCGATAGCTCCGACAATGAGGGTCGAACCGATCGCGGCGAGTGGCACGTAGGTGGGAAGCGCAAACGGTAGCCCGCCGGAGGCCGCGAAGCCGGCGGTAGCTGCCGCCCCCAGTCCGGCGCCTGCGAGCCCGCCGAGCGCCGAGAGCACGAGCGCCTCACCGAGGAACTGTCGCCTGATGTGCGCGCGGCGCGCGCCGATGGCTCTGCGCAGTCCGATCTCGCGGCGCCGCTCCATCACGGAGATGATCATGGTGTTGGCGACGCCGATCCCACCAACGAGCAGGCCGAGCGATCCCAGGGCGAGGAGCATTCCCGTAAACGTCTCGTCGGCCGCGCCCTTTGCCGCAAGCGCGTCAGACGGCCGTGAAACGCTCACGGACTCTGGCTTTTCAGGAGAGAGCGTCTGCGGGAGCAGCTTGCGCGTCTTCTGAAGCGTGTCTTCCCCCGACCGCACGTACAGCCTTGTCGGTGCGCCGTCGTAGCCGAGGCGTTCCTTGGCCACTGCGTTGCCGATGAGTGCGGAGGTGTCGAGCTCGGGCGCCAACGCAACAGGGTCGAGGATCCCCACGACAGAGAACTGCTGCCCGCCGAGCCAGATCAGCGTTCCCGGTTGCTCGATGCCCAGCTGCCGGGCAGCACCGCTGCCGAGAACGACCGAGGGGAACGCGGCTGTCGCGTCGTTCAGCCACGCGCCGGAGCGGATCGAGGCAGCGAGGACACGGTCGAGCGCCGTATCGACTGCGCGCACCGAAAGCCCGCCGGTCTCGGCGCTTGGGATGAGGTCGCTGCGATACACGCGTACGCCGCTGAGGGTGCCAACGCCTGCCGATTCGAGCACCCCGGCGACGCGGATCACGCGCCCGGAGGAGTCTTTCGGCAGCGGTGTCTCGGCACCAAACAGGTCCTTCCCTGATTCGACAGTGAGGAGGTTGGTGCCGAGCGCATCCAGCCGTTGCTGCAGCTGCGCCTGGCTCGACGCCGAGATGCCGAGCACCGCAACCATCGCTGCGATACCGATCGCGATGCCGAGCGCGGAAAGCACAGCGCGCAGGGGGCGAGCCCTGATCCCGGATGTGCTCAACTGAATGAGGTCGACCGCGCGGAGGCGCGAACGCTCTTCGGTTGGTCGCTGGAGGAGATTCATGCTGGCTCCCCACTCGCCGCTGCAGCGACGAAAGCAGGCCCCTGAAGCGCGGGGTTCTCGGCGTCGGGCGCCGACTGCTCGTCTTCGATGAGCTGCCCGTCGACGACGCGAACGCGGCGGGGAAGCGACGCGGCGAGCTCGCGATCGTGTGTGATCATGACGACGGTGGTGCCTTCCTTGTTGAGCTGGTGGAGCAGCCGCATGATGCTGGCGCCGGCGGCCTGATCGAGATTGCCTGTCGGCTCGTCGGCGAGCAGCAGCGACGGTCTCCCTACGGTGGCGCGCGCGATGGCGACGCGCTGCCGCTCGCCGCCCGAGAGCTGATGCGGGCGGTGCTGCAACCGGTGACCGAGCCCAACCCGGTCGAGGGCTGCGGCTGCCTCCCGTCGCCGGACTGACCGGGAGTGCCCGCGGTAGAGCAGCCCGTCCCCGACGTTGTCGAGGGCGGATCGACCCTCGGTGAGGTGAAACTGCTGAAACACGAAGCCGATGGTGTGCCCTCGAACGTCCGAGAGCGCGTTGTCACTGAGGACGGAGACGTCGCGCCCCGCGATGATCACCTTTCCCGTCGTGGGGCGGTCGAGCGTGCCAAGGACGTTGAGGAGGGTTGATTTTCCCGAGCCTGACGGTCCGACTATTCCGAGGAACTCGCCCGCCTGCACCTGCAAATTGATTCCCCGCAGCACATCGGTTGGTGGCGCGCCGAAGCTCTTCGTGATCCCTTCGAGCGTGATCATGCTTCCGCCACCACGACTGTGGTTCCGGCGTCGATTCCCTCGCCGGTGATCTCGACGAGCCCGCCGGCGAACAGCCCGGTCTCAACCGCGACCCGCTTGGTGCCGGCGGTTCCCGTTGCGCCCGGTGCGACAACCTCGACTCCGTAGCCGCCACCCGGGAGCGCGAGCAGCGCGCCCACTGGCACCGAGAGCACGTCCTCACGGGTCTCGCTCGTGAACGAAACGCGAACGGTCGCGCGGTCGATGCTCTTCGCGTCGTCTGGGTTGTCGAGCACGACGGTTACGGGGACTATCGGGGTGGTGTCGCCGCCCTGCTCCGACTGCTCGGGCTCGCGTGGCGGATCCACTGCGGTGATTTTCCCCGTGGTCTTTGCGCCGCCTGGGAGTTCTATCTCGACGGGAGCGCCAACCACTGCGAGCCGCTGCTGGGCAAGTTTGAGGTTGATCTCGACGTGCTTACCGAGCTCGGTCACGCGCACGATCTCTGTGCCTGGCGCGGTCTGCGCGCCCGGTTCGAGCTTCGCCGCGGCGATGCGCAGCGGGCCGGGGGCGAAGTGGATCTCGCCCATGCCGATCTCGCCCGTGATTTCACGCCCCATTGCCTCCTGCCAGAGCCTGATGCCCACGCGGGTGTTTTCGTCGAAGACGTCGTCTGGGTCTGCCCAGAAGTAGCCGAGCGCGGCGAGCGACGCTTCGAGCTGTTGCACGTCTGGGCCGCGCTCCATGCCGAGTTCGAAGGCGCGCCACTGTGGGAGCGCGCCAGTGAACAGGAGGACCGGCCTGTTGTCGATGGAGAAGAGTTCTCCCCCAACGCTGAGCTCGGACCCGGGAGGGGCCACCGATGTGAGCGTGCCGGCGCCCCCCGAGATGGCGCGCTCTCCCGTATACCCGAGGTTGCCCTGCACGAGCGTTTGCTCTGAGAGGTCTCCGCGGACGACCTCGGCAGTGGATCGGGGTGGTGGGGTGTGCGGTTTGGGGTCCTGGGGGGACGTGAGGATCACGAAGCCGGTCGCTACGAGTCCCAAGACTGCGACGCCCGCTGCGACGCCGATCCAGCGTTTTTTCACGGCGCTATCCTGCTGGCGTTGGGACGCCGCTGATGCCGCAGGCCTCGAAGGCTTCCTCAGGGATCTCGCTTGACAGGGTGAGGCCTTCGCCCTCGCCCGGGTCAGCGATATCTACGCCCTGTTCGCGGAGGCAGCGTGTGAGTTCGAGCGTTTCCTTGCGCATGCTCTCCTCGGTCATCGGCTTGCCATCGGGGCCTTTCGGCGCCGGTGGTGCTCCGATCTTGTCCTGGCAGACCTTGTCCGCGGCCTCGAATACGTCCATCCCGCCGAGCTCATCGATATTGAGTGCCTCCATTGCGCCGTTCTCTTCTGCTGGCGGGTCTGGGTATGCGATGCCTTCATCTTGCATGCACTTTGCGTACTTCACCGACCAGGAGTGCAAGGTCTCTGTTGAGGCGGCGCTAGCGTTGTCCTCCTCTTCCTGCGCCCCGGGGGCTGAACAGCCGGCGAGTAGCAGCGCCGCGATTGGGATCGTGAGGAGGGCGAGGCGGCTGCGCGATGTTGAACGCCGCCCTGGGGCGTGTTCCGGGGTCGCGGTGCTGTTCTGCATAGTGGTCGTCATCAAGGATGTCCTGTTCTGTGTGCTTGGGTCGCAGGTGGCGCGACCGGTACCCAGTCCATCGGGTGGGCGCTAAGCAGGGAGTCTGCAAAAACACAGACCTTTTCTTAATGTCCAGCGTGTTTGACTGTGCATACGATTTCGGCGTTCGGTGCGCCCGGAACGTGAAACGTAAGGGCGTGCAGTGTGCGGGTGTTGATAGTTGAGGACGAGGTGCACCTCGCGGAGGCCGTGCAGACGGTGCTGCGGCGCTCGTCCATCGCGGCCGATATTGCGTTCGACGGTAATGCGGCCGTCGAGATTCTCGGTCACACTGAATACGACGTGCTCTTGCTCGATCGCGACCTCCCCGGCATGCACGGCGACGACGTCTGCCGTTGGGTGGTCAGCAATGCACCTGGCACGAGGGTGCTCATGCTCACCGCAGCGGGGCTGCTCGACGAAAAAGTTGACGGGTTCGCGCTCGGAGCTGACGATTACCTCGTGAAGCCTTTCGACTTCCCCGAGCTCATCGTGCGCCTCCAAGCCCTGCACCGCCGCAACGCCGCGCCGCTGCCCCCGGTGCTCGAAGCTCACGGTGTCACCCTCGATCCGTTCCGACGGGAGGTGTTCCGCGACGGCCGCTACGTGCACCTGAGCCGGAAGGAATTCGCGCTACTGCGAACGCTCCTTGAGGCGAACGGTGGTGTCCTCAGCGCCGAACAACTGCTCGAGCGCGCCTGGGACGAGAACGCGGATCCATTCACCAACGCGATCCGCGTCACGATGTCCACGCTGCGCAAGCGGCTCGGCGAGCCTCGCATCATTCACACCGTACCTGGCGTTGGATACCGTGTCGGTGCGCCGGTGGCGGCGGTGACCGATGCGTAAGACGAGCCGGTTTCGGCTCACCATTCGCGCCCGCATCACGCTGAGCGTGGCCCTGCTCGTCGCGCTCGGTGGGGGAGTCATCGTTGCCGGCCTGAACATCTTCATGCGATACGGGCCGGTGTGGGCGATCCCAGCGAGTGCGACCGTAGCGGCAAGCAGCAGCGCGACGACCGATAACAATATCGGCGGATCCGCGGTGCTCAACGTCGATACATCGGGCGCGGGTGCCACGGACAGGGAAGGGTTTACTGAGACCGTTCCTGCGCTAGAGATTCGGACCGTCGACGACGTCTTTGACACGCTGCTGTGGTCGTCTATCGTCGCGCTCGTCTTGATCGTTGTGGCCGGCGCGCTCGCCGCGTGGATCCTCGCGGGGCGCGTGCTCTCTCCACTGCATGAGATTAACGCGGCAGCGCGTTCCGCCACGCCAAGCAGGCTTGACCGCAGGGTCGCGTTGCAGGGCCCCCGCGACGAGCTCACCGACCTGTCGGACACGCTCGACGCCATGCTCGACCGGCTCGAGCAAGCCTTTCGCGCGCAGCAGCTGTTCGCGGCGAACGCCTCCCACGAGCTTCGCACCCCGCTCGCGACCGAGAAGGCGATGCTCGACATGCTGCTCGATGGCCCGGAGCCCAGCGCAGCCGAGTACCGGGAGGTTGCGGTGAAGCTGCGCGACGTCAACGCGCGCAGTATCGCGATGGGGGAGGCGCTGCTCGATCTCACCCGCTCACAGATGGGCGTCGGGGTGGCGGATCGGAGCGAACACGAACCGCAAGACGTCACCGACCTGCTCGAAGCGCCGCTGGCGCGGGCACGCGAGGTCGCTGCGCGGAGGGGGCTCACCGTCGAGGCAGCCGTCGAGCCACACAGCGTGAACGCGAACCCCGAGATGCTCGGAAGGCTGCTCGACAACCTCCTCGGCAACGCCGCGCGGCACGCTGTCGCCGACTCTGCCGACTCTGCCGACTCTGCCGACTCCGCCGACTCCGCCGAGTCGGGCGAGCCGATCCGGCTGAGCTGGGCGCGAGAAGCCGGGACGTCGGTGCTGCGCGTCTCCAATGCCGCACCGACGCTCGACCGCGAGACACGAGAGCGGCTCCACGAGCCGTTTGTGCGAGCGGGAGGCCGGGTCCGCGCTGACGGCGGCAGCGGCCTTGGCCTCGCGATCGCCGCCTCGGTGGCTCAGGCCCACGGTGGCACGCTCACGGTCCTTGACCCCGAGGGCTGCGATGCCGACGGCGGGGGAGTTGAGGACTTCACGGTCGAGGTGCGCTTCCCGTCGCCCGCGGAGAGCTGACCCGCTTCAGCTCGGCTCGCTACACTTGCGCCATGATCGGCGAAAACCTTCTCGGCCCAGAACCCACGCTCCTCGCACCTGAAGCGGAGGTTGCAACGGCGCTCGCCGCAGGGCGCGATCCCGAGTCGGTCGTGCGTGAGCACCCAGAGTCACCGCTCGCGTGGGTTGAGCTCTCAGACGAGGCTGCCGCGGCGGGCCGTGAGATCGAGGCGTACGCGTTTGCGCGTGTCGGGTACCACCGCGGTCTCGACACGTTGCGCAAGTCGGGCTGGCGTGGCGCGGGCCCCGTTCCGTGGTCGCACGAACCGAACCGTGGTGTGCTCCGCGCGCTGTACGCGCTCCGACGCGGCGCTGCTGCGATTGGTGAGACCGCTGAGGTCGAGCGCCTGACCGAGTTCCTCAATGGCGCAGACGCGACGGCGATCGCGGAGATTGAGGCCGCGCGGTAGTCGCGAGGCGCAGCACAACGGACCCCCGGCCTGAGCGCCGGGGGTCCGTTGCGTTGGTGCGGAACCAGCTAGCCGGATCGGGTGCCGAGCGTTGCGTCCACGAGCCTGCGCGTCTCGGCGGGAGTCATTGGCGCACGGGCGAGCGCGCGGAGGATGATCGTGCCGACGAGCGCCTCAGCGATTTCGTAGAGGGGTGCGTCCGGTGTGAGGTTTGGCGCCTCGCCGATGCCGGCCGTGAGCCTCCCCGTGAGCGTGTCCTCGCCGCTGATGCTGCTGCGCACGCGAACTGCGACCTCGGGGTTGTCGGCGGCTGCGGCGATGAGGGATCGGAGGAGCCCGTCGCTGTCGGGGTCGCCAAGCGTGGCGAATACGTCGTCGAGCCAGTTGGCGAGGTCTTCCGCGACGTGCCCGCGGTTGGGAACCGGATGAGCCTGTTTGAGGAGCATTCCCTCGACGAGGCACTCGGCGATGATCGCGCTTTTCGACTTCCACCAGCGGTAGATGGTCTGCTTGCCCACCCCCGCGGCCGTTGCGATGCCCTCGATGGTGAGCCGTTCGAAGCCGACCTCTGCGAAGCGCTGCGCCGTGGCTTCGAGGATTTTCAGCCGGGCTACCTCGCTGCGCACCGGCCCGCTGTGCGTGGGCGACATGGGAGCCTCCTGTGTGTTTGGCGAGGAATTTGTCTAGACGAGACGTTGCGTCTTATTCTAACAAGGTTGGCTAATCCGGGGAAGCGTTGGCCCAACGCTCGCGTCCCGGAACCCGGTGCGAGTCCCCAGCACGTATGACGCGCGAGCGCGCAAGAACGGGAAGCACATGGCCGAGCTATTACATCGATTGGGGCTCTTCGCCTCCCGACGGGCCTGGCCGGTACTCACCGCGTGGGCAGTGATCCTTGGCCTGTCCGCCGGCGGATTCCTCATCGGGTTCAAGACCCTCACCTCGAGCTTTGACGTGCCAGGAACCGCATCGGGCAAAGTCATCGAGGAGCTCGAGCACAAGCTCCCCGATTTCAGCGGAGCCGCAGGCACCGTCGTCTACGCGACGCAGGACGGCAGCGCGCTCACCGAAGAGCAGCGCTCGGAGATCAGCAAGCTCGTTGCCTCGGCTGACGGGTTGCAGGATGTCGCCGCGGTCGTGGATCCCTTCGAGACCGAGACGCAGCGCGCCGAGCAGGCTGCTGACCTCGAGGACGGGCGTACGCAGATCGCGGACGGGCGCAAGCAGATCGCGGACGGCCGCGCCCAGCTTGCGAGCGGCCAAGAGCAGCTCGATGCCGGCCGCGCGCAACTCGCCGCAGGTCAGCAGCAGCTCGATGCTGGCAGGGCGCAGGCAGAGGCCGCGGGTTTCCCGACCGAGCAGCTCGACGCGCAGCAGGAGATGCTCGACACGCAGGCGGCGGAGCTGGACAAGCAGCAGGCGATCATCGACGACGCACTCGCGGAGATCGCGAAGCAGGAGACGGAACTCGAGGAGGGCCTCTCCAAGCTCGATCTCGGAGCCGAACTCATGGGCTACGCCGACGGCATCCGCATGGTGTCGGAGGACGGCAGCACCGCGCTCGTCAACGTCGCATTCACCGAACCGCGCCTTGACCTCTCCGAGGACGCAAAGAACGGCGTGATTGACCACTTCGAGTCGAGCCCGATTGCTGGTCTGCAGCTCGGCTTCTCGACGGACATCGCTCAGGGCATCCCGAAGATCCTCGGCGTTGGCGAGGTCATCGGCGTACTCATCGCAGCGGTTGTGCTCATCATTGTGCTCGGATCGTGGCTCGCGGCAACGTTCCCGCTGATCACCGCGATCACGGGCGTCGGTATCGGCTCCCTCGCGACGCTCGCATTCTCCGGGGTCGTGCAAATGGCTTCGGTCACGCCGATCTTCGGGGTGATGCTCGGCCTCGCCGTCGGCATCGACTACGCGCTGTTCATTATCAATCGACACCGCAAGCAGCTGCTCGAGGGCATGCCCGTTCGTGAATCGATCGCGCTTGCGAACGGAACGGCTGGCACCGCAGTGGTCTTCGCGGGAGCGACGGTCATCGTGGCCCTCCTCGCGCTGAACATCACCGGGATTCCGTTCCTCGGCCTCATGGGCACGGCTGGCGCGTTCAGCATCCTCGTCGCCGTGCTGCTCACCATCACAGCGATCCCGGCGCTGCTTGGCCTCGCGGGCGATCGCGTGCTCGGGAAGAAGGGCCGCGCGGCTATCGCCGCGTCCCGCTCAGCTGGCGCGGACGCAACGGTTGCTGCCGCGCAGGCGAATCCTCAGGCGAAGGGCGCCAAGGTCGCGAAACCGATCCGCGCGATGCCAACGTGGCGAGCCGTTGTGACGGCTGTCGGCGTGGTTGTTGCGCTGCTCATCATCGCGATCCCCTCGCTGTCGATGCGCATGGGCCTGCCCGGCGGAGAATCTGAGCCGGCAGGATCCGCTTCCTACCTCGCGCACACCCTCACCGAGCAGCAGTTCGGCGAGGGAGCAACTGGCACCGTGCTGGTTACGGCGGACCTCCCCGCGGGGCTCGACGACGACGGCCTCCTCGAAGCGCAGGTGCGCGTCGCGGGTGAGCTCTCCGGACTCGCCGACGTCACCGCCGTCGCTCCCATCGCGGTCTCTGATGACAACAGGATGGCGGCGTTCCAGGTGATCCCCGCCGAGGGGCCAAACAGCGAATCGACCGAGGCACTCGTGCGGGAACTGCGCGAATTGCCGCCGGTCGACGGCACCATCAACCTCGGCGTTGCCGGCCAGGCAGCGATCAACATCGACATCTCGGAGGGGCTCGCGGACGCGCTTCCGGTCTATCTTCTGGTGGTCGTCGGGCTCTCCTTCCTCATCATGATGATGGTCTTCCGATCGCTGCTCGTTCCGCTGATCGCGACAGCAGGCTTCGTGCTGTCGCTGTTTGCGACCTACGGTGTCGCGACGGCGGTATTCCAGTGGGGATGGTTCGGTGAGCTGCTTGGCATTCACACGCCGGGCCCGCTGCTGAGCTTCCTGCCGATTATCCTCGTCGGGATCCTGTTCGGGCTCGCGATGGACTATCAGCTGTTCCTCTCGACGGGGATGCGGGAGGCGTACGTGCACGGTGCTCCTGCTCGGCTCGCGGTCGCGCAGGGCTTCCGGGCTGGGCGGCGCGTGGTGATCGCGGCGGCAATCATCATGATCGCCGTGTTTGGCGGCTTCATCAGCTCCGACTCGGTGATGATCAAGTCGTTCGGCGTTGGCCTCGCCGTCGGTGTTGCGCTCGACGCGTTCTTGGTTCGGATGCTGCTCATGCCAGCGGTGATGCACCTGCTCGGGAAATCAGCATGGTGGCTGCCGAAGTGGCTCGACCGGATCCTCCCGAACGTCGATGTCGAGGGCGCGAGCATCGAACGCAAGCACCCGGCACCCAGCGGGGAGTAGCAGCGGGGAGCCGGTGCGCACGCGCGCCCCGGCTCCCCACCCCGGTGGATCGAACCTTCGATGAGCACACTGGAGACTCATAGACCTCGAACGATGCGAAGGTTTCGGGAATCCGTCGGCGCGGGCTCAGAGTGCCCCGCCGGCCGAGCGCCTGAGCGCCTGAGGATCTGAGTATCTGAGGATCTGAGTGCCTGAGCGCCGGAGCAGCTACGACGAATCACGCACGATCAGGCGCGCGCCGATGAGTGGAACCGTGGAGCGTGGGTCGGTCCCCGCGTCGGGTGCTGGTGCCTCCCGTTGGCGCTGCAGCGCCCGCACGGCCCCCCGCCCGAGCGCCTCGCCCGGTAGTTCGACCGTTGTGAGCGACGGAGACACGATCGCCGAGGCAGGCAGGTTATCGAAGCCGGTGACCGCGAGGGTGCCAGGGACACTGATGCCGAGCTCGCGCGCCGCACCCAAGACGCCGTACGCATGGGAATCGGTGGCGCACACAAGGGCAGTGACACCTGCATCGCGCCACCGCGGCCAGTGCTTCGCGAACGCGGTCGCGGCACCATCGGGGTCGATGAGGCTCGCGGCCTCGGCAATCGCGACGAACTCCATGCCGCGCTTGGCCGCCCCGTGCTCGATGAGGGTGCGCCGCAGCTCAAAGGTTTCGGTGCGGGTGAGGCTGTCGAGGTACCCGATGCGCGTGTGGCCCTTGGCTGCGAGGTGATCGAGGAGTGCGCCGATGCCGCCCGTCAGGTCGAAATTCACGGTAGGGGCCTGGGTTTCGCGCCCTGGCGCATCGAGCAGTACGAGCGGGGCCCCGGCTGGCAGGTCTCGCAGGAATTCGTCGTCTGGCGCCTCGACCAAGAGCCCGGCCGGCCGCAGCGCGACGAGGCGGTGCACGTCGGCGGCGCTCGGGTTGCGACCCTCCCCTGTTACGGAGAGCAGCAGCTGGTACTCGTTGCCGAGTTCGGCCTTGATGCCCGAGATCACCCGGCCGTAGAAGGGGTTCGAGAGGTCGGGTGCGACGAGGATGACGATATTCGAGGTGCCCTTCGCGAGGGACGACGCGGTGTGATCGACCACGTACCCGAGCTCGTGCACGGCCGCGAGCACCCGGTCGATGTTCGTCTGTGAGACGCGACCGGCGGTTTTCCCGTTCACCACGAGCGAGACGGTGGCCGTTGATGTGCCCGCCCGTTCAGCTACTTCGGCGGCTGTCACGCGGGCCGGCCGCTGCGAGATAGCTTCGGGTCGAGACATTCCCTCATTCTAGCCGCGGGCATTCAGCACAAAGGGTTGCAACGTCAAGCGCTTTGCGTGTTATCGTAAAGCGCTTGACGTACCCAACCGCCCGCACGCGCACGCGCGAGCAACGGCCCCAAGGATGTGGAATTGACTAAGAAGATCATTCTCGACTGTGACCCAGGACACGACGATGCCGTTGCCATGCTGCTCGCGCACGGCAACCCGGACATCGAACTGCTCGCGGTGACCACCGTTGTCGGCAACCAGACGCTGCCGAAGGTGACGCGCAACGCGCTGTCCGTTGCTCGCGTCGCTGGCATGACGGGCGTCCCGTTCGCTGCCGGTGCGGCGCGCCCCCTCGTGCGAGACATCGAGGTCGCTCCCGACATCCACGGCGAGTCGGGCCTCGACGGCCCCGAGCTTCCCGAGCCGGAGATCGAGCTCGATCCGCGCCACGCGGTCGACCTCATCATCGACACCGTCATGGCCCACGAGCCAGGCACCGTGACGATCGTTCCGACCGGCGGCCTCACCAACATCGCCATGGCGGTCCGCAAGGAGCCACGCATCGCCCAGCGCGTGAAGGAGGTCGTCCTCATGGGCGGCGGCTACCACGTGGGCAACTGGTCGGCCGTCGCAGAGTTCAACATCAAGATCGACCCAGAGGCCGCGCACATCGTGTTCAACGAGTCGTGGCCCGTCGTGATGGTCGGCCTCGACCTCACGCATCAGGCGCTCGCCACCGACGAGGTCGCCGCCCAGATCGCCGCGGTCGGAACGAAGCCCGCGAAGTTCGTCGGCGAACTGCTCGACTTCTTCGCGCTCGCATATAAGGATGCCCAGGGCTTCGACGCCCCGCCCGTCCACGACCCCTGCGCGGTCGCGTACGTCATCGACCCGACCATCGTGAAGACCGTGAAGGTGCCGATCGACATCGAGCTCACCGGCACGCTCACCCTCGGCATGACCGTTGCAGACTTCCGCGCCGAGGCACCGGAGGATTGCACCACCTGGGCAGCCACCGAACTCGACGCCCCCCGCTTCTGGAACCTCGTCACCGAGGCCCTCGAGAACATCGGCGAGGTTGACTTCTAAATGAACACCCTCGCTCAGAAGTCGTCCGTTCGCGTCGGCTCACTCATGGTCGCGCTGCTCGCAGCGTGTATCGCTTTCCAGCTCAACGCCTCGATGCTGAGCCCAGCGCTCGTCACCATGGCGAAGGAGCTGAACACCGACGACGCGACGATCGGTCTCTCGCAGACCATGTTCTTCACGGCCGCGGCGCTCTTCTCGCTGTTCCTCCCCCGCCTCTCCGACATCATCGGCCGCAAGCGCGTGCTCGTTGGCATGCTCGCCATCATGGCTGTCGGCACGGTCATCGCTGCGCTCGCAACAAACGTCGAGATGCTGTTCGTCGGCCGCATCATCCAGGGCGTCACCGGCCCCGTTGTGCCCGTCACGCTGCTCATGCTCCGCAACGAGATCCAGGATCCGAAGCGCTACGGCACCATGATGGGCGTGATCACCGCGGTCAACGGCGGTATTGCCGGCATCGACGCGCTCGCCGGCGGCTGGCTCGTCGCGAACCACGGCTTCCGCTCGGTGTTCTGGACGATGACCATCGTCGCGGTCGTCGCGATCGCGTGCGTGCTCGTCTGGGCACCAGAGAGCCGCCCGTCGAAGGACACGAAGATGGACTGGCTTGGCGTCGTGCCGCTCGTCGTGTCGATCGGGTCGTTCCTCACATTCCTGAACTTCCTCGGCGCGGTCAACGAGAGCAACTGGTTCATCGTCTGGGCGCTGCCCGTGCTCGGCCTCGCGTCGTTCTGGGCATTCTGGGCGCTCGAGTCGAAGATTGCTGCTCCACTGATCCCGCCGAAGTACCTCAAGCAGCGCTCGAGCTGGGCACTGCTCGTCACGACGCTCCTCACGATGACGGGTGTCTTCGCTGTCGTGAACGGCCTCGTCGCGTCGATCGCGCAGAACACCGAGGCCGGGTTCGGTCTCGGTGCGGATCTCACGTCGCTCTGGTTCCTCATGCCGTATGCCGTTGCCGGGTGGATCGTTGGCCCGTTCGCCGGTCGCCTCGCTCCGAGCTTCGGCTACCTCAACGTCATGCGCGTCGGCATGCTCGGCACGATCATCGGCACCATCGTGATGGCGTTCGTTGGCGTGCACTCGCTTCCCGTGCTCATCGTCACGACGATCGTGCTCGGCATCACCTACGCGGGCATCGGCAACATCATGCTGAACGGCCTCGGCATCGTGCTCTCGCCGAAGGACAACCCCGGCTTCCTCCCCGGCCTGAACGCTGGCGCGTTCAACCTGGGTGCCGGTGTGAGCTTCGCGATCCTGCCCGCCGTGCAGCTGCTGTTCACCTCGGCCGACGACCCAACGTCGACGACCGGGTACAGCGCGGGCATGCTCGCGGGTGCCGCGATCTCGATCCTCGGCTTCGCGATGAGTTTCCTCATCCCGGCGCCGAAGGACGCCGAGGTCACTGCCCCGGCTGCTCCGGCCGCCCGCGCGACCGTAAAGTAACGCCGATCAACGTATTCTAGGTTCGTGTCCCCGAGCGGCTGCGGCCGCGCGGGGACCCACCTGTGTAACATTGCCCGCACCCTGAGGGCGGGCGCGAAAGGACCTCACCATGACCGACGGCCTCATCCTTGTGGTTGGTTCGCTGAACGCGGATCTTGTGGTGCAGACCGCACGTTTTCCGCAGCCGGGGGAGACGCTCACCGGCTCCGAGCTCCGCGTCATTCCCGGCGGGAAGGGCGCAAATCAGGCGGTTACCGCTGGGCGGCTTGGCGGCAACGTTGCGATGGTGGGGGCGCTCGGTGCGGACGCCAACGGACAGTTGCTCCGTGACTCGGTGGCGGAATCCGGGGTTGAGACCGCCCATGTCGCGTCGCTCGAGGGTGTCGCGACAGGCACCGCCGTCATCACCGTTGACGGCGCAGGCGAGAACACCATCATCGTCTCGCCCGGGGCCAATGGCCGCCTGGGTATCGCCGAGCTCGACGCTGCCGCTGAGCTCTTCGACCGGGCCGCGATCCTCTGCCTGAGCCTTGAGGTCAGCATGGAGGTGGTGCTTGAGGCCGCAAGCCGCGCCCGCGCAGCCGGTGCCAGGGTGCTGCTCAACCTCTCGCCATACGGGCCTGTGCCAGACGAGCTCCTCAGCCTCACAAACATCCTGCTCATCAACGAGCACGAGGCCGCTGACCTGCTTGAGCTCACCGCAGAGCAGGTGCTCAGCGAGGGCGGCAAGCACACGCGTGCGGCGCTCACCGAGCGTGGGATCCCGCGCGCCGTGGTCACCGCTGGCGCCGCCGGGAGCATCGTGTTTGACGGGGCGACCCGCGACGGCTCCGACGCGGTTGTTGTGCCGGCGCCGCGGGTCACCGCGGTCGACACGACGGGCTGCGGCGACGCGTTCATGGGCGCGCTCGCGCTTCGCCTCGCCGCGGGGGATCAGCTTGCCGTTGCTGCCGCCTACGCGGCGACTGTCGGGAGCTTCGCAGCCACCAGGGCTGGCGCGCAGGCCTCGTACCCGACGCCCGCGGAGCTCGCGGAGTTCACTGCCTCACACGCTTAGGCGTCACTGCTCGGGATCGGGCATGAGCGCTTGCAGGATCGTAGCGTGCCGCAGCAGGAATGCTCGCTCGTCGAGCTTCTTGCGTCGGAGCCATCCGGTGACCTCGGTGTTGTGTTTGCTTGCGTTGCACGACGCGCAGGCGGGGACAACGTTTCCCAGTGTGTAGCGCCCGCCGCGAGAAACGGGCTGCACGCAGTCGCGCTGCAGCGCAGCGCCCTCGCCCTGACAGTAGGCGCAGCCGCCCCATGCGTCGAGCAGGCGCAACCATTCGGCATCGGTGAGGTCGTTGTCGACGCGCGCGAGACGATTCTTCCGCCGCTTCGCGTAGCGTGCGCTGGTGGTTGCCGAGCGTGTGGTGGGGAACTTCCGACGGGGCTGCACAGCTCCACCGTACTCCGAATGCTCTGCCGAAACGCTTTAGCCCTTCGCGCGGCCGACGCCGATCCCGCGGCGCGCGGCGCGGCTGGCGTGTACGGAACGCAGTGCGGGTTCGAGCTCGGGCCACTGGAATTCGTAGCCGGCTGCGAGGAGCTTCTCCGAAGCTACCCAGCGGCTCTTGAGCACCATCTCGGACTCCGTCCGCAGCGCCCAGGTGGCAGGCTCGAGCATCCAGCGGAATGCTGGAAGGCCGAATCGGGCTCCGACGGTTCGGCGCATCGCCCCCATCATCGTCACGTTGTCGCTCGCGCCGGGGGAAGCAACATTTACTGGCCCGGAGAGCGAATCAGTTGCGAGGGCGAACCGCACGGCTCCGACGACGTCGTCGATGTGCACCCAACTGAAGCGTTGCCTGCCGCGGGTTCGGTGCCACCCAGGTGATTTCGCAGGCGTTGGGTCCGGGCCAATTCCCCGGTAGCGCCGGTGAGGGAACCATGGCCCGTCGTGCTGCGGACCGCCAAGGCCGAGCCGCGCAAGACGAAGGAGCATGTTGGTTGCTGGGCCGTCGCCGAGGGCGATGGCGATCCGAAGGGCGACGCGCCGAGTGTCGGGCAGCTCCGGGGAGAGGAACTCTCGCTCCCAGTTGCGGGCAACATCGACGGAGAATCCGGTTCCGAGCTCCCCAGAGCTTTCGGTTTGGGGGTGGTCCATCGCGTGCCGGTAGATCGTGGCGGTGCTTGCGTTGATCCACACAGCGGGCGGCGCGTCACTCGCGGCGATTGCTGCCGCTATCGCGCGAGTTGTGTCGACCCTGGATCGCAGGATTTCGTTCCGGTTCTTGTCGGTGTAGCGGCAGTCGACGCTCTTGCCTGCGAGGCCGATGACGGCGTCGGAGCCGTCGATCAAATGGCGGATTGCTGCAGCGTCCTCCCACGTGGCGTCGGCGTTGCCGCGGCCGATTGTTGCTACGTGCCAGCCGTCGGCTTCGAGCTCGTTCCTGAGGCGTGAGCCGAGGAATCCCGAGGCCCCTCCGATGACGATGCGACGTGTTGACAAGTGTTCCCCAAGCGGCAGGCTATCCGTGTACTGACTCCTCTCAGCTTAGCCAGGCCGTCCACTGCGCGGCGATTACTTCATGCGGCGTTCAGGTGTACCGCGTACGCTGAGGTGTACCGAGTGCCCAGCACGTACGGGCGCTCCCGAGAGAGAGGGAAGCCAGTATGACTATGCAAGAAGCCCGTATCCCGGCCGCGCAGGGGGACATGAATCGCCCGAGCGGGGTCGCACAGTACTTGAGCCCGGTCGTCCACGACCTCGTCGCACTCCACGTGAATGCGAAGCAGGCGCACTGGCACGTCCGTGGTATGAACTTCGTGAGCATCCACGAGTTCCTCGACGTGATTGTGGAGAACGCGCAGAACGGCGCGGACACGGTAGCGGAGCGGATCGTGGCCCTTGGCCTGCCGATTGATTCCCGCATTACCACCGTCGCGGCGCGCGCCTCGAACCCTGAGCTCAGCCCGGGGTTCCAGCAGGCGAAGGTCACCGTCCGTGAGATGGTCGCCCAGCTCGATGCAACGCTCGAGACCCTGTACCGGGCAATCGAGGGGCTCGAGAACGTTGATCCGGTCAGCCAGGACATCGCGATCGCCGTGGCTCAGCAGCTCGACAAGGACCGCTGGTTCCTGTTCTCACACTTCGCTGAAGCATAAGCAATTCTTAGACTGCGCCCGGCGACATCTCACGGTGTTGCCGGGCGCAGTTGTGTGCCGCCAGGGCGCGGGTACCGACGCTCCGCTAGACTAGCTCGGTATCTGCCTAGTGCGAAGGAAGGGGCTGAGATGCCCGCTGTACTGATCACCGGTGCCCAATGGGGCGATGAGGGAAAGGGTCGGGCGACCGACCTGCTCGGGAGCCGTGTCGACTACGTCGTGAAGTTCAACGGCGGTAATAACGCCGGCCACACGGTCGTTATTGGCGACCAGAAATATGCGCTCCACCTGCTGCCATCTGGCATCCTCACCCCGGGCGTCGTCCCCGTCATCGCGAACGGTGTCGTGGTGGATCTCGCGGTACTCAAGCTCGAGCTCGATGCGCTCAAGGAGCGCGGCGTCGACGTCTCGAAGCTGAAGGTGAGTGCGAACGCGCACGTCATCACCGAGTACCACCGCACGCTCGATAAGGTCACCGAGCGCTTCCTGGGGAAGCGCCAGATCGGCACCACCGGTCGCGGGATCGGCCCTGCATATGCCGACAAGATCAATCGTGTCGGGATTCGTATCCAGGACATCTTCGACGAGGGGATTCTGCGGCAGAAGGTCGAGGCTGCTCTCGACTTCAAGAACCAGGTGCTCGTCAAGATCTACAACCGCCGCGCGATCGATGCAGATGAGGTCGTGAATGACCTCCTGCAGTACCGCGAACTGCTCGAGCCCATGGTGTGCGACACCGGGCTGCTGCTCCACAACGCGCTGGCCGAGGACAAGACGGTGCTCTACGAGGCCGGCCAGGCGACGATGCTCGACATCGACCACGGCACGTACCCGTTCGTGACGAGCTCAAACGCAACCTCGGGTGGTGCATCGACGGGCTCTGGCGTTCCGCCGCACCAGATCGACCGCATCATTGCGGTCATCAAGGCGTACACGACCCGGGTCGGTTCCGGCCCGTTCCCCACAGAGCTGTTCGACGAGATGGGCGAGTTCCTGCAGACCAAGGGCGGTGAGTTCGGTGTGACCACCGGGCGCGCACGTCGCTGCGGCTGGTACGACGCGCCGATGGCACGCTACGCGGCGCGCATCAACGGCGTTACCGACTTCGTGCTCACCAAGCTCGACGTGCTCTCTGGCATCAAGTCCATCCCGGTTTGCGTCGCCTACGACGTGAACGGCGTGCGGCACGACGAGATGCCGGTGAACCAGTCGGACTTCCACCACGCGACTCCGATCTACCAGGAGTTCCCCGGCTGGGATGAAGACATCACGGACTGCCGCAAGTTCGAGGATCTGCCGAAGAACGCGCAGGACTACATCGTCGCGCTTGAGGCCATGAGTGGCGCGCGGTTCTCCGCCGTCGGAGTTGGCCCAGAGCGCGAGCAGGTCGTCGTGCTGCACGATCTGCTGAGCTGAGAGGTGCGCTGATGCACAGCCTGACCCCAGAAGAAAACCTGAATCGACTGCGGTCGAGCATCGACAATATCGATGCGGCGCTCGTGCACATGCTCGCCGAGCGTTTTCGGTGCACGCAGGAGGTGGGTCAGCTGAAGGCTCAGTACGACATGCCTCCGGCTGATCCGGCCCGGGAAACGCGGCAGATTGCTCGCCTGCGGAGCCTCGCTGAGGATGCCCATCTCGACCCGGAGTTTGCCGAGAAATGGTTCAACTTCGTGGTCGCAGAGGTGATCCAGCACCACACCGAGATCGCCGCGGATTCGCGCCAGGTCGACTGACGGCTTCGCCCTGCGCGCCGTGCGCGCCAACGCGTTAGTCGGTGAACAGGTCGCCGACCTGGCCGCCGAGGGCGCCCCACTGCATTGCTGATGACTCTGCTGCGCCCACGGCGTCGCCCGTGGCGATGAGCTCGAGCAGCGCAACGTGATGATGCACGGTGTTCGGCGCGCCGTGCCTTGAGCTGAACTTCCGGTAAAGGATCCGCTGCACGTGCGGGTCGAGCTGCATCATGATGCGCGCGAGCACTGGGTTGTCGGCGTAGTCGCGGAGCGCCTGGTGGAATGCCACGTCGGCTTCCAAGATGGCAGCGGGGGATCCGGTGTCGATTGCGGCAGCGAAGCTGTCGTTCAGGGCGCGGAGCTTCGTGAGTTCGGGCTGGCCGATGTGCTGCACTGCCTGCTCCACGGCAAGCCGATCAAGGGGCTGCAGGATCTCGAGTGTGCGCTCGACCGACCGGGCAGTGAGCGTCGCGACGCGGGTGTGGGCACTGGGTTTTGACTCGGCGAGGCCGAGATCGATGAGCCTGTTGACGGCCTCGCGCACCGGGGTTCGAGAGAGGCCGAGCTGGGAGGCGAGCTCTGCGTCGCGGATGCGTGCGCCTGGCGCGAGATCTTCCCGGATGATGGCCTCGAGGAGTCGATCGAAAGCGATGTCGCTCATTCGTTGGCGCTCGACGGTGTGCAGCACGTTCATGGTGGCCCCAATGTATCTCAGTTCGCACGCTGCACGGTGGGGGCGTTCTGGGAACTCGCAAATTGGATATTGCAACCGGAATCCGATATCCGATATATTGCTTGTGGGCGTGAGGGGGCGCGAGCATGACTGCGAGGACGGGACTGATTGGCGTAATTGGCGGAATGGGGCCGCTTGCGACCGTTGACTTCTATCGCAGCGTTGTTGCGGCGAGCGGGGCCGCACGCGATCAGGACCACCTCCCGCTGCTCATCTGGGCGGATCCGCGCATCCCAGACCGCAGCGATGCGATCGTTGGCGGAGGCCCAACGCCGGTCCCCATGCTCAGGGTCGCGGCGGAGACCCTCGTCGCGGCGGGCGCTGAACGCTTGGTTGTTGCGTGCAATACGGCGCACGTGTTCCTGGATGAGGCGCTGGCGGGCGTGCCTGTTCCGCTTCTGAGTTTGATTGAGGAGACCGCGGACGCAGCCGGCCGATTGGCTGCGGCCGGTGAGCGCATCGCGATCCTGTGCACAGACGGCACCCTCGCGTCTGCGGTGTACCAGGACGCGCTCGAGTTGCGCGGCGTTGTTGCCGTTGAGCCGACGCCCGCGGAACAGCGGGCCGTGATGCGTGGTATCCGGGGCGCCAAGGCTGGGGCGCTCGGCGATGCCGCCGCGGCGCTGGCCCCGGTTGTTGCCTCCCTCAGGCGGCGCGGCGTGACGGTGGTGCTTGCGGCCTGCACTGAGCTGCCCGGGGTGCTCGCGGCGGTCGCGGGTCAGGTGAGGGTACTCGACCCCATGGCGGTCGCGGCCGAGGCGCTCGTCCGGGATCACGCCGCCCTGCTGCACGGCGAGCCGGGTGCTGGCGCGGGGGTCGTCGCGAAAAAGTGACGACTGGGGTCGCATCCGAGCGGCGATAAATATAGGATCGGTGCTAGTCCTATAGGATTAGCTGGCCAGAGTTGGACAGCTCCGTGTGAGGGACACCGTCCGCGCGGGTGCGCGCTCGCCCGGAGCGGGCGGCGCGATCCCTGCCGGGGTGGTCACCTTGTGATCGAAGGAATGCAGTAGTGAAATTTGCACAGCTCGGACCCGTTGGCGAAGAGATCCCCGTCGTTTTCGACGGCGACACGGCCCATGACCTGCGTGGCGTCACCGCGCGAATCGACGGCGCCTTCCTCGCGACCGGCCTCGCCGACGTGCAGCGCCTGCTCGAAGCTGGCCAATTGCCGGAACTCCCCGGGGCCTCAGCGATGCGCATTGGCGCGCCGATCGCTAGGCCGAGCGCGATCGTGTGCGTCGGTATGAACTATGCAGCGCACGCAGCGGAGTCTGGATCCGCCCCTCCCGAGCACATGGTCATCTTCAACAAGCTGCCCAATACGATCGCTGGCCCCAACGACGTCGTCGTGGTTCCGCGGGACAGCGAGAAAACGGATTGGGAAGTGGAGCTCGGCATCGTGATCGGCAAGCGCGCAAGCTACATCCCGTCGCGTGCCGACGCGGAGGAGTACATCGCCGGGTTCGTGCTCGTCAACGACCTTTCTGAGCGCACCTGGCAGATCGACATTTCTGGCGGGCAGTGGGGGAAGGGGAAGTCGGCGCCAGGGTTCTCACCCACCGGGCCGTGGCTCGTCACCCGTGACAGCATCGACGCCCAGAACGTGCGGCTCCGCAGCTCCGTGAACGGGCAAGCGCGGCAGAACTCGAGCACCGCCGACATGATCTTCAGCATCGCGCACATCGTCCACGAGCTCAGCCAGTACATGGTGCTCGAGCCGGGCGACCTCGTGCTCACGGGAACCCCTGAGGGGGTGGCCCTGTCGGGCCGCTTCCCTTACATCGCCGCTGGTGATGTCGTCGAGCTTGAAATTGAGGGTCTTGGCGCGCAACGCCAGGAGTACGTTGCCTACACGGAGGTGCACTAATGGCCGAAGAATTCGCGGGCCTCGTTGCGATCGTCACCGGCGGTGCATCGGGCATCGGCGCAGCCATCGTTGCGCGCCTCGCAGACGCTGGCGCAAAGGTTGCCGTCTTGGACATCAATATTGGTGACGCTCCAACCGGGAGCTTCGCCCGGCGCGTCGACATCGCGGACACCGAGAGCGTGAACGCCGGCGTCGCCGCGGTGGCCGAGCACTTCGGCCGCATCGACATCGTCGTGAACAACGCTGGCATTGGCGCACAGGGCACCATCGAGTCAAACGACGACGAGGAGTGGATGCGGGTGCTGAATATCAACGTGCTCGGACTCGTTCGGGTCTCTCGCGCTGCCCTCCCCTGGCTGCGGCAGTCGCCGGCGGCGGCCATCGTGAACACCGCCTCGATTGCGGTGACCGCCGGGCTTCCGGATCGCGCACTGTACGGCGCGTCGAAGGGCGCCGTCTACTCACTGACGCTGCAGATGGCCGCCGACCACCTGCGTGAGGGGATCCGCGTCAACTGCGTGAACCCGGGGACGGCGGATACGCCCTGGGTGCAGCGCCTCCTTGATTCTGCAGCCGACCCGGCTGCTGAGCGGGCCGCCCTCGAAAAGCGGCAGCCGCACGGTCGCCTCGTGCAGCCTGCGGAGGTCGCTGAGGCGGTCGCCTATCTCGCGAGTCCACGCGCTGGATCGACGACGGGCACGGCTCTCGCCATCGACGGCGGGATGGATGGGCTGCGCCTGCGGCCCGTTGGCTAGGGGGACGACATGAAACGGGTCGCTCAGGTGATCGGGGTTCCGCCGCAGCACTGGGAGGCGTACGAGCGCTACCACGCGGCGGTCTGGCCGACCGTGCTCGAGCAGATCGCGCTCAGCAACATCCAGAATTACTCGATCTATCGGCACGGTGAGCTGCTGTTCTCGTACTTCGAATACGTCGGAGACGACTACGAAGCCGACATGGCGAGGATGGCAGCTGATCCCGAGACGCAGCGATGGTGGTCGCTGCAGCAGCCGCTGCAGCGACCCCTCGAGGGGCGCGCCGAAGGGGAGTGGTGGGCAGAGATGGCCGAGGTGTTCCACCAGGACTAGCCCAGGCGCGCCCGCCGTGAGCGCGCGGGTGCTCCCAGTGCGCCCTTCGCGCCCGGTGCGCCCGCGCTACAGGCTGAGCGATGCCCCGGTCACCGAGCGTTCCGGGTGCAAGCCGGGGAGCCCGGCGTTCGCGGATTGCTCGCCGCGGCCCGCTTCGAACCGGAGGTACGCCGCCGCGAGGTGGTCGCGCATCGCCTTCTCGGCAACTTCGGGTTCGTGGTTGCGGATCGCCGTGAGGATCTGTCGGTGTTCATCGATGGTGTGCTCGCCCGTGCGCTCGCCAGGATGCAGGCGGAATGCGTGCAAGTGGCAGTGCGTTTGGGCGTAGGCGGAGCGCAGCACCTCGTTCGAGGCGCTGCTGAGGATCGCGTCGTGGAACCGGATGTCGTGGTCCATGAGCTCGTAGCGGATGTCCGACTTCGCGTCGATGAGTTTGGTGATCGCCGCGACCTCCTTGTCGAGGATGTGGCCCGGGTTCTGCAGTCGATCCTGAGCGGCGATCTTCGCAGCCCACGGTTCGACGAGGAGCCGAAACTCGTAGAGTTCCCTGAGCTCGGCCGCCTCGAGGATTGGCGTTGTGCGGTAGCCGCGGCCCGGCTCCTGTACCACCAGCTTGTCGCCCTGGAGTTGCCGGAGCGCCTCGCGGATGGGTGTTGAGGAGACCTGCAGTTCGCGGGCGAGTGCGTCGATGTTGATTCGGGTGCTCGGGGGGATTTCGTGGCGGAGGACGCGCGATCGAATCTGTTCGTATACAGACTGCGCGGAGTGACGGTCGGTGCTCGCGGAATCGGTCGCCGATGCCATGTGTCTGCCCCCTGGGTGTGGAAAGAGTCGCGCTGGGTGATCCGCGCTGCCTCCAGAATATCCGGACGGGGCGCGAACCACTCACCAAAGAATATACGATCACGAGTAGTCCTATAGGATCGAACTGTGCCCGCGGTCGTGCTCACGGCGAGTCCGTAACCGCGCGGTGCCCGATACACCCGGCCACAGCCGAGAAGAGAGAAATACATGCCAGTCATTACCTCGGTCCGCAGTTACGACGTGCGGTTCCCGACCTCGCTAGATCTCGATGGCTCCGACGCGGTCAACGTTGACCCCGACTACTCCGCCGCATATGCCGTCCTCGAAGCAGACAACGGAGAGCGCGGCTACGGCCTCGTCTTCACCGCAGGCAGGGGCAATGAGATCGTCGCCAAGGCGATCGAGAGCTACGGCAAACGCCTCATTGGGCTCGAACTCGATGACCTCGTCGCCAACCTCGGCGACGCAGCACGGCGCCTCGTGCACGATTCCCAGCTGCGCTGGCTCGGCCCTGAGAAAGGTGTCTCCCACATGGCAGCCGGGGCGGTCATCAACACGCTATGGGACGTGAGGGCCAAGCGCGAAGGCAAGCCGCTCTGGCGGCTGCTCGTCGAGATGAGCCCCGAGGAGCTCGTGAGCACCATCGATTTCACGCACATCACGAACGCGCTCACGCCCGAAGAAGCGCTTGAGCTGCTTAGAGCGGGCGAACCGGGAAAGGCGGCGCGCGTAGCGGAGCTCGAGGCGCACGGGCACCCGGCCTACACGACGACGCCCGGGTGGCTCGGATACTCCGACGAGAAGCTGGTGCGGCTGTCGAGGGAAGCCGTTGAGGCCGGTTACGACATGATCAAGCTCAAGGTTGGAACGCGACTCGAAGACGACATCAAGCGCATGCGGCTCGCTCGGGAGACCGTTGGCCCAGACGTTCGCATCTCCATTGACGCGAACCAGCGCTGGGAGGTCGCCGAGGCGATCGACTGGACGAACGCGCTCGCCGAGTTCGACCCGTTCTGGGTGGAGGAGCCAACGAGTACCGACGACATCCTCGGCCACGCGGAGATCCGCCGCGGCGTCACCCCCATCAAGGTGGCAACAGGCGAGGCGGTGATGAACCGCATCATCTTTAAGCAGTTGCTGCAAGCGGGAGCGATCGACGTGCTGCAGCTCGACTCCACCCGCGTAGCCGGAGTGAATGAGAACATCGCCATCCTGCTGCTCGCGAGAAAATTCGGGGTCCCGGTGTGCCCGCACGCCGGTGGCGTTGGACTCTGCGAACTGGTGCAGCACTATTCGTTCTTCGACTATGCCTCGCTCACGGGCGATATTGGGTGGAAGCGCGTAGAGTTCGTTGACCACCTGCACGAACACTTTGTTGAGCCTGCGCGAGTCGTCAACGGCAATTACGTCGCCCCGAAGTTGCCTGGCACGGGGGCCGAAATGCTTGAGGCGTCGCGCGATCGCTGGGTGTTCCCAGACGGGGCGGGCTGGGGAGAGCTCCGCGCGCAGGGCAAGATCTAGGTTCGAGAAGCAGATAGGAAGGCAGCGAAACATGGTGCATCGTCAGTTCCCTCGCCCCGCTGAGATCCTCGATCTCATGCAGTTCAAGAAGCCAGAACTCAATGCGAAGAAGCGCCGTCTCGATGGCGCGCTCACAATCTACGACCTGCAGCGCATCGCGAAGCGCCGCACGCCCAAGGCGGCGTTCGACTACACGGACGGCTCCGCTGAGGGCGAGCTGTCGCTGTCGCGAGCGCGCCAGGCGTTCGAAGACATCCAATTTCACCCTTCGATCCTCAAAGACGTGTCAGCGGTGGACACCCGTGCCCAGATCTTCGGTGGCGAATCTGCGATGCCATTCGGAATCGCGCCGACAGGCTTCACGAGACTCATGCAGACGGAGGGGGAAACCGCGGGGGCGGGTGCCGCGGCCGCGGCCGGTATTCCCTTCACGCTATCCACGCTCGGGACGACCTCGATCGAGAACGTCAAGGCGACCAATCCTCACGGCCGCAACTGGTTTCAGCTGTACGTGATGCGGCAGCGCGAGATCTCATACGGACTCGTCGAGCGCGCGGCCGCCGCGGGCTTCGACACCCTCATGTTTACGGTGGACACCCCGGTTGCAGGAGCCCGACTGCGCGACACGCGCAATGGGTTCTCGATTCCGCCGCAGCTGTCGCTCGCGACTATCGCGAATGCGATCCCGCGCCCCTGGTGGTGGTGGGACTTCCTCACGACCCCGAAGCTCGAATTTGCGTCGCTGTCGTCGACCGGCGGCACCGTCGGGGAACTGCTCGACTCGGCGATGGACCCCTCGATCTCGTTTGAGGACCTCGACATCATTCGAGCAATGTGGCCGGGCAAGCTCGTCGTGAAGGGGGTGCAAAACCTTGAGGACTCCAAGAAGCTCGTCGATCTCGGCGTTGACGGCATCATTCTCTCGAACCATGGTGGGCGTCAGCTCGACCGCGCGCCGATCCCGTTCCACCTGCTGCCGGAAGTCGCAAGGGAGGTTGGCCACCACACCGACATTGCGATCGACACGGGCATTATGAATGGGGCAGACATTGTTGCCTCGATCGCGCTTGGTGCGAAGTTCACCCTCGTCGGCCGCGCCTACCTGTACGGGCTGATGGCGGGTGGCCGCGAGGGCGTAGACCGGATGATCGCTATCCTCTCCGATCAGATCGTGCGCACGATGAAACTGCTCGAGGTGCAGACGCTCGAGGAGCTCACCCCCGCGCACGTGACGCAGCTGCAACGCCTCGTCCCGCGCGCGCCGTAGCCGACCTCGGGCCACCCAAGGCCAGGCCCGGTCACCGGATCGGGCGAAGCTGCCGCCCATTGCTTTCCTGAGCTATGTAGAACCAAAATGGTGGCTATGAAGCTTATTCTGCGGTGGACACGGGCGTACCCGGCGGTAGCGCTGACGATTGTTGTCGCGATCATCGGGCTCAGCATGCTCGCGACGCCCGCGCGCGGCATCGCGCCATGGCTCGTCGGCGGGTACGCGCTCTGCATCGCGGCGTGGCAGGCCTACGGCATGGTGCGGCAGCTCATGCGCGGCCATGCCGGCCTCGACATTCTCGCGGTCATCGCGATTGTTGCGGCGGTGAGCGTCGGCGAGGTGTGGGCCGCGCTCATCGTCGTGCTCATGATCACCGGCGGTGAGGCGCTCGAGGACTACGCGGAGAATCGCTCGAAGCGCGAACTCACCGCTCTCCTCAAGCGCGCTCCACAGACCGCGACCCGGCTCATCACCGCCGCGGCGCCCGCGGGCGTCGGTGCGAGCGGATCCACCGCGGCAGCAGATCGCGCCGTCTCGGAGCTCGCGGTCACCGAGTTCACCGACGACCGCACCGAGACCGTTCCGGTGGGCGAGATCCTCGCGGGAGACCGGTTGCTCGTGCGGCCGGGCGAGCTCGTCCCCGTCGACGCGATCCTCCTCTCCGACTCGGCAGAGTTCGATGAATCCTCGCTCACGGGCGAAAGCCTGCCGGTGATGCGCGCCCGCGACGAGCGCATTGCGAGCGGTGTGGTGAACGGATCCAGCGCGATCATCATGCGCGCCGCGGCGACAGCGAGCGACAGCAAATATCAGCAGATCGTGGATCTCGTCGAGCAGGCCCAGGGCAGCCGCGCGAAGACCGTGCGGATCGCCGACCGCTACGCGGTGCCCTTCACCGTTATCGCACTCGCGATCGCTGGCGTCGCCTGGTGGGCGAGCGGGGATCCCGTGCGCTTCGCCGAGGTGCTCGTCGTCGCGACCCCGTGTCCGCTCCTCATCGCGGCGCCCGTCGCGTTCCTCGGCGGCATGAGTCGCGCGGCGAAGGAGGGGCTCATCGTGAAGGGCGGCGGGACTCTCGAGCAGCTCGCGAAGGTGCGCTCCGCCGCGTTCGACAAGACCGGCACGCTCACGACGGGCCGGCCCGAGCCGCGCGCGGTTCGCCCGGCCGAGGGGTTCACCGAGGAGCAGCTGCTACAGCTCGCCGCGAGCGCCGAGGTGTACTCCTCGCACGTGCTCGCGAGCGCCGTCGTCGAGGCAGTGAAAGCGCGCGGAATCTCACTGCTGCCCGTCGAGCGCGCCGAGGAGAGTGCGACGAACGGCGTGGAAGCGGTTGTCTCCGCGGGCACGGTGCGCGTCGGCAAGCCCTCGTGGGTGGCCGAGGTGGCCCCCGATCTGGGGCGCGCTGACATCGGCGCCGGCGAGCTCGCAATCTACGTCTCGCTCGATCATCGCTTCGCCGGCGTGCTCGTGATGCGCGACGAGCTGCGGCCAGAAACCCCTGAGGTGCTCGCCGAGCTGCGCTCGCTCGGCATGGAACGTTTCGCGATGGTGACCGGCGACGTCGCGGCGACCGCGAATGCGATGGCCGCGCAGGCCGGCATCACGGAGGTCCACGCGGAGTCGAGCCCCGCGGATAAGGTGCGGATCGTTGCCGCTATGCAGCCCCGCCCGCTCATGATGGTCGGCGACGGGCTCAACGACGCCCCCGTGCTCGCCGCCGCCGATGTGGGCTTCGCGATGGGGGCGCGCGGATCAACCGCGGCGAGCGAATCCGCCGACGTGGTGAACCGCTTCGACCGGATCGATGGTGTCGCGACGGCGGTGCGGATCGGCAAGGACACCGTGCGCATCGCCCTCGAAAGCATCTGGATGGGCATCGCGGTGAGCGTTGGGCTGATGCTCGTTGCGGCGTTTGGGTTTCTCCCGGCGATCGCTGGGGCCTGGCTGCAGGAGGTCGTCGACCTCGTCGCGATCCTCGGTGCGCTGCGGGCGATCCGAGGCAAGCGCCGCTGACGGGGCTCGCCGAGGGCGCAGCGGCTTGCAATTCGTTCGAACATATGTTCGAATAACCTCATGAGGTGGAGCGAACAGGGTGTTGCGGTCGGCGCGGCAGGCGCTGACGTTCAGGTGGCCTCGTCCGCCGCCGGGGCTGCGTCGACACTCCCCGGGCTCGAACTCACCGAGCTCGCTGCGATGCCCGGGCATCTGCGGACGGTGCGCACCCCGGAGTTCGCGGGGGCCGTGTTCCACGAGGTGCTCGCGAAGAGTGCGCTCAACAGGGTTCCCGCGGGGTCGGCGATGCCGTTTTCGTGGACGATCAACCCGTACCGCGGCTGCTCGCACGCCTGCGTCTACTGCTTCGCCCGCGGCTCGCACCGCTACCTCGACTTCGACACTGGCCGCGATTTCGACTCGCAGATCGTCGTGAAGGTCAACGTTGCTGAGGTGCTCGGGCGCGAGCTCGCGAAGCCGTCGTGGCGGCGCGAGATGGTCGCGCTCGGCACGAACACCGACCCGTATCAGCGGGCCGAGGGTCGCTACCGGCTGCTGCCGGGCATCATCGAGACACTCGCAGCCAGCGGCACCCCGATCTCGATCCTCACGAAGGGAACGCTGCTGCGCCGCGACCTGCCGGTGCTCTCGGAGGCCGCGAAGCGGGTTCCCGTCGAGCTCGCGATGTCCATCGCTGTCGGCGACCACGCACTGCAGCAGTCCATCGAGCCTGGCACGCCGACCACGCGGGCGCGGCTCGACACCGTAGCAGCGGCGCGGGCGGCCGGCTTCGGCGTCGATGTGTTCGTGATGCCTGTGCTGCCGTACCTCACCGACAGCCCTGCCCAGCTGGACGCGCTGTTGCGCGACATCCGCGAGGCTGGCGCGCGCTCCGTAATGTACGGCGCCCTGCACCTGCGCTCGCACGTCAAGCCGTGGTTCTTTGCGTGGCTTGAGCGGGAGCACCCCGAGCTGCTCCCCGGCTATCGGAAGCTCTTCCCCGGCGCCTCAAGCAAAGCGACGCAGGCGTACCGCCTTGAGCTTGCGGCCCGGATCCGGCCGCTCATGCGCAAGCACCGACTCGAGTACGCCGGGAGGGCGCACAGCCGCGACCCGTACCCGCCGGTAGCGGCCGCGGGAGCGCACGGCTCCCGGCGGCGTGGAGCAGTGCAGCTCGACGCTGAGCCGCGCGAGGCGGCCGCAGTGTTTGCCCCACCGGGTGTGCCCGAGCCAACGCTGTTCTGAGGCGCGGGCGGGCCGTGCAACCCTCCCGCGCTCCCGCGCTCCCGCGCCGGTCAGGCCGCGGGAGCGCCCTCCTGTACGAGCGTGCGCAGCCGGTGCTTGAGCACCTTGCCGGACGGGTTTCTTGGCAGGGCTTCGACGGGTACAAGATCGCGCGGGATCTTGTACTTTGCGAGCCGCGACGCGAGGAACTCTCGGAGTTCTTCGACGCTCGGCCCGCCGCCCGCGGCTGGAACGACGACCGCGACGATCGTCTCGCCCCACTCGGCGTGCGGCCGACCGACGACAGCGATGTCGGCAACGCCGGCGTGCTCGCGCGCAGCGTTCTCGACCTCGAGCGTGTAGACGTTCTCGCCACCGGTGATGATCATGTCGTTGATGCGGTCCGCGATGAAAAGGTAGCCGTCCTCGTCGAGGGTCGCGAGGTCACCTGTGCGGTACCAGTCGCCTTCGAACGCGCGCTCGGTCGCCTCGGGGTTGTTGAGATACTCGCGCATCCGGGTATCTGAGCGCAGCCAAATCTCACCGGTCTCGCCCGGCTTGGCATCGGCGCCGTCGAGGGTGATCACCCTGAGATCAACCCCTGGCATTCCCGCGTGCCCGATCGAGCCGGCCTTGCGTTCTTGGTCGGCGGGCAACAGCGTGGTGCCCACTGGGCCCATTTCGCTCATCCCGTACACCTGGTGGAAACCGCCTGAGGTGAAGGCGGAGCGCATGGTCTGCATCGTGTCCTTGCCAATGAGCGCGCCACCAGCGATCCACAGGCGCATGCTCGAGAGGTCGAACGACTCCCAGTCGAGGCCCGCTGCCTTGGTCGCCTGGAGGGGTGCGAGGTACGCGATCGCCGGCCCAAAGAACGCGGTCGTGCGCTCCTTTTCGATCGTGCGCAGCAGTTCGATCGGGTGGTACTCGCGCAGCAGCACCGCAGTTCCGCCGAGGAACATCATAGGGAGGAACCAGTTGTTGAGCGGTGAGGAGTGCCAGATGGGCATCGCGATGAGGAAGCGGTCGGCCGACTGTAGGCCAGTGCCAGCGGTGCAGTAGGCGGACACCGTTGTGATGCCGCGGTGGGAGTGCAGGCACCCCTTCGGGTCGCTCGTGGTGCCTGAGGTGTAGAGCAGCTCCGCGATGTCGGTCTCGCTCACCGGCTCTCCGTCCCACGGCTCGGCCTCGGCCATGAGTGCGTCGAAGTCGTCCCGCGGGTCGACCTCGATCTCGGGGAAGGCGGCCGCCTCCGTGACGAGCCAGCGCACGCCCGGGGCTGCTGCCCGCGCGGTGTCGAGCAGGGTCGCGTCGACGACGCCGACCTCAGCGCCGCTGTGGGTGATGAGGAACCTGAGCTCGGGGGCCGTGAGCTTGTGGTTCACAGGCGCGAGCACCATTGCGGCGCGCCAGAGCCCGAAGGTGGCGAACACGAAACCCGGGGTGTTCAGGGTGACGACGGGAACGTTGGCCCCTTTCGCGAGGCCGGCGTCTCGGAAGACGCTTGCTGCGCGGCGCGACTGTTCGACGAGGTCGGTGTACGTGTATCTGCGGTCGCCTGCAACGATGGCTTCCTTCGCGGGAAACTTTCGTGCGGTGCTGTCGAGCATGCTGCTGAGATCCATAGCTTCTCCAAAGTTCAACGACGGTGTTGATGTGTGGCGGGGCGAACAGCTGCCAACCCCTTCCGTAAACAATTGAATCATGGTTCAATTGTTTACGGAAGGCACTCCAGCAAACACCCAGTTCAGGGCGGGAGGCGCCGCGGCAGGGGCATGAACTGAGGCCGCAGAAAGAGGAACACAATGGCGTACCGAAGCACAGAGCGCACCGAGCAGCACCGCATGGCGCGCGAGGCCGCGCTCATCGCCGCCGGTGTCGACCTCGTCGCCGAGGGCGGATTCGCCGCCGCCACAATTGCTGGGGTCGCCGGTCGAGCTGGCGTCTCAGCCGGCACCGTCTACACGTACTTTCCCGACAAGCTCGCGCTCACCGCGGCGATCTTCGATCGCGCGGCAGGCATTGAGCTCGCCGTCGTCCGCGAAGCGGTGGGCTTCGGCACCGCCGCCCGGTTGGAAACGCCGGCATTCGACCGGCTCGACGCCCTCGTTCGGGCCTTTGGGGCGCGCGCACTCAGGGGGCGCACGCTCGCAATGGCGCTCCTCTTTGAACCAGCCGATGTCGCCGTCGAACGGGAGCGCCTCGTGTTCCGCCGCTCCTACACGGAGACAGTCACCGAGATCCTCGCAGACGGCTTCGCGGAGGGCGCCCTCACCGAAGAGCGCATCGACCTCATTGCCCCTGCGATCGTTGGCGCGTTGGGCGAGGCATTCATCCGCCCGCTTGAGCCGACGGTCGCCATCGCCGCCGGTGACCCCGATCCCGCCGTAGGTGATCCCGATCCCGCCGCCGAGGTCACCGCAGTCCTCGACCATATCGCCGCGGCCACCCAGCGCCTCGCCGGGTTCGCTCAGGCGCCCCTCACCAGACAGTCACGCTAAGCCCCAAACACCCGCACGTTCGAAGGAGACACTGATGTCCACCACATTTACCGCATCCGAGACGAGCACGATCCTGCGCCCCGCTCCGGCAGGCCGCACCCACACTGTCAGCAATCAGCCGCCTGAGCGCACGGAGATCAACGAATACACCTCGTTCCCCGTGCTCCGCGAAGCCGTGCAGGCGTTCGGCGCCGGCTGGGCAGACACCGCCCTCACGGAGACGGGCGCCCACGTCGGCACCGCAGAGTTCCAAGAGGATGCGCGCCTCGCAAACGCCGAGACCCCCGAACTCGTGAGCTTCGACCACCGCGGCAACCGCATCGACGAGGTGCGCTACCACCCCTCGTACCACCGCGTCATCGGCGCGGCGACCGCGGCCGGGGCACACACCTCGGCGTGGGCGAAACCGCAGCCGGGCGCACACGTCGCACGCGCGGCGACCTTCTCGCTGTTCGCGCAGGTCGAGCCAGGCCACGCCTGCCCCATATCCATGACCCACGCCGTCGTACCAGCGCTCGAGCACGCACCCGATCTCGCGCAGACCTGGCTACCCCGACTGTTCGGAACCGGATACGACGGCACGCTGCGCACCCCGGGCGAGAAGCCGGGCGTGCTCATGGGCATGGCAATGACCGAAAAGCAGGGCGGCTCAGACGTACGCGCCAACGAAACCGTCGCGACGCGCGTCGAGGGCGGGGCGCTGCTCACGGGACACAAGTGGTTCTGCTCAGCACCGATGTCTGACGCGTTCCTCGTGCTCGCCCGCGAGGGCAACGACCCTGAGGGACGGATCAGCTGCTTCTTCGTTCCCCGCGTTCTCGAAGACGGCACGCGCAACGAGTTCCGGGTGCAGCGGCTGAAGAACAAGCTCGGCAACAAGTCGAACGCATCGAGCGAGATCGAACTCGACGGCACTGTCGCATTCCCTGTCGGTGAGGCTGGCCGCGGGGTGCGCACGATCATCGAGATGGTCGCACGCACCCGGCTCGACTGCGTCATCGGAACCGCAGCCGGCATGCGGCAGGCCGTCGCCGAGGCGCTCTGGCACGTGCGGCACCGCGAAGCATTCGGACGCACGCTCGTCGACCAGCCCGCGATGACGAATGTTGTTACCGATCTCGCGCTCGAGTCCGAGGCCTCAACGCTGCTCGCGATGCGGCTCGCCGCCGCGCACGAGGACGCGGCCGACGCCCAGGAGCAGTCGTTCAGGCGACTCGCAACCGCCGTCGCGAAGTACCGCATCTGCAAGCGCGGCCCCGCCCACGCCTGCGAGGCCATGGAGTGCCTCGGTGGCAACGGCTACACCGAGGACTTCCCGCTCGCAATGCGCTACCGCGAGCAGCCGGTGAGCGCGATCTGGGAGGGCTCGGGCAACGTCATCGCGCTCGACGTGCTCCGTGCACTTGCCCGCGAACCGGAGAGCATCGCCGCGTTCGACGCGGAGCTCGCGCTCGCCGCAGGGGCCGACCCCCGCTTTGACGCGCTGCGCGCTCGCGTGCAGCAGGGGCTCGCTGAGATCGCTGGTGCACCGGTTGACGTCGCGCAGGCCGGTGCGCGCGGACTCGTCGGCACGATGGGGCTCGCGCTGCAAGCGGGGCTCATGCTGCGTTACGCGCCGTCGGCGAGTGCCGAGGCGTTCATTGGGGCTCGCCTCGGTGAGGATCGCGGGATCGACTACGGGGTGCTGCCGGCAGGCACGGACCACGCGACGATCCTTGCAAGGCACTAGCGGCTGGGCCGGGG
>NZ_JXSQ01000032.1 GCF_000834055.1 Leucobacter komagatae
ATAATCACCACGAACGGTACCGAACCCCAGAACCCGCTCATCACGTACGCCACTACCGAGGTAGGTGGCGGAAAGATACTCACCGCCATGTACGCGGGGTTGGTGAGCTTCACCGCGTCGGGCGAGATCGAGAACGAAGTCGCTGAATCAATCGAAAGCGACGATGCTGCGCTGTGGACCATCACCATCGAAGACGGGTGGACGTTCAGCGACGGCGAGGCGATCACGGCTCAGACCTTTGTTGACACGTGGACGAACGCCGCCGTCGACCCCGCAGGGGCATACTGGTTCGGCAACATCGAAGGCACGACTGAAGAGGGCGACACCGCGCCAACAGGGCTCACAGTCGTGGACGATCTCACGTTCACGGTGCAGCTCAAGACTGCTGAAGCAGACTTCCCGCTGCGGTTGGCCTACACCGCCTATATGCCGCTGCCATCCGCGGCATTCGATGACATGGAGGCCTTCGGCGAAAACCCGATTGGCAATGGCCCCTACATGCTCGACGGTGAGGGTGCTTGGCGGCACGAAGAGGGCGTCTCCCTCGTCACCAACCCCACCTACGATGGCAACCGCAAGCCAGTGAACGGTGGGCTGGAGTTCGTCTTCTACAACGACCTCGCATCGGCATACGCGGACGCACAGAGCGGCAACCTTGACATTCTCGACTCGGTGCCCGACACGGCGTTTGGCACGTACCAGACGGACTTCCCCGATCGCTTCGTGAACGAACCCGCGGCGATCTTCCAGGGCTTCAACATTCCTTACTACATCCCGAACTTTGAGGACGGCGAGGAGGGAAAGCTCAGGCGGGCAGCGATATCGATGTCCATTGATCGGGCGGAAATCACCGAGACCATCTTCCAAGAGACGCGAACACCCGCGACTGACTTCACCTCCCCAGTCTTGCCGGGGTGGACAGATAGCCTTGCTGGCGCGGAGGTGCTCGACTACAACCCGGAAGAGGCAGTGCGGTTGTGGGAGCAGGCCGACGCACTGGCGCCGTACGAGGGAACGTTCACCCTCGCGTACAACGCAGACGGCGGACACCAGGCGTGGGTGGACGCTGTGACGAACTCCATATCGAACACGCTCGGAATCGCTGCGGAAGGGCTCTCGCTGCCAACGTTCGCCGCAGCGCTTGACCAGCGTTCCTCTGGCACCCTTACGGGAGCAACGCGTTCCGGGTGGCAGGGCGACTTCCCAACCCAGGCAAACTTCCTCTCACCGCTCTACTCCACGGGCGGCAGTTCCAACTACGAGGGGTACTCGAGCGCGGCATTCGATGCGAAGCTCGGCGAAGCCGCCGCGGCATCCTCAATCGAAGAGAGCATCGATCTGTATCACGAGGCGCAGGAGATCCTGCTCGAAGATCTCCCCGCAATTCCCCTCTGGTACTCGAACGCGGTAGGCGTGTGGGGCGACGATCTTGAGAACGTGGTGTTTGGGTGGGACTCTGTGCCGCTGCACCACCAGATCACTAAGGGCTAGCCCCGCCCATTTCGGCACGGTGGCGCGGGGCCCGGCAGCAGCCGGGTGCCGCGCCGTCGCCACCGAACCCGTTCTCTGCACCGTCACGTCACCGAGGAGTATTGCGTGCCAGCGTATATTGGCCGGCGGCTGCTACAGCTCATTCCGGTCTTCTTTGGAGCCACGTTTCTCATCTATTTCCTGGTGTTCGCGCTGCCAGGAGATCCCATCGCCGCCATGTTCGGCGACAGGCAGCCGTCACAGGCGACGATCGATGCGCTCCGGGCGCAGTATCATCTCGACGAGCCCCTTGTCGTGCAGTACGTCATGTACATTCGCGGACTCCTCCAGGGGAGCTGGGGGACCACGTTCTCGGGCCAGCCGGTGCTCGACGTCATGGCCCGCGCATTCCCGATAACGCTCAGGCTCGCGCTCCTTGCGCTCGCCATGGAGGCGATTGCTGGGATCCTCATCGGGCTGATTGCTGGCCTGCGCAAGGGCAAGCTTTTCGACGCGAGCGCGCTTGTCGTGAGTCTGCTGCTGATCTCCGTTCCCACGTTCGTGATCGGGTTCGTGCTGCAACTGATCTTCGGAGTGCAGCTCGGTTGGGCACGCACGACAGTGAGCGCCGCTGCCCCGTGGGACGAACTCGTCCTGCCCGCAATCGTGCTCGCGTCGACGTCCTTTGCCTACATCGTGCGGCTGACACGCTCGAGCGTCGCTGCGAACCTCACCGCAGACTTCGTGCGGACGGCAACGGCGAAGGGGCTGCCGCGCCGTCGAGTGATCCAGGTGCACGTGCTGCGAAACTCGCTCGTGCCCGTCGTGACCTTCCTCGGCGTCGACCTCGGCTCACTCATGGTCGGGGCGATTGTCACCGAGGGAATATTCAACATCAACGGCGTTGGTGGCACTATCTACCGAGCGGTGACCATCGGGGAGGGGCCGACAGTGGTGTCCTTTGTCGCGGTCATGGTCATTATCTTCATGCTCGCCAACCTGCTCGTAGACATGCTCTACGCCTGGCTAGACCCGAGGATTCGCTATGCAAAATAACCCCAACCCAGGCCAGGAGCACTTCGTCGCCGGGGTGGCAGACACCCCGTTGGAGGCAGTCGATGCGGTTCGTATCGACGCTAAACCGCGCACTATTTGGGGCGACGCGTGGGAGGCCATGCGCGCTCGGCCCATGTTCTGGGTGTCATCCGTCCTCATATTCATCGTGCTCTTCGTTGCGCTCTTTCCAGGCCTGTTTACGAACGAGGCCCCAGCGGCCAACTGCCTGCTCGCGAACAGCGACGGGCCCCCTGCCCCAGGCCACCCGTTTGGGTTCACACGGCAGGGTTGCGACGTGTTCGCGAGGGTGCTCCACGGTTCGCGAGCCTCAGTGCTCGTTGGCGTCGTCGCCACGATCATGGTCGCGCTCGTTGGCTCGGTGTTTGGCGCACTCGCCGGCTACTACGGCCGCGCGCTCGATGCCGTGCTGTCGCGGCTTGCCGACATCTTCTTCGCCATCCCGACGATCCTCGGGGCCATCGTGCTGATGTCCGTCGTTCCGCAACGCACGCCGCTCATCGTTGCGACTGTCATCGCGCTGTTCGCCTGGCCGCAGATTCATCGCATCATGCGCGGCTCAGTACTCGCTGCGCGTCAGTCAGACTACGTCACGGCGTCGCGTGCCCTCGGCCTATCCCCGTTCCGTATCCTCATTCGACACGTGCTACCGAACGCCGTTGCGCCAGTGATTGCCGTAGCAACGGTCGCCCTGGGGACGTACATCGTGGCGGAGGCGACGCTCTCGTTTCTCGGAGTTGGGCTGCCGCCAAGCGTGATGTCGTGGGGCAACGATATCTCCCAGGCGAGAACGTCGCTGCTCACAAACCCGATGGTGATGGTGTATCCGGCAGCCGCGCTGTCACTCACCGTGCTCGCGTTCCTCATGCTCGGTGACGTGGTGCGCGACGCACTCGACCCGGAGGAGCGTGCAAAGCGATGAATGGAACGAACGAGCACCGCGCCGAGGCGCCGCTGCTGCGTATCCGGGATCTCCACGTGAATTTCCGCACGAAAAGCGGTCCCGTTGAGGCGGTCCGCGGGGTAAACCTCACGGTGTATCCGCGCCAGACGGTAGCGATCGTTGGTGAATCGGGCTCAGGCAAGTCAACAACAGCCCAGGCGATCATCGACCTCCTCCCAGGGTCGGGCGAAATCTCGAAGGGGGAGATGCTCTTCAACGGCGTCGACCTATCGAAGCTCACCAGCCGGGAACTCACCGAGGTCCGCGGGGCGCAGATCGGTTACGTGCCTCAGGACCCGATGTCGAACCTCAACCCGGTGTGGAACATCGGGTTTCAGGTGGAGGAAACCATTCGCTTCAACGGAGTCGCACGCGGAAGAAGAGCGGTGCGGCAGCGTGCGGTGCAGGTGCTAACGGAAGCAGGTCTGCCTGCAGCAGCGGAGCGGCTACGGCAGTACCCGCACGAGTTTTCCGGCGGCATGCGTCAGCGCGCACTCATCGGTATCGGGCTGTCGGCCCGCCCAGAACTGCTGATAGCCGACGAGCCAACTTCGGCGCTGGATGTCACTGTGCAGCGCCAGATTCTCGATCACCTTGACGAGCTGACACACGAGTTCGGGACGTCGGTGCTTCTGATCACGCACGATCTCGGGCTCGCAGCTGAGCGCGCTGAGCATCTCGTCGTGATGTACCGCGGCCGCGTCGTGGAGTCGGGTCCGTCGCAGGAGATTCTCGCAAGCCCAAAACACCCGTACACTCAACGCCTGGTCGCGGCCGCTCCGAGCCTCGCGTCTCGGCGTATCGAAGCGGTGCGGCGCGATGACGACGCAAACCTCTACGCGACGGCAACACTTGAGAAGACGCTCGCGGAACGAGCGCGCGATCGCAACGCCGCGCAACCAGAAGCGGGAAAGCTCATCGAGATCACCGAGGCCCGCAAGGTGTACCGGCTGCGCGCACGCGGGTTGCGGCGGCGGGAGGTTGTCGCCGTCGACAACGTCAGCTTCGCCGTCAAACGTGGCACGACTACGGCGATCGTGGGCGAGTCTGGTTCGGGAAAATCAACGCTTGCGAAACTCTTTCTGCAGCTTGAACCGCTGACAAGCGGGTCAATACGCTTTGACGGCGAAGACATCTCCCGATTCTCGGCGGCTGAGACCATGGCGTTCCGCCGCAGAGTGCAGCCGGTTTTTCAGGATCCCTACGGCACCCTCGACCCGCAACACAGCGTCGGGCGAACCATCGCCGAGCCGCTCGTGATCCACGGCGTTGGAACGGCGCGTGAGCGACAGCAACGCGTGCACCACCTGCTCAACCAGGTGGCGTTGCCGGTGGAAGCGGCTGACCGCTACCCGAGCGAGTTGTCCGGTGGGCAGCGTCAGCGCGTTGCAATTGCCCGGGCGCTCGCGCTCGAACCTGAAGTGCTCGTGCTCGACGAGGCCGTGTCCGCACTTGATGTCCTGGTGCAGGGCCAAATCCTCGATCTGCTTGGCAAGCTGCAAGCCGAACTCGGGCTTACATATGTCTTCATCACGCACGACCTGGCAGTTGTGCGTCTCATCGCGGACAATGTGTGCGTGATGCGAGAGGGCGTTCTCGTGGAGTCCGCGACGACTGATGAGGTCTTCGACCATTCGCGTGAGCAATACACCCGCGAGCTGCTCGCGGCGATTCCCGGAGCGCGGCTGTACCCCACCTGAGGCTTGGCGCAGCGATAGCATTGAACCTATGCGCTCTTCGAAACCACTCCTTCCCTGGGTGGTGTGGGGCACAGCCGTAGCACTGTACGCGATCGCGATCGTAAACCGGTCGTCGTTCTCATCACTCGGTCCAGCCGCGCAGGAGCATTTCGGGATCGACGCCTCCACGCTCGCAGCGTTCCCTGTCATACAGCTCCTTGTTTATGCCGTCTGCCAGATCCCCGTCGGCGTGCTCCTCGATCGCTACGGCTCAAGCGTGCTCATCCTTGTTGGGGCCGTGCTCATGATGGCAGGCCAACTCTTCATGGCAACGGTCGGTAGCGTTGAACTCGCGATCCTCGCCCGCGTGCTCGTGGGAGCGGGCGACGCATGCACATTCACCGCGGTGATTCGTATGCTGCCCGAGTGGTTCAAGCCCCGACAGCTTCCCACTCTCGGTCAGGTCACCGGCCTGATCGGCCAGCTTGGCCAGCTCGTTTCGGTCGTCCCGCTCGCGTTCGCTGTGGCGACGCTTGGCTGGATGGGAGGCTTCCTCGGCGTTGTCGCGGTCGGCTTCCTCGTGGCGCTTGTCGGGTTTTTCGTCCTCCGTGACGCACCCGGCCGCCCGACTGTGCTTGAGCGCATGACCGGGCACGTCGGCAGCGCGACAAAACGGTCAGCCGAGCTCGCAGGCGGCCCCGTAACCTCCATCACGATGGCGCCGCCGGAGACGAACCTCATCTCTGTTGTGAGCGGAAAGCGCCCTCCAAAAAAGAAGGCGAACGGCCAGGAATCCTTCGGCCTGCGGTTGCGTCGGCTGCTTTCGATTCCCGGGGTCCGGCTTGCGTACTGGGTGCACTTCGTTACCCCGTTTCCGCTGCAGATTTTCGTGCTCCTGTGGGGGACACCGTTCCTCATGGGTGGGCTCGGCCTGAGCGCGCCGGCTGCCAGTAGCCTGCTCAGCCTCACCGTCGTCTCATCAATGGTGCTTGGCGTTGTGCTCGGCCCCATCAGCTCCCGCTTTGTCGAGCGCAGGGTCGAGGTAGCTATTGTCGCGACGCTGCTCATTATGAGCACCTGGGTCGCCGTGATTCTGTGGCCGGGCATGCCGCCGACATGGTTGATCATCACTCTCATCGTGATCCTCCCAATCGGTGGGCCGACGTCGATGATCTCGTTCGAGATCGCGAGATCCCACACGCCACGAAGCTTCTCGGGCTTCGGAACGGGGCTGGTGAATACGGGCGGCTTCACCGCCGCGCTCATCGCCATGATGGCGGTCGGTATCGCGCTCGACGTGCAGGGTGCCGGCTCACCAGATACGTACTCGTTGCAGGCCTTCAAGATAGCGTTTGCGGTGCAGATTCCGTTGTGGGTCATCGGATTGACCGGGGTCTTTGTCGAACGCTCCCGCACTCGCAAGTGGATGCAGCAGCACGGGAGAACGCTGCGCTAGCCAGTCCCTGGGGGCGCCCTGCACAGGGCTCATGCTACGGACAGGGCCTGCCGCCCAGTGCCGTCAACTCTCGGTCGCCTAGGTTGACTCCAAACCGTATCGATCGACAAAGGAGTCTCGTTGGAACCCTCTACCGCATCCGCGACCCAGACCGCTGCTCCGGTAGCGCTGCAAGACGTCTATGAGCGCATGAGTTTCACGCCGGCACACATTCGCATCGCCATCGCGATGTTCGTTGTCTTCGTCATCGAATCTTGGGAGCAGCTCGCCCTTGTCTACGTTGCGGGCGACGTCTCCAATCACTTTGGTCTCGATGAGACGAAGCTCGGCCTCGTACTCTCGGCCGTCGCGATAGGCATGATCCCTGGCGCGCTCATCTGGGGTCCGATCGCCGACCGAGTCGGGCGGCGTCCTGTGACCATCGGGAGCTTCATCGCATACGGCGTCATTGCAGCCGCCGTGCCACTAGCGCCGAACTTCGAGACGCTCGTGGGGTTGCGCGTGCTGTCGGGATTCGCGCTTGCAGGGGCTTACACAGTCGTCTTCCCCTACTTCCTCGAGCTCATGCCCTCCAAGCAGCGCGGCCGCGCAGCGGTGCTACTCTCGATCGGTTGGCCGATCGGGACCCTCGTCGCGATCGGAGTGACCACTTTGTTCGCCGAGGCCGGATGGCAGGTAGTGGCGTTCGCCGCCGCGGTCGCGTGCCTCTGGGTCATTGTTGTCGCCTTCTGGGTGCCGGAGTCGCCGTACTTCCTGGTGAGCCGGGGCAAGCACGAGCGGGCAGCGCAAGTGCTCCGCAAGCTCGGAGTTGACGTCGCCCAGGGTGCGACGTTCGTCCGCGAGGCCGACGCTGAGCGCGCTGGCAACCCGCTCGAGCTGCTGCGCAAGGACATGCGTCGCCGCACCGTTCTCATGCTCATCGTGAACTTCGCATTCAACTGGGGCTATTGGGGGCTGCAGGTTTGGCTGCCGACGTTGCTCCAGGAGCGCGGTCTCTCCCTCGCGGACTCGCTCGGCTTCGTAGCCATCAGCGCCGTCATCATGATCCCGGGGTACCTCGCTGCTGCTTGGTGCACGAAGCGCCTAGGCCGCAAGAGGACATTCGTACTGTTCCTCGTCGGTGCGATTCTGGGCGGAGTGCTCTTCGCGGTGTCGTGGGATCTGCCGTCGCTGTATGCCGCAAATTTCATCCTCTCGTTCTTCATCCTTGGCGGCTGGGGCGTGTGGAACACATGGAACGGCGAGTTTTATCCCACACGCGTGCGCGCCGCCGGTTACTCGTGGGCGACCGCGGCGCAGCTCATCTCGAATGCGCTGGCCCCCGTCGTCGTCGGCGCGCTGCTCGCAGCGTCTGTGTCGTTCACGATGACGGTGCTGTTCATTCTCGTATTTCTCGTGGTGGCCGTGCTCGCAGCGGTGACCTTGCCGGAGACCGAGGGCAAGCCGCTCGAATAGGCGAAGGCCCGCGGAGCGAGACAATAGACACATGAGGTTGGGTCTCGAGAGCAGCGCGGCGGGCGTACGCCTGGCGGTTGTCGACGGTGGAGAGGTCGCCTATACGGCCGAGGTGCCACCCCAGCGAGATCTGCGAGCGGGGCTCGCAGCGGCGCGGGCGAGCCTCCCGCGAGCGATCGGGGCGGCTGTCACCGAAGTACGAATTGCTGCCGTTCCCGGTGCCGAAGATCTGGAGCTAGGTGCCCTCGGCCACGTGCGGATCGCGGCCCCGACGATGCCGGCGCTAGCCCCGTTCGCGTCCTGGCCAGCCAGCCTCGTCGCTGAGCTCGGCGGCCGTGTCGCCACCGTCACCGGCGGCAGCGACTTCGTGGGGAACAGTGCTGCCGCGGCTCCCGAGGTCCAGCTCCGTGAAGCCAAGGAACGACTCCTCGCTGCCGGCGCCACAAGGCTCACCGTCGCGGCCGCTGGTGCCACCTCGGCGCCCTGGATCGAACGCCAGGCCGCCAGCGTGCTGGCCGCTGGCGAGGTAGCCCTTGCGACGGCGGTGACGCCAGCCCACACCATCGGAGGCACGGGCCTCCGAGAGCGTGAGCACGCGGCGGTGCTGAACGCCGGCCTCCGCGGCTGGGCCGAGCGCGTCGTCAGCGACGCTCGGACGGTGTTTCCCGATCTGCCGATTGGCTTCGCCCACGGCCTCGGCGGATACGGCTCACCAGAAGAGCTCGTGCGGTTTCCCCTCGGGTCCGTGCACGGCCGAGTACGGGCGGCGGCGCTCGGGGTCATGCGGCTGCGCGGGGTGAACGATGCGGTGCTCGCCGTGCTCGATCCAACGCGCTCGGTACTCGTAGGGCTCACATCAGGTGTGCTTGACCGTGCCGACGTTGAGCGGCTCTGGGGGATCACCCACAACTCGCTCGCGCTCGACCTAGTGGAGCTCGGCACCAGCGAATCAGGTGACCACTCTCTCGCGACACTTGCGCCAGGCGACCTTGCCGCGACCCCCGAGCTCGCCAGGGTGCTCGCGCGGCGGCCCGGGTATCCGGTCGTTGCGGTTGGGGCGGTCGCTGCAGTGCACGGGGCTGAGCCCTTCGCGATCGCGCTCGGCGCGGCACTCGGCACTGTCACCGTTGCGCTCGAGCGAGTAGTGCCAAGGCCGCCTGGCGGGGAGCCTGCAGCGTCTCACGGCGCGACCGGCCTCATCGAAGAGGCGGAGACGCGCGCGATCCTTGCCGGCGCGGATCCTCTTCGCCTTGGCGAGGCGACCGTCGATAGGAGGCCACTCGCCTACGTCGCCGACCGTGTCGATACAGTGCGCGTGCGGGTGAACGGAGCCCCGGAGTGAACGCCCTGCTGACCGGGCCCGATGCGGCGACGCTCATGCGCGGTGCTCGCCCGTTTGCCAGCGGGGTGAACAGTGCGGCATTGCAGGTGCTGCGCGACTGGGCGGGCGCCGAGCTCGGCCGTGGGCCCGTAAGCCTCGTGTCGACGGCGGGCCTCGACGACGCAGCGACCTACGCCGTCGTGACGATCGTTGGCTCTCCGACGGCGCTCGCGGAGAGCCTCCCTGACGGTAGCGAGCCCGTGCGGGCGGTCACAGCGCTCGAGCGCGCCCTCGGCAGGCCGATTCGTGGCATTTTTCCGATCAACACCGCGGGCGAGAACGCCGTGCTTGCGCTCGCGAGCGCGGCGACACTCGGTGTCGACCTCGTTGACGCCGACGCCTGCGGACGCGTGCGACCGACGGTGCAAGACACGCTACTCACCCGGGCTGGGCTAGCGATCGGGCCCTGCGTCGTGGTGTCGCCGTTCGGGGAGACGACGGTCATCGACGCCCCGACAGAGCGCGCGGCAGCGATCGTGCCGCGCCTCGTTGGCGCGAGCGGCGGCTGGGCGTTCTTCGCGGGCTACCCCGTGACCGGCCGAGAGCTCCGTGAACACGCCCACGCAGGAACGATCCAACGTTACCTCGACGCCCAGCCAGGCAACGAGCTCGCTGGCGTCTCACACCGCACGCTGCTGCGTGCGACGATCACGAACATCGACGGCGCACGTCCTGGCTCTGACCGGACAAGTATTCTGATGACCGAACTCGGGAAGCCTGGCCAGGCTGGGCGCCGCATCCGCGTCGACGCCGACGAGGCTTACCTCGGCGCGATTGCAGATGGCGTGCCACTGCACCGCGGCCCGCACGAACTCTTCGTGATCTCCGAGAGCGGAGAAGTGCTTGACCCCGAGCGCTGCATGCCCGGAATGCGCGTCGCGCTTGTCGCCGTTGATCTGCCAGCGGCGTGGTCAACCGAACCAGCAAAGGCCGCCGAGGGAGAACCCCATGCCAACTAAACTCACCGTCGGCGAACTCGCACTTCGCATGGGGGCCAGAGCCGAGCTACGCGGTCCGTTGGACGCGCGCGTCGAAAGCGTGCGAATTGTCTCCGACGCGGCAGATATCGCCGACGTGCAGGCGGGATCTGCCCTCGTGCTCACTGGAACTGCGACCTCCGAGCCATGGCGGCTCGAGCGTGCGCTACGGCTCGCGTGGGAACGAGCAGTGGCCTGCGTGGTCATCAGCGGCGCTGAGGTGCAGGGGCCTGAACCAGCAGAGCTCGCAGAACGCCTTGGCCTCGCGTTCGTGATGCTCGATACCGACGTGCTCGACGCCACGGTGCGGCTGTCGGCAATCATCGCGACCGACGAAGCTTCCGAAGCCGGCACCCTCGCGGAGGCCGCCCGCGGCTTCGGGGTCGCCACCGCGAGCCCGAGCAGCGCGATCGCGACCCTGCGACGCCTCCTGCCAGACTACGAATTCGCGCTGCTCGACCAGGGAAACACGCTCATCGCCGGCGCGCGGCGCGCGGCGGACACTGCGGAACACCTCGTGGCCCTTGCTGTACCGTTCCCCGACAAACGGGCGCCTGCCCGCCTCGTGGGTGTGGCGCGAAGCGCGCGCGGGGATCACGACGGCAAACGGGTGACGGCACTCACCGTCGCACGCCTCGCAGTCGCGCCGCTCACGGCGTGGGCAGCGACGCGCCGTCTTGCGGGCTACGAGGACGCCTCACGGGCGTCGGCGGTGCTCGCTGAACTGCTTGCTGCGGAGGGCGCGCCAGGGAAGAAGCTCAGGGGACGGCTCGCCGCGCTGGGCTGGCCGCTCGACGCGCGGTTCCGAGTTGCTGCGGTACACACCGGCGCCCCGCGAACTGCCGCACTCGACGAGCTCCTCCTGGCCAGGCTTGCCGATCTCGGCACCCCTGTCGGCGCCGCCCCGCACGGCGACGGCTGGGTCGCGTTCCTCGCAGCGGAGGCGGCCGAAGAACGGCGATCCACACACGAGGCCGCAACGCTGCTCGCCGCGAGTGACCCCCGCATCGACGCTATCGCTGTCGGCGTCTCTACAGTGTTTCAGCCGAACGAAGCAGCGGCGACCGCGATTGAGGAGGCCGTTCGCGCCGCACAGGTCGCGCTGAACTCGCCCGACCCCGTGCTGTTCGCCGAGGATTTGACGCCGGCAGCCGCCCTTCCCGCGCTCCTCAGCGCAGAACCTGACGCGGCCGCGCGAGCACTGCTTGCACCGCTACTCGAAATTGATCGCGACGGCACGCTGCTCGCGACGCTCGTGGCGTCACTCGATCATAGCGATCGACCAGCGCAGGTTGCCCAGGAGCTCGGGGTGCATCGCAACACGGTGACGGCGCGTTTGGAACGGGTTCGCGGGCTGGGACTCGAGCCCGCGAACCCGGCACATAGGCTCGCGATCCACGTCGCCGCCAGGCGGATCCTGGACGCTCAGGCGCGTCCGTAACCGCCGCCACCACCTGATTCGCAGCGGAGCACATCGCCCGCGCGCACCCGCATCGCGTTTGCCTTGAGGAGCGAGCGCTCACCTACCGAACCCGGGTTCAGGGTGACGCGCGGTGCCGCACCTGCCTCACCTCCGAAGAGGCCCCACGCCGGCGTGACCGAACGCTCCCACCAGAGCGAGAGGTCCTGATCTGCCTCGAACGTGTATTCGCGCACGACGCCGTCGCCACCGCGGAACTCGCCGCCGCCGCCCGAGCCCTCACGCACCTCATATCGATCAACGCGCACAGGGAACAGCGTCTCGAGTACCTCGACCGGCATATCTCGGAGCGAACCGTTGACGTTGTTGATGAGTGCGGTCTCACCGTCGCTCGTGCTCCACGCACCCCAGCCACCGACGGTCGCCTCCTGCGAGAGGAAATCGCGGCCTGTGCGCGGGTCAAAGCCCATCATCTGGACGATGAGCGAGTCGCCGTAGCTTGCCGCGGCGACCGCTTCGGGCATTGCCTCGGCGAGTGCGCGGGTGACGAGGTCGATGAGGAGTCCGAGGTGGGAGTAGTAATACTGCACGGGCGCAGGCTCAACAGCTGCGAGAACGGAGCCCTCGCGAACTTCCACGTCAAGATGTTTGAAGGAGCCGCCATTGAGAGGGACGTCTGGGCTCAGGAGAGCCTTATACGCTACCCGGCAGGCGGCGACCGCCTGCGCGGCACCGCAGTTCACTGGCCCGCGAGTCTGATCTGCAGACTCCGTGAGGTCGATCGAGATTCGCCCATCGGTGATCCGCACCCGAACGCGAATCGGAATCGGAGTCTCGAAGTCGATGCCGTCGTTGTCGAGCGCGCCCTCGGCGAAGTAGTCGCCGTCGGGCAGTCCGGTGAGGGCCGCGGCCTCTAGGCGCTCCGTCTGCGCAAAGAACGCATCGCGTGCGGCGTGGACGAGATCGAGCCCCCAGCGCGACACGATCTCGCGCATGCGCTCGGCGCCGGTGCGAATGCACGCGGTCTGCGCGCGCAGGTCACCCAACAGCGGTTCGGGGAAGCGCGAGTTCGTCGCGATAAGCCGCAGGACTTCTGCGACCGGCTCGCCGCCCGCGTAGATGCGGGTGGCGCCGAGCCTGAGGCCCTCCTGGTAGATCGATGTGGAGTCCATCGACCCGCCAGGATCCTTCGATCCCAGGTCGATCCAGTGCGCCCGGCTCGCCGCGAAACCGATGAGCTCCCCGCCGTCCTCGCGCTCGAAGACCGGCCCGAACACTGTCACATCGTTGAGGTGCGCGCCGGCGATATAGGCGTCGTTCAGCACCCACACATCGCCTGGCTCCCAGACCTCGCGGCCAAACCGTTCCTCGGTATCGCGCGTGACCTCCTCGAGATTGCCAAGGAAGATGGGGAGCCCGCTCGACTGCCCGAGCACCTGGTGGTTGCGATCCATGATGGCTACGGCGCAGTCCTTCGCCTCGTAGATCGTCGGAGTATAGGCAGAGCGGATGAGCGTCGTGTTCATGTCCTCGGCCGCCTGCAGCAGCGCGCTCCGGATGATCTCAGTGCGTACGGGGTCAATGGTGATGGTCATGCCTGTACCTCCATGGTGAGATGTCCGAGAGTCTCGCGTCGGATTGACGCGCGGGGGGAAATCACTGTCGTGGTCGTGTCTTCGACGATGAGCATCGGGCCTGCGATGGCTTCGCCGATCGGGAGCGAGTCGCGACGGCGGATCGGCGTCTCCCAGGAGCGGCCGTCGAACCAGACGCTTGCGCTGCGGGCAGCGATGTCGTCCTCGCGGTAGCGCTCGCCCGTGAGGTGGCCAAACTCGTTGGCGCCGAGGCCGGTGACGCGAATGCTCACAAACTCGACCTTCGCCTCCGGGGTCGCGTGGCCGTAGCGGCGCCTGTGCTGCTCACTGTAGCGGGCGGAAATTCGGGCCGCGAAGTCCTCGAGCGTTGGCTCGTCGAGTTCGGTGAGCGGCACGGTGAGCGTGTAGTCCTGCCCCGCGTAGCGCATATCGATCGCTTGCTCGAAGCGCCGTCTGTCGGCAGGCACACACTGGCGTGCGAGCTCACCGTCAGCCTCTGACACCAGGTCAGCGAGCACGCTAGCGAGGTCGCTGCGGTCGAGCTGATCCTCATGAACGTAGTACTGCGCGCTCAGATCGCGCCGCACATCCGAGCCGAGCATGCCCCACGCTGAGAACGCTCCGGGGAACTCAGGAATGATCACCTCGGCAATACCGAGCTCCCGGGCGATCGCCTCAGCGTGCATTGGGCCGGCGCCGCCGAAAGCGACGAGCGAGAAATCGGTAGGCTCGCGGCCGTGATCCACCGTGAGCGTGCGGATCGCCTGGGCCATCTTCGCGTTCGCAATATCGAGGATGCCCTCGGAGAGGTCTGACGTCGACATACCGAATTCCTCGGCGAGACCGGCGATTGCTCGATCGGAGGCAGCGACGTCGAGGGAGAACCTGCCGCCAGCAAAGTGCTCAGGGTCGACGCGACGGAGCACGGCGTTCGCATCCGTCACCGTCGGCTCGACGCCGCCGCGGCCGTAGCACGCGGGGCCGGGCTGTGCTCCGGCAGATCGCGGTCCAACGCGCAGCGCTCCGGATTCGGAGAACGCGACTGAACCGCCGCCTGCTCCGATCGTGTGCAGGTTTACGAGTGGCATGAGCACGGGGAACCCGTCGGCCTCGCCGTCCGTGGAGATATCCGGCTGGCCGTCGATGACCAATGAAGCGTCAAACGAGGTGCCGCCCATATCCACGCAGATCGCGTTCTTTCGCCCGAGCAGTTGCATGAGCGCGACACCTCCAGCGGTGCCGCCGACTGGCCCCGAGAGGAGCGTCTGCAGTGGATGCTCGGACGCGTAGCCGGCACCGACGATGCCACCAGAGGACTGCATGACCTGCACGCCGCTCGGGATGCCCTCGCGCTCGAAGCGATCCTCAATCCGCGTGAGATACCGGCGCACGACGGGCCCAGTGTAGGCCTCGAGCACGGTCGACGAGGTGCGCTCGTACTCGCGCCACTCGCGAGCAACGCGGTGGGAAAGCACGATCGCGACCTCCTCGCCGAGTTCTTCGCGCAGGATCGCTTCGGCCGCCAGCTCGTGCGACTCATTCGTGTATGCGAACAGCAGGCAGACTGCGACTGCAGCGTAGCCGCCAGCGCGCGCGGTTGCCGCCGCCGCCCGCACCGACGCCTCATCCAGTGGATGCAGCTCGCTGCCGTCGTAGCGCAGCCTGCCGCCGATTTCGACAGTGTCGTGGCGCGCAACCAGTGGCTCAGGCTTCCGATAGTGGATGTCAAACATCTGGGACCGGTTGCCGCGGGCAATGCGGTAGACGTCACCCATGCCTTGCGTCGTCACGAGCAGCGTCTTTGAGCCGCGGCGCTCGAGCAGCGCATTCAGGCCCTGCGTCGTGCCGTGCACGAACGAGAGGATTTCGGTCGGGGGAACCTCAAGCTGCGCGATCGCAGTGAGCACGCCCTCCGTGAGGTCTGACGGAGTGGTGTCCGCCTTTGAGGCGCGCAACGCGCCGGTCTCGGTGTCGTGCACGACGATGTCCGTGAACGTCCCGCCGATGTCCATTGCCACTCGATAACTCAATAGTGCCTCCTGCTTCATTGCTGTTGACTGGAGCGTACGGGGACACGCGGCGGCGAGGCAGGGCGGCGTGCACTGCCTGGAAGTCCTGGGTGTGCGAGCGGCCAGACGGTGGCATACTGGCGCCATGACAGACGAGGTGACTGCCTATATTTCGACGCTCGAAGAGCCCGTTCGGGGGCGCATAGAAGAGCTGTATGCCGCCGTGCGCGCGATCGTGCCCGAATCCGAGGAAGGGCTGTCGTACGGCATGCCAGCGTTACTGTACCGAGGCAAAGGGCTGTTCTCTGCGATGAGCACGAAACAGCACATCGGGGTCTACCCGTTCGGTAACCTCGGAGAGTTCGCTGAAGAGGTGACGGCAGCCGGACTCGGCAGCACGAAGGGTGCGATCCACCTGCGCGGCGACGAGGCCCTGCCTGCTGGCCTGCTCGAGCGCCTCGTGAGCCGTCGCGTCGCCCAGATCGAGGGCTAGCTGGGCACCTGTGCTCACGCACTGGCTTTTCCAGAGCATGCCGTAGCTGTGTAGCGGCGTCTCCGTGGATCCTGGGCTGCTAGATGACGTAGAACCCGGCAGTATTCGGGTGCTCGGCGACGGGGGAACCACGCCGCGCTCGTGCGGTGGCCGGGATACCGGTCAGCGTCATCCAGTCGCCGGCAGAGCGCACCACAACCGCGTTCGCGCCGACGGCTGAATCGTCGCCGATCTCGATGTTGCCGAGGAGCTTCGCCCCCGCACCGAGTACGACCCTGTCGCCGACGCTCGGGTGGCGCTTGCCGCTCTCGTGGCCTGTCCCGCCGAGCGTCACGCCGTGGTAAATGAGGACGTCGTCGCCGATCTCAGCGGTCTCGCCGATCACAATGCCCATGCCGTGATCGATGAACAAGCGCCTGCCGATGGTCGCGCCGGGATGGATTTCGATCCCGGTGAAGAACCGTGCGATCTGCGAGATCGCGCGGGGCAGGAAGCGCATTCCGCGCCGCCACATCGCGTGCGAGACGCGGTGCCACCAGACTGCGTGGAGACCCGAGTAGAGAAAGAACACCTCGAGCGGCCCGCGCGCAGCTGGATCGTGCGCACGGGCCGCCGAGATGTCCTCACGGACGCGAGAAAGCGGACTCACACCGCGAGATCCTCATAGAGGACCGTCGAGAAGTAGCGCTCGCCGAAATCGGGAACGATGACGACGATCTTCTTGCCGGCGTTTTCTGGGCGCTTTGCGACCTCGGTTGCAGCCCACACTGCAGCTCCGCCTGAGATCCCAGCGAGGATCCCCTCGTCGGTTCCGAGTGCGCGCGCCTTCGAGATGGCGTCTGGCAGCGCGACATCGATGACCTCGTCATACACGTCGCGGTCGAGGATGTCGGGAACGAAGTTCGCTCCGAGGCCCTGGATCTTGTGCGGCCCGGCTGTTCCCTCGGTGAGGAGGGGGGAGTCGATGGGCTCAACAGCGATGACCTGCACGTTGGCGTTCTGTTCCTTGAGGAAGCCGCCCGCGCCGGTGATCGTGCCGCCCGTGCCGATGCCAGCGACAAAGATATCGACGGTTCCCTCGGTGTCGTTCCAGATTTCCGGGCCCGTTGTCGCGCGGTGGATCGCAGGGTTAGCTGGGTTCGCGAACTGCTTCGCGAGCACAGCACCGGGGGTGTTCGCGGCGATCTCCTCGGCCTTTGCAACCGCGCCCTTCATGCCGAGGGGTCCCTCGGTGAGCACGATCTCAGCGCCGTACGCTGCGAGGAGCTTGCGGCGCTCGACGCTCATCGTCTCAGGCATGGTGAGGATCACGCGATACCCGCGTGCTGCGCCGACGAATGCAAGGGCGATTCCGGTGTTCCCGCTGGTTCCCTCGACGATCGTTCCGCCCGGCCCAAGCTCACCCGACTGCTCTGCTGCATCGATGATTGCGACACCGATACGGTCCTTTACGCTGCCTGCTGGGTTGTAGAACTCAAGCTTTGCGAGGACCTCTGCACCTGCGTTCTCGGTCACGCGGTTCAGGCGGACGAGTGGGGTGTTGCCAAAGGCCTGTGTGATGTTGTCGTGGATGCGAGCCATGCGGGTGCCCTCCGAGTCGGTTGCGTTTCAGCTGGTCGAGTTATGACACTAGGTTATCTGAAACTTTCTGAGTACTTATGAAAGCTTCGGTGTGTTACAACGCGGTACAGCGAAACCTATTCCCCGTGAGCGCCGCTGAGGGCGCCTTCGCGGGCGGGTGGGGGAGAATGGGGGAGTGAACGACGAGCACGCACCCCAGATTACCGATCTCCTGAGCGAGCTGCGCTCCCAGTTTACTGAGGTAGGTATAGGTGACCCCGATGTAGACGCCGAGCTGCTTGTAGGGCACGTGCTCGGTGAGAGCCGCGGCGCGGTGCAGGCCTCGGCGATCATGGGCAAACGCCTCACTGAAGCGCAGGCGAGTCGGCTGCGGGACCTTTCCGAGTTGCGTGCGCAACGCGTGCCGTTGCAACACCTCACCGGGCGCGCGCCGTTTCGTTCCATTGAGCTGCGCGTTGGGCCCGGAGTTTTTGTTCCACGTCCGGAGACAGAGACGGTCGCGCAGTTCGCCGTTGACGCGCTGGGTGCCGCGGCGACGACCGCGCCGCTCGCCGTGGATCTCTGCACCGGGAGCGGCGCGATCGCACTTGCGCTCGCTCGTGAGGTTCCCAATGCGCGGGTGTGGGCTGTCGAAAAGAGCGCCGAGGCTCACGCGTGGGCCGCTGAGAACGTCGCTGCGCTCGGTGATGGGAGGGTCGAGCTGATTCACGGTGACCTCGCAGACTTCGTGCCGGGCCGACTCGCCCCTGCTGAGCTCGCGGGAAATGCACACGTGGTGATCTCGAATCCCCCGTACGTCCCGAACGCGATGGTGCCGCGCGACGCTGAGGTGCGCGATCACGACCCGGAGCTTGCGCTGTATGGCGGAAACGACGGACTCGACGTCATCCGAGTGATCAGCGGAATCGCGATGCAACTGCTCCTACCGGGCGGCAGCCTAGTGCTTGAACACGCTGAGGGGCAGGGCGCAGCGATCCGGGAACTCCTGGCGCGCGACGGTTGGCGTGCGTGCGCTACCCACCCTGATCTCACCGGACGTGACCGCGCGACGACGGCCCTCAAGTAGAATTGCGAACTATGTCCGAGGTGTTTGACTGTTCAGACGGTGCTCAGCTACTTCAGGGGACCAGGCTCGCACGCCAGGCCCTCAGCAGGGGCGAACTCATCGTGATCCCTACCGATACCGTCTACGGCGTCGCCGCGGATGCGTTTTCGCCCGATGCCGTGCAGCGGTTGCTCGACGCAAAAGGTCGCGGCAGGCAGTCTCCGCCCCCCGTGCTCATCCCGAACACCGGGACCCTCGCCGCGTTGGCAGCAGAGGCCACTGATGCGCTGCGCAGCCTCGCAGATGCCTTTTGGCCAGGGCCGCTCACCATCATCACCCAGGCGAACCCGGCGCTCAGTTGGGATCTTGGCGAGACTGGCGGAACTGTCGCGCTCCGCATCCCAGGCAACGCCTTCGCGCGGGAACTTCTCCAGGAAACCGGCCCGCTCGCCGTATCATCGGCAAACCTTACGGGAATCCCGGCTGCTGGCACCGCGGCGGAGGCCCGCGAGATGCTCGGCGAATCCATCGCCGTCTACCTCGACGGCGGGGAGACGCGGGGTGAAGCTTCGACGATTATCGACACCACTGAGCTCGCATCCGATGGGTCTGGCAGTGTGCGCATTCTCCGAGCAGGAGCGGTGACGGACGCAGATCTTCAGCGCGTACTGCCGCTCGCTGCGATTCTCGTCGGCCCTGCGGAGCGGGAATTGCCCACAGCTCAGCCCGCCGCTGAGCACGTAAGCGAGACTGCGCCACCGGTGGCAGGGGACACTGAGGCTGCACAGGCCAGCGACTGACCATGCTCTCGTACCTTGTGGTGCTCGCGACCGCGGTGCTCGTCACCGCGGTGGCGTCGTATTCCGTATTGCGGCTCGCCAAGCGCTTCAAGCTTGCCCCCGAGGTGCGCGAGCGTGACGTGCACAAGAACCCAACGCCTCGCCTCGGTGGGGTCGCGATGTTCATTGGGCTCCTCGCGGCCTTCGGGGTCGCGTCGATGCTCCCCGAATTTCAAGGGCTCTTCAGGGCGGACCTCAAGATGTGGGCGCTCATTGGTGCCTGCCTGCTCATCGCGGTTATCGGTGTCCTCGATGATCTCCTCGACCTCGACTGGATGATCAAACTCGGCGCGCAGCTTCTCGCCGCGGGAATTCTCGCTTGGAACGGCGTGCAGATCGTCTCGATCCCCGTTGGTGACACGCTCGTGATCGGTTCCCCAACTGTGAACTTTGTGCTCACGGTGTTTCTCATCACGCTCGTGATGAACGCCGTCAACTTCGTCGACGGGCTCGACGGACTCGTCGCTGGCGTGGCGATCATCGCGAGCGGAACGTTCTTCGTTTACACGCTGGTACTCAGCTCGCAGCTCGGGAGCGCGCAATCGGTGACGTTTGCGAGCCTCATCGCGCTCGCACTTGTTGGCATTTGCGTGGGTTTCCTGCCGTACAACTGGCACAGCGCAAAGATGTTCATGGGCGATACTGGGGCGCTGCTCGTTGGGCTACTCATGGCGACCTCTACGGTTTCCGTCACGGGCGAACTCAACCCGGCCGCGCTGGACCTCAAGCTGGTGCTCGCGAGCTACATCCCAATCATCTTGCCTTTCGCTGTCCTCGCGCTGCCACTCGCTGACTTCGCGCTGGCTGTGCTGCGCCGGCTGCGGGCCGGGAAGAGTCCCTTCGAGGCCGACCGACAGCACCTCCACCATCGGCTGCTCGATATGGGGCACTCGCCTGTGCAGGCAGTGAGCATCTTCTATCTCGGCACCGCAGTGCTCTCCGCTGCGGGGTTGCTCGTGTTCACCAGCCAGAGCTTCACCGTTCCGGTTGTTGTGCTCGTAGCAGGGGGCATCGCGTGTGTACTGCTCTTGAAGTTCCCCGAGAACCGGGTCCGTGCAGCGCTTGTGCAGCGCCGCTTGGTAGCGTTGAGTCGACGGGGAGGCCCCGTCGACGCTCCGGAGACGCACGCCGCAACCGGACGCGACCAGAACGAAAGGACCTCCGAGTGAGCACTCCCGTGCCCCCTGAAGCCCAGCAGAACACAGGGGTCGAGCCCTCAACGTACGGCGACGGAGAGTATCCGATGCCGTCGTCGCAGCCGATGCTCATGCGCGGAGTCCGTTGGGGAATCTTCGTCACTATCGGGGCGATGGTCGTCTTCGCCGTTCTCGGCTACCTCATGCGCGGGAACACGGGGCTCGTAGGTGGGCTTATCGGTGCCGCGATTGGCGGCGTGCTTTTGCTCATCACCGTCGGCAGTATCGCGTTCGCGAATCGCTTCGTGCGGAGCCCCTTCTACCTGCAGATCTTCATGGGCATCGTCATGGGGACGTGGGTACTGAAGCTCATCGGTTTTGTTGTCGCCGCGCTCCTCCTTCGCGACCAGCCGTGGCTCGACGCGCAGTTCCTGTTCATCGCTCTTGTCGTGACGGTGCTCGCGTCGATTGTTATCGACGTCGTGATCGTCGCGAAGTCCCGCGTACCATACGCGGGTGATTTGCCGTAGCCAGCAGATTGCTTGGGGGGAGATTCCCAGTTGCAGCCAAATCCATGGCTGGCGCGCGGCCCTCGAGTTTCGCTCGGGGTGAAACCTTGTTAAGATAAATCTGTTCCCACCCACGGGGCGCCATTTCTGAGTGCCCGAAGTGTAGGGGGCACGACCATCGTTCGAAGCCGTGCGGCTATTGCCGCGCCCCGAATCAGGAGAATGGCCTGTTCGCTAACGCTATGCACCTCGTTGCCCCCGGACTTGTCCGCACCGATGAGGGCGGATTCCACGGCCCAACCCTCGATGACTTCTTCCCGGCGGCGGTCCTCTTTGAGGGCACCCCGTTTGAGATGAACCGGATTATGATCATCCGTGTCGTCATGGTGATCGTTCTCCTCCTGCTGTTTTGGCTCGGCACGCGCAAGCTGCGTGTCATCCCAGGCCGCGGGCAGGGCGTTCTCGAGTTCGCGCTCGACTTCGTCCGGAAGAACGCTATTGAAGACCAGCTTGGGGTAAAGGAAGGCCGTCGCTTCCAGCCCCTGCTCATGACGATCTTCTTCCTCGTCTTTGCCTTTAACATCACCGGCATCGTGCCCGGGCTCAACATTGCAGTCTCGTCTGTCGTTGGCTTCCCGATCGTGATGGCTATCGTCGCCTACATTGCGTTTATCTACGCTGGCGTCAAGAAGCACCCGGGCAAGTTCTTTAAGAACTCGCTCTTCCCGGCTGGTGTTCCGAAGGTCATGTATCTGCTGGTGACACCGGTTGAGCTGCTCTCGACCTTCGTCATGCGGCCGATCACTCTGGCCCTCCGACTGCTCATGAACATGCTCGTGGGTCACATGATCCTCGTGCTGCTCTGGGCCGCGACGAACTTCTTCATCCTTGAAGCCGGTGGGATCTTCCCAGCGCTTGGCGCCGGAACGTTCGCGTTCGGCCTCGCGTTCACGCTCTTCGAGATGTTTGTCTCGGGTCTTCAGGCCTACGTTTTCACCTTGCTCACCGCGCTCTACATCCAGCTCGCGCTGGCTGACGAGCACTAATAAAACCTCGGGTTCGGCTACCGCCGCGCTCACATACGGAAGGAAACACATACTGTGTCTGTTCTCGCTGAAATCACGGGCGATATTGCAACCGTAGGCTACGGCCTCGCAGCCATCGGCCCCGCTATCGGTGTTGCCATCGTTGTTGGAAAGACCATCGAAAGCACCGCCCGCCAGCCTGAGCTCGCCGGCAAGCTTCAGGGCATGATGTGGATCGGCATCGCGTTCACCGAGATGCTCGCGCTCATCGGTGTCGCAACGTTCTTCATCTTCCAGCCGTAACCAGTCACCTTTCACTAGTCTCGAAAGGGAGGCAAGATGAATTACGCAGTGCAGTTCGTGGCTGCAGAGGGTTCTGATCAGAACCCACTGCTTCCTGCGACGTACGACATCGTCTGGTCGGCGATCGCGTTCCTCATTGTCCTCGTCGCGTTCTGGAAGGTCTTCCTCCCAAAGGTGCAGGTCATGCTTGACGCACGCGCCGAAGCGATCGAAGGCAATATCGCGAAGGCCGACGAGGCCCAGGCCAAGGCTGAAGCCGCGCTGCAGGAGTACACCGCGCAGCTCGCAAGTGCCCGCCAGGAAGCTGGCGAGATCCGCGAAGCGGCTCGCGTTGACGCCACGAAGATTGTTTCGAAGGCAAAGGAAGACGCAACCACTGAGCAGGCCCGCATTACGCAGGCAGCTCAGGTGCAGATCGAGGCTGAGCGCCAGAGCGCCATGGTCTCCCTGCGCAAGGATGTTGGATCGCTCGCAATCGACCTCGCCTCAGGCGTAGTCGGCGAGAGCCTGAGTGACGACAAGAAGGCATCGGCGCTCGTCGATCGCTTCCTCGTCGACCTCGAAGCGTCCGAACGGGCGGCGAAGTAATGGGCAGCGCGTCACGCGAGGCACTCGCGGCTGCGAAGTCCGCGCTCAGCGGCCGTCTCGGGAAGGCCGTCGGTTCTGAGCTGCTCGGAGCAGCTTCGCTGCTCGGCAGTTCACCGGCACTCGTGGCTACGCTCGCTGACGCGTCGCTTCCGGGCTCCGCGAAGGCGGAGATGGTCAGCAAGGTCTTCACCGGCCTGTCTGCTGGCGCGCGCTCTGTGTTCACCGCAGCGGTCGGGCAGAACTGGTCGAACTCGGAAGAGTTCGTAGACGGTATCGAGGAGCTCGGGTTCCGTGCCCAGTCCCTCGCTGAGCCGGCTCTTGCCGACGAGCTGCTTGCTGCGGCTTCCGTCATCGAGTCGAGCCACGAGCTCGAGCTCGAGCTTGGCAACAAGCTCGGAGATCCAGCCGCGAAGTCGAAGCTCGCTCAGCAGATCTTCTCGGGCAAGCTTTCCGAAGGTGCCCTTGGCATTGTCAGCTACCTCGTGGCTCACCCGCGCGGTCGCCGCGTGAACTCGGCGCTTCGCGCCGGTGCACGCGTCGCAGCAGACCAGGGTGGAAGCGAACTGGCAACCGTCACGGTTGCTGCTCCGCTTACAACCGAGCAGCAGCAGCGGCTCGCGACGCTACTTGAGCAGACCGCAGGTCGTCCCGTAAAGGTCACGACGGTTGTGGACGCAAGCCTCATCGGCGGCGTGCGCATCCAGATGGCCGAAGACGTCATCGACGGAAGTGTCCGGGCTCGCCTGGATGACCTCCGCCAGCGGCTCGCTGCGTAGAGCACAACTTCATTACTTGCCGGAGAGTCTCTCCGGAACAGATAGAGGAAACGAAATGGCAGAACTCGCAATCAGCCCGGACGAGATCCGTAGCGCGCTGAATGAATTCGCAGCATCGTACGAGCCTGCTCAGGCGGGTAAGACCGAGGTCGGAACCGTTGTCGATGCCGCTGACGGTATTGCACACGTCTCCGGACTCCCCGGCGTCATGGCCAACGAGCTCGTCCGCTTTGCTGACGGCACGCTTGGCCTTGCACAGAACCTCGAAGAGGATGAGATCGGCGTTGTCGTTCTTGGCCAGTTCTCGGGTATCGCTGAGGGCCAGGAAGTCACCCGCACCGGTGAGGTCCTGTCGGTTCCCGTGGGCGAGGGCTACCTCGGCCGCGTGGTCGATCCGCTCGGCAACCCGATCGATGGTCTCGGCGAGATCACTGGCATCGAGGGCCGCCGCGCACTCGAGCTGCAGGCGCCTGGCGTGATGCAGCGTAAGTCGGTTCACGAGCCGCTGCAGACCGGCATCAAGGCAATCGACGCGATGATCCCCGTTGGCCGTGGCCAGCGTCAGCTCATCATCGGCGACCGCCAGACCGGTAAGACCGCTCTCGCGATCGACACGATCATCAACCAGAAGGCGAACTGGGAGTCGGGCGACACCAACAAGCAGGTTCGCTGCATCTACGTCGCTATCGGCCAGAAGGGCTCGACCATTGCTTCGGTAAAGGGCGCGCTCGAGGACGCAGGTGCGATGGAGTACACCACCATCGTGGCGTCTCCCGCATCTGACCCGGCAGGCTTCAAGTACCTCGCTCCGTACACCGGCTCGGCTATCGGCCAGCACTGGATGTACGACAGCAAGCACGTCCTCATCATCTTTGATGATCTCTCGAAGCAGGCTGAGGCTTACCGTGCCGTGTCGCTGCTGCTCCGCCGCCCACCGGGGCGCGAGGCATACCCAGGCGACGTGTTCTACCTCCACTCCCGTCTGCTCGAGCGTTGTGCAAAGCTCTCGGACGAGCTTGGCGCTGGCTCGATGACCGGCCTGCCGATCATCGAGACCAAGGCAAACGACGTTTCGGCCTACATTCCGACCAACGTGATCTCGATCACCGACGGCCAGATCTTCCTCCAGTCCGACCTCTTCAACGCTAACCAGCGCCCCGCGGTCGACGTGGGTATCTCGGTGTCGCGTGTTGGTGGCGACGCTCAGGTGAAGTCGATCAAGAAGGTTTCGGGCACGCTCAAGCTTGAGCTCGCTCAGTACCGTGCGCTTGAGGCTTTCGCGATGTTCGCATCGGACCTCGACGCGTCGAGCCGGAAGCAGCTTGAGCGTGGCGCACGCCTCACCGAGCTGCTCAAGCAGCCTCAGTACTCACCGTTCGCTGTTGAAGAGCAGACGGTGTCGATCTGGGCAGGTACCAAGGGTTACCTCGACGACGTCCCCGTCGTCGATATCCTCCGCTTCGAGCGCGAGTTCCTTGACTACCTCGGTCGCAACTCCGACGCCCTGTCGACGCTCGCGTCGACGAGCGTCCTCTCGGACGAGGTCGTCGCGGAACTCACCACGCAGATCGAGAAGTTCAAGAGCGAGTTCCTCACTGCAGAGGGCAAGTCCCTCACCGAGCAGTTCGATGCGCTCGACGAAGCAGAGATTCAGCAGGAGCAGCTGGTAGTTAAGAAGTAGTTGATTGAGTGGGGGCGCTCGCGCCCCCACTTCTTCACCCCTTCGATAACCAGCCAGTTCCGGACAACACAGGAGAGACATGGGAGCGCAACTTCGGGTCTACAGGCAGCGCATTCGCTCTGCCCAGACGACCAAGAAGATCACCCGTGCGATGGAGCTCATCGCTGCCTCACGCATTCAGAAGGCTCGGGCTCGCGTAGACGCCTCGACCCCATACACCCAGGCAATCACCCGGGCTGTATCGGCGGTCGCGACGCACGCGAAGGCTGATCACCCGCTGCTGACGGAGGCCGACAAGGTCGAGCGCGCGGCGGTGGTCATCTTCACCTCTGATCGTGGCCTCGCTGGTGCGTTCAACTCGCAGGTGCTTCGCGAAGCGGAGGAGCTCAGCGAGCTGCTTCGCGCCGAGGGTAAGGACATCTCGTACTACCTCATCGGCCGCAAGGCCCAGGGGTACTTCACGTTCCGCCGCCGCGCTTCCGAGCGCATTTGGATGGGCGACACTGAAGCACCGGTGTTCGAGACCGCCAAGGAAATCGCTGACTCGCTGATCTCCGCGTTCGGCCGCGACACTGCTGAAGGGGGCGTGCAGGAGATCCATCTCGTGTACAACCGCTTCATCAGCATGGTCACGCAGGCACCGCAGGTCACCCGCCTGCTTCCCCTGCAGATCGTCGAGGGCGTCGCCGAGGCGAGCGAAGTGAGCCCGCTGTACGAATTCGAGCCCGAAGCAGACGTCGTGCTCGACAAACTGCTGCCCGACTACATCGAGTCGCGTATTTTCAACGCCATGCTCGAGTCGGCCGCCGCGAAGCACGCAGCGACGCAGAAGGCGATGAAGTCGGCAAGCGACAACGCTGACACGCTCATTCGCGACTTCACCCGCCTTGCGAACAACGCACGCCAGGCGGAGATTACCCAGCAGATTTCCGAGATTGTTGGCGGCGCTGACGCGCTGTCCTAATACCAGTACGAAGAAGGAAGAGACATGACCGATACGGCCACCACCAAGGTCGTCGGGCGCATCGCCCGAGTCACCGGCCCCGTCGTCGACATCGAGTTCCCGCACGACGCGATCCCCGCTGTCTACAACGCGCTCGAGACGACCGTCAACATGGGCGAGGGCACGGCGCCTTTCACCCTCGTGCTCGAGGTTGCGCAGCACCTCGGCGACAACCTGGTCCGCGCGATCGCCCTGAAGCCAACTGACGGCCTCGTCCGTGGCCAGGAAGTCACCGACACCGGCGAGTCGATCACCGTTCCCGTCGGCGACATCACCAAGGGCAAGGTCTTCGACGTTGCCGGCAACGTGCTCAACCTCCCCGAGGGCGAGACCATCGAGGTCGGCGAGCGTTGGAGCATCCACCGCCAGCCACCCGCCTTCGACCAGCTTGAGTCGAAGACCGAGCTCTTCGAGACCGGCATCAAGGTCATCGACCTCCTTACCCCCTACGTTCAGGGCGGCAAGATTGGTCTCTTCGGTGGTGCGGGCGTCGGCAAGACCGTCCTCATCCAGGAGATGATCCAGCGTGTTGCGCAGGATCACGGTGGCGTGTCGGTGTTCGCCGGTGTTGGCGAGCGCACCCGTGAGGGCAACGACCTCATCCACGAGATGGATGAAGCCGGTGTCTTCGACAAGACCGCTCTCGTGTTCGGCCAGATGGACGAGCCGCCCGGGACGCGTCTCCGCGTCGCGCTCTCGGCCCTCACCATGGCTGAGTACTTCCGCGATGTGCAGAAGCAGGACGTGCTCCTCTTCATCGACAACATCTTCCGCTTCACGCAGGCAGGTTCCGAGGTCTCGACGCTGCTCGGCCGCATGCCCTCCGCTGTGGGCTACCAGCCGAACCTCGCGGACGAGATGGGTGTGCTCCAGGAGCGCATCACCTCGACCCGTGGCCACTCGATCACGTCGCTGCAGGCAATTTACGTGCCTGCCGATGACTACACCGACCCGGCCCCGGCGACGACCTTCGCCCACCTCGACGCTACCACCGAGCTTTCGCGTGAGATCGCTTCGCAGGGCCTCTACCCGGCCGTGGATCCGCTGACCTCGACCTCGCGTATCCTCGATCCGCGTTACTTGGGCGCTGACCACTACCGCGTTGCAACCACGGTGAAGCAGATCCTCCAGAAGAACAAGGAACTCCAGGAGATCATCGCGATCCTCGGCGTTGACGAGCTCTCTGAAGAGGACAAGATCACCGTATCGCGCGCACGCCGCATCCAGCAGTTCCTCTCGCAGAACACCTACATGGCGAAGAAGTTCACCGGTGTTGA
>NZ_JXSQ01000033.1 GCF_000834055.1 Leucobacter komagatae
TATGCCGAGTTTCGAGGACAACGCTGAGCCGAGCGCGGCGGATCTCGATGCGTTGACCGCGCGGATCAAGGAGCGCGGCGTCCGCGCGTTCGTCGAATCCTCGATGAGCCCGAAGCTTGCCCGCACCATCGCGCGCGAGGCGGGGGTGACCGTTGTCGACAGTGAGTCGCTCTACGCTGATTCGCTCGGCGTGGAAGGCAGCGGTGCTGAGACCTACGTTGATGCGACCATTCACAACACACGCGTTATTCTCGAAGCCTGGGGAGAGCCGGTTGGCCCGCTCCCCGCTGAGTTGGGGGCTGCTGCATGAGTGACACGGGTGTGACCGGGCACGGCGGTGCCGCACTGCACCTGGCCGGCGCCGCCTTCGGTTACGGCGGAGTGACCAGGGTCGAGGATCTTGACCTTGTGGTTCCCGAGGGAGCGGCAGTCGCGCTCATCGGGCCGAACGGCTCGGGCAAGTCGACGTTGCTTCGCGGCATTCTTGGTCTTGCCGATCTCACCGCTGGGAGTGTGCGCGTGCTTGGCGAAACGCCGGAAGCTGCGCGCCGGAGTGTTGGCACGCTGCCGCAGTCAGATGCGCGCGACACGAGCCTGCCAGTGACGGTGCGAACCGTGGTGACCATGGGCCTCTACCGCGAGGCCGGCCCCTTCGGCCGCATTGGGCGCGGCGGCCGTGAGGCCGTGCAGCACGCGATCGACCTCGTCGGCCTTTCCGCGTTTGCGGGGAGGCTCTTTGGTGAGCTCTCTGGCGGGCAGCAGCAGCGGGCGATCCTCGCCAGGGCGCTCGCATCGCACCCGCGGTTGCTGTTGCTCGATGAGCCGTTCAACGGGCTGGATCGGGAGAACCGGGAGATGCTGCTGGATCTCGTTGCGCGGCAGCGTGACGAGGGACGAACCGTCATTGTCTCCACCCACGACCTTGAGATCGCGAAGGCGGCGTGCACGCACGTGCTGTTGCTCGCGAGCGGGCACGAGCCAGGCGAGCCAGGACACCCCGCTGCGTTCGGAACGCTGGCCGACGCCCTCACCCTCGATGCTGTGCAGCACGCGTTCCACGATTCGACCGTGGAGATCGACGAGCACACGGTGACAACCACCAGAGAGGTTGATGCGCAGTGAGCGCGTGGCTCGCGCAGGCAGCGCCTGGCATCGCGAGCGTTTTCGGTCTTCCGTTTATGCAGCGGGCGCTCATCGCAATCGCGCTCCTTGCGGTCGCGGCTGCCATCGTTGGGGTCTTCATCAATTTCCGTGAGCTCGAATTCGTGAGTGACGGGCTCGTGCACGCCGTGTTCCCCGGCCTCGTTGTCGGGTCGCTGATCGGCGGGCCTGCTGGGCTGCTTCCCGGTGCGGTCGCAGCAGCCGTGCTTGCCGCGCTGCTATTCACGCTCCTCGGGCGAAGCGGTTCTTCGCCTGCACGCAGTGTCGGTGCGCGTGATGCGGGGATCGCTGTCGTGCTCACCGGCCTGTTCAGTCTCGGCATCGTGCTGGTGTCGCGCAGCGAAAGCTACGTCTCGCAGTTGCAAGAGTTGCTGTTCGGGCGGATCCTCACGGTCACGAGCGCGCAGCTGTGGCAGATAGCCGTTGTCGCGTGCTTCGCGATCGCGATCGTGCTCGTGACGCGCCGTGCGCAACTGTTTCGCGCCTTCGACCCGGCAGGCTTCGAGGCCGCGGGCTTCAGCGGGTTTCGCACGGACCTCGCACTCAACGTCTCCGTCGCGCTCCTCGTGGTTGCCGGCGTGCAGGCGCTCGGCGTACTGATGGTTGTCGCGATCCTCGTCGTGCCCGTCGCGGTGGCGCGGCTGCTCACCAGCAGGCTCGCCCTGCTCGCGCCCGTCGCTGCGCTTGTGACGCTCGCGGCCGGCGCCGCTGGGCTGTGGGGCTCCTTTGAATGGTCACTGCGCGGATCCGTCTCGGCCTCACCCGGGGCCATGATTGTGCTCTCGCTCGTGGCGCTCTACGGCGTTGCGGCCGCAGGCGCAGTGCTGCTGCGGCGCTCGGGGCGCGGCGAGCGAACGGGGGCGCGCGCATGAGCTACCTCGAACTCGCCGCACTCGAACTGGTGCTCCTCGGGCTCCTCGCCGGTGTCGCCGGAAGCCTTATCGTCTTCAGGGGGCGGTCCTTCTTCGCGGTCGCGCTGAGCCACGCGACGTTCCCCGGCGGCGTGATCTTTGCGCTCGCCGGCTGGAATCTGCTCATCGGCCAGGCCGTGTTTGCCGCGCTGCTCGTGCTGCTCATGGGAGTGCTCGCCCGGGTCAAAGGTCAGGGAGGTCAGGTCTCGAGCGGAATCGTGCTCGCCTTCGGGTTTGCCCTCGGGGCGCTGTTGTCGAGCGCGAACCCCGGTCTTGGGGTGCCAGTGGACGCGCTGCTCGTCGGTTCACCGCTCGGTGTCTCCGTCTCCGACGTTGCTGCGACAGCCGGCGTGCTGCTCGCCTCACTCGTCGCACTCGCGGTCTTCGGCAGGCGGATCCTCTTCCACACGTTTGACCCGGCCGGCTTCACCGCCGCCGGGTTCCGCGCTGGCCCGGTCGAGCTCGTCGTTGTCGGGATCATCGCCGCATCGGTGGTCGTCGCGATGCCCGCCGTCGGTGCGATTCTCGGGGTTGCGATTCTCATCGCCCCAGCGGCGGCGGCGCGGCTTCTCGCACCAACCATCGCGTGGGTTCCCCCGATTGCTGCAGCGCTCGGGGTTGCGAGCGGGCTGGCAGGGTTGTGGGCTTCGCGCTCGCTCGACATCGCAGCCGGCGGTGCAATCGGGCTCGCTGCGACCGCGTGCTACGTGCTCGCGCTCGGCGTTTCCGTCGTGATCAGGCGCATTCGCGCAGTCTCCGCTAACGTGGGGGTGAACAGTCACGCTGCAGCGATCACGGGAGGTGAGTGATGCAGCCAAAGCGCAACACCTGGCAGCGCGAAGCGGTGCGCGTCGAACTCGTCGCCGCACCGGGTTTCGTGAGCGCCCAGGAGCTCCACAGACGCCTGAAAGATAGCGGATCCGCTGTCGGGCTCGCGACGGTGTACCGCGCGCTCGCCAACCTCGCGGAGGTCGGAGACGCCGACTCGCTGCTCTCACCCGAGGGCGAGACCCTGTTTCGGTCGTGCGAAACGACCGAACATCATCACCACCTCGTGTGCCGCGGCTGCGGCGACACCAGGGAACTCGCCGCCACCGTAGTTGAGGAGTGGGCGAACCGCGTTGGTGCGCAGCACGGCTTCACCGACATCGGCCACGTTGTCGACCTGTTCGGCTACTGCCCCGCCTGCACCGCCAAGCGGAGCGCAGAGCACACGCCAGCCGCCGAGTAGCGGCGTGCTACGCGGAGAGGTTGCGCGGTTCGATCGTGACGAACCGCGGGTACTTCGCGCTGCGACCATCGCCGCTTGAACGGCCTGTGAGGCGTCGGCCGATCCACGGCAACACGTGCACGCGGGTGTACTGCAACTGATCCCGTGCGGTCGGGGCGGCGCGTGGACCTGCGGTGAGTTCCCAGTCGGCTGGGGCATCGTGACCGAGGGTGCGCAAGACGTTCGCGGCGACGCGATGGTGCCCGACGGGCGCGAGATGGAGCCGATCCAGCGACCAGTACTGGCTCAGTGCCAGCTCTGCGTCGTGCCAGTTGTCGGAGAACGGCACCCCGATGCGCTCGGCGACCGCGCCTGCCGCGCGGGTGAGTTCGGCGCCCTTCTTACTGACGCTCGCGCCGTTGGGGAGCCCAGCCGTTGGATTCGCCCCTGCGAGCAGCAGCGGCGTAATGCCAGCGCGAGTGACCCGCTCAAGCGCCACCTCAGTGGCGGCGATGATGGACGCCATGTTCGTTCCCGGCCGGAGCATGTCGTTCCCACCGCCGTTGAAGCTCAACAGCGTCGGGCCTAGCGCGATCGCCGGTTCGAGCTGCTCAGCGAGAATCGCGTTGAGCAGGCGCCCGCGGATCGCGAGGTTCGCGTACTCGACAGGCTCGCCAGTGGAATCAGCCAAACCCTGCGCGACGAGGTCAGCCCAGCCCCGGACGCTGCCGTCTGGCCGCTCGTCACCAACGCCCTCAGTAAAACTGTCACCGATTGCAACGTATCGAATGCGCGCCATCGCTCCACTCTACGCTTCCCTGACGCTTGCGGTCAGGCCGTTGCTGTCGAGGCAGCAGTCGGGCGGCCATCGCGAACATCGTCGATGCGCTGCTGCTGCTCGGGGGTGCGTGCGAGCGGGGGAACAACTTCCTGCTGCTCGTTCACGATGACGACGTCGTGATCGACATGGTCGACCATCGCGTGCACGGCGTCGATAAAGTCGCGCCTGCGGATCGCGTCGAGGACGCGCTGGTGGTCGCGCTCCATCTCGGCACCGGTCGCAACGTTTGCGAGGCGCCCACGGTGCTGCGGGGTGCGCAGCTGGTCGTTGATGCCAGCATAGAGCGCCCCGAGAAGCCGGTTCTTCGCCGCATCGAAAATGAGGCGGTGGAAGAGGCTATCGAAGGCGCCATCTCCGGACTCTGTGAGGCTGAGAACTGGGCATCGCGAGCAGCCGACCTCTTCGATCGTTGCTCGTTCGAGCGCGGCGATGTCTTCGTCTGAGCGGTGCAGGGCAGCCTGCTGGGCAGCCTCAACCTCAAGCGCTCGGCGGTACGACAAAATCTCTTCGAGCGAGAAGTCAGCAAGAAACTCGTCGAGGAGCGAGCTCGTTGGCGATGAGGACCGCACGAAGGTGCCGCGCCCTGGCGCGGTTTCGAGCATGCCCATACTCGCGAGTGAGCGAACAGCCTCACGCACGGTCGAACGGCCAACACCCATCTGGTCGGCGAGCTCGGGCTCGATCGGGATCCGCTCCCCAACTGCCCACTCACCCGTGGAGATCTTCCGCCGCAGGTATGAGAGCGCGCCACGTGCGCGCTCGGAGCCAGTTGTTGTTGCCATGCTGCACTCCAATCCACATCACTGCTACGTCGCTGCTATTGACCTCAGTATATCCGGTGTGCGCTACCCGATACCGGGTGTTCCCGGGTAGCGTAGCTGGCATGACAAGTCATCCGAGTCGCGGCGCATTGAACCCGTACGCCGGGATGCAGGAGAAACCAGGGTTTGTGCTCACGAGCACCGATATCCAAGATGGCGAGCCCCTGCCGGCGGAAACCTACGGCGAGGGAGCTGGCGGCGCCAACCTCTCACCACAGCTCAGTTGGTCGGGCTTTCCGAGCGAGACCAAGAGCTTCGTTGTCACGTGCTTCGACCCCGATGCACCGACCGGGTCTGGGTTTTGGCACTGGGCGGTTGCGAACATTCCGGCGAGCGTGACCGACCTCGTAGCCGGCGCCGGAGCTGCGGGCGGAGCACTGCTGCCAGCGGGTGCCATCACGCTGCCAAACGAGATGCGCGAGCCGGCCTTCACCGGTGCGGCCCCGCCAGCGGGAACCGGTGTGCACCACTACTGGTTTGTCGTCCACGCACTCAACGTTGAGCGCGTCGACATCGACGAACACGCCACACCAGCGGTGCTCGGGTTCATGATGCGCGAGGCCGTAGTCGCGCGCGCGATCATCGTCGCAACCGGCGAATTCAACGGCGCGGCCTAACCAGGCAGCGTGGCGCGGCGGCGCGGCCGCTTCGAGGCTGGCCGCGTCACCTGAGCGCAGCAGTAACGCAGGCTGCGCTCAGGTGCGGCGGCGGCAGGGAATTCCCGCGACGGTTCGCGCATGCGTAGGATAAACGGAGCCTCTTCGAAAGCGAGACCCCTCATGTCAGTGTCGATCCGTTCAGGGTTCGAGCGTATTCCGTCTTACCGCGCGGGTAAGCCAGCGCAGCTTGGCCCGGATGGGCTCAGCGCGAAACTCTCGTCGAACGAGAACCCATACGACCCGCTCCCGTCGGTGCTTGAAGCCATTGCGGCTGCGGTCCCGACGTCGGTGAACCGGTACCCGAGCATCGCTGCTCCCGAGCTCACCGCTGCGCTCGCAGCGCGCCTGGGTGTCGAGCCAGAAAACCTCGCGTTCGGCGCGGGCTCAGTCGAGGTCGCCTCGCAGCTCATTCACGCGCTCGCAGGCGCGGGCGACGAGGTGATGTACGCCTGGCGCTCGTTCGAGGCCTACCCGATCCTCGTGCAGCTCGCCGGCGCGACGCCATGCCAGGTGCCGCTTGACGCAGACGGTAAGCACGACCTTCCCGCGATGGCCGACGCGATCACGGATCGCACGAAGCTCATCTTCGTCTGCAACCCGAACAACCCGACAGGCACGGTCGTCACGCACGCCGAGGTTGAGGCGTTCCTTGCGCGGGTGCCAGCGCACGTGCTCGTGGTGCTCGACGAGGCCTACGTGCACTTCAACGTCGACGCCGACTCAGCCGTCGGGCTCGACTTCTTCAAGCGCTACCCGAACGTCGCGGTGCTGCACACCTTCTCGAAGGCATACGGCCTCGCAGGCCTCCGCATCGGCTACGCCGTCGCGCAGCCGGAGGTCGCCGACGCACTGCGCAAGGCCGCGATTCCGTTCGGCATGAGCGCGCTCGCGCAGGTCGGCGGCGTCGCCTCCCTCGCCGCTGAGGACGAGCTGCAGGAACGCGTCGACGTGCTCGTCGCCGAGCGCGCCAGGGTCATTGAGGCGCTGCGCGCAGCGGGGCTGCCAGTCATCGACTCGCAGGCAAACTTTGTGTGGATCCCGGCGGGAGACGCGAGCGAGGCCCTCACCGATGTCTTCGCTGCTCGCGGTGTGTCCGTGCGCTGCTTCCCGGGCGATGGGCTGCGGATTTCCATCGGTGCTCCGCACGAGAACGACGCGGTCATAGAGGTTGCCGGCGCAGCAGCGGCGCAACTCTGATGAACCGTGCAAGCGCTGTCGGCCTCGGCGCCGGAACCGACAGGACAACCGATGACACACCAGGAGGTGGGGCGTGATTGGAGCAATTGGCGCAATTGAAGTTGGGCTTCTCTACGGAATTTTTGCTCTCGGGGTGTATCTCACCTTTCGGGTGCTCAACTTCCCCGACCTCACGGTTGACGGCAGCCTGACGACGGGGGCCGCGACGGCCGCCGCCCTCATCCACGCCGGCCAGAACCCGCTGCTTGCGACGCTCGCGGGCGGTGTGACAGGCATGATTGCCGGCGCAATCACCGGCATCCTGCACACGAAGGGGAAGATCGACGGGCTGCTCGCCGGCATCCTCACGATGATCGCGCTGTGGTCGATTAACCTGCGCATCATGGGCAAGTCGAACCTTCCGTTCCTGCGGGAGGACACGCTCATCAGCCCGCTGCGCGAAGCCGGGTGGATGGGGAAGACGTGGTACGTCGTGCTCATCTTCCTCGCCGTTGTGCTCGTCTTCAAGGTCTTCGTTGACTGGTTCCTCTCGACCGATATTGGCCTCGCGATCCAGGCCACGGGCAACAACGAGCAGATGATCAGGAGCTTCGGTGTGAACACCGACGGCATGAAGATCCTCACGCTCTCGATCTCGAACGGCCTCGTTGGGTTGGCTGGCGCGCTCATCGCGCAGTTCAACGGTGTCGCAGACATCAGCATGGGCATTGGCGTTATTCTCGTCGGCCTCGCGTCGGTGATCCTCGGGCAGGCGCTCCTCGGGCAGCGGTGGATCTGGCTCGCGACGCTCGCCGTGATCGTCGGCGCGGTGCTCTACCGCCTCATCATCTTCGGCGCCCTCCGCATCGGTTTCAACCAGGACGACATGAAGCTCATGACGGCGCTGCTCGTGATCGCGGCGCTGCTGCTGCCGCGCTGGGGCTTCCTCAAACGCATCCCGTCACTGCGGAACCGCGGCAACCGGCGGCCCGAGCCGCTCACAACACCGGCAGCCGCCGCACCGAAGGAGGCATAACCGTGCTCAGTATCAGCGGTATTTCAAAGACCTTCTTCGCAGGCACCGTCAACGAACGGCGCGCGCTCGTCGACGTGGATCTCCAGCTCGCCGAGGGCGACTTCGTGACCGTGATCGGCTCGAACGGAGCGGGCAAGTCGACGCTGCTCAACGCCATCTCCGGCCGCTACCCGATCGACTCGGGCGAGATCAGCATCGACGACCGGTCCGTCGCGAAGCTCAAGGAGTTCAAGCGGGCCCGCTTCGTCGGCCGCGTGTTCCAGGATCCGATGGCCGGCACAGCGCCCGACCTCACGATCGAGCAGAACCTCGCCCTCGCCCTGCAGCGCGGCAAGCCCCGTGGGCTGCGCCGCGGCATCACGAAGGCCCGCCGCGAACGCTTCAGGAGTGAGCTGGAATCGCTCGAACTGGGGCTCGAGCACCGACTCACCGCGAAGGTCGGCCTGCTGTCAGGCGGCCAGCGACAGGCCCTGTCGCTGCTCATGGCCGGGTTCACCCAGCCGCGCATCCTGCTGCTCGACGAGCACACCGCTGCGCTCGACCCGCAGCGGGCAGCGCTCGTGACGGACCTCACCGAGCGGATCGTCACCGAGGGCAACCTCACAACGCTCATGGTGACCCACAACATGGAGCAGGCCATCAAGCTGGGTAACCGCCTCATCATGATGCACGAGGGACGGATCGTGTTCGAAGCTGACGCGGAGACGAAAGCGAAGCTCACCGTGCCGATGCTCCTTGCGGAATTCGGCAAGATCAAGGGCGCGAGCTTCGACGACCGCGCGCTGCTCGCCTAAGCGATACCGGGGCTGCGCGCCCGTCTCTTTTGCGTAACTCTCACCCCCAAGCCCGCTAGGCTCACCCTTGGCCTCGGGTACGATGCTGGAAACGGCTAAGGCCTTTACCGTTTCCCGCGCCGCTGCGGAGCTGCAGCGGCAGACTCAGAAGGACCCATTACTATGCGAATGACCTCGTTCCGCCGTTCAGGCATCGCCCTCGCAGGCCTCGCAGTGGCCGCGCTGACACTGAGTGCATGTTCCTCGAGCCCCGCCGAGACCGAGCCAGGCGACGGCGCGAACGGCTCGTACAAGATCGGGGTCAGCCAGTTCGTGCAGCACCCGGCACTCGACGCTGCGACCGCGGGCTTCAAGCAGGCCTTTGACGATGCTGGTATTGACGTCGAGTGGGACGACCAGAACGCGAGCGGCGATCAGGCCACAGCGGTCACGATCGCTCAGAGCTTCGCATCCTCCGATCTCGACCTCGTGCTGGCCGTCGCCACGCCTGCGGCTCAGACCGCGGCGCAGGCAGTCACCGACAAGCCCGTCCTCTTCACCGCCGTCACCGACGCTGTCGAAGCGCAGCTCGTCGAATCGAACGAGGAGCCAGGCGGCAACATCACCGGCACGAGCGACCTTGCGCCGTTCGACGAGCAGCTCGCGCTGCTCCAGGACGTCGTGCCTGGCGCCAAGAAGATTGGAATCGTCTACGCCTCGGGCGAGGTGAACTCGCAGGTGCAGGTTGACGCCGTCACCGAAGCAGCGGGCCCGCTCGGCCTTGAGATCGTCACGAAGACCGTCACCACCGCGAACGATATTGGGGCGGCGACCGAGGCACTCGGAGACGTCGACGCAATCTACGTCCCAACGGACAACATGGTTGTCGCGGGTCTCGCCTCGCTCGTGCAGGTCGCGGAGGACAAGCAGATCCCCGTGATCGGCGCCGAGGCTGGCACCGTTGAGCAGGGCGCGGTCATCACGCTCGGCATCGACTACACGAAGCTCGGTTACCAGACCGGCGAGATGGCGATCAAGGTGCTCGAGGGTGCTGAGACTGCCACGATGCCCGTTGAGGTTTCCAAGGAGTTCGCGTACGTCGTGAACGAGGACGCGGCGGAGCGCATGGGCGTGACGATCCCCGAGTCAATTCTTGCTGAGGCAGAGAAGGTCTAACCCTTCCCAGCACTTGCATCGCGAGCCCCGCACACCGAAAGGTGCGCGGGGCTCGCGCGTGTTCACGGGGTTTCGCTAGGCACCAGCTTTAGAGTGGGGTCATGGGAGACGAACTTGCACTAGGCGCATCGGTGTGGGGCTCCGTGACCGAGGCCGCAGCCGACCGGGTACGCGACTGGGCTAAGGCGGGGGTGCAGGCAGGCGTTGCGGAGCGCGGCGACCGCGCAACCCTGCTCGGCGATCTGGCTGCGAACCCGGAGAGCCTCGACTTCACACGGCGACTCATTGACTCGCTGTTTGGCTCGTCCGACGCATTCACCGCGGCGCTCGGCCTGCGCGACGTGACGCGCGGGGACCTCCCGGAGCAGATGCCTACGCGCGACCGCATCCTGCTCCGCGCAGGCGGGTTCGCCTCGCTCGGCTTGCCGTGGGTGGTCCGTCCTGCCGTGCGCAAGAACCTGCTCGCGCGGCTTCCCGACGTGCTGCTGCAGGTCAAGCTTTCCGGCAGGATGAGCGCGCTCACTGAGGCCCTCCGAGAGCACCGTGAGCGCGGACACACCGTGCTGGTCTCGCTCAACGGCGCCGCCGTTTCGGGCGAGGCAGGCAGCGAAACGGAAGTGCATCGGCTCATCGCCCTCGTGGAGCACCCCGCCGTTAAATACGTCGCATTCGACCCAGCCAGACTCGTGCCAGGCGCGACCGAGTGGACGATCGAATCGGCGCTGACGCTCGCCGTTGAACGCGTGCGGCCCGTGCTCGAGGCCGCCCTCGCACACGGTGTTCGGCTCATCGTTGAGCCACGCGACACCGTGTGGGCGAAACAGCTACCCGAGTTCCTCGCGCGGGCGGTTGGCTGCTCTGAACTTGATCGGCTGGAGATCGGCGTGCGGCTGTTCGCTGAGCTGCCAGAGTCGTGGGAAAGCTACGCAGCGATCCACCGCTTCGCGCGGCGCCGGGTCGCGGAGGGCGGCGCACCCGTCGAGGTCGTCATCGGCCATGCCGACGTCGCTGCGGCGGAGCGTGTCGCCTCGATCCACACCGGCCTGCCAGTCGCGGTTATTGAGGATCCGGTCGCCCGCACCGCGCAGCTGCTGCGACTCATCGAGGTCGCCATGCATCCGAGCCGCGCCTCAGTGCTGCGGCCTGTGATCGCGAGCGAGGACCCACTCGTCGTCGCGGCAACCATCGCGGCTGCTACGAGGCTCGGAGCCGACAAGCTCTACGCGATCCAACTCCGCTGCGGGCTCGCCACCGAACTCGCGCGCCGCCTCGCAGCCGACGCTGCTGCCGGTGGGCCCGAGGTTCGGCTGCGGCTGCCGATAACGCCGCGCGGCGAATACGGTGAGGTCGTCGGCTACCTCGTCGGGCTGCTTGCAGAGGCCGCAGCCGAAGAGCCGAGCCAGCTCACCCAGGCACAGCTCGGCGCAGCCGCGACACTTGCAGCCGAACCGGCTCCCGCAAGCCACAGGCAGCAGCAGCGCGCCCGCGAGTGGGATCCAAGCGAACGCGACAGCGCACTCTTCTACCGCCCGCCAGCGGAGCCCGCAACGCAAGACACAGGCGGACTCACGGCTGCCGTGCTCGGCCTCGCGCGCGGAGCGACGGGTGAGGTCGTGCTCGAGGAGGTAGCGCCGGCTCGCGCGATCCCCGTCGTCTCGCGCACCGGATTCGCGAATGAGCCACCCACCGACGGAAGTCTCGCAGCGAATCGTGAGTGGGCGCGTGGCCTGCTCAGGCGCGCGGGAGACATCGCGCTCACCGGCGAGCGGCTCGACGAGACTGTCGCCCTCACCGAAGCCGACCTCGATCCGGACGCTGCCGCCCGCACTGCACGGCAGGCAGCAGAACGCTGGTCCGAGCTGCGCCACGAGGGGCGCGCGACGCGGCTGCGCCGTGTCGCGCTCGCAACCGCCGCCGCACGCGACAGGCTGATCACCGAACTCGCCGCAGAGACAGGCGCACCGTTTCCCGAGCTCGACTCAGCGGTCAACCACATCATCGACTCGGCGAGGTACGCGGCACAGCTCGCAGACGGACTCCGCGTCGTGCGCGGCGCAACCTTCGTTCCAGACCGGCTCGTACTCGTCGTCGCCGACAGCTCTGCCCCGATCGCCACACAGGCGGCAGCTGTGCTCGCCGTCCTCGGAAGCGGAGCCGGGGCGCTCTGGGCGGTCTCGCCTGGGGCGTTGCGTTCCGCAGCAGCGTGCGTTGACGAATGGGAGGCTGGCGGGCTCACGCCTGGCGCGGTGCGCACCGTCAGCGTCGCGGGCGAAGCGGCATTCGCCGCGCTCGGCGCAAGCGAGCACGTCGACAGGGCCGTCGTGCTCGGCGACCGAACGCTCGGCCGCGACCTCGCACGACGCCGGCCCGACCTTCGGGTTGAGGGGCACTTCGTCGCGAGAGGCTCGCTGCTCATCACGCCGTCGGCCGAGCGCGACCGCGCCATCCAAGACATCCTCGACTCGACATTCACCGGCACCCTTACCGCGCTTGGCAGCACGAACACCGTCATCCTGCTGGGAAGCCTCACCCGATCCCGCGGCTTCCGCGAGGCGCTCGCGGACGCGGTTCGGCGGCTCCGAGTCGGGGATTCGGCCAGGCCGCTCGGTGACGACCCGCTCTCGTTCGAGGTGGGCCCGCTGCCCGTCGCCCCAAGCAGGGCTGGGCTCGCCGCGCTCACCGAGCTCGGGCCAGGAGAAGAGTGGCTCGTGCAGCCGCAACAGCTCGACGACGAGGGGCGGCTGTGGAGCCCCGGCGTGCGCACCGGGGTGTCGCACGGTTCTCCGTTTTGGGACGACGCACGTGGGCTGCCGCTTATCGGCCTCGCGACCGCGCAACTCCTCGGCGACGCGGTCGAGCTGCAAAACGCGAGTGGCAGCGGTGCCGTCGCCGGCATCCAGTCGTGGGACGAGGAGGAAGTCCTCGGGTGGCTCGGCGGCATCGAGGCGGCCTCGATCGCCGTGAACCGGCCAGCGGGTGCGGCGCGAGTTGAGCGCCAACCCTTCGGCGGGTGGAACGACGCAGTGATGGGGCTCCCAGCGCTCGGCGGCGGGCCGCACTGGCTCGTTGCGCAGGGCTCGTGGGAGCGGCGCTCAGGGCAGCGCAGCGACACCCTCCACCTCAGGGGCCTCACGCCCGAAGTCGCGCTGCTCATCGAGGCGGCGCAACCGGTGCTCAGCTACGAGGAATTCGACGAGCTCCGCCGCGCAGCGCTCGCTGATCAACTCACCTGGCAGACCGATCTCGGCGCGGTCGAGGACACGATCGGCCTCGGCATCGAACGCAATGCGCTGCGCACTTCCGCCGTCGCAGTGCAGGTGCGCCTCGCCGAACACGGTTCGCTCGCAAGCCTCTTCCGGGTGCTCGCAGCCGGTCTGCTCGTGCGGGCGCCGCTCGCGGTTTCCACGGGGACCGTGCTCCCACCCGACGTGTCAGAGCTGCTGCTGTCGCAGGGCATCGAGGTGTCGCTTGAGCGGGACGAGGCCTGGCTCGAGCGCCTCGCAGCGGATGGCCCGGTAGGGCCGGGAGGGGTTGCTGCTGCCCGGGTGCGACTCATCGGCGGGGACCGTGTGCGCGTCGCAGAATGGATGGGCGGGCTCGACCGCGCAGCACTGTGGGCGGAGCCGGTGACCATGGCCGGGCCCGTCGAGCTGCTCACACTTGTGCGGGAGCAGTCGATCTCGGTTCGCGCCGAACGGCACGGCCTTGCCGAGACCGCCCCCGGGCTCGACGCGCTGCTCGACTAACTATCGAGGAGACCCCATCTCGCTGATGCACCCGCAGAGTTTATCGTCTGTTTCAGGCCCCGGGGGTTCTTGAGCTGGAGTTCCGGTGGCAGCAGGTGTTCGGGAGCCCCTTGGAATGCCACCGGGCGTAGAAACCGCTGAATCGCTGCGGTTCCAACCGACGTACTGGAGTCATTCGTCGTTGCGGGCCAGGGACCCCCGTGCTGCTGTGCGGGGGTGACGGAGACCCCGGTCGGCCAATCATTGAAGACCAGACGTCCCACCATTAACGCGAACAAGTCAGTCAGAGTTCGAACTGAGGCCAGTGCTGCCTCACTCGCGGTTCCAGCCTGTTCGGACATGCTGAGGTGGAGGGTCCCCGTAAGGTTCCCTTGGAATGCTTTAGCGATAGCGGCGGCTACGTCATCGAGCGAATCATACTCGACGATCAGCGAGAAGGGCCCGAACACCTCCTCGTGTAGTGACTGAGGTGACGAGATGAAGTCCGTGAGCGATACGGCGGCGATCGTGGGTGTGACCGACATGTTTCCGTCCGCGACTGGCGCACACATGCCTTCGACAATGGGTCTCACCCCCGGGAGGCTGAGCGCGGAGGCGACGCCTTTTGCATAGGAGTCAGCAATACGCGGGTTGAGGAGGCGGTGGGGTGGGATACTCCGTGCTGCTTCCGAGATGCCCGAATCGAGGCCGTGGTTCGTTGGCGCGAAGAGAAACCCTGGCTTAGTGCAGAGTTGTCCCGCAGAGCCACTGACGCTGGACACGAAGCCAGTGGCAATAGTGTCGCGACGTTCATTCAGGGCAGCGGGGGTGACAACAGCGGGATTAACGCTGCCGAGTTCACCAAAGAACTGAATAGGTTGGGGTCGCGCTGCCGCAATGTCGGCAAGTAGGCGCCCAGCAGAAATCGAGCCGGTGAAAGATCCCGCTTGAATTCTCGAGTCTTTGAGTGAGTCGACGCCTGTTTGCTGGCCGAAAATTAAGGCAAACGCTCCGCTGGGGAACCCGGCATCGAAGAGTGCTTGCGCCATAATCTCTCCGGTCGCTACCGAGAGCTTTGGGTGGCCTGAGTGAACCTTGACTATCAGTGGGCATCCGGCGGCAAGAGCGGCAGCGCTGTCGCCGCCAGCGACTGAGAACGCGAATGGGAAGTTGCTTGCTGCGAAGTTCAGCACCGGGCCAACGGGGCGCAGCGAACGCCGAAGATCTGGGCGCGTGCCGAGCACAAACTGGTCGTCTGCCTCGTCGATCCGGGCATCAACGTAAGAGCCGTCTATGACGGATTCGGCGAAAAGGCGGAGCTGGACGGCGGTGCGTTTCAACTCACCCCTCAGGCGTGTAGGTGTGAGGCCAGTTTCGCTTTCCGCAATTGTGACGAGTTGGTCCACGTCTGCTTCAAGGCGGTCGGCAATGAGACAGAGGCCCCCTGCGCGAACTTCGGGGGCTAGCAACGCGAGCGGCACCGCGGCTGCTGCCGCTGCCGCGAGGATGGGATCGATTGTGGATGGGTCATCTGCGGTATTCAGGGTGTGAGGTGACATAACTCGACCTTTCGTTCAGTTAGACTCGATCATCACATAGTATGATGATCATACTTGAGGTCGTCCGGTTTACCTGCGAAAGGGTGGATGGTGGTCAGCGAAGACCGTTTCGAAAAGCAGCTTGTTAGTGTTCTATACTCGCCGAAGCACTTAGGGTATGAAACGCGTCCGGTGCCAGTGCCCGGCCCAGGGCAGGTGCTCATCCGAGTCTCAGCCGTCGGAGTGTGCGGGTCCGACGTGCATTACTACAACCACGGAAGAATTGGTGACTTTGTCGTGGAAAAGCCTCTGGTGTTGGGCCACGAGGTGAGCGGTGTCATCGCCGCAGTTGGAGACGGCGTGGCTGCTGAGCGCATTGGTAGTCTTGTCACACTCGAGCCTCAAGTAACGAATCATTGGGGGGAGCAATCGAGGCAGGGACGCTACAACCTTGACCCCGAAGTGGAGTTCTTCGCTACGCCCCCATTTGATGGTGCCCTCTGCGAATATGTGCTTCTGCCTTCGCAACTAGCCTTTGACGTACCCCCTGTGCTCAGCGCCGAAGAGGCCGCGTTGATAGAACCGCTCGCGGTCGCGGTCGCTAGCGTGAGGCACGCCCGCGTTGGATTGGGCGAGCGTGTTGCGGTGGCTGGCGCGGGTCCGATTGGCCTGCTCGCGGCACAGGTCGCAAGGCTCGCTGGCGCCGTTGACGTCGTAGTCAGTGACCCACTCCAGAGTGCCCGCGACCGGGCCTTACGCTTTGGTGCGACATCGGTGCTTGACCCCGTTGGTGCGCGAGAGTCATTCCGAGATTCGTCGTTCGACGTGTTCATCGACGCGAGTGGCGTCGAAGCGGCAATTGTGGCTGGTGTACGCGCATTGAAGCCTGCCGGGCGCGCCATGCTCGTCGGTATGGGTGCGGATACCGTTTCGTTGCCCCTGGGGCTGCTGCAGGTGCGTGAGTTGGAGGTTCGGGGGGTCTTCCGGTACGCCAACGCATGGCCTGCAGCGATAGATCTCGCGGCTACCGGCGCGGTATCTCTCTCCGAGCTCATAACCGCGCGCTACGGCCTCGATCAGGTTGAGGAAGCTCTGCAAGCGGCTCAACGGCCCGGTGAAGTCAAAGTGGTAGTCATTCCAAAAGGACACTGCGGCCAGTGGGCCGCTGAAGGATAAAGGGGTAGATAGATGCGTGGACTCGCGGGACAAGTGGTGGCTGTGACTGGTGCAGGAGGCGGCATCGGACTCGCTGTCTGTGAGCGACTACGAGAGGAAGGGGCCACGGTGTACGCCCTTGATTTGGCAGCAGACCCGAATAGCGAACGAGAGCTGTCCGTAGACGTGACCAATCCTGATTCGCTCGCTGGGGCAAGGGATCAGATCATTGCGAGAGAGGGGAAGGTCGACAGTATTGTTGCTGCCGCAGGAGTGGTTGAAGATGATGTCGCGGCTGAAGACATGGCTCCGGAAGAGTTTGACCGGACGATGAATGTTAATCTGCGTGGTGTTTTTTTTCACTGCACAGACGTTCGGTAGACACTTCTTGAGCGCGGGGGGAGGAAACGTGGTGTTGATCTCGTCTATGAGCGGAAATCACATTGTGAACGTCCCCCAGAAACAGTGTGCGTACAACGCTTCAAAAGCTGGGGTGTCGGCACTCGCACGATCGCTAGCTTCTGAGTGGGCGGACCGTGGGGTTCGCGTGAACGCGATTGCACCAGGATATGTAGACACCCCGCTCCTTGCACTCAAGCGGCATCAGTTCGACGCGTGGATGCGGCAGATTCCCTCTGGCCGTTTCGCGCGCCCGGAGGAAATCGCGGGGACAGTGGCCTTCTTGCTGAGCGATGACTCAAGTTACTACAGTGGTGCAGAGTTGCTCGTCGACGGAGGGTACTCGCTCCGTTGAGATGCTAACCCTCGTCGGCTCCTCCGGAATCGGTAGGGATCAGCTTTTCTGTTTCTGAGCGGACGCGGCGAAGGTGCTTCAGTGTCGCCTGGCGGGCTCCCTCAGGGTCTTGCTTCTCGAGAGAGCGCAGGATTGCTTCGTGTTCGAGTTGAGTCTGCGGCAGCGAAGACAGGTACGCAATTGGTTCCGCGTATGCGTCGCGCAGTGATTCGTTGACCGGATTGGCCAGGGCGATGAGGAACATGTTTCGACACGCATTGGTGACGATCTTGTGAAACTTGAGGTCGAGCGCCAGATGCTCGGCGAATGCGTCCTTCGGAAGGGACCGGCTCGCCTCGATCGTCTCGCGCATCTGCGCGAGCTCATTCTCAGTACGCCGCTCGGCGGCGAGGGCTGCAATGTTGGGATCGAGTACGGAGCGAGCTTCGATCAGTTCAGTAAAATTCTCAGGCCTAAAGCGGAGAAAAAGCTTGTAGATGTCGTGTACTCCGTCGACTGAGATGTTTGCCACGGTCATGCCGCGACCCGCGCGAATGGCTACGACCCCTCGCTGCTCAAGGATCCGAGTTGCCTCGCGCACTACCTGGCGACTCACGTCGTACCGTGCAGTCAGAGCCGGCTCCGTGGGGAGGCGGTCCCCAGGTTGCAGGCCTTCCGTAAGTACAAACTCTTGAAGTTGGTCCGCCACGATCTCTGGCAAGCGTTTTGGGCGCTCCGTATTGGCACCGTGGGAAGCGTAGTTGGTCATAATCATTCCTGCATCTGGGGTTCGTGACACGGGTGCGACCCCCGGGGTTTATTTTCTGAACGTACGGCACTGCGTCGGACGATGTGCGGAGTAGCCTAGGGCTCCGAAGCGCCCTTAGAGCGATCGAAGTAGCCCGGGTTGTGTCCAAGCAGCGGATCACGCAATCATATTGGATTCTTGCCTAAACCTGCTAATCATATTATGATCAGAGGAAGTCGGAAACGTATTGGTGCTCCACTGACGGGGCCCCAAGCCATTTAGGAGTGATCACCGCTGATGTCCCTTTCTCTTACTGAGGCGCCCAATGATGTGCTGCCAGTCGATGTTGCGAGCGCCACGCTGGTCGGACGAGTGTTTGTCCCTGAGTACGGTGGCCCAGCCATCGTCACGCTGGACGCGGGACGTCTGGTCGACATTAGCTCTTCGTTTCCGACTATGGCCGATCTGACAGAGCAACCGGACGTTCTCGCGGCGCTCAGTGGGGCTGAGCGTGGCAGGAGCTGGAGTCTTGAGCAGGTGCTCGAAAACTCGGCTGTGGGGAACGCTGATGCAGTACATCTACTTGCACCAATTGATCTAGCCGCGGTAAAAGCCGCGGGTGTTACGTTCGCAGCATCGCTCATGGAGCGCCTCATCGAAGAGCGAGCAGGTGGTGATCTGTCCCAAGCGGAGAAAATTCGAGGTGAAATTGAGTCCAGTATCGGCGCCCAACTATCGGGTATCATACCCGGTAGTCCCGAGTCAGTGGAGCTGAAGCGTGTCATGGCTTCGCAGGGTCTTTGGTCCCAGTACCTTGAGGTTGGTCTTGGGCCAGACCCGGAAGTGTTTACGAAAGCTCAGCCGCTTTCTGCGGTGGGATTCGGTCAGGAGATTGGCGTTTCGAGGGTCTCGAACTGGAACAATCCGGAGCCAGAAGTCGTGCTAGTCATCAACTCGCGCGGCCAAATCATTGGTGGCACACTCGGTAACGACGTCAACCTCCGCGACGTCGAGGGGCGTTCAGCTCTCTTGCTCCCGCGGGCCAAAGACAACAATGCCTCAGCCTCCCTGGGCCCTTTCCTGCGCCTTTTCGACGAGGGCTTCTCGATCGACGAGGTTCGGAATGCTGAGGTTACGGTTCAGGTATTCGGGGAAGACGGCTTTGTGCTGAACGAGATGAGCAGCATGAATCAGATCAGCCGCGACGTTCAGGTGCTGGCGAGTTATGCCTGCGGTGACAGCCATCAGTACCCAGACGGTCTCGTGCTGTACACGGGGACTCTCTTCGCGCCCACCAAGGATCGTGGCGCACCGGGCCTTGGATTCACTCATGAAATCGGAGATGTCGTTCGCATCGCAAGTCCCAAGTTTGGCACCCTTGCAAACCGGGTCAACACCTCAGAACAGGCTTCGCCGTGGACCTTCGGGCTCCGGGAGCTGATCGCGAACCTCAATAGTCGTGGCCTAACTAGCCGGGTGGGCCAGTAGAAAGATGGCAAACCGGATGACGACAGTGGTGGTTACGGACCATATTTTTGAGGGGGTGTCACGAGAACAAGCGTTTGCGGAGAGGATCGGGGCCAAGTTTCGCTCGGCGCAGTGTACGACTGAGGAAGAAGCAATACGTGTAGTCACCGGAGCGGACATCGCGTTCGTTAACTTTGCTCCCATCACAGCAGCGGTGCTTGAGGGAATGTCCCCCGGATCGGTAATCATCCGTTATGGCGTGGGGTGGGACAACGTCGATGTGGCTGCAGCCGATGCTCGCGGCATCTCAGTGTGCAACGTGCCCGACTACGGCACGACCACTGTCGCGGACCATGCGGTGAGCCTGGCACTCACTCTTCTACGCAAACTCAATGCCTTCAATCGGGTCATCTCGCAGGCTCATGGCTGAAGCCTGCCGATGAGGCGCCGTTGCTTGAATTCGGCGATACTACGGTCGGACTGTTCGGAATGGGCAAGATTGGCCTTGCCGTCGCTGAGCGTATGCGGCCTTTTGGCTTCACTCTTCTCGCTCACGACCCGTTCGCCGAAACGGAGAAGCTCGCAGAGCTTGGTATTCAGCTGGTGGCGCCAGAGGAGCTCTGGCAGCGTTCGAACCTGGTCACGCTACACGCACCCGCAACGCCGGAGACAACGAAGTTGGTCAATGCGCGAACAATCGCTGCGATGCCGCGAGGTGCATATGTTGTGAACACCGCACGCGGAGCGCTGGTAGACCTTGACGCGGTGGTCGATGCGCTGCGAACTGGCCAGTTGAGTGGAGTCGGGCTCGATGTATTCGACCCTGAACCATTGCCAGAGGCGCACCCTATCCGGGGCCTCGACAGGGCGATCCTTACCCCACACGCCGCCTTTTACTCAGAGCGGTCGATGCAAAACCTGCAGCGCTTGGCAGTTGAAGAAGCAGAGCGAGCTGCACAGGGAGATGCTCTCCGATGTCTCGTAAACTCTCCCGAAGCTATCTCTGGCGACTTCAGTATGACGAAAGGTATCTAACGTGACTCTGAAGAATGTACGTAACTATATTGATGGTAGCTGGGTCGAAGGAGCGGGTACTTTTACCGTCGTGAACCCCGCCTCCCGTGCTCAGCTGGCCGCTGTGGCTGCCTCGACAGCGGATCATGTTGACGGTGCGGTGAGCGCCGCTCATGCTGCGTTCGCGACGTGGCGCTTCACCACAGTTTTTCAGCGGGCCACGATGCTGAGGAGCATTGCGGACGTTGTTGAACGTCGCGAAGATGAGCTCTTACTCGCGATCACCCAGGAGATGGGCAAGACCCTTGGTGAGTCTCGCGGAGAAGTACAGAAGCTTGCCCAGGCCTTTCGCTACTATGCTGCTGAGGGCGAGCGAGTCGTTGGGCGCGTCGTGCCAAACGAAGCGTCGAGCATTACCAGCCTCGTAACCTACGAGCCCGTGGGCGTCGTTGCGGCAATCACGCCATGGAACTATCCTCTTGAGCTCATTGGTTGGAAGCTGTGTGCCGCGCTCGCGGCGGGCGCGACGATTGTCGTGAAGCCATCGGAGTTCTCGACGCTCTCTGCTGCGTTGCTGTTCGAATGCATGGACGAAGCAGGTCTCCCAGCAGGCGTTGCCAACTTGGTCTTTGGTCGCGGTATTGGTCCGGACCTTGTCGGGCATCCTTTGGTGAGCAAGATCGCGTTTACGGGTTCGACGGCCACCGGTAATCAAATCGCTAGGTCGGTGCACCACGCGATTCCGCTTTCAATGGAGCTTGGCGGAACCTGCCCTATGGTGGTTACCGAGCACGCCGATCTTCAGAAAGCGGTCTCTGCAGCGGCGCGGCGAGGTTTTCGCAACGCAGGCCAAATATGTATAGCTATCAATCGAATCTACGTGCACAGCAGTCTCTACGAAGAGTTCCTCAGCCGCCTCGCCGTCGCCGTCGACGCATTGGTGATAGGCGATGGTACGGAGGACGGAGTCGACATGGGGCCGCTTGCGACTGAAGAAGGACTCGCGAAGGCTAGGCGTCACGTCGATGACGCGCTCGCTCATGGTGCGCGAATCGTGAGCGCGCGGCGAGACGTTCCAGCGTCCGGCAGCTTCATGTGCCCAGCGGTTCTTGCGGACTGCACACCCGACATGCTGGTAATGAACGAAGAGACGTTTGGGCCTGTAGTGGGGGTTTCGGCTTTCGACTCCATTGACGACGCGTTGGAACTTGCCAATCGCCCTGACTCAGGCCTCGCTGCGTACGCATTTACCGAAAGCCTCGCCGAGGCGCACCTTCTGAGTGCGCGACTCGATTATGGAAACGTGGCAATCAATAACCCCGACCCTGGGATCATGAACGCGCCCTACGGAGGACGGAAAGGCAGCGGATTCGGTTACGAGCACGGGCCTGAGGGGCTCCTCGGGTACCTAGAAATCAAGCACACCCGGATTGCCCACGCGCTTCCAGGGGCGTAGCTATGGCAGCGGTAATTGGTATTGATATTGGCACTTCGGGGTGTAAGACGATTGCGGTCGATGAATCGGGGAGGCTTCTCGCTTCGAGTTCGGCTGGCTACCGGCTGTACTCTGAGCGCGCTGGGTGGGCTGAGCAGGACCCAACTGACTGGTGGGATTCTGCCGTACGCACCCTCACGGAAGTCGCAGCAGCGCTAGCGGGCGCTGGCTACGATCAGGCTGGGACTGGCCCCACAGGCATAGCGGGGATTGGGCTTAGCGGACAGATGCACGGCCTCGTTGGGCTCGACGATGCGAGGAAGGTGATACGCCGCGCAATCCTCTGGAACGATCAGCGATGCGCCGCGGAATGTGACGAAATTACCGAAGAGGTTGGTGGGCTGGCGAGGCTCATTGATCTCACAAACAATCGTATGTTGCCAGGATTCACGGGCGGTAAAGTGCGATGGCTACGGCGGCACGAGCCTGAGACCTATCAGCAGCTGCGTTACCTGTGCCTGCCGAAGGACTATCTTCGTCTCCAGCTCACGGGTGTCTTCGCTACTGACGAATCCGATGCCTCGGGAACGGGATTTTTTGACCCGCGCACACGTGAATGGGTCCCAGAAGTATTCGTCTCCTGCGGTGTTGAAGCATCGATGCTGCCTCCCATCGTCGGTTCAACTGATCAGACAGGGATGGTGCACGGTCACCTCGCCGCTGAGATCGGACTACCGCAGGGAGTCGCTGTGTTTGGGGGAGGCGGCGACTCGGTCATCCAAACGACCTCGATGGGCGTTGTTGAGCCTGGCGATGTAGGAATCACTCTGGGTACTGCGGGCGTCGTCGCGACGCTCACTCCGTTCTGCCCAGAGAACGCTGACGCGCGTATCCAAGTTTCTGCGGGTAACGAGCCGGGCCGTTTCCATACGATGGGCGTTGCATTGTCAGCAGCTGGTGCTTTCCAGTGGCTTGGTGAGGTGGTGGCCCAGTTCTCTGGTGCTGACAATCCGGACTTCGATGCGCTCACTGCCATCGCTGCTGAGGCACCTCTCGGATGTGACGGGCTGTTATTTATGCCTTACCTCAACGGCGAGCGTTCGCCTCACGTGGCCCCGGAAGCTACCGCATCCTTCGTCGGCCTGAGTCGCAAGCACCAAGCGGGCCACCTTGCACGCGCAGTCATCGAGGGCGCGCTGCTCAACCTGCGACGCATCCTGGGAGAGTTTGAGCTCGTTGGTATCCCCTGCGAGCGCATTATTGCTTCGGGCGGCGCCACAAAGGGAAAGCTGTGGCTGAGCATTCTCGCCGATGTCTGTAATCGGGAAGTCGTGAGGCTCCGCGGTAGCGCAGAGGGTGGCGCCTTCGGCGCAGTACTTTCTGCCGGAGTCGGCGCAGGAGTCTGGCGCGATTACGAGACTGCTCTCGCTGGCGTAGAGGTGGTCGAGCGCATCACTCCAGAACCGGCGAGGGTTGCGCTATATGAGCGGATTTACGAGGTGCACGCGGGGCTTTTTTCCCACTTCTCAGATGTATATCGCGACCTCCAAAAGCTCAACGAATAGAAAGGCCGTGGTATGAAGACAGCGGTAATTTTCGACCTCGACGGCACGCTCGTCGACTCTTCGCCCGATATCGCGGCGGCTCTGAACAAGGCGTTTGCACCGTGGGGCGTGAGCGAGCTCACAGCGCCGGAGGTGCTGGGCATGCTTGGCGGCGGGCCCCGGGCGCTGATAGCTCAGGCCCTCACCGCCATCGACGGTCCTCTAGATGATGAATCACTCGACGAGGCGCTCGCTCGCTACTCGGCAGAGTACCTTGCGGCGCCATCAGCGAAGACTGAGTTTTTTGCCGACGCGGCAAAAGTGATCCCAAAACTGGCTGCACGCGGTCTCAAACTTGGCATTTGTACGAACAAACGCACTGAACTTGCAGATCTCCTCCTGGAACACCTTGGAGTTCGTGCCTACTTTAGCGCTCTCGTGGGCGTCGACCGCGCTGCTTACCCGAAGCCGCATCCTATGCACCTGGAACAGACGATGGCTGAGCTTGATGTAACTCCAGAGGAATGTGTCTATGTCGGTGACACTGCTATCGACCAGAGCACCGCACGCGCCGCCGGAGTGCGCTATACGCACGTTGCGTGGGGACATGAAATTGAGGGGAATGACACACGGCTCGAGTGCTTTGAAGACCTCATGCCAATTGTTGAGCCCCCCGGCAGTCCACCCACGGTCTAGCCACGTTCACGCTGCTCTCGGGTCACATCCGAATCAATACACACAAGAAAAGGTCTGACATGTACGAAAACCTCTCTCCCCAGGACGCGGCCAAATACGCTGCAGGTAAAGCTGCCGTCGAGCGCTTCGCGCACGACGGCGCGTTACTCGGGCTCGGCTCAGGCACCACTTCAGCATGGTTTGTGCGTGCACTCGGCGAAAAGGTCGCTGAGGGGTTGAAAGTAGTCGGCGTCCCGACTTCGACCTCCACACGAGACCTTGCGCTCTCTCTGGGTATTCCGCTGGTGGATCTCAACGAACTTGCAGAACAGGGCCTGAAGCTCGAGGTGACCGTTGATGGCCCTGATGAAATCGACCACGAAGGCGACATGATCAAGGGCGGGGGAGCCTGCCTTCTCTGGGAGCGGATTGTCGCCGAGGCCTCGGAGAAGATGGTGTGTATCGCCGATAACTCCAAACTCAAAGACAAGCTCGGCGCTTTCCCTCTCCCGATCGAAGTGATTCCTTACGCCTGGAAGGCAACACGTAATTCAGTACGCGAGTTGCTCGTTGACCTTGGTTACAGCGAGGAAGTGCCTCTCATTCTGCGTGAGCGCGAGGGCGGGGTGGTTGTGACGGACAGTGGGAACTACATTATTGATGCTCACTTGGGTGAACTGCGCGACAAGGTGTTGCTCGACACCAATCTCAATTGGATCGCTGGTGTCGTCGAGAACGGACTGTTCTCTGGTATCGCGCACGAGGTGATCTTTGCTAACCCGGGTGGCGAAGTTGAGGTTGTGGATCTGTCCCACCGTGTTACCGCGCGAGTGCCTGACTGGCGGAATGGGCGTTAAGAGTAGTGGGTGCGGATGGTCTCGATGCACGACTCCCGGCACCGGGTTGGCAACATCTATCTAAATCACCGTCGTTGTAATAATATGATGATTGCGATGATAGGATTTTTGGAATCGCAATCACTTTCTACCGAATCGACGCGGCACTGTCGTGTTCCAATTGGCAAAGGAGCCAAGCAAAATGAAGGTTCAGCATCCGGTATCAGGTCAGGGATTTGCTCGCGGTCGGCGAATTGTCGGAGCGGTGAGTCTGCTCTTGGGAGCCAGTCTCGTGGCGCTCACGGGCTGCGCGAGCGGCAGCGACGGCGGCGGCGGGTCGCAGTCCAGCGGCGGCACGGGGGTATTTGCAAATAAGGGGATGGATTACTTCTTCTTCGCTATGCAGTCCGAGGCTATCCAGCGTAAGAGCGAAGAACTTGGTTACAAGTTCTCCACGACAGACGCAAAGCACGATTCCAGCCAGCAGTTTAATGACGCGAAATCACTCCTCGTGCAAAAACCCGCGTTCTTGATTGTTGACCCCGTCGACTCAGCCGCCTGGGGTCCGGTCATCGAGCAGGCCAATAGGGACAAGATCCCCTTCGGCATCGTTGATACGCCTATTACGACGGGCAGAGCCGACTTTCAGGTCGCCTTCGACAACAGACTTGCCGGCGAGATGGCCGCAGAAGAGATCGTGAAGGGGCTCAAAGCAAAGTATGGTGAGCCCAAGGGAAAGGTGCTCAACGGATACGGCGCACTCTCGTCCTCGGCGTGGAAAGCCCGAAAAGAAGGCTTCGACGAGGTGCTCGCCCAGTACCCAGACGTTCAGGTGATCGAGCGCCCAACGGAAGGCGCTGAGACGACGGCGAGACAAGTCACCGATGCGACTCTGTCCGAGCACCCAGATCTGGACGCAGCCCATGCGCCGAGCGACTCAATCACTCGCGGCATCATTACTGCCATCAAGAGCAAGGGAAAGCTGAAGCCGCGTGGCGAAGATGGGCACATCATCATCACCACGATCGATGGAGAACCCCAAGCGCTCAATTGGTACCGAGAAGGCATCATCGACGCGTCGGTGTCACAGGATCCCGTTGCCTACGGGCAGATCGCTGTTGAGATGCTTACCGAATACGTTGCAAAGGGCAAAGACATCCCCCTGGGTGAATACGTGGACGAGAAATACTACTGGGAAACTGCGGTTATTGAAGACACGGCCAATGGCCCAACGATGACCATCCCACCCTATGTGATTGCAGAAGACAACGTTGAGGATAGCCGGCAGTGGGCCAACCTCGTGACGACGGAATGGGGCCAGAAGCAGTGACAAGCAGCGTGACTGGCGCGGCCCCCCTTCTCGAAGTCCGGGGGGTGAGCAAGCAATACGGCGGCAACTACGCACTTGAACCCATTGACCTCACGATTCGTGCGGGGAGCGTGCACGGATTCCTCGGGAAGAACGGCGCAGGAAAGTCGACTCTGGTGAGCATCATAGCTGGGCAGACGAAGCAGACTTCCGGGCAGATCTTCTTCGAAGGGGTCGACATTTCTTCGAAGACCTATGCGGAGCGCAAAGAGATGGGGATCCACCTCTTGCCGCAGCACGCTGAGGTTCTGCCTGAACTGAGTGTGGCCGAGAACTTGCTACTGCCGGACTTCAAAGGTGCGGGACGCGGACTGATCCGTTTCTCGAAGGTCAATGAGTATGCGACGAGTGTTCTTGAGCGTTACCGGCTACCGTTCGCGGCAGAAGCGATGGCCGGAACGCTCACGCTTCACGATCAAAGGCGGCTGAGTATTGCGCGAACGCTGAAAGACGGCGGGAAGCTAGTGATGCTTGATGAGCCGACCGCGTCACTGGGTAAGCAAGAGCGCCGGGAGTTGTTCGATTGGATTCGTGAGTTGAACGCAGCGGGCCAGTCTTTTGTGTTCATTTCGCACTACAACAGTGAGATACGTGAGATCTGTGACGAGTGTGCCGTGCTGAGAGATGGAGTGCTCGTCGCAGATGCACTCGACCCTCGCGTGACTAGTAGTGAGGAGATTTCGAGGCTAGTCACTGGAGTGGCTCACGAGGAGTTTGTGCGAGACCGGCAGACGGACCTCCAACCCCTCCTGGAGGTCCATGAAGCAAGAGCCCCTGGTTTCCGGGGTGTGTCCCTGTCAATTGGGGCCGGTGAAATTCTTGGATTGGTAGGGCTGCCAGGGTCCGGGGCCAAGGAATTTGCCAGGGCGTTGGGCGGCCTGAACCCATTGGAAGCGGGAACTGTCAGGCTCCGAGGGGAAACGGTTGACCTCCATCGCGTTGCGTCGGCTCGAAAGGCAGGGGTCTGTTACATGACTGACGATCGAATCCATGAGGGCCTCGTCGCAGATCTTTCCGTCATGGAAAACCTGCACCTCGGGAACTGGCCGACGAAAAGTGGACTTGTCGATGCTGCACAGATGGGTACGTTTTATGAGCGCATCCATGACCGCGTAGTCATTCGCGCCTGGGATCCGTCACAGCCCGTGGGGGAACTATCTGGCGGCAACCAGCAGAAGGTATTGCTCGGGTCCGTGCTCGGATTTGATCCGCAGGTCGTCGTATTTGACGAGCCAACGATTGGTGTCGATGTCGGGGCGAAAGAGGAGATTCATTCACTCATGGATGAACTTACTAGGCAGGGTGCCGCAGTAGTTGTTCTTACGTACGACGCCGATGAAATGTGCCGAATTGTGGATCGAGCGGTCGCATTCTCCGATGGTGCCGTCGTGACCGAGCTGGCTGGCGACGAGCTCACTCCAGATCGTGTACTCAGCAGCATTTCTACCCAGAAGGTTTCATCATGACTGAAAGTTTGACGCAACAGATCGCGGTTGGCAAGGGCGCTACAGAGCCTGCGAAGGGCTCCCCGAAGCTAGGGCAGATGCTGTTTGACAACATTGTTTGGTTGCTCCTGGTGCTGTTTGCGG
>NZ_JXSQ01000034.1 GCF_000834055.1 Leucobacter komagatae
GGTCCGCGAGGTTTCGCGTTCGACTTCGCCACGATGCACGAGACCGACCCGGTGCTGACGCTGGAACGGGTGCTAGGCGCTGAGCAGCAGCTCGCTGCCGGAGTGCCGCTCAGTCGGATTGCTACCGCGTTGCGAGTGACTGCGGTAGAGCTGTTTAAAGCGATACGCCGAGATAACGAGTATGCCTCGTATCTGAAGATATAACCTCAGAAGCAACGTGAGAGGTCCGCCAGTTTGGTGCAGTGATGTGCTGAATGGGCGGGCCTTTTACTGTTCCTGAGAGGATGACAGGGTGAACATCATTGAGCGAGCTGTCCGGTCGAGAGGCTCCAGTACCCGCCGTGACAGAGCGGGCATCGTGTATGTCGCTGACTCAATCGATGTCGCTCAGCTCGACGCGAGGCCCGAGTCTGACATGTTCTCCGTTGCTTGGGGGCAGTTGCAGAGGTGGATGTGTCGCGCGACACAACCGACAAACACGATCATGACGCTCGTAGAGTCTCTTGCAGAGGTGCGTTACGTGAACGGGTACGACGCACTCGGAAGGGAAACTTCCAATGGGTTAATGGCGAGCCCTGAAAACATTGTCGTCCGTGACGCGGTGCCTTTTGCACGAGAGTGGAGCGAGGTCGAACTCGTTGTAGAACGGGTGAAACCTTCGAGGCCCCTGCTAGCCGCGATTGAGGGCGGACTGCCAATGCCAGCGTGGATGCTGAAGAACAGGTGGGGAGAGATTGAAGCGGGTTGGTTCGTATTTCGCCCGAATTCCCTCATCACAATCTTTGATCCCAAAAGCAGGGCAGAGTCCAAAGGTGCTCAGCAGAAGACAGGACGCGCAGTCGTGTTCGAAGACGAAGCAGCGCTGCTGGCAGAAGCTAGAGGCTGGAAAGCTCAGCTGAGGGAAGTGATCGGCGCCGAACCGATGGAATACTCAGCTCGCCGTGCAGGGCTGGAGAACACGTACACCTACCCGCTATCACCGCACGCAGATCTCCTACTTCTGAACACTATCTCGCCGGCGAGGTCGCGAAGCCGTTTCGCAACGCTAGTGACGGAGGCAGCGCAGCACCCAGGAGGTCAGGTGACAGCCCGGTATGAGGCGCAGAGGCGTCGGGGTGAATCCCCCAAACGTTCGTCGAGCGTGGCAAATCTTGAACGCGCGAACACCGTCCGCGCGCAGCTTGTTGAAACGCGAATGAGAAGGCTTTGCGAGCTTCGCCATGACGACCGGGAGCTTACGCAGACCGCATGCGCCCGCGCACTGGGCTGCGATCCTCGTACAGTCCGCAACTATCTCAGGGAACCAGGCCTCTGCACCCCGCCCGAGAAGCCAGACCCTAATCGCGAACCTTGGGAGTGTGGAGCGTGTTGGATCAAGTGAGTGCAGTATCTGATGCCGCGTCGCCGTACGATTCCCTCTCAATTGAAGAGGTTCGAGAGAGGGGCCTGGCAGGGCGGTACCGTTCCTGGGGAATCACCTTGCCTGAAGGATCCCCGAAACTCAGTGCACTGAAAACCTTCGAGCAGATACTTCCTGACCTATTCAAAGACTCCGGCGCGGAAACGTATGCCCGCGCCACCGTAGAAGAGCAGAGCGCAATTATTGATCGTGTGGTGCAGGCGTATCAAGAAGCCGACGCCTTCCCCATCGTTTACTACTCTGATGAGGCAGCTCGAAAAGAGATTGCATCCAGTCTGAAATTGGGCGCAAAGACGAACGCGAAGGCGACACATCAAGTTTGGTACTCACCGCAGACCCTCTACTTTGTGCCAGGGAGCGCGTCACGCAACGGTGTTGATCTGTGCAACTGGATGTTCCCGAACCTATTTGATGCGCGAGCCGTCACTGGCAGATCGTTACGTACCGATTTCATGGACCCAGAGCATCTGGCAAAGAGCGTGCGAAGTATTCTGCGAGAGGGCAAAGGGCCAGACCGCCTGACCCAGTCAAAACTGCGGTCGAAGGGCTACTACCCGAGAAACTTCAGCCCGATGACTGCGCGGGCGATCTACCACACATACCTCCCGAATGGGGGCACGGTGCTCGATCCGAGCGCCGGGTATGGAGGCAGACTCCTCGGTGCACTCACCACACCCGGCAACTTGCGATACATCGGATGCGACCCGAACGACGAGACCATCTACAACCTTGACCGTCTCGGGCAACTCATTGAGTCCGTCACTGGACGCACAGACTCGTATGAGCTTCACTGCAGAGGATCGCAGGACCTTGAATTGGCACCGAACAGCGTTGACCTGGCGTTCACGTCGCCGCCTTACTTCGACCTAGAGATCTACGACGAGAAAGGCGCTGAGCCGGGTCGGCCGTCACAGTCAGTGACGTCCTTTAGTAACGTCGACGCGTGGCTGACCAGATATGTACGTCCAACATCGGAGCGCGTCCGGGAAGCTTTGAAACCTGGCGGACTGTTCCTGGTCAACATCACTGACTATCGAACAGGCAAAAAGGACCCTGTGACTGGGCGTCAGGAAGTCATGCAGATCGTGGATCGGTGGGTCGAGCACACCGAGGGCGACGGCTTCGAGCTCGTTAACCTCCACTATCTTGCGCCCCGAGCCCGCCCCGGCGATCTACAAAATCACCGCAAACGCGTCAAACTCACCGACGCAAAACCCAACGTGGAACTCGAACCAATCCTCGTGTTCCGGAAATCCTAACTCACATACCCCGATGGGTTGTCAAGTGATGTGGATAAGAATCTTCTTCCAGGTGAAAACCGTGAAACCTCATGTGCGCTCAAAGCACGAAATCACCAATGCGGAAATTTGCAAACACAACAGACATTCAGGGTTGACGCTGCAGCCGGTCGCGTGGCGAGCGCCGGGCCAGCACGCGACCGGTGCTTGTCTCCTAGCATGGGCCAGCAAGCCACTCGCCCGGCCAGGCCGGGCCGGGGCGGGTGGCCACGCGCCGCTCCCCGCCATTGGTCCCGTCGCGCTTCACCGCACGCGCTACACGGCCCGCTGTGGGCCTAACCGCGGCCCGGCCAAGCTCACCCATGCCCCGGCCAGTTTCGTTGCGCCCAGCGGCGTGACAGGCAACACGCGCTCAATCCAAGCGAAATCTGATGCGCCTAAGAAAGTCAGAAAGTCCGCGCCACGCCTATGACCACTGGCCTTTCCGCTACTAGCCGGCTTGTTGCTCCCGTCTGGGGAGCCACGCACGCGCTCTCGCCTAGGGTGAATACCCGGGTTATCTCGCCACAGTACAAACCTCACCGGCGAGGGGCCGAATCAGCACATGACGCAACCCATTGATACGCGCTATTACTGGCAATAGAGACTCCGGCAACAGAAAAACCTGAAAAGAAGGCCAGGCCCGGTCAGAAAAGATCATCCTTCGAGTCGCACTGAGTCCCCCGGTTGCGGCAGCAGTCGGGGTCTGAGATTCCGGGTCAGAACGTCTGCGCTGATAGCCAGTGTGGCTGCCGCCCCAGGGTATCGCTCATAAGAGGCATGAAGACCTCCCGTGAACCGTACGAAGCCCGGTGGCCGGGCTGACCGTCCCCGAGAGAACCGTAGCGACGCAGGTAAACATCATCCCGGGAGCGCGGTGAACCAGTGGAGTTCGTGCTTAAGCCATTAGGGGCCGAGGTGATGGTCCTGGGGCGCTACGGTGACGGCATCCACTGGCTCACCGCCTCGGGCCTTGGGTATCGCTGAGCCACAATAATGAATGCAGCTGGGGTCGCCCAAGGTGAGTCCCGCTGTTCAGTGAGAACTGCTGGGGTAGAGGCGGCCTGTCTGTGGCACTTGATCGGGTATCGCTGAAGGAACCGGGGCGGCTGGATGCTCTATTTGAGATACATGAACCAGTTCCCGATCAGTCGATCCCGAGACACGTCCTCGGCCTGATCACCGAACTTCAGCGTGCGGATGTCCGGGTAAGCCTCTGCCGGGACCGGAGTTCCAGCCGGGCAGAACCACAGTTGGCTGTGGCGATGCACTTTCCCGTTTGCGCGGAGGCATCCATCTTGCACTGTCCAGGTCGGGGTATCGTGTACGAAGATGGGCGGGCCAGTGTATGCGCCGCTCGGAACATCGATCATGCTGATCTGGGTACCATCGACGAAGAGCCCGATTGCGCCTCCGGTGCCAAGAGATTCGCCGGGCAGGATGCTCCACTCGCCGTCTGTGATGTCCTCTACTTGCGGCCCCACTGAGCCCCTCACTTTCCCGGCGAGGGTGTTCAGATTCTCCATAGCGGAGCGCAGATCGGTGGGGTGAGCCTTCGGATCGTCTGCCAGGGCTCGGGCATCGCTGATCGCCTGCTCCAGCTGAGCCACGAGTTCAGCGTCGCCGGTATCTCGGGAAGCATCGAATGTCTGCTGGGCGTTCTCGATCTCGTTGGTGAGCGACTTCACCATCGTTTGCCGGTGGCTGTCGAGGAACAACACCGATGCGTCGGCAAGCTGTTTCGTGACCGCCTGAACCTCACTGGTTGCGGCCTCGATGCGCCGGGTATCGCTCCCGAGTTGCTTGTTGCTTGTGTCCGAGCCGGCATTGTCGAAGTCTTGGTGTTCGAGTTCGTCAGCCGCAGTTATGGCTGAGAGGAACGCCTCGTTGACCTCTTCGATGTTGTCGAGCGAGGTCATCGACAACTGCCCCTGATCGTCTCGGGTATCGGTGTTCTGGCGATCGAACTCCGCCCAGGCAGTCCCGTATGCGGTGATCGCGTCGGCGTGCTTGGTGAGGGCGGTCTTCTGCTCGGCGGCTTGGCTGGCCTGATTGACGAGTACGACCGTGGTCGCGGCCCCGCCGCAGAGAACGAGTGTTGCGGCCACGATGATCCACACCCACTTGCGTGGCTTCATCTTGGGCATGCCGTTAGAGGTCTGGGTATCGCTCGGAGGCGACGGTGGCGCAGCCTGTTGAACATCCGGCACAAACATTGACGGCAGCGACCCGTTCGTTGATGAGGGCGGCGGTAGCTGTGAAAGGTCGGGCGTGTGCGGGGTATCGGGGGTGTTCATCGTTGATCCGTTCGAGGGTTAGCAGCCGAACTGTTCCCAGCTGCGGACGATCTGATAGAAACCCTCACCATTTGCCGGGGTGACCGTGAGTTCATGCCCGGTGAGGTAGTACTCCGTGCCGTCCGTGTTTGTCATGCGATGCCCGGAGACCCCGCCACCCGGGAAGTAGACGGCCTTGGCCGGGAGGGTGAGATAGCCGAGGTCGGCGTTCCCACCGACGTAAATCCAATCACCCGAAGAACTATTACTGTTCTCGAACAGGTACACCTCGACCTCTTTGGTGGTGCCATACACGCAGAGCCGCGTGGCGTCTTCGGGTATCGGTGCTGCCCCGCTACCAGGAACATCAAGCGTTGGCGTTGAATCGGGGGCCGTCTGCGGTGCGGAGTCGCCTGGTGTTGGCGTGACCGGCATCGCCTCTGGCGTGCGGGGATCGGCAGATGCCGTGGGCGCGGGGGTGGACGGATAAGAAGTGATTTGTCCTGTTGAGGGCAACATGAACACGGTGATCAACACGACGACAAGCAGCGCGACTAACACGACCGCTGCTACCGATGCGGTGATGATGAGGCCGAGGCGGCGAGGACGCCGAGGTGCTTTTGCACCTGGTGGGTTCAGTGATGGTGGAGGAAGCTCGGAGAAATCTGCTGCTGCCTCAGGTGTGTGAGGGGGCGGTAGCTGTGACAGGTCAGGACGAGGTGCCTCTTGATTACTCATGAGGCGCTCTCATGGTGTCCGGGTATCGCTGAACGCTCCTGTGCCGTCCAGTCCTCACCATTCCAGTAGCGTTCGATGCTCGAAGTCGTGGGGTCGAGATACCAGCCTGCGGGTGTCTCGAACCTTTCAGCTTGACGCTGTTTCGCTTTGCCTCTGATCGAGAGGAACACGATAGCAAACACGATCACTGCGATCACGAGGATCGGCACGACAATGATGAGCCATGGGAGAGCATCGAACCCCGAGCCGCCGCCGGTCATGCTTTCTCCTCCGGTTTTGAGCACCGTGAACCTCCTGAAGTCTGCGCTAGGTGGACGAGCTTCGCGGTGTTCTGCGAGGTACGAATGAGCGCGATGGTCACTTCGAGCGCGACCCGCCAGAACACGACGGTGAGAATTACCCCGATAGGTCCGAGGACCAAGTGCAGGGTGCCCCAGACCGTGAAGAGTTCAGCATTAGATAGGTACTCGTTCCCGCCGATGGCAAACAGAATCACTGCACCGATGAGCCACCACATCACTGAGAAGATCGCTACCAGTAGGTAGATGAGCCTCGCGAACGAGACCGTCACCACGCGGTCAGACGCGAAGCTCAGATCGAACAGGCTGCGGAAGAACCCTGCCTCACGGATCGGACGCTGCGGCGTGGCCTGCGGACGCAGTGGTGACGGTGGGATCGAACCGCGACCCGGAACAGCGGACTCGGGTGACGAAGGCGGAAAGCCAGCCTCGGAACGTCTGGATGCGGTGTTGCTCGCCGGGGAATCGCCGACCAATTGGGTCTGTGAGGGACGGGTTTGCTCGGTCCAAGATGAGCCGTCCCAGTAGCGGAGTTGCTTGCTGTTAGTGGGATCGGGATGCCATCCAGCAGGAGGCAAATTGTTTGGATGCTCAGTCATGACTCTCCTACGTCATTGAGGAGGTCTCCCGGCAAGTACTGGGAGACCTCCTCAAGATTTGTTAGATGCGGTTCTATGCCTGGCGGCGCTTCGCCGCGAAGCCGAGGAGCCCTGCTCCAGCGGCAAGGATTGTGGCTGCGGCTCCTGCGAGTGCTCCAAACGGTGTGCTGCCGGTCTCAGCAAGCGTTGCGGGAACCTGGGTATCGGTCTTCGCCACGGCAGGAGTCGCGCCGCTCTCGCCTTGGGGGCCGTCAGGAACCGTTGGGTTGACCGGAGGAACAGGCTTCGGGTCAACAGGGGGAACGGGATCGACTGGGTTCACAGGATTAACGGGGTCCACGGGGTCCACGGGGTCCACGGGATCGACCGGGTCCACCGGGTCTACCGGATCAGCAGGGTCGACTGGATCGGTCGGTCCTGACGGTTTGCCGGTCGTGTTGAACATGAACAACGAGTTCAGGTCGAGGCCGTTGTCACCCACCCAGGTCAGGTCGAAGGTGATGCGATCAGCGTCGCGGTAGTCCATCTCATAAGAGAACTCGCACGAAGCTGAGCCGCCAGCCGGGATCGCAATAGGGAGTGGGCAGGTAGACATATCGACGTTGCCGTAGGCCCCGGTCTTTTCCAGGTCGTAGCCGGTGATGAGCTGGTCCTGGTCGGTGTAGTTCATGAACCACTGGAAGCTCCAGTAGGTTGAACCAACTGATTCACCGTAAGCGCCCCACGAGTTGTCAGCATCGCCTGGGCGGGGATGATCGGCGGGGTCAAAGCCCCAATCAATACCCGACCCTGCGGCTACGGATGCTGACAGTGTCTCGGCTGAAGTCTCCTCGCTGTTTGCGGACACCTCGACGTCAACCGGTGGAGCCGTGTCGACTGTGTCAACTGCGAATGCAGCCGCAGGGCTCAGAAGCCCCGCTGCCACAACCCCGGTTGCCATGACTGTGGCTAGGGCTTTCGTCTTCTGGTTCCGCCAAAAACTCGAACGCTGCATGTTGTGGTTCCCTCTCGGTGTCTCAGGCAATCGCTACTGCCTTGATTGCTATAGATGCACGCGTCTAGGTATCGGCTATGCTTGCCTCAACTTGACACTTTATAGCATGACCTCAATAAAGGGTGTTCTATTGCTGTCCCCGTGCAGATGATTAATTAGTGGCATGGGACAAAGAGAAGGCTGAACGCTTCGGAAGAGTTCTCTACGAGCTCCGGAAAGCGAAAGGCTTCACGCAAGAGTCATTGGCTTGGCATGCTGGGACGACCAAGAACCAGATTCAGCTCCTTGAATCGGGAAAGGCTTCTGGGAATCAGGGTGTTGATCGGCCTTCAAATCCGAGAGTCACATCGCTGATGGGGCTTGCGGATGCGCTTGGTATGTCTCTTGCGGAACTCATGGAAGCTGCTGACCTCTAACGGCCTCAAAAGTGATCAGTATTTAGAAACGTGAATATCAGTATTAGAAATCGGAATTCACAATTCGTAGATCGATTCCTGCGTGCCTCTCGCGCTTGCTCTATATAGGTAATGCTGAATCGCGTGTGCGAAGGGGTTGGTAAGGCCCCTTCGCGTGGGTTGTGTTGCTCGCGGTATAGGACTAGGGCTGTGCTCGCTGGGGCTCATCAAAGTCGCATAGCACCGCTGCCGACCAACTACATGTTTGTAATGAACTCGACCCCCTGGTCGGAGCCTCTTGATTTTCGCCTCGAGGTTCCTGCGGGGCAGTAGTTGACGCCACGGACGTTTCAGGTGGTGTCTCCTGTGGATCCTCACCTGCGGTAGGGAACGAAGCAAAGGTTGCCAAGCCCAAGATGAGGGCGGAGGCGGCAAATGCAAAAGCTGTGGCGACAGCAGGACGTGACACACGAGCTGTGTGGCCCTGTTGGCTCTCAGGCTTCGTGATAGTTGCTACTGTCGGCAGCGAGATAAGAAGTGGCAGCAGGATGCTCAGAGTTCGAGAAGAGGAAGCTGCTTCCGCTACACGTTCCCGGCACGAAGCACAGGAGTCTACGTGCAACCAAAACGCGCGCTCGCCTGAGTCACTCCGGCGGCCCGCTAGCACAGAGCCTGCCCGCTGGAGATACGGGAGGCAGGCCTCTGGAGCCCGACTGGTCCGAACGTGTCGTTGGATCCAATCAGCTCGCAACCGTGAGCGAAGCTTGTACAGGCGTCTTGAGGCGCTTGGCCCTGTGCGCCCGACTTCAGGCCCTACCTCGCCAACCGGCCTATTCTCAGCGAAGACGGACAGCAATAAGTGGCGATCATCACTTGAGTACTCGGAGAGAATGTCAGCAAGCAATGTCTCCCCAGGAGCAGTTCCTGGATTTGCGTGTTGGTCGATCTCATGCTGGTCCAGCTTGTCTGCGTCGAGCGTGCGAACTCGGAACCCGCGCTCACGCTCACGGATGATTTCCCGTTTTAACGCCGCGAAGAGGTAAGCTCGCGGATGATCCACCGGGCCGCTACCTGCTCGTTTCGCGCGGAATGTCGCTTCAAAGACGTTCGCTACTACCTCATCGGAGTCGAGCTCGGAAGCGTGCTGACGCGCGTAGCTTATGAGTTGCTCACTATACGCTACCCAGAGCTCCTCTATCGCGTTTGATGCGGCTGAACTATTGCCGTCCGGAGTGTTTGGGCTGTGTTCTGAACTAACCAAAAAAATCCTTAAGGGGGGGGGGGGAGAAACTAGGCCGATGACCCTCTCCTTATGTGGGAGGAAATTACTTCTCCTGCTGCCTAGGAGCAATTCCGTGCAGTATATAGAACAATGCTCATAGTTTCATTTGGAGGATACATGGTCCGCGTACGTCGAAGAAGAAGCGACGGATTCAGGAAAGTTTTAGCTTCACTTGGGATGGCCGCACTGATCGGTGGTGTTGCAGTTGCCTCTCCGTCGCTAGCCGCCGCCCATGCCGATGATAGTGTCGGCTGCGGATACGGCACCGGGGGACCGCACGCCGATACCATCTGCTGGATCGACATGGCGGGGGTCGACCCGGCACGGGCAGAGGCGCCCGGCGGTCAGCAGATGCAAATCCAGCTCGGCGCGTACACCATGACCTTCACTGCAGAGATGACCGCGGGCACCGATGGATTTACTCCTCTGCGCCCGACGAGTTTCCCCACCTTCGAGCGCTCGGTCATCGGGAACAACAACAATGTCGACGGTGCCGCCTACTACGTCAACACCCCAGGCCGCCCTGCGCTCTACCAAGACTCATGGAACGCGCCTGCGGGAGGAACCTCATACGCCCGCGGAGAGGTCACACTCAAAGACATTGTGATCACCGACAGCACCGGTGCCACGTTCTCCGGGGACTACTCGTTGATCATGGCCGACGCAGAGTCGACCGGCTATTCAGAGGGATTCAGCTATACCTCTGATACTCCTTTCCGAGAACTCGCGCGCCTCACCCCAACCAACTACGCGGAACCCTGCGTGGGTGAGCTCACCGGGATCGGTACCACCGAGGTGAGCTGCGTGGGAGGCGACAGCGGCGGGAATACCTACCGTGGAGCCCTCATGGTGGCGGCCGATAAACCGTCCACTGTCACCGTGTCCTTCCTCAACGGCGGGCGGAAGGACGGTGCGACCCGGCAGGGAGTCGCATTCGGTGTGATGCTGTCGAGGCTCGAGGTCAGCAAGGTGATCGACGGGCGCGCTGATGCCCGGGACCAGTTCACCGTGTCGGCGTCGGAGTCCGGTGAGGTGATCGCGAGTGCGACCACCGAGGACGAAGCATCCAGCGTGACCACGGGTCCGGCGTCGCTGCTCAGCAACATCGGCGGCAACCGCATCACCTTCGAAGAGCGTGCGGCTTCGAGCTCCGTCGACTGGGATCGGTACTCGACCGCCTGGCAGTGCTCGGTGAACGGCGAACCGATGGACCCACAGCTCATCGAAACCTCCGCTGATGGGCGAAGCGTCTCAGCCCCGCTCGGAGTTGGAGAATTCCTCGACTGCACCGTGACGAACACCGCGAAGATTGGTGGGGTTTCGTGGAGCAAGGTCGACCCAGAGGGCAACGCACTCGCCGGTTCCGAGTGGGAGCTCGTCTCCACGGGCGGTAGCTCCCTCGCAATCGTTGACAACGGAGAGCGTGACGCAGATGCCGCCGACGGCCGTTTCCTCGTCGAGGATCTCCCTTGGGGCGAATATGTTCTGCGGGAGACGGCGGCTCCGAAGGGTCACGTGCTGAGCAAGCAGACGACCTCCATCACGATTGACGGGAAGCACCGCGACGTGAAGATCGGCGATATCGAAAACTCGCGGATCGATGGAGAGCTTTCCTGGAGCAAGGTCGACTCAGAGGACGAAGGGCAGCTCCTGGCTGGGTCTGAGTGGGAACTCACTGGACCCGATGGCACGACCGCGAGAATCGTCGACAACGGGCTGAACGACCAGGATCCAGAGCCCGGCAGACTGCGGGTCACGGGGCTGGAGTGGGGCAGCTATACGCTCACCGAGACCCGCGCGCCGCGGGAGTATCTCCTCGCGCAGGACCCGATCTCCGTGGTGGTGGACATCGATCACCTGGTCATCGAAATCCCTGCCGTGAAGAACGAACTGGCTCAGCCGGGGCTGCACATCCTGAAGGAATCCGACCCCGCATCGGGCTCGAAGGTCAAGCCGGGACAGGAAATCACCTACCGGGTGACTGTGAAGAACACCGGTAACGTCGATCTGACGCCTGCACTGGTCGACGATGATCTCTCACAGGTACTCGATCATGCGACCTTCATCGAGGGGACCGCCCAGGCGACGATCGGCGGGTCGCCAGCGGCTGCGCCCGAGGTCGATGCCGAGGGAGCGTTGCTGCACTGGGAGGACGCCCTCCCCGTTGGAGCCTCGGCGACGATTAGCTACCGCGTGAAGGTTCACTCCGATGTCACGGACAAGGATCGCCTGGTCAATGTGGTGACGGGTACCGGAACAGTTCCTCCTGGCATCACGCCGCCTCCGTCGAACTGCGCCCCAGGGCAGCACGAGAATCCTGATTGCTCTACGACCCACGTCCCGGATGTTCCGGGGGATCCGAAGATCACGGTGCCCCCCACCCCGGAGAAGCCCGGGCTCGCGTGGACGGGCGGAGGGGACTTGCTCGGAGTGTCGCTTATCGGGGCGGCGCTGTGCCTCGGGGCCGGAGCGATACTGCTCCTCCGCAGGCGAGCATCGCAGGACTGATATGCCCCGCTTGTTGTCGAGCGCGCTTCCCCTGCCTCGGCCCAAGCGGAAGTTGGAAGGTAGGGTCTCTACCTCCTGAGTGATGCTCGGCATCGCACAATCCGGGGCGTCAGCACTCCCCTCCCCCCCCCCTAGGGAGTGCTGGCGCTCCGGTCCCGTTCTTGGCTCTTACGTTGCGATTTTTAAGGACGTTGGGGGCAATTCGGAATTGGCAGCATTAGAAACGTGAATGTCAGCATTAGAAACGAGAATTCCTAATTCGGAGACTGATCCCCGCCTACCTCTTGTGCCTGCGGCATACGAAATACTGACTCGCGAACGAGCAGGTTTTGACGCCGAAAGAGTTAGTAAGGCCCCTGGCGGGCCGTTGCGTAGTGAGCTTTTCTTGTTAGCTCCGTGCTCACAATAACCCTTTCGGGTCTGTGTTTTCTGCCTTAAACGCCCCCGTAGTCCGCTTTTCGGGCTCGCGTGGCCCTCGGGGCCTCATCACGCTTGTTAGTTCGCCTCCGCGCAGCGCGCGGGCTTCGGCTGTTCGGACCGCGTTTCAGGTGCCAGCCCGATAGCTGAGCGCCCTCGCTCCGTCCGCCTAGCTATCGAGCGCTGATTGGAGTGCATCGTGGGAGGCGATGTGTGCGGTGGGGTACACGTCAGCGCACATCGAGGGAAACCCTTGAAAGCGGGTTCTACAAGGTGGCAGAGCGCCACGTTGTACGGATACGCAAAGGAGTCTAGACATGGATGGTCAAGTAGTCGCTTACCTCCGAGTCAGCAGTACCGATCAGAACCCGGACCGGCAAGAGCAAACGGTTGGTGCCGTCAGCAAGATGTTCGTAGATGAGGCATCGGGCAGTAGCACCAACCGACCCCAGCTCCAGGAGATGCTTGCATACGTTCGCGAGGGAGACACCGTCCGGGTCGCGAGCATTGATCGTCTCGCCCGCTCGACAAGGGACCTGAACAACCTGATTGCGCAGCTGAACGAGTTGGGTGTCGCGGTCGAGTTCGTGAAGGAGTCGTTGTCATTCAAACCCGGCACCGGTACGTCGTCGATGGATGCGTTGATGCTCGGGTTGCTGGGTGCGATTGCTCAGTTTGAGCGTGCGCTGATCAGGGAGCGCCAAGCGGAGGGTATTCGAGCTGCGAAGAAGCGTGGCGTTTACGAACGCGCGCCAAAGCTCACGCCGGATGACGTTGAGAGCGCGAAGGAACTTCAGAAACAGGGCATTCCTAAGACGGTCATTGCGAAGCGTTTTTCGGTGTCCAGAACCACTCTTTACCAAGCTCTGAAGGGAGCCGGCAGCTATGCCTAAGCTGAAGAACACTAATCAGGAACTGACCGTAACGACGATAGGAAAAGAGGGCGGGCAAGAGTCCCGAAACCCGTTTTCCAAATTGGTTGCCGGCTTTCGGCGGAACGGGCAGGATCAGCGAGCGGTAAGCGTTTGCGCGCCCACGCCGCTTTATGCGCCAGAAGAAATCGCGGAACTCATGGTTATCAGGAAGACAGATCTCAACGAACGTGACGCAGCTGATGGAAGGACGCTTGGGTATGTTCGCATACCCGAGGCAGATGCCACTCCGATGCGTCAGGAGACACTGCTGGGTGACGTTGATGAGTTGTTCATCGACGTGACTTCGACCTTGAAGACTGCTCTCCCGAGTCTTAACACGCTGCTCCTTGAAGCGGGTTGGGGTGACATCGTGAAAGCATCCAGCCTCGACCGCCTGGGCGTCTCCCTGGAAGAGTCGATCCAGACGGTTACCTTGCTAGTCTCGCGAGGCGCTGAGGTGCATCTTGTGGCTGAAGGGCTCGTGTTCGGGCCGCCGAGTGAGTTTGACGATGATGCGGTGAAGCGGTCGTGGGCACTGCTGCAAAGCATTGGTGCTGCTGAGTTCACTTTGCGGGATGAGCATGTCTGGCGACCTGATGCGTTTCAGAACCAGTTCTGGCTGGGTACCGGTGGAAGTGATGCAGATACCCCGAACCTCACGGTTGCTGATTTGATTGAGGCCGAACGGCAGATCGCGGCTCGTATCCCTTGGGGTCGTGTCGCTTCGGCGTTCAAAGTTGGGCCGTCCGAGCTGTACGCTGCGAGCCACAGGCTTGGCTTGTACGAGAATCATCCTCGGCAAGCAGGAAGCAGGTAGACCACAATCTCGACGTCATCTCTGAGGCTCTGAAATGAGTACGCAAGGGGTTGGCTGCATCGCTTCACCCGTGATGCAGCCAACCCCTTGCTTCTGTTCGTGGGGTATAACCGTTGTATGGCGACCCTCGACCCTCTTCCGCGTTATCTTGAGCGAGGTTTCCGAAGGGTTGATGGATGCCTCTACCTGCTGGGGTACGGGCATCGCTCAGTTTCCGATGCTGATGTGGCGAACTTGTATCGCACATCGCTCCAAGAAGGTTTGTACCGGATGACGATGCGATTCAACATTGCGTATTCGGGCCAGGACGAGATCCGCACCTTCGGGACTAAGCCACGCCTGGCTGCGGACGGCACTGGCCGGACTGACACGATGTTCGAATTTCTCGACCAGGACTTCCGCCTTTCCCGTTTCTTTCTCGGCAAAGACGGGTTGGGGAGGCCGGTTGACTTCGTAATTATCAGGGTCAAGACCCGCCAGCTATTGCAGGGAGCAATCGCTTTGGGACTTCCCGCACCGCTCTGGCTGATGAGGGTCAACCGAGAGTTTGAGGCGGGCTGGATCATTTCCAGACGAGTGCAGGACTTGAAGCGCGACAAAACTGTCGCCGAGGGCGGAAATCCTTCGGCTGAAGACGCGGCAGAGGACGTGCTGAGGCGAAGGCTCAGTGAACTTCTTGGGGGTGACTGCGTGGAGACGTTTGTGAACCCGATCAAAGGGCAAAAGAAGCTCGTGATGGCAAACCTGAGAGAAGGATGGCCTCACGTAAACGAGTTCCTGCTCTGGCTCGAAAAGCCTCCTTCAGCGGTGGACCTTCGTCGAGAGGGGCAAAAGTTTGAAAAGGAACTCCAGCGGGTATATGGCCGTGATGGTGCGAAGACTGCCCCTGAGGCGAAGAGGTACCCGTGAGGGCCGGGTATCGGTGCGCGCCGAGCAACGATGAAGGCTGGTTGGAGTGGAAGTATCGGGTACCCGAAGGCCGATTAAGCGCAACAGGGTATGAAGAAACACGAGATGAGTGGGTTGCAATTCGGCAGGCCTACTGGACGGCCGAGGTAACCGAAGAGGCGAGAGCTCCCTATCTGAAAGAAGCCCTAGATCTTGTCCAACGTGTTGGCGTTTTCCCTATTACTCACTACTCGACGCTCGGCGCTGAACTCGAAGTTCAACTGTGCCGCGAACACGGCCTGGCAGGGGACAACCAGACAGCTCCGTATGGTGTGAAGTCCTCACTCAGCCGCGCCGGAGCAGACCTGTGCCACTTCATGTTCCCGAACCTGTTCGATATACGCGGAATCAAGGTCAATAACAGTCTGTTGCAGAAATTTGAGACGCCTGATCTTCTCCAAAAAGCGCTGCCCAGAGCCCTCTCAACACCCGGCGGTCTCAACCTCTCGGACGTGAAGGGTCAGCAGCCGCACGCGACAAACTTCTACCCGATGGCGGCACAACACATCTTCACGACGTATGCACCGGAAGGCGGGGTCGTATGGGACCCGAGCTGCGGGTTCGGAGGACGATTGCTGGGTGCGCTCACCTCACGCAAGCACTTCACGTATCTCGGAACAGACCCCGCGGAGGAAACGATCCACAACCTTAAACGGCTCGGCGGCCTGATCGAAGGCGTGACCGGTCGCACCCACAGCTATGAACTCTACGAGCAGGGTTCCGAAGAAGAAATCGATCTTAAGGGCGAGGTGGATTTTGCTTTCACCTCACCACCGTATTTTTCGCTTGAGTGGTACGAAACGACGGATAAAACACAGGGCCTCGAAGAATGGTTCGAAGAATACGTGAGGGGTACGATCCGGAACATCTACCGTGCACTGAAGCCCGGGGCAAGATATGCCGTCAACCTCGCGGACTTCGAAGACGGAGGACGAGAAGTTAGCTTTGTTGACCAGTGGGCTCAGATCAGCTTCGAAGAAGGTTTTCGATTCATCAGCCTCCACGGACTCGACATCACCGCCAGGCCAAACACAGAACTCCGGGGGAAGTGGAATAACGCTGCGAGGAGAATCGCCACCCTCAACGCAGGGGTCCGGCAAGAGCCGATTCTGCACTTCTACAAACCCTAGAACCACACCCCCGCAGACCTGTCAAGTGGTTTGGGCACCGATTTATCTCCACTCTTGGCCCTGAAACTTGTACCCACGCAGATATTTCCGACATCAATCTGACGTTAGAGCAGGCAGGGTGTGTTGTTTTCGGCCAGCGTTGGGGGCAGGCGTTCGATCCGAAAAGTTGCCGGTGATGCCGTTTCAGGGTGGCGCAGGGCTACGCGGGACTGCGTTCTTGAATCGGTGGCGCGCCGCTAGAAGCCCCTTCCAGGCGTTGGCTTCAATCCAGGATTCTCCCGCGGTGCTGCTGAAGCCCACTCTCTTGCCGCTGCCGCCGCCGGGCCCTAAATAATAGAAAGTAACGCCGGGTGATTGCAGGCGTTGAAGGAATCTCCTATAACGAGAGAATTTCCGAACCCCATCAAAATCCGGAGAGAAGAGAGAAAAGTTGTGAACTCCCTCTCTTGGAGATTCTGCCTCGAAGTCTCTCCTGGACCGGGACTCCTCGAATCGCGTCCGGGTGTATTGAACTTGGAAGTTTCCTGCTCCGGCGGGTCATCCTTTTTCCCGACTGCTGGGTTAGCGGTGATAGGCGAATACCTCCGCTAGAACCCCACCTGATCCGTAGCGACCCGACATCAATTCCACAGCGCACCCTCTAAAGCCGTCACCCGGAGTATCTCCGGTGTGCTCCTGAAAGCGTCCTCACTCAGGGAGAGCCGATAGCGGCTTCTCGGGTATCGCTAATACCGCAGTCCCGACTCCGACCGCTGAAGGTTCCAGGCTCGGTGCATCCCGAAGGGTAGATCTGCGGGCGGACTCCCGGCCTTGCCGGGATGACGGCCCGCATGGGAGGAAGACTGAGCCGGTGTCTCCCCGGGAGTCTGCCCCGTCATGCCAGAGATCGGCGGAAGCTTCCGAGGGATGCCGTGGGAGTGCGGCAGTGCCGCACTCCCACGCTGACTGCATCCGTGAGGACATTCGTCGGGCTCAGACCCGACATCCGGGGTGTGCTCCTGGAGAATAGTTCTGCAGGGAAGGCTCGCGTCATGGCCGGAATACCCGTGGGGCAGGGTATCGCTATCCCATACGATCACACGAGGTATGAACGGCTGGGCCGGCCTTGGCCCTTGTTGGGTCGGCTTGTGTGACTGTGCTGCAACAGGTTCATGACCCGTCAAACAGGTATTCGTGGGTGACGCGCCAGCCGCCCCTCTCCGCCGTGCAGCACGCACCGCCGGGGGGCGCTCGCAATTCGGGGTAAGCGGCGCACAGGCGCCCGCCTACGGCCTCCTGTGGCCTGCTCCTCGGGCGCACTCTCGCGGTAGTCGCAGTGTGTCTGCCGTGTGGCCCTCCTCGTCTGTCGCCTTGTGGCATAAGGTCAGTCCCGAGCTCCTCAGGGTATCGCTGAATCCAACACGATAAACAAGAAATGCTTGGGCCCACTTCGAGAGAGTGAGCCCAAACATCCGATCGCCCAGGGCCTATTGCGCGGTTTCGTTACTCGCGCACCCAGACTGCGCATGAGTGTTGCTGGAATCCGAGAACGTACAGACGATCCTGCGATGTGTCATCCATGAGCGTCTGGGTATCAGGGGACGATTCCTCATCGAGGTGAGACCGTCCTCGCCAGGGACGACTCGACCCAGGTCACGTCACATCAGATACATAAACCAGTTTCCAATGAGGCGGTCCTGTGAAACGTCTTCTGTCTGGTCCCCGGATTTTAGACTGTAGATCTTATCGTGTGCCTCGCTTGGTACAGGAGTGCCGGCTGGGCAGAACCACAACTGGCTGTGGCGATGCACCTTGCCATCAGCGACGAGGCAGCCGCCCTTCTCGGACCAGATGGGAGTCGTGTATTGAAAGATGTCTGGCCCCGTGTATGCACCGCTCGGATTATTTTTGGCGCTGATTTCAATACCGTTGACCGTGAGCCCCACAGCGCCACCGGTTCCGAGTACATCACCCGGCAAAATGCTCCACTCCCCGCTCTCGATGTCCTCGACCCGGGGGCCTGCTGAGTCCGTCACTTTTCCCGTAAGTGTGACCAGGTTCTGGAGAGTCTCCCGAAGGTCGGTGGGATGTGCTTTGGGATCTTCTGCGAGGGTGCGGGCATCGGTGAGAGCTTTCTCAAGCTGTGCCACAAGGTCAGCGTCAGCACGTGACCTCTCAGATTCAAGGACTGTCTCGGCCTTGGCGATCTCATCGGTCAGATACTTCGCGGTGATACTTCGATGGCTATCAAGAAACAGCGCGGAAGCGGCTGCAAGTTGTTTGGTGACCTTGGTGGCTTCGCCTGTCGCAGCTTCAACCTTTTGGGTATCGCTGTTGATCTTCTCGACCGCTGTACCCGCGTCGGGGGTGTGAGGCTCGATGTATTCGAGTGCATCGGCCGCGGTGATTGCGGTAGTGAACGCGTCTACCACTTCTTCGGTGTTGTCGAGGGAGGTCATTGAAAGCTGTCCTTGATCGTCCCGGGTATCGCTGCTTTGCTTCTCGAATCCCTCCCACGCTTTTTCGTATGCGCTGACAGCATCAGAATTCTCCTTGAGAGCGCCTTCTGTAGCTGCCGCATCGTTCGCCTGAGAAACGAGTACGACTGTCGCTGCCGCGCCGCCGACAACGAGAACCGCGGCGAGAACAATCCACAGCCACGTGCGACGAAGATTCCTCGGCGGCCGAGACGCCTCGGCTGTCTTCGGGATGGCTTTCGCCCCATCATGCGAGGGCGGGTCTGCGCTGATAGATGGCGGTGGGAGCTTCGAGAGGTCCGGGCTGTTGAGCGGTTCGGGGGTGTTCATGATTGGTCCGTTTCAATAAGGGTCTTAGCAGCCGAAGTTTTCCCAGCTGCGGACGATCTGGGTGAAGCCTTCACCGGATGGTGGGGTGACCGTCAGCTCGTGCCCGGTGAGGTAATACTGGGTGCCGTCAGAATTCACCATTCGATGTCCGGACACGCCACCACCGGAGAAGTAGACCGCCTCTGCGGGAAGCTCGATGTATCCCTGCTCCGCGCTACCCCCGACATACAAGAGATCGTCCCCGTCTGAACCTTGGGGGTCCTCGAAGAGATCGTCCCCGTCTGAACCTTGGGGGTCCTCGAAGAGGTAGAACTCGACAAACTTCGTGGTGCCAAACACGCAGAGCTTTGTAGCGCCTTCGGGTATCGGAGCAGCACCGCTTCCAGGAATCTCAAGCACCGGAATCGAAGCGGACGCCTCCGGTGCGACATTTGGGGCTTCCTGTTCGAGGACGTCATCGTTCTCGGGGGCGGTCGCCGGTTCCTCCGCCACAACTCCCGACCTTTCGGAAGGTGCTGCATCTGGTGCTGCGTTGTTCGAGGATGAACCGGTCACGAGCAGGAAGATAACGACAGCGAGCACAAGGAGCACCGCAATCCCAGTGATGATTGCCACAGGGAGACGTTTCGACCGGGCCGCGTTCTCGGGTCCTGCTGCGACCGATCCAGGCGGCGGAAGCTCTGAAAGCGTCGGCAAGGAAGCCGGGGGAGTCGTGGCATTCATTGCGGGAGGCGGTAGCTGGGAGAGATCCGGGGTGTCCTGTGTCGAGTTTGTCATAGCGGCTTTCAGTAGGTCGGGTATCGGCGTGAGAGCTTTTGGTATTGCTTTCGCCTGGCGTACTCATTCGTTGGCGGAAGCCACACGAAAAACACGCCCAGTAGATGAAGGATCAAGATTGTGGGGAAGCTCACATTCGTGAACGTCAGCGCGTCAATGTCGGCCCATACCAGAAGCTGCGAAAGTCGCTGCTGAGTGAATGTGGTGCTCACAAGGCCGGGTATCGATATGACCGAGAAGACCGTTCCCCACACTCGCGCAGTAGTCGATCCTGTGGACACGCCAGCGATGACGAGCATGTACAGCAGGAAGGTGATGACGCTGGACACGATGAACAGGCCGGCTACCCATCCGAATGCTTGTCCGCCAACGTCTGACGCAAGCTGTTCCCCGGCGGTGAACCATTCCGCGTCAATATCGGACCCGTCTTTGAAGCCCTGATACTGCGCGTTGAGCATCAAAACCGTGATGACTGGGTTCAACACAGAGAGCAGCCCTGCGATGCTCCAGCACAACACCGCAAGATGCTGAGTGAGCGGCCGAGCACCGCGCCACTTCCTGCTTGAGGTGGGCGCTGAGGCTGCCGGAACCCCCGGCCTACTCGGGCGTCGGAGTCCAGGTGGCGGAAGCTGATCGAGCGGGGCATCGATCGACACTGCTGCTGGGGTGGACTGATGGGGTAATGTCTGGCGGCGTGCTTCGAGAGCAGCGGATGACTTTTCCCAAGCCTCTCGCGCCTTCACTGCAGATGCGCGGAAGACAGGTCCCGCAGCATCCCTGGCCTTGCCTGAAGCGATGAGGGTTTGCGCCCAGAGCTTCTTTGCTCCCTCAGCTACCAGTTCCCCCAGCGGCTCTTCCGGAACGGTCTCGATACCTGGCTGAGTGTGCTCAGTCCATTCCGTCCCGTCCCAATAGCGCGACTGCGAGGCATCCCAGGGATCTTCAAACCAGCCAGAGGCAGGTGGAGGCAACGACTCTGGTGCGGTGTTCATGATGATCCTGCGGGGGCCGAGGGTATCGCTGAATGCTCATGCTCCGTCCAGGCAGCACCATCCCAATATCGTTGAACGTTCGCATCTAAGGGATCCTGGTACCACCCCGCAGCACTGGAATCAGTTTCATCAATGGCTGACAGTCGGCGGTTGCGCAGGTACAGCGTTAGCACTGTGGCAATGGTGGCGACGACTACCACTGCACCGCCTAGGAGCATGAGGATTGCCAACGGGTCTAAGCCCACTCCAGCGACGATCATCGGGGCATCTCCGTCTCTGGCGTTGCCGGTTCGACATGCTCGGTCCATGCTGACCCGTCCCAGTAGCGTTGCAAGGTTTCATCTGCGGGGTCGAGATACCAGCCAGCTTCAGGCTTAAATCCTGCGTCGGCTCGATGTGCCCGCCGGTTCCGGACACCCAGAACAACGGCCGAGACCACAATCGCGAGGAACAGTACAGTCGCGAGCACCAGCACCAGCACCAGTGTCCCGTTCATGCCGCCGAACACGTCAGAACCCTCTCGGGGTGCGTGTCTGTTGAGCAATCTTCGCGGTGTGCTGCGACGTACGAATTTGCGCGATCATCACTTCGAGAAGCACTCGCACGCCGACCACCGTGAGAAGCACGCCGACCCAGCCCAGTGCGAGGTGAGCGATGGCCCACCCAGTGAACCCGGAATCGTGCTCTCCCAGACTGAACAGGATCACCGCCCCAACTAGCCACACGAGCACCGACACAATCCCGGCGAGCAGATATAGAACCCGTGCGAAGGAAATCGTCACGACGCGATCCGGCGCAAAGCTCAGATCAAACAGACTCCTGAAAAACCCGACCTCCGCAGCCGGATGCACAGGAGTCTTGCCGGGACGCATTGAAGGCGGCGGAACAGCGGCAACAGCAGGCACACGTGTGCCCGGATTAGGCGGCGGGGGTGCGGTTCGCGCTGGGGCGGGCGTGGCGCTTGGCGGTGCGGGTGGGGTGATCGGGCGCACTTGCTCCGTCCAGGCGGTTCCGTCCCAGTATCGACTCTGGATCGGGTCTACCGGGTCTGGGTGCCACCCAGCAGGCGGCGATATAGGGTGCTCGCTTGTCATTCTGTGTCCTTAGTGCCTCGGGGAATTCGGTCGGGCTGGCCGGGATCACCACCCCGGCACTCAGAACATTATCAGCTAATAGATAAAGACCTTTAACTGTCTTGGATGCCGTTCTGCAGTTCGGTTGTTGGGTGAGCTACCCTGTGCCCGACCCCGACCTATCTCAATTGCGTTTCGTTCTCGCAAAGGCTCGTGAAGAACAAATGCTGACCCAGGAAGAACTGGCAGCGCGAGCGGGAATCACTCGGGAATCGGTTCTGAACATCGGCAGCGGTCGTTCGCGAGGCAGCATCGAGACTTGGGCAAGGCTTGCGAGAGCCCTGGATATTCCGTTGGGCGACCTCATCTCCCCGATCTGGAGTGATTCCGAGGCTGACTCACACGACGGCCCCGCGTCTTAGCGGTGGCAAAGGCGGAGTGAACCGCCTTGATGCATCATTCACGCTCGGCAAAGTAACTCGGCCCTGGTCGAAACTTCGTAGTCGGTATTCACAGCCCTTCAGCATGTGCAGGAGCTCTTTATTTCCTGGCAGCTGATCAGAGTAGGGCAAGACAAATGCGGCGTGTGAGATGTGGCGGCATTAGAAACCAAAGTGGCGGCATTAGAAACGAGAATCCGGGCGCTTTCCACCGAAGCGCCTCCACCTGTATACGAGCAGTTCTAAGAACTGTCGAACAATAGGCGAGTCCACGGGGCTGTCTTGAGCTGGCCTGAATTACCTCGTCTGGGTGATTGGCTCGGTTAGTCCGGAAGCTCCTTCAATGTGGGTTGACGCGCCTTGCTTGGGCCGTACAAGGTTTAGGTTGCCTCGTTGGGTCACGCCAAATGCGAGTTCGTGTGAGTAAGTGTTTGCTTACTTTCGCGACTCCAATATCTCTGGTTTCTCCGGAAAACTAGCTAGTTTGCTCACTCCTAGGCGACCTTTGCGGCACGGCAGGGGCGTTTTACGGGTGCGCCCGCTGTCTACGTGCTTACTCTGCCGTGCGTCTCATGCACCTCTCTGACCCGTCGCGTGGGTGAAGCTCGAACGTCAGGGGTGTCATGCCATGGTTCCTTGCTGGCTTCCATACCTCTATTCGGCCGCAATCGTGTTTGGCCCCCTTGGATTGCAAAGCCCTTTCGGGACTCGCTAAATTCTCGAAACCCGGCTGCGGCAACTGTGCTCAGTGTGTGAATCGCAGCTCACTGTGACTCATGGGCTGAACCGCCTCTGGTGTGTAGCCGCAGCATTTCGTCCAATTTCTGGCGGTGCGCGGCGGTCCGCATTCGGCCATATTTAGGAGTACACAGATGAATGAAGAAGACCCAACCACGACGGTAGTGGTGGCGACGTACACGGAAACCGAGACGGCTGTCCGTATCGGTGTGGACCGCACCTCGATTAGGCGAGTGGCCCGCACAAAGCCCGATCACCCGATCGCAGAGGCCTGCCTGCACATCACCGAGAACAAGCGGGTTTACTCGCGTGAACTCATAGATGCATACGTGAGCGGACAGGGGGCACGAAAGTGACTGTCAAGAAGCACGGAAATCGCTGGCGGGCGATGGTGCGTAAGAACGGTGAATACCTCGGGTCGAAGGTTTTTGATCTTAAGCGAGATGCCGAGTCGTACGAGCGGAAGCTCTTGGAAGAGAACGCTGACGGCATCGATGTGAGGCAGGCAAGCCGTAAGTTGTCCGAGTATGTGTCTGATTTTCATGAGTACCGAGTGCTCATGAACCGGGTTTCCGAAGCAACGCGAGAAACTGACGTGCACCTTTTCAAACGAGTTCCGACATGGTTTCTAAACCTCCGTCTGAAGGACGTGAAGACTCACCATGTGGAGAGGGTGCTTGCGGAGGACGCCCGTGAGCACAACAGAAAGGAGGGAGGCATTATTCGATATCGCACGACGCTGTCGGCATTCTTTACCTACCTGATGGACAATCGCCAGATCATTACAAGGAATCCGGCGCGAAGAGCAGCAATCCCGGGCGCT
>NZ_JXSQ01000035.1 GCF_000834055.1 Leucobacter komagatae
TCCAGCGACTTCGTCGCGGGAACACAAGGGTGGTTTCGGTATGTGGCGAGGCTAGTCGTCGTAGGAGCGCGCACGCACCCACGGCATGGGGAGGAGCTCGTCGGGGCGGACAGCGGCCACGCGCCCGTCTCCGATGTCGACGAGTACGTTGAGGTCCTCGCCGAAGCGCGGTACCAGCTCACGGCACACCCCGCACGGGTTAATGACGTGGGGCACATCGTCAGGCCCGAGACCTACGGACACGACCCTGGTGATCGCCGCGTCGCCGCCGATCTTTGCGTTGGCGATGGCGGTGCTCTCCGCACACACTTTCACGCGTGGCGTCGCGAGGCTCACCCCAAGGTAGATGGCGCCGGATACCCCGCGCGCCGCGGCAGCCACGCGTACGGCTGCCGGATCGTGTACCCGTGTGAGGAGACTGGCTGCGGCTTCAATGAGCTCAGCGTCGGACTGGCTGATGTCGTGGATCATAACCCTGTGCCTTTCGGAAGAAGTGGTGCGTGTGGTGCGTGTGGTGTGACGCCGCCGCACAGCGAGGCCCCCGTGCGTTCGCGAGCGGTGAGCTCGTGCACGCACGGGGGCCAGGCGGGTCACATGATGGGCGTGGGGTGCCTGCTTAGGCGGGCGCACCCGCCGAGATCACCGCGGCAGTGAGTGCGTCTGCGACGCCCGCGGCGTCGATGTCGAGGAGCACGTCGACGTTGGGCACGCCCTGCCAACGGTCGGTCATCTGGACGACGGTCTGGCCGCGGGTGTGCGTGCCGTTGAGCTCCACGTCGACGCGCAGTTTACGCACCTCAAACCAGTCAGGGTTGAGCGCGTACGCCACGCAGGGCACGTCGTTGAGGTGCATGCCCTCGGTCTTCCACTCGGGCATTTCGACGCTGTCATCGTGGCGGTCGGGGTAGCCGATCATCTCACACAGTGCCCGGCCCATGGGCGACTCCGATTCCCAGAGCTTCGCGATGTGGGATGGAGAGAGCGAGAACTTGCGTGACACGTCGAGACCGACCTGTGTGAGCGGAGCGCCAGACTGGATGACAATCTCAGCTGCCTCTGGGTCGTTATAGATGTTTGCGCTCGCGACGGGAGTGACGTTGCCCCAGGTGAGTGCTGCGCCGCCCATGTAGATGATGCGCTTCACGGAGCTCGCAAACCGGGGCTCCAACTTGATCGCGAGGGCCACGTTTGTCAGGGGTGCGAGCGCCATGATGCTGATCTCACCCGGCGCCGACATCACCGCGTCGATCATGCGGAGCACTGCATCAGACGGCGCATCAGCCGAGGGGTTCGGGTCGGGGTACTCCCAGTAGCCCACCCCGCCCGGCCGGTGAATGTGTTCCGCATAGTTCGGCTCGCCGACGAGCGGGCGAGCCGCGCCCTCCCAGATGGGAAGCTCCGGGCGGCCTGCGATGTGCGCGATCTTGCGCGCGTTCGAGGTTGCCGTCTCGACGCGGACGTTCCCAAATACGGTCGTGAGCGCCTCGACCTTGAACGCGTCGGTCGAGAGGGCCCAAAAGAGCGCTCCTGCGTCATCGATTCCCGGGTCGGTGTCGATAATGAATCGTTCCATGTGTCTTTCGCTTTCTCTCTGCCCGCGGCGGGCATGAACGCCCCGTGGGGCTGATCGTGTGCTGGGTCGTTACTCGCCGACGAAGAGGCCGTTGCGGCGCTTTGCGAGGATGTAGAGCACGACGCTGATCGCGCACAGTGTCGCGATGTACACCGGGAACACCCACAGCAGGCCCTCGCTCTGCAGCCACAACAGCAGGTAGGACGCCGTGCCGCCGAAGAGGGCAACGCCGATGCCGTAGCCGAGACCAAGCCCGGTTCCGCGAATGTGCTGCGGGAGGAGCGAGTTCGCGACGACGACGAAGATGGTCATGTTCAGCAGGAGCACGAGAGCCCCGCCGAACATCACGCCGGCAAGAGTGCCAACGCCTGGCTGCGAGTAGAGCAGCGACAGGAAGATGGTCGGGATCGCCAAGACGCGTGCGACGACGAACCACTTCGACATGGGGAACCGGTCGAGCACGCGGCTCAGCAGGAATGCCCCAATGGTGAGGAAAACGCCCATGCCGGTCGTGATTGCGAATACGGCTGTCGGATCCTCACCGTAGAGTCCGTTCGCGAGGTTGGGAAGCCCGGCGATCCAGGTGTAGTTGTACGCCTGAATAGCCCCGACGATGAAGATCGTTGCGAGCACGCTGAGCCAGTACTTTCGAACATCTCGCCAGACGGAGTTGTGCTTGGTGGGAACGCCCCCGACGGTGCGGATTGCTTCGGTGTCGAGCGTCTCTGGCAGGGTGCGTCGCAGCCAAAGCACGATGAGGCCGAGCACGCCTCCGACGAGGAAGGGGATACGCCAGCCATAGGCTGCGAGCGCCTCCGGGCCAAGCAGTGCGCTGATGCAGAAGATTGAGAGCGGCGCGAGGAGGTTGCCAAGGTTGTTGAAGAACGCGAAGAAGCCCGCAACATAGCCTGGGCGACCGGGAACCAGTTCGATCGCGTACGCCGTTCCGAGTGGCGCTTCTACGCCAGCTGACAGGCCCTGAAGAAGGCGGGCGGCGACCACGATGATGGGTGCCGCAACCCCGATGGTTTCGTATCCGGGGAGGACGCCGATGATGAAGCTGCCTGTAGCCACTGCTGCGATCGCGAAAATCATGATCTTTCGACGGCCGAAGCGGTCCGCCACGAAGCCGAAGACCGCACCGCCGAGGGGGCGGGCCACGAATCCGACGGCGAAGACAGCGAGCGCGTTGAGCGTCGAGGCCACGGGGTTATCGGCAGGGAAGAAGGTCGCACCAAGATATACGGAGAGCAGTCCGAAGATTGCCCAGTCGTACCATTCGAGTGCGTGCCCCCAACTGAGCGCGCGGAGGTTTCGCCGTTCGAGCTGGCTTGGCTTCTTGGTGAGTGGAGGGGTTGCCGCCACTGCTTCTTGCGTGCTCATAGAGCTCCTTTGCTCGGCCCTCCAGTGCGGAGGAAGTCCATCAGCGTATGCCAATCGCCCGGGCGGGCAGCAGGCTGCGTATCACTATAGTATAGGCGTCGCTGTATTGATAGCGACCTCATCCCGAGGGGTGTCAGCGTGCCGGAATACTGCGAGTGCAGTTGTGATTGTGTCGTCGCTGGGTCGCTGCGGGGACTCTTGCGAGATGGCGCTCGGAGCGCGCTGGGGCGCCGCGGTGCTGCTCGCTTTACTGCCTGGTCCGCGCAGGACGCGGTTGCTCGTGCCGGCTGGCTACGTTACTTCGGTGCCTACCTGCGTCGGACCTGACAGCGCCATGACTGAGCGAACGAGCCAGGCTTCGTAGTCCCCCTGGCCCCAGCCTGCGTCGAGGACGAGCTGGTTGTAGCCCTCGGGTGACAAAATGAACGAGAGCGTGTCCGTGTGCGTCTGGCGTGCAATACCCGCCGAGGCAATGTCGCGGCTCATCAGCTCATCCACGAGTATGAGCATGTCCGAGCGGCGGCGCTGCTGCAGTTCGTGCAGTTTTGCTTCGAGTTCGGCGTCGGACGCGGCGGCGGAGATGAGCGTCGCCCACAGGCGGCTGCTGCGCCTGTGGGACTCGGCGACAAAGTGCATGATGCCCGCAAGGTAGCGGGTGTTGTCGGTATCCGCTGTGATCTCGGCAACGGGGCCGTGCGCTGCGAGGGAGCTGACGCCCTCCATGCCTGCAAAGCTCTTCTCGAAGGCCGCGAGGAGTAGATCGCGCTTCAAGCCACTCGCTTTCACGGTTTCGGGGGACACCCCAGCAAGCTCACCAATTTTCGCGAGTGATGTACCGCCGTAGCCGCGGGTCGCGAAGAGTTCGGCCGCGGCATCCAGAATGCGTGACCGGGTCTCGGCTGCTTGCTCGTCCCGCAACGGTGAGCGATACGCGCGCGTCGTACTCGTGTCGTCAGAAAGTGCAGACATTTCATCACCCTTATGGTTTAATGAAAACTTCATTAGGTGAAGTCTACCGGGCGAAACCTCAACATTTACCGAAAGGGCCTCCGTGTCCGCTGTTCTGCTCTGTAGCACCCCCGTTCACGGGCATGTGACTCCGCTGCTCGCCGTCGCTCGTCACCTGCACCAGAACGGGCATCGAGTGCGGTTCTTGTGCGGTGCGAAATATCGGTCCGCGATTGAAGCCACCGGGGCAGAATTCTTACCGCTCCCAGCAGACGCCGACTATGACGACACCGACATGGACGCTGCCTTCCCCGAGCGAGTCGGCCTCAAGGGACCCGCGGGGATCCGCTACGACATCTCGGTGATATTCCTGCGTCCGGCACTCAGCCAGCTCGCTGCGCTCAAGGCCGCTCTCGCAGCGGAGACAACGGACGCAGTGCTCGTTGAGCCGATGTTCATGGGCACGCTCGGTCTCGCGGGAACAACGCGGCTTGAGCGGCCTGCCCTCATCTCGCTGGGGATCATCCCGCTCGGACTCTCAAGCCCGGACACCGCCCCATACGGACTCGGGGTCACGCCGATGAAGGGGCCCATCGGACGCTTGCGCAACTCCCTACTGCGATTCTTCGCGCAGAAGGTCATTTTCGGCGGAGTGCAGAAAGAGGCAGCTCAGCTGTTCCTTGAGGCGACAGGTGAACCGCTTAAGGCGTTCTTCATGAGCGGTCAGGAGAACGCAGATGCGATTGTGCAGTTCTCGGTACCAGGGTTTGAGTACCCACGCGCAAATCTCCCCGCCAACGTTCACTTCGTCGGCCCCCTCTCACGCACCGTGCCCTCCTCAGGCGACCTGCCCGAGTGGTGGGGTGAGCTCGAAGGCAGTAAGCCCGTGGTGCACGTGAGCCAAGGCACCGTCGCAAACCGGGACTATTCGCAGCTCATTGAACCCGCTATCGCCGGGCTTGCTGACGAAGACGTGCTCGTCGTCGTGTCGACCGGAGGACGGCCTGTCGACACTTTGCCGTCGCCGCTTCCTGCGAACGTGCGCGTCGCGTCGTACCTCCCGCACGACAAGCTGCTGCCGCTGACTGACGTGTTCGTGAGCAACGGCGGTTACGGGGGAGTCCACTACGCACTCGAACACGGCGTTCCGCTCGTGGTCGCTGGAAAGACTGAGGACAAAACCGAGGTGACTGCCAGGGTCGGGTGGAGCGGGGTAGGGGTAAACCTCGCGACGAACGCACCGAAGGCAGAGCAGGTGCGACGGGCTGTCCGACGGGTGCTTGCTGACGACAGCTTCCGCGCGGCGAGTGCGCGTATCGGGCAGGAGATCACCGCGTCCTCCGGGCTTCGGGGCCTCGAAGACGTTATCGTCAGCGTTTCCACACCTGCCTCGTCGCAGTTGCCTGAGTCAGGGAGCGAAGAACCCACATCGGCGATCGGGGCCAACTGATCCACACGAGCGCGTGAGCGTCGTCCCGATCCCGCTACGAAACCGGGTGCGTACGCCAACTTCACACAGTTTGGCCGCGCTCGCCTGGGTGCCTCGAGCACCCCAAGAGTCGACGCGTGTGCAGGTAGCGATGAGATCTTGGGGGACGCTCGAGGTACGAGGAATGTAGCGTCGGGGAGTTTCCCGAAGAGATGACTCGGCCCAGGCGACAGTCACTCCGGGTGGAGCAGGCCCAGCGCGCCAACCTCACTGCACAAGCAATTCATTTCAACCAAGAGCGACATCAGTGTTTCCTGATCGGTGAATGCTGCGGAGGCATCAAACCGTCTTAGGAGGTCTTCGGAGGCCGCAATGGTGTGCCTGGCATGCGTGACTTTTTCGACGTGAGATTCACGTGTCACCGCAATTCGAAGTAGAAGCACGATCTCCTCGATGCCCGCCAACGCATCACGAAGATCATTGGCGAGTTCTTGGTCAACCCACCGAGGCAAGCGCGCGAGCGCGGCGGGCTCAGCCGTCACGGCGTGGACTGTCAAGGAAGCTGCATTGGGCGACATGGGAAACCTCCAGTTACTCGCTGCATTCGACTCTGACGAGAAGACGACCGGACCCCCGGTAGCCTGCAACTGATTCCAATGGTTGCAGCAACCTTGCTCTAGAACCGGGACGTAGGTACTCGCTGGGCCCTTTATCCGAGGAACTCTCCATCACGTAAGTAGGATTCGGCGGGGATTTGCTGGTGCCCAGATCCAGCGCGGCGATGCTTGCGGTCGCCGACGGTAGTCTCCAGTGCCCGCGCGCTGCAGGCGTGCCGCGAACATGGAGCCAGAGCGCTGCGCCTCACCTCAGCGCGGGGCAGCCGAGCCGGCCCGTTCCGCCCGGTGCGAGGCGCCGGACCAAAGGCAACTGGGTTACGCGCCCTGTGTTACGAGCTGAACCGCAAGCTCGGGGGTGGCGAGGCGGCCGCGGTCCGCGGGATGCTGGAGGAAGTAGTTGACGATCGCTGCAACGGCATCCGGGTCGGAACCGATCAGTCGCCGCGGGAGGACGTGGACCTCACCGGTAATGACATGCAGCGCGAGCTTCGAGCCGGTCCGCGTGCTCATTGCAGCGGCCCCGCCAAGATCATCCCAGTCGAGCACAATACTGCCCAGACCGCGAACCCCCTGCACTCCTTCTGGCGTGAGCTCGAGCCCCCGTGGAAGCCGCAGCGCCCACAACTGCTGCAGCAACAGCACGAGTCCCAGGATCCCAAGGACGTACACGGTTCTTCGCCCGAACCCGAGATCCGCAGCAGCTTCGCCGCGGAGCAGCGCCCACAGGGCAAGGATCGCGGGAAGCATGATGAGCGCGCCAGCGAGCGGATACAGTAGGTCGAGTAACGGCGCGTAGGAAAAACGGAGCGACCCCGAGGCGTTCTCGAACCGGACGACTCCGACGGCGACCGAAAGCTCCCACAATAGGAAAGCCACCCCCAGGCATCCGAGCGTCAACCCGAGCCCCAGAAGTTGCAGCCGATAGTTCAGGTTGTCTGTTTGGAGGGAGAGCATCAGCCCAACGAGCATGGCCGCCAGCAGCAACGCTGGGGCGAGATAGACCCGGCCGTTGCTCTCTCCCGGGCGCAGCGGAGTCTCCCCGACTCCAGGGAAATTGGCTCCGAGATCCTTACGAACCACGGTCATTGCTGCTCCGGTCAGGCTTCGGCATCAGCGGGAGAACACGTGCTGTCGACGTCGAGCACCGCATGCGGCTGCGCCGCGTCGATGTTGCCCGCTGGATACCAGGTAACCATCGCCTCAGCGATGTCGTCCTCCTCGTGCGTAGCCCACACCCGCCAGTACTCGGGAGACTCTGAGGACTCCATCCCTATGTCGCTCCAGCCCGCGGCGCTCAGCCAATTCGAAAACTCGTCGACGGTCGCCTCCAGATCCACTGGCATCTCCCACTCGCCCGTCGTGGACCAAGACCCGTAGAAGAGATAGTCGCCGTCTTGTCGCGTCGAAGTGTCAGGATTCGAGGCGTTGGCATCACACAACACAAGCAGGTTCCCCCCGGCAGCAGGGATCCAATCACCCGGCCAAACCTGCTGCTGCAGACTCTCAACAGACGCTGTGACGAGAGCATTGTGCGGGGAAGCGTTCGCTATGCGGTCCGGCGAGGCCGAGCCAGGTGCACCGTTCATTGTTGCGCACCCCGCCAGCAGTAGCGCGAGGGTGGGAACGGCGATGCAGAGACGTCGAGCCGCAGAGTTCATTTTTCGTTTCTCCATACTCAGACCCGGAATACGATCCAGTTGCCAAAAACCTTGAGTCCTCGTCGATAGTTTCGCGCACTTCGAGCGGAACTGCACCTTCAGCGGGCAAAACGCGTCGCTCGCATCACCCCTCAACGCTGCCCGATTGCTGGATGCCGAAGCTGTATCCTCCTACTTTCATCACGCAACGCAGGCGCTCGATCACAGGGAGCTGGAGAGCTGGCGGACCAGGCGGAGCCGCCGCCAACGGCTACACCCAGCAGCGTAGGTGTCAACCCAACCGACATCAGACCCGTCTCATTCAATCTCCAAACGTCTCACCAGCCACCCACTCGCGACCAAACGGTACTACCTGCCATCTAGATGCCGCGAGGTCGTGAAAGCTATAACGACCTGTCACTCGCATGGGATAACTTGCCGAGAAAGCACCCGAACGGGCACGTCATGATGGACCATAGACGCGGAACCGCGTTGAAAAAAGAGAGCAATCGAGGGCCTTGGTTCCATTTCGTAGAGGAACCTCACGGCATCTTTCGCTCCAGCAAGATCTTGCTGCTTCAGATGCTTCAAGGTCGGCCGGGCCCGAAAAAAAGTAAACCGCCCTCGGGCGCTGGAGAATGATTCTCCTCCAGTAGGCGCCATGCTCCGCAGACAAGGTCACGATGGTGCTGGGATCCCAGCGGGCGGTGGAGACATGAAAGATCGTCTTTAGATTTTCTTCGACGACGTAGTACTTCGCGACGAGTTGGCGTGCCGTCAGCAGAAAAGCTATGGATGCCGCGGTGCCTCCCGCCACTATCACCCACATCGCAGGGGCAAATAGAGCGGCAAAAACGGCAACAGCGATGCCCATGACAGACAGTCCGAGGCAACAATAAAACCCAAGCGAGCGGGCGCGGGTGTTCTGAATACTCCAGTCGTCCTGAGCAAAGACTCCACTACGGGGACTACTGGTTTTCTGAGGCGTCATATTTTCATTCTCGTGCAATTGATAGATGAAGATAGTCGATTCGAAACCTCTTCGGACACGAGTACCGGATTAGGCCCTCAGAAAATGCGAGGCTGGTGGGAATGCCGCAGAAGCGTAAATCTCTTTTCATCTCAAGCGAGGTAGCAGAGCCGTCAGGGAATATGTCAAGAGCATCTTCGGTGAAAAGCGCCCTTTCCTGAATCTTTGGTACTGCATAGCGAGTCTTCTAAGGCTTACTCACTTCATCCAGTGGCTGCTGGTCAAAACTGGGGTCTGTAGCGTGCACCTGTGCCAAGGCAGTCTCTTCGTGGACTCTGAGGGCCGCGAGAAGTACGTTCCGATCGATGGTCGATAGCGCCGTCAATTGGGTCTGAGGTTCGGACAGCCGCATCGTCCGCACCTGCCCAAACGTGGCTGCGTGGGTCAGTCTCCTTACTGCAGCCAGAACCTCCTCAGTGCTGCTGACCGCCGCCTGTGCCTCAGCCAGCTGCTCGAGCTTCTCGCTCATGTGTTCCTCCCCGTAAAACAGAAAAGTGGCCCGTCACAAGATCGACACCCTATTTGCAGGAGGGGCTAGTTGTGACGGGCCACTAGTTGTCCTGGGGAATAGTCTGCGCGCAATTTTCAGATTGCGCGACCGGGGCCGATGGATTGAGAGGGCTGCTTGGGGGCGCGACAGTCGCGGACGGTAGAGGCTGAAGCGGGAGCGCGGGGGACTCCGTGAGGGGGCGACGTGAATTGCCATCGTGTTTAAATCGTGTCCGAGGGGTATTTCTGCTCTCGCAAGGCAGGTCGCAGAGATGCGAAAAGGCCCCCAACTCCTGCGCATTCGCGCGGATGCTGGAAGCCTTCTCGGTAAATCACAAGTGCCCCCGGAGGGATTCGAACCCCCGACCTACGGTACCGGAAACCGGCGCTCTATCCCCTGAGCTACGGAGGCGAGCAAATGTAACTCCCCAAGCCTAGCGCACCAGAAGCCGACAACGAGACACGCGCCACGGCCGGGCGAGTAAAGCGTCGCGGGGCGAGCCAGGAAGCTGCTCAGGGGCCAGCAGGAAACGCGCCGTCACAGCACACGAGACGCGCAGCGAGGCGCCGAGCGTAGCGGGGTCAACCCGCCCGGCGCCTGCCGGTAGACTTAATGCTTGTGACGCCTCAAGAACTTGCACACGCACTTGCCCAGATTCTCGCCGCCAACTTCGCTGCCCGCGGGGGAGACGCCGCTGAGATTGCCGTGACCGAACAGGACACGCAGCTGGAGCGACCCAAGAACCGTGAGCACGGCGACTGGGCATCGAACATTGCGATGAAGTTCGCAAAGCGCATTGGCACGAACCCGCGCGAGCTCGCGCAGGAGCTCGTCGCCGAGATCGAGAAGATCGACGGTGTAGCCAAGGCCGAGATCGCGGGTCCCGGCTTCATGAACATCACCCTCGACGCCGCGAGCGCTGGCGAGACCGCACGCCGCGTCGTCGAGCAGGGCGCGAACTACGGCCGCAGCGACGTGCTCGCCGGCCAGCGCATCAACCTGGAGTTCGTGAGCGCGAACCCGACTGGGCCGCTGCACATGGGCCACACGCGCTGGGCCGCCCTCGGTGATTCGACGGCGCGCGTGCTGCGCGCATCGGGTGCCGAGGTGACGAACGAGTACTACATCAATGACGCCGGCTCCCAGATGAACAAGTTCGGCCGCTCGGTATTGGCCGCGGCCCTCGGCGAGGAAGCGCCGGAAGACGCATACCCGGGCGAGTACATTCAGACGCTCGGCGCGCAGATCCGCGAGCAGCTCCCGCAGCTGCCCGAGCTCGCCGCGAAGGATCGTGACGCGGCCGTCGAGGAGGCGCAGGAGCTCGGCTACCAGCTGCAGCTCGCGGAGATCAAGGACTCGCTCGAGCGTTTCAACGTGCACTTCGACGTCTACTTCTCGGAGCGCACGCTGCACGCGAAGGGCCCGAACGGCGAGCCGAGCCAGATCGAGCTCGCGGTGGATCGGCTGCGCGAGCAGGGCCACGTCTTCGAAGAGGACGACGCGATCTGGGTGCGCACGACTGACTTCGGCGACGACAAGGATCGCGTGTTCACGCGCGGCAACGGCATCTACACCTACTTCGCGGCTGACGCTGCCTACTATCTGTCGAAGATGGATCGCGGTTTCACGGAGAAGATCTACCTGCTCGGTGCGGATCACCACGGCTACATCGGTCGCCTCACCGCGATCGCCGGTGCCGCCGGTGACAACATCGAGACAGACATCACCGTGCTCATCGGACAGCTCGTGAACCTCAACGGCGCGAAGCTCTCGAAGCGTGCTGGCAACATCATCGAGCTCACCGACCTGCTTGAGTGGCTCGGCGCCGACGCGCTGCGCTACTGGCTTGCGCGCTACCCGGCGGATTCGCCGCTCGCGCTCGACGGCGAGAAGGTGCGCAGCCGCTCCAACGACAACCCCGTGTTTTACGTGCAGTATGCGCACGCACGCACGTGCGCGGTCGACAGGAACGCGGCGGCGGCGGGCATCACCCGTGAGGTCTTTGAGCCTGCGCTGCTTACGCACGAGACCGAGACGGACCTGCTCGGCAAGCTGCAGCAGTACCCCGGCATTGTTGCGGGTGCTGCCGAGCTGCGTGAGCCACACCGCATCGCCCGCTTCCTCGAGGAGTTCGCGGCCGTGTATCACCGCTGGTATGACAACTGCCGCGTGATCCCGCTCGGTGACGCACAGGTAGAGGATGTACACGGTACCCGCCTGTGGCTCAACGACGCCGCTGGCCAGGTGCTCCGCAACGGACTCGATCTCCTCGGCGTCTCCGCTCCAGAAAGGCTCTAACGCTATGCCCCGCTCGCTGAAAGTGATCATTGCTCTGGTCGTGTCGATCGGCGTGTTGGCGGGGCTTGGGGAGTGGGGTCTGCGCCTGCTGGTTCCTGGGATTGTTGAGACTCAGGTGCGCAGCAAGCTTGATCTGCCCAAGAGCCACCCGGTGGATGTTGAGCTCGGCGGTTCGGCGCTGTTGCACGCAATTAGGGGCGGTGTCGGAGACATCGAGGTCGACATCCCCGATGCTCCCGTGGTTGATGGCGTGACTGCGACTCTCACGTTCCGTGCTGATCAGGTGCCGTTTGCGGTGACTACGGGAGACATTGAGAACCCGACTGCTTCGATCTACGTGCCTGCGGCGAACCTGGGACCAGTCATTTCGATGCTTACGAGTGGGGTGGCTGACACTGGGAAGACGAGCGGGGGCGACCTCGTTGTTGGGCGCACGATTGATGCCCTCGGGTTTCAAGTTCCGATCGAGGCTACGCTGAAGCTCTCCGTCGAAGACGGGATGGTGCGGGTCGAGCCGACCGGTCTCTCCGCTGTCGGTTTCGACCTGTCTGCTGAGCAGCTCGCTGCCGCGACAGGCGGCCTGCTTGATCCGCTGCTGTCGTCGCGCGTGATGTGCGTGAGCGACAAGCTTCCCGCCGGTGTCACGCTTGAGCAGATCAGGGTGACAACGGGCGGGGCGAGCGTTGACGTGTCGCTGACGCCAGACTTTCTGTCGAACGCTGCTCAGCGGGCGCCCGGTACCTGCGAGTAAAGGGCGGTAGCGCCTGCGGCCCGCTTCAAGCTGACCGCAGGCACCTGGCGCCGGCTACTGCATCGTGTTGACGATGAGCCCGATATGGGTGAAGAAGTTCATCGCCCCGAAGAGCAGGAAGATGATCCCGGTTACCAGCCAGACAACGCCGACGAGCTTTGCGGTGCCTGACAGGGGCCGGGTTGAGGAGAATCCCCGGAGCGCGATCGGGAAGAGCGCAGCGCCGAGCCCGACGAACGCGAAGAGCAGCGACATGAAGATCGCTTCGATCATCGGGTAGTCCGCGACGATCCCTGAGATCGGTTCCTCCGCGGGAGCCGCGAACAGCTGGAACACGAGACCGGCGAGGGCGATGCCGAACAGGGCTAGGCCCATGCCGAGCACAAAGATCCCGAGTGGGCGAGCAGTAGCCGCGGCCTCGGCTGCGCGGTCCTCCGCTGCAACGATCTTGTCACCACGCTTCCAAAGGAACAGTGATGCGGCGAGAAGCAGCACGCCGAAGGCAAGGCTTGGCTCGCCGAAGACGATGTTATCGAACGGGAAGTAGGTGGCGAAGGGCCACTCGAGCGTCATGTGGAGCCCGGTTGCCGTGAGGATGAATCCGAGCACACCAGCTGTGAGGGCCCAGCCTTCTGCCCGGAAGTCTCTGTCGCGCACGAGCGCGCGTCCGAGCATGTACATGAAGATGAGCCCTGCCCCCGCTGCGACCGCCATGATCGTGTTGTAGGTGGGCATTTGGGTCCAGTCGATGACGAGGCCGGTGTCTCGGCCTTTGAAGAAGTCTTCAATGAAGCTACCCATGATCTGTGTCCTTTCAATGTCAACGCATCGAGTGTCATTGTTGCACCCGATCACGCCGACCGTACGGCCGAATATAACCCGTCACCAAGTTGTTGTATTCGCGTGCATGTATTTCCGGCGTGTCTGTGGGGGTCATATCCCTGCCGCACCCGCGCTGATTCGCACGGGCACCCCTCGCCCAATAGGGTGGCGAGTGACCCAGTTCGATGACGCACAAGGATCCACCATGCACCACGCCACACCAGCCGCGCCGAGCATCACAGACGCACACTTCTCGCCCGATGACGCACGGGCCCTCAACGCTGCGGTCGCGGCGAGAAGCTGTCCGCGGGCACCAGCGATGGTCGTGGCGTCGTTTGACGCGACAGGCGTTACGGCTTGGCACGGGGAGGGCGATCCCAGGATGGACGGCAGCGCGGTCACGCGGGAAACCGTTTTCCGCATTGCCTCGATGACGAAAAGCTTCCTCGCAGCGACGGCACTTGCGCTCGCGGAGGAAGGCCGGCTCGATCTTGGGGCCGACATCAGAACGTACCTTCCGAGCGTGCGACTGTGCATCGATGGTGAAGCCCAGGCCGTCACAGTCGGAGAGTTGCTCGCGAACCGATCGGGCCTTCCCGAGGATAACGCGTGGGGAGATCGGCAGCTCGACGCCGAGCGGGAAGCGGTGGCAGCGATGTGTGCGGCTGGAATTGCGCTCACGGAAACTCCCGGAGTTCGGTACCAGTATTCCAATCTGGGAATGTCCCTCGTTGGGAGGGCAATCGAAGCGGTGAGCGGCAAGCGGATCGAAGCGGAGATCCGCGACCGGTTCATCGACCCGCTCGGCCTGACAGGGACTCGCTTCACCGTCGATGAGTATCCGCACGGAACCGACATTGCTCACGGGTTCCGGAGCTTTGACGCGGGTGAAACCTTTGTCCCCGAACCGTTCATCGGCTCGGGGGCGCTCGCGTGTATCGGCGGACTGTTCAGCACGGTTGACGACGTCGCCAGCTGGGCGTGGTTCCTCGCCTCGGGCTTCGCGGACTCTCCCGTGCGCCCAGACCTGCTCTCAGCCCGGAGCAGACGCGAGATGCAGCGAGCGCACACCCCGATGGCTGCGCCGGTTGCGACAGGCGACCGGGACTGCGCGAGCCTCGCCTACGCCCTCGGACTGTTCGTCGCGGAGGACAGGCGATTTGGGCGCGTCGCAGACCACTCCGGTGGCCTCCCCGGCTTTACCTCCAACATGCGGTGGCACGTTGAAAGCGGCAGGGGTACGGTGGCGTTCGGCAACTCAGACGTGTTCCGGGCAGATGCCCTCGCGACGGCGGCCCACGCTCGCGTGCTCGAGTTCTCCGATGTGCCATCAACCACCGTGCTGCCGTGGCCCGAGTGCGTGACAGCTGCGGAACGCTTTGACGGGCTCCTTCGTGACGGAGCGCCGCTCACCGGTGCTGCGGATATTTCCGCCGCGAACCTCCTCGCCGACTTCCCTGACGAAGCCCGCACTAGCCGCTTCGCGGACTTGCTGGCCCAAGCCGGTGGCCCCGTTGCGCAGCGGTCGTTTGCCGAGCGAACGATCGGCGCGACCGATGCCGGGCACCTCCGTTGGCGCATTGACTGCGCGCGCGGATCGCTCGTGTGTGATCTGCGCATGGTTGGGCTGACGGTTCCGCTCGTCCAGAGCCTCCAGGTCTCGCTCGCAGGCCCGAGCGGGCTGAAGCCGGAAATCGAGGCGCCCTGCATGTTTGACAGGGCAGTCCTCGCGCCACCGCGCAACGCATCGGTGTAGCCACGGCTCAGTTAGTCGACAGTTCAGGGTTCGGTCGCTCCGCGACGTAACATCCGCATTTGGGTACAGCCCGTCTATTAAGATGGAGAGGTTCGTTCGGAGGAGTATTCCGTTCGCGCGGCTTCAGGGGCCAAGCCGGGTCCGCTCGCCAGAGATTGCACGATTGCAATCGTCCGAGCGCCCGAGCGTCCATGCGACACCCACCCCGAGCCGAGGAGCGTCCGATGACCGAACACCGAACCCCTGATGTGAACGCGATCGACGACCGTGTGTTTCCGCGCGGCGCCCGCAGGGGGAGCGAGTGCGGGGTCCTCAAGATTGGCGGAGTCAGGGCCACAGAGCTGACAGAGCAGTTCGGTTCGCCGCTCTATGTGGTTGACGAAGAAGCTACCCGCGCAACCGCTCGTGAGATTCGTGATGCGCTGCGCGGTGAGGCCCAGCGTGTTGGAACCGACGCGACCGTCTACTACGCGAGCAAAGCATTTCTCAGCGTTGAAACCGCGAAATGGATGGTCGAAGAGGGCCTCGCCATTGACGTCGCAAGCGGCGGTGAGCTGCTCGTTGCGCTCGCGGCCGGAGTTGATCCGCGGCTGATCGGTTTCCACGGCAATAACAAGTCGGAGGCCGAGATTGCACGCGCTGTCGAGGCCGGGGTCGGTACCATCATCATCGACAGCGTCATCGAAGTTGCGCGGATCGCAGCCGCGACCGCGGCTGCAGGGAAGCGCCAGCGAGTGCGACTGCGCGTCAACAGCGGCGTGCACGCCTCGACCCACGACTACCTTGCGACTGCGCACGAAGATCAGAAATTCGGCATGCCACTGAGCGATGCGCCAGCGCTCGTGCGAGAAATTGTGTCGCACGAGGGCCTCGAGTTCGTGGGGCTCCACTGCCACATCGGGTCACAGATCTTCGCAACAGAGGGATTCCGTGAGTCAGCGAGACGGCTGCTTGGCAGCTACGTCGAGCTCTCCGAAATCACTGGAACGCAGATTCCCGAGCTCAACCTGGGTGGCGGGTTCGGTATCGCCTACACGCCAGCGCAGGCTGGTGAGGCTCCGCGCATCGCGGATATCGCTCGCGAACTCGCGGATATCGTCGCCGCAGCATCGGTCGAGGCGGGCATCGAACTGCCACACCTCGCGTTCGAACCCGGCAGATCAGTGGTCGGGCAGTCGGGCGTGACGCTCTATACGGTCGGAACGACGAAGCGCGTCGACCTGACCGGAACAGGGGCCACAGATCCGGCAGACCTCGGATACACCGAGCGGCTCTATGTGAGCGTGGACGGTGGGATGAGTGACAATGCGCGACCAGCGCTCTACGAATCCGACTACCACGTGCGGATCGCAAACCGCGAAAGCAGCGAAGGCCCGGCACTCGTGCGCGTGGTTGGCAAGCACTGTGAATCCGGGGACATCGTGGTGATTCGCGACGAACTTCCCGCTGACGTGCAGCCTGGTGACACCCTCGCGGTCGCATCGACTGGCGCCTACTGCTGGGCGCTGTCGAGCAACTACAACTTTGTGCCGCGGCCCCCGGTTATCGCCGTCCGCGACGGCGAGGCGCGCATGATCGTGCGTGGCCAGACTGAGACGGAACTCCTCGAGCAGAGCATCGTCGCGTAGTCGCTGCGCGAATCAAGAACTTCAGAACGAGAAACGGAGAACACCGGGTGAATGCGTATCGAGACCTTCGGGTCGCACTGCTGGGTTGTGGATCGGTCGGCGCTCAGGTGGCCAGACTCATCCTCGAAAACAGTGATGAACTAGCTGCCCGAATCGGTGCGCGCCTCACACTCGACGGGATCGCTGTGCGCTCGATCGATGCTGAGCGCGACGTCGAGCTGCCAAAGGAACTCTTTACGACCGACGCCGAGCGCCTCGTTCAGGGCGCCGACATTGTCATCGAGCTCATGGGCGGTATCGAGCCAGCTCGCTCGCTCATTCTGCTCGCGCTCGGCGGTGGGGCAGACGTCGTCACCGCGAACAAGGCCCTCATCGCCGCTCACGGCCGCGAGCTCTCGGACGCCGCTGATCAGGTTGGCGCGCAATTGCTCTACGAAGCGTCCGTCGCTGCTGCTATCCCGATTCTCAGGCCGCTCCGTGAGAGCCTCGCCGGTGACCACATCACCCGCGTCATGGGCATCGTGAATGGCTCGACGAACTACATTCTTGACCGGATGGACCGCTTCGGGGAGTCGGCAGAGGACGCGATGAAACTCGCGAGCGACCTTGGCTTCCTTGAGGCCGATCCAACGCTTGACGTAGAAGGGTTCGACGCCGCGCAGAAGGCGACGATCCTCGCGAGCATCGCCTTCCACACTGACGTCCCGGAGAGCGCGGTTTACCGTGAGGGAATCACCGAGGTCACCCTTGACCAGATCACCGCAGCGCGGCACGCTGGATTTGTGATCAAGCTCCTCGCCGTTGCCGAACGCCTCACGTCTGTTGAGGGGACCGACGGCGTATCCGTTCGGGTCTACCCGGCCCTCATCCCTCGCGAGCATCCGCTTGCCGCGGTGTACGAGGGGAAGAACGCCGTCTTCGTCGAGGCCGAAGCCGCCGGCGAGCTCATGTTCTACGGCGCAGGCGCCGGAGGAAACGAGACGGCATCTGCCGTGCTCGGCGACCTGGTTTCGGCCGCCCGTCGACACGTCGTCGGAGGGCCTGGAATTCCCGGCTCGACACACGCGGAGTTCCCTGTGTTGCCCGTCGGCGAGGTCATGACCGCGTACCAGGTGATGCTCGAAGTGCGCGACGAGCCCGGTGTGCTCGCGCGGATCGCTGGGATCCTCGCGGCTCACGGCGTCTCAGCGGCGAGCGTCGAACAAAACATCTCAGACGAGGGTCGTGCGACACTCGTGATTGGCACGCACACCGCGCGTGAGGCTGACCTTGCCGCGACGGTCGTAACGCTCCGAGGCGACGATGCGGTGACACAGGTGACGAGCGTGCTCCGCCGGGAGGGGCGCGCATGAGCCGCGTGGAGCGTGCACTGAAAGTCCACGTCCCCGCGACGAGCGCAAACCTCGGCCCAGGGTTTGACACGCTTGGCATTGCGCTCGCTTACGGTGACGAGCTCACCGTGGTCACCAGGCCAGAGCCAGGCGCCACCGTCACCGTAATCGGCGTCGGTGATGGCGAGGTTGACACCGACGAGCGAAATCTCGTAGTGCGCTCTGCAGCATTTGTGTTCGAGCGCCTCGGGCGTGAGATGCCCGGCATGAACATCGAAGCCCGAAACCGCATTCCCCACGGCCGGGGCATGGGCTCGTCTGGCTCCGCGATTGTCGCGGGAGTCATCATCGCGGCAGGCCTACTCGCGGCAGACCCCGAGCATCCCATCGAGCTCGACGAGGCGCAGATTTTTGCGTTCGCAACCGAACTCGAAGGCCACCCAGACAACGTCGCGCCAGCGCTCTTCGGGGGGCTCACAATCGCTTGGACGAACGAGGAGGGGCCGCGGTTCAAGCGTCTTCTCGTGCACCGCGGGGTCGCCCCGCTCGTGCTCGTTCCCACGTTCACTATGTCGACGGAGCATGCTCGTGGCCTGCAGCCAAAGCAGGTGCCACACGAGGATGCAGTGTTCAACGTGTCACGCTCAGCGCTGCTTATCGCCGCGCTCACCCAGAGCCCCGAGCTGATGCTCGAAGCGACCGAGGACCGGCTGCATCAGAACTATCGCGGCGCGGCGATGCCCGCGACGCGAGATCTCATCGGCTCGCTCAGAGCACACGGTCACGCGGCCGTCGTCTCCGGTGCGGGACCATCGATTCTTGTACTCTCCAATGGGCCCGCTGAGCGACTAGCTGCTGCGGATCTCGTTGAGCAAATCGCCCCAGAATGGCGGGTGCTCACACTGGCTGTTGACATCAAGGGTGCTACAGTAGAACAGATCCCGGTTGAATCCGCGTTCTCTTCGCGGGTATGACACTGCTTCTTGTGTCCCGGATCGCTTTCCCAGCCGGGGAATTTACCCCCGAGCTTCCCGCACGTTTGTGCAGGTTTGTTGCCTGAGGGCGCAAACCCGATAGATTCCGGAAGGAATACACGTGGAAACTAACCTCGAAGACCAGACTCCCGCGGCAGAAACCGCAGAGACAGCACCGGTTCGACGCCGCGCCTCGCGCCGCGTTTCGGCAGCGGCAGGCGCTGCAGCCGACGTCGCAGCCGACGTCGCCGTCGCAGCACCGGAAGCCACAAGCGAGCCGGCTGCCCCAGCCGAGGCTGCTGCCACTGCCGAGGCTGCTGCCCCTGCTGAGGCCGCTGCCCCAGAAAAGGCTGCGCCGAAGCGCGCAACGCGCTCACGCAAGAAGGCTGAGCCGGCTGCTGCAGAAACGGTAACTGACGCGAAGGCAGACGCCGCCGCCGAGGCGCCGAAGGCCGCGGCAGATTCGGCAGCGGATGCTGCCGACGCCACAGCAGAGAAGGCCGCTGAGGCGCCGAAGAAGCGCGCGACTCGCTCGCGCAAGGCAGCAGCCGAGCCAGCAGCAGCTGAACCAGCCGCAGCTGAGCCCGCCGCGGAGGCAACGCAAGCAGCGCAGGCAACTGACGCAGCTACCGAAGCCCCCGCAGCCGAAACCGCTCCCGAGTCGCAGGCAACGGAGGACGCAGACGCACAGCCAGCACGCCGCTCGCGTCGCCGCGCCAACCAGACGACTGAATCGACCGATGCTGACGCAAAGACGCAGCCGGAAGAGTCCAAGTCGCGCGGCCGTGGCGGCAACCAGAACGGCGCGAAGACCGACTCCGCGAAGAGCGACTCCGCAAAGGGCGATTCCGCGAAGGGCGAGTCCGCGAAGACGGACTCAGGCAAGGCAGACAACGACAAGCAGTCGCAGGGCGACAAGCAGTCGCAGGGCGAGCGCAACGACGCAGGCAAGCAGGAGAGTGGCACGCGTTCGAGCCGCACGCGTCAGCGTGACCGGAAGCGTCGCGGCGGTGACGATCTTGAGCCCGAAATTGCCGAGGACGACGTCTTGCTGCCAGTGGCAGGCATCCTCGATGTCCTCGACAACTACGCCTTTGTCCGCACCAGCGGTTATCTCCCCGGTGTCTCCGACGTCTACGTCGCGCTCGGTCAGGTCAAGAAGTACAGCCTGCGCCGCGGCGACGCAATCGTTGGAGCGATCCGCCAGCCGCGCGAGGGCGACAGCGGTGGCCGACAGAAGTACAACGCGATCGTGAAGATCGATGCCGTCAACGGCAAGCCTGTTGAGGAAGCGGAGAAGCGCTCCGAGGTTACCGAGATGACCGCGATCTTCCCCGAACAGCCGCTCCGTTTCGGCACGGGCGACGCGGACAGCGTTGGGGCGAAGATCGACGCACACGCGCCGATGGGTCTTGGCCAGCGCGCAATCGTAGCGCTGCCAGCGACGATTCCCGCGACCGGTGTGCTCTCGCAGCTCGCCGCAGCGGTCACAGCAAACGCGCCGGAGGCGCACCTGCTGCTCGTGCTGACCAACGCGCGGCCGGAAGAGGTAACGCACCTCGAGCGCACCGTCAGCGGCGAGGTCATCGCCGCTTCCTTCGACCGTGCAGCGGAAGACCAGACCACGGTCGCCGAACTCGCGATTGATCGCGCAAGCCGACTGGTTGAGCTCGGGCACGACGTAGTTGTGCTGCTCGATTCGCTCACCGATCTCGCGCACGCCTACCTGCAGAACCAGCAGGGCGCACGTACGTCCCCCGAGGCAGTACAGGCACACGCTGTGGCACAGGCGAAGCGTCTGCTCGGATCAGCACGGAACCTCGAAAACGGTGGCTCGCTCACGCTCCTCGCGACCGCACGCACGCACACCGGCGTCGCGAGCGACAAGGACCTCCTGCGTGAACTCACCCCGGCAGCGAACAGCTTTGTGAAGATCTCGGGTAGCCGCACGGCGCCAGAGGTCAACGCAGAGAAGTCGTACACCATCTCGTTCTAAGGCAAGAAGAAGAGTGTTTGAGCAGGTAGAAGGGCTCCTCGCGGAGCACCTCCGATTGCAGGATGATCTCGCTGACCCCGCGCTGCACGCAGATGCCGCGCGGGCGAAGCGGGTGAACCGTCGCTACGCGGAGCTGAGCAAGATTAAGGTCGCCTACGAGCACTGGGTGCAGGTCGGCGACGACCTCGAGGCGGCGCGCGAGCTCGCAAAGGAAGATGAAGCCTTTGCGGAGGAAGTGCCCGAGCTCGAAACACAGCTCGCAGAATCACAGGAGAAGGTTCGCCGTCTCCTCATTCCGCGCGATCCAGACGACGCACGCGACGTGATCCTCGAGGTTAAGGGTGGCGAAGGCGGCGCCGAATCGGCGCTGTTCGGCGCAGACCTGCTCCGGATGTATATGCACTATGCGGAGTCAAAGGGGTGGAAGACCGAGATCCTCGAGAAAGACGAGAGCGACCTCGGCGGCTACAAGAACGTGCAGATTGCGATCAAGGCGAACGCGAGCGATCCGTCGCAGGGCGCCTGGGCTCACCTGAAGTACGAGGGCGGAGTGCACCGCGTACAGCGCGTACCCGTGACGGAGTCGCAGGGCAGGATCCACACGTCCACAACGGGCGTGCTTGTCTACCCGGAGCCCGACGAGGCTGAGGAAGTGCAGATCAGCCAGAACGACCTCAAGATCGACGTGTATCGTTCGAGTGGCCCCGGCGGACAGTCGGTCAACACGACCGACTCTGCGGTGCGCATCACGCACCTCCCGACCGGGATCGTCGTCGCGATGCAGAACGAGAAATCGCAGCTGCAGAACCGCGAAGCCGGCATGCGCGTGCTCCGCGCGCGTCTGCTTGCGCGGCTCGCTGAGGAAGCGGCGGCCGAGGCGAGCGCGTACCGTTCGAGCCAGATCCGCACGATGGATCGCTCGGAGCGCATTCGCACGTACAACTTCCCGGAGAACCGCATCGCCGATCACCGCACCGGGTACAAGGCCTACAACCTTGACCACGTGATGAATGGTGCGATGGATGCAATCATCGAGTCATGCATTCGAATGGATGAGGAGGAGCGCCTGAAGGCGCTCGGGCAGTAGCCCACTTCGCGCAAGCCCTGGTGGGTTGCGGTGTATAGCACTGCAACCCACCAGGGCTTTGTGCATGGCGAACGGGATTCCAACCGCAGTACGCTGTGTTGCATGACTACTTCTGTACTCCCTGCTGCGCCTATTGCCGGCCCGCTCGTCTCACTCCGCGCCCCCGGCGCAGATGACCTCGAGCCACTGTTCGAGATCCTGCAGGAGCCGGAGGTCGCTCTCTGGTGGGTCGGGTACACCCGCGAGCGCGTGCAGGATGAGTTCATCGAGGCGCCGGAGACGACGCGGATCATCGAGGTCGAGGGGGAGTGCGCAGGTGCGCTCTACGTGCTGCGCGGGGAGGATCCGGAGTACCCGACAACCGTGATGCACCTGTTCCTCGGCACGCGGTTCAGGGGGCGTCGGATCGGTGAGGAGACGCTCGCGCTCGCGATCCGCCACGAGTTCGCTCACGGGATCTCCCGGGTCACCCTCGACCCGAACGAGAACAACGATGGCGCGATCCGCAGCTACGAACGTCTCGGCTTCAAACGCATCGGTGTGCTTCGTGATTACCAGGTGCGGCCTGGCGGGGCGCTTGAGGGTGCGATGTTCCTTGACCTCACGAAGCGTGACTTCCCAGACGGGCCGCCGATGCCGCCGCGCCCATAGGGATGGCTGTAATTCCGGGCGGTGTTTGGTCGCCCTCGTTGGCGTGTGATCCGGTGCCAGCCGACGGCGCTAGAAGTAAACACCTGTCGCCGTTTGTCTCCTCCGAATAACAATTGTTGAATAACGCACGTTTGCTTTCTCTTTCGGGCTAGTGTCGATTTCACTCTGGCCGCCCCACAAGGGCGCGCCACACGTCGATACTGACCAACAGGAACGAGAGACTCATGGCGAAACGAAACTTGGGACTCGGTACGGTTGCGCTGCTTTCTGCCGTATCGCTGACGCTCGCGGGCTGCTCAGCCGAAAATGACGGGGGGGG
>NZ_JXSQ01000036.1 GCF_000834055.1 Leucobacter komagatae
TTGTCGCCTCGGCCCGCCCCAACCGACAACAACTGCCAACTCCGGAGGGGAGGAGAGGGAGGGAAGGGAGGGAAGGGAGGGAAGGGAGGAGAAGGGATGAGGGAGGAAGGGGGATGAGGGAGTGAGAGAGGGGGCAGCGAGCTTAGGATCCGGACAAGCTGCGAGTACCCTGCCGTTTCCGGACAGGCGGCGTGCTCCCGCCCCGTAGGCTCAGCCGTCGAGCCGAAGCGACAGGAGCACCCGCTTGAGCGTCGCGTCTTCCTCGGTAGCCATGTAGTTACGGGCCTCGTCCATTGTCGCGAATTGGCGTGGCGCGTCATACGCTGTCACTTTGAGCGTGTCAGCAAAGCTCACGAGTGCGTCCTCAGTCCGAACCATGTTGTAGAAGAAGCACTCGGTCGCGGGAAGTCCGTCTCTCACTGCGAGTGTTCCGTAGAGGCCGGGCCTCCCTGCATCCTCGAGGACTGTGAACGTGAAGCTCGGGGAAATCTCGGGCGCATAATCGCCGGTGTTAGCGACGTATCCCGGAATCTCGAACGGCGTGGTTTCCAGCTCAGTGACCGTGTGGCTCATCCCGGCGCAGCCACCGCCGAGACCCATAACCTTCCGGGCGTAGGTGAGCTGCTTGGTACCCGCTGAGTCGAGCAGGTCGAACTTCAAGAGCTCGTGCTCGGGCTCCGACTCTTCACTCTCGACGACGCTCCATCCCGGCGGGATCTCGAAGCTGCCTGGTGTGCGTGGATCGACGAATCGTTCCCACGCAGCTTCTGTCGGCGCGGGCTCCGGGGCAGGAGTGGTCGGCGCGGGCGCGGGCGTCGTTGGCGTCGGCGCAGGTTCGGCGGGCTCCTGCGCGCACCCCGCGAGTAGCCCACCGGCCACCACAATGGCCAGCGCAGCCAGTCCGGTTCGGCGACGATGTACAACAGCCCAGCGCTACTCATTGCTTCAGCATAGAGTGCGCCGGGGCTGTTGAGGCGATTCGGGCTAGAGGAAGGGAGGAAGGGGCCGCGGGCTAGGCCCCCGCGTTCACCGGCTGACGCACTCAGGGTGTGGAGAACTGCAGCGAGCTTAGGATCCGGACAAGCTGCGAGTACTCTGCCGTTTCCGCATATGCTTTCGCCTCGTCAACGGAGGGGAAAAACCACTCCGACTCGGACGGCTCGTAGGAGTCCACTTGCAGCTGGGTTGCGAACATCGCCAACCCTTGCTCCGGGTGCAAGAGGTTGTAGTACATGCAGGCATCGGTCGGGGTGTCGTCAGAAAGTGACAGCCCAGCTATAGCTCCACCCTCGACGGCGGAAACCCGGTAGACGACACGCGGCGGTACCAGCGGAGACATCGGCGCGGCATCTGCGACGTAGCCAGGCAGATCCACGCTGTGCGAGTCCACCTCCTCGATCGTAAGCACGGGTAGGTCGCCGCACGCGCCGCCGAGGCCTTGGACCCGACTCGAGAACGTCAGGAGCTGGTCGCCGTCGGGGTTCACGACACCAAATTGGAACGAACCGTAGGTTGGATCTCCGCCAAGGTCAGTCACCGTCCATCCCGGAGGGACCTCGAATGAGTGTGGCAGGCGGTCATCAGTGAATCGTTCCCACGCAGCTTCTGTCGGCGCGGGCTCCGGGGCAGGAGTGGTCGGCGCGGGCGCGGGCGTCGTCGGCGCAGGTTCGGCGGGCTCCTGCGCGCACCCCGCGAGTAGCCCACCGGCCACCACAATGGCCAGCGCAGCCAGTCCGGTTCGGCGACGATGTACAACAGCCCCAGCGCTACTCATTGCTTCAGCATAGAGTGCGCCGGGGCTGTTGAGGCGATTCGGGCTAGCGGTAGTTCACGAACTGCAGGGCCACATCGATATCAGCGCCCTTGAGGAGCGCCATCGTTGCCTGCAGGTCGTCGCGGCTCTTTGAGGAGACGCGGAGCTCGTCGCCCTGGATCTGTGACTTCACGCTCTTCGGGCCCTCATCACGGATGAGCTTATTGAGCTTCTTCGCGGTCGCCTGGTCGATGCCCTCTTTGAGCTTCGACTCGATGCGGTATTCCTTGCCGCTCGCGTAGGGCTCACCCGTGTCGAGCACCTTGAGCGACATGCCGCGCTTAATGATCTTCGACTGCAGCACGTCGAGCACGGCGTTCGCGCGCTCCTCGGTGTTCGCCTTGATGAGGATCGTCTCGCCGGAGTGCGACACGTCGGCACCGACGCCCTTGAAGTCGTAACGCTGCTCGACCTCCTTGCGGGCCTGGTTCACGGCGTTCTCGACCTCCATAGAGTCGATCTTGCTCACAACGTCAAATGAAGAATCAGCCATGCTCCAAGCGTAGACGAAAGGCGCCGCAATGCGTAGCGGGTGCGCGACGACAGCGCCGTCACGAAAAGTAATGAGTGGCATAAGGAAAGCAAAAGTATTGATAGGCTCGTTCTTTGTCGCTCGCCACACACCGGGGATGCGATTCACCCATTTGAAAGGATCCACATGTCGTCACCGACATCTCCACCCGCCGCGACAGCGCCTGACGCCGCGCCACCCGCAGCCAGCCGCTCACGCCGCCTGCCGAAGTGGATGACGTCGTTCGGCTGGCAGATCCTCGCCGCCCTCGTGCTCGGGCTCGCGCTCGGCGCGCTCGCGCTGAACCTTGGACCTGACGCAGAGGGCAACCCGAACGGGCTGCACGCCACGCTCAAGGTCATCGGCTCGAGCTACGTCACGCTGCTGCGCGCCGCAGTCGTCCCCCTCATCTTCACCGCGATCGTCTCGAGCATCGTCGGCCTGCGCAAGGTCACGAACGCAGCGCGCCTCGCTGGCCAGACGCTCCTCTGGTTCGCAATCACCGCGCTCATTGCGGTCGCGATTGGTATCGCCCTCGGCGTGATCCTCAAGCCGGGCGAGAGCGCCGCGGGCTCAAACCTCACCCCGTCTGACCCGTACACGGTCGGCACCTGGTGGAACTTCCTCACCGGACTCGTACCCCAGAACTTCCTTGGCCTCGGCGTCTCCGGCAGCGTGGACCTCGAGACCGGCTCGCTCAGCGCCGGCGCAAGCTTCAACGTGCTGCAGGTCATCGTCGTCTCGGCCGCGGTCGGCATCGCCGCGCTGAAGATCGGCAAGAAGGCCGAGCCGTTCATTCAGCTCACCGAGTCTGCGCTGACGATCATTCAGAAGGTGCTGTGGTGGATCATCCGCATCGCACCAATCGGCACACTCGGGCTCATCGGCAACGCAATCGTCGAGTACGGCTGGGATCAGATGGGCACGCTCACGCTGTTCGTCGCCGTCCTCTACCTCGGCCTCGCGATCGTGCTATTCGTCGTCTACCCCGTGCTCGTCAAGGCGCACGGCCTGTCGATCCGCCAGTACTTCTCGGGTGTCTGGCCCGCGGTACAGCTCGGCTTCGTGAGCCGCTCCTCGATCGGCACGCTCCCCCTCACCCAGCGCGTGACCGAGCGTAACCTCGGCGTTCCCCGCGGCTACGCCTCGTTCGCCGTGCCGCTCGGCGCGACAACCAAGATGGACGGCTGCGCCGCGATCTACCCGGCCGTCGCAGCGATCTTCATTGCGCAGTTCTTCGGCATCGAGCTGTCGCTCGTGCAGTACGTGCTCATCGCGCTCGTCTCCGTGCTCGGCTCGGCCGCGACCGCGGGCACGACCGGCGCAATCGTGATGCTCACGCTGACGCTGTCGACGCTCGGCCTGCCCCTCGAGGGCGTCGGCCTGCTGCTCGCAGTTGACCCGATCGTCGACATGGGCCGCACCGCGGTCAACGTCGCCGGCCAGGCGCTCGTACCCACGATCGTCGCGAAGCGCGAGGGGATCCTCGACGAGGAGCTCTACAACGCGCCACGCCAGGGCCTCGCGTTCGACAACACGGACACCGATGACGATGCACTCGATGAGCCGCTCAGTGAGCAGGCGCCCGCCGCGGGCGACCCCGCCCCAGCAGGAGGCGTTCGCTAGCACGCATTACCGACCGCCGCATAGCGGCACGCATCACACTGCTCGCCCCGGAGACCACGACCCTACGGTCGCCTCCGGGGCGAGCTTTGTGTTGAGTCGCCCGGGCGGGGCGGGCTTACGCTCAGCCCGGCACCTCGTCGCCACGCACGATCTTTCGCGGATCGAGCAGGTAGACGGCAAACAGCGCGATGACGATGCCGCCGACCGCGATGAGCCCACGTGCCTCCTGCAGAAAGAGCGTCACGAAGCCCAACCTCGGCACGTGAAAGACCATGCGGCGAATATCATCGGTGACGTACGGCTGGGGGTCATTCACCCGATTCGCGTCGCCCTTGAGTTCGAGGGCGGGGCGCCCGTCAACGGTAGCCAGTTCTACGACGCGGTGGGTCACAAGACCGAGGCCCCTTGGCCTCGGCACGGTGACGACATCACCCACCTCGACCTCCTCGTACGCCACCGGCTTGATGAGGGCAACGGAGCCGACGGGCAGCTCGGGCTCCATCGATCCAGAGATGACAACAACCGGGCGCAACCCGAACAGCATCGCCCCTGCGAACACCACAACGCTCACGACCCCGAGGGCCGCAGCAGCGGTGAGGATCGTCCCCCGAACTCCGGCAAGAACGCGCAGCCACGCAGGCCACGGGTGCGCCCCCGTCGGGGCTTCGCCCTCGTCGTCTGGGCCAGGGTTCGCCGCCATCCGCTCACTCACCACTCCCGTCATGGCCGCACGGACTCCGCGTCGAACCTCACCGCGAGGGCCGCCTGGCCGCCGTTGAGTTGCTCGACACCCGCTTCATCAAGATAGGCAATGGTCAGCTCGAGCCGCTCCTCGCTCCCCGCAGCGCCGGGAACATACGCGTCGCCCTGCACGAGTGGCGCGTCGCCACGAGCCAGGAGCTGCCCGAGGGAGCCTGTGGCGTCCTCCCAGGAAACGTTGGAGAAGACCTCAACCCCCGAAACCGTTGCCGTGAACCGCAGGTATGGGGTGATGTTGGGCATCCCAGGCGCAACGCTCCCGTCGCCGTTGCGGAGGACTAGCCGGAAGCTCGTCTCCGCATTGAGTTTCGGCGTGTTGTTGAACACGGGGATCTCTGTGGTGAGCGTGTGCCCTGGAACGAGCTCCTGAGCTCCTGGCACCACCCAGTCGAAGCCGTCAACGCCGTCAGCCTGCTCGACGGTGCCGTCTGCGACCACCACTCCGATGTCGAATCGGTCGGGCGAGCCGACACCATCTGCTCCGACGTTGAGATTTGCCTGATCGGTGAGCGTAGCAACCGTTGATGCGGTCACTGCCGCAGCGACGCCGAGCGCGGTGAGGCCGGCGACGGCCAAGAACCACGAATGTCGCGCAAACCGAAACTGCTGATTCTTTCTCATTGTGCAATCACTTCCAGGTCCCAGCTGATCTGCCGATTGGTCGAGGTGGTGCCGGTGGGCATTCCCAGCGCGCCCTGCGGGTTGTAGCCGCGCCCCCAGAACGTCCGGTCTCCCCGCTGCCAGATGTAATACCCCTGGCCAGATCCGTACTGCCGCACGTCGGTGTCGATGAGCGCCGGCCTCTGCGGGAACTTGCCGTAGTCGTCGCTTGCACCGTACCCCCACAGCTCGTTGTTGCCGTTGAGCATCGCCACCCCCGTGAAGCCGAACTGCATCGACTCGATGCCGCTCAGCGTCGGGATGATGGCCGGGGAAATGGGGGCGCCGCGGCCGGTTCGGCTCGCGGTGCTCCGCGACCAGCTCACGACCTGACCGTCAGACAGGATCGCCCCGCCCATGTTGATGCCGCCGTCAACAGCCACGATGTAGGGTTCCCCCTCCGCGACGTTTTGCTGCATCCAGGGTGCGAGCGCACCCAAGTAGGTTGCGGAGCTGCCAGTACCGTTGGTGTTTTTGGGGAGGCTACTTCCGCCGGCGCCACCCCAGAAGTAGACGTCGCCGTTCTCAAGGATCACGAAGAAGTTCGTGTACGCACCCTTGAGATAGACAGGCCTGTTCCCCGCTACCGCGGGGTCGGGTAGACCTCGGAGCTGTGCCGCCCCGTTGCCCGAGGTCCCGCCGTAGCCGACCGGGCTGCCCCAGTGCCACACCGTTCCGTCGTCGCGGATCCCGGCGCCTGCGTACTCCGTCGAGGAGATGGCGAGGATGCGATCGAGCAGCTCGCCGTTGCCGTTCCACGGCGTTCCGATGCGCACCTGCTTGGGGTTTCCCCCTGGCTTTGCGCCGTCGGTTCCATCTCGTTTGGCGTAGGTCCCCCACCCCCAGACCGTGCCGTCAGTGCTGAGTGAGTTCGCGTTGTAGATGCCGCCGGTGATGCCGACCGTTTCGTTTTCGGGAAGCGGGACGCGCTGGGGCCCGTTCCTGGTGCCAGCACCTGGAGCACCCCCGTTGATGCCCATGTCCGTTCTCCCCCACACGTATACGTTGCCGTCGTTGCCGAGCCCGATTCCGGTGTCGACCATGCGGGTGTTCTTCGAAAGGCCCGGCTGGAACGGCGGCGTAACATGTGCGGGAACCGCATCTGTTCTGGCGTGCGAGGTGTCTTTGTACGCGGCAGCGGTTGGGAGCGCGACGGCTACCCCCACGACTGCCGCGATCGCACCCATCGCCACGACCGAACGCCGTGCCCATCGGCCCGAGCGAGTCTGCGACTTCGTCATGAGGTTTTCTTCCTTCCGTGCGCCACTATCGCGATTCCGCTGACAATTCCGATTCCGCCGAGCAGCGCCCAGAACAGGACATCGGACCCGGTGTTCGGGATTGTCGGTGGGCGCTGTGGTTCGTCATCACCAAGCACGCGGAACTCGAACACCATCTGCCCCGAGGCAGCCTGGTACTCGTTGCCAGCGTCTCGCGGCATCGAAAGCGTGCCCGCGAGTTGATACTCGCCGCGGGCGGGGAGCGGTGGAACCAGGATTGCAGCGTCAATCGATTCTCCGGCCGGACCGGAATAGATGACGTCGCCTGTGCGTGGATCGGTGAGCTCGAGCTCGAGCGGGTGCGCCCCGCCGAACAGCCGGTCAGACGCGCCCGAGACGTGGAGGGTAAGCGGGTACTCGGTGTCGGTGAGGTTTGAGACCGACATGTCCCACTGCGCGGAATGGCCCGGTGCCGGCACCGCGATTGATACCCGCGCTGGCGTTGCCTCGATGAGTTCGTCCGCTGCTGTCACTGCGCTCGGCGTGAACACAATCACGCCCGCGAGCAGCGCGGTGAGCGCTGCCACTAGTCGCCGCTTCATCGGCTCTCTCCTTCCGCTTTCAGCCCGAGCTGGGTCGCTGTTCCGGCGACGGCGATACCCGCGCCGGGGGCGATCACTGCCTCGAGCCGAACGTCAACGGTGCCGCCCGGCTGCACGTCCGCCTCGGTGAGCTGTGCGGCGTTTACCTCAGCGGCCGTCGCGCCCGCGATCGCGGGGACGCTTGCGCCCTGGAGGTAGATGGTGAACAGGAGCTGGTCGAACAGGTCGTCTCCCGGTTGCGGGTCTGGGTCGAACACTTGGATCACGAGATCCCCAGTGATGCCGGGGTCTCTGTTCTCAAAGCGCGCCTCGAATGCAACCGGGTCAGTTTCGTTCAGCGCCTCGCCATCGGTGAGCGGCAACAGCACCGCGTCTGCCTCGAGTTCCGCGTCCTGGAGCTGGCCAGCGCCGTCTCGAACGGCGATGTCGAACAGCGTGGGATTTCCGATGCCACCGCCGCCAAGGTTGAGCGTTGCAGTGTCGGTGAAGGTGGCTGCGGTGATCCCCACGCCAGCGAAGAGGAGCACACCAGCCGTTGCCAGCAGTCGGCGGGTGCCAGCCCTGTGACTCTTGGGGGTTGGGTTGACCATCACAGCGTCACCGCCTCGAAGTGGAACTGCACGTCTGTTGTTGCGAGCTGCCAGCGATTGTCCGCCTCGGCCGACATCTCAATCGAGACGTCTAGGATTTTGACGGCGCCAGCGGCGAAGGGTTCGTCCCAGGCGTAGCTCGTGAGCAGGTCGGCTGGCACCCTGTCGAAGAGTGTCGTTGCGCCGTCTTTCACGGTGAAGATGAGCTGGTCGAAGAGCTCGACTCGATTGCCGGTGACTGGGTCGGTCTCGTCGCCCCGCGGAAGCGGATCAAGGATCGTCAGCTCGAGCCCGCCGCTGAGTTTGTGGCTCGCGTTTTTCACCGCGACCCTGCCGTCGAGGCGGGCACCTGGTGAGAGCAGCGGATCATCGCCAGCGAGCAGCGGGATCTCGTATGCGTCAGGGTTGCCCTGCCGCCAGTCAGCCTCGGACGGGACCCATGAACCGGTCGAGTCTGCGTAGATACCTGAGACGACGATGTCGAAACGGTTCTGGGAACCGTCCAAGTCGATTTCCACGGAGGCACTGTCGCTGAGTGCTGCGGTCGTCAGCGCAACTCCGCATGCGGCCAGTGCTCCGAAGGCCACGAACGTTCGCGCGCGCCCGGTGCGGGGAGGTTTCATGTGAATAAAGCCTTTTCTCAAACGTGACGGCTATGAGCAGGGGGTGGGGTCGACCCGACGAAAGCGCCCCCGAAAGGGAGAGGGCTCTCACGACTTCGCCGGGCCGACCTCACTGCAGTGCGGGGTGGCCCTCACGCGGGCCAGCAGCATCCGCCACCGCTGGTCTTGCTACGGTGTGATCGAGCTCGCGTCGAAGTGCGCCTGCACGTACGACACCTGAGCCTGCAATGCATTGTTCGCTGCCTCGCTGCCCTGGTCGGGGAGCGAAATGCTCAGCTTGAGCGTCCCCTCCTCGCCCGTCAGGTACTCTCCGAGGACGAGATCCGTCACGCTGGCCTGCGGGGCGTCGGTGATGAGTGCCGCGCCGTCGAGCTCGACGGTGTAACGCAGTGCGGCAGCGATCCCGGCGTCCGAGGTCTTGCCTGGGCGGTCCTGCAGATCGAACTGAATGTCGGCGGTCAGCCGCGGGCTTTCGTTGCGGAACGGGATCTCCACCGAGACGGTCTCGCCCGGTGTGATGCTGTCAGCCCCGGGAACATTGACGTTCACACCCTCAGGGGTGTTGGCCTCCTGCCACGTTCCGGGCACCGGGTTGCCTGCTGCATCGGTGCCAACGACTTGAATGTTGAATCGGTTATTGCCACCGATGCCAGAATCGTCAGTACCGTTTCCGAGGTTGAGGTTCGCGAAATCTGTGAACGCTGCAGCGGTAACGAGGGCGCCGATCGCGAGAGTCGCGCCGCCCGCGATGATCAGCCGCTTCGTCCCACGGGGCTTCGAAACCTGAGAACTCATTTCCATGAATCTTCCTTTACGCTGGATGTTGCACAGGCAAACCGGATAGGGATCCTCGCCTGCGATGTGAGTGTCGGGCATTTTGCCGACATTAGTTAAGAGTCACTTGTCGCCTTTTTGTCACAAGATTTCTCAATTAATCTCTTTCGTGAGCACCTCACCTTGCTTACGAAGCAGACTTACCGCTATGAGGGAGCAACACCGCACATGCCCGAGGTCAACAAACTCGCGTCGAGTCTCGCCGCCCAACACGACGACTTGCGCACTGAGCTCAAGGCATCACTCATGCGCCGCGGAGCGAGCGTTGAGGACGCCGAGGACATCGTCTCTGCGACGATCGCCACCGTGCTCAGCCTCCCCGATGAGCGCATCGGGGAGGTCGAAAATCTGCGGGCCTACCTGCACGCCGTGGCGCGGAACATGCATGCCAAACACGGAAGGGATCTCTCGCGCACTGAGCCGCGCGACCACGTGGATCTCGAGCGTGGCGTTGCTGAGCGCGGGTTCTCAAGCATCGAAGACGAGCAGACGCGCGGCCTGGTGGTTCGCGCGTTCAAGCAGCTGCCGGCGCGTGCACGCGAAGTGCTCTGGCAGGTCATTGTCGAAGAGCGCTCCAGTAGGGAGATCGCCAGCAGGTTGGGGATCACCGTCACGAGCGTCACGACGCAGACGCAGCGCGCAAAGGTTGCGCTTCGCCAGGCGTACGTCACTGAATTCATAGCGCTGACTCCGCCGCAGTGCGGGTTGAAGCCAGAGGTGCTTGCGCGCATCGTGACCGGCAAGGCGACCAAGCGCGACCGGGAGAAATACCTCGCGCACACGCGCTCGTGCGATTCGTGCCCCAAGCTCGCAGCTGCCGCTCGAGAGGAAGCGACGTGGGTGCACTCCCTCATTGCGCTGATCGGGCTCGGTGGCCTGGCCGGCGGCGCACTTGCTGGCACGGCGGACAAGCCCGTTTGGGCGGCCTCCGCCGTGACTGCGCGTCGCGTTTTTGGAGCGGCGAGCGTCGCCGTCTGTCTCGCCTGCGCCTTCTTTTGGCTTTTCGCCACGGTGACAGAGTCACCGCTCACCAGTGGCGAGGAGCTCGCGCTGTCGCTCACTGGCGTCGCCCCGCCCGGCGTCACAGCCGACGAAGAGGTTGACGCTCGCACGCTGCGCGTCACGGTAACGCCCGAGCGCCTTGCTCTGCCGATGCCGGCGGCCGGTGGCCAGGAGCATTGGGGAGTGGTGGCACGCAGCGATTCGTCGGTTGAGGGGCACCTGCTCGCGGCAGCCCGGCTGTCAACCGTGAGCTACGATTCGCAGCCAGCGCGGCTCGCGCTCACTGTCCGCCCCGCCGCCCGGCCGGCCCGCGCAGCGGCGAATGCCCCTGCGGTGTCGCCCGCCTGGCTGAGCGGAGCCGCGACCACCGCAGCGCAGTACCTGTATCTCGGCACGATCCAGCCGGGCGAGACGTTCGCGGCAGACGGCTCGATCCTGCGCAACGCCAACGACACTGATCCGACGGCGGCGGCCCGCACCGACGTCGAATTTCTGTTGGTAGATGCCGTACCGGACGGCACGCGAGTGGGTGACGAGCTTGCGAGGTTGCCCGAGGGGAGCGAGGCGCTCGCTGCGACCGGCGCAGACCGCCCGCAGGCGGCAGCGCCCCTCGGCGCGCTCCTGATTACGACCGGCGCCTTCCTGGTGCTCACTGCGACGTGCAGGGCCAACGCTGGTGGGCGACGGGCGGATCGCGCGATCCACGTCTCCCACGGCAGGACACGACCGGCCGCCAGCCACTAGGCTCCCAGTATGGAGTCGCCCGTACTGAGTTACCTCCGCGAGGTTCACGCCGAGCTTGCCCAGCTACACGATGGCGCGCCGTACAGCGTCGGCCCCGCAAGCGCCGAGGCGGACCCGGCTGACTTCGGTATCGCGCTCGCCACGGTCGACGGGCACATCTACGAGGTCGGCACGACACGAACCGACTTCTCTATTCAATCGATTTCGAAGCCGCTGAGTTACGGCCTCGCGATCGCGGATCTCGGTATGGCGGCCGTTGACGCGCACGTGGACGTTGAGCCCTCAGGTGATCCGTTCAATGAGATCTCGACAAGCCCAGAAACCGGGCGCCCAGCGAACGCGATGATCAACGCCGGGGCGATCGCCGTTGCCTCGCTGATTAAGGGCTCGGGTGGGCGTTCGCCGATCCAGCGCATCGAAAACACCTACTCAGAGTTTGCCGCTCGCCGGATCCGCAGCAACGGCCACGAATACCGGGCTGAGCGCGCACGCAGCGACCGCAATCACGGCCTCGCTTACCTCCTCAGCTCGGTTGGCATCATCGAGGGCGACCCGACGAAGGCACTCGAGACGTACCTGCGGCAGTGTGCGGTGCGGGTGGATTGCCGGGATCTCGCGATGATCGCGGCGACCCTCGCGGCTGGCGGCACGAATCCCGTCACTGGCACAGAGGTGCTGCCGTACGAGGCCGTTGAGCGGGTGCTTTCCGTGATGATGACCTCGGGAATGTACGACGACGCTGGCGATTGGGCGACGAACGTCGGGATGCCGGCAAAGTCGGGGGTCGGAGGCGGCATTATCGCGGTGCTCCCAGGCCAGGTCGGCCTTGCGGTCTACTCGCCCCCGCTGGACAAGCACGGCAACAGCGTGCGCGGTGCGGCAGCGTGTCGGCGGATCTCCTCAGACCTGCAGATGCACTTTGTGCGCGCGGCACGCGTTGGCCGGTCCGCAATTCGGTCGACGCACACCGTCGACCAGGAGCCCTCGAACATTCGGCGTACCGAAGAGGCGGCGAAGGTCCTCGAGGAGCACGGCAGGCGGGCACTCGTTCTCGACCTCACCGGCGACCTGTTTTTCGCCGGCACGGAAACGGTCGTGCGCGCGCTGAACTCCATTGACGATGAGATTGATTTCATCGTGCTCGACGTGCGCGACGTCGATGAGGTCGGTGAGGTTGGTACGCGGATGCTCGGTGCGGTGATCGACGACCTCGTTGCCTCGCGCCGGCGCATACTGCTCGTCGACCCCGAGGGCATGCTGGCCGGGGTGAACCAGGACAGCTACACCGTGTTTGACTCGCACGACCGGGCGATCGCGCACTGCGAGCGGCTGATCATCGAGCGCTACGGCACGCAGGCCTCGCTCCCGCAGTCCGTTCCCGTCGCGACGTCGCCCGTGCTTGCTCCGCTCAGTGCCGAAGACGCCGAGCGGCTCACCGCTCGCATGGTCCCGCGGCACTGCTCCGACGGTGAGGTGATTCGACGCGTCGGGCAGCGCTTCGGAGGCGTCTTCTTCATTGTTGCCGGGGCGATCAGCATCATTGCCTCGCACACCGACGGCACACGCTTCCGGCTGCGCACGCTTGGCGCTGGCATGAGCTTCGGTGAGCTCGCCCTCGGTGAGGACGATCGGCAGGAAACAACAGCGAAGGCTGAGGGTCCCGTCGAGCTGATGGTGCTCGACGCTGAGGCGATCGAGGAGCTTGAGCAGGAGGATCCCGCGCTCGCCGTGCAGCTGTGGCGGGCGCTGTCGCGGGATGCGTATCTCCGGGTGGATCGTCTGAGCCGCGCAAACGCTGCCCGCATCAGGGAGTAGCGACGGCGCGGCCTCCGGCGGCCGCGGCTTGCAGGAATGGCACCCCTAAATCTATGTGCCAGCACTCAGGAAGCTTCCCTCAAACTGAGCGTCAGCGGTGAAGTGAGCGGCAGTTGAGCGCGCGCATCGCCAGGCTCGACCCGGCCACTCGGCGGCACATCTGCGTTGCCAAGCTGCGCAAAGCCCACCGAGAATCGCAGCTCAGGGGCCCATTGTTGCGCCGCATCGACCGGCGAGCGGCTGCGGTTGCGGCCGCGAACGCGCACGGGACCACACCTTCCCTATCAACTACCTATGCCCTTTGCCCCGTCGTGCTGCGCTGCTAGCGTCGGAAGACCACAACGGAGGGAGCAGGCCATGGACACCCACGACACCCCACCAAAGAACAAACCGGACGAGGCAGTTGAGCCGAACGAGGAGCTCGAGCAGAACACCTCTGCCGAGACCAGCGATCGCGAAGCCGAGAGCGACCACCAGGAGCTCGACGACAACGAGGGCGCGGACGCCTTTGAAACACCCCACTCCGCCCGCCAGACCCGTCGCGCAAGCGCAACAGAACGGCAAGACGAGGAGATCATCACCCTCGATTCCCCTGACTGACCCTGCGGAGCTGTGCGCCGCCCGTGCGCGGCGGCCAGCGGCCGAGGTCGCACACGAATGGCGCACAGCCCGACTAGGGACCACGCCACACCAGCAGAAGGAGTGACCATGACAGACCACACCGCGCAGGAACCCGGCATGAACGGGGAGCAGTCAGAGCAGCTACCGTCGCTTGCCGACAGGCCGCTCGAAGAGATCGAGTCGGTCGCCGAGATACTCGTCGAAGTCCGGACCATCTCCTCCCAGCTCACGCCGGAAGAGGTGCGCACGGAGCTCCGCGCCAGGCTTGAGCGCGCGGGGATCCACCTGCCATCGAACGACCTCGACGAGCTTGTGACCCAGCTCGCCCCATCTCCTATCGGCGGCGAAAACCAACGCCCCTAGTCAGCTGCGTCTCGCGCCGCGACGCGCGAGACGAGGCGCTCCACGCGCTGCTCCCGCACACTGCTGCTCGGAGCCGTGAGGATGGGGTGCAGCAGGGTGTAGCGCTCTGACCGGTTCAGCGCGGCAAAGGCCTCACGCGCGGCCCCGTTCGCCGTCAGGGCGGCGCTGAGTTCGGCGGGGACCTCGGCGGTTGCTGCGCCAGCGTAAGCGCGCTCCCAGCGGCCGTCTTCGCGGGCCCGATCGATTTCTGCCTGCCCACGCGGGCGCATCCGTCCCGCAGCGACGAGCTCGTCCACGAGGCCAACGTTGCGCTGAGACCAGACTGACCGTGAGCGCCGCGGGGTGAAACGCTGCACAAAGGTGTGAGCGTCGAGCGCTCTACGCTGCCCGTCGATCCAGCCGCTACACAGCGCCTCGTCGAGGGCTTCCTGGTACGAGAGGCTCGTCGGCGAGGTCGTGCCGCGCTTCGCGAGCGTCAGCCATGTCCCATCAGCGGTGTCCTCATGCAGCAGCAGCCACGCCCGCCACGCCGCAACATCGGGCACCACCAGCGGAACCAGGGAACTTGAGTCTTTCATAAGCCACGCATTGCAGGTTCAGACGCTCTGAGCGTTCGGGAGATGGCCAAAGGCGAGCCGTCTAGCCTCCGCGAGCGTGCGCGGGTCGGCGAGGACCCGGAAGTGCCCCGCGGTCTGCACGCGCACGTTGCTCGCCCCCTCAAGCACGCTCCCCTCCGGAATATGCGGGTCGAAGGAGGGAAACACTGAAACGATCCGCTCGTTGACATCGAGGGATCGGGCGAGCGCAGTAAGAGTCTCGTTGCCAGGAGAAAAGGATCGTAGCGTGCTGTTGAGCATAAACCTCGCATAGCGCGACCCCGCGAACGGCGTCGCCGCCGCGAGCATTGCCCTGATCCGCGTCGCAGATTCGCCAAACGTCATGAGCTGCTTGCCGAGCAGGCCGCCCTTGCTGTGCGCGACGATCACGACGTCTCGCAGTCCGGCCTCAGCCAGGTAGTCGTCCACGATGCGGGCCCCGTCAACGACGGGAGCACGATTGTGGCCGAGGGACTCAACAATGTGCACCGGGTGTCCCCGCCCGTGCAGGTCACGGATGATGGGAAGCATGAAGCGCCAGTTTTCGTACACGCCAGGCAATATCAGCACTGGCCGTTCCGAACCGCTCGCAAACTCGCCTGGATCCTGCCTCGAGAGGAACGCGCGCGCCTGCCACAGGCCAGCGTAGGCATAGTCCGCCGCCCAGAAACCGGCCCGCCGGAGGTGACTCATCACGCCTGCCAACTCCGTCCGGTTCCGCTACAGCTCCCTGATCACCCGGGCCAGCTCAGCCGGCCCGGGTGGTACACGCAGTTTAGCTGCCGTGCCGCTGGCGTCCACGCAACGAACGCGCGGTCAGCGCTGCTGCACCTGCGAGCAGGGCGAGCACGCCGGCAGACAGCATGAAGGGGGCCGGGGTCGCACCGGACTGCGCCAGGCCATCCTGCGGCCCAGCACCCGGAGCAGGCGGTTGTCCGCCCTCACCATTGCCGTTTCCGTTTCCGTTTCCGTTTCCGTTGCCACCGGTCGACGTGGCGTCCTTGATCGTCACGGTGATCGTCTCCGGCGCGCCGATAAGCGCACCGTTCGTGGCGCTCGCGATATTGACGGTGAAGCTTCTGTTGCCCTGCTCACCATCGCGAGCAGTCGTCGGGATCACGAGGCTTGACTGTTGCTCGGCAGGAGCAAGCACGCCGGCAGCCGGGAACGTCACCGTTCCACCCTCGCCCGTGTAGTCGACTCCCGCGCTGGCCGTGCCATCCGTTGCGACAATCGCAACGTCTGCGCCGAGCTCAAACGCGAAGCCCTCGGCGCCGACGCGCGTTACCGGAATCACGGCGTCGTCGCCTTCGGTCACCACAATGTCGCTCGTGAGGTGCACACTGCCAGTGACGGCCTCGACGGCGCCAATGTCGCTGCCTGGCCCAGCCGGGCGTGCGACCCCGCGCTGATCCGCTGCCGCCGCACCGGTTGGCGCTGCGAGCGCAGCAGCGTGGAGCACCGAGCCGTCGCCTGGCAGCCGCGTTGGCGTCGGCCCGCCGTTGTCCGCAAGCGGTGTGAGAGCGATCTCCTCGGCAGTGGCGACCGTCGCTCCTCCCAACGCCGCGGATGCCGTCCGCGTGACAGTATCCGCGCTGACAACCGCCGGGTCGCACTCGCAATCGACCGCGAACGGATCTGTTGGGGTGTCAAAGACCGTTGCGGCAATCGACGCTGTGGTCTGCCCCTCAGCCAAGGAGAGCCCCACGCCACTCCCTACGAACGTATTGTGCTCAAGGCTCACGGAATTCTCGCCGAAGCCATTCCCGATCCGGAATGCCGAGTCGGGGCTATCTGCGAGGTCAAACGTGTTGTTTGTGAGCGTGATGCGTGCGGTGTCGACGTCCTCCAGGAGGACAGACTGACCTTCGCCAGGGCCACCCTTCGCGCCAGCGAAGGTGTTCGCGGTCAAGCTCATACTGTTCGGCGTCGCTTGCGATCCGTCGCCAAGCCGTTTCACCGTAATATCCGCTGCCCGAGCATCGGAGGAGTTCGCGCTGAAGAAGTTGCTGGTGAATGCCAGTTCGGCTCCGGCCTCGTGCCCCCACTCGTGCACCGTCACGCTCGAGTCGTCACGGCTCACGTTGTCGCGCACCGTGTTGTGCTCGAATCGGAAGGTTTTCGGCGTCAGCAGCGGGTCTGGCGCGTTCGTGTCAACGGCCTGCGAGAGCTCTGCTCCCAAGCTCAGGGCCGTATCTCGGCTCGACACGTTGCCGGAGAACTCGGTCCTCGCAACTGTTACCGCATTCGCCGTGCCCTCGATATCGAGCGGAGCCAGCCAGGTCTCGTTGTCGGCGAACACCGAGTCGGTAATGAGCACGCTCGCCGGATCTTCACGGGTAAAGCCAGCCTCGATTTGCAGCGCGCTGCTCCCCGAGTTGCCCGTCGCGGTGACGCCGCTGATGCGAGTGGACTGCACCCCGGTAACGTACAGGCCTGTCGTCTGGTTGTCGGAAATATCACTGTCGCTCAACAGCAAGGTTCCGGTGAGCCCGTCACCGAGCTCGCCGAAGACCTCAAGCGCCGTACCAAAGGTGGATCCAGTGAACGAGCTGTCCGAGACTCGCGTTACGCCCTGCGGCACGTTCACCGACACCGGAGCCTCGACAAACGTGGAGTCCGTGATCTGTACGCCAACCTGCTCCGCTCCCTCCGGTGCGGCAGCGAGGTCGATCACGGTCGAGTTGCCGGAGACATCAGCGAGTGTGAGGGTGGCCGAGCTGTGCAGGTCAACGGCGCCAATGCCGTCGAACGAAACATTTGAGACATCGATAGCGCCCGTCTCGAATGGCACTGCGGTGAAGTTGTTCCCGTTGCGAATGTTCAACCCCGAAAGCGTCACGCGGTCGTCGAGCGTTTCCGAATTGTAGGAGAACCCGAAACCGTTCAGGTCGAGCTGCGCTTGCGCCCCGCCCTCATTACGCAGCGTGAACGAGTTGATGCTCACCTCATCGTCGAGCAAGAGCTCGAGGTCGTCAGCCAGCGAGATCTCCCGATGCCATCCGCGATGACGACGACATAGTCTTTGCCCGGCCCGCCGCCAGCAACGTCAGCAGCGATCGCCTCGATCGCGCCGCGCAGCGTCCCCGGATCGGCCACGCCCTCCGCGTCGGTAGCTATCGTCACTTCGTAGCGCTGCTCGGCGGTATTTGCCGCCGTCGGGCTGGCCGCAATTGCTGCCATTACCAAACCCATCGTGAGCATTCCCGCGCAGAGAGATCGAGACCTGCGGGCGGGCTTCATGGGTGTTGGCGCGGTTGCGACGTCCCGGTGCTTCTCGTCCACGAATGAGTCCCCTTTGATTCACATGGCTAGCGAGAGAGGTCGACCCCCATCTTTAAGTATGAGTTTGCTATTGGCATGTGGCAAGGTATTTTTTACCCAGCCGGCACGCGCAGCGGCCGTGGTGCGTGCCACAGAGGCAGCGAGCAGGTGAGGCGCCACTCGGGCGCAGTTCCCGCGGATTACCCCAGGATCTTCCCCCAGATACAACAAAACCCCCGGTCTCCCGGGGGTGTTAGTTGCGGCTTGTAGTAGCTGAGGCGGGGCTCGATCCCGCGACCTCACGATTATGAGTCGTGCGCTCTAACCAGCTGAGCTACTCAGCCATATCCCCCGTAGGAGAAACAAGCCAGAGCCCCGACCGGGACTTGAACCCGGGACCCCTTCCTTACCATGGAAGTTGCCTTATCTCTCATCAGGAGTTTTGATTGACTGTGGTCTGCACGTTTTGCACATGACTCATGAGTAGTTTTAGCTGCTCCGCGTAGCCTGTGGGTCGCATCAATGAATCGATACCCGGGAGAGGTGTCCATGTCGTGTCCATCCGCCATAAAATAGACTCCTGAACGCGCGCCGTGCACCCCTGACACGGACGGCAGCGGCCACGCCGGAATAACCGCCGTCAAACGTCGAGGCCCGACTTAGAAGAAGCCAGTTCAAGCCTCGCTTCGTTCTTGATCGCTGGCTACACGACAATCCACGCAATTACGCTCAAGAACCAGACTGAAATGTCGGATGTGCCTTCTAAGCTCTCCGCATGGCAACTAGAAAACAGGATTCAGAGACTTGGGACGCAAGGCGTTTCGCCGAGGGAGCATCAAAAGCTCGTGAGACCGTCGAGCAAACGGCCTACTTTATCGTCAGCGCGAAGAAGCGCCCTGGCTGGGAGTCACACCGTCCGGGCGTCGAGCTTGTCTTCTACCTGGCACTCATCGACTACGAAACGAAGGCGCTGGTATATCGCCTTCTGGAATCCCCCGAGGACCGGTACGTCTGGGAGAAGTATCTCGCACTCCACCTTTACGAAGTACTAGAACGCGCGCCTCTTGCAATCAGTGAGGCTATCCGCGAGATGAGTAGACCTGGCAGCGCGTCCAAGGCTGACCCAGAACTCCATAAGGCTGCTGCCCGACAGTTCCGCGAGGATCTCCGCCCCATTCGTCAGGACACTGACTTCATGAAGGCGCTATCCCTCATCCGTAATGCCGTGGCGGCCCACCACGCCGACAAGAAGTCCGCCACGATGGACCCCAGCATCACCTGGATGCTGACGACAGCGACACAGCGGAACAACGGCGGAAGTCCGATGTCGAGCCAGATTCTGGAGTACTCCGTGCGAGCTGCGATGGCCGTTCAAGATTTCGCGCACGCATCGATACGCGGCGAGCAGACGACTTAAATCGTCCTCCAAAAGGGAACTGTGTTCTCCTGAGGCTGCTACATGCACGGAGGATCAATTCACCTAACTACTGCTTCTATCGTTCGTTCGGGCGTGACGCAAGGTGAGATGCCAACCCGGCTTACTACGCCAACAAGCGTCAGATCCAACTGCTCACTTCGGAACGACCTTAAGCCGCTAATTCCACGCAGTAGCCACGTTCAGCACGCTCAGAAAATCAGCAACGGTTCTACTTCACAAAGAAGGAGGAATACAGGAACGCAATCCCCTCGCTTCGAAAACCCAGTCCAGGAGAGGGACAAGGACTTCCGCAGGATTCGCATCACCAGGGAACGCGATGAAGGACCTAGCATTACGGACAGTGTGCATGTTTACAGTATTTGGATCAGCACCCCAACGTCCAGTCCGACGGTGAACACGAAGCGCCATCCTCGGTGACAAAGCTATGGTGAATCCCTCCGCCCGCGAGAACGGGACGTTGACTCCAAATTTTGCTCCCCAAACTTCCGATGAGCTGAGGGGCGTGCCGATAGCGCTGACACCGTGTTGAGCAGCAAACGCATCTGAGACGACAAGTTCGGGCTGTTCGAAACGCATCACGTCCCATCGCAGCGACAAGAGATAATGGACGAATGGTTCATAGCTGTCTGCTACGGGAACCGAATCGTTACGACCCGAACCCCCCACTTACCCATAAGGCTCCACGGTCCCGCTCGAAGAAGGCTGGTCTGCAGTTCAAACTGAGTATTTTTGAGTTCCTCTTCGTTTGGCGCCTCGCCCAGGAGGTGGGCCACTGAGCCAAGGAACGTCCTGCTCCGTGCTCTCTGGAGCGCGGCTAGCCAGGCAAGGGGCTCTTTCAATTCACGCGAAACCAAGGAAATGCTTTTGTCCTCATGAAGCTGTGTGATCGCTAAACTCGCAGCGCCCTCCAACTTGGCCATAGATGCTTCGAGCGTCGTCCAATCTTCACTGCCATCGGCCTTGGTCATACGATGTCCGCCATTGACATGGCCAACATTCTTGACCGATGCCTTGTATGGAAGATTTCTCTCCTGCTCGATTGACATCACCCATAGCTGTTCGTCGGAGGAAAATTTGTTAAGCAAAAACTGAGGAACAAAGTGATGCTTCTTCGGATGCTGGTTGCTCACAAAATTAAGAGTAGCTCCCCGCCAGCGGGCCTGATACGCACCAAGACGACCAGTCTTCTCAGCACGCACCAGACCCAATTGCCTACTTGGCTGCGATTCCTAGGCGTTGGTTCTGCGCGTCAAGCATTGCGATACCCGCAGCGCTTGCCTGGTCACCAACTAGGTGCACGTACTTCATCGTAGTCTCGACCCGAGCGTGCCCGGCCCAGCGCTGCATCAGCGGCACATTTACTCCCGCGGCCGCCCATGCAGTAATTCCACCATGCCTAAGCGAGTGAAGATTCTTGCCCTGCCCAGTTTCATCCCAGCACAGCCGCCACTTGAGTCGACTGCGCGTTAATGCAGGGAAGAGGCGCTCTCTTTTACCTCGGCCCTCCACCATCCGTTGCAAGATCGGCAGGATAGCGTTAGCGGTTGGTACCCAGCGTGTTTTGTTCGTCTTCGTGCGTTTGGGGACGGTCCTACCTTCTGACAGAGACCGTTGGACAAGCACGCGAGGCTGGCCATCGAGCATGAGATCACCGACTTCCAAGGCTCGGGCCTCTCCCCAACGGAGTGCGAGGAAGTAGATCACCAACGCAGTCTCCGCCATTTCCTGATCTTTCTGCTGCCAGATAAGGAACCGTTCGTGAATCTCCGTCCCCAGCCATGGGATTCTCGCTGGCGAGAGCTGAGCGCCCGGGATTGCTGCTCTTCGCGCCGGATTCCTTGTAATGATCTGGCGATTGTCCATCAGGTAGGTAAAGAATGCCGACAGCGTCGTGCGATATCGAATAATGCCTCCCTCCTTTCTGTTGTGCTCACGGGCGTCCTCCGCAAGCACCCTCTCCACATGGTGAGTCTTCACGTCCTTCAGACGGAGGTTTAGAAACCATGTCGGAACTCGTTTGAAAAGGTGCACGTCAGTTTCTCGCGTTGCTTCGGAAACCCGGTTCATGAGCACTCGGTACTCATGAAAATCAGACACATACTCGGACAACTTACGGCTTGCC
>NZ_JXSQ01000037.1 GCF_000834055.1 Leucobacter komagatae
TCTCTCCTCCTCCTCCCTCCTCCCCTCCTCCTCCTCCTCCTCCTCCTCCTCCCCTTCTCCCCTTCCCCCCTCCCCGCTCGAGTTGGCAGTTGTTGTCGGTATGCAGCGCCCCAAGCGACAACAAGTGCCAACTCCAGCACGATGAGCGAAGCGCCGGGAGCACAGGGCGGGGAGCACAGGGCCGGGAGCGAAGGGGGCTTACGCGTAGCCGACCATGGCACCGAGGAGTACCCTTGGGGTACGCGCACAAGGAGGCTGACATGCACGGCGAGTACAAGGTTCCAGGCGGCAAGCTCGTCGTCGTTGACTTCGACGTCACCGACGAGAAGATCACCGATTTTAGGCTCTCAGGGGATTTCTTCCTTGAGCCGGACGAAGCGCTCCTCGATATCAACGCGGCGATCGAGGGAATGAACCCCTCCTCGACGATAGAGGACTTTTCAGAGGCGATCCGCAAAGCCCTCCCCGGCGAGGTCCACCTGCTTGGGTTCACACCAGATTCCGTTGGTGTCGCGATCCGCCGCGGCGTGACCGGGGCAGCCCACTGGCGTGACTACGACTGGCAGATCATCCGCGAACCAGCGGTCGCCCCCATGCTCAACGCCGCGCTTGACGAGGTACTCACGACCGCCGTCGGCGAGGGGCTCCGCGGCCCCACGATGCGCATCTGGGAGTGGAACGAGCCCGCCGTCATCATCGGCAGTTTCCAGTCGGTGAAAAACGAGGTCGACGAGGAGCAGGCCGCTGCCCACGGCGCGACGCTCGTGCGCCGAATCTCAGGCGGTGGCGCAATGTACATGGAGCCAGAAGCGAGCATCACATACGCGCTCTACATTCCCGGCGAGCTCGTGCGCGGCATGTCGTTCGCCGATTCCTACGCCTACCTCGACGACTGGGTGCTCGAAGCGCTGAAGTCTCTCGGCATCGACGCAGTCTACAAACCACTCAACGACATCACGAGCCCGCTCGGTAAGATCGGCGGGGCAGCGCAGAAGCGGCTCGGCTCCGGCGCGATCCTCCACCACGTCACAATGGCCTACGACATGGACGCCACCGCGATGACGCAGGTGCTCCGCATTGGCCGCGAGAAGCTCTCGGACAAGGGCACGGCGAGCGCGCAGAAGCGAGTGGATCCGCTGCGCAGCCAGACCGGGAAGAGTCGCGATGAGATCGTCGAGCGAATGATCGAGGTCTTCCAGCGCCGCCACGGCGGGGTCATGGGCGAGGTCACCGAGGGCGAGTGGGACGCGGCAGAGCGGCTCGTCGAGCAGAAGTTCTCATCAGAGGAGTGGCTGCGCCGCGTGCCGTAGCCCGTTCAGAACGCCAAGCAGCAGAGGAAGCGCCGATGATTCAGCTCAGCATGATCACGATCGACACCGCGGACCCGCGCGCGCTCGCCGCGTGGTGGGCTGAACGCCTCGGCGGCGAGATCGCACAAGACATCGACGGCTGGTTCTGCGTCGTGCGCGCACCGGAGGCTCCCGTCGCCCTCGGGTTCCAGAAGGTTGCCGAGCCGACGCCAGGCAAGAACCGCGCGCATCTCGATTTCGACCGAACTCCCGATGTGGATCGCGAGGCGATGGTCGCCGAGTGGGTCGCCGCGGGCGCGATCCACCTCGGCCAGCGCGGCGATTCCGACTTCACGTGGGACACGTTCGCCGACCCCGCAGGCAACGAGTTCTGCATCGGCGACCCGCACTAGCTCACCTGCCTGCCCAGGGCTGGCCCGACGCAACGAGCCTGCTAGTTAAACCGTGAGTACGACCTTGCCTGTCGTCGCGCGGCCCTCGAGCGCGCGGTGCGCGTCAGCGGCATGCTCCAGGGGGAACGACGCACCGACTCGCAGGTCGAGCGTGCCCGCCGCCACAGCGTCGAACAGTTCCCCGTAGCGCCACGACCGCTCCTCAGCGTTGCGCAGGAAGTACACGAGCGACGGGCGGGTGACGCTGAGCGCTCCGGCCGAGTTCAACCGCTGCAGGTCGAAGGGTGGCACCGGGCCGCTTGCGCCGCCGAACAGCACCAGGTTGCCGCGCACCCGGAGCGCGCGCAGGGAATCATCAAACGTGTCCTTGCCGACGCCGTCGTAGACCACGGACACGCCAGCGCCGTCGGTAAGCTCGCGGGCGCGGTCGGCAAAGCCCTCGTACGGGATCGTTTCGACAGCACCTGCGGCGCGACTCAGCTCTCGCTTCTCTGCGGTGGAAGCCGTCGTGATCACCCGCACACCGCGGGCAGCTAGCAGTTGGGTGAGCAGCAGCCCGACCCCGCCTGCGCCTGCGTGCAGTAGCACCGTCTCGCCGGGCTCAGGCCGGGATGACGAGGTCGCGAGGTAGTGTGCGGTGAGCCCCTGCAACGGCAGGGCAGCGGCGCGCTCGTCGGTGAGTACCTCTGCGATCGAGTCAGGTACGCGCACTGCCTTCTCGGCCGCGACGACGAACTGTTCTGCGTAGCTTGCGCGAGCCTCAGCGGTGAGCACCCTGTCCCCCACTGCGAAACCGACGACCCCGTCGCCCAGGCCGATGACGCGACCGGTGGCCTCTGCCCCTGGCGTGAACGGGTAGTCAACTGGGTAGAGCCCCGAGCGCTGGTACGTTTCGATGAAGTTCACGCCGACCGCTGCGGTTTCGACGAGCAGTTCGCCCGCCCCTGGCGTCGGCACGGCCTGGTCGGTGATGGTGAGTACCTCTGGCCCGCCTGCGTGGGCTGCATTGATCGCGCGCATACTTCCACCCTACGCGGCTCCGGGGTTAAACTGCACGGCAGCTAGCAATACTCAATGCAGAGCATGGTGCTAGGCCAGGCAAAGGAACATGATGTCCGAACCGCTTCCCACTCGCTCCAGCGTCGGCGCCACCTGGTTTACCCTGTTCACGCTCGCATGGCTGGTCATCTGGACCGCACAGCTCACGCCTTTGCAGCTACTGCTGCCGTTGCAGCTCGATACCCCCGACAGCCACGACGGCTGGATTCGCGGTGTCGTCTCCTCGGGCATCGTGCTTGGCGTTGGCGGCCTCGCCGGTGTCATCGCCGGTCCCACCGCTGGCGCGCTCTCTGACAGGCGCCGGACCTCACGCCCACGGCGCCGCCCGTGGGCGCTGGCGGGGGTCTGGGTCACCACGATCTCCCTCGTCCTTACCGGCATGAGTTCGGGGGCGAATCGCTGCTGGGGCCGGCGTGGGTGGGAGTCTGCGCCGGCGTCGGGATCGCCTCCGCGGCGTTCACCGCGATGATCGCTGACCAGCTCCCAAGCGAGCAGCGCGGCGCAGCATCGTCGGCGGCATCATCGGCGCAAGCGCTCGGAATTGTGCTCGGCGTCGGCGTCGTCGTGCTCCTCGGGCTCAGCGTCACCGCAGGCTACATGGTCCTCGCCGCGGCCATGGCGGTGCTGGGCACCGCCGCCGCCCTCCTGCTCCCCGACCCGTCAGGGCAGACATCTCGGGAGAACACCCGACGGGCTGCCAACGAGCCCCGGTTCGCGTTTCTCCGCGACAGGGACTTCCGGTGGGTACTCGTCGGCAGGCTCGTCGTGAACGTCGGTAACGCCCTGGGCACGTCGCTGTTCTTGTTCTTCCTCCTCTACGGGCTCGGGCAGGATCACGCAGCCGCTGAGGACAACCTGCTGCTCGTCGTTGTCGTGTACACGGTGTTCGTCGTCGGCGCCTCGATCGCTGCGGGACTCGTCTCGGACCGGATCGGCCGCCGCCGGGGGCTCGCGGTCGTCGCCGCGGTCGTGCAGGCGGGGTCGGGAGTGATGCTCGTCGCCTCACCGACGTTCGGCATGACCCTCGCCGCGGCCGCAGTGATGGGCGTCGGATACGGCGCGTTCTCCACCGTCGGCTTGGCGTTCGCCACGGATCTGCTGCCAAGCGCGCGCGATCACGGGCGCGATCTTGGCCTCGTCAATACCGCCGCCGCCCTGGGACAGCTGCTTGGCCCCGTGCTCGGCGCGCTGCTCGTCGCCGCGGTCGGCGGCTTCTGGCTCGTGTTCACCGTCGCCGCCGCGCTCTCTGTTCTCGGCGGCGCCATCACCGGCCTCGCGCGCGACAGAAGGGTGAGTGCCGTGCTGGGATAGCATCGCTAAGTGGGTAACGCGTCGAAGTATCTCCGCTGGCAGTTCATCGCTGTCTTCCTCGTCGCGCTCAATCTGCGCATGACCATCTCGGGCGTTGGCCCTCTGCTCAACGACATCGCGGACAGTCGGGGCGTGAGCGCCGGCGCTCTGGGTCTGCTGGCGTCAATCCCGCTGCTCACCTGGGCTGCGGTGTCACCGCTCGCACACGGGATCTCGGCGCGCCTCGGCATGGACCGCACCGTCACCTGGGCGCTCGTCGCGCTCATGCTCGGCACCGTGTGGCGCTCCCTCGACTTCTCGAACGCAAATCTCTGGCTCGGCACGGTACTCATCGGCGCTTCACTCGCTGTGGCGAACGTCTTGATGCCAGCAATTGTGAAGCGCGACTTCGGTAAGCACACGGCGACGGTGATGGGCGTCTATTCTGCAGCGCTCGGCGGAGCAGCCGGTATCGGAACCGCGATCGCCATCCCCGTAGCCCAAGCCGAGGTTGGCGGGCGCGCACTCGGGTGGGAGGCGGGACTCCTCGCAAGCGGCATCACGATCCCGATCGCACTCGTCGCGTGGGTGTTCGTGACAGGCAGGAGCGCAAAGCGTGCGGCCTCGCGCGACGCGCCCGTCCCACCCGCGCTCACCCCGGGCATTGGCAAGCGCGTCTGGCGTTCGCGGACGGCCTGGCTCCTCGCCTGCTACATGGGAGCGCAGTCGACGTCCTTCTACATTTTTGCCACGTGGATCGCGCCGATCATGTTCTCCCGCGGCGAGAGCGCAGCGGTCACGAGCACCGGTATCACGCTCTTTCATATCTGCGGGATGGTGGGGTCGCTTGTCGCACCGTTACTGCTCCGCTTCGACGGGAGATCGTTGCTGCAGGTGACGCTTCCCGTGCTGCAGCTCGTCGGAGTTGTTGGGCTCGTCTTCGTACCCCAAGCCACGTTTGTGTGGATCGTGCTCCTTGGGCTCTGCTGCGGCGCCGCGCTGAGCGTCTCGCTCACGCTCATCGCGCACCGCACTGCGGACGCGCACACCGCTACGGCCACCTCCGGCATGTCGCAGGCTGTCGGCTACAGCATCGCGGCGCTCGGCCCCGTGCTCTTCGGGCTTGCGCATGAGATCAGTGGCGGCTGGGTCCTCCCGATCGGTGTTTCGGCCGCGGCGCTCGTGCTGCACTTCACCGCAGGGTGGATCCTGCGTGACGGGCGCACCGTGCGGGTGTAACCGCAGAGCGCAGCAGCGCAACGCAAAACTGGCCGGGTGCCCGTTGGGGCCCCGGCCAGTACTTTCGTGCGGTTACTTAGAGCGCGCGGAGCACGACAGCGGAGCCCTGGCCGCCGCCACCGCAGATGCCAACGGCCCCAAGCGAGCCAGTGCCTGCCTCGGCGAGCTGGCGCGCGAGCGTCCCGACGATGCGGGCGCCCGATGCGCCGATTGGGTGCCCGAGCGAGATCGCGCCACCGTGCTGGTTCACGATTGCCGGGTCGATGCCAAGCTCGCGCGTCGACTGGATACCGACGGCCGCGAAGGCCTCGTTGATCTCGACCGCGACAAGCTCGCTCGCCTCGGCGCCGGTCTTCGCGAGCGCCGCGGCGATCGCGCGTGACGGCTGCGAGTGGAGGTGCGAGTCGGGGCCCGCCACGAACGCGGTTGCCTCGACACTCGCGATGGGCTGCAGGCCGAGCCGCTCGGCTGCAGCCTCACTCACGATCACGAGCGCAGCAGCGCCATCGGTGATCTGCGACGCGTTGCCAGCGGTGATCGTGCCGTCCTTCGTGAACGCTGGGCGAAGGCCTGCGAGACCTTCGGCCGTGGTGTCGGCGCGCACCCCATCATCGGCCGAAACAACGGTCTCGCCGCGGCGGGTCTTCACGGTGTACGGCTCAATCTCGGCCGCGAGGAAGTCGGCGGAGGCTGCGGCACGCTGGTGAGATGCCGCGGCAAATGCGTCCTGCTCCTCGCGGGTGAGCCCGAGAGGCGTGTTTCCGGTTTCGGTGAGGGCACCCATCGCGACCTGATCGAATGCGTCGGTAAGCCCGTCGTGCTCGACCGTGTCGATGAGCGCGGCCGAGCCATACTTGGTGCCTGCGCGCAGCGGCATAACGTGCGGGGCGAGCGTCATCGACTCCTGCCCAACAGCCACGACAACGTCAGCCTCACCGGAGTTGATGAGGCGAACCGCCTGCGACACGGCTTCAGTGCCCGACAGGCACACCGCGTTCAGCGTGATCGCGGGGACCCCCATCGGGATGCCTGCGGCCACGGCGGTCTGGCGCGCGGGGTTCTGCCCGGCGCCACCCTGCAGCACCTGTCCGCCAACGACGGTGTCCACCTGGTCTGCGGCGACGCCAGCGCGCGACAGCGCAGCCTTCACCGCGTGCCCACCAAGCGCGACAGCCGTCTCGGCAGCGAGCTGCCCGGTGAACTTGGTGAACGGCGTTCGTGCGTAACCCGCGATGAGTGCGGTCATGGGAATCCTCCTCGATTGCGACAGACGTCTCTTCCTCACATTGTGCCCGGTTCCCGGGCGGCGCGCACGCACGTTCTGCCCAGAAAACTCACCCCAGAGTGGTCAAATGTGACAGGAATGGGCTGCACCGGCTCCGGCCAAGGGAGCCACGTTAAACTACACCCCATGACTGATCGCCCCGCCCCCGCGCGCTCTCGACGCCGGCGCGGCGCACGCGTCGTCGCCTGGGTAGTCCCCGCCGTACTGGTGCTCGGCGCCGGTGGGTACACAGCGGCGAGCGCCACGGCCGCGTTGCCGGAGCCCGTACTCACGCTCGCCGAAGCCGCGACGGCGGAGTTCTCCGCTGATGCCGCGCCGGTTCAGGCGGCCGTCGATGCGCAGACCCGTCCGAGCGCCGTCGGCTGGCTTGAGGGCAGCGATGTCTGGACGAACGACGAAACGCCGCGGCCGCTCGCGAGCATCACGAAGCTTGTGACCGTGCTCGTTGGCCAGGAGCGAGAGCTGCTGGCACCGGATGCGGACGGCCCGAGCTACGTCTGGACCGAGGCAGACGTCGACCGCCAGGACGAGCTCCTGTCGCAGGATGGCATCGCCTACCCGGTGCCGGAGGGCACTGAGATGACGAGAAGGCAGATGCTCACCCTCGCGCTCGTGCCGTCTGCGAACGATTTCGCGGCAGCGTACGCGTACTCGCTCTTTGGCGACAACGACGGATTCGTTGCTGCTGTCGCAGGCTGGGCTGATCGCAACGGGTTCGACTCGCTGACGATCACAGAGCCAACCGGCATGGATTCCGCGAACCTCGGCAGCGCTTCAGACATCGTGCGGATCGTGCGCCTCGTGCTCGCAGACCCAACGCTCGCGGACCTCGTTGCCACGGAACGTGCCACGCTGCCGTGGGGCATCGGGACGGTGGAGAACACGAACCCGTTGCTCGGTGCGATGCCCGGTGTGATCGGCGTGAAGACCGGGCGCACGGTGCGCGCGGGCTACTCCCTCGCCTCTGCGGCGCAGGGCGAGCTGGCTGGGCGCCCGCTCACCCGGATCGCCGTCGTGTTCGGGCGTGAAACGAACGACGCGCGCGCGGCCGACAGTAAGGCGTTGCTGCAGCAGTTAGCCGCTGCCCCGCAGCGCATCGCCGCGGTGAGTGAGGGCGAACACCTTGGCACGCTCACCGCCGTTACTGGCGAGGAGGTCGACCTCTCGGCTGGCGCAGGCGCCGACCTGGTGCTCATCCCTGGCGAAGCTGCCGCGAGCACACTCGACGTCGGGGCGAACGCGCTGCTCCTCACCGCGCCAGACGGCGCCGCACCACCCGAGCCAGTCGACGTGCTGCGCTCCGGTGACTTCGCGGAACCCGGCCTGTGGTGGCGGGTCACCCACCCCCGCGAGGTCTTTGGTTTCTGACGCTGCGGCCACACCGCGCGCTACTGGCGCGCTGTCCGCTCGCGCAGTACGCCTGATGCCATCGCGAGGGCGGATCCCACTGCCGTGTCCACGAAGCGCTCGGTCGCTGTGGAGAGTTGGTTCGCGTCGCCGAGCGCCGCGCCGGCGATGAGCAGCACGAGCGGCGTGATGAATACGAGCGCGAGCGCGTAGTTGCGCGCCACGACGAACTCGATCGTGAACTGCAATAGCGGAAGCATGAGCACAAACGCCCACGGCAGCTGCGCGAGCGGTGCAAGCGCGAGGTAGAGGGCCGCGCCAATGAGGGTGCCGAACGTGCGGTGCAGGCCGCGGGCGAAGGAGTGATTGCGCACGGTACTCATACCGACGACGGCGACGCCCGTCGAGACGGTCCAGTATGCGCGCTCCGGGTCGACCCAGAGCAGGCTGATGACGGCACCGAGCGCCGCGACGATCGCGATCCGCACCACGAGCCACTGCTCGCCGGCGCCGAGCCACGGGCCGGGGAGGATCTCGCGCAGCTGGCGAGGCTGCCGCGCGCGCTCTGACGGCAGCACCGCGGGCAGCAGTGCGAGCAGGTACGCGAAGATGAGTCCGCCAGCGAGCGTGGTGAGGAACACCCACGGCTCCGTCACGCGTGCACCGTCGCGCACGCTCGTGATCATCCCGGAGAGGCCGAACATGAGCACGAAGAAGACGGGACCAGGCGGACCAACGCGGTAGGCGAACGCGAACGCACTGCCCACGACCGCGACGACGACGAGCCCGACGGCGGTGAGCCAGGGTGACGGCGCCAGCAACGCGCCGAGCGCTGCGCTGCCGAACAACACCGCACCGATGACGGGAAGCACGCGCGCCCGCTCCGCCGCAGGCGCACCGGCGAAGAACAGCGCGAGGAACGCACCGGTGCCCGCCATGAGCCCGAGGTCAGGGCGCCCGGCGAGCGTGAGTGCGGCGAGCGGGATGCCCATCGAAAGCGCCGCCCGCGTCGCGATCCACCGCCGCGGGCCGGGAGGCCCTGGCGCTAACACGAAGAGGCTCCGCAACGCCGCAACCAACTCGTTTTGTGGCTTCTGCGCCTCGTGCACGTGTCTCCCCTGTTCTCGCGGGGAGGCCCGGCGGGCCCGAACCCGCAGTGTTCTCTGTGTCAGTGTAACTCCGGCGAACGGGCGCGGATGACCACACCGGCAGACCTCTCAGGCGGGCCGCACCCACCGCGCTCACCGGCCGGTTACGCGGTGAGCTCCCCGGCAGCGAGCCTGCGAATCACGCCGCTCAGGTGGTCGACACCCGCGACGAGATCTTCGTCGCGCGTGAACTCGTTGAGGTTGTGCGAGACGCCGTCGACGCTCGGCACGAACAGCATGACCGTCGGCACGAGGTCCTTCATGTTCGTCGAGTCGTGGCCAGCGACCGTCATCACGCGGTCGTGCGTGAGCCCGAGTTCCTCGGCGACTTCCCTGGCGAGGGCAACGCCCTCCTCCTGGTACGGGTTCTGGTCCCAGCTGTGCTCGGCGACGATCTCGATCTCGACGCGATCCTCCCGCTTGACGCGCTCGATCACGGCCATGAGCCGCTCGTGCGCCTCGCCGATGACCTCGGCGCTCGGCGAGCGCAGGTCGAGCAGCAGCCGCACCTCGCTCGCGACGACGACGGGCGAATTCGGGTAGACCGTGAGCTCGCCGCACGCGGTGTGGAGGGCCTCGGCTTCGAAGCCGTCGACGAGTTCGCGGGCCGCGACAACGAGGCGTGCGGCACCGAGCAGCGCGTCGCGGCGATCCGCCATGAGTGTCGAGCCCGAGTGCGCCTGCTCGCCGAGCACGCGGAAGTCGTACTTGTGGGCCGCCCACGTCGCGTTGACGAGGCCGATGGTCACGCCGTCCTCTTCCATGCTGCGGCCCTGCTGCACGTGGATCTCCGCGTAGGAGGCGACCTCGAGGTCACCGCCCGTGCCGAACACGGGCGAGGTGCCGCGCTCGCCGATCGCGTCGAGGGCGTCGCGCACGGTGATGCCCTTGGGGTCTTCGGTGCCGAGCGCCTCATCGAGCACGAGCTTGCCCGTGAGCACGCTCGAACCCATGAGCGAGGGCTTGAAACGCGATCCCTCCTCGTTGAACCAGTTCACGACCGCGAGGTTGAAGCGCGCCTGCTCCGGGTTCGCGCGGAGCTCATCGGCGACGCGGAAGCAGGCGTGCGCCGACGCCATGACGCCGTACGCGCCGTCGAAGCGGCCAGCGGTCGGCTGCGAGTCCATGTGCGAGCCGGTGAGCACGTACGGGGCGCCGGGCACAAGCTCGAGCAGGCCGAACTGGTTGCCGACCTCGTCGCGCCGCACCGTGAAGCCGTGCGATTCGAGGAGTTCCTGGAACCACTTGCGCTGCTCGCCGTCGGCCGCGCTTGCTGCCTGTCGATCCACACCGTTGGTGCCCTCGACCGCGCCGAAGCGCGAGTGGATCGCCCAGTCGGCGAGGAAGGTTTCGTTGAGATGCTGGTCAGTCATTGTGTGTCCTTTCCAGGGGCTCAGGCGCGGGCGGAGCCGGTTGCGGGGACATCGCTCGATGCTGGCGGCATCACGGTGTCGGGGATGAGCACGTGGATGAGCGCCGGAGCGTCAGCAGCGAGCGCGCGGTCGAGCGCCGGGCCGAACTCCTCCGTGCGCTCGACGCGCTCGCCGTGGCCGCCGAACGACTGCATCCAGGCCGCGAAGTCGGGGTTCGCCATGCGGGTGCCCGAGCGGCGGCCCGGGTAGTGGTTCTCCTGGTGCTGCACGATCGTGCCGTAGATCTCGTTGTCGATGACGATCACGAGCGGCTTCGCGCCGTGCGCGACCGCGGTCGCGATCTCCTGGCCGTTCATGAGGAAGTCGCCGTCGCCGCAGACCGCGACGACGTTGCGCTCGGGGAAGATGAGGGATCCTGCGACCGCCGCCGGAACCGCGAGGCCCATCGCGCCGTTGCGGGCGCCCACGAGGCTCGCGGGCGCAAGGTGCTTCACGAAGCGGTGCGCCCAGATCGTCGCGTTGCCCGCGCCGAACGTGAGCACGGCCTCGCCGGCGAGCCGGTCGTCGAGCTCGCCGAATGCGACGCCGAGGTCCATCTGCTGCGCGACGCCATCGATCGAGGCGTCTGGGCGGTGCGCGGCCGTCTGGCGCTGCGCCTCGGCGCGGCCAGCCAGCCACTCGGTGCCGCGCCCGCCGCGCGCAGCGGCAGCTTCGACGCCGGCGAGGGCGCGCACGAACGTCGCCGGGGTGGCGAGAATGTGCTGGTCGGTGCGGCCCGAGTGCATCGTCGCGTCGGGATCGGCCGTGACGAGCACGGTCTCCGCGTCGAAGCCCTGCGTGTAGCCGTCGCTGAGCACATCGGCGCGGCCGCAGCCGACGAACACGAGCACGTCGGCGTTGATGTACCCCTCGGCGACCGCGTCGGTGCGGCCGTAGCCGAGCCAGCCAGCCCAGGCCTCGCCCTCGTGCGGCACGGCGTCGTAGGCGCGCCAGTCGCAGTAGACGGGGATCCCGGCGGCCTCCGCGAACGCGAGCAGCTCGCGCCCCTCGCCCGCGTGCCAGCCGTCGCCGCCGGCGACGATCGCTGGCCGCTCGGCCTTGGCGAGGCGGGCGACGAGGGCGTCAATGCTCCGCTGGGTGGGGTGCGGGCGCGGGCGGCGCGACCGGGTGCGCGACCGTTGGGGCGGCTGGCAGCACGAGCACGTCCTCCGGGAGGCCGACGACGACGGGGCCGGGGCGGCCCGAGGCCGCGATCCGCATCGCCTCTGCGACGAGCTCGCCGGCGCGGTTCGGGTCGTCGATCGTCATGACACGCTTCGCGGTGGATCCGAACCAGCCCGTGAGGCTGAACTCCTGGAACGCGTCGCGCTCGCGGTCGTTCACGGGCACGAGGCCGACGAAGAGCACGAGCGGCGTCGCGTCCTGGTACGCGGTGTGCACGGCGATCATCGCGTTCGCGGCGCCAGGTCCGCGGGTCACCATCGCGATGCCTGGGCGGCCGGTGAGCCGGCCCTCCGCGAGCGCCATGAAGCCTGCGCCACCCTCCTGGCGGCAGACGACAGTCTCAACGCCCGAGTCGTGCAGGCCGTCAAGCACGTCGAGGTAGCTCTCGCCAGGCACGGCGTACACGCGCTCGATGCCGTGCGCCTCGAGCGTGCGAACGATGAGGTGCCCGGCCGAGTGGGCCGCGGTGTCTGGTGCGTGCTGCGAGGTCATGCTGGTCTCCTTGTGAAGCGGTGCGACGGGTGGCCGCGAAATCTGGGGTTCAATCTGCTGCTGCGGTGGCTGGCCGCCGTTGCGGCGGCCAGCCACCGGCGTCACTCGGTTGCGAGGATCTCCGAGAGCGGCTCGCCCGACGCGATGCGCGCGACGAGCGCCGGCTCCGCTGCGTCAGAGGCGAGCGCCGCGTCGAGCACGTCGTCACCCGGGCCAGTTGGCGGGAGGATGAGCACGCCCTGGGCGTCGCCGAGCACGAGGTCGCCCGGCCGGACGGTGACGCCCGCGATCTCAATCGTGCGATCCAGCGCGCCGTCGGCCTCGCCAGCAAGCGCGCCCGAGCGCTTCGTCGTGCGCGCGGTGAGCCCCGTCGAAAACACGGGGAGCTTGTCCTGCAGCTCGCGTAGCGCGGCCTGGTCGGTGACCGGACCGTCGACGACGATGCCAGCAGCGCCCTGCGCGATCGCTGCGTGCGCCGTCACCGCGCCGACCGGGGCATGGCCGCGACCCGCGACGCGGATCACGAGCACATCGCCCGGCTCGAGCGCGAGCAGCGCGCGGTTCACCGCGAACGCGTCCGGCTGCGTGAGGTCGAGCGTGCGAGCGCGACCAACAAGCTGGGGGCCGGCGTTCACCGGCCGGAGATCCTGGTCACAGAACCCGTCCTCGAGGAAATGCCCGAGGGTCGGAATCTCGACGGTCTTGAGCGCCGTGATCAGCTCTTCAGTGGATCGACTCATGCCCCGGCCTCCTCGGTTGCTTCGCCCCCGCGGACGACGGCGACGCACTCGATCTCGAACGGGATGTCCCAGATGTCAACGCACACGGTCGTGCGCGCCGGCTTCGCGTCTCCGAAGTACTCAGCGTAGATCCGGTTGAAGGGATCGCGCTGGGCGGCGTCGGTGAGGTACGCGTTCACCTTCACAACGAGCTCGAGTCCGCTGCCCGCAGCCTCGAGCACGGAGCGCAGGTTCTCGATGCAGACGCGCACCTGGTCCTCGAACGCCGCGGGGGCGGTGCCGTCCGCGTGGAACGGCACCTGGCCCGTGGTGAAGACGAAGCCGTTCGCGACGACCGCCTGCGAGTAGGGTCCGATCGCCGGGGCGAGCCCCGGCGCCGAGTCGATCCGGCGAATCAATGGTCGACCGAGATCGCGGTCGTCGCGCCGACGCGGTCGATGTCGCGCTTGTGGTTGTCGTTGAGCAGGAAGAGCGCGACGAACGAGAGCGCGGCCGCAGCTGCGATGTACCAGGCGATCGAGTCACTCTGGCCCGTGGCGTCGAGCAGCCACACGGTGATCGCTGGGGTGATCGCCGAACCGAGCAGGCCCGACAGCATGTACGAAATCGAGAGCCCCGAGTAGCGGACCTTCGAACCGAAGAGCTCAGCAAGGAACGTGGCGATGGGGCCGTAGTTCGCGGAGAACGCGATCATCATGAGGGCGTACGCGAGGAACAGTGCTCCGACGTTGCCGGTGTTGATGAGCCAGAAGAATGGGAACGCGAGCAGCGCCTCTGCCGCGATGCCGGCGGCGATGATCGGCTTGCGACCGTACTTGTCCGACAGCCGCCCGAAGAACGGGATGAAGACGAGGCCAAGCAGGCAGGCAACGAGCACGACCCAGAGCATGAGGTTCGCGGAGAAGCCCTTTTCGCTCGTGCCGTAGTTCATACCGGAGGCGACCATGAGGGTGAAGGTGGAGCCGGTCGACAGCGTCGCAACACCGCCGAGCACAACCTGCTTCCAGTAGTGCTTCATGAGGTACGCGAACGGCAGCTTTGCCTTCGCGCCCTGCTCGCGGACCTGCTGGAAGCTCGGGGTCTCCTCGATGTTCAGGCGGATGTAGATGCCGACCGCGACGAGCAGCACGGAAGCGATAAACGGTACACGCCAGCCCCACGACACGAGTGCCTCCTGTGACACGGTGGCTGTGACGATGAGGAAGGCAACGTTTGCGAGCAGCGTGCCGAAGGGAACGCCGACCTGCACGAGCGAGCCGTACCAGCCGCGCTTGTTTTCTGGGGCGTGCTCGACGGTCATGAGCACCGCGCCACCCCACTCACCGCCGAGCGCGAGGCCCTGGACGATGCGGAGGAACAGCAGGATGAACGGTGCGGCGACACCGATCGTGTGGTAATCGGGAACCAGGCCGATCGCGAGGGTCGCAGCGCCCATCGTCAGCAGCGAGACGAGCAGCATCGACTTGCGTCCGAGACGATCACCGAAGTGGCCGAAGAGGATCGCGCCGACGGTGCGGGCGACGTATGCGGCGGCGAAGGTGAGGAACGAGAGGATCGTGCCAACCGCCGGCGGCAGGTCGGGGAAGAAGACCTGGTTGAACACGAGCGCCGAGGCGGTTCCGAACAAGAACAGGTCGTACCATTCAACCGTCGTCCCGATGACGCTCGCCGTGGCGATCTTTCGCATCTTGGACTGGTCAAGGCGTGCGTTTGGGACAGCCTCGTCCGTAGCTAGCTGTGCAGTCATTGTTTCCTCCATGGAATACGTATTGGGCACGTCGCTGGCCCACCCATCAACGGTCGCTTGTTCCCGGGCAAGCGGCAATCGACATTCGCACACGGATCGACGCACGAATTATGCATCTGCACAGTGAGGGCCCGAAATGTCCCCAAAACCCCCACTTATGGTGTGTGAATAGTCAATACTATGGGAGGGACCGCGCGCGAAGGAGGAGCACAGTGACCGCCAAGCAGGACGCAGCAGCGCCGTACGACGACTGGTGGATCGCGACGCTCACCGACCTCCTCGCCGATCTCGACGCCCTTGTCGACGACTTCGTGGCGCGACTGCGCGAGGTGGGCAGCGGGTACGAGGATGTCTCGGGCACCGACATTCGAGCGACCGCTCGCGACACGCTTACGCTCCTCATCACTGAGCTCCGCGGCGAGCAGATTCCCGGCCAGCTCGCGGACCTCCCGCAGCGGCTCGGCGTGCGGCGCGCACGGCAGGGAGTCGACCGCGACCGGCTCCTCGAGGCCGTGCGGCTCGACTACCGCGTGCTGTGGGCCGGCCTCACTCGCGTGGTTGCCCCGGGAGACGCCGCGCTGCTCGTCGCTCACGCTGAGGTCGTGCTCTCCACCGTTGAGGACTACATCAGTGAGGTGCAGGTCGCCTTCCTCAACGAGCGTGAGGTGCTCGCCCTCGACAGCAGGGCGAACGAGACGCGCGCCTTCGCCCGGCTGCTCGCGGCAGACGACCCTGAGGACGTCGCAGCCGAGGTAGCACGGGAACTCGGAATCTCCCTCGAGGCCGAGTACGAGGTGATCCTCGTACCGTCGTCCGCTGCCGCCGCCGCGAGGCATCTCGTCGCCGACCTCCAGCACACGCGCAACCGGTTTCTGGTCTGGGACTTCGACGACGGCGTGCTCTTCGTGCGCCCGCGAACCGAGGTGCTCGGCCGGCACCCACTCGGCGCAATCCGCGGCGTCGTGATCGACGAGATCGCCGGCCTTGCTGGCGTCGCCGACGCTGCCCGCCTCGCCCACCGGCTCGCCCCGCACGCGCCAGAGGGACGCCTGAGCGATGAGCACGAGCTCTGGCCGCCGGTCGCAGCTGCCGCGCTCGCGCCGCTGCTTCCCGGGCTCAGCCCGCAGGCACTCGCCGGCTTGGACAGCGTGCCGCCCGGTGACGGTGAACGGATCGTCGAGACGTTTCTTGCCTACTGCGACACCGGCTCGGTGAAGCACACCGCCGAGGCGGGCTACGTGCACCGCAACACGGTCGTGAATCGGCTGCGCGCGTTCCACGACCTCACCGGGATGGACCCGACGGTGCCGCGCGACGCTGCCCGGGCGCTCATCGCGCTCGCGGGCAGCGCCTGGCTTACGCCCGACCGTCGAAGCTGACCTCGCCGCCGAGCACCGTCAACACGATCCCGAGATCCGCGATCGACGGCGCGGTAAGCGGCGAGTCGGAGAACACCGTGATGTCCGCGAGCTTTCCGACCTCCAGGGTGCCGCGGTCGCCGAGGAGCCCGCAGGCGCGCGCGGCCCACTCCGTGTGCGTGCGGAGCGCCTCCTCCGGGGAGATCGCCTCCGCCTCGCCGAGCACCTGTCCGGCATCGGTGAGCCGATCCACCGCCGACTGCATGCCGCGCCGCAGATTGTTGTCGGCAACGGGCAGGTCAGAGGAGCCGGCGAGGATGATCCCCGCATCGATCACTGATCGCCCGCGATACAGCCACCCGGCGCGTTCGGCGCGACCCGCTCAGCCATCTGGTCGCCTACGGGGCCGATGAAGCCGGCCTGCGGCGTGACCGCAATGCCCAACGCGCCTGCCCGCTCGAGCTGATCCGGCCGGGAGATACCGAAGTGTTCGATGCGGCACGGCACGTCGCGGCGCCCATACGTCTCGTGGGCCTCGGCGATGAGGTCGAGCGCGAGATCGATCGCTGCGTCACCGATAGCGTGCAGTGCGAGCGGCCAACCTGCCCGGTAAGCGCCAAGCGCTCGCTCGCGGTACGACTCGGGCTCATCGAGCAGGTACCCGGTGTTGTGCTCGTGCCCGCAGAAGGTCTCGGTGACCGCCGCCGTCGCCCCGAGGAGCGAGCCGTCGAGAAACACCTTGACGTGGCCAAACCGCAGCATGTCGTCGCCGAAGCCGGCACGTACGCCAAGGTCGAGCCCGACACCGGTGCCGGCCGCGCCAAAGTCGGCCGCGTGGCCCGAAATGGGCTTCAGTGCATCGATGGCCGGCATGAGCTGGGCTCGCGCCGCCAGCTTCCCGGCGTCGACCGCAGCCTGGTATGCGGCGACCTCGACCTGGCTGTGGCCGATCCACCCGCCGCCGACTCCCGCCTCAGTGAAGCTCGTAATGCCCTGCGCGGCGTAGCGTTCGGTCGCGGCCTGCAACGCCGCGACCAGGTGCTCGCTCGAATACGGCAGCAGCAGCGCCTGCACGAGGCCCTGCGCTGCCTCCTCGATGAGCCCCGTCGGCCTCCCCGAGCGGTCGCGCACCACCACGCCACCGACCGGGTCGACGAAGGCAGGGTCGAGCGCTCCGACAAGCCCAAGCGTGGCAGAGTTCGTGATCGAGGCGTGGCCCGAAGTGTGCCGCATGTAGAGCGGGCGCTCGCCCGTCAGCGCGTCGAGCCGCCCAATGTCAGGGAACTCGCCGCCGTGGTGCGACTGATTGAAGCCGGTCGCATGCACCCACGCATCCGCGTCACCTGCGCGCTCAAGCCGCAGCACCTCGGCCTCGATCAGTGCGTAAAGCTCGTCGAGCCCCCGCGCCGCAGACAGATCCACCGCCGAAAGCCCGAGCCCCCACCATGCCGTGTGACAGTGGGCATCGATGAGGCCCGGCGTTGCGACAGCATCCCCGAGGTCGAGCGTCCGGTCGGCAGACACCCCGTCAAGTTCTTCGTCAAAGCCGACGATCCTGCCGTGGAGTATTCCGACCGCTGCCGCCACCGGCCTGCCAGGGTTGAGCGTGATGATCTCGCGTGCGCGGACGATCAGATCGATCCTCATGACACCACCCGATCCTTCGCTGCCGCCGCGAGCGTCGCAGCGGCCCGCGCCGCGAGGGCGAGCAGTTCGCGGTCGCCGCCCCGATCGGGGTGTTCAAGCGTGAGCCCGACGGGGAGGCCCGTCTCAGGCGAGTGGCCAGCCGGAAGCGAGATCGCCGGGGTCCCGACAAGTGTTGCCGGCGTCGACAGCAGCACAGTGCCGCGCAGCTCAGCCGCCGCATCATCGCCGGACTCTGCGCGGAGCTTCGGCGTCTCCACCGCCGCCGTTGGGTAGGCGAGCGCCGCCACATCGAGCTGCGCGAGCTGCGCACGGTAGGCCGCCCCGAGCTCGTCGATTGCGGCGAGCGCTGACCGATACCCGCCCTCGGGTTCGGGGGCGGTGAGCGCGGCGCTGAGAATCGCGCGCACGTCCGGCGACTCGGAGCGTTCGACGAGTTCCGCAACGCTCGGGTTGGTTTCGACCGTCGCGAGATACTCGCTGATCGCAGCGATGGTTTCCGCCCGCAGCACCGTGAGGCCGTGTTCGAACATCGCGTCGAGGCTTCGCGGTGCTGTGATCTCGACGATCTCGTACCCGGCTGCGGCAAGCGACGCGAGCGACGCGTCGAACACGGAAAGCAGCGCGGCGGAGAGCCCCGCACGCGCCTCGCTTGGAACACCGATTCGCGTGGGTTGCTGGGTGTGCTCGGTGGGTGCGTTGCCACGCGGCTCCTCCGCAGCGAGCACGGCGTCAACGGTGGCGACATCTGCGACGTCGCGCGCGAGCACCCCGACGGTGTCGCGGCTCGGCGAGATCCTGAGGACGCCTTCCGCGTCGTAGCGTCCGAGCGTTGGCCGGAACCCGACGATGCCGGTGAAGGCCGCCGGGATACGGGCGGAGCCTCCCGTGTCGGTTCCGAGCGCGACGCGCGCTTTGCCAGTGAGTACGGCGAGCGCGCTGCCGCCGCTTGAACCGCCGACGGTGCGTGACGGGTCGGCCGGGTGCACCGTCGTGCCGAAGGTGGGGTTCACGCCGGTGATGCCGTGGCCAAGCTCGTGGAGCAGGGTCTTCCCAACGAGGGTCGCCCCTGCAGAACGCATGCGGCGCACGACCTCCGCATCCGCAGCGGCTGTGTGCCCCCGCAGGATCGCGGTGCCGCCGGTGGTCTGCAGGCCAGCGACGTCGATGTTGTCCTTGACAGCTACGTCCCACCCAGTGAGTGGCCCAGCACCGCTCGGGGCGACGCGAGCGGCCGTGATGAAGCCGGCAGCCGCGTCGCCTGTGGCTGCTCCGCTCACGACTTCGCCGTCTCTTCGACGTCGGCCGCGTCGGCGAGGGAGACAACCTCGGTCTTCGGGTCTTCAGCTGCAGCGGTGATGCTCCACAGCTCGGAGACGCGCGACCGCTCGAGTGCGGTCTGCGGCCGCAGCAGCGAGACGGCGACGAGCACGAGGGCATTTACAACCATTGCGACGATTCCCGACGTGAGCCCACCCAGCCAGGGGATTTGCACTGGGTACAGCAGCTGTAGGGCCGCTGCGAGTACGAAGCCAGTGACCATCCCTGAGACGGCACCGGCCGCGGTCGCACGCTTCCAGAAGATGCCGAGGAGGAGCGTCGGGGCGAGCTGCACAATGCCCTGGTAGGAGAGCATTGCGAGCCCGACAAGGCCGGAGACCGAGCTCATCGTCGTGAACGCGATCACCGCAGAGACGCCGGTGGTAATCGCAACCGCCCACTTTGCTACCCGCACGTCGACCTCGCGCTCGGGACGAGCGATGCCAACGATGTCGTTCGCGGCCTGCGCACCAACCGCCTGAATGTTCGCGCCAACGTTTCCGAGCGTCGCGCCGACCACCGAGATTGCAGCGAGCGTGAGGAGGAAGATGCCGCCGTCGCCAGCGAGGATGAACCAGACGTGGTCTGGGGCGGCCGCGACGCGGTCGTCGGACGAGGCGAGGTAGGCGACGGTGAGTACCGAGAAGGTGAAGACGACCATGATCGGCGCGGCATAGCCAGCGGTGCGGCGGATCGTCTGCGTGCTCTTCACCGTGAACAGACGCACGAAGATGTCGGGCCAGCACCACGTGCCGAGAGCACCGGTGAGGGTGATCGCGACGGCGTAGAGCGGGCCGTAGACATCGCCGGGGCCACGCAGGGAGGTGAACCCCTCTGGCACGTCTTGGAAGCCGTGGCCGTTGGTCAGCAGCGCGACGATGAGCCCGATGGCGATGATCGAGCCGACGAAGTAGGCGAAGATGCCCTGCACAAGGTCGGAGACGATGATGCCGCGCATGCCGTGCCGCACCGTCCACACCTGCCGGACGACGATCACGGCGACGCTCAGCCCGACCGCGACGAGCGGGGCGAGTGCGCCCCCGGAAACGAACTCGAAGACGAGCGCGAGCGACTGCAGGCCGAGCACGATCCACGGGATCGTCGATACGATGCCGATGACCGATGCGACGACCCGTACGGAGCGTGAGCGGTAGCGCAGCGCAAGCAGGTCTGACTGTGTGCCGAGATTGAAGCGCTTGCCCCAGCGGAACACCGGCTTTGACAGCGCGAGCATGAGTAGCACGCCGAGCAGTGCGTACGCGAGCAGGTAATAGCCGACGATGCCGCTGAGCGCTGCGAGCCCGGCGAACGAAATGAACACGGTCCCCGGGAGGAAGGTGTTGATGAATGCCATGGTGCCGTAGAACGGGCCAAACGACCTGCCGGCAGTCGCGTAGTCGCTGAAGCTCGCGTCACGCTTCTTTCCGCGT
>NZ_JXSQ01000038.1 GCF_000834055.1 Leucobacter komagatae
CCGTGCTTTCGCTGTACTCGCAGGGCGAGCCGACCGATGTGATCACCGTCACCGACGCACTGTCGAAGACGGGTGACCTCCAGCGCGCCGGCGGAGCGGAGTATCTCCACACGCTCACCAGCATCGTGCCGACGGCCGCGAACGCCGGCTTCTACGCAGACATCGTCGGTGAGAAGGCCCTGCTGCGACGCCTCGTCGAAGCAGGCACGCGCATCGTTCAGATGGGTTACGCCGGCGAGGGCGAAGCGCTCGACCTTGTGAACACGGCGCAGTCCGAAATTTACGGTGTCACCGGCGAAGCACAGAGTGAGGATTACGTTCCGCTGTCGCTCGCGGTCGATGCGGCAATCGAAGAGATCCACCGCGCAAACTCCATGCCAGAAGGCATGCTCGGTGTCCCGACAGGGTTCAGCGAACTTGACGCGATGACGAACGGCTTTGCCGGTGGTCAGATGATCATCATCGCCGCACGACCGGCTATGGGTAAATCAACCCTCGCGATGGACGTTGCACGCTACGCCTCGGTGCACGCGCAGGCGCCAACGGTCTTCTTCTCGCTCGAGATGGGGCGCGCGGAGATCGCGATGCGTCTGCTCGCCGCTGAGGCCTCGATTCCCATGCAGACGCTGCGCAAGGGTGCGCTCGACAGCCGTGACTTCCAAAAGCTCGCGGCGACACAGGCGCGCATCGCCGAGTCGCCGCTGTACATCGACGACAGCCCGAACCTCACACTCGTGGAGATCCGCGCGAAGTGCCGCCGGCTGAAGCAGCAGCACGGCCTCAAAATGGTCGTTATTGACTACCTGCAGCTCCTGTCGAGCGGCAAGCGTGTTGAGAGCCGCCAGCAGGAGGTCAGTGAGTTCTCTCGTGCGCTGAAGCTGCTCTCGAAAGAGCTCGATGTTCCGGTAATCGCCCTCTCGCAGCTGAACCGTGCCTCCGAGCAGCGAGCCGACAAGATGCCAGCGATTAGCGACCTGCGTGAGTCTGGCTCGCTCGAGCAAGACGCGGATATGGTCATCCTGCTGCACCGCGAGGCCGCGAGCGACAGGGATCACCCGCGCGCGGGTGAGGCAGACTTCATCCTCGCGAAACAGCGTAACGGCCCAACGGGCACGGTCACCGTGGCCTTCCAGGGGCACTACTCCCGCTTCCAAGACATGCCGCAGGGCATGTAGCGAGTCCGCTCGCCCCGCTGTTTCGCAGCGAGAAGAGATAAGATCCTCGGGGCAGAGAAGGGAACACGATGTCACAGACCGCAGGTGTCACGAAACGAGCAGTCGACCCGTCGCTTCTCCCGCCACGCTGGACGCGTGTGCTCCGCAGTGCCGTGTTGTTCATCGTCGGACTCGTCATCACGTTTACGGCGACGTTCCATGAGCAGTTGGGGTTCGACCTTTCTGTCGTGGCGGCAGCCCTCGGCGTCATCGGGGTGGTGCACCTCGTAGAGGCAGTCTTCCGCAGGGGGCGCAGCGGCATCCCCATAGCGACCGCGCTCGGGCTGCTCTCGCTCCTCGCAGCGACCTTGCTCGTGATCCTCGGCAACGAGCTCGCGTTCGTCGTCGTCATCGCCGCCTGGGCGCTCGCCTCTGCGCTGCTTGAGTTCCTCGGATCCACCATTCTTCCCGGCAGTCGACAGGACTCCACGCTCGTCGGAGCAGCGGGGCTGCTGCTTGCGCTCACGGTGTTGCTGTCCCGTGGCGACCTCGTAGCGGTCATCGGCTTCTTCGGGGCGTACGCCGTAATCGCCGGGGTATTCCTCGGCATCGCCGCGTTTGATACTCGCCGAGCCACAGCGTCAGAAGACGTTGCTCAGGGAACGGCAGTTAACGCCTAAGCGGCCGCATCTGCACCGACGAACTCTCACAGCCGAACCGTAGAAAGCGAACGATGACTCACCCCTCTGACCAGACGCCACAGGAACCGATCACCCCCTCGCGGCGTGAACGATTGAAGCCACTGGAGCTGATTGGCTTCTCCGGCGTGCTCGCGGTGTTTGCCGGCCTCATCGTGCTCATGGGCTCACGCTCGTTCGTGCTCATGCTGATCTTCATGGCAATCGCGTTCATCGTGTCGCTCGTGTTTGTTGCGCTGCTCGGCCTCGGCGGCAAGCCGAGCGATGAAGACGTTGCTGCGCGCAAGGACCTCAACAAGCCGCAGGGCGGCGACTGGCACTAGCAGCCTCCCGGCTGCGCTGCGCAGGAAACGCGACGGGCGTTCGCCGGGCGGCTAGTCCTCGATTGACTCCGGGTCGGCCGGATCGATTGGGCCGTGATGGTCGAAGTTCGCCTCGCCGCTGCGCCAGTAGCCGCTGATTTGGTACTGCTCGCGGGGGAGTCCGAGCTCGTCGCGGATGACCCTGCGCAGCGGAATCAGTCGGTTCGCGTCTCCCGCGGCGAACACGAAGGTTCCCGGGCTCACTTCGCTGTCGAGCAGCGCCTGGTCGAGACCGCCGAGCGGCTCGCGCACGAGCACATCGCGGCCCGTGCCCTCGCGCAGGTAAGCCTCTACCCAGTCGAGCGCATCGTAGTCGACGTCGGCGACCACCTCGATGTCGGTGACGAGCGGCAGCTCGTTGATGAGGCGCACCGTCGCAGGCAGCGCCGTCGGATCGACGAGGCACAGTAGCGCGCCGACTCCCGTCGGGGCGCTCTGCGAGCCGCGCGGGCCGACGACAACGACCCGGTCCCCAACGGCGGCCTGCGCAGCCCACGCTGAGGCGGGGCCCGGGTCGTCGTGGAGGAAGAAGTCGACGTCGAAGACGCGCCCTTCGCTCTCGTCTCGCACGTTGAGCGGGGTGAAGTCACGCGCGAAGGTTTGGCCGTCAGGCCGGTTGATGCCGTCCTCACCGGGGCCGGCCGCTGTCGGTGCGACGAGCTCGCCAGTAAACGGGTGCGGGAAGAAGATCTTGGCGTGATCGCCGGGCCCGGTCGACACGAAGTCGTGCAGATCGGGCCCGCCGAGCGTCACGCGCGCGAACGTTTCTACCGGATGCGAGACGGCGGTAACCGTCACCTCTCGTGCGGTGAAGCGGTACATCGTGCGTTCGCGCTGAAAGTGGGTGCCCTGACTCATAGCCTCAAGCCTGGCGTAGCGGCCCGAGCCGGGCAACCCCGCGGCTCACAGGTAGGTGAGAAGCTCCGGTGCGGTGCCGATGTAGGTTGCCGGCGTGAGCTGGAGCAGACGCTGCTTCGCCTCGTCACCGATCTCGAGTCCCTGTACGAACTCGATGAGCTCGGCCTGGCCGATGCGGCGGCCGCGGGTGAGTTCCTTGAGCGCAGCGTACGGGTCGCTGATGGTCGAGCGGCCGGCGGTGACCTCCGCGCGGATCACCGTCTGGATCGCCTCGCCGAGCACCTCCCAGTTGCCGTCGAGATCGGCTGCGAGTACGTCTGGCGCCGCGTCGATCTGGCCGAGGCCCTTGAGCGTGTTGTCGAGGGCGAGCACAGAGTGGCCGAGAGCGACGCCGATGTTGCGCTGCGCCGACGAGTCGGTGAGGTCGCGCTGCCAGCGGCTCGTCACGAGCGTCGCCGCGAGCGAGTCGAGGAGCGCGTTCGAGAGCTCAAGGTTTGCCTCGGCGTTCTCGAAGCGGATCGGGTTGACCTTGTGCGGCATTGTCGAGGAGCCCGTGGCGCCGGCAACCGGCGTCTGGCGGAAGTAGCCGATGGAGATGTAGCTCCAGATGTCGGTGGCGAGGTTGTGCAGGATCCGGTTCGCGTGCGCGATGCGGGTGTACAGCTCGGCCTGCCAGTCGTGCGATTCGATCTGGGTGGTGAGCGGGTTCCAGCTGAGCCCGAGACCCTCAACGAACTCGCGCGAGATCGTCGCCCAGTCGGCGGCGGGGTCAGCTGCGAGGTGCGCGGCGAAGGTGCCGGTCGCGCCAGAGAACTTGCCGAGGTACTCGACGGCGTCGATCTGGCGGAGCTGGCGGCGCAGCCGGAACACGAAGACCGCGAGCTCCTTGCCGAGTGTCGTCGGCGTCGCTGGCTGGCCGTGCGTGCGGCTCATCATGGGCAGCTCGCGGTAGAGCTCAGCCTGGCGCTCGAGCTCGTCGATCACGGCGACGAACTTCGGCCGCCAGACGTCGGCGACAGCCTGCTTCACGGTGAGCGCGTACGAGAGGTTGTTGATGTCCTCGCTCGTGCAGCACACGTGGGTGAGCTCGGCGAACTTGCCGAGGCCCTGCGCCTCGAGGCGGGCGCGCACGAGGTACTCGACGGCCTTCACGTCGTGCTGGGTGGTCTTCTCGGTCTCCGCGAGCTCATCGATCTCGGCCTGGCCGAAGTTCGCGGCCCACTCGCGCAGCGACGCGAGCTCGGCGTCGGCGACGGGCGAGCCGCCGAGCAGCGAGTGCGAGGTGAGGTAGGCGAGCCACTCGACCTCCACGTGCACGCGAGCCTTGTTCAGGCCGGCCTCGGAGAGCGTGTCGCCGAGCCCTTCAACTGCCTTGCGGTAGCGGCCGTCGAGGGGGCTGATGGGCTGCGGGGGCAGGCTCGTCATGTGAGTCTCCAGTGTGTCGAGGTGGGTTCGCGTTCCAACCCCATTCTTTCACGCTGCGCGGTTGCTCGCTGCCCGGCCGGGGTTTGCGCGCGGGCGCCGCTGTGCGTGGTGCGGGGCGGCGGGCCCGCCGGCTGCAGAATCGGGGCGGATCGGCGCTACCAGGCCCGCAACGGGCCGCTGGCGGCCGTGTGAGCGCAGATCGCCCCGGTTTCGGCAGACAGGGTGCGCCAGTAGCTGCGAATGAGCGCGCAACTAGCTCTGCACTACCCGAGCGGGGTGCCTCCGCTGAGTTCGGTGCCGATGCCCACGGAGGCATACAGGGCGAACCCGAGAATGACGAGTAGGGGCGGCACGACCACGGGGGCAACGGCGGCGAAGCCCACGACGATGAGCACAACCACGCCGGCGCGCTTCTTCGCCGACCTCCTCAGGCCAATGATCGCGAGCGCGACGCCGCCCGCCGCGAGCATCACTGGCAGCCACAGCGGCACGGTTGGCAGCGCCTGGGTCATGCCGCCGCTCGGCAAGTTGCCGAATTCGTCGAGTTCGAGCTGCCAGCCGACCCCGAACAAGGGGAGCAGCGCGATGAGCTCGGCGACGAACGCGATCACCGCGAGGCCAAGCGCGCCCCACACGAACCCCGAGACGTTGGGGAGCGCCTTGTCCGGGGGCGCCGAAGTCGCGGAGCCCGCGGAACCTGGATTGGGTGCCGAAGCCACCGATCCTGCCGAGGGCGCCGGCGGGCCCGGTGGCGGTTGCGGCGGTTGCTGCGCGAGTTGCCCCCACGCGTAGCCGTCCCACCACTGGAGTTGCCCATACGGGTTTGTGTACCAACCCGGGGGAGTCTGTTGCGCCGCCATGTGAGCATTCTCCCATTGCATGCGCGTCAGAACGACAGCTCTTCCACAATGGTAGTTGCAATGGTATTTGCGATGGCATGATCACTGCCATCGATAAAGCTGGCCGAATCGTGGTACCCAAGCGCCTCCGCGATGCGATGGGCCTCACCCCGAAAACTCCTCTGCGCATCGACGTCATCGATGGCCGGCTCATCGTCGAGTTCGCCCCGGCTGCGCACATCGTCGAACTGGCCGACGGGTTCCCCGTCATTCGCAGCGAACGCGACCCTGGGGCACCGCCGGTTACCGACGAGGCCGTGAGAGACGCGCTTGAGGAGGCGCGTGCTTCAGGCAGGCGGGAGCGATTACCTGCAGCTGATCGGTACGTTCGCCCGCTCGGGGCCACGCACCAACCGATCTGAGCTGCCCGCGAGGCCGGGGCCCTGCCGCCCGCGAAGTGCTAGCCGCGCTTCTTCTTGCGGTTCGTGCCGAGCAGGCCGTTCATGATGCTGGCGAGCACCGACATCACGATCGCGCCGAGCACGCCCCACCAGAAGCCGTCGACGTGCAGCCCGAACCCTGCGACACCCGAGAGCCACGCGATTGCCGAAATGAGGATGCCGTTCACGATCAGCCCGAAGAGGCCGAGCGTCAGGATGTACAGCGGGATCGAGACGATCCGCACGAGCTTGCCGAGCGTGCCGTTCACGAGCCCGAACACGAGCGCAACCAGCAGCATCGTGATGAGCGGCGAGTACGGATCGTCGTTAATCGGTTCGATCCAGAATCCGCGCGCGCCCGACCCGCCGACGATGAGCGTTGTGAGCCAAAGCGCGAAGGTGCTGACAAGGACTCGCATGATTGAACGCATGGCCCAATTCTTGCACCAAACGCTGTGCGTCTCCCACTAGCACCAGCCCGATATATCCGTTTGCGAATATGACCGCTCACTAAGCTTGTGCACTATGAGCCAGACCCCGCAGCTCGCCGTTAACATGGTGGATCCAGAGCCGATTCGCTTCCTCGACGCCGAAGGCCGGTACGCTCCTTCGGCCTCCGCAGCAGACTATGCAGCCGAGCTCGACGGCGTGAGTATCGAAGATTTCCAGCAGTGGTACCGCGACATGGTTGAGACCCGTGCGTTCGACACCGAGGCGACCCATCTGCAACGCCAAGGGCAGCTCGCCCTGTGGGTGCCGAGTGTCGGCCAGGAGGGCTGCCAGGTGGGCCTCGCCCGCGCGACCGAGCCCCAGGACCACGTGTTTCCCGCATACCGCGAGCACACGGTTGCGAAGGTGCGCGGCGTCGATTTTGTTGAGCTGCTGAAGCTGTTCCGCGGCTTCACGCACGGCGGCTGGGACGTCACCGATCCCGCGAACGGCAACTTCCACCTCTACACGCTCGTGCTCGCGGCACAGACCCAGCACGCAGGCGGCTATGCGCTTGGTCAGCTCCTCGACGCGAAGGCCCGCGCCGCCTCCGGCACGCTCGACGCCGGCGAGGCTGGCATTGCGACCGGCGAGGCGACAATGGTGTTCTACGGCGACGGCACCTCGAGTCAGGGCGACGCGAACGAGTCCATGATTTTCGCCGCGAGCTACCAGACACCTGCGGTTTTCGTCGTGCAGAACAACGGCTGGGCGATCTCGGTGCCCGTCGAGCGCCAGAGCCGCACGCCGCTCTACCGCCGCGCGCTCGGCTTCGGCATTCGCTCCGTGCAGATTGACGGCAACGATCCGCTCGCAGCCTACGCGGTCGGCCGCCACTTCATGCGACTCGCCCGTGAGGGTGCAGGCCCCGGCTACATCGAGGCGCTGACCTACCGCATTGGCGCCCACACCACGAGCGACGACCCGACCCGCTACCGCGAGGCAGACGAGCTCGCTGCGTGGCGCGAGCGCGACCCGATCGCGCGCATGGAGACCTATCTGCGCGAGCGCGGCATCGACGACGCGTTCTTCGCGGAGGTCGCCGAGACGGCGGATCGCGCCGCGAAGCGCGTGCGCGATGAGATCCTGCAGCTGCCGCCGCCAGACGCCGACTCGATGTTCGCACACGTGTACTCGGAAGAGCACCCCCGGATCGAAGAGCAGCGGGTGTGGCTCGAACGCTACGAATCCTCGTTCGAGGCTGACCAGGAGAACCAGGTATGACCGTCACAACGCTTGCAGAGCGCACCGTGCTGCCCATGGCCCGCGCGATCAACGAGGGCCTCCGCACCGCGATGGCGGCCGACGACAAGGTCCTGCTCATGGGCGAGGACATCGGCCCGCTCGGCGGCGTCTTCCGCGTGACCGACAAGCTGCAGGCAGACTTCGGCACCGCGCGCGTGCTCGATACGCCGCTCGCTGAGGCCGGCATCGTCGGTAGCGCGATCGGCCTCGCAATGCGCGGCTACCGGCCCGTCGTCGAGATCCAGTTCGACGGCTTCATCTTCCCGGCCTTCAACCAGATCGTCACGCAGCTCGCGAAGATCACGAACCGGCACGACGGCAAAGTGCCGATGCCGATCGTGATCCGCGTGCCCTACGGCGGCAACGTCGGCGCGATCGAGCACCACCAGGAGAGCCCCGAGGCGTACTTCGCGCACACCCCGGGCCTGCGCGTCGTCGCACCCTCGACGCCGAACGATGCGTATTGGATGCTGCAGCAGGCCATCCAGTCGCAGGATCCCGTGCTTTTCTTCGAACCGAAGGCGAAGTACTGGGTGAAGGGCGAGGTCGACCCGACCGCCCCGGAGACTGCGCTCCACGCGAGCCGCGTCGCCCGCGTGGGAACGGACTGCACGATCGTCGCATTCGGTGCGATGGTCACGACGGCGCTGCAGGCCGCGGAGGTCGCGCAGCAGGAGGGCACGAGCGTCGAGGTCATCGACCTGCGCAGCGTCTCGCCGGTCGACTACGAGCCGCTGCTCGAATCCGTCCGCAAGACGGGCCGCCTCGTCGTCGCGCAGGAGGCCTCGGGCAACGTGAGTCTCGGCAGTGAGCTCGCGGCCTATGTCGCAGAGCACGCGTTCTACTCGCTGCAGGCGCCGGTGCTGCGGGTATCCGCATACGACGTGCCGTTCCCGCCCGCGCGCGTTGAAGGCATGTTCTTGCCAGACGCCGACCGCATTCTCGAAGCGGTCGACCGCACGATGCACTACTGAGGCCAAGCCGCCTCACCGGCCGCCGAGCGCGCCGCGAAAACCTACACTTGAACGAAGCAACCCAAAGGAGCCTTCGATGAGCGACATGACGTTTCCCCTCCCCGATGTTGGCGAGGGGCTGACCGAGGCCGAGATCGTCACCTGGCAGGTCGCGCCCGGCGACACGGTCGCGCTCAACCAGGTCATCTGCGAGATCGAGACCGCGAAGTCGCTCGTCGAGCTGCCATCGCCGTTCACCGGCGTCGTGACCGAGCTGCTCGCCGAGGTCGGTGAGACCGTGCCTGTCGGCTCGCCGATCATGCGGGTTCGCGCCGCAGGTGACGCAGGGGAGCCGCCCGCGGCAGCGCCCGAGGCTGCGGCACCGGCACCGGCACCTGCTGCGGCCGCGCCTTCCGACCCTGCTCCAACGCCCGCGGCGCCGGCCGCCTCGGCCACCGATGAGGGCGGCGGCGCCGTGCTCGTCGGTTACGGTGCGGCGGGCACCGTGCGCTCGCGCCGCCGCAGTGGGGGAGAACCGCTGCTCGCAGGGGCGCCTATCCCCGTTGCGGCAGCTTCGCCCGTCATCGCGAAGCCGCCGATCCGCAAGCTCGCGAAGGATCTCGGGGTGGATCTCGCCCAGGTTACGGGAACCGGCATCGCGGGCGAGGTGCTCCGCGACGACGTCGTGCGTCACGGCTCGCAGGCGAGCCTGTTCCGCAACATCACGACGCCAGAGGCGCCGGCGGTGCGGGAGGAGCGGATCCCGCTGAAGGGGATGCGCAAGCAGATCGCGAAGGCGATGGTCACGAGCGCGTTCGAGGCGCCGCACGTTGGGGTGTTCACTGACGTCGACGCGACTCGCACGATGGAGTTCGTGCAGCGACTGAAGACGTCGACCGACTTCGCGGGCATCAAGGTGTCGCCGCTGCTCATCTTCGCGAAGGCGATGCTCTGGGCGATCCGCCGCAACCCCGAGATCAACTCGACGTTCACCGAGACTGAGATCATCCGCCACCACTTCGTGAACCTCGGCATCGCTGCGGCAACGCCGCGCGGGCTCGTCGTGCCGAACATCAAGGATGCGCAGGAGCTCAGCCTCCGCGAGCTCGCGCAGGCGATCGAGCAGCTGACGATGACGGCGCGCGAAGGCCGCACGACGCCGGCCGAGATGCAGCACGGCACGATCACGCTCACGAACATTGGCGTCTTCGGCATGGACTTCGGCACGCCGATCCTCAACCCTGGCGAGGTCGCGATCATGGCGATGGGCACGATCAAGCAGAAGCCGTGGGTTGTCGATGGCGAGGTGCGCCCGCGCATGGTCACGACCGTCGGCGGATCCTTCGACCACCGCGTTGTTGACGGCGACGTGATCTCACGCTTCGTCGCCGACGTCGCATCGGTGCTCGAGGAGCCGGCGCTGCTGCTCGACTAGCCGGCCACCGCTCGGCAGTGCCGATGGCACGACCGGGCGGCGACGGCCTGCGAGCCGCGCCAATCGCGCACAGCTAGCGAGCCGTCGACTCCCTGGTCTCCGCTGCGGGGGCGAGCACTGATCCCGGGTTCAAGATGCCGTTCGGGTCGAGGGCGTTTTTGATGAGGTGGTTGAGTTCGAGGACATCGTCCCCGAGATAATCAGCTAGCCAGGGGCGTTTGAGCCTGCCTACGCCGTGCTCACCGGTTATCGTGCCACCCAGTTCTATGGCGAGCGACATGACCTCACCGTATGCATCGTGAGCTCGCGCCAGCTGCTCCGCGTCGCTCGGGTCGTGCACGATCAGTGGGTGGGTGTTGCCGTCTCCCGCGTGCGCCATGGTGGCGATGGTGACGTCGTTGCGCCTCGCGATCTCAGCGATCCCCGTCACCAGGTCGCCAAGCCGGGGGAGTGGCACCCCAACATCTTCGAGCAACACGGCGCCGTGTCGCTCAATCGCGGGAATCGCCATTCGCCTGGCTGTGACGAATGCTTCGCCCTCCTCCGGGTCATCCGTCGTGTAGCACTCGGTGGCCCCGTGCGCGTTGCAGATGCTCTCGATGAGCGAGATCTCTGCAACCGCTGCCTCCGTTGACTCGTCGGACTGCACGATGAGCATCCCGGCCGCGTCGCGGTCCAAGCCCATCCTTGTGGCATCTTCGACGGCGTTGATGGTGGCGTGATCCATGAACTCCAGCATCGAGGGGCGCATGCGCTGCGTGATGGCCAGCACTGTTGCGGTGGTGTCCTCGAGCGTCGGGAAGGTCGCGACGAGGGTGGTTGGTGGGTTCTGGGCTGGGATGAGGCGCAGCTGCACCTCGGTGATGACGCCAAGGGTGCCCTCACTGCCGACGAAGAGTTTCGTGAGTGACATCCCTGCGACATCCTTCAGCCGCGGCCCGCCAAGCTTCACCGCCCGGCCGTCCGCGAGAACCACGGTCATCCCGAGTACATAGTCGGTTGTAACTCCGTACTTCACGCAGCACAGGCCCCCGGCGTTGGTAGCGACGTTGCCGCCAATGGAGCAAATCTCGAACGAGGAGGGGTCTGGCGGGTACCACAGTCCGTGTTCGGCTGCTGCGGCCTTCACCTCTGCGTTCAGCGCCCCGGGGCCGGAGACCACCGTTCGGGTGACGGGATCGACAGTGATCGTGTTCATTCGGTCGACAGAGAGCACGATCGCACGGTCGACGGCCGTGCTGCCGCCGGACAGTCCGGTGCCAGCACCGCGCGGAACGATGGGTGTGCCGTGCGCGGCCGCGATCAGCACGACCCGTTGCACCTGCTCGGTTGTCGTTGGCCGGACCACGACTAGTGGGACTCCGGCGTGTGGGTCGTTAGCGCGGTCTCGCCGGTAGGCTTCCATGCTCGCCGGGTCTCTCACGAGAATTTCGGCAGGGAGGCTGTTCTCGAGCTCTTCAAGCGTGTGCGCGTCATTGCGTGTCATCGCAGGGGCCTTCCTCGGACGTGTGGATACTCGCACCGTACACGAAGCGGCAGATGTTGTGAATATCTCTTTCGCATGGTGGATACCGTCTTGACGGAACGCGTGCCGAGAACCTAAAGTGCCACAACACAAGCGACACCCTCTTGGCCGGGGAGACCCTGTCACCGTTGGATGAGGAAGCCGCGCTGTGGGCGCATGCCCCGCAACGCCCCTGTGTCGAACTGTCCAACGGCAGCGCGCGACCTCCGGCCTCTGCACGGTCATATCCGCTCTCAGACAAGGAAGTACGATGAGCACCTTTGTCCAGATCACCGATCCCGTGTGGGGATCCCTCGCCCTCTCCGCGGTCGTCGCGGCCCTTCCGCTGCTCGTGCTTTTCGTCCTGCTCGGCGCGTTTCGCGTGCAAGCAGCGAAAGCCTCACTCGTTGCTGTCGCCCTATCGATCATCCTCGCGATTTTCGTGTGGCAAATGCCGGTCGGACAGGTGTTCAGCGCCACCGCCGCTGGCGCGGTTTACGGCATGTTCCCGATCCTGTGGATCCTGATCAATGCGCTCTGGGTGTACAAGCTCACGGTGGCAACGCCGTGGTTCGAGGCGCTCGGTCGCACGATCCGCTCGATCTCCGACGACCTGCGGATACTCGCGGTGCTCATTGCGTTCTGTTTTGGCGCACTGCTTGAGGGGCTCGCCGGGTTTGGCGCCCCCGTTGCCATTACGGCGGCGATGCTCATCGCTGCCGGCCTGAAGCCATTGAAAGCCGGCATCGTGGCACTGCTCGCCAATACCGCCCCCGTCGCCTTTGGGGCGATGGGGTCACCAATCATCGCGCTCTCGGGCGTTACCGGTCTCGAGCTCAGCGACCTGTCGTCCATGGTTGGCAGGCAAACACCGTTCGTTGCCCTCGTCGTCCCGCTCCTACTGGTGTTCATCGTTGACGGCAGAAGAGGGCTTCGGCAGAGCTGGCCAATCGCGTTGGTCGCCGGTGGCACGTTTGGCGTTGCCCAATTCGTCACCGCGAACTACCTCACCGTCGAGCTCACGGACGTGATCTCTGCGCTGGCCACACTGTTGGTCGTGCTCCTCATGCTTCGGGTGTGGCAGCCGAAGGAGCTCATCGGCGTTACGAGTGATGCGGGTGCGGCCGCGCCAGACGCGCCAGCCGACGGTGGCGGCGCAGGGGAGGGTGCCTCGATTCGCACCGCACACACCGGCACCATCTCGTCGGCCGCTGCGAAGGGTGTTGACCCCGCTGCGGCGGTGGGAAGCGCAAGGCCACCGGCCCGCGAGGTGTGGTTCGCGATTGTGCCGTACCTGGTGATCATCGTGGTCTTCTCGCTCGCTCAACTCCCGGGGATAAAGCCGTGGCTCACGGAGTTCGGTGGCGTCACGTTTGCGTGGCCAGGGCTCGACGTCGTCGACGCGAATGGGAACCCAGCGGCATCTCAGACGTTCAGGCTCGACCACATCAGGGCGGCTGGCAGCCTGTTGCTCATTTCTGGCGTCATCACGAGCCTGGTGTACCGCATGTCCTTCCGGGCCGCTGCGCGCACCTACTGGGAAACGCTCAAGCAGTTGCGCTGGACGATCCTCACCGTGAGTACCGTGCTGGCGCTGTCTTTCGTGATGAACTTGTCAGGCCAGACCGCCAGCCTTGGGCTCGCCCTTGCAGCAACCGGCGGCTTCTTCGCTGTGCTCTCTCCGGTACTCGGGTGGATTGGCGTTGCCCTCACCGGCTCCGACACCTCCTCGAACTCGTTGTTCGGTGCCCTGCAAGTCACCGCGGCGCAGGAGACAGGCCTCTCGCCCGTGCTGATGGCAGCGACCAACTCGTCTGCTGGGGTGATGGGGAAGATGCTCTCCGTGCAGAACCTCGCCGTGGCCGCGGCGGCGATCGATCAACACGGCTCTGAGCCGACGCTCTTCCGCAAGCTGCTCGGCTGGAGCCTGCTGCTGCTCGCCTTCCTCACCATCGTCATTGTGCTGCAGGCCAGCGTCCTCTCGTGGATGGTGCCGTAGCGGCCAGGACCGGTCGCGCTGGCTGGCTGGCGCGCAGTGCGCTGCGCGGAACGCAGGTGCGGCCTCTAGGATCTGTAAAGGACACACAGGCACCAACCGCGGCGAGGCCGGGGTGAGAGATTGGGAGCAAAGATGCAACTACACGGATCAACGGCAGTAGTAACGGGAGCGGCCTCGGGCCTTGGTGCTGCGACAGCAGCCCTGCTCGCTGGGCGCGGCGTGAACGTGGTGGGCCTCGATCTTGCTGCCTCGATCGAGAAGGCGGGGGAGCCGCCAGCTGGTGTGCGCTACGTTCCTGCGGACGTGACGAGCGAGGACGAGGTGGCCGCGGCGCTGCAGCTCAACGCCGGCGAGGCGCCGCTGCGGCTCGTTGTGAACTGCGCGGGTATCGCCCCAGCGAAACGCATTCTCTCCTCGAAGGGCGTGCACGATCTCGAATCGTTCCAGCGCACGTTGAACATCAACGTCACAGGCACGTTCAACGTGCTGCGGCTCGCAGCTGAGATCATGGCTGAGCAGGAGCCGGTCGACGATGCGGGCCAGCGCGGCCTCATCGTGAACACGGCGTCCGTCGCGGCGTATGAGGGCCAGATTGGGCAGATCGCGTACGCGGCGTCGAAGGGCGCCGTTGTTGGCATGGGCATCACCGCCGCCCGCGATCTTGCGCGCAGCGGGATCCGCGTGAACACGATTGCCCCGGGTATCGTCGCGACGCCGCTGCTTGAGGCGCTCGGCCCAGAGGTGAACGCTTCGCTCTCCGCTTCGGTTCCGTTCCCCGCCCGCCTCGCGCGGCCAGACGAGTTCGCACAGCTCGTCGCGATGATTGCCGAGCACGATTACCTCAACGGCGAGACGATCCGCATGGACGGCGCGCTGCGGATGGGCCCGAAGTAGTCGAGGGAGCTCGGCTCGCCGGGACACGAACGAGGTGGCGAACGGATCGCTGCCTGGCCGGTGCCGGGTGCGGCCTGCCGCAACAGTTCGGGTGGCGCTGACGCAACGCCCGGGCTTCGTTGGTTGCTCGGGCGTGGGCGGCGCGGGCTGCGCCTCGCATAGTGGCCTCTATGGCTTTTCCTAACCTTTCTGTCTGCGGCGGGTGCTAGGTTAGGGCGCAGTTAGGGCGCGGGCGCAGCCGAGCTCGCCAGCGAGCGGGGGTGACGACAGATGATCGAATTCGACGCTGTCACGAAGACGTACGCTGACGGTACCCAGGCGGTCGGCGAGTTCTCGCTCACGATCCCATCGCATCACACCACGGTATTCGTCGGCTCCTCTGGCAGTGGCAAGACGACTCTCCTGCGGATGGTGAACCGGATGGTCGAGCCAACCACCGGGCGAGTGCGCATCGACGAGCAAGACGTCGCGGCTGTCGACCCAGTGAAGCTGCGGCGCTCGATCGGCTATGTGCTGCAGCAGGGTGGCCTCCTCCCGCACCGAACCGTGCTCGACAACGTCGCGACCGTCGCGGTGCTTGGCGGCATGGCGAAGGCGAAGGCGCGCTCGCTCGCGCTCGAAATGCTCGACCGCGTCGGCCTCGACCCCGCGCTCGCAAACCGATACCCCGCCCAACTCTCAGGCGGGCAGCAGCAACGCGTAGGCGTGGCGCGAGCGCTCGCTCCTGACCCGAATATTCTCCTCATGGACGAGCCATTCGGCGCCGTCGACCCGATCGTGCGCCGCGAGCTCCAGGAAGAGTTGCTCAGGCTACAACGCGAGCTCGGCAAGACCATCGTCTTCGTCACGCACGACATCGACGAGGCGTTCAGGCTCGGAGACGAGGTCGTCGTACTGCGCACCGGCGGTGAGGTCGCGCAGCGCGGCACGCCAGAGGAGATCCTCGCAAACCCGGCCGACGACTTCGTGCGGCACTTCATCGGCACCGAAGCATCGGGCGGCGAAGCTGAGGCGCGGAGGCTCACCACGCGCACCGTTGACGGGCAGCAGATTGTGTTTGACCGGGCAGGCAGGCCGCTGGGAGTGATTGAGCCGTGAACTGGCTCGCGCAGAATTGGCCCCAGGTGTGTGAACTCGTCTGGGTCCACCTGCAGTTGAGCCTGCCAGCGATCGCGATTTCGATCCTCATCGCTATCCCCATCGGGCGCCTCGCGTTCCGCTACGGCAGGTTCGGCGGCGCGCTCACGAGCGTGTCAACACTGCTGTACGCGATCCCAGCGCTGCCGATGCTCATCATCATTCCGGCGATTATCGGCGTTCCGCTGAGGTCGAACGCGAATATGGTGATCGCGCTCACGCTGTATGGCGTCGCGCTCCTCGTTCGCAGCGCAGCAGACGGGTTCGCTTCGGTTGACTCTGCCGTGCGCGACTCGTCGGTCGCGATTGGGTACTCGAAGTTCGCGCTGTTCTGGCGAGTGGATCTGCCACTCGCGCTTCCCGTCATGCTTGCAGGGGTTCGTGTCGTCGCCGTCTCTACCATCAGCCTCGTCACGGTCGGCGCACTCATCGGGGTCTCAAGCCTTGGGACGCTGCTCACCGACGGCTTCCAGCGCGGCATCTTCGCCGAAGTGCTCACCGGGGTCGTCGCGACGATCGTGCTCGCGCTCGTGCTTGACGGCCTGCTCCTGCTGCTCGGCAGGATGCTTGCTCCGTGGCGAAGGGTGGCAGCGTGAACCTCTTCGCTGACGCGCTCGCGTGGATCACCGATCAGAGCAATTGGCTCGGCTCCAGCGGAATCCCTGCCCGCATCGGGGAGCATCTCTGGGTGTCAGGGCTCGCCGTCGCCATCGCTGCGGTCATCGCGCTACCCGCCGGCGTGCTCATCGGGCACTCGCGACGCGGGGTTGGCGCTATCGGCGCGTTTACCGGCGCAGCGCGTGCCCTGCCGACGCTTGGTGTGCTGACGATCTGCGCGCTGTGGTTCGGGATCGGTCTGGGCGCGCCACTCGTCGCGCTTGTCGTGCTTGCTGTCCCGTCGCTGCTCGCAGGAGCCTACTCCGGTGTACAGGCGGTGCCCCGGGAGACCTCAGCGGCCGCCAAGGCCATCGGGATGCGGCCATCCCAGGTGATCTGGCAGGTGGAGGTGCCGCTTGCGCTGCCCGTCATCGTTGGCGGGATCCGCGCGGCGGTCCTGCAGGTCATTGCGACCGCAACGCTTGCCGCGTACACGGCGAACCTCGGCCTGGGCAGGTACCTGTTCACCGGCCTGAAAACCAGAGACTACGGGCAGATGCTCGGTGGCGCGATCCTCGTGATCCTGCTCGCCCTCGTGCTCGAGATTGTGCTCGCGGCGATCCAGCGAGCCACGGCGGCAAGAACTGCCCCGGCGGCTGCGCAGCACACGCCTGCCGCAGCGGACTCAGCGGTGCCGCGCGCAGCCGCAACGCCGACACCCACACCCACCACCACCGCAACCACCTAACGGGGAGACGAAGATGCACACAGCTCGACGCACACCACGAAGGATCGGAGCGCTCGCGGCGCTCACGCTCGCGGGGGTGACACTGCTCACCGCCTGCGGATCGGCGGACCCGCTCGACAACAGCGGAGCCTCAACAGGGGACGGTGAAACCCTCGTTGTCGGCTCGCAGGCCTACTACTCAAACGAGATCGTTGCCGAACTCTACGCGCAAGCGCTCGAGGCCGGCGGCTTCACTGTCGACAGGCAGCTGCAGATTGGGCAGCGCGAGGTCTACATGCCGGAGCTCGAGGCGGGGAAGATTGACGTCTTCCCCGAGTACACGGGCAACCTCCTGCAGTATTTCGATGCCGACACCACCGCGACCACCAGCGAGGATGTCTACGATGCCCTCGCGGCCGAACTGCCTGAGGGGCTGCGGGTGCTTGAGCAGTCCGAAGCCTCGGATCAGGACTCGTACGTCGTCACGAGCGACTTCGCGAAGCAGCACGATCTCAGTGAGATCGGCGACCTTGCGGGCATCGACGGGCTCGTGCTCGGTGGGAACTCCGAGCTCGAGACACGACCGTACGGCCCTCCAGGCCTCAGCGAGGTCTACGGTGTCGACGTCTCGTTCACTCCGATTGAGGATTCCGGCGGGCCGCTCACGGTGAAGGCGCTGCGCGATGGCCAGGTGCAGTTGGTCGATCTGTACTCTGCTGACCCGGTGTTCGCCGAGGGTGACCTCGTAGTGCTGCAGGATCCAAAGGGACTCTTCCTGGCCTCGCACGTCGTGCCGGTCGTGTCCGAGCGTGTGAACGACGACGCTGCGGCGATCATCAACAAGGTCTCCGCGGCGCTCACGGCTGAGGATCTGCAGCAGCTTGGCGCGCAGTCGGTGAACGATGAGTCGCCCGCGGCAAAGATCGCAGCAACGTGGCTTGAGGAGCGCGGCCTCGCGGGTTGAATGTATGCACTCTAAGCGGCGAATTGCGAATTAGCTCGCAATTCGCCGCTTTAGTGTATACGCTGAGGGAAGAGCGACGAAGCGTCGCTCGGGCCGGAGGTGGAGCATGCGCGCGAGCGACAGGGCATACGCGACGCTCCTCGACGAGATCCAGCGCGGCGACCTCGCCCCCGGAACGGTGCTCGGCGAGGTCGAGCAGGCCACACGCCTCGGCGTGAGTCGCACCCCAGCGCGCGAAGCAATTGGCAGGCTCATCTCGAACGGGCTCGCCGCGCAGCTGTCGCCGCGCGTCACCGTCGTGTCGGAGTTCGAAGCCGGCGACATTCGCGCGCTGTTCGAGGTGCGCCGCGCACTCGAGGAGAACGCGGCACGACTCGCTGCCGTGAAGGGCAACCCCGCAGTGTTTGCGGAGCTCGCGACCGCGTTCGCGGCAGCGCACCCCGAGAGCGGGGAAGTGGCGGCCGACTCCTACTACGAGCTCATCGCCCGCTTCGATGAGGCGCTCGATGTCGCGGTGAACAACCAGTACTTCACGAACTCACTGCGCACGATCCGCACCCACCTCGCGCGCGCCAGGCGCCTCGCCCGCGATAACCGCGGCAGGCTGCAGGCATCGGTCGCCGAGCACCGGCTCATCGCCGAGGCGATTGCGGCAGGCGACGGCGAACTCGCCGCGCACGCCACCCACGTGCACCTGCACAATGCGCTCACCGCGATCCTCACCTCGGTCGCCGCGGCGCCGAGCACGGGCGCCATCCCGGTGCTCCCCACAGATTTACTCAGCAACGATCCGACGTCGGAAGGAACATCATGACCGTCATTCACAACGTTCGCGTGTACAAGAGCGAAGAGACGCTCCCGCGCGAGGAGCAGCTTGCGTGGAAGATCGCGGAGGTCGCAGTCGACCCGGTCGAGGTCGACAGCGACGTCCTCGACATGATCATCAACCGCATCATCGACAACGCGTCTGTTGCGGCAGCTTCGCTCACCCGCGGCCCGATCGTCGCCTCACGCGCGCAGGCCCTCTCGCACCCCGTCTCGACGGGCGGCAAGGGCGCGTCGATCTTCGGCCTCGACGCCGAGCGCACGAGCCCCGAGTGGGCGGCGTGGGCGAACGGCGTCGCCGTGCGCGAGCTTGACTACCACGACACCTTCCTCGCGGCCGAGTACTCGCACCCGGGCGACAACATCCCGCCGATCCTCGCGGTAGCGCAGCACGTCGGCAAGGACGGCCGCGCGCTCGTGCGTGCGATCGCGACCGGCTACGAGATCCAGATGGACCTCGTGCGAGCGATCTGCCTGCACAAGCACAAGATCGACCACGTCGCACACATCGGCCCGTCGGCCGCTGCCGGCATCGGCACCCTCCTCGGCCTCGACACCGAGACGATCTACCAGGCCGTCGCGCAGGGGCTCCACACAACCACCGCGACCCGCCAGTCACGCAAGGGCGAGATCTCGACCTGGAAGGCACACGCACCAGCGTTCGCGGGCAAGATGGCCGTTGAGGCAGTGGACCGCGCGATGCGCGGGCAGACCTCCCCGAGCCCGATCTACGAAGGCGAAGACGGCGTGATCGCCTGGATGCTCGACGGCCCAGACGCGAAGTACGCTGTGCCGCTGCCAGCGAAGGGCGAGGCGAAGCGCGCGATCCTCGACAGCTACACCAAGGAGCACTCCGCCGAGTATCAGGCGCAGGCGTGGATCGACCTCGCCCGCAAGCTGCACGGCGAGCACCCCGAGCTCGCCGACGTCGCGAACGTAAAGAGCGTCGTGCTGCACACGAGCCACCACACCCACTACGTCATTGGCTCCGGCGCAAACGACCCGCAGAAGTACGACCCGAATGCTTCACGTGAAACACTCGACCACTCGATCCCGTACATCTTCGCGGTCGCGCTGCAGGACGGCGGCTGGCACCACGTCGACTCGTACACCCCGGAGCGCGCTGGCCGCGCAGACACCGTCGAGCTGTGGAACAAGATCACCACGGCAGAGGACGCAGAGTGGACGCGTCGC
>NZ_JXSQ01000039.1 GCF_000834055.1 Leucobacter komagatae
GACCGTACCCATCATTGGGGACAGTGACTGCTTTGATCGTGCACTATCCGCAGGAATTCGGGGAGCCACACACCCCTGGCGGATATACGACCCCTCAGTGGCGCGGATACACCACTCAACCCATTAAACCCACCATCAACACGTATACGGTGTCGTTCGACTCTGCTGGCGGCAGCACAGTCGCTGCGGTAACGGCCGAACACGGAAACACGATCACCGCCCCTGCCAAACCAACCCGTGACGGCTACGAGTTCACTGGCTGGTACAGCGACTCCGCCACGACCGCACGGTTCGACTTCGCTACCCCGGTCACCGCCGAGATGACCTTGTACGCCGGATGGAAGGCTGTGCCGATTCCGGGGACCCCACAATCTGCGGACGGTGATGACAGGCTCCCGGCCACAGGCGGCTCTTTCCTGCCGGGTCTGGGGATGGCAGGACTGGCCGCGGTTTTCGCAGGGATCGTCCTGCTGACGCTGCGCCGGGCTGCTCGCACCCAACAGACACGACCTTAAAGCCGCTTCCCTCGGGTCTTGGCTCACACGAACTGATACCGCCCCTGGAGCGGCTACCGCCACACATCCACGCTCGCTCTCAAGCCAATGAACTCCACCGAACCACGTACCGATCATTCGTGTGGGGTCTTCAACGGTCTCTAGACGCACCCGCGCGAGCGAAGAAAGCAGGGAAAATCGTTCGTGGGAAAGAGACCGGCTCGTCATGCACCACGAACGAGGATCAACTCGGCTGAGAACGCTCCGATTCCATAAAATCCTCGCAACTGTGAGGATGCTTGGGGAGCCTCGATCCGCAGTAGGCACTCGGAATCGAGTATCTCTTCAGCCAAGCGTGGGCGATCTCATTGAGCGTCTCGAGCCTTCGCACGGTACGGTCACGGCCAGAGCGAACCACCGTGTCGAGCGGGAATTCATACTCGCTTGGGCAACCACAGGACTCCTTCGTTCGTGGCGTCCGTGCCGTGCCAGGATTGCGGCACACACCAAACGCTCTGACCCCGGTAGCACGGGCCCAGTTATAGCAGCATCCTATCGATTCCCCTAGCCATCGCGCGAGACCCGTACTCGCAGAGACTCTTGGCCGAAGGGATGCCAGACGATAGTTCGAATCAGTGGGGATGGGCCGAAGCTCGTCGGTTGCGACACTCAATGCGGCGATTGAGCAGAACTACGACGACTCCAGACTTGCTCAACTGAGCAAGGTCACCCGCGAGGCACTCTCGCCTGGGTAAGGCGTCCCGATTGTCAGACATGAGAATCCTGAGTGGAGCTGCCTGGGGTAAGGCGTCTGAGTCCACCGGCACGATGCCCTGCGTGGCTGAAGAACGCCGTCGACAGAGCGGGCGAGTTCGTCGATGATTCCACTGCCAGCTTCGTTCGCGCGTATCTCGCCCGCTTCGCTGAGGTCGTGCGCGAGCACCAGCACAGCTGAGTAAGCCGGGTGCGCGGGAAGCTGCCCGCGCAGCCGGCTACTGCGGCTACGACGGCTGCGTGGTCCGTCGCAAGTGCCAAGCCCGCAGGATTTCGACAAGTACGACTCCCGCACCGACGATGAGGAGTACGACAACACCGAGCGGGGCAGGCAGCCACGTGACCTCGAAGAAGTCGCGCACGAAGGGGATCGCCCAGACCAACGCGAGCCCCGCGTACATCGCGAGCACGATGAGCACCCGGAACGGGTGGATCGGTCGCGCGAGCACGGCGAGCACCCAGAGGGCGATGCCAGCGAGCGTAAGGGTCGCCGCCGACTGAATCTCGGTTTCTGTGAACGGCCCGATCGCGTTGGCGACGATATGCAGTGTGAGGATCCCCGCCGTCACGATGAGGCCGGCTGGAATCGCGAACGACAGGGAGCGCGCGAGGAAGCCAGAGCGGTAACGATCAGCGTTCGGCATGAGGGCAAGGAAGAAGGCGGGGATACCGATCGTCAGCCCGTCGGTGATGGATAGCTGTCTAGGGAGGAACGGAAATGCCCATGCCAAGAGACCGAAGATGAGGCCGATCGACAGCGCGTAGGTCGTCTTCGTGAGGAACAGCTTCGAAACTCGCTCGATGTTCGCGATAACGCGCCTACCCTCGGCCACGACGCCGGGGAGCCGTTCGAAACGACCATCGAGCAGCACAATCCGCGCAACCGACTTTGTCGCAGGCGTCGCGGTGTCCATCGCGATACCCAGGTCCGCGTCCTTGATCGCGAGTGCATCGTTCACGCCGTCGCCGGTCATTGCGACAACGTGCCCGTTGCGCTGCAACGCGTGCACCATCGCCCGTTTCTGCTGCGGAGTGACACGGCCAAACACGCGCTCGCGTTCCATCACCTCGGCGAGTTCGCCAAGGTCCTCAGGCAGTGTCCTGGCGTCAACTCCCGCCGTGTGCTCAATACCAACCTCGCGTGCCACGGCAGAGACGGTGCGCGGGTCGTCACCTGAAATGATGCGCACATCGACGCCCTGCTTCGCGAAGTAGGCCATCGTGTCGAGCGCGTCGTCTCGCACCTGCTCACGGAAGCTCAGGATCGCGACGGGGACGAGTCCCCCGGGGAGCTCCGGCCGTTCGCCGGGAACGATCCACTCGGATGAGTGCGCAAGAATGAGCGTTCGGAGCCCTGCCTCGGCGAGCGCTCCGGTGCGGATCAGCGCGGCCTGCGCGGCTGCTGTTTCGGTTTCGGCGAGCACGAACTCTGGCGCCCCAAACACCCACGTTCCCGCGGCGCACGTCTCCCCCTGGCCTGCGGTGGCGAAAGCGCTCCATTTGCGCGATGAATCGAACGGCACCTCTGCGGACACGTCGAGCGTTGGCGCGTCACCGAAAGGCGCCGCGAGGCAGCGCGCCGTCCCGTTCGCCGCCGGATCGGTTCCGAGACGTCCGAGCACCGCCTCCCAACCCGCGACGACGCTGAGCTCTGTCGCAGTGTTGAACACCATGTCGCCCGTGGTCACGGTCCCCGTTTTGTCGAGGCAAAGCGCGTCAACGCGTGCGAGGCCCTCGACTGCGGGAAGCTCTTGAATGAGCACCTGATCGCGGGCAAGTTTGGTCCCACTGACCGCGAACGCGATGCTTGTGATGAGCACGAGCCCCAACGGCACCATCGCGATGACCGCCGCCACCGCGCCGACGGCTGCCTCGCGCCACGCTCCGGACTGGAGCGCTGTCGACCAACCGCCAAACGCCAGCATCTGACCGTTCACTACAACGAGGATGAGTGGGATGAGCGCCCACGAAATCCAGCGCAGGAGGCGGTCAATGCTTCCTCGCAGCTCGGATCGCACGAGCGAGAATTGGCGCGCCTCTACCGTGAGTTTCGCCGCGTAGGAATCGGCGCCGACACCGACGACCTCGGCGAACGCTGTCCCAGACACGACGTTTGAGCCGGAGAGCACCTCGTCGCCCTCGGCCTTGCGGATGGCGTCGGATTCCCCGGTGAGCAGCGACTCGTCGACTTCGATCCCGTTCGGGCCGGCGTGATCAGTCTCCACCACTCGGGCGTCTGCCGTCACCTGATCCCCTGCACGCAACACCAGGATGTCCCCGAGCACCACTCCGGCCGGCGCGATCTCGTGCTCGCTGCCGTCACGCAGCACCCTGGCTGAGGGGGCGTTGAGCACCGCAAGCCGGTCGAGGGTACGCTTCGCGTTGTACTCCTGCACCACTCCGATGACGGTGTTGAAGAGTGCAGGAAGCCCAAAAAGGGCATCTTGCCAGCGTCCCAGCACGAGCAGCAGCGCGAATCCCGTGAACACGATCCCGTTGAAGAGGGTGAAGACATTCGCCGAGAGGATCGCCCAGAGTGATCGCGTCGACCCGTCTGGCGCAGCGTTTCCCTTGCCGTCGCGGAGCCGTTCAGCGGCTTCCGCGCTGCTCAGTCCGCTCCGCGTCTCAACCGGTGCCATTCGTTTCCCCTCGTGTCTACGCCGCCAGGCGCCCGAGGGCGTTCGGAGCAACGGGCGGCAACGCGCCGCCTGGCACCTTCCACTGCACCCGGGCTTCGCGCACGCACGGTTGGCATCCGAGACAAAGGTATACCGTTTCGTGCATGCACGTCTGAGTGCTCGGTGCACTGACGCGATCCAGGGGGTGGCCCCAGGCGATCACGAGTCGATTTCACGCAGCCCGTGCATGAGCCGGTAGCCGACCCCGCGCACCGTGAGAATGAACGGGTCGCGTGCGATCTTGCGTCGAATGGACCCGAGATGCACCTCGAGCGATCGTTTGAACCCACGCCAGTCCGCGCCCCACACCTCCCGAATAATGCGTTCGCTTGGCACGACGACCCCCGGGTACCGCGCAAGGACCGCGATGATGTCGAACTCTTTCGGCGTCACTTCAACGACGGCATCATCGACAACGACCTGGCGTTGCGAGAAGTCAATGCTGACGCCGCCGATCGTTACCCCCTGCCGCGCCCCGGAACTCGGGGAGAGGTAGCCGCGTCTCGCTATCGCTTCGATGCGTGCCATGAGCTCGCGCACGTCGTACGGTTTCACAACGAAGTCGTCCGCGCCAGCTTGGAGCCCACGGATGCGCTCTTCGACGTGGCTTCTCGCCGTGGCAATGATGATGGGAACCCCTGACCGGTCGCGGATCCTTCTGCACACGTGCAAACCGTCCATGTCTGGAAGGCCGAGGTCAAGCAGTACCACCTCAATGTCGGCGGTCAGTGCGTCGAGCGCCGCGGCACCGCATGCCACCCGCTGGGTGACGTGTCCGGCTTTCGTGAGGATCTTCGCGAGCACCGCGGAGACTCGATCATCGTCTTCAACTATGAGGATCTTCACTCAATCACCTTCGAAAGGAGCGGATGCTGCTGCGGGCGCCTGCGGTTCGTCAGGGAACGCGGGAGGCGACGAGGATCGCGTTTTCGTCGATAGCCCCGGTGTGCGGATCAATAATGCAGGTGATGATCACCACTCGACCCTCGTGGTGTTCCCAGATCGCTTGCTCCGCGATTGCGGACTTGTTGATCTCGAGCTTCTCGTCCACCAGGTAGCGGTCGCCGCGAAATTGCAGCGCCTCGCCAACCGACATCGCACGCGCCTCGTCTCCAACGCACTCGCCCGCGTAACAGGCGTGCGCGAGCAGGTAGGTCGTCCCGCCAAACTCCGGGTATCCGTTCTCAGGATCGACCACCTGCCAAAAGTTCTCCCCCTCGTCTGGCGGATCCCAAACAGGCGTGTACGGCATGTACTGCACCGCGCCGATCTCAATGACCGGTCGCGCGTCGTCGGCCGAGTCGGGACGCTCTGGTGTTGCTTCCTGGTGCGTGGGCGCCAGCTCCTCCGATGGTGGCCCCGCGGCTGCGGGCCCACCGAGTAGCCAGCCGCCGAAGACTGCCGCCATTGCTAGCCCACCGAGCAGGAGGATGCCAGCGCCCGCGCACCACGGCCACCGCCGTCTCAGGAACGCTCGAAAGCTCGACATTGCTCAGTTCACCTCTCCAGTGAGGTACGACGGCGGCTCGGCTACGCATGAGCCGCCGTCACCTTCGGTCGTGGTCTTTGGGGTTAAAAGTCGGTTTCCACTCGTTCCGGCTTTCGTGGCGCATTCGGCGCCCCTTCGCCGCCTGGCGTCTCGCTGTCACCGGGAGTGGGCTCGCCGCCCGGGCCTTCCCCTTCCGGCAGCGCCCCGCCGAGCACGATCCCCTCGCGACGCGGGTCTGCGCCACCGGCCCAGCGGCCCTCGCCGGTGCGGATGAGCGCCCCGAGACCCGATCCCTGCGCGCTCACCGAGACGTCGTGTCCTCGCGCGGCAAGGTCGGCAACAATCGCTTGGCCGGCAGGCGTGTCGACGATGGGGTGCCCCGCGTCGATATTCGTGCGCTTGCTGTTCGTCGCGCCGATGTTCGCCATCGACACTGCCTGCTGCGGATCCATACCCCAGTCGACCATGCCGACGATCGTCTTGATCACGAACTGGATGATACTGCCGCCGCCAGGCGACCCAACCGAACCGATCGCCGCGCCGTGCGATCCGTCCTCGGTGAGGGCGTAGAGGATGGTCGGTGCCATCGAGCTCCTCGGGCGCTTATTCGCTTCGATGCGGTTCGCGATGAGCGTCCCCGCTGCGTCGACGGGCTCGCTAGAGAAGTCGGTGAGTTCGTTGTTCAGGAGGAACCCGTCCTTCGACATGTGGAAGCTCCCGAGGCCCGCCTCAATGGTGGTGGTCATTGCGGCAACGTTGCCGAAGGAATCGACGACTGAGATGTGGCTCGTTCCGTTTTCCACACTGTTGTACCGACCAGACGGGTCCCAGCCGGGGAATTCGCCTGGCTTGGCGGTGCCCATGGAAGTCTCCATGTCGATGAGCGCCGCCCGCTGGGCAATGTAGTCGGGCGCGAGAAGCATGTCGGGCGAACCGCCTGGGAGGGGGACGAAGTCTGCGTCTGCGACGTATGCGTCTCGGTCGGAGTATGCGAGCCGCTCCGCCTCGCTGATGAGGTGAATCGCATCCGCGGACGGGATTCCGCCGTCACCTGCCCCGGCCTCAGGGCCGAGTTCAGCGAGTGCAAAGTGCTCGAGGATCTTCAGTGCCTGCGACACCGCAATGCCTCCTGATGAGGGGCTCGACATGCTGCAGACGCCGATGTCGCGGTAGTTGTCGCAGACGGCGGGGCGCTCAACGACCTCGTAGTTCGCGAGGTCAGCGAGCGTCAGCGTTCCCGCGGTCCTGCCGCCGGATGTCGATGCGACCGAGTCAACGATGTTTTGTGCAATGTCCCCGGTGTAGAAGGCATCAGCACCCCCAGCGGTGATCGCACGCAGTGTGTCGGCGTATGGCTGATTCGTGATGACCGAGCCGACCGGGTGCGCCGTCCCCTCGTCGGTGAGGAAGAAGGAGCCCATGTGCTCGTCGCGGAGGATGTTGTCGATGCCTGATGCAAGCTGGCTGCTCAACCGCGGGCCGACGCTAAAGCCAGATTCTGCGAGGCGGATCGCGGCTTTGAACGGCTCTCCCCACTCCTGCGCGCCGTGCTTCTCGTGCAGTGTCTCGAAGAGTCTGACGGTTCCCGGCACCCCGATTGCCCTGCCAGACAGGCGCGTCGAGGGCTGCGGCGCACCTGCGCTCGGGTTGCCTGCTTCGACGTACCGCAGGTAGTCCGGTGTCGCGGCTGATGGTGCGGTCTCGCGGCCGTCATAGGCCGTTGTCTCACCGGTGGAGGCGTCATAGTAGAGCACGAACGCTCCCCCGCCGAGCCCCGACGATTGCGGTTCCACGAGCCCGAGCGCCGCCTGCGCTGCGATGAGCGCATCGGCGGCGGTCCCTCCCGCTTCAAGGGTGCGGCACGCCGCGAGGGTCGCCGTCGGATTCGCGGTGACGGCGCCGAAGTTGGCAAACTCAACGACTTCCATGCCCGAGCGGTACCCCGAGCTCTGTTCGGGGTTCACCGCGATGTCGTCGTCCTCAGTGACGTCGTCGCCCGGCAGGAACGTCTCATCGCCTGCGGGGATGACGCATGACGGCGCTCCGCTGCTTGGGGCAGCGGCATTCGACTGCTCAGCGGAGCCGGTCTGCGCGCAGCCTGTAATCGCGAGGGCGACCGCGAGCAGTCCAGCCCCTCCGGCAAAGGATCGACCGTGTGAAAATTTCTGTTTCATTCGCTCACTAGCCTCGTCGTTAGCCGGGGTGGGACGATTCCCCGGTGACTGTGCGCAACCCGTTGCTACCTCGTTGTAGCGCACCGCCCAGGAACAGTTAATCGGACTTCCCGCCTGCCACCCAGGGCCTTGAGGTTACCTTGAGGATGTTCGCGCGAACACGGATCGGGGCAGCCACCGCGCGCGCGATCTCTCGCTCCGCGCAGCCGCTGTGCGCAACGCAGCAGTGGCGTCTTCGAGTGCCACGAGCAGGTGCGAGCGGCTCGTTTCTTGGGCGGTGTCCGTGCTGCGCGCCGCCTCCGCAGCGGGGGCATAGCGCTCCTCGTTGACCGCGGCGGCGAGCACTGCGGCCCCGCTCACGCTGCGAGCGGATGTCAGCACATCCCGCTCGCGGAGGGCGGCGATCATCGCGTCGGGCGTGCGCGCGGTTGGCCGCTGCGCTGGCCCAGCGGCACCGCTGCCAGGCAACTGCCCGAAGTCGAGGAGGGTGTCCGTAAACTCGGCCCACGCCGCCATTCCCGGGCCGGCTCCCTTCCGGATCATACGGATCCGCCGCACACGCCTGAATAGACGGACGCCGGCTGGGAGCATCCCGAGCAGGAGCACGGTGGCGAAAGCGAGCATCGCTGGCGGGAGCCACCGCACCCCACCGCTGCCACTACCTACCTCGGTCTCGCGCTCGGTGTTGCCGCTCCTCTCCAACTCCTCCGGCGTGAGCTCGCGCACCTCGCCCTGTAGCTCAGGTGTGTCGGCTTCCGCTTGCTCACCCTCGACGGGTTCGGTGTCAACGTCCGCCGCCTCTGGCGAGGTGGCTTCCGCCCGGACGCCAGCGCCACCCGGCGTCGGCTCGTAAGGAACCCACCCAACCCGATCGATGAAGACCTCTGGCCATGCGTGCAGGTCTTTCGCCTTGATGGTCACGGGGCGCTCTGCCTGCGAACGTGACGCGTAACCAACCGCGACCCTCGTTGGCACCCCCATGCTTCGAGCGGCCACAGCGAACGTTGTCGCAAAGTGCACGCAAAACCCCGCGCGTGTTGTGAGGAGTGCGTCCATCACGCTGTAGGGGTCGTCGGGGTCAGCGCCGGGTAGAAACGGGGCCTCCTCGTCGTAGGTGAAACGACTGGACTGCCGGAAGAAGTGCTCGAGTGCGCTCGCCGCGCTCACGCGGTCGATCTCGGCAAACGCGATGCTGTCGCGGAGGTCACGCAGCGACCGCGGGAGCTCGCCCGGCAGCTCGAGATACGGCCGCAGTTCGGCGGGAGCAGCGCTCGCATTGGGATACACCGCGAGGAGTTGCTTCGGGATCCAGCGCAGGGCTGCTCTTGGCGGCGCCCCGCCGCCCGGGAGCACTTCGGCGCGGAATCCGTCTCCAGCACGAGTCATTTGCCCGGCGCTCCGCGCGGTGTTCGCTTCCGCAGCCCACACCCAGTCGTCCAGGGCCAAGGGCCCCCGGTCCTTGCTGACGACTGCCGTCCCAGTGGGAAGCGGGAGCCAGGAGCTTCGCAGGCCAGCGATGGAGACGTCGACAAACTCGCGGCCGTCGTTGTCATAGTCAAACGCAAACGTCGCCCATTCGGGCGAAGCGGGCTCGAATGCGACGAGCTGCCCGGTGTCAGTGGAGAACTTCACCGATCCCGCATCAGTCTGCAACTCGGGCCTTCCCCGTTCGTCGCGCAGCCCACCCGTGAGTTCTTCGAGACCCCCGAGGTCGGGCGTGAGGGACCCTGGCCGCGGCGAAGCGAGCAATCGCTCCTCGCCTACCGTGCGCGCTGCTGGGTCGAGCGCCTCGTCTGGCAGCCAGCTCCCACCCTCGAAGGTGCTGAGTGTAGCCAGCCGAAAGTACAGCGGCTGCACCCGGCTGCTCGTGTGTCTGAGCATGGGGGCCTCGCTGCGAGCAGAGAGCGAACGAGCGAGTTCAATGGTCACGTCGTCGACGTACTCGCCCACGGGCGCAAACTGTGTGGCGTCGTTCCACTTCCGGTCCATGCCAGCCGGCACAATCGCGAGGGTTCCAGCGCTGAGCGCCACGGCGCACGCCGCAGCAACGCCGCCCGCGATACTCACGCGCGGTGAAGCAAGCCACATCACTACGGCGAGCAGCACCCCAGCAACGAGCAAGCTCACGGCGCCAAGCCGCTCACTCATCACCATTGGAACGGCGAGCATGGGGAGCGCGATGACCAGTGCAGCGCTCACCGCTTGCGGCATGCCAACTGCGCTCTGCCGACCCGGAGCTGCCTGGCGCACCGGCCTCGCCTGTGCCGCCCACGTTGCCCGTCCGGCGCTCGTGAGCACGAGCATGGCCAGCAGGCTCCATGCGCTCACGGCAATAAGGATGAGGTCTTGCAGATAGCCACTCGGCGCTATCGGGGCAATGCCACGAAGAATCTCGTCGAACACCTGCCTGAGCACCGCCCCCGGCTCGGTACTCCAGCGCTGGATGCGACCCGTCCCCGCCGCGCTCGACAACCCGATGACCGCGCCAACCGCCGCTGGGGCGAGCACCACGACCGCCGCTCGGGCCGAACGAAAAGCGGCGAGGATGCAGGTGAGCACCGTCACCGTCGTCGTGATTACTACAGCGGCGACCCACCAGGATCCCTGTTCGACAATGCTCGTCCACGCAGTCAACGCAACCACCCAGAGTGCACTGAGCGCGACCGCGAGGGCACCGATCCGGAGTCGCAGAGCGCGAGTGGGCTGGCGGCGAGCCGCGGTCGTGCGGTCAGTCATCTGCGGCCGCCTGATCACCGTCGAGCTGCACGACCGCGAGCCGCCGCATGAGTCCCGCCGCGGTGGTGAACACTTCCGGCTCGGCATTTCCTGCGCGCAATCTCACGGCGTTTCCAACGCTGATCTGGCGCGCTCCGGCCGTCGCTGCGGCAGAAACAGCGTGCTCGAACTGGTCGGCCGACACATACGCCGCTGACGCGGTAACGAGGTACACGTCCGCGACCCGCTGCGATTCTTTCTCGGGCAGGCGCACGAACAGTGAGCGCTGGCGGGCGCTCTGCTTCCAATGCACCTGCCGCACCGAATCTCCAGCTCGGTACTCGCGAATGTCCGCGCCCGGCTCACCAACGTCACCAGCAGCTACCGTCACCACCGGCCCGTGTCCACTCGCCTGCGCCGCTGCCAGGGCGACACCGTCGGCTCGCGCAAGGAGTTTTGGCACGACGAGCACGTCTGCTGTCGCGCCAAGGGTGACCCTGCGACGCACCAACCCGAGCGGGTCCTCACACTCGAGCGAGACGAGCCGCACCGTTGCGTGGCCTCGTCTCGCGAACCGCACGCTCAGCTGAGACGACGCAACCGCACCCTTGGCCAGCAGCCGCGAGCCGTCTAGCACGGCGAGGGTCTCGTGTCGGGTCTCCTCGTGACCGCCTCCAGTCACCCAGTGCGCGTTCGTCACCGTGACGGGAGCAAGCCCCAGCCGCACACTCGCCCGTGCGGTGTGCTCGTGCCCTACTGCGGTCGTCGCCGCAATCTGTCGCAGGAGGGGCGCCTGTGCGGCGCCCCCTGGCACGCGCACCATAGCTGCGATCGCTGCCGCAATAAGCAGGCACGCGGCGAGGAACACGACGACGTATCCGAGGTCGCGCAAGCCGAGGATGCCCCACGCGGCCGCGAGGATCGCGGTCGTGATCAGCAGGGTCACCCCTCGTCGAGTCAGCGACACAGCCAACTCATTCCAATCTGGTGCTCGCTAGTACCTCGGCCATGATCTCCTTCACCGCGGCAGCAGCGTCTCGCTGACCCTCAAAATAGCCAAGGGGGAGCAGCCTGTGGGCGAGCACGGGAGTGGCGAGTTGCGCAATATCCTCAGCAGTGACGTACGTGCGTCCGAGTAGCAGCGCGCGGGCTCGCGCCATGCGCGCAAGGTGCAGCGACGCTCGCGGGCTCGCGCCGAGTGCTAGCGCAGGGTGTGTCCGCGTTGCGGTGACAATGGCCACCAGGTAGCTCGCGGCAGCGGCAGACAGGTGGATCTCATTCACCGCGCGCTGCGCGCGCAACACGTCTTCGACGCTCGCGACAGGTGTGATCGCGCCAACCGGGTCACGGTGTGATCGCCGCTCGAGCATGGCGATCTCCGCAGCGGCGGCGGGATAACCGAGCGAGATGCGCGCCATAAATCGATCCCGTTGCGCCTCCGGCAGCGGGAACGTCCCCTCCATGTCCCCCGGGTTCTGCGTCGCAACGACAAGGAAAAGCTCTGGCAGCTGCCTGGTCGCACCGTCCATGGTGACGGCCCGCTCAGCCATCGCTTCGAGGAGCGCGGACTGCGTCTTCGGGGTGGCCCGGTTGATCTCGTCGCCGATCACGATATTGCTGAAGATTGGTCCCGGGTGAAACGTGAACTCGTGCGTGTCTTGGTGGTAGATCGAGAGCCCCGTGACGTCTGCAGGGAGCATGTCGGAGGTGAATTGGAGCCGGCGAACAGTCGCGTCGATGGAGCGGCCCAGAGCGGCCGCGAGCGTCGTTTTGCCAACGCCAGGCACGTCTTCGATGAGCAGGTGTCCCCCGGCGAACAGCGTCGTGAGGGCCGCTTCGACCGCCGCGCGGGAATCGCTCATGGCTTCGCACACGGAGCGAGTGATGCGATCAGCGAGCTCAACGGAAAACTCCACTGTTTCCGCGGCGATCGGCATCGACTCCATGCGAACAACCATAGCGGGAGGACACACAACAGCGGGCCGGATCCCTCAGGAATCCGGCCCGCTGCATCGTCACAGAAACACTGTGACTCAATTTGTGAAACTTCTTACTCGTGCGCAAGGGGGGACTTGAACCCCCACGCCCTTGCGGGCACTGGCACCTGAAGCCAGCGCGTCTACCATTCCGCCACTTGCGCGAGTTTGCCGCCTACGCGATGAATAACGCGGACAACTCGTATAGCTTAGCAGCACACAGTAATCCAAGACAAAGTGGTTACACTTATGGTCACTTGGCTGCGCTGCCAATTCACTGTGCTGCGCGGTTTCGCGGGCATTCCGCGCGTGACAAAAATGAAAGGAGTAGGGACATGGGATTCCTCGACAGCGTCGAACGCTCGCTTGAGCGCGCCGTGAACGGCGCCTTCGCTCGCACGTTCCGCTCCGGAGTGCAGCCGGTTGAGATTGGCTCAGCCCTGAAGCGCGAACTCGATATTGGTGCCGTCGTTGTTGACCGCGACCGTGTACTCGCGCCCAACCGGTTCGTCGTGCGCGTGTCGGAGCAGGACGCCGAGCGTCTCCTCAGGCTGGGCGAAACGCTCGAAGGCGAACTGCGAGGCATCGTACGCAAGCATGCCGCGCGACAGAACTACCAATTCCTCGGCGAACCAGACGTGGAAATTCGCGCAGACGGATCTCTCACTGGCGGCGTGTTGCAGGTCGACGCGACACAGGTTGAGGGCACCGTCGACTGGGTTGCGACAATCGATGTCGACGGCCAGCGGCACGAACTCTCGCGCGGAGTGACCGTTGTTGGTCGCGGCTCAGACTGCGGGATCCGCATCACCGACAACGGGGCATCGCGGAAGCACCTCGAAATCTTGTGGGACGGTAAAGCGGCGCTCGCGCGAGACCTCGGGTCAACAAACGGCTCAAAGATCGAGGGGCAGCGCTTCCGCGAGGCTCGCCTGCAACCGGGCAGCGTCATCATGATCGGACAGACTGCGCTACGCTTCCAACTGGTGCCCGGCCGAAATGCGGCACCGAGACAGAGCTCCTCAGGGAGCTCGACGACTCGCGACTCCGCCGCGGTCGACCAAGATTTTTGGGGGGCACTGTGAGCGAACTTACCCTGCTCATCATGCGCATCGGCTTCCTGCTGCTGCTCTGGTTCTTCATCTTCTCGATCCTCTATGCGCTCCGCAGCGACCTGTTCGGCGCACCGGCGAGGAAGCTGCGAACCGAAGGTCCAACCGTTCAGCCTTCTCCGAGTGGGGCAACGCAGCCCGCCGTGCCGCAGCACACCGCACCGCGAGCCGCGCAGCCCCCAGTGATCACGCCATCCGGGGGGATGCTCCCCTCAGCCGCAGCCTCAGGGCCGGCGCGATCCCTCGTCATTACTTCGGGAGTTGCGACAGGTACCGCGATCCCGCTCGACGAAGACTTCGTCACCATCGGGCGCAGCTCGGACTCGACTCTCGTCATCGTTGACGAATACACATCGACCTACCACGCGCGGCTAGCCCGCACGGGAGACACCTGGACGCTCACCGACCTCGACTCAACAAACGGCACTCTGCTCAACGGTGACAAAGTGCGCACATCAATGACTGTTCCCCTGTTCACGCCGGTCACCATCGGCAAGACGACCTTTGAGCTGAGGCCGTAGGCGTGTCACACGGGTATGCGAGCGCGGTTGCCTCCCACGTCGGCATGGTGCGCGCGAACAACCAGGACTCCGGGTACGCGGGCGACTACCTGTTCCTCGTTGCCGACGGCATGGGCGGCCACGCCGGTGGTGACGTCGCCTCAGCCCTTGTCACTCGCGACATCGCAAAACTCGACGAGGCGCCGACCGGCACCCCAGAGGAGTCCGCTGAGCGGCTGCGCAGCTCGCTGCTCACGGCCAACACGATGCTGCGCGACACGGTTAAAGACCACCACGAGCTCGCTGGATTGGGGACCACGTTCGTTGGCTTCCTCACCGTAGACGACCAGCTCGCGCTCGCCCACATTGGGGACTCGCGTCTCTACCTGTTCCGCGATGGTGACCTACGCCAGGTGACGAAGGACCACACATTCGTTCAACGCCTCGTAGACAGCGGCAGGATCACCGAAGAAGAAGCGCAGTTCCACCCGCGTCGCTCGGTGCTCATGCGGGTGCTCGGTGACGTCGAGGCGTCGCCAGAGATCGACACTATGGTGCTCGATACCCGCCCAGACGACATCTGGTTGCTCTGCTCAGACGGACTGTGCGGCTACGTAGGCGACGACGATATCGAGAAGATCTTGCGCCGCAGGCGCAGCCTCCAGGGCGCCGTGGACGACCTCATCGACAAGAGCCTCTCGCACGGTGCTCCCGACAACGTCACCGTCGTGCTCGTCGAGCGGACGCCGACGGCCCAGCTCGACGACGACGCCCTTGAGGCCCCCGCGAGCGCGCAGCGCCCAGGCGACACTCTCGAGATCGGCGGGCGGCTGTTCGAGGACGACCCGTTCCCCATGCACGGCGACGTTACGGAGGAGCCAACCGGCGCGCGGAACCCCCGCTTCGTTGGTTCGGCGGCGAACGCGCCGCTCCTGCGAGACGGAACGACGCACACCGCGCGGACCCGCCTCGCGAACCGCAGAAGGATCCGACGCGTCCCAGCGGTCGAGGAAAGCCACTTCGAGGCGCGCGCAGACGAATACCTCGCTGAACTGCTCGCCGAGACCCGGCGCAGCAACCGGCGGCGTCGGGCGATGTGGCTACTCGGTGTTGTGGCGGTGCTTGCGGCGCTATGCGGCGCGCTCGTGTTTGGGTACCAGTGGACGCAGACCCGCTACTTCGTCGGCACCGACGGTGACGCCGTGATCATCTACCAGGGCGTGCATCAGGACCTCGGGTCGTTCTCGTTGTACTCCGTCGCGGAGCACACCGGGATCCCGCTCGACGCGCTTGACGGCCTCGAGCGGCGCACCATTGAGCGCACGCTCGGTGCCGGGTCGCTCAAGGAGGCACGAGAGATCGTGAACCGCCTCGGGGACGTGCAAGATGGCGAATAAGAAGAACGCGGAGCCGCGGAGCTTCGAGAAGAACCGTACAAGCGAAACCGTGTTGCAGCGGATCACCGCGATCCGCGCGCCACGCAAGCTGCGCACGCTCGAGACCGCGCTGCTCATTTTCGCCCTCGCCATCGGGATCGCCGCCGTCGTCACAATCGACCTCACGCTGCAGCAGAAGGTCACGATGACGCTTTTGCCGACGGGGCTCGCGTTCGTGGTCGCGGTGTTTGCTCTGCACCTGCTCGTGCGGCGCATCGCCCCGGATTCCGATCCGCTCATCATGCCAATCGCCGTCATGCTGAACTCCATTGGCGTGGCGATGATCTACCGCCTTGATCTTGCCTACGGCCTCACGGGTTGGGGTGCCACGAGTGTGCGCCAGCTGCTCTGGTCGACCGTCGCGATCGTGGTCGCCGGGATCGTGCTCCTCGTCGTGAAGAACCATCTGGTGCTCTACCGGTACACCTACCTCTTCGGGCTTGGGGCGCTCGTGCTGCTGCTCGTGCCAATGCTCCCGTTCATCGGGCAGGAAATCAACGGTGCACGGGTGTGGATCCACATCGGCTCCTTCTCCTTCCAGCCAGGTGAAATTGCGAAGATCTTCCTCGCGATCTTCTTCGCCGGCTACCTCGTGCGCAACCGCGATGCGCTCTCGATGGTCGGGAAGAAGTTCGCCGGAATCCGTTTCCCCCGCGGCGCGCGACCTCGGGCCGCTGCTCGCCTTCTGGCTCATTGCGATGGCCGTCCTCGTCTTCCAGCGCGACCTCGGCACCTCGCTGCTCTACTTCGGTCTTTTCTTGTCGATGCTGTACCTCGCGACCGGACGCATCGGCTGGGTCGTGCTCGGCGTTGGGCTCTTCCTCGTCGGGGGCATTGTTGCCAGCCAGACGCTGCCGTACGTGCAGCGCCGGTTCGCGAACTGGCTCGACCCGTTCGCTGACCCGTACGACGCTGGCCTGCAAATGGTGCAGGGGCTATTTGGTATGGCGAACGGCGGCATGACGGGCACCGGGCTCGGCCAGGGCTACCCGCAGGACACTCCCGTCGCCGCGAGCGACTACATCCTCCCGTCAATCGGCGAGGAGCTCGGGCTCATCGGGTTGTTTGTCGTGCTGGCCGCCTACCTCCTCCTCGTTGGCCGCGCGCTCCGAATCGGTTTCGCCGGCCAGGACGACTTCGGGAAGCTGCTCGCGGCCGGGTTTGGTTTCGCCATTGCGCTGCAGGTCTTCGTTGTCGCCGGCGGCGTGACGCGGGTCATCCCGCTCACCGGCCTGACCGCACCGTTCCTCGCCGCCGGCGGCTCCTCGCTGGTGTCGAACTGGATCATCGTCGTGCTGCTGCTGCTCCTCTCAAATTCCGTGCGCAACCGGCCGAAGTTGGTGATCCGCTCATGAACAAGCAACTCAAGTTCCTTTCTCGGGCGGTGTTCGCCATGTTCCTCGTGCTGTTCTTCTCGGTAACCATGATCCAGTTCGTGAGCGCAGACGACCTCCGCAGCAATCCGCTCAACCAGCGGACCATCAAGAACGGTTACAAGGTTGAGCGCGGCTCGATCATTGTCGAGGGCGACCCGATCGCGTTCTCCACGCCGACGAACGACACGTACCGTTACCTCAGGGGCTACGACCCCGGCGCACTCTACGCGCCAGTCACCGGACATTACTCGCGCCAGCAGGGTATGACGGGGCTCGAGGCCGCGATGAATAAGGAGCTGTCGGGCAACACCGACGCGCAGTTCTTCACGCGCATCCAAAACACGCTCAACGGCGTCAAGCCGCAGGGCAGCTCGATCGATACCTCGATCAATGCGAAGGCCCAGCAGGCGGCGTATGACGCGATGCAGGAGTTCTCATTCGATGGTGCTGTCGTCGCCATCGAACCAAAGACCGGTCGCATCCTCGCGCTCGTGTCAACGCCAAGCTACGACCCCAATCTGCTGTCAATGAACAACGACAGCGAGATCATCAAGAACTACGACACGCTGAACGCTGAAGAAGTCCAGCCGCTCATCAATCGCGCGATCGCCGGTTCCCTCTACCATCCTGGGTCGGTCTACAAGCTGGTGACGGCGGCAGCGGCCATCGAAAGCGGAGCGGCGACCCCGTCAACGGAATTCGCGAACCCGGCAAGCCTCACCCTTCCGCAGTCGAGCTCGGTGATGCGCAACTCGGACCAGCAGACCTGCGGCTCAGGGTCGAAGGCGTCGCTCGAAACCTCGATCGTGTACTCGTGCAACATCCCCATCGCAGAGATGGCGATGGACATGGATCGCAACGAGGTGCCAGACATGGCGCGCGCTTTCGGTTTCGAGCAAGAGATCACCATCCCGATGGAGGTCACGCCGAGCGTTGCTCCCGAGCCGATCGACAAGGCCCAGGTCGCCCTGTCCTCCATCGGCCAGCTCGACGTGCGCACCACGCCACTGCAGGTTGCCATGGTCTCCGCGGCGATCGCCAATGGCGGCAAGCTCATGGCTCCGCAACTCGTCGATCGGGTGATTTCTCCCGATCTCCGAGTGGAGCACGAGTACAAGCCAGAGGTGATGAATGAGCCAATTTCTAAGGAGACGGCTCAGGCAATTGCTGGGATGATGGAGAAGGGAGTCTCCGATCCGACAGGATTTGCGCGCCTCTCAGCTATCGATGGCGTCCGAGTTGCCGGCAAGACTGGTACGGCACAAAACGGTATAGACGCCAACGGGAACGATCTTCCCTATACCCTTTGGTATACGGGCTTTGCGCCAGTGGACGATCCTGAAGTGGCCGTCGCTGTCGTTATCGCCAACGGGGGCGGATCGAGCTTTGATTTTCAGGGAGGTTCATATGATCTCCCCACGGTTGTTGGAAAACGAGTCATGGAAGCGGTGTTGAACGGATGAGACCATCGGCAGGGATCACATTCGGCGGGCGCTACGAGCTGAGCTCCCGCATCGCAGTCGGCGGCATGGGCGAGGTCTGGAAGGCGAGCGACAGCATCATTGGTCGTACCGTCGCGATCAAGATCCTCAAAGACGAATACATGGGCGACCCCGGCTTCCTCGAGCGCTTCCGCGCTGAGGCACGCCACGCTGCCCTCGTCAACCGTGGGGAGATCATATGAACCTCCCTGAAAATCAAAGCTCGATCCGCCCCCGTTGGCGATAACGACAGCGACGGCCACTTCAGGATCGTCCACTGGCGCAAAGCCGTATACCAAAGGTATAGAAGATCGTTCC
>NZ_JXSQ01000040.1 GCF_000834055.1 Leucobacter komagatae
TCGGGCCTCGCGTCGAGCTGAGCGACATCGATTGAGTCAGCGACATACACGATGCCCGCTCTGTCACGGCGGGTACTGGAGCCTCTCGACCGGACAGCTCGCTCAATGATGTTCACCCTGTCATCCTCTCAGGAACAGTAAAAGGCCCGCCCATTCAGCACATCACTGCACCAAACTGGCGGACCTCTCACGTTGCTTCTGAGGTTATATCTTCAGATACGAGGCATACTCGTTATCTCGGCGTATCGCTTTAAACAGCTCTACCGCAGTCACTCGCAACGCGGTAGCAATCCGACTGAGCGGCACTCCGGCAGCGAGCTGCTGCTCAGCGCCTAGCACCCGTTCCAGCGTCAGCACCGGGTCGGTCTCGTGCATCGTGGCGAAGTCGAACGCGAAACCTCGCGGACCCTTCATTGTCTTTGCCCGCTCAAGCGCAGCCATACGGCCAATCAGTTCCAGCGACTCGTCTGGCACCTGGGGAGACCGCGAATCCTGCTGCGTAGATGGGCTGCCGTCCGCATGAGCGTCCCCGCCCGTCACGGGCTTCAAGATGAACGCATCTTCCAGCGCCTCGAACCCCACCCCACGCTCCTTCAAGAACAGCAGGAGGTCGTAGAAGTCGGACACGGAGTCAGCGATCCGGTCGATACGATCTACGAAGATGAAATCGCCCGTCTGGGTTGCTGCGAGCATCCGGTTCAGGTTCACCCTCGCCGTGTCATACCGTGGCCCGTAATCACAGAAGAGCGCCACCGATCCGAGCGCTTCCGCGCGCTGCTCGGGGTGTTCGTCGCTGTAGTCGAGGTGCATATATCCGTAAACCTGGGAAGCCATTGTGGCCTGCCTTCCGTCTCATCGATGAGCGGCACTGTGCCGCCGATGATGAAGCCACGCTCACTGCTCGCACTCCGCAGCGATACAGCATCAAAAGCATGAATAGAAGCGCAGAGGTTAGCTACGAGTCTCTTCTCAGCGACGAAGCCCGGAATTCAGGCGCGGCCAAGGACGTTCGAGCACTAGTTGCTTGGAACACCGCAGGCTCATCAGGCCACACGCATCTACTGAGGCCAGGAGCCGACTGATTGCCTGTATTCAGTAGCTTCCGCGTCTTCCGTGAACTCGAGAATATTTCCAACTCGTTGCAGCAAAACTTCTCGCACTTCGCTAGGTGTGGCAAAGAAGAATTCCTTCCGCGAATTTGCCTGATTGAGCGCCCGCGTGGCGAAATGCTTATGCAAGTCATTTTCCAGCGTCACGGCATCCTCTGAGAAGAAGAGTGCGTGTACGTCAAATCTGAATGGCACGGAAGCACCGCTGAGTTCAGAGATACGTTCCAAAGGCTGAAGACGCCGGGTTAGCCCAATCTTGACTACGCCCGCGCCAAAAGCTCCCTCGTTCGAAATTACATAAATGTAGCCCGCCCGAATATTGGCTGCGCGATAATCGTTCTGCTCGATGGCCTGATCTACAGCTGCAAGCCGCGCGATCAGATCTGAGTCTTCTCGACCTTGCAGCCGGAGCGCTGCAAGGGTATTTGTAAGGTGAGTTCGTTCCTTGTCCAACCGTGCGCGCTCTTCTTCAAGTTCGCGTTGCACGCGGGCTTCCTCCCGAAGCCGCGCTCGTTCTTCCTTGGCCTCTTCACGCTCTTCTTGCTTCTTCATCAGCCAATCAGCCGTAAGCTCAATTTCGGCTATGCGAAGCTGGTGGAAAACCTCGTCGATCCGCATTTCCATGAGAGCGCCAAGTTTTGCAATCGCCGAACGTGAAGCTTCAAGACGCCGCTTCGCAGTCTCTATGTTTCCCGCCCGGAGCGAGCGGATCACATTGTCTGCTTCAGCGTTATAGGCACGAAGCATCAACTTGCCAAGGTCAGCGGTCATCCGTCGCCCTTGGGCGAGCGAGTTGTTCAATGTGAACAACTCAGACTTTGCAATTGCCCGTCCGCTTCGCACCGAGTCGGCAATATCTGATTCAAGAGATTTCAGGCGATCTTTGTATGCTGCCGCCGACTCAAGTGGATGGTGATAGCGATAGATTCCTACATCCTGAAGGACACGGGCGTCATCCAGTTCGATAAGCCCTTGCCCTGATGATTCCTCAAGTCGAAGTCTCAGCTCCGCGTTCTCTGCTTCAAGAAACTCGACTCTTGCATTTTCGCTAGTCCCGAGAGCGCTTGTCTCAGCTGCCTTAGCTGTCTCGTTCTCGGCATCGCCAGTTGTATTTACGACAGGTGTCCCGTCATCAGATACCCAGAGTTGCCACCCTGCAGGCGGTTCCGGCCAGTTTGGGTCTGGGGTCCACCCCGCGGGCGGTTGCCATCCTGCCGGGGGTTTAGGCCAGCCCGGTGGTGGATTGAAAACAACGCTCATTGCCTACGACACTCGCTTTATGCCCGAAGAATCAATTTCTACAAGCCCCATCGGGTTCTTGGAGACCGTAGCTCCAAGGTGATCAAGCGTTGCCGAGGGAACTACAGAAGAAAGATCCAAACCAGCAAAGGCGCTTCGCTCTACTGCAACAGCAACGAAAGGAACATATGTTTCTCGTCCAGTCGCTGGGCTGATCGTCTTCGCCCCCAGTTCCAGGGAGATGCTACGCACAATTTCGCGACGATCTGCCTCAAAGACTTCGTGGAGGCTCCTTAAGGCGACCTGGTGCACAATACCGGCGTATCGATCTTTCATATCCTTTTGCGAGAGCTGCGTTTCAGTGATCTGATCCGTCGACTTCGTGTACTTAAACGCTTTGGTCTTTGGGACAGCCTCAGGCCCCGGAATTGTGAGTCGCAGCGTAAGCTCCGCCGCTGTCGGGTCAAAACTCGACTCGTGCTTCACCGGGAAATGCTCGGGATACACCGAGTTCATGAGCACAATGCTGACGTATTCTTGGACAGCATCGACGGTCCCGTACCCAAGACCTGCGATGAGCTGGTCAAGCTCCTCGTTTTGTTCGGCCGCGTCTCGCTCGCGCGCTTCGCACTCAGCCGCGTAACGCTGCTCGGCTTCTTCCAAAGACACAAGTCTGGCCCGCTCAGCCTCATCGTACTCGGCAGCTTGTGCTGCCCGGCGACCAGGCAACGCTTCCGTAGCGGCTTGCCAGGCATAGTAGTCAGTCGCATACTGTTGCTCCACGGCTGCATGTGCCGCTTCAAGCTTCTTTTTCTTACCAAAGAGCCCTGTCGGCGCTGGTACTTCACCGCGTACCGGCAAAGGTGGATCAGCAATTGGGGTAGGTGAAGGAGTCGGTCGTCTCAATTGTTCAGCAGGAAATGGTGGATGTTCCGCTACGACCCGCAGCGTTTCGAGGTCAACGAAATCATCGACACCAAGTGTTGCTTCAAGAAGTCCATCAAGCTCTGCATAATGCTCAGACAGTCCAAGGTTCAAAGACTCAACTTCTGCCTGCATCGCGGCAACGTGAGCGGCGAGCGCCTCACGTTCGAGTCGCTTTCTGTCCGCTTCAGCCGCGCGGGTAGCCGCTGCTTGAGCCCGTTCCGCAGCTTTCTGAGCCTGCTCCGCACGCCTTGCAGCGGCAAGCTGTTGCCTCGCAGCCGCACGCTGCCTTTGCTCGGCAAGCCGAGCCTGATGCTGCATTTCTGCCAAGAATCCTCTACGACGAGCCACTCAAACCTCCGAATGAACCGAGCCCATCCTAAATTTGAGTCAGGGCACAACTGAATATCTGGCAACACAGGCTTCCCTATGCGCATGGATCACCAGTTGTCATCTTATCTAGTGGCCCGAATGTGGCGTCGCCATCCCAGGCTGAACATTGGGATGCAGCTAACACCCTTGGCAGGCTCACCAAGCGTGTACATGAAATGTGCACACATTGGACTTTGGGCAGCATTTGAGGCACTCCCAGCCCTGGCGACAACGCCAGGCAGATTTGGAAGCGTCTGCGGCGATGACGACTGAGCGAAGCCCTCAGATGGAGTCCTCTTAACGGACAGCACCGACACCTACGCGATCCACCAGCCAACCCCCGGTACAACAAAACCCCCGGCGTGACCAGGGGTTTCAGTTGCGGCTTGTCGTAGCTGAGGCGGGGCTCGATCCCGCGACCTCACGATTATGAGTCGTGCGCTCTAACCAGCTGAGCTACTCAGCCATGTTGACCATGACGATCAAACAAGCCAGAGCCCCGACCGGGACTTGAACCCGGGACCCCTTCCTTACCATGGAAGTGCTCTACCACTGAGCTATCAGGGCGTAGCCACGATGCCGTGACAACCGTTAGAGCGTACCACCTTGTCAGAACGAATGCGAATTCAGGCGGGGATGCCCGGGCGTGCCGCGCACCGCAGCTGGCTCTCCGATTCGAACGCCGCCAACTTGGTAAGGTTGCGGCGAAACTGCGGTCGCATTCGCGGGCCCGCACAGAACGCGTTTTTGCGATGGGAGTTCGCGTGAAGAGTGTGTTGGTCACCGTCATGGGCCTGGTGCTCGCGGTATGGATGTCGGCCGGTCGCTGGTTCTTTGGCATCGGCGGCAGCCTCACCTGGTGGTACGTTCCCGCCATCGGCCTGACCTACGCGGTACTGATGCTCTGGATCGGGCACCGCATGGCGGTCACCGCACAGCGCGGCCGCCGCACAACCAGGGCGGTGTGGGTTGCGCTCATCCTCTCGTGGGTATGCGCGATCGGCTTCGGCCTCACTGTCCCAGACAACGTTGACGGGCAGCTCCACACGATCATCGGCGCAGCGGCCGGCTCACAGTTCTCTGCAGAAATGGCGATCGCGTTGTGTAACCCGCTCGGGATCCTCGCCTTCGCACTTGCCTTCGGCGCCCTCGGCTTCGCGATCGCGAACGGCCGCGAACCCCGCCCAGAAGAGGACGAGGCGCTCGATTACGCTGAGGCCGGGGCGCAGCACATGGCACCGCATCCCCTCCTCAGCCCGGTGCGGGAGGACACGAGCACGCCCCCCGAGGCCAGGTAGCTACCCAAGCGAGGGCGTCACCGCCTGACCGCGCACCTCCCCGCCCTACGCGCGTCGCTCGCGCGCGACGGCCCACGCAGTGAGCCCGGCCCCGGCCGCGCCCCAGAGCGCGAGGAGCGCGGCTGCGCCCCCGGCTCCGCTGGCCCCTGCGGCGAGCGCCTGGAAGCCCGTGAAGGCGGCGCCGATGGGGCTCGCGTCGCCAACGGCTGCGAGCACACCCGGCACCGTCGAAACGATCCCCACCGTGAACGCGATCACCAGCAGCGCGAACGCCGCGAATCGGCCGTAGCCACCAAAGCGCGCCGATAGGCCCTGCACGATGAGTGAAAACGCGGTGCCTGCGAGCACGGAAAGCCCGAAGAAGCCGGCCGCCTGAGCGAAGTCGTAGCGCAGCGCTATCGGGAGGACGACCCCGGCGATCGCGCCCTGAGCAGCGCCGAGCAGCAGCGCAGGCCGAACGCTGCGCAGGGTGAGCGCGAGCACGCCCTTTGCCGCCTCGCGGGTGCGCGACCAGAGCGGCGCGAGCACGAGGAACGCTGCGAGTGCGCCTGCCCACAGCGCGATGCCCGCGAACAGCGGTATCCCGGATGAGTTGAAGAGCTCGTCGCTACCGCCCTCGGCCTTCACCGTTTCAACGGCGGTCTCCGCCATGGTGGTGCGCTCGTCCTCGGTGTAGTTGGGGATCTGCGCTGCGGCCTCGTCGAGACCAGCAGCCAGGGTCTTCGTGCCCTCGGCTGCGGCGCCAGCTCCCTCCGCGAGTGTGTCGGCGCCGTCAGCGAGCTCGCCTGCGCCACCCGCGAGCTGGCTCACGCCGCCGGCGAGCTGGTCTGCGCCGGCTGAGAGCGCTGGGGCCTGCCCGGCGAGCTGTGAGACGCCGCCGGAGAAGGTTGTCATGCCCCCGGCGAACTCGCCAACGCCGGCGGCGAAGTTTTCCGCGCCCGTCGCGAGTTCGGCCTGGCCGTTTGCGGCTGCCCGCGCGCCAGTGGCGAGGTCGGTGCCGGCGTTTCGTAGTTGTACGAGTTGCGACCCGGAGCTGCCGCTTGCTGCCCCCGCGAGTTCGTCGATCGCTGCGTCAACGGCGGCGAGGAGTGCTGCCTTCGGGTGCTCCTCTGGGAAGAGTTCTTCGGGGAGCGCTTCGATGGCGGCTCGCAGCTGCTGCAGCGGCTCGAGCGCCTGGCCGGAGCCGGCGATGATCGGTTCGAGGACAGCGTTGACGAGCCCCGTGTACTGTTCCACGCCTGCGGCGAGGGTCGCCCCGCCGTTGGCCGAGTCCCGCGTTCCCTGTGCAAGCTCGGCGGCTCCGGCGGCTATGCCGGTTGCGCCTTCGGTGAGCTGGGTCGCCCCCGCTGCGAGCTCCTGCGTTCCCGCGGCGAGCTGCGAGGCACCTCCAGCGAGTTGCTGAGCCCCTCCGGAAAGTTCCTCCGCGCCCGATGCGAGACCGGTCGTGCCCTCTGCGAGTGCGTCGGCTCCGTCGGCGAGCTGCTTGCCTCCCCCTGCGAGCTCGCCCGCGCCTGCCGCGGCGTCGGTGACGCCGTCGTGCAGGGAGTTCATGCCGACGAAGATGTTGCCGACGAACTGTTCGCCTAGCTGCTGGTTGAGCACCCTGGTTGCCGTCTGGGTGACGATTCCCGCAAGCGCGGAGTCGAGGAGTCTGCCCTTGGCGCTGTCCGCGATCTCGATGGTCGCCGAGCGCGCGGCTTCTGGGCCGTCTGCGAGAGAGGTCGCGGCCGCCGAGAAGTCCTTGGGGATCGTGATCGTTGTCGCAAAGCGGCCGTCAGCGAGGCCGGCCTGCGCGTCAACGTCGTCGGTGAGCACCCAGGTGAAGTTTTGCCGCTCGGGTGTTTCGGCTGCCGGTTCGTCGCCGCCTGCGATGAGTTCCGCAGCGAGGATCCTGCCAAGCGGCACGAGTTGGCCGTCTACTTCAACCGGCTCATCGTGGTTCACGACGGCCGCGGTGACGTTGGGCAGGCGGTCGCTCGGATTCCACAGCCCCCAGAGGAAGAGGCCAGCGACGGTGAGCGGGACGAGGAGCAGCCCGAGTAGCGTGGTCCAGCTGATGCGTTTTCCGCGGAGCGGTGACAGTGCGGGGGTCATCGTGCGCTCTCCATTTCGAGGCGTTCTGCGAGGTCGGTTGGGGGCGCGACGGCGGCCTGCCCGGTCGGGAGCACGCGGCCAGCGAGAGCAGGGTCTCCGAGGACAATAAGGATTGGGTCTGCGTCGTCTGGGCCGCGCTCGACGCGCCAGGCGGCGAGCGCTGAGCGCACGTCTGCGAGCGTCGCGGGCGACAGCGGCGCGATTTCGGCCTCCCGCAGGTCGAGTACGAGGAGTTCCGGCGCGTCGCGCAGGGCCTGCCGCAGGGTGTCTGGATCGGCCCAGGCTGCCCGCGCACGGAGCGAGCTCGCGCGCTCAGGTAGCAGCAGTCCGCCGACTTTGAGGGTTCCGGCTACGATCCGCCCCCTGCCGCTCAGGGCCTGCGCGAGCGGCAGGCTTGCCAGGTTGCGCTGGTCGAGCACGAGGGCGTCGCCAGCTCCGAGGCGCACTTCGGGGGTGACGACGTTGGCGCCCCGGCCCCTAAGCGTCAACCTTGAGGAGGCGACACGCGCATCGGGCATGTCTGCCGGCCACGTAGCGTGTGCGATTTCACGTGCGAGCCCCTCGCCCTCGACGTCGAATGAGGGCAGCACGCGTGCGAGCCAGCGCGGCATCTGCCACGCACGGTCGCCGAGCAGTGCGAGCACGGCAGGCACGAGCGTCATACGGACAATGAAGGCGTCGACGAATACGCCGACTGCGAGGCCGAGCGCGATCACCTTGATGCTTGGGTCCCCCGCGGGTACGAACGCCGCGAACACGGCGATCATGATGAGCGCGGCGGCCGTCACCACCTTCGCCGACCCGACGAAGCCGCGGTGGATCGCGCGTTGAGCGTCACCACCGTGCACATACTCCTCGCGCATCCGCGCAACGAGGAACACCTCGTAGTCCATCGCGAGGCCGAAGAGCACGCCCATGAGGATGATCGGCATGAAGCTCAGCACCGGCCCCGTCGAGCTCACGTGCAGCGCGTCGGCAAGCCAGCCCCACTGGAAGACGGCGACGACGGCGCCGAACGCGACGCCGACGGACAGCAGGTAGCCGAGCGTGGCTTTGATGGGCACCCACACTGAGCGGAAGACCATCGCGAGCAGCACGAGCGAGAGCCCGACGACAAAGATGCCGAAGGGCAGCAGCGCGCTCATCAGCTGCGCCGAGACGTCGATACCGATTGCGGTGAACCCTGTGACGGCGAGGCTCACACCATAGGTGTCCTCCCATTCGTCGTGGCGGTCGCGGAGCTCTTGCACGAGGGCTGTGGTGCTCGCTGCGTGCGCTCCCTCCTCCGGGATGACCTGGATAATTCCGGTGTCTGCACCAGGGTTGGGGGTTGCGAGCGGCACCTCTGCGACGCCGGGAACCTGTTCAACCTCCCGCTTCAGGTCGTCCATGAGCCCCAGCGGGTCGGTGCTCGAAATGATCGACCCGGTCAAGAGCAGCGGCGCGTTGAAGCCCTCGCCGAAGTGCTCGCCTGTGAGCTCGTGGGTGACGCGTGCTGGGTCGTCCACAGCGAGCGAGGTCGCGTCGGGCAGTGCGAGGCGCAGCTGCAGCGCGGGGATTGCGCCGACGCCGAGCACGATGAGCACCGCGACTATGGTGAAGATCGGACGCTTCGTTGCCCCTCGCACCCAGCCCGCGAAGAACCGGTCAGCACGAGTCTGGGTGACCGTGGCTGCTTCGGCCTGCCCGTGGCCCGCATCGCCCGCTGTCTCGGCTGCAGCCTCGCTCGCCGGCCGGTGTTTGCGCGGCAGGATCCGCATCCCCACCATTGACAACACCGCTGGGGTGAGCGTAATGGCGATGAGCACGGCAACGGCGACGGCCGCCGCCGCGGCGACGCCGAGCGCGGTGAGGAACGGAATGCGCGCCACCGCGAGGCCGACGAGCGCGATGATGACGGTGAGCCCGGCGAAGACCACTGCCGACCCCGACGTTGCGGTCGCTCGCGCGATCGATTCGCGCACGCTGAGCCCCGCTCTGAGCTGCTCCTGATGCCTGCTGACGATGAAGAGGGTGTAGTCAATGCCGACCGCGAGCCCCAGCATCAGCGCGAGCATGGGCGTCGTTGATGTGAGGTCAACGAAAGCGGTCACGAAGAACAATCCAGCAATCGAGACACCGACGCCGATGAGCGCGATGAGGAGCGGCATGCCGGCGGCGATGAGTGATCCGAGGGTGAGGATCAGCACGACAAACGCAATGACGACGCCGATCGCTTCCGTCGGGCTGAGCGACGGGACAGCCGCGGAGAACATTTCGCCGCCGTAGGCCACCTCGGCGTTGCCTGGGAGCGCCTCGCGGAGCTCGTCGCTTGCCGCAGCGATGCCGTCGATGGTCTCCTGCGCGACCCCCGTCATTTCCCCATCGACCTGGACCCGGACGAGCAACGCCCGGCCGTCGGGCGAAATCTCCGTGTTCGCTGCCGCCGCGTCTCCCGTGCCGAACGGGGTGAGCACGCCCGAAACTCCCGGAAGCGCCTCAAGGTCGCCAACGACGGATTCGACCGCGCTGCGGTAGCGTCCGCTCTCAAGGTCGCCTGCCGTCGGCGACACGACGATGATCGTTGCGCTCGTTCCGCTCACCTCGGGGAACGTGTGCGAAAGCGAGGTGATCGCGTCTTGCGCTTCGGTGCCGGGGATGGAGATCGGCGCGTCTGCGCCCTTCCCGAAGGTGAGCGCGCCGGCGGCGAGCACTGCCAGCACCACCAGCCATACGGTCAGCACAAGCCACTTTGCGCGGGCGGCCCATCGCCCGAGGGCATAGAGTGCGGAAGACATACGATCCCATCGATCAAGCGTTCGATACAGGAGTGTATCGATCTCGATACAGTACTGTATTCGTTATTACTGTTGCGAATCTGTGAGGAGGCAAGATGTCAGACAGCACCACGACGAACGACGCCGACCCCGTGAGCGCGCGCCGGAGAGAGACCCGCACCCGGCTCCTTGACGCCGCGACAGGGGTCTTTGCCGAGTTCGGCATCCAGGGCGCCTCCGTCGAGCGCATTTGCGCCCGCGCCGACTTCACCCGTGGCGCGTTTTACTCCAACTTCTCATCGAAGGAGGAGCTCTTCCTCGCCCTACTCAAACGCGAATACGAGGATCGCGCTAGCCAGATCCGCCTCCGCGCCGCCGAACTCACCGCGCGCCTGCGCGAGGTGGACGAGCCACCAACGCACGCCGACGCAGCGAAGTACGTCACCGCGTTCCTCTCACCGCGCGGAACCGAGTCGAGCTGGTTTACGCTCGAAACCGAATTCCTGCTGCTCGCCCTGCGGGATCCAGCCGGGCCGATTAGCCACATCGATTTCAACCTGCAGTTCCGCGAAGAGCTCAGCCACGTTGTCGAAAGCATCATCCACGCGGCCGGCAGACGATTCACCATCCCAGTGGACCGCGCCATGGTGATCCTTACAGGCGTCTACGAGCGCGCGGTTCGCGTGAGCGCACTCAACGGGGTCGAAGCCCCCGAGGGAATCTCCGAGCTGGGCGAGCGCTTTTCAGAACTCCTCTTCACCATCACCGAGTGCACCTAGGTCAGCGATAGCCGTGCCGGTAAGATCGAACCGTGCTGCTTTCAGATCGCGATATCAATGCCGAGCTCGGCGCGGGCCGCATCAAGCTCACCCCGAGTGAGCCCTCCATGGTTCAGCCGTCGAGCGTCGACGTACGCTTCGACCGCTTCGTGCGCCTCTTCGACAACCACAAGTACGCCCTCATCGACCCTGCAGAGGATCAGCCAGAGCTGACACGCCTCGTCGAGGTTGACCCTGAAGAGGGGTTCATCCTCCACCCAGGGGAGTTCGTGCTCGGCTCAACGTTCGAGCTCGTCGGGCTCCCAGACGACATCGCTGCGCGACTCGAGGGCAAGAGCTCGCTCGGGCGCCTCGGCCTGCTCACGCACTCGACGGCCGGGTTCATCGACCCCGGATTCGAGGGTCACATCACGCTCGAACTCTCCAACGTGTCGACGCTGCCGATCCGCCTCTGGCCTGGCATGAAAATCGGCCAGCTCTGTTTCTTTAGGCTCTCCTCGCCGGCCGAGCGCCCCTACGGTGCTGGCGCGACCTTCTCGCGCTATCTCGGGCAGCGCGGACCGACCGCATCTCGCTCACACCTGAACTTCCACCGCGGCGACGTGACGGGCTCAGACGAGGGCAACCGCGGCAGCTAGCGAACGCCAGCCAGGCGGCTCGAGCGCGCAAGCACGGTGTGCTAGCTTCGCGCACCAGCTATCCGGAGCGCCTCGTCGAGGAACACCTGCCACCCGTCGAGGGTTGCCGCCTTCTGCTCGTGCGGAAAATCCGGTGTGTTCTGCGTCATGTGGAGCGCTGCTCCGCCATCCGCCGCATAGACGGCAAACGTCACGAGCACCTCTGGGGCGTCCGCCCCAGGCATATCGGTGAGGGTGAGCTCGAAGTGCGTTGGCGCGTCAACGCGCACAAAACGCCCCGACCAATCGATGGTGTTGCCATCCGGCAGCACCATCGTTGCCCGCCACGTGTTGCCAGCTATGGCGTTGAACTCGAGCCGGTCCTCCGGCACGTCGACTTCGCTGCCACCAAACCAGCTGGCGAACGAGCTCGCGTCTGTGAGCGCAGCGAACACCGCCTCCGGCGAGGCCTCGGTCGTGCGATCGATCTCAATTCCCGAGTGCGTCACTCCGGTCATGGTGGCTCCTCTCCGCCAGGGACGGTCGTCCCGGACTACCGAGACTACTGTCGCAGCACGCCCCGCGAAACCCCGCAGCGCTGGGAGCGCTACTCCGTGTCCGCGGATTCGCCGCAGGGGGCAAGGACGACGCGTAGCCGCGACACGGCCGGATCAAGCGCGCCTCGAACGAAACCGATCGGTGAGGCAGCGACCTCGCGGAGGAACGCGACGGCCTCGCGGGTGATTTCCTCACCCGGAGCAATGTTGGGGATCCCCGGAGGGTAGGCCGCGAGCGCGTCAGCTGACACACGACCGAGCGCCTGCTCGGCCGGCACTACCTCTGTCTCGGCGAAATACGCGGCGCGTGGGGTCATCCGCCGTCGCCCTGGCGACGGGAGCTGCAGCGCCGGTTGCGCGTCGGCGCGCTCGCCGGTGTTGCGCAGCACCTCCTGCATCGCCGAAAAGAGGCGATCGACGTCGAGTTCCTTCCCCGGCCCGAGGAACGCGACCACCGCGGCGGCCGTCGCAATCTCGAGCAGGATCCCGTGCGAGCGCGCAAGCTCTGCCCGCATCTCGTAGCCCGACATTCCAGCCTTGGACAGCCCAATGGAAACGCGAAGCGGATCGGCCTGCACGACGCTCGGGTACCGCGGGAAGTCGTCACTCACCAGGGTGAGGGTGTCGTGATCGCGGATCAAACCTCGCAATCGTTCAGCTCGCTCGACGCTCGCACCGATCCGCGCCGTCTCGAGCACGAGGCTGCGACGAGCGATATCCAACGAGCCGAGCAGCAGCGAGCTCGCGCTGGTCGTCTGCGTCAGGTTGAACGCGCGTTCGAGCGCCGGCTCAAGCGCCGCAGCGAACGGCCCTTCGGCGAGCAGGAGCATCGCCGACTGGCCAAGGCTCCCACCCATCTTGTGGGTGCTCGTCACGACGATGTCGGCACCGATCCGCGTGGGAAACTCCGGCAGATCCTCGTGGAAGCCGAAGTGGGCTCCCCACGCGGCGTCAACAATGAGCGGCACCCCGTGCGCGTGCGCGACAGCGGCGAGACCCGCGATATCCGCGACAGCGCCGAAGTAGCTCGGCGAGATCACATACGCGGCGCGCAGCCGCTCCCCGGAGGCGCTGGCCCGCGCGAAGGAAGCCTCGAGCGTTTCGGGGGTGAGCCCGTGATTGATGCCGTGGACCTCATCGAACTCCGGAAACGCCCACTCGGGGGCGAGACCGGTGACCACGAGGCCGTCAAGGAAGCTGGAGTGCGCGCTGCGCTGCGCCACAACGATGTCAGCGCTGCCCCCAGCCGCGGCCTCCGGCCCGGTAGCGCCGCCAGAGCCGACCGCGATCACGGCCATCCGGTTGCCCTGCGATGACCCGTTCGCGAGAAACCACGCTCGGCGGGCGCCCCACGCGTCCGCCGCAAGCGTTACCGCTTGCTCGAGCGGGCTGTCGACACCGGAGTCGATTCCATCGACGAGCTGGGGAATATCGTGGCGGAGCGCGCGCTCACCCAGGAAGTCGGCGAGCTCACGAGACATGCCGGTGGGGGTCGCAGCGTGCCCGGGAACCATGAACATCAGCGGATCCTGCTCCGCGTGCCGCCTGAGCGCCTCTGCGTATGGCGCCCGTTCGTGCTCGGGGCCGCGCCCCTGCGTGTGAGTCATCGCTCGCTGCTTCCGGTGTCGTTGGTCCGCGCTAGGCGCGCTCGTCGCGCTTCGCTTCGAGGTCAGCGTCGCGCGCTGCCTGGGCGGCGAGCATCGCGTTATACGCGTTGAGCTCTGAGTCGCCCGAGCGGTCCTCGGCACGGTCCTTGCGCTTCTGCTCCTTGCGGTCGCTGCGCGACCATTGCACCGCGACGACGAGCGCGAGCGCGAGGGTCGGCAGCTCGCCGATGCCCCAGGCGATCCCGCCACCTGTCGCCTGGTCTTCGAGCGGAGTCGCCCCCCAGGTGCGGCCCATCGCCCCGAACCAGTCGGCAAGGAAGAGGGAGTCGCCTGTCATGATCGTGACGCCGAAGAAGGCGTGTGACGCCATCGTCGCGAACAGGATCACGAGCCTGAAGGGGTACGGGGCGCGGTTCGGCACCGGATCAATACCGATCATCGTGAGGCTAAAGAGGTAGCCCGAGATAAGGAAGTGGATGATCATCCACTGGTGGCCAAGGTGCTCTGACGTCGCCCACCGCAGGATGGGCGAGAAGTAGAAGACCCACAGCGAGCCAACGAAGATTGCGGCAGCGACGACCGGGTTGGTGAGGAACCGCGACCACGGCGTCTGCAGCCCCCACATCACCCACTCGCGGGCGCCCCACGAGCCGTCCTTGCGCTTATCGGTCGCGCGCAGCAGCAGCGTCACTGGCGCGCCGAGCACGAGCACGAGCGGGATGAGCATCGTGAACATCATGTGCCCAAGCATGTGCACACTGAACAGGTACTGCTCGTATGCGTTCAGCGCACCGTTCGTGGAGTAGAACAGGAAGAGCATGCCTGCGATCCAGGCAATGGTGCGGCCAACCGGCCAGCTGTCGCCGCGCCTCCGCAGCCGCACAACACCCGCGAGGTAGAAAAGAATCCCGAACGCCGAGACGAGTCCCCAGGCAAGGTCGAACTTCCACTCGGTGATGTAGCTCATCGGCGTGAGCTCAGCCGGCAGCGGGTCCCCCGTGAGGATCTCAGCGGGTGAGGCGCCGACCGACGGGTCGATCGGCTCGAGCGGGACGGGGGTAGCCGTGCGCCCGAGCGCGCCAGCAATGCCGCTCGCGAAGCCCATGAGTGCCAGCTCGGCGATGACGAACCAGGCGAATACCCGCATGCCGCGGTCGCTCTTCGCGATGCGCGGGATGAGCCGCTGGCGGTGCACAGCACCGAACGCGCCGAGCAGCACAAGCGCGACAACCTTGAGCACAACGAGCTTGCCGTAGCCCGTGCCAAACAGCGCGTCGAGCGAACCGATGCGCACCCACGCGCTCACCACGCCGGACGCGCTCACCGCGACAAAAGCGATGAGCGCGATCGACGAGTAGCGCGAAACGAGCAGCGCGAGCCGCTCACGGTTCACCGTCTGCGCGACGAACATGAGCACGAGCAGCCCACCGAGCCAGACCGCCGCGCCAACGAGGTGCACGAGCAGCGAGTTCACGGCCTGGCTGTGGCCAGCGGCACCAGCAGCGTGTCCCTGCTGCGCAAGCGGAAGCGTCGTGAACAGGGCGAACACGAGCACGAGCAGTGTGAGCTTTCTGCCTCGCACCGCGAACGCGAGCACCGTCACTACCGCCGCGATGAGCAGCTCCCAGAGCCACAGCTGACCGAGCTCGACCTCAGTGACGAACTGTGCCAGCCCCGCGCCGAACGCGGAAGAGGCCGAGAAGGGCATCGAGGCGAGGTCGCTGTAGGTGAAGATCAGTGTTGCCGCCGACGCGACCGTGAGCACGGCGGCTGAGCCGGCCGCGATGTCGAGTGCGAGCCCGTGCTCGCGACGTTCAGCCGAGAACGCCCAAACGGCCATCACGAGCGAGCCGATGAGGCCGGCAACCGCGACGTTCACGAGCGTGCGGAGCAGCGGGATGCCGATGCGGACAACCGCCCCGGGATCCGCGAGATCGCGCTCGTTCGCGGCTCCGCCAAGCGAGAGGCCCCACAGCACCGCGACGAGGGTCGCGGCGAGGAGTACGGCTGGAGCGATCACGCGAATAAATCGGGGCACCCCACTAGCCTACGCGGGCCAGGCTGACTGCCCGCACCTAAGCTGAAGCTATGTTGTTTCTCTTCATCGGCGCCGCGATCCTCAACGTGTACGCAGCGACGCTCGTAATCCTTCGAGCCGCCGTGTACCGGACCCGGTTGTATCGCCCGATGCTGCTGAACATTGTGCTGTCCGTGCTGCCGATTCTGCTGCTCGCGCTCGCCTTCATTGCGCTGCTGAGCCTGCTGCCGGTGAGCAAGGTACTCGCGCTCACCGTCGTGGCCGTCATCGGCGTTGCGTGGCTGCTCATGCTGCCGAACGCGAGCTACCTCATCACGGAGCTCAACCAGTCGCACCGCAACGAGGACGACCCGGTGCCGCTCTGGTACGACATTATTCTCGTCATTTCGCTCGCGATGAGCGGCGTCATCAACACGATCGTGAACGTGTTCGTCGCGCAGCTGCTCTTCAGCGTCGTGCTTGCCGACGACCAAGCGCTGTCGTTCTTCAAACCACGCTCGATGATCATGCTCGCTGCCGTGCTGCTGCTCGTCGGTCTCGGCATGTACCTCGGCCGCTACCTGCGGCTCAACAGTTGGGATGTGCGGCACCCGGCCGCGCTCGCACGCAAGGTACTCGCGCACTTCAGCGAACGCGGCAACGCGCTCGCGTGTTTCGGCTTCACCCTCACGTATGCGCTATTCATCGGCATCCTCTACCTCACGATCGTCACGCCGATCGTGTTCGGGCTCTACGAACTCGAGCTCGCCCGCCAGTAACCCTGGCGGGTGAGCTCGAGACGCCACAACGTTGACCTACCGGTTACGGCACCTCGACGCGTCCGGTGCGGCGGCGGATCTCGTCCGCGACCTCGCGCGCATCACCCTCAGGCGCCGTCGACTTCGTGTCCGGTCGCGCGATGAATAGGTACAGCAGGCCCGTGACGAGCACGACGCACAGGCCGATGAGCACCACGTAGTTCTGGAAGAACGTGCCGCCGGAATCTGGCTTCGCGAGCAGGATGATCGCGAAGACGCCGTAGGCGAGGGCCGCGACGTTGATCACTGTGCCGAGCGTGCCGAGACGGAACGGGCCTGCCGGCTTCCACCCCTTGAAGCGCTGGCGGAGCGCCGCGAGCACGACCATCTGGAACGCGACGTAGATGCCGAGGATCGCGAACGAGGTGACCGGAACAAGGATGCCGTCGTTGAAGTAGATCAGCACGCAGATGAGCGCGGGAACCGTGCACGCAACAATGAGTGCGTTCGTCGGCACCTTGCTGCGCGGCGACACCTTCGACAGCCAGGTGTGGCCAGGGAGCATGCCGTCGCGGGCGAAGGAGTACAGCAGGCGGGAGGCAGCGGCCTGCAGGCTGAGCACGCACGAAACGAACGCGAGCACGGTGACGACGAGGAAGATCTTCGCCCCAACGGTGCCGAGCGTCGCCTCGAGGATCGCGGGGATCGGATCCGTGATCTCACCAGAAACGATGCCCTCGAGGTCGGGGGCTGCGAGCACGTAGCCCGCGAACGAGAACAGTGCGGAGACCGCGCCGACGAGGATCGTCATCATCATTGCGCGCGGGATGCGGCGAGCCGGGTCCGCGACCTCTTCTGCCACGTCGCCGCATGCCTCGAACCCGTAGAAGAGGAAGAGCCCTGCGAGCGCTGAGGCGAGGAAGACGGGCACGTATGAGCCCTCACCCTCGACGCCCATGGTGTCAAAGAACACCGAGAACTCCTGCTTGCGCTGGAAGATGAGGAGGTAGAGGCCGAGGCCGATCACGCCGATAAGCTCGGCCGCGAGACCGATGCGCGCGATGCGCGCGAGGCCCTTCGTGCCAGAGAAGTTAG
>NZ_JXSQ01000041.1 GCF_000834055.1 Leucobacter komagatae
CGGCAGTACTCATCCGGGAACGCTCCTCCCAACTCGAGCGCATGTAGTTACGAAAGAGCTCGTCTCCCACTTCAAGTTCGTACCGAGCAAAGCGCCGAGTTGCATACCAGTGCAGAATGACTGCAAACAGGCCCTTGAGGACGAATAGGGCGCAAACGACGACAGCGATCCACGGCACCGCGCCGGCAGGCAACTCCCCAATTACCGGCAGCTGGATGGCCCTCCCGGACACCAGTGGTGTCACGGTAAGTACGATGAGCGCGAGGGCGAGGGTGTCGAGGATTGATAGCAAGCTAGTGACGATCGAGTACACAATATAGAAGGGCTTGGCCCCCTTTGGGAGCACGTCGAAGAGCTCGAGTAGTGTATTCCACAGAATTTTCATATCATTCCCCGTCTATTTCGGCTCGTGTAGGGGTTTCGGCGGCTTCACCCTCATCAAGCCAATTTGCGAGTACACGCCCGCTCTCACGCCCATCGTGCCAATGCCGCACAAACTGTGTGCCTTCACCAGCAATTCGGCGTGCGGTCGCACGATCCTCCAGAAGGTCTTCAAGCACGTCAATGAGAGTATCTGGTGCGGCCTCAACAATGGGGAGTTCGCTCCCCGTCAGCTCAGCGACACGAGACCGAACAATGTCTGGCACGTGTGCTACTACCACTCGTCCAGCAGCCATTGCCTCACAGGCTGCGACCCCATACGGCCCCCCACGCACCTGGTCCACAACGATATCGGCCCCCCTGACAAGATCGCGGACTTGAGCGTGAGGTATCCCCGAGGCTGAACGGTATTGAATTTTCCCCGCTTTATCCAGTTGGCGAAGCACGGGCTCAATCAGCGCCGTTCCCTTTACGACTGAGCTCGAAGGTATGTGTAATACAACTGGAATCGCGCTGTCAGACAGTGGCGGGGCAGTCCCGCTTGCCCACTCTTCAACATCGACCACCACGGGAAGCCACAGAGCGCTCGGCAACTCGGTGAGAAGGTCGGGCGTCGACACGAACAGGGGTGCGCAAACAGTGTTGATGAGAGCCCTGCTCCGGAGGACACGATTGCGCATTTGTAGCGTGAAGTCCGGATCAGCCGCGAAATAGGACAGAGGTTCGCTAGCAAGATGCAATTCGGGGTCACGAATATCACTCCCGTGAAACAGAAGCCCAACCCTTACACCCTCATTCCGGAGTGCCTCGATCTGTTGCGTCGCATCGTTCCTCAGCATGCCACCAAATGGCGGCATGGCCGACTCCACGAGGACTGCTTTGTACTCGATCGCAGCTCGGAATTGGGCACGCTGCCAGGCCTTAGAATGAGCGCCAAACCCCCGCAACACTGACTGGTCGACCTCAAAAGAATACGGCTCAACTTCTGACACGAATTGCATGCTGGTCACTACCGTACCGGGGCGAACGCGTTCGAGCGCCCGGGCCCAAGCAAAACCTTGTCCGGCGCTGTTCGCTGGCGCAATAAGCACATTCACTCCATCGGCATGGACAGGCAGAGCGCTTGGCCGCCGATGCCCCGACATTCGAAGCTTCAGAACAGAAGTCATAGCCCATAGCGATTGCCTGAGCCCCAAGATACTCAACGCGGACTGCTCCTAGGCAAGCTAGCTGAGACGCACGCGGTCACGCGTGCGGCAACGCCACCGAGCGACACGTTTTCGTGGGCCCATTCGGCGATCACCTTGCGATCGAGACCTGGGTCGCTGACAGCACGCTCGAGTGCCCCGGCAACAGCAGCAGGACTGAAGTCGACCCCCTCACCAAGGGCCGGATTCCCTGCGAGTACGACACCTGCCGGACCCGGACCCGCGTAGACGACCGGGGTTCCGCAAGCCCAAGCGGCGAAGACCTTTGTTGGGTACGCAAAGTCGTAGCCTGCGCCGGGCCGGATGCTCGCCACGCTCACTGCAGCGCCCCGCAGCCAAGCGGCAGCTTCTGCCGGCGGGACTGGTGGGTGAAAGTCAACCGGGGCGTCAAGCGCTTCGGCAAGGCGCTGCAGCTCGGGGAACGACGTTCCCTGCCCAAGGAACACGAGGCGCAGAGCGCTGCCATTGTCACGGAGCTGCGCAACAGCACGCACAAAGACTTCCGCTCCTTGCCATTCCGAAGCCGTCCCCGTGTAGATCGCATACGGAGTGTTCGGGGCCTCTGCCGCGGTTTCACCCTCGGGCATGAACAAATCGGTATCGATTCCGTTTCCGACTACGGTTACTTTCGCTTGCGGTGCGATCTCCATGATGCGGGCTGCGACGCCATCGTTCACAGCGAGTACGCCCGCTGCCCGGCTCCAAGAGTATCGCTCCATCCAACGAACCGCAGCCACCACGGGCCGAGGCGCACCGGTGCTCTCGCTTGCATCCGACCAGACATCGGCTGCGTACGGGAAAACTGCAGTCCGCCGAAGTCGCGCAGCGACAGTGACGCTTAGCGCCGTTGTGGGCGGCGGCTCAACAACGATTGCGTCCTGCCGCATCCCGCAGAGCACCCGGAAGAACAACGGGATGTCGAAACTCATGTATTGGACATAGCCACGCACGTAGCCCGTGCGGTCACGAATCACCGGGAACCGAGTCACTCTGTACGGTGCGGGAGCGGCAGTCGCTCCGCGCGGCGGGCGGACCGTAAGCACCCTCACCTCGTCGCCCCTTGCAAAGAAACTCCGAGCGAGAGCGCTCAGCCGGAAAGACGCAGCGCTAGGTTCAGGATCGAAGATCCTCGTAGCGATCGCTACTCGCATGGGTCGTCGCGACCGCCGGGCGCCTTCCAACTAGGCCCCGGCCCGCGCTACCGCAGTGACGCCTGCGATGATGCGTTCCAAGTCCGAGGGGGCGAGCGACGGGTGCACTGGTAGTGAGAGCACCTCTGCCGCTGCACGCTCAGTCTCAGGAAGTTCCAGGTTCGGTGCGAACCCTGATAGCGAGGGGAGCCTATGGTTAGGGATCGGATAATACACTCCTGACCCAACACCGTGCTCGTTCTTCAGCACGTCACGGAAGCGGTCACGCTCACCGTCGGAGATCCGGATTGTGTACTGGTGGTAGACGTGTACTGCGCCTTCGCGCACTACAGGCACGGTGATTCCGGGAATGCTCGCTAGCCCGGCATCGAGCACCTCCGCATTCCGTTGGCGCTGGGAAGTCCACCCGTCAACTTTCGTGAGCTGAGCCCGCCCAATGGCCGCATGCACATCCGTCATGCGGGCGTTGAAACCGATGACCTCGTTCGCGTACTGCGTCTCCATTCCCTGGTTTCGCAGCAAACGTACGTTTCGCGCGAGCTCGTCAGTCGAGCATGTCACCATGCCCCCCTCACCCGACGTCATGTTCTTCGTCGGGTACAGGCTGAACATCGCGAACGTGCCAAGAGTTCCTACGGGGCGCCCATTCCAGCTCGCCCCGTGGGCTTGCGCAGCGTCCTCGTAAACGTCGAGACCATGTTCCTCGGCAATCGCGAGAATCTCATCAACCATGAATGGGTGTCCATAGAGGTGTACGGGCATAATGCCCTTGGTGCTAGGGGTGATAGCTGCCCGCACAGCGTCTGGATCGAGTGTGAATGTATCGGGCTCGATATCCACAAATACAGGGGTGGCTCCAGTTAGCGCAACCGAATTGGCGGTCGCCGCAAAGGTAAAGGATGGCACGATAACTTCATCGCCGGCCCCGACGCCCGCTGCCAATAGTCCGAGATGCTGACCGCTCGTCCCCGAGTTCACCGCGACAGTTGGCCGGCCGGCCGCGAAATGCGTCGCAAACTCCCGCTCGAATGTCGCTACTTCAGGCCCTTGAGCAATCATGCCGGAGCGCAGCACCCTGTCGACGTACTCCCGTTCGAGATCACCAACAATAGGCTTGGCCGGGGGGATGAACTCAACAGTCACGAGACTCCTTCAAAGCATAGACAGAACACGATCTTACGCCTGCTCTCTGATGGCAGTTGTCGAACTGGCGATTTCTTGAGCGTTCGCTCATTGCCGCGCCGTCTTGCTCTCCGTTGGCCGACCGCTTGAAGGTCGCCAAGGCCAGAAGCAGCCGTTCAGGCCTTATGGTAACTCACAATATGTGTGAACAGGTTCCCACCCTCAACACCGTTTCCGGTGTGGCACCGAAATCGCGAGTGCATTGCGAAGGAACGCATCCCGACGAAGCGTCTGAGACAATGGAAGCATGACCTCAGCTATCCCCGGCGCCGCTTCCGTGGCGCGAGACCACTCCGACGTCTGGGTAGTGATCCCCTTGTTCAATGAGGCAACTGTAATTGGCGGCGTTATCGAGGATCTCAATGTATCCTTCCAAAACGTCGTCTGCATCGACGATGGTTCCCGAGACGGCTCAGGTGAAGTCGCCTCACGAGCAGGGGCAAAAGTGGTTCGGCACCCTATTAATCTTGGGCAAGGCGCCGCGCTTCAAACGGGGTTCGAGTATGCCCTCGAACGCGGTGCCACCTATGTGGTTACATTCGACGCTGACGGGCAACACCGTGTCATTGACGCGTGCGCGATGCTTGAGCGCGCACGAGCAGAAGATCTCGCCGTCGTGTTCGGATCTCGATTCCTCGACGATAGAACTCAACCTGGGCTACTCAAGAAGATCGTCCTGAAGACCGCGGTTTGGGTGACGAACCTCACCACACGTACCAAGCTCACTGATGCTCACAACGGGCTACGCGTGATCCGAGAGGATGCTCTCCGGATGGTCAAGCTCCGCCAGGACCGGATGGCTCATGGCACGGAAATCGTCGTCCAGCTCGGGCGAACCGGCCTTCCCTACGCGGAGCAGCCGGTTGAGGTTCTCTACACCGATTATTCGAAAGCAAAAGGGCAGTCCCTTCTCAATTCCATCAACATCCTCATCGACCTCGTTATTCGGTAGGCAGCTATGCAACTCATTCAGTTCTTGCTAATCGCAGGCGTCCTCATCGCTGTCGTACTCGCTGTGCGCTTCCTCCCTGGCGACCGATCCCTGGCGATCAAACGAATCGTCGCGATCGTTTTCGCTGTGAGCGCGGTACTCGCGATTCTGTTCCCGCAGGCTCTCACGAGAGTCGCCTCGTTCTTCGGAGTGGGCCGCGGAACAGATCTACTTCTGTACGTCTTCGTGCTGATGACACTGTGGTTTGCTGTAGCAACTATCCGGGCGAAAGCCCGAAGTGATGCTCGCGTCACTGACCTTGCACGAGCCGTTGCGCTCATGGAAGCCCGGGCAGAGGACAGCGCCGGTCGCAGGGACGCGCAGCCGTGATTGCCTGGATTCAGGCTGCCCCCGCGTTTCTCGCAGCAGCAGCCCTTGTACTGTTGCCGGGATTGCCGCTTGCACTCGCCCTCCGGCTCCGTGGACTGGCGCTCCTGGCTGGCGCAACGGCCGCGTCCTTTGCGCTGATCACGCTCTCTTCTCTTCTCGGCCCGGTACTCCACCTCACATGGAGCGCGCTCCTTCCGCTGGGGCTCGGGCTACTCGTGTTCCTGATAACCTGGCCGATCTTCCGCCGGTTATCCTTCCGACCTACAGAGACAGTGTTGCGTTCCCTCGGTTGGCCGGTTCTAGCGCTGCTCGTGGCGGCAATTCTCATCGGCAGCTTGGTGCGGGCAGGGCTCGGGTCACCTGAGACCATTTCCCAAAGTTACGACAGCGTATTCCACCTGAATCTAGTGCAGTTCATTCTTGACGGCGGCGACGCATCACCGGTGCACATGACGATGGCGGTGCCTGACCGCACATTCAACTTTTATCCGAACACATGGCACTCAACTGCAGCCCTCGTGAGTCAGCTTGCAGGGGTGGGCGCAGACGTTGCGACGAGCGCGATGATCGTCGTCACGACTTGCCTGGTTTGGCCCATCGCAATCCTGTTTTTTGCTGCCCCTCTGTTGGGTCCCGCCCGCCATCCACGGCACCTCTTCACTATCGCAGTGCTCGCCAGTGGGTTTTCGGCATTCCCCTACCTGCTGCTGCGTTGGGGGGTGCTCTACCCGAATCTGTTGTCAACCGCCCTCATTCCCATCGCGCTTGGGTTCCTTCACGCCGCAATACGGCGCCGGTATTTTGGGCCTGAGATCGGTGGTGTTGCGGCTTGGGTCGCCCTGATCGGGTCCCTCAGCGCTGGAATCGCGGCCCATCCCAATGCGATGTTCGGGTTCGCAGCAATCGCTGTCCCGCTCACCCTCGCGACGCTGCCTGCTTTTGTTCGTGCAGCACCTAACGTTTGGTCTCGAGCAGCGCGCGTAGTGATGGTCGTTGTGCCGTTTGTTGTGATCTTCGTTCTCTGGGGCAAACTGAGCACGTCCGACAACACACGTGTCTTTGAGTCCGGGGTGGCCACGGCATTCATTAGCGGTGTAACGAACGCTCCACTCCTCGACTCGCGCGCTTGGTTTGCGACGGTACTTGTTCTAAGCGGCTTGATCGTCGCTCTAACGACGAAAGGGATACGGTGGCTCGCCGCATCCTACGCCGTCGTTATTGGGCTCTACACGATTGCGAGTGGCACCAGCGGACCGTTGCGCACAATGGTCACAGGTTTGTGGTACAACGACGCAAACCGGCTCGCGAGTCTTACCGTCATCGTCGCGGTACCGCTAGCCGCGCTAGCGCTAGGGCGTCTCACCGATGTAATAGCTGCTTCAGGGCGCCCCGGGGTGAGCATCGCCACAGGGCCTGTCATCCTGCCACCGAAAGGGGCAGTTCCAACGCCCAGTGCAACCACGCTGAGTCGAGTGTGGAGCCCCGGAGCCTCGACGGGTTTGATCATCGCCCTCGTGCTCGTCGCAGCCGCGTTCGGTATGCGCGGGGCTAGCATCACTCAGATCAGCGGACAGATCAATGATCTTCACCGTCTCGATGAAGAATCTTGGCTGTTGTCTACGAATGAGATTGAGCTCATGGAAAAAGCAGATGAGGTACTCCCTGAAGATGCCGTCATTGCAGGCAATCCATGGAATGGCAGTGCTTTTGCTCTTACCTACGCGCATCGTGAGGTGCTCTTCCCACATCTAGGTGGTGAATATGGGGAGGATGCCGGTGTAATCGCCCGCGAGCTCAAAGACGCCACACCCGCGGCATGCGCAGCAGCTGAGCGTCTTGGCGTTGAATACGTTCTGGATCTCGGTGATCTCTACTCCGTCGGGGGGTCCGCGAAGCGGGAACTGGATTACCCAGGCCTCACGGATGTAGCGAACTCGCCCGCCTTTACAACGATTCTCAGCGTAGGTGACGCGGTTCTCTATCGCCTCGACGGTTGCGACTAAGTCTGCCGTGAACAGTAGTCGTAGACTGGTGTCGCTCGAAAAAGATTGTCGCTGCTGCGACGGAGAGAAGCACTTATGACCATCAAGTATGGCCTCATTGGACTTGGGATGATGGGACGCCACCATGCGCGAGTTCTTCGCGAAATGGACGGAGTGGACCTCATCGCGCTTGCTGACCCTGTAGGCGACCCCCACGGCGTTGCAGGAGACACCCCGTTGCACGCTTCGGTCGACGGCCTCATTGAAGCGGGGATTGAGGCCGCCGTCGTCGCGGTACCGACCCGGTTCCATGAGGAGGTCGCACTTCGGCTCGCGGCAGCAGGCGTGCACACTCTCGTGGAGAAGCCTGTCGCACACACGCTTGAAGCAGCCGAGCGCTTGGTATCGGCGTTCGAGGAAGCAAATCTCATCGCAGCTGTTGGCCACGTCGAACGCTTCAACCCCGCGCTGATGAGCCTCCGTACCCGAATCGAGAACGGTGACCTTGGCGACGTCTACCAGATCCAGACACGTCGCCAGGGCCCATTCCCTGCCCGAATCGCTGATGTCGGCGTCGTAAAGGACCTCGGGAGCCATGACATCGATCTCACTTCATGGCTGGCACAGTCAAAGTACGAGACGCTCGCTGCACAGACCACTCACAGAAGCGGGCGCGAGCACGAGGACATGGTCTCAATCACTGGAGCTCTCGAGAACGGCATCATGGTGAATCACATCGTGAACTGGTTGACTCCCTTTAAGGAGCGTCTCACCCTCGTTACTGGTGAACGTGGTGCCTTCGTCGCCGATACTTTAACCGCTGATCTCACTTTTTACGAGAACAGCACCGGACACGGAACTTGGGACGCAGTCACCGCCTTTAGGGGGGTCAGCGAGGGAACAATAACGAGGTTTGCTCTCGATAAGCGTGAACCGTTGCGCAACGAGCACGAGGCCTTCCGCGACGCGATTCTAGGTGAGCGCCAGGATCACGTGTCGCTCCGCGAAGGCTACGAGACCTTAAGGGTGGCGGAAGCGGCCATCGAGTCAGCGTCCTCTGGAAAGACACTGCGTCTGTCGGAGAGCGTGTAGATGTCTGAACGTGTAAGCCCCCAGGCGTTCATTGGCGAGGGCGTAGAGCTCGGCGCCGATGTCGCTATCGGACCAGGTGCTGTACTTCTCGGCCCATGCGTTATTGAAGACAATGTCTGGATCGGCCCGGGTGCTCAAATCGGCGCTCCTCCCGAGATGGCATCTCTTCCGCAGAACGCCGCTTGGACCGGGGAGCTTGACCACGCCGGCGTCCGGGTTCGCACCGGAGCAGTCGTGCGCGAAGGCGCCGTAATCCATCAGGGGACATACCGCGAGACCACCGTCGGAGAACGAAGCTGGGTGCTGAACCGTGCATACCTAGCCCACGATGTACTCCTCGGGGCCGACGCAACTGTCTCAGCTGGCGTGTCGGTCGGCGGCCACTGCGAAATCGGGGATCGCGTCAACATCGGCATGAACGCAGTCGTCCATCAGCGCCGCGTCATCGCCCCGGGTGCGATGATCGGAATGGGAACGCCTGTGACTCGTGACGTTCCTCCTTTTGCCAAGGTCTACGGCACTCCGCCCCGCATTACCGGGGTGAACTCTGTGGGGCTCGAACGGGCCGGCCATGATGCGGCCCTCGAGACCCTACTCCTAGAGTACTATTCGAGCGGTCAGTTCCTCACGACCCACGAGCCTCTCCCTGACGCAGTCCAGTCCCTCCTCACTGAGCTCGCCTGGTGGCGGGCACATGAAGGGCTGCGCCCTGCGCGTTGCACATTCGCTCCCAGATATTCGAAGTAGGCTATACAACCGTGGCTAACGAATCCATCCTCCTGGATCCGGAGTTTGACACACCCGGTAAGAGTCGAGGACTAATTGACGTCTTTAAGTACAGGTACCTTTTAACCCTTCTACTCAAGAAGGGGATGTCGACGAGGTACTACGGGTCCGTGCTGGGCTGGGTATGGTCGTACATCCGGCCAGCCGCTCAGTTCCTGATGTATTACATCGTCGTTGGTATTATCATGAACGGCGATCGCGGCGTCCCGCTGTTTCCGGTCTATCTCTTCTCCGGAATCGTCGCAGTGAACCTCTTCAGCGAGATCCTCCGGAATACGACCGCGGCGGTCGTCGACAACCGGGCATTGGTGCAAAAGATTTTCCTTCCACGGGAACTTTTCCCCGTCGCGGCTGTGGGCGTTGCACTCCTGCATTTCCTTCCACAGGCAATCTTGCTCCTTGCCGTAGTGCTCTTCCTCGGTTGGACAATCAGCCTGGCTCAGATAGCCGCCTTCGTCGTCGGCCTTATCATCATCATCGTGTTTGCCCTTGGGCTGGGACTTCTCTTCGGGGCCGTAAACGTGGCTTACCGTGACGCGAGAAACTTCGTGGATCTTATCCTGATGTTCGCAACGTGGGCATCACCGGTCCTATACTCCTGGACGATGGTGCACGATAGGGCTCCATCGTGGTTGTTTCATACTTATATGCTGAACCCGCTCACGAGCGCGGTTCAGCTATTCCATGACACGTTCTGGCAGCCACTCGCGCCGGACGTTGCCCACCCCGATTTGCTGATGACGTATGTCGGCGTGGGCGTCGCAATTTCTTTCATCACATTGGTCGTCGGCCAGTTGGTATTCCGTAAGTTGGAGCCTGCTTTTGCTCAGCGAATTTAACTCGTCTTCCGCCCCGAAGCCTGCAATCGTGTTTGAGGACGTTTCCAAGACGTTCGCAATCAGCCATGCTTATTCATTCAAGGAGGCCTTCATCGCGACATTACGCCGCAAGGAACTCTCCTCAGAATTTAAAGCGGTCGACAATCTCTCACTCGAAGTACCCGAGGGGCAGTCTGTTGCAATCATGGGTCGCAATGGCTCGGGAAAGTCAACCACTCTAAAGCTGCTTTCGGGAGTGCTCCGCCCCGACCGAGGTTGGGTGCGAACCCGTGGGCGTGTCGCAGGGCTCCTAGAAGTCGGGGCGGGGTTTCATCCCGACCTCTCTGGAAGACAGAACGTGTACCTCAACGCGGCCATTCTCGGCATGTCAAAGGAGGAAACCGACGCTCAGTTCGAGAGTATTCTCGAGTTCTCTGAGATTGGTGAATTCATCGACACTGAGGTGAAGCGTTATTCCTCTGGTATGTACGCGCGACTCGGCTTTGCCGTCGCCGTTCACACAGAAGTGGACGTTCTGCTGGTCGATGAGATCTTGTCAGTCGGTGATGCGCAGTTCAGGCAAAAGTGTGATCAAAAAATGCTTGAAATGCGTGAGCAGGGCAAGACTATGTTTATTGTCAGCCATAGTGCTGCTCAGGTGAGAAAGCTGTGTGAGCGTGGCGTCGTCCTTGAGGAAGGACGTGTTGCTTTCGACGGCCCCATCGAAGAAGCGATCCTCTATTTGAATGGAGCTTCCGAGCAAACGCCAGACAACGGGTTCCCTGTTGTCGGAGACTACGCGGAAGTATACCTGGTGAGTCCGCCCCGCTACGGTCAACCGTCGGGTCCACGCATTGAGACCACCGCAAACGGCGGTGGAACCTACCAGGAGTTCCGGTGGGGAATTATCACGTCGTTCGTATCCGACACTGGTGAGATAATAACACAGGGACTCTGGCGAGACATTTTTCTCGCCGCATATACGAAGAATGGAGGCCCCACGGGTCCGTGGGGATTCATCGTCGGCAAAGCAGAAGGACACCTCGAGGATGACCAGCCTCGCTCAATGGAGTTCCAGAATGGCACGGCAATCTTCACAATCGATGATGGCTTGTCGTTCATTCCACATGATTAGCACGCCCGGTTCGTCCCAAGCAAGAACCGCGTCCCAGAAGGACAACAAACATGAAGAATCTTCTCCGTAGGTCCCGTCAATGGCTTCTGCGCCCCCTTGCCCAGTCTTTACAAACCCAACGCGACGACCTGGCCTCGTTTCGCCGACACACGTCTGCACTCCTCGAGGATGCAGTCCGAGGGAGCGCCACCCACTCCTTGGATCAGCTCGAAGATATGCTAAACCGGCAGCAGCTCGATTTCACAGAGACTCTCGAGCGGATAGCTTCTGAAAGGCTCAGCTTCGCTCGCTTTGGCGACGGAGAGTTCAAGTCGATGCTTCGGCCCTCATATAACCTTCGTTTCCAGCCAGGGAGTCCTGAACTGGCTGCCGAGCTCAGGAGCGTGTTTACCGACCCTCACGAAGACTCACGTTGCCTCGTTGGATTCCCAACTCTTTATCGTGACTTGCACTGGTCAAGAGTGTGGATAGATATCTGGCCAGAGGTTAGGCAGCTAATTCACCCTTCGCAGGTCTTTGGAAATGCTCACGTTTCGCGACCGATTCTGTTTCAGACACTCGGCGGTACTGGTGTTTCGTTATGGCGTTCAGTATGGCACGGGCGCAAGGTCGTATTGGTTACCGGCAAGAACTCCCGCATGACGCTTTCTCCCGAGCTTTTCGACAACGTGAGCGAAGTGACTCGCATTGATTCCGTGGCCGTCGATGCGTTTAGTGACCTCCCCAGGGTGTTGGGAAAGATTGCGTCGTTCCGCGATAAGGATCACCTGTTCCTCATTGCGCTTGGCCCAGCAGGTACGATTTTGGCAAGCAAGCTTGCGAAGCTCGGAGAACAAGCGATCGACGTCGGGCACATCAGCGATTCCTTCGAGACGGTTTTCCAAGGCGCGGAGTGGCCAGAGAAAAAACCTCTGACAAGATAGAGGGCTGTCGGTTCGCCACAGCGTTGTGTGTCAGGCAGGTGCCGCAGAAACGAGCGTCTCCATTTCAGGACCATTCGAGCCCCAATCCCAGACACCCAAGCCATCTATTCTCAGCGTATTAATCAGCTATAGTCAATCACGTATATGAATCAGTGAACTCCGAGGATTGTCTCGGATCCGAAGTCTTGACGATTGGTTTGAAGCGTAATGACGGTAGAAGATACAACTGCAACAGCTTCTCATCCTCAGAAGCAGCAAGACACGCGGCGTCTGATTTCTTTTGTCTTTCCTATTTACAACGAAGAAGACAACCTCACACCGCTGATTGCCGAGATGGACCACATCACTGCCGATTTGGACTATAGACGCGAATACCTCTTCGTCAACGATGGCAGCGAAGATAGCTCGCTGGAACGACTGTTGGAGATCTCGCACAGACCGGACGTGCGCATTCTTGACCTGTCACGCAACTTTGGACATCAGATTGCGGTGACCGCAGGTCTCGACGCAGCGGATGGCGATGCCGTCATCATAATGGATGCTGACATGCAGGATCCCCCTCGCGTATGTCTCGAACTGATCCATGAATGGGAACAGGGCTACGACGTTGTCTACGCTCAACGCAGGTCGCGTCAAGATACAGCATTTAAGAAGTTTACGGCTTCGATGTTCTATAAGACCTTAGATGCTTTGGCTGACATCGACATTCCGCAGAACACTGGCGATTTCCGCTTGATCAGTCGTGCAGTGGTTCTGGAGATTCGGCGATACCGCGAGCACGACCGGTTCCTACGCGGAATGATCTCTCACGCGGGGTTCAGACAGCACGCTGTCCAGTTTGATCGAGATCCGCGGGCAAGTGGCACCACCGGCTACTCTCTGAAGTCAATGCTCAAGCTTGGCACCGATGGGATTCTTGGGTTCTCTCAGGTACCACTTCGCCTCATCAGCAGAGTGGGGTTCGTTGTCTCATTGCTCAGCCTGCTCGCGATTGTGTATGTAGTCATCGTGCGTCTCTTTTTTCCGCAAGTGACCGTCGAGGGCTGGGCTTTCCTGGCTTGCGCTATTTTCCTCATGGGAGGCGTCCAAACAATGCTGCTTGGAATCATTGGCAGCTACATCGGTCGCATCTTTGCCGAAGTAAAGGGCCGTCCGCTCTACAGCTTGCAGGAACCACGTGTCACCGCGTTTGATAGAAGAGAAATGTGATGTCGCTGGAGCCGATTCGCACTAAGGTTCCGACAAGCATCAAGTCGTACTTCCCTTTCCAGACTCTAAGTACGATTATCTTCAACCGGTTTGCGGGGTTGGTGCTCGCCTCCATTCTGCTCGCGACACTGGTATTCCCTCGTGTACAAGAACATGTACCTCGGAGCCTCTGGACCTTGCTCGGATGTGCAGTAGGCATCGGCATCATCATCCTGGTCAAAAACCTGCCGGCCAAGTCCCCTGGGCGACCATCTCCAAACGGGGTGTGGCTCCTTGCCGTAGTTGGCGCAATGTGCGCTGGTTCGGTCGCTGTCGTCGTTGGCCGAGCGCTCTCGTTCGATTACGGCTGGGATGCACGTGTCGTAATGGAGGCAGCGCAGACACTCGCGGTCGGGTCCGATCTGGGTGCATATCCTTACGACTACTTCTCGCGTTACCCCAACAACATTCCGCTCCTCGCACTCGATCGGCTGATCGTCAGCGGGGCAAGCCTGTTCGGTATTCCGCTTGGAACTGCGATTGCATTTTTGAACGGCGTATGCGTCACAGTGGTCTCGATATCCGTTTTCATTTCTGTAAAGACGTTGAGCAGTACGCGTTTCGCCTTTCTGAGCCAGGGAATGGTCTTCGCCTTTTTCGCGTTCTCGCCGTGGCTTGCGGTTCCCTACACGGATCTCCCAGTCGCCGCTTTGCTTGCCCTTTCAGTGGCGCTGTGGCTGGTCACTTTCTCTGAATCCAAATCAGGCGTCACCACTCTCGCTGTCTGCGCGATGTCCGGGATAGCTGCGGGCGCGGCGATCGCACTAAAGCCCACAGCAATGATTCTGCTGATCGCTATGTCGCTCAGCGTGCTAAGCGGTACGCGCAGAGGCCGCTGGCGACGGGCCACCACGCGACTGGGAACCGCTCTCGGGGCCGCCTGCATAGTAATAATCCTGAGTTCGAGCCTGCTGCCCGCGGCCGCTGGACTCGACACAGCAAAGCTTGATGCCTCGAGGGCGTTTCCGATGCACCATTTCGCTCGGATGGGACTTATCGAAGCTCCAGGCGAGAACGGTGCCACGCGTTACGGGGGCTACGACGCTGCCGCTGTGAAGGAGATGGGCGCAGCTGAGACAGTGGCTGAACGAAAGGCGCTCTCACTTGCCGCAATGGAATCTGAACTCCGGGCGATGGGTCCCGTCGGCTACCCATCGTTCTTAGGGAAAAAGGCGATATGGATATGGTCTGACGGCACCTTTGGCAGTTGGGTGGAAGGCCGAGACCACGGGGAGCGCCTCGGGCGAGATGGGGCGCTCAGCACCGCACTGCAGAGTTTCCTACACCCTGCTGGCGCTTCCTGGCCTCTTTGGAGCGCCTCACTGACAGGCTTGTGGTTCGCTCTTCTTCTGACAATTTCTTTCTTTCTCTGGCCCCAGGGGCGGCGGACAGATGTCCTTGTTCTGAGCCTTAGCGTCTTGGGGATCGGTGCGTTCAGCTTGCTCTTTGAGGGCCGTGCCCGCTATCTGATTATTTTTCTCCCAGCGATAATCACCCTCGCTTCTTGCTTGCCCGCATATCCTGGCGCTTGGCGTGCACTCCAACACCGGAGGAACCCCGCACGCGCGAAGGATACTCATGAGTGAGAAGGAGTCGCCGCGGAGCAAGCGTAGAGATCAAAGGAAGCTTCTTCGATTCGCGGTCGTCGGTCTCCTTAACACCGGGCTGGACGTAGGTTTGCTGTTCGTCTTCCTAGGGCTCGGACTCAACCTATGGTTCGCGAACGCGTTGTCCACAGGCATCTCGCTCGTTTTCAGCTTCTTTGTCAACCGGTCCTTTACTTTTGCGAGTTCCGGCAGGGCGCTTCACCAAGCTGTTTGGTTTGTCTTGGTGACGCTGTTTGGCCTTTGGGTACTACAGCCAGCCACAATGTTCTTGGTGCTCCATGCGGCCGACGCTTTGCTAGCTAACCCGTGGCTAATGCTGAGCGCAAAAGGCTTGGCGACGCTCGTTTCGATGTCGTGGAACTACTTGCTCTACAACAAACTCGTTTTCCGAAGCCAACAGCGTTGAGTGCGATTCAGTACCTTTACCCAGACCAGAAGTGCGTCGCATAACTCGTCACAGTTTGTTCGAACGCGTGCTCGCCACCTAGCTCACGTATCCCCGTAGCCAGTCAAGCGTTCGCTCGGTTGCATCACCATGCTCAGAGGAGCACACGTCTTCTACGATCTCTGCGGGGTTCGCTGCAGACGAGATTCGATGCGTCAAAATTTGGACAAGCTCCAAGTTCGTTCTTGCTATCGGTCCGGGGAAGGTCTGTTCGTAATCGAAGTATGTACCCCGAGTTGTCGAGACGTAGGTTTCCAGGTCAGGAACAAATGCAACTATTTGCTTTCCCGTCAGCATGTAGTCGAAGAACATCGACGAGTAATCGGTAATGAGAAGATCTGACGCTGCAATGAGCTGCGCAAGGTTCGACAGTCCAGAAACATCGAGGATGCGATCGTCGGCAACAGTTCTGTCAAAACTTCGCGTATTCGAATGCCCTCGGAGCAGTACGCGAGACTGTCCGCCCAAAGCGTCCAGGATCTGGGGAAGGTTGATCTCTTCGTAACCGGCCCCTGCGATGCCAGAACCCGCGTTGTCGCGCCATGTAGGCGCATAGAGGACGACCTTTTGGTGATCTTGGATTCCGTACTCTGCGCGGAACTCATCGCGGAGTTTCTGCATTTGCTCGGCATTAAAAAACACGTCATTGCGTGGATACCCTGTTTGCAGGAGCGGCCCCTCATACTCAAAGGCGCGCGCGAGCAGCGCCCCGGCTTGCGGGCTTTGAGCTAGCAAAAGGTCCCAGGACTCAACCTCGCGACTCATCAGATCTCTGTACTGGTTACTCAGTGATGTAGCAGGGACGTCGTTTGCAATCTTCTTCAGGGGGGTTCCATGCCAGGTCTGAATGTACACCTGGCCTGGGCGCTTTCTAAAGTAGTGGGGGAAATGCGCACTGTTCAGAAGGTACTTGGCGCGGTGGAGGATCTCGATGAACTCTGCGGAGTGGAGGGGCACTACGCGTCCGCCTCCGCCAGGGTCTTGATCCAAACTCTGAACGGCCCACACGACCTCGTCAACCAGTCCTTCGGAGATCATCCTCTCAGCGATAGGACGAGGACTGTCGTGAACGGACGCCCCAGAAAACGACATGCACAGCACTGTCCGTGGCATGAGTGGGCGATCAAAGGCCAGCTCTCTAGTCTCATCAAGCCGACGTCGATTTCGTGTGAGTGTCCACTCTGAAGTCTCTAAGGGCCCCTGGAGCCTCAACAAGACCGACCGGTTAAATCCGAAGTCGGTCGATTCAACTCGCCCTGATGCAGTCTTCAACCTGCTGCGGTGGCCAACCGCTCTGCGGTCTCGGAACTCCAACGGAATAGAGGACGTAAACGGGTCAACGGCTCCCGATGGCATCATGCAGAGGCCAAACATCCCCGAGGTAGGCGCTATGAAGGGCTCGCCCCAACGTGGGCGGTTCGCGAGTACAAACACGGCGGAAAACTCAGAAGCTCGCTCATCAGTAACAAGCTCGTCTGGCTCCAGAACAACCCCGTCTACCCGCAACATTACAATTCGTGGTGTGTCTGCCGTCTGTGCGTTGAAAGCACCGGCCACCGTGATTCTGTTTCCGTCGGTTACGACCCGTTCTACGACTGCCCTCCAGCGCGAATCGATTATTTCAAGCCATCCAGAGCCCGAAGGGCGAACCGCAACTGCTCCAGTTTCTGCTGAGAGCAATTCAGCCTGTGTTCCCTCGGGATACGGGAGAGGATAGGTGCCCTTCTCACAAACTAGCTCTAGGCTCCAGACAGTCTCAAATTGCCTCTCCCAGGCTTTCGCTCGCAAGGGCAATTCAG
>NZ_JXSQ01000042.1 GCF_000834055.1 Leucobacter komagatae
GTAGTTGTTCTTACGTACGACGCCGATGAAATGTGCCGAATTGTGGATCGAGCGGTCGCATTCTCCGATGGTGCCGTCGTGACCGAGCTGGCTGGCGACGAGCTCACTCCAGATCGTGTACTCAGCAGCATTTCTACCCAGAAGGTTTCATCATGACTGAAAGTTTGACGCAACAGATCGCGGTTGGCAAGGGCGCTACAGAGCCTGCGAAGGGCTCCCCGAAGCTAGGGCAGATGCTGTTTGACAACATTGTTTGGTTGCTCCTGGTGCTGTTTGCGGTGGTCGGCTACTTGTTAAACCCATTCTTCTTCTCTGTTGCCAACTTCCAGAACATCCTCGTGCAAGCGACGACACTCGGTTTCCTTGCGGTCGGAGTGGCGTTCACGCTACTCATAGGGGAAATCGATCTTTCCATAGTCGGAGTGCTGGGGTTCTCAGGGGCCCTTGCGGCGCTCGCCCTAAACGCTGGTGCACCAGCCGTGATTGCAATTCTGGTTGCGATCCTTACGGGTGTAGTCATTGGCCTCATCAACGGGCTGTGTGTTGCAGTGCTCGGCATGAACTCGCTTATTACGACTCTCGCTGTGGGGCTCACGCTGACAGGCGCCGTGCTGGCGCTTACGAGGGGCACCACAATCACGATTACTGACCCTGGCTACACCTTCATTGGAAGCGGGCAGATCGGAGGGTGGCCCATCATGCCGCTCGCGATCATCCTGCTGTTCGTGGTGATCTCTGTAGTTCTCCGTCGAACCCGCTGGGGTCGTTCAATCTTCGCTACCGGTGGCAATAGACGGGCCGCGTTCGCAGCTGGTATCCCCACAACCAAGGTGCGTGTTTCAGCATTTATGGTGTCAGGGCTGCTTGCGGGCACGGCCGGCTGGCTGGCCACAGCGTACCTCTCTGGCGTGAACTCGACGATTGGCTCCGAGATGATGATGTACGCTATCGCAGCTCCGGTGATCGGCGGGGTCTCGCTTAAGGGTGGGATTGGTAGAGTTTCGGGCATTCTCGGTGGCATTTTGTTGATCACAGTGGTGCAGGTCGCGATGCAACTCTCAAGCATCTCCGCTTACTACATCTCGATGATTGGTGGCGCCATGATCCTCATCGCTGTTCTCCTGGATGTAGTGAGGGTGAGAGCTTCAAGCCGCGCATAAGACTCCCGAAAGCGCGATCCTCGGCACCGGCTCAGGAGTTCGGTGCCGAGGATGGTCTCGAAAGCGATTCAGAGGAACAGGCCCTCGCCCAATGGTGGACGATCTGGCTGGCTGGCGCGGTCGGTCTGTGCGCGCAACGGGGCCGTGGCTAGAATCGGCTCGTGCAGACAACGAGACCCGAGCCAGGCACCCCGATGAAATTTCAATGGCGGAAGTGGGATGGCTCGACGCACTGGCGGCACGAGTGCGTCTACCTCGGGTCAGACGAGTGGGGCGACTGGCTTGGCCAGCCGGCAGGGTGGCGGAGCGACCGGCCGGGAAAGTCGCTCACGGTGACCGGTTCGAGCGTGACGCTCGTCCCCGCGATGCAAGACGGCGTGGGGTTTGCGCACAGCGGCGTCACGAGCCCGGACTTCGCCGTCACCGTGAACCGCAACCATCCAAAGGGCATGCGGATCTACATCGATTTGGGTTGGGACATTCAGTGGAGCGCGGACGGTTCGCGCGCGACAGGGATCGACATGGATCTTGACGTTGTGCGCGTTGACGGACCCAGCGGGACATGGGTGGACGACCGTGACGAGTGGGCCGAGCACTCCGCAGCTTTCGGCTACCCGGCGGAGGTCATGGAACAGCTCGAGGCGCTCGCGCTCGACCTGGAAGACCGTGTGCGTGCGCAGCGAGCGCCGTTCGACGATGCAACGGCCGACCGCTGGCTTGACGCGCTCGAGGCGCTCCGTCTCGAGTGCTGAGCCGCGTCCGGGCACTCACCGCGATGGCGCTGAACGCGCGGAACCTCAGCCGCGGCGCATCGGGGTGTGCGGGATGCCGTCTTCGAGGTACTCAGGCCCGCTCACAGTGAAACCGTGCCGCCCGTACCAGGCGGTGAGGTGCGATTGTGCTTCGAGCACGAGCGGCCCGTCACCGTGCTGTGCGATGACCTCCTCAATGAGTGCGGCCGCGAGTGCTTTGCCTCTGTGCTCGGGGCTCGTCACGACCCGGCCGATTGCGCGTAGCCCAGGTTCGCGGCCGCCCTCGTCGAGCACGCGGAGCGTTGCCGCGATGGTCGAGGTCGTGTCAGAGGTGAGCGCAGGCGCGGCGGCGTCCGCGGCGGTGGCGTGCTGGTCGCGGGGCACGGCAACCCAGAACTGCTCCGTCGCTGGCTCAGCGTCGCGCCCATCGAGGTCAAGGTAGGCGCAGTCCTGCTCGACGACGAAGACTTCCTGGCGGAGACGTGCGATGTCGTGGAGCGTGCGGGGCGAGAGAGCGTCGAGGCCGCGAGCCGAGTGGAGCGTGTAGTTCGGGGGGAGAATGGGCATGAGAAGATTCTGACACGCGGCGCCGCGTGGATTCGATTTCCGTTCGGGGCGGCGAGCCGGTAATGTTGTTCCCTGGTCGTGGTCACACGACCAACGGCGGGTTGCCCGAGCGGCCAAAGGGATCTGACTGTAAATCAGACGCGTAAGCTTCGTGGGTTCAAATCCCTCACCCGCCACCACATGGAATGTCTCAGGACATTGACGAAATGCCCGGCCCACACTGCGTGGTGCCGGGCATTTTGCTGTGTGCATGGCGTGCCGATGCGGGGCTGGCGGTGGGCGCAAAGCCCCGGCGACTCACCGATCGGGTGAGCTGTTCCCGGGGCCTGCTGTGTCTCCGGTGCCCGCGGCCCGACCCGCGAATACGGGCTGGCGTTTCTCCTGGAACGCAGCGAAGCCTTCACGGTAGTCCGGGGTGTCGCAGAGCGCAGCCTGCGCCTGATTCTCCGCTGACATGGATTCCCACAGGCCGACTCTGCGGTCGCGCAGCTCCCGAACGAGTCGCTTTGAGGCGAGGAATGCCTGCGTCGCGCCGCGCGCCGCGCTCGCCGCAGCGGTGCGGGTCTCAGCGAGCACCTCTGCGTCGGGGAACGCCCGCGAGAAGAGCCCTGAGGCGACGGCTTCTTCGCCGCTCATGAGCCGCCCGGTGTAGATGAGGTCAAGCGTTCGGTGCGCACCGAGGCGCTCGTAAAAGAGGGCGTGTCCGCCGGAGTCGAGGGTCGCGCCGAGGTTCGCGAACGGGCTCCCGATCTTTGCGGACTCTGCGACGTAGACCACGTCGGTCGCGATGAGCAGCCCGAGGCCGACGCCGAGGCAGGCGCCGTGTGCGCTCGCGAAGGTGGGGGCGGGGAAGTCGCTCATTTGGGCGAGCAGTGGCTCGACGAGGCCACTGAGGTAGCCGGGGACGTCGTCGTTGCGCGGGTCAACGCCCGAGATGTCGCGCCCGGCCGAGAAGGCCCGGCCTTCGCCGTGCAGGAGCAGCGCGCGCACGTTCGCTGCGGCCGCTTCGGAGTAGGCGTCGGAGAGTCCGCGCAGCATGTCGGGGCCGAGCGCGTTGAGTCGCGCGGGAGCGTTGAGGGTGATCTCGGCGACATCGTCGGCGATCGTCAGGGTGATTTCGTGCGTCATGCCGTGGACCTTTCTGGGTTACGCGTCGTAGTTGATGACGAGGCGTTCTGACTGGGGGTGCGACTGGCAGGTGAGTACGAAGCCGCGCTCGATCTCGTCGGCCTCGAGCGCGTAGTTCTCGGTCATCGACACGGATCCCTCGGTGACGTGGGCCCGACAGGTGCCGCACACCCCGCCTGCGCACGCGAACGGCACGTCGGGGCGCACGCGCAGTGCGGCGTTGAGCACGGTCTCGTTTGCCGCGACGGGGCTCGCAACGGATGAGGATGTGCCGTCGAGGGTGAAGTCGATCGTCACGACTTCCTCGCCGGCCCTGACCTCGACCGGCCGCGCGCGCGGCGCGCTTCCCGGCTCGCCCGTCGTGAACAGCTCGAAGCGCACGTGAGCGGGGTCGACGCCGTGCTCGGCGAGCAGATCCCTGCTGAGCTGCACGAGATCGAAGGGGCCGCAGATCACCCACTCGTTGGGGATGGCGGCGGGGATCACGGAGCTCAGGATGCTGCGCAGCCGCTCCTCGTCGAGCCTGCCGGACATGACGGGGGCGGACCGCTGCTCGCGGGACAGCACGTGGTGCAGGGCAAAGCGATCGGGGAAGCGGTCCTTGAGGTCGGAGAGCTCCTCAACGAACATGACGTCTGCCGAGGAACGGTTGGTGAACAGCAGGTCGAAGCGTGAGGAGTCTGAGCTTTCGAGCACGTGGTGCGCGATGGTGATGATTGGGGTGATCCCCGATCCCGCCGCGATACCCGCGACGTGCCTGCCCGCGAGCTCGTCGAGGTTCGAGGTGAACGCCCCCTGCGGGGTCATGACCTGCAGGGTGTCGCCAACGCGCAGCTCGTCGTTCACCCACGTGGAGAACACGCCGCCGTGGTCGCGTTTCACCGCCACGGAGATGCGCCCGTCCGCTGGTGGCCTGCAGATGGAATACGAGCGTCGCAGGTCCTCGCCAGCGATGGTGGTGCGCAGGGCAAGATGCTGGCCGGCAAAGTAGCGGTAATCGGCCGCGAGGTGCGGCGGCACCTCGAATGTCACCTCGACGCTGGCTGCGGTGAGGCGCCGCAGCTGGGCAACGCGAAGGCTGTGAAACGTTGCGCGCCGCGTGGCGCCAAGGTTCGTTGCGGCCATTGCTTGTTCCTCTCGCGGCGACGGTGCCGGTACGGGGTGGGTGGGGTGTTCGCGTGGCGGGGGTTGGCCGCGGTGCTAGTGCGGCTTGAAGTAGTCGAAGGGTTCGAGGCAGGCGAGGCATGTGTAGTGCGCCTTGCAGGCTGTGGATCCGAATCGCGATACTTCGCGCGTCTGCGGCGAGTGGCAGCGCGGGCACTTCACCGCCAGTTGCAGCCTGACGGGCCCCGATCCGAGTGCGGAGCGGACGTGGGGAGGCGCAATTCCGTATGCCTCGAGTTTGCGTTTGCCCGCTTCGCTCATCCAGTCCGTGCTCCACGCCGGGCTGAGCGTTGTGGTGACGCGCACCCGCTCGTAGCCCGCTGCGCGTAGCCTGGCGGCGACGTCGACGCGCATCTGGTCGAGTGCCGGGCACCCGGAGTACGTCGGGGTGAGGACGACGTTCACCTCGCCGCCGTTGATCTCGGCCGAGCGGAGCACCCCAAGGTCTTCGATGGTGAGTACGGGCACCTCTGGGTCGGGCACTGTGGCTGCGATGTCCCACACCCGTGCTGCCGCAGCGTCGGTGGGGCGCAGCCGGGTCACCATGTCGCCCCGGGGTGTCTGCGGGGCAGCCACTGCATTTCAGCGAGGATGTAGCCCATTCGGGTGCTGTGGATCCCGGAGCGGCCGCGAGCGTCGGCCGGTTGCACCCGTGGCTCCTCGAGGGCTGCCTCGGTGAGGATCGTGGCGACCGCCGCGTCGAAGCCTGGCCGCAGCGCGGAGGGGCGGGGCGCGATGCCAGCGAGCTGGTCGTTCAGCGGCTGATCGGTGAACAGCTCGGTGACGAACGGCCACGCGCGGTCGAACCCTGCGATGATCCGCTCGCGGCTCAACTCGGTTCCCCCCGCGAGCCGCAGTACCCACTGTGCGGCGTGGTCGACGTGGTAGCTCACCTCGCGTTCGGCCTTCGCCGCGATCGCCTGCAGCGAGGCGTCCTCGCTGCCGAGCAGGTCGCGGTAGAGCTGCAGTTGGTACGCCGAGAAGAGGAAGAGCCTCGCGATCGTGTCGCCGAATCCGCCGTTGGGTTGTTCGACAAGCCACGCGTTGCGAAATGCTGCTTCGTCACGCCAGAACGCGAGGTCATCCGCGGTGCGCCCAGACGCGGTGCCGGCGTAGCCGAGGAGTGCCCGTGCGTGTCCGAGGAGGTCGAGGGTGATGTTCGACAGCGCCAGGTCCTCCTCGAGTTCTGGCGCACGTGAGATCCACCAGGAGAGCTGCTGTGAGAGGATCAGCGCGTCGTCGCCGAGCCACATCGCGTACTCGGCGCTTTCCTCGCGCGCGCGCCCGCCAGCGCCGGGCAACTCCTCGGCAAGGCGTAGCTCGTCGACGCTCACACTGCCGTGCAGGTCGGCGGACGGGGTGGCGGGGTGTCGGTCGATCACAGGTGCTTCACCCCCTCGGCCCTGGTGTAGTAGACGGCGTGACGGTAGTTCTTGCCCGCTGGCGACTCGAAGTAGGCATCCTTCGAGCCCGGGTCGCTGGTGGTGATCGCGGAGGCGGGGACGACCCAGATCGACACCCCCTCGCTGCGTCTCGTGTACAGATCGCGCGCGTTGCGCAGCGCCATCGCCTCGTCCGGTGCGTGGAGGGATCCGGCGTGGACGTGGCTCAGACCGCGGTTTGCGCGGACAAACACTTCCCACAGCGGCCAGATCTCGGTTCCGAGTTCTCCTGGTGTCGACATCGGGTTTCTCCTTCGTGCGTGGGGGATCAGGCTGCGACGCGCTCGCCGCGCCGCTGCTTTCGCGCGTATTCGGCCGCGGCCTCCCGAACCCAGGCGCCGTCCTCGTGCGCGGTGCGGCGATGTTCGAGGCGTTCGGTGTTGGCCGGCCCGCGCCCGTCGAGTACCGCCCTGAACTCGTCCCAGTCGAGGGGCCCGGAGATCCATGTGCCCGTTGCCTCGTCGAAGCGGAGATCCTTGTCGGGGCACTCGAGGCCGAGCGCTTCGAACTGCGGAACACACATGCCGACGAAGCGCTGCCGGAGCTCGTCGTTCGAGAATCGTTTGATCTTCCACGCCATTGACCGGGCGGAATTCGGTGAGGCGTCGTCGCTTGGGCCGAACATCATGAGCGAGGGCCAGTACCAGCGGTCGACTGCGTCTTGCGCGAGCTGCTTCTGTTCGGCGGTGCCGTGCGCGAGTTCGTAGAGGATCTCGAACCCCTGCCGCTGGTGGAACGATTCCTCCTTGCAGATCCGCACCATGGCTCGGCCGTATGGGCCGTATGAGGCGCGGCACAGCGGAACCTGGTTGCAGATCGCCGCGCCGTCGACGAGCCAGCCGATTGCTCCGATATCGGCCCAGGTGGGCGTGTGGTAGTTGAAGATTGAGGAGTAGCGGGCCTTGCCATCAATGAGTTTTTGCGTCATCTCCTCGCGCGTGATCCCAAGTGTTTGCGCTGCGGAATAGAGGTAGAGCCCGTGGCCTGCCTCGTCTTGCACCTTGGCAATGAGGATCGCCTTGCGTTTGAGGCTGGGCGCGCGGCTAATCCAGTTCGCCTCTGGTTGCATGCCGATGATCTCGGAGTGCGCGTGCTGGGAGATCTGGCGGATGAGTGAGCTGCGGTACTGCTCGGGCATCCAGTCGCGTGGCTCGATGCGCTGGTCCGCCGCGATGATCGCGTCGAAGCGCTGCTGCTCGTGCTCCGTGGCCTGGGCGTCTGGCGAGGCCTGTGTGTGAGCTGTCGTGTGACCCATCTGGTGCCTCCTTGCAACAGGGTGGTGTCCGCGCAGACGGCAACTGAGGTGCCCGCTTTCCCGTCTTCCTGGGCGGGAAAGAAGGTGGTAACGTTGCCGTCAATCGAATTACTTACCGAACATTCAGTGAGTATAGGTCAACGATACCACGACCACAATGGAGTGCACATGAGTTCACCTTCGAGCCACCCAGTGGGGGATGCGGGGCCAGCCGACGTGAGTGTCGAGCCCGATCCGGCATGGATGGCGACCGCGATGCTCCGCGACGACCCAGCGAAAGCCGCATACGGCATCACCGTCACGGAGCTTGAGCGAGGGCGCGCAGTGCTGACGATGCGGGTGCGTCCCGACATGACCAACGGCTTCGGTACCACGCACGGCGGCGTCGTGTTCACCCTCGCCGATACGGCGTTCGCCTACGCATGCAACGAGGGTGAACACCCGGTCGTTGCCGCGGGCGCGGAGATCACATTCACGAGCCCGAGTCGCGCAGGCGAGCTGCTCACCGCGACGGCGACCAGGCGATGGCGTTCCGGCCGAAATGGGCTCTACGACGTCACGGTTTCCGCAGAGTCCGGCGCGGTCGTCGCGGAGTTTCGCGGACGATCCTTTGTCACCGGCGGCCCCGCAACGCCACCCGGATAGCCACCACACGGAGTGGGGGGCACGTGCCCTGCCACCCAGCGCACGAGAGAAGAGGCGAGCATGACACGCGACACGTACCCGCCGACGCGGCAGCCGCACGCCGGCCTGCACCCTGCGGAATCCATGACGAGAGTCGAGCTCGAGCGCCTTCAGCTCGAGCGGCTGCAGTGGACCGTGCGGCACGCATACGAACGCGTGCCGTTCTACACGCGCCGGTTCGACGAGGCAGGCATCGCGCCGGACGATATCCGTGAGCTCGCCGATATTGCTCGCCTGCCGTTCACCACGAAGGAGGATCTGCGCGCGAACTATCCGTTCGGGCTCTGCGCCGTGCCAAGGGGCGACCTCCGCCGCATCCACGCGTCGTCGGGGACGACCGGTCAGGTGACTGTCGTCGGCTACACGCAACGTGACCTCGACACCTGGGCTGACCTGGTGGCGCGCTCACTCTTCGCCTCGGGTGTGCGCCCTGGGTGGACGGTGCACAACGCTTATGGTTACGGGCTGTTCACCGGTGGGCTCGGCGCGCACGCCGGAATCGAACGGCTCGGCTGCACCGTCGTCCCGATGTCTGGCGGCAACACCGCGAAGCAGGTGCAGTTGATTCGCGATTTCGAACCCGACGCCATCATGTGCACCCCCAGCTATCTCCTCACCATTGCTGACGCGTTTGCGGCGGCGGGGTTGGACCCGCGCGCGACGAGCCTGAAAGTGGCCGTGTGCGGTGCGGAGCCGTGGACCGACGCGATGCGGAAGGAGCTCGAGGAACGACTCGACCTTCGCGCCGTCGACATTTACGGCCTCTCAGAGATCATGGGCCCTGGCGTTGCCAACGAGTGCGTTGAAACGCAGGACGGGCCGCACGTCTGGGAAGACCACTTTCTGCCCGAGATCGTCGATGAGGCGCTCACGCAGGTGGCGGACGGTGAGCGCGGTGAGCTCGTATTCACGACGCTCACCAGGGAGGCCTTCCCGATGATTCGCTACCGGACCCGCGACCTCACGTCGCTGCATCCTGGCAGCGCCAGGCCAGCGCACAGGCGGATCGCGAAGATCCTCGGGCGCAACGACGACATGATCGTGCTTCGCGGGGTGAACGTCTTCCCGACACAGATTGAGGAGATTGCGCTTGGCATCCCCGAGCTGACCTCGCACTTTGTGCTCGAACTGTCGCGGAGCGGAGCCCTCGACGAGCTGCTGGTGAAGATCGAGGCCGGGCCCGGAACCGACGCGGCAGCCGCAGCGTTGGCGGCCGACGTGTTTCGTGCGAGCATCGCTGAGCGCGTTGGGGCCCGCGTCGGCGTCGAGCTCGTCGCCGGCGGATCGCTGCCCCGCTCGGAGGGGAAACTCAAGCGGTTGTACGACCTGCGGTAACTTTAACGGGGCGGGAAGATCCGTCTCATGCGATGCAGCGGTCACTCACACGGTGCCCGGCGGGAAGGAGGGCCCCATATGGCGGCTTTCGATACTGCGCCTGCAGTGCGGCGCGGCAGGCCCGGGCACGATCAGAACAGCATGCTCGAGGTGATCGTCGGGGTGTTCGTCGATCGCGGCTATGACGCGGCGTCGCTCGACACGATCGCGAAGCGGCTCGGTCTGTCGAAGTCTGCCGTCTACCACCACTTCACGTCTAAAGCCGAGATGCTCGAAATCGCACTCGAGCGGGTGCTGGGTGAGCTTGAGCGGGTGTTCGATAGCGCTGCGGCCGTCGACATTCCCGCGATCGAACGGATCGGTCGCATCGTCAGGGAGGCCGTGGTGGTCGCGTGCGAGCGACAGCAATACCTCGTGCTGCTGTTGCGGCTTCACGGAAACTCGGAGATCGAGCTCACGGCGATGGCTAGGCGGCGCGAGCTCACGCGGCGGCTGAGCCTGGAGTTTGAGGCAGCTCGCGCAGCTGGCGGAATGCGGGACGACATCGACCCCGCGATCGCTGCCCGCCTCACCTTCGGCCTCGTGAATTCCCTCGTCGAATGGTACCGACCTGACGGCCAAGAGGAACCCGAAGCGCTCGCGGAGACCGTGCTCTCGTACGTGCGTTCCGGCATGCGGGCGTCAGAGGCTGACGCCGGGCGATAGCCGACTGGCGCGCGGGGCCGGCGAGGCCGCCGCATGCCGCGCGTGGACTACGCCGCTGGCGTTGCCGACTTCGCGACGAGCGTGAGCACGTCATAGGTTGCGACGGTGTCGTTTCGCTGGTTCGTGAGCACCGCATCCCAGCGCACCTCACCGTAGTCGTCGGTTTCGCGCGGGATGATCTGCTTCGCGGTGAGCGCGACGCGCACCCGGTCGCCTGGGGAGACCGGCGTGATGAAGCGGAGGCTCTCGAGGCCGTAGTTTGCGAGCACTGGCCCGGGCTCCGGCGCGACGAACAACCCCGCTGCGAAGGACAGCAAGAGATAGCCGTGCGCGATGCGGCCGGGAAAGAACGGGTTCGCCGCGGCAGCTTCCTCGTCGGTGTGGGCGTAGAAGGTGTCGCCGGTGAACTCGGCGAAGTGCGTGATGTCGTCGAGCGTGACCTCGCGCGGCTCCGAGACCACCTGGTCGCCGATGCGCAGCTCGGCGAGCGACTTTCTGAAGGGGTGAACGTCGGCACTCGTTGCGGCACCTGGGTGCCACACGCCAGTGATTGCCGTGAGCATCTCCGGGCTTCCCTGGATGGCGGTGCGCTGCATGTAGTGGAAGACAGCGCGCATGCCCCCGAGCTCCTCGCTGCCGCCTGCGCGTCCTGGCCCGCCGTGCACGAGGCTGGGCAGCGGGGAGCCGTGGCCGGTTGAGGCGCGTGCGCACGTGCGGTCGAGGATGAGGATGCGGCCGTTGCCCGGAGCGATCCGCCCGGTGAGGCGAGCCACGAACTCGGGATCCGCTGACGCCACGCTTGTCACGAGCGAGCCACCGCCGCGGTTCACGAGCGCGGCGGCCTCCGCATCGGAGTCGTAGGCGAGTATCGAGGAGACGGGGCCGAACGCTTCGGTGTCGTGCACGCGGTCCGCGTGCGGGTCGTCAAAGCGGAGCAGGATCGGGGTGAGGAACGCGCTGTGTTCGTCGTCAAGCTGCCCTGCGCCGAGCAGCACCCTGCCCCCTCCCGCGACCAGCCGGTGCACTTGCCGCAGCACCTCAGCGCGCTGTTCGGTTGAGGCGAGCGCGCCCATGGTGGTCGTCTCGTCGCGGGGGTCGCCGACGACGACGGTCGCGGCAATCCGCGCGATCACAGCCTCGGCGACGGCGTCAGCGAGCGCTTTCGGCACGATAGCGCGGCGGATCGCGGTGCACTTCTGCCCGGCCTTCGAGGTCATTTCTGTGACGAGCTGCCGCACGTAGCCGTCGAATTCTGGGGTGCCTGGCTCGGCGTCTGGGCCGAGCACTGAGGCGTTGATGGAATCGGTCTCGGCGCCGAAACGCACGCCGCCGGTGCGCACCGCCGGGTGCTGACTCAGCGTCTCGGCCGTACTTGCCGAGCCGGTAAATGCGATCACATCGCCGAGCCGCGAGTGGGTGAGGACCTCACGGATGGCGCCCGTGGCGAGCTGCACTGATCCAGCGGGGAGGAGACCGGTGTCGACGAGAATGCGCACGGCGTGCTCGGTGAGATAGGCGCCGGGCGTCGCCGGTTTAATGAGTGTCGGCATGCCGGCGAGGAACGTCGGGGCGAGCTTCTCCAGCGCTCCCCACACGGGGAAGTTGAAGGCGTTGATCTGCACGGCCACCCCCGGCAGAGTGGTGCGAATGTGTCTGCCAAGGAATGAGCCGTCCTTCGCGAGCACCTCGACGGGTCCGTCGAGCTCGACGCGCGCGTTGGGGAGCTCGCGGCGGCCCTTGCTCGCGTAACTGAAGAGCACCCCGATTCCGCCGTCGATGTCGACCCACGAATCGGCAGCCGTTGCCCCGGTGTGCGTCGACAGGGCGTAGAGCTCGGCTTTGCGTTCGGTGAGCGCGAGCGCGAACTGTTTGAGCAGGACTGCCCGTTCGTGAAACGTGAGCGCGCTCAGGGATGCCTGCCCGGTGGTGCGGGCATACTCCATCGCCGCGCGAAGGTCGAGACCCGCGGTTGAGACGCCCGCGACGACCTCGCCTGTCGTCGCATCGCGGATGTTTACAGCCGGTTCAGCCGCGAGGTCTGAGGCGGATGGCTGCCACCACGCGTCGTGGATATAGCTCTGCAGTGTGCGGGTCATCGTGGCTCCGTTCGTCGTGCTGTGGCTAGTGGTGGCGCAGGAGGGGACGCGTGAGGCGACGGCACTCCGCTGGCGGTTGACCGCGTCACTGCCGGCGCTTCCGGTTGAGGAACGCGGTCATCCTTCGCGTCTTCTCCTCGCTGTCAAACAACCGCGCCTGTTCCGCGAGATCGATGGCGGGGTGCGCGTCTCTCGGCGCGCGAAGCACCCGTTTGGTTGCGCGCGTCGCCTGGGGGTCGAGCTCGGCGATGCTGCTGGCAATCTCGATCGCGGCAGCTAGTGCGGCGTCGCCTGTCTCGTGCAGGTGGGTGATGAGTCCGGCTGCCAGCGCAGCTTCACCGTCCAGGATCCGCCCGGCGAGTAGCATCTCGGACGCGAGCGATTCTCCGACGAGGTCGCGCAGTCGCCAGCTCGCTCCAGCGCCAGCGAGGATCCCGAATCCTGTCTCCGGGTTGCCGACCCGCAGCGCGGTGGTGCCGACGCGAATATCGGCCGCGTAGGCGAGCTCAGCGCCCCCGCCGAGCGCGTAGCCGTCGAGCACGGCGATGACCGGCATCGGCAGCGCGGCGACCCGCATGAAGGCCTGCGTGTTGATGCCGGAGAGAGCGTCAGGGCCGCGGCGTTCGAGGAGCTGCTGGATGTCGGCGCCCGCGGCGAAGTTGCCGCCGGCGCCGAACAGAATGAGGGTCTGTGGCGTTCGCTCGAGCTTGTCGCAGAGCGCGTGGAGCGCTTCGATGAGTTCCCGGTCGATCGCGTTTCGCTTCTCGGGGCGGTCGAGGGTCGCGAGGACGTGGGTGCCGTGGTCGGCGACCACGAGCGGCGACTCGCCCCGCGGCAGTTCCGCCGGTACAGCGGCTGAAGTGGTGGGTGTCTCTGGCATGCGCCGCGACCTCCTCGTCTGGCGCGACCGTTCGTCACGGAATTAGTGACTGATCGGTCGGTAATGATTTCAGGATAGGTGTCCGGGGGCGGCTATGCAACCGGTCATAGGGCAGCACTCGGCGGCTCGGCTGCTCAGATCCGCGGATACGCGGTGAGCGGGTGCTCAAGAAGTCTGACGACAGTTCGCAGAAACCCCGCGGCGTATCCGCCGTCACAGATGCGATGGTCGAACACCAGCGAGAGCTGGGCGATGTGCCGCGGGGTGATCTCCCCGTCGACGACCCACGGCCGCGCGAGGATCCGCCCGATGCCGATGATCGCGACCTCAGGATGGTTGATGATCGCAGCAGAACCGTCGACACCAAGCCCGCCGTAGTTGTTCACCGTGAACGTGGACCCTCGCAGCCGGTGAGGGGCGATCCGCCCGGCGCGTGCGGTGGCGGCGAGGTCGCGCAGTGCCGTGTCGAGCGCGTCGAGGCTCAGCGCATCGGCACGCGGGAGCACGGGCACCATGAGGCCGCGGTCCGTGTCCACCGCTACTCCAAGGTTTACCCCGTCGTAGCGTTCAAACGCTTCGCCGCCCGAAACAATGCGCGCGGCGAGCAGCGGGAACTCTGCGAGCGCAATGAGCACGTAGCGGGCGAACAGGGCGGTGATCGAGGGCGGGTTCGCACCGTCAGCTGCCATCGCAGCACGCAGCGTGAGGAGGTCGGTGAGGTCTGCGTCGACCCACACCGTCGCCTCGGGAATCTCCGCGCGGCTGCGCCCAAGCCGCTCGCTCACAGCCAAGCGCAGTTGCGAGAACCGTTCGGTGTGGATAACTCGCAGCGGCGACGCGCCCTCGCCATCCCCGCCAGCCGGCAGGGCAGGCGCTGTCGAGCCAGCGGCCGCGGCCCGCAGTACGTCGTCGCGGGTGACCGCACCGTCGCTTCCACTCGCGGTGACCGAAGCCGGATCCACGCCGAGCTCGCGTGCGAGCCGGCGCACGATGGGGGAGCGCACGGCAACCGGACCGCGCTCGGGCGAGGGTTCGGGCGAGGGTGAGGGAGCGGCCGTGCCGCGGCGTCGCCTGCTTGTCACTGGCCCGGTGCCAGTGCCGTACCCAATGAGGACATTGCCTGATCCGGCCTGTTCCTCGGCGCGGTACGCCTCCTGCTCTGCCGTATGAGCGTCGCCAGCAACATCGAGCACGGGCGCCCCAGTTGCGATGGTGCCGCCCGCCTCGGCGTGGAGCCGGAGAACGGTGCCGGCGTATGGCGAGGGGAGATCCACGATGCTTTTCGCGGTCTCGACCTCGCAGATGACCTGGTCGAGGGCGACCTCGTCGCCGACGGCAACGGCCCAGCGCACGAGCACGGCCTCAGTGAGGCCCTCGCCAAGGTCGGGGAGGTGAAAGGTCTGGTGTGTCATCGCGCCTCCTCCCAGTGCAGTGTGTCGATTGCGTCGAGGATTCGGTCGACGTCTGGCAGGTTCCAGTGCTCGAACTTGGGCGAGGGGAAGGGGATGTCGAAGCCGGCGACGCGGCGCACAGGCGCCTCCAAGTACTCGAAACACTGCTCAAAGACGCGGGCCTGAATCTCGGAGGCGACGCTCGCGAACCCGGGGGCCTCAGCGATGACCACCGCGCGTCCCGTGCTGCGCACGGCCGCCGCAACCGTCTCGTCGTCAAACGGGGTGAGGGTGCGCACATCGACGACCTGCGCGCTCCTGCCCTCCCTCTCGCACGCCTCTGCCGCCTGCAATGCCACGGGCAGTGACGGGCCGTAGCTGATGAGCGTGACGTCGGATCCCTCGCGAACAATTTCGGCTCGGCGCAGCTCGCCGACGACCGACGTGTCCACAGGGCCCTGCGACCAGTAGAGCTTCTTCGGCTCCATGAACACGACGGGGTCTGGCGAGGCGATGGCGGCGCGCAGGAGCGAGTAGGCGTCCTGCGGCGTCGCTGGGGTGACCACGGTCAGCCCAGGGGTGTGGGCGTAATAGGCCTCTGACGAATCGCAGTGGTGTTCGACGCCGCCGATCCCTCCGCCGAAAGGGATGCGGATGACGATCGGCATGCGGAGCGCGCCCCGGGTACGGTTTCCGAGTTTTGCTACGTGGCTCACGATCTGCTCGAACGCGGGAAACGCGAACGCATCAAACTGCATCTCGACGACCGGCACGAGCCCATTCATCGCCATACCAACCGCGGTCCCGACGATGCCTGCCTCGGCGAGCGGGGTGTCGAAGCAGCGTGCTTCCCCGAACCGCGCCGTCAACCCATCGGTGACGCGGAATACGCCGCCAAGTGCGCCGACGTCCTCCCCGAAGACCAAGACACGTTCGTCCTCCGCGAGTGAATCGGCGAGGGCCCGATTGAGTGCTGCGGCCATGGTCATGGTTTCGACGTCCGGGCGTCGGCCGGCCGCCACTGCACCGTTCGGCTCTTGCTTGGCGAGCGTTGCGATGCTCATGCGGGGGCCTCCGTTCGCTCGATCTCGTCTCGTAGTGTGCGCCACTGCGCGTCGAGCATTGCCGGGCGCTCGGCAAACACGTGGCGGAAGAGGTCCTCGGCATCAACCTCTGGCTCTGCGTGCATCGCGACGCGCTGGTCAGCGGCGACCTCCTCTGCCCGCGCGGCAAACTCCGCCTCCGTGTCGTCGGTGAGCACTTCGCGTTCGCGCAGGAGGGCCCGCAGGCGAAGGATCGGGTCGCGCTCCGCCCAGGCCTGCACCGCCTCGTGCTCGCGGTAACGACTGTCATCGTCTGCGTTCGTGTGCGCGAGCATGCGATACGTGTGGGCTTCGATGAGGCTGGGGCCGAGGCCGCTGCGTGCTCGGTCTACTGCCTCGCCGAGCACAGCAAGCAGCGCGGCGACGTCATTTCCGTCGACGCGTTTGCCTGGCATTCCGTAGCCGACCGCCTTGTGCGCGAGTGAGGGGGCGGCCGTCTGCCTTGAGAGCGGCACGGAGATCGCGAACTCGTTGTTCTGAACGAAGAAGACCACGGCGAGACCGAAGACTGCCGCGAAGTTCAACGCCTCGTGAAAGTCTCCCTCGCTCGTTGCGCCGTCACCACACATCGCGAGCACAACGGTGTCCTCGCCTCGCAGCCTGGCAGCGTGCGCGAACCCCGTGGCGTGCAGGAGCTGTGTGGCGAGTGGCGTGGCCTGCGGGGCGACGCGAAACTCGTGCGGGTCGTACCCCGAGTGCCAGTCGCCACGCAGCAGCGTCATGGCGTCCGCCGGCGCGACGCGCGTGCCATGACAGCGACGGAGTCGCGGTAGGTCGGAAACATCCAGTCAGAATCTGCGAGCGCGAATGCCGCCGCAACCTGGCATGCCTCCTGCCCGTGCGAAGACGGGTAGACCGCGAGCCGCCCCTGGCGCACTAGGGCGTTGCACTGGTCGTTCATGCGCCTGCCGGCCAGGAGCGCGGCGAACGCGTTGGTGAGCGTTGCGTCGTCTGGCAGCGCGTAGCCGGCGACTGGGGTGTGGGATCCCGCCGCGGAGACGAGTTGAACTGGCGCCTCGCTGGGGAGCAGCGAGGCTGCTGACGCTTGCGCGTGGGTGTGAGACATCGGCTCCTCCTTGAGCTTGCCGCCGCGCGGGCGAACGCGCGTGCGAGATGTTGCCACTCAGGGTAGTAATCGTCTCGAAATATTCGCTCAACGTTGGACGAAAGGGAGCAATTCGGGCAATAATGTGTACAAGTGGTGACCGGGGTTGGTGCCTCGGATGGTGGGAGCGCTATGGAACTGGACGAGACAGACCACGCGATCGTGCAGGCACTGCGGCAGGACGCGCGGGTGTCGATGACCTCGCTTGCGCAGACGCTGCACATTTCGCGCGCGGGAGCGTA
>NZ_JXSQ01000043.1 GCF_000834055.1 Leucobacter komagatae
GTCGGGACACCGAGCATGCCTTCTGGCATGGAGTTTGCGCGGTGGATCTCTTCGATTGCCGCATCGACCGCGAGCGACAGCGGAACGTAATCCTCACTCTGTGCTTCGCCGGTGACACCGTAAATTTCGGACTGCGCCGTGTTCACAAGGTCGAGCGCTTCGCCCTCGCCGGCGTAACCCATCTGAACGATGCGCGTGCCTGCTTCGACGAGGCGTCGCAGCAGGGCCTTCTCACCGACGATGTCTGCGTAGAAGCCGGCGTTCGCGGCCGTCGGCACGATGCTGGTGAGCGTGTGGAGATACTCCGCTCCGCCGGCGCGCTGGAGGTCACCCGTCTTCGACAGTGCGTCGGTGACGGTGATCACATCGGTCGGCTCGCCCTGCGAGTACAGCGAAAGCACGGCCTCGTAGATGACCTCGTGCTTTGGTACGTAGAAATCGTGGCCCTTGAGCACACCGGTGACGTCGGCTACGGCGTCTTTCGACAGCAGCATGCCACCGAGCGCGCTCTGCTCTGCAAGCAGGTCGTACGGCGGGGTGCGTTCGTATTCATGCCCCCGCTGCTCTTCGTCGGGAGATGCGATGCCCAAATGCGCAATCGACACGGTCAGGACTCCTTCTGTGAGGCGTGGTCTCGTTACCTGTTGATGACATACCAGACCTCAGACATTCACCGTAGGTGCACCCCGCAGTGGGCTCAAACGGAGGGGTGTGCAGCCTGTGGATAACTATGTGCATAAGCGACGGGGTTACGCCAAATCTTGTCCACACACGTGGGGATAACTTGTGGATAGTTTTGGGAGATGCCGCCAGACATGCCGTCTGACCTGGGCTTTACTCTTTCCACATTGGAAAAGTTATTCAACCTTCAGGTACAGCTTGAATGTTGTGTGCGGCCCGGGCGTGTGGACAAGTAGAGGGCCGCTCGAGCCCCAAACTGCTGGTTCCCTGACCGGCGAGTATTCCAGTAGTTCACGCGCCGTTCAGCCGCCAGGAGCCCGTAGGCGCGCGAACACTGCCCAGGTGGTGTGCACGCTGGCAACCCCCGAGTTCCGGGCGCACGTCGCCGCACAGGAGCCCGCTTTGCCCACCTGTCACGGCCCACAGCCCCGCCCACAGCTCACAGCCCGCCCATGGCCCAACGCCGGGAACGCAAAAGGCGGGGCCGGTTCCCGAAGGAACCAGACCCCGCCCGTTGTGTGGTGCGGAAAAATCGCAGCTTAGCGCTGCGAGATGACCTGCAGCGTGACCTCAGCGTCGACACCCTCGTGGAGGTGGATCGTTGCCTTGTACTCACCGGTCGACTTGATCGACGGGAGTGAGATCTTGCGCTTGTCGACCTCGCCGAGGCCTGCATCCGAGACGGCAGCAGCAACTGCGGCCGGCTTGATTGCACCGAAGAGGCGTCCGCCAACTCCGGCCTTCGAGTGGAGGCGGATCTTCGACGACTCGAGGGTCGCCTTCAGCGCCTGCGCGTCCTCGACCGATGCGAGCGCGCGAGCCTCGCGCGCTGCCTGAAGCTGTGCAACCTGGGCCGCGCCACCGCGGGTCCAGTTCACCGCGAAGCCCTGGGGCACGAGGTAGTTGCGTGCGTAGCCGTTCTTGACCTCGACGACGTCACCTGCGGAACCGAGGCCACGGACCTCGTGCGTGAGAATTACTTTCGACATGATGCTCTCTCCTTAGCGGCCGGAACCGGCGTAGGGGAGGAGAGCCATCTCGCGGGCGTTCTTCACTGCCTTCGCGATCAAACGCTGCTCCTGGACGGAAACGCCGGTGATACGGCGGGCGCGGATCTTTCCACGCTCGGAAATAAACTTGCGAAGCGTCTGGACGTCCTTGTAATCAATGACGCCAACCGTCTGCTTCTTCGCCGGTGCTGCCGCCTTCGCGTTCTTGCCGCGAGCCGGCTTGCGGCTTGCACCGCTTGACTTGCCTGCCATGTTGGTCTCTTTTCGTGATGCGTTCCGGCGCAAACCGGAACAAAATTGCTGTCTTAGAAGGGCTGCTCGTCGTCGAAGCCGCCACCGAAATCGGAGGAGGTCTTCGGCGCTGCGGATCCACCCTGCTGACCTGAATTGGTCCAGGGGTTCTCCTGCTGCGGCTGTGCCCAGCTGCTCTGGCCTGCTGGCTGAGCGGCGCCACCGGCACCGCCGCCGAAGCCGCCAACCTGGCCGCGTGCCGCGCCGCGCGTCACCTGAGCGGTGGCGAAACGGAGCGACGGCCCAACCTCTTCGACCTCAAGGTCGAGTGAGGTGCGCTGCTGGCCCTGGTTGTCGGTGTAGCTGCGCTGGGTCAGACGACCCTGCACAATGACGCGCATGCCCTTCGTGAGCGACGCCGCAATGTTGTCGGCGTACTCACCGTAGGCGCGGCAGCCAAGCCACAACGCCTCGCCGTCCGACCAGTCGCCGGACTGGCGGTCGCGCACGCGCGGGGTCGAGGCGATGCGGAACGTCACCCACGACTTACCGGCCTGGCTTACGCGAGGCTCAGGATCGGCAACAAGGTTGCCGACGACAGTGATCAGCGGCTCTCCGGCCATGGGCTATGCGCTCGCCTTGGCAGCTGCGCGAGCAGCCTTAGCCTGGTCGCGCTTCGACTGCGCTGCGCGCTGAGCGATGAGCTCGTCTGCACGGAGCACCTTCGTGCGCAGGACAGCCTCGGAGAGACCGAGCTGGCGATCGAGCTCAGCGGTAGCCTCGGGGGTCGCGGTGAAGTTCACAACGACGTAGATCCCCTCGGTGTTCTTGTTGATCTCGTAGGCAAGACGACGCTTGCCCCAGATGTCAACGTTCTCAATCTCGCCGTTCGCGTTGCGAATGACGGTGAGGAACTTCTCCATGCTGGGAGCCACGGTGCGCTCGTCGATACCGGGATCGAGGATCACCATGAGTTCGTAAGGATGCATTACTGACCCACCTCCTTCGGACTTCACGGCCACAGTATTTCTGTGGCAGGAGGGTGTTTTTGCATCGTGCCTGAGCGATCAGCAGAGTGCTTTGCGCACAGACAACCTCAGTAGCCTACCACCTCCAGCCCTAGAGTGGAGCCATGCGGATCGCTCTCGTCTCCATGCACACCTCTCCGTCGGCCCAGCCAGGCTCCGGCGACGCCGGCGGCATGAACGTGGTCGTCGCCGCTGCTGCACGTGCGCTCGCGCTCCGCGGGAACGAGGTTATCGTCGCAACCAGGGCGAGCGAGACGCTCGCTGCGGGGGAGTACCCGCTCGCGGGTGTGTCGGGGGGTCCCGGCGCGCCCCGGCTTGTCGCCATCGACGCCGGCGCGCCGGACCTGGCAAAGGGTGAACTGCCCGGCGTCGTCTCCGACTTCGCCTCCGGGCTTCGTGACCTCGGCCCGTTCGACGCGGTGCACGGGCACTACTGGCTCAGCGGTCTTGCGGCGCACGCGGCGTTCCGCGAGCGTCGCGGCGGCGTTGCCGTAACGTTTCACACCATCGCAGCCCAGAAGAACGCGCGCCTCGCTGCAGGGGACAGGCCGGAACCAGCAGCGCGGATTGCAGCCGAACGATCGCTGACGGCGAGCAGCAGTGTGATCGCCGGGAGCGCGAGCGAGTTGGCAGCGGTATCGGAGCATTACGGCGCCCCCGGATTCGGCGAGGCCGTGGTGCACCCCGGCGTTGACACGGATCTGTTTCGCCCGCTCGCGCGCCCCGCAGCGGATGCGCACACCGAGCAGGCACCTCTGCGGGTGACGGTGCTCGGGCGCGTGCAGCCGCTCAAGGGGCAGGATCTTGCGCTGCGCGCGGCAGCCGAGCTCGCTGCCACCGACCCGAGCCTGTTCGCCAGCACCGAGTGGATCATCGCGGGGGAGCCAACGCCGGGCGCTGAGGGATACGCGGCGGGGTTACGCGAGCTAGCAGACGAGCGGGGGATCGGGGCCAACGTCCGCTTTTTGCCGGCGCAGTCTCGCCCAGCCGCTGCCGCGCTGCTGGCCTCGAGTGACCTCGTGCTCGTGCCGTCGCACTCTGAAACCTTCGGGCTGACGGCGCTCGAGGCAGCTGCGTGCGGGGTGCCGGTTGTGAGCGGCGGGCACACCGGGCTACTGGAGGCTGTGCCAGTGGGGGTGTCTGGGCTGCACGTTGACGGCCGAGATCCCCGCGCGTGGGCGTCGACCGTCGCCACCCTCCTCATGGACGGTGCGCTCCGGGCGCGGCTGGGGGAGTCGGCTCGTCTGTACGCGGAGTCGCACGATTGGCTCGCGCACGCAGCGAAGCTCGAGCGGATCTACGAGCGGCTAGCTGCCTGATTCAGGAGCACCGCGCAACCGGCTGCGGCCGCGGGGTAGTGTCCCTGCGGCCGCACGCGGTTGGTTACGCTCCGGCGAGGTAGGCCTCGAGCTCTGCTCGGGCCTCGTCGTCTGGCTTCTGCACTGGCGGCGACTTCATGAAGTATGCGGAAGCTGCCTCGACCGGACCGCCGTGGCCGCGATCAAGCGCGACCTTCGCGGTGCGGATCGCATCGATCATCGTGCCGGCGGAGTTCGGCGAGTCCCACACTTCGAGCTTGTACTCGAGCATCATCGGCACATCACCGAAGCCGCGGCCCTCCAGCCGCACGAAAGCGAACTTCCGGTCTTCGAGCCACGGCACGTGGTCGCTCGGACCAACGTGCACGTCGCCTGCGTCGAGATCCGCTGAGATGTTCGAGGTCACGGCCTGCGTCTTGGAGATCTTCTTCGAGCGCAACCGGCTGCGCTCGAGCATGTTCTTGAAGTCCATGTTCCCGCCAACATTGAGCTGGTAGGTGTGGTCGAGCGCGATGCCACGGCTCTCGAGCAGGCGCGCGAGCACGCGGTGTGTGATGGTCGCGCCGACCTGGCTCTTGATGTCGTCGCCGACGATCGGCAGGCCTGCCTCGGTGAACTTTGCCGCCCACTCCGGGTCGCTTGCGACGAACACCGGGATCGCATTGACAAACGCGACGCCAGCCTCGAGCGCTGCCTGTGCGTAGAACTTCACGGCTTCTTCGCTGCCGACCGGGAGGTAGCACGCGAGCACCTCAGCGCCGGACTCGCGAAGCGCAGCAACTACGTCGACGGGTGAGGCCGGAGACTCGACGACTGCGTCGCGGTAGTACTCTCCGAGACCGTCGAGCGTCGGGGCGCGAAGCACCTCGAGGCCGATGTGCGGCACATCTGAGAACTTGATGGTGTTGTTGTGCCCAGCCCAGATCGCCTCCGAGAGGTCTTTTCCGACCTTGTCGACATCAACGTCAAACGCGGCGACAAACTCGAGGTCCGACACGTGATACCCACCGAGCCGAACGTGCATCAGTCCGGGGACCTGCGCATCGTCTGCGGCGTCACGGTAGTACTCAACACCCTGCACGAGCGAGCTCACGCAGTTTCCAATTCCCGCGAGGGCGACCTTCACACTCATCGATACCCCAATTTCTTTCTGTGCGGGCAACAAGCCCAAATGCCTACTGTAATCGCCGAATCTCGGCAGGGCCATTTCAGCTGCTACGAAGCAGCAGTGAACCTGAACGTCTCGACCGGTGAAATGGCCTGTCGCTGCCCTCCGACGTGAACGATCTCGTCGCCCTCAACCGTGAGCTGTGTCGCGTGCGCGCGCAGCGCAACCGTCTTCCGGTCGAGCCACGGCGTAATGTCGTGCACCTCGAGCGTCGGCGGCGCGCCGTCGCCGTCGCCGTCCACCGAAGCGTTGCCAGCGGCCGGGCGAGCTTGCTCACCGGATCCTTCGGCTTCCGGGACGATTTCCCAGAATGGTAGATCAAGTGCGTACGCCACCGCGCGCGCGATCCTGTGGGCGTGAACGTGGTCAGGGTGCCCGTACCCGCCGCCGTCGTCATAGCTCACGATCGCACCTGCGGCAGCGTCATGCGCAGCAGCAAGCAGATCGTTCAGGGACTCGACAGCGGGGACGACGGTCAAGGCGTCGGCCGTCGCCTCAGCCCCTGGGCCCGCCAGCCCATCGGCCAGCCACTGCATCCCTGAATCCTCGTAGATCGTTGGCTGCAGCTCGGCCGCGCGCGCAGGCGGAACCCCTAGGAAGACATGCCGCTCGACACCGAGCATTGCCAGCGCGGCGGTGAGCTCTGCCTGTCGGTGCGGGGCAAGGCCGTCGGTGCCCTGGAGTTGCGAGAACGGTCCGGACACCACCTCTCCGCGCTCCCCGCGGGTAAGGGTCACCAGGAGCGGCTCAAGGCCAGCCTCGGCAAGCGCGGCGAGCGTTCCGCCCGTCGCAATCGTCTCGTCATCCGGGTGCGCGTGGACAAACATCACGCGCTTCGCGCCCCCGAACCAGGCAGCAACTTCAGTATTCACGTGTGACCTAACCTTCCGAGCCAGCAGTCTGTTCCCGGTACCAGGCGAGCAGACGCTGCGTCGCTGCTTCCTCACCGATGACGCCCTCATCGAGTCGAACCTCAAGCAGGTACGCATAGGCGCGTCCGACGAGCGGCCCCGGTGGGATCTCAAGCAGCCGCATAATTGCGGCCCCATCGAGCTCAGGCCGCACCGCGGCAAGCTCCTCCTGCTCCGCGAGCTCCGTGATCCGCCGCTCGATGTCATCGTATGCGTGCTCAAGGCGCTCAGCCTTTCGCCGGTTGCGCGTCGTCACATCCGCACGGGTGAGAATGTGCAACTGTTCGAGCTCGCCCCCGGCATCGCGCACGTAGCGCCGCACAGCGGAGTCAGTCCACTGCTGGTCGCTGTACCCGAAGAAGCGCAGGTGCAGCTCGACGAGCCGCGCAACACGCTTGATGGTGGAGTTATCGAAGCGAAGTTCCCTGAGTCGTTTCTTCGCGAGCTTCGCGCCAACGATGTCGTGGTGGTGGAACGTGACTCCGCCGCCCTCGAAGCGGCGCGTCGCAGGCTTCCCAATGTCGTGGAGAAGCGCGGCGAGGCGCAGCACAAGATCCGGCGCGGCCGGCTCCTCCACCTCAGGGTCGCGGCGTGCAGCCTCGAGCTCGATGGCCTGCCGCAGAACGGTCAGGCTGTGCTCATAGACGTCCTTGTGTCGGCCATGGTCGTCCTGAGTGGCCACGAGCTCGACGAGCTCTGGGAGGAACCGCGCGGCGAGCCCTGTGTCCACGAGCAGCCTGATTCCCGGCAGGGGATCAGCCGTGAGGAGCAGCTTCGTGAGCTCGTCACGGATCCGCTCTGCCGAGATGATGTCGAGCCGCTCACTGAAACGCACCATCGCCGCTTCGGTCTCCGGCGCAACCTCGAATCCCAACTGCGAGGCGAACCTCGCAGCCCTGAGCATGCGGAGCGGATCGTCCGTGAACGAAGCTTCCGGGGAGGCCGGTGTGACGATCCGCCCGGCAATGAGGTCCTCCACGCCGCCGGCCACATCAACAAGCCGGAGTTCAGGCAGCATGAGCGCAAGCGCATTCATCGTGAAGTCACGCCGCACGAGATCACCGTCAATGGTGTCGCCGAAGCTCACCTCGGGCTTGCGCGAGTCGTCCCGGTACGTGTCTGCCCTGTAGGTGGTGATCTCCACCTGCTCACCGTTGATCTGCGCCGCGATCGTGCCGAAGTCGCGACCAACGTCCCAGATATTTTTCGTCAGCGACTCGAGTACCGCGCGGGTCTCGTCGGGTCGGGCAGAGGTGGTGAAATCGAGGTCGGTCACCGCTCTTCCGAGCATCGCGTCCCGCACCGGCCCGCCAACCAGAGCGAACTCGTGTCCAGCGTCGGCAAAGGCAAGCGACAGGGTTGCCACAGGCTGCGACTCGGCAATGTGACGGAGCGCGGTCATCGATTCTGCGAGAGAAAGCACCCACTCAGGGTACCTGGGTCGAGACCTCTCTACACTTACTCACATGCGAGTACTCCGGCGACCGAGGGCATTGGCGGCCGTATTGATTGCTGGCGCGCTCCTTGCCAGCGGCGCGTCACTGCCAACACTGCGGGCAGCGGCCAACACTCCAGAGCCGACAGATGAGGCGGTCGAGGCCGCCCCCGAACAGCTCGAACTCATCGTCGCGCCCGAAGCGCCCGTGCTCACACAGGCTGACACCGAAGCCCGCTTCACCGTGCTGCTGCGCAATGAGAGCGACGTCACCGCACCCGAAGGCTCAGTCGAGCTCGCACTCGGGCAACCACTCACCGGGCCAAGCGCGACGCAACCGGCCGCAACGGTGCCTGAGGAGCCTGCTGGCGGTGAGGGCCAAGCGGCGACGCCCCGGACCATCATCGCGACCGTCGCAATCGATGCTGTTGCGGCAGGTGGCGAACAGAGCGCGACCGTCGCCGTGCCCATCAAGGACATCCCCGTCTTCACTGCTGCGAGCCGCGGCGTGTACCCGCTCTACGCGACATACGCCGCAAGCGACTCGGCCGTAGCCACCCCGCTCACGACGTTCAGCCCGCTCGTGTGGGAGGGGCCCGACACCGCAGCGAAGGTGAAGCTCGCAACGATCGTGCCGCTCACGCTCCCTTCGAGTGTGCAATCGATGCCAAGCCGCCCACAGCTGAGCGAAGCAATTCCCCGGCTCGACGCACTCCTCGAATACGCGCAGGCCTCACAGTCCGTGCTCGCCATCGACCCGCGCATCGTCGCCGCGATCCGCGGGTACGGAACCGAGGCGCCACGCGCTGCCACCGAGCTACTCGAGAAGCTCGAAACAACAACGCTTCCCAGCTTCCTACTGCAATTTGGTGACGCTGATCCCGCCGCGCAGGCCGCGCTCGGGCTCGAAGCACTGCTCCAGCCAGCCGGCTTCGAATTCGTCACGCGATTCGGCGCGTGGGAGCCGGCGACCGCACCGGATGAGCAGACCGGGGAGGGCGCAGACGATCCGACCAACGCCGACCCGCAAGATCCCACGGGCGATGGGCCAGGATCCACCGGTGGCCCAGCGCAGCCAGACGACGCGACCGCACCCAACAACGAGCCGGCTTCTGACGAGCCAGACGAGCCCGCTGACCCCGCTGACAGCGATCCTTCGCCAGACGCGCCACAACCGCCCCCGAGCGACGAAGAACTGACCGCGTGGGATCACGGGCTGGCTGGCGCCTGGCCGGCTGCTGGCCAGGCGAGCAACCGCACCCTAGCGCTGCTGCGCGGGGCTGGCCTCGACCTCACCGTCCTCTCCTCAGACAACGTTCGGCTCGCCGGCGGCCCGCGCGCAACGCTCGGGGATGGCACGGTACTCGTCACCGACGCAGAACTCGACACGGCCGTACGCCTCTCGATGACAGGGCAGACGGACACGGAACGGGCCCTCGGCCGCGCACAGGCAGCTGCACGGATCGCCCTCGCAGCAAGCTCTGGCATCGAGGGCCTCATTCTCGGCGTCGATCGCGGCGGCGCTGCCGAAGCAACGCACCCTGAGGACATCCTCGAATCCCTCACGGGCGAGCGCTGGATCGACACGGTCGCGCCAGCGGGACAGCCAGCAGGAACCGCGCAACTCATCGCTGGAACCCCCGACGAAGAGCGCATCGAGCTGCTCGGCACCGCGCTCGAGAACGAAGCAGATGTCCTCGAAATCCGGGCGCTCCTGGCTGACCCCGAGTACCTCGACAGCTACCAGCGGCAGCGTCTCCTCACCCTGTTCGGTACGAAGAACGCTGTTCCGAGGCGAACTTCCCGGCGGTCGCAGCGCAGTTCGCCAAGCGCGACGGCGAGCTACGCGAAGGCGTTCGGCTCGTTGACACGAAACGCGCCCAGCTCGTCGGCGGATCAACGCGGATCCCCATTCAGCTGCGCAATTCGTTGCCGTTCGACGTCGTGGTCTCGCTCGAGGTGGCACCGACGTCGGCTGCGCTCGCTCTGCCCGAGCGACACTTCACAGACATTCACCTTCCTGAGGATTCGAGCGAACACGTACTCGTCCCAACGAACAGCCGCGTCTCCTCTGGCGAGTCGGCGCTGCTGCTCTCCGTATCAAGCCTTGACGGCGAATTTACGGCGTCAACCGGGCGACTTGAAGTCGCAATCAGTAGCGCAGTCGAGACCGTAGCAATTACGCTCCTCGGCACCGCAGCTGCCCTGCTGTTCGGCTTCGGCATCTGGCGTAGCGTCCGAAGGCGCAAGTCACTCAGCCCACGGGAATAGCTCGGCTTTAGGATGGGTTGTACCGCCTACCAGCCACACGGCACAGCATAAGGAGAATCATGCGCGAGGTCATCATCATCGGCTCAGGCCCTGCGGGGTTTACGGCAGCAATCTACGCTGCGCGAGCCGAACTCACCCCGCTGCTCTTCGCGAGCCAGGTGAGCATGGGCGGAGAGCTCATGAACACCACCGACGTTGAGAACTTCCCCGGGTTCCCCGAAGGCATCCAGGGGCCCGACCTCATGCAGAAGATGCAGGAGCAGGCGGAGCGCTTCGGCACGGAGGTCGTGTACGACGACATCTCCGAGGTCGACTTCACCGGTGAGATCAAGCGACTCACCGACACGAACGGCACCGTACACGAAGCGCGCTCCGTGATTTTCGCCACGGGTTCCGCGTACCGCAAGCTTGGCGTCGAAGGTGAAGAGCGACTCTCGGGCCACGGGGTGTCCTGGTGCGCAACCTGCGATGGCTTCTTCTTCCGCGACAAGACGATCGCGGTCGTCGGCGGCGGCGACTCAGCGATGGAGGAGGCAACATTCCTCACCCGCTTCGCGAAGAAGGTCTACGTGATCCACCGCCGCGACTCGCTCAAGGCGTCGAAGATCATGCAGCAGCGCGCCTTCGACAACGAGAAGATCGAGTTCATTTGGAACTCAGAGGTCGCAGAGATCCACGGCGAGTCCTCCGCCGATCGCCTGACGCTGCGCAACACCGTGGACGGCACGGAAAGCGAACTCCCCATCGAGGGGCTCTTTGTTGCTGTCGGCAACGACCCGCGCACCCACCTCGTGCACGGCAAGCTCGATCTCACCGATGAGGGAACAATCGCTGTCGAGGGCCGCTCATCGCAGACCTCAGCCTCAGGCGTATTCGCAGCTGGCGACGTCATCGACCCGAGCTACCGCCAGGCAGTTACCGCTGCTGCCTCGGGCACCGTCGCAGCACTTGACGCCGAGCGTTACCTCGCCGCGCTCGACGGCGCAGCGCAGCCAGAAGCTGCCGCAGTAGCTGGCTAACCATCCACCGTCAGAATGACAGGAGTCTCACCATGAGCGAACCAATCAACGTCGACGAGCAGACCTTCGAGAAGGTTGTACTGCAGAGCGAAATCCCCGTCCTTGTCGACTTCTGGGCAGCATGGTGTGGCCCCTGCCGCGCCGTCGCGCCGGTACTCGCTGAGATCGCGAAAGAGCAAGAGGGCAAGCTGCGGATCGTCAAGCTCAATGTCGACGAAAACCCGGCGCTTGCCGCGCAGTACCGCATCACCTCAATCCCAGCGATGAAGGTGTTCCAGGGCGGCGAAGAGGTGCGTGAGATCATCGGCGCAATGCCCAAGCAGATGATCGAGAACGAGCTCACCGGAATTATCTAAGCGGGCTTCGGACCGCAGTCGCGTTCGCGCTCACTCACGCGTAATCGAGGAGCGCGAACGCGGCCGAACCGGGGCCTTTGCCCCGTTCAGTCACCCACCTCGTCCGCGCGCTGAGTACCGCTCGTGTCGTTCCTGTGACGGACAAACAAGCTGGTCGATACGACCAGCAGGGGGAGCAGCAGCGCACCGGCCGCCGCATTTAAGAGTTCAAACCCTCCCAGCTCGAGCACCAGGCCAGAGCACGCCGCTGCCGCTGCCGCTGCGAAGTTCATGAGCGAATCGCTCACGCCCTGCAGTTGCACTCGCTGTTCCGGGGCTGTTGATCGTGTGAGCAGCGCCGATCCTCCGATGATCCCCGCCGACCACCCGAGGCCGAGGAGCGCGAGCGCGATCATCACGAGCATCATGTCGTCTCCCTGACTGGCCGCGACGACCCCACAGGCGACGGCTCCTAAAGAGATGCCGACCCCTATGAAGATCACCGGTATCTCCCCGAGTAAATCGGTGAGCCATCCGAAAATCGGGCTCGCGCCATACATGCCGAAGATGTGCACGCTGATGACGATACCCACAGCATCGAGCCCGTGCCCGCTGATCGTCATGTGCATCGGCGTCATGACCATAATCGCGACCATCACCGTGTGTGAAGTCACGACGGACAGCAGCCCAACAACGGCGCCTGGACTGCGCACCGCAGACTCCAGCACCGCCATCGTGCCGACCCGTTGCGAGGCCGGTCGTGGCCCCGCAGGTGCCTGAGGTTCGCGCCCGCCGAGGAACACCGAAAGTAGGATAGCCGCTCCAGCGAACGCCACGAGGGAGAAGATGAACGGCCCGGAAAGCGGTGCGATGCCAAGGAGTTCGCCCACATCGCTTCCCAGCTGCGACAGGTTGGGCCCCGCCACCGACCCGACAGTCGTGGACCAGAGCACAATTGACATCGCACGACCCCCGAACTGGGGCGCAACCGCCTCGGAAGCGGCAAATCGCGCCTGCAGCCCCGCCGCCGTCGCCACCCCGAACAGCGCGAGGCCAACAAATAGGGCGACCAGCCCAAAACGCGGCGACAGCAGCACGATGCCAGCGCCCACCACCGCGACTGTATAGCCCGTTGTGAGCGCAACGGACCGCCCCTTTCGTTGCGCCAGCTGGGCGAGCGGAATGGCCGATAGGCCAGCGCCGAGCACAGCCGACGTCTGCGCGAAACCTGCGATCGCAACCGTGCCGCTGAGACCCTCCGCGAGGAGCCCGCCGACCGCAACGCCTGAGGCCACACCTACGCCGGCGAGCAACTGGCTCACGATCAGCGTGAGCAGCGTGCGCGCCGACTCCTTCATCTGAGTGCTACCGAGCGCGCTACCGCACCGATGCCCGCTGCCCGGATATGGTTTCCAGCGCGCTCCCAGAGCTCACGAGACGGCGTCGCAGAACCATCGTTCCTCCTCCGTCAGGCGAAGCACTCGGCGGCTCACGCTCGCAGTGTCTGGTTACCCAGGACGCTATGTCACCTTTTCGATGGAGTCAAGGAATGGCGGAATGTGGCGACGGTTCGGGTGCGAATGATCGCCGATCAGGGCCCGGCTGTGCGTTCGGGCTTTGCTTCGCAGACCGGTTGTCCGGGGGTCGAGCAGGCTAGTGAAAGCCTGGATCGCCCAACTCTTCGAGAATGCGCTTCAGGTCAGCGATGGTCGCGAAATCGATCGAGATCTGACCCTTTTTCGCACCGAGCTTCACCGCTACGCGAGTGTCGAAGCGGTCGCCGAGGCGATCCGCAATCTCAGAAAGCTGTGCTTGGACGGCTCCTGGGCGTGCCTTCGGCGATCGACGCTTGGGTGTTTCGCCGGCTACCGCCTCCGCCGAACGTACCGAGAGTCCCTCATTCACAATGCGATCGGAGAGTGATTGCATCGCCTGCACATCGCCGTCGAGAGAGAGGATAGCGCGGGCGTGACCGGCGGAGAGCACTCCGGCTGCGACGCGAGCCTGCACCGGCTCCGGGAGCTTCAGCAGGCGGATCGTGTTCGAGATCTGTGGCCGTGACCGCCCAATTCGCTCGGCGAGCTGCTCTTGCGTGATCCCAAAGTCAGCGAGAAGCTGCTGGTACGCCGACGCCTCCTCAAGAGGGTTGAGCTGCGCGCGATGGAGGTTCTCGAGCAGTGCGTCGCGCAGCATGTGCTCGTCCGCAGTCGAGCGTACGATCGCCGGGATGGTTTTGAGACCCGCACGCTTGGATGCGCGCAGGCGTCGCTCACCCATGATGAGTTCAAAGTGGGCGCCGGAACGAGGCTTCGGGACGATCTCGCGAACGACGATCGGTTGAAACACGCCGAACTCGCGCACCGAGTGGGTGAGCTCGTCGAGGGCTTCCTCATCGAACTCGGTTCGCGGCTGCAACTGGTTGGGCACGATGTCCGAGACGCTCAGTGAGCGCAACTCTGCTCCGGGAACTTCCACCAAGGAATCCTCCGTCTGTGGTGTTGCTCCGGCGATGTCGCTTGCCTGGTCGCCCGCTGCCGGCGTGGTCACCGCCGCGGCTGCGGCTGGGAAGAACACGTCCACGGGACGCTCGCCCTCCGAGGGGGACTGAGGAATGAGTGCGCCGATCCCACGGCCAAGACCACTCCGCTTTTTCGTTGCCATCCTAGACTCCCTCATTGTCGAGCTTGCTGCCTGTACCGCGTTCGGCTATCTCGGCAGCTGCCTCGAGGTAAGCGAGCGCACCAATCGATGCGCTGTCGTATTCGTGAACCGTCTGCCCGTAGCTCGGGGCCTCCGAGATGCGCACGGACCGGGGGATAACCGCGTCGAGCACTTCCTTCGGGAAATGCTCCCGTACCTCGTTCGCGACCTCCTGAGCAAGGTTGGTGCGCGCGTCGTACATGGTGAGCAGAATCGTCGATACCTGAAGTGTTGGGTTCAGGTGCTTCTGGATCAACTGAATATTTCCCAGTAGCTGGCTTAGTCCCTCCAGTGCGTAGTACTCGCACTGGATCGGAATGAGGACTTCGCTGCCCGCGACGAAGGCGTTGACCGTGAGCAGACCGAGCGACGGCGGGCAGTCAATAAACACGTAATGGTACTTGCGCTCGGAGGACTCGAGGAACGCGGTGAGCGCGGTGCGTAGCCGCTGCTCCCGGGCGACGAGAGAGACTAGCTCGATTTCGGCACCAGCAAGGTGAATGGTCGAGGGGACGCAACTCAGGTTCTCGTGATCGCTCGACTCCTGCAGTGCCTCGGCAATGGTCGCGTCGCCCAACAAGACCTCGTAGACGCTTGTGGTCTCTGGCCGGTGAGGGACACCGAGAGCGGTTGACGCGTTGCCCTGCGGATCGAGATCGATGACCAGTACGTTCGCGCCGCGGCGAGCAAGTGCCGATGCGAGGTTCACCGTCGTGGTCGTCTTGCCCACGCCACCCTTTTGGTTGGAAACCGTGATGATCCTCGTGCGCTCGGGCAGGGGAGACGGGGTGTTCTGCAGATGCTTGCGTCGCTTAATTTTGTCCTCGAGATGGTCGGCGACGAGTGGTTTCTCAGCCATGAGTACCTACTCTAGCTCGGAACACGCGGGTCGTTTCGGAAAGCTGGTCAGCACCGAGCTCGGCCACCTCGATGTCGCGCAGTTTGAACTTCCGCAACACCTTCTGGGCGGCCTCAATCTCCTCATGGATTGCAGCACCCTTGAGGAAGAGCAATTCGCCCTCTTCGCGAAGCAGCGGTGCCGTGAGCGGAACCAACTTGCGCAGTGCTGTGACCGCACGCGCGGTGACGTAGTCCGCCTCAAACGCGCCGTGGAACTCCTCGGCCCTGCCGCGCTTCACGTGCGTATTGGTCAACCCAAGGCGGTCGATTTGTTCGCCGAGCCAGGCGCAACGGCGCTCCATCGGTTCAACGAGGTAGAACTCAACATCGGGGCGAATGATGCCCAGAACGAGGCCGGGCATCCCGCCGCCCGTTCCGATGTCAGCAACGCGCGTTCCGGGGTGAATCAGGGGTGCAAGCACCGCGCTGTTCAGCAGGTGACGTGTCCAGAGCCGGGGGAGTTCGAGCGGCCCGATGAGACCGAGCTCCTCGCCGCGCGCGGCGAGGTCCGCTGCAAACGCGCGGAGCACGTCAATGCGGTCGCCCGCGAGTTCTGCGGCTGCTGCTGGCTCGACCTCTAGCGCAGTGGCTGCCGAGTCGAGATCGTCGTGTTTCACGTGAAACCCTACTGTGCGGCGCGAATGACGAGCCGGCGACTCTTTCCCTCGCCCTGCGATCCCGAGTAATAGCCCCGCTCGGCGACCTGGTCGTGAACGAGCTTTCGCTCGTACGAGGACATCGGCTCGAGGCGAACCTCTTCGCGACCAGCGGCAATCTGCGCGATCGCAGAGTCGACGAGACCGACGAGCTGCTCCTCGCGCGCAACGCGGGATCCAGCAACATCGATGATGAGCCGCGAGAAGCGGCCGGTCTTCGCCTGTACTGCGAGGCGGGTCAGGTCTTGCAACGCTTGCACGGTATCGGGGTTTGCCAGGCTATCGATGCTCTGGCCGCCCCCGGTCACCGAAACATAGGCCCTGCCGTTCTCTACGGTGATGTCGAGATCACCGTCAAGATCAGCAATGTCGAGCAATCCCTCGAGATAGTCCGCGGCGAGGTCGCCATCAGACTCAAGGGTCTCAAGAGTGACCTCTTCGACCTCGGAGAATTCACGCTCTTCGCTCACGGGCGTCCTCACTTGCTCTTCTTCTTCGCGCGCTTAGCGCTCACTGGCTGCTGCCGCTGACCCTGTGGCTGAGCCGTTGTGGTCGGCGTCTCAGTCTCGTCCTCAGTCAGCTTACCCTTTGCCTTGAGTCGTGCCTGGCGGGTGCGCCATGCTTCGGAACCGGGGTTCGGCATGGTGTTGATGACGATGCCCTGCTGCGCCATGGTCCAGATGTTCGAGGTCATCCAGTAGATGTTGAGCGCGAGCGGGAAGGTGACGCCGGAGAACAGGAAGGCGAAGGGGATGATGTAGAGCAGAATCTTCTGCTGGCGGTACATCGGTGAGTTCTTCGTCTCGTCAGAAACGTTCTTCGACATGATCTGCAGCTGAGTGAAGAACTGTGAGGCGATCATGAGAATGACGATCGCGCCGAGGAGGCCAACGACTACCCAGTTCTGCGACTCCCAACCCTGGGTGAAGTTCATCTTCAGTGGAGCACCGAAAATCGTTGCCTGGTTGAAGCTATCCGTGAGCTCACGGTTCATGAGGCCGATTCCGACGGTGTTCTCAGACGCCTTGCGGAGCACGTAGAACAGCGAGAAGAAGATCGGCATCTGAATGAGGATCGGGAGGCACGACGCA
>NZ_JXSQ01000044.1 GCF_000834055.1 Leucobacter komagatae
ATGGGCCCGCTCATCACGCAGGATGCGAAGGATCGCGTCGAGTCCTACGTCGCGGGAGCCGCAGCGGAGGGTGCAACGGTCGTCGTTGATGGGCGTGAGGCAGAGTTCGCGGGCGGCGGCTTCTTCACGGGTGTCTCGCTCATCGATCACGTGCAGACGAGCAGCAAGGTGTACCGTGACGAGATCTTCGGGCCTGTGCTCGCGGTTGTCCGCGTCGACAGCTACGAGGATGGGCTGCAGCTCATCAACGACCACCAGTTCGGTAACGGCACCGCGATCTTTACCCGCGACGGTGGCGTCGCGCGCCAGTTCGAGTTCGAGGTTGAGGCCGGAATGGTCGGCATCAACGTGCCGATCCCGGTGCCCGTCGGTTCGTTCTCCTTTGGTGGGTGGAAGGATTCGCTGTTTGGTGATTCCCACATTTACGGCCCGGAGTCGATCCACTTCTACACCCGCTCGAAGGTCGTGACGACCCGCTGGCCGAACGCTGAGCCGTCGAAGGTTGACCTCGGCTTCCCCAGCAACAGCTAACCTCACTGCAAGAGCAAAGGAGCATTACGAACATGGCTGACTACATCGACCTCAACGGTGCCGAGCAGAGCTTCGGCGACACCGACGCCCAGCGCGAGGTGCGCCAGAACGACCGCGGCTACGTCTTCCACTCGTGGTCGGCGCAGGGCGCGATCAACCCGCTGCCGATCGCCAAGGGCGAGGGTGCAACCTTCTGGGACTACGACGGCAACGAGTTTCTCGACTTCTCGTCGCAGCTCGTGAACCTGAACCTCGGGCACCAGCACCCCGGCCTCGTGAAGGCGATCCAGGAGCAGGCCGGCCGGCTCGCGACGATCCAGCCCGCGATGGCGAATGACGTGCGCGGCGAGCTCGCCAAGCGCATCGTCGAGCACTCCTTCGAGGGTGCCCGCTCGGTGTTCTTCACGAACGGCGGCGCCGAGGCGATCGAGTACGCGGTGCGCCTCGCGCGGCAGTCGAGCGGGAAGCGCAAGATCCTCTCGCGCTACCGCTCGTACCACGGGTCGACCGGCACCGCGATCACCATGACCGGTGAACCGCGTCGCTGGGCGAACGACGTCATCGACGGCGAGGTCGTGCACTTCTTCGGACCCTTCGTCTACCGCAGCGCCTTCTGGGCGACCACGCCGGAGGAAGAGACCGAGCGGGCGCTCGCGCACCTCGAGCAGCAGATTCAGCTCGAGGGTGCGAGCACGATCGCTGCGATCGTGCTCGAGACCGTCACCGGCACCAACGGTGTGCTCGTGCCGCCGCCCGGCTACCTGCCTGGCGTCCGGGCGCTGTGCGACAAGTACGGGATCCTCCTCATCTGTGACGAGGTCATGGTCGGCTTCGGCCGCACCGGCGAGTGGTTCGCCTACCAGGCGTTCGACGTGAAGCCCGACCTCGTGACCTTCGCGAAGGGTGTCAACTCGGGGTACGTACCGCTCGGCGGTGTCGTGATCAGCGAGGAGATCCACAACGCATTCGTGGATCGCCCGTTCCCAGGCGGGCTCACCTACTCGGGTCACCCGCTCGCGTGCGCCGCCGGCGTTGCCACCTTCGACATCTTCGAAGCAGAGGGCATCCTCGAGCGCGTCCGCGACCTCGGCGCGCGCGTCGTCGAGCCGCGGCTGCGCGAGTTCGCTGAAAAGCACAAATCGGTCGGCGAGTACCGCGGCACCGGGCTGTTCTGGGCGCTCGAGCTCGTCGTGGATCGGGAGACCCACGAGCCGCTCGTGCCGTTCAACGCCGCGGGCGAGGCAGCAGCTCCGTTCAACGCGGTCGTCGCCGCGTGCAAGGCCGCGGGCCTCTGGCCGTTTGCCGCAGGCAACCGGCTGCAGATTGCGCCGCCGCTCGTCATCAGCGAGGAGGACCTCGTGCGGGGCCTCGACATCATTGATGCGGCTCTGGACGTCGCGGATAGCTACTACACCGGTAGTTAATTCAGGTGTTGGAGGGGCTCGGTTTTCAGAAACCGGGCCCCTCTTGCGTTCGCCTCTGTATCTTTTCCGTGAGCCGCGCAAGAATGGGACAGGAACCCCAAAGACGGGGTATAGCTTTCCAGGGAAGGATTCGTTCTTATGAGCGCTCTCGAAGACATTCAGAAGTATGCCCCGAACGCGAGCGACGCCGTCGTCGCCGAAATGGAGAAGACCTACGCGCTCGCGCTCACCAACGCTGATGCGCGCCTCGTCTCATACAGCGACCCGGCCGAACTCGCACGCGTACGCGAGAGCTTCGTCAAGGGCAAGCTCGGCGTCGCTGCGTCCGATGCCGCGATCGACGAGGCGATCGCCGCCGTCGGCGACCAGGTGCCAGGTCACAAGCAGCGACTCACGGTCTACTACCTGCTTGCCGCGCACTACGGCAAGCTCGGCGTCTTCGGCGGCTAACCAGCGCCCGACAGTGGCGGCAGGCGCAACGACGCACCTGCCGCTGCTGTGCTGCCGACCGCGGTACGCCGCACCCCTCGGATGCCGAAGCTCCGCTTTTTCGCAGCCTGGCTGCGGGAGTAAACTGGCCGGAGAACGCTCACCCGAGAGAGGCAAAGTTGCTTGACGCGCTGACTGGCTTCGTCGTCGTCGGGTTCGCCATCTTCATCGGCTGGATACTCGGACGCACCGGCGCCCTCGACGCGCACGCCCGCGGCGTGCTCAGCACGCTCGTGTTCTGGGTGCTGTCTCCTGCCCTGCTCTTCACCGTGCTGGCCCAGGCAGAGGTCAGCGTGCTGTTCTCCTCGTTGCTCCCGGTGTCTGCCTCGGCAGCGCTCGCGGTGATTGGCGTCTACGCGGCCGTGGCGAGGTTCATCTGGCGCAGGCCGGCAGGCGAAGCCCTCATTGGGGCGCTCGCTGCCGGTCAGGTGAACGCGAACAACATTGGTATTCCGCTCTCCCTCTATATTCTCGGGAGCGCGGCCTATCCGGCGCCAGTCGTGCTGTTCCAGCTGCTCGTGCTCACCCCCGTGACGCTGTCCATCCTCGAGGTCACCGCCGGAGGCCCCTTCCGCTTATCCTCTATCGGGCGCGCACTTACCAATCCCATCATTATTGGTTCGGCGCTCGGCGTAGCGGTCTCAGCGAGCGGGATCACGCTCCCCACGATGGTCTTTGCGCCGATCGAACTCATCGCCAACGCCTGCGTCCCGGTGCTCCTCATCAGCTTTGGGGTCTCGCTGCACGGGCAACGCGTGCTGAGTGAGGCGGGGAGCAGGGCCGAGGTGTTCCTCGCGAGTGGGCTGAAACTCCTCGTGATGCCGGCGCTTGCGTGGCTTGCCGCGACGTACGTCTTTGGTCTCGATAGCGCGGAAGTGCTCATCGTTGTGGTGCTCGCGGCGCTGCCCTCGGCCCAAAACGTCTTTAATTATGCGCAGCACTTTGGGGTCGGTGAGGTCGTGGCACGCGACACCGTATTCATCACCACCGTCGGGTGTATCCCCATCCTGTTCCTCGCGACAGTGCTGCTCGGATAGCGTCGGGTGCTGCCGCGACGGCGTTGCGCGGGCGCGGTGCGCGCGTGGCGTACCCCTGGGTGGTGCGCGGATCTCGCCAAACACGTGGGTTGACGCACCCAAGAACATCGCCGTAGGATCCACCTAACAACCATTAGTTAGGTACGGTCATGACGCGCACACGCATCCTGCAGGCAGCTCTGCAGCGCTTCTCGAGTGGCGACTACTCCGAGACGTCACTCAAAGACATCGCGGGTGACGTCGGCATCAAGGCCCCGTCGATCTACGCGCACTTCGCGAACAAGGAGCAGCTCTACACCGAGGTGTACGAGCGCTCGATCGCAGATCACAGCGAGTTCTTTCGAGCGCGCATCGCAGAGGTCGCGCACCGGGAACCGATCGAGCGGCTGCGCCACATCCTCCTCGGGGTACCCGACTTCTACCGGGACCGGCCCGAGCTTTTCGAACTTCACCTGCGCACTGCCCTCAGCCACAACCTGGCGAGGGAGCGTGGCATGGCCGAGGCGTTTCAGGTGTGGGACACCGAGCTATCGGCCGCCGTCAGCGAGGCATACCTTGCTGGTGTCGCGACGGGGCAGCTCACCAGCGTGCCACCCGAGGCCTTCACGTCCCACTTCCTCGCGCTCATGGACGGAATCTTCCTCCAGAAGGCCTACTACCCGCCAGCAGTGTACGAAGTACACGCCACCCAGACGTGGGAGGTGCTGGAACGCTTCCTCACTCCAGCAGCCGCCCAGGAGACCACCTCATGACCGACACGACAGCATCCGCCGCGGCTCACAGCGCCACGGACAAGCGGAGACCGGCGCCCTCAGACTACGAACGGGAAACCGTTCCCGCGAGCGAGCGCAAACACTGGATCCCCATCGCAGGCATCTGGATCGCCATCGGCATCGACCTCTCCGGCACCATCATGGGCGTGCAGCTCGGAAACGGACTGCCGTTTAACGAGGCGCTGACCGCCACGATCCTCGGCTCCGTACTCCTCGGACTGCTCGCGATGGCGTGCACCTACGTCGGCGCCGCAACCGGTCTCACAAGCGCGATGCTCTCGCGTGCCGTTTTCGGAAGCATCGGCGGCAGGGTTATTGCGATCGCCATGGCGATCTCATCGCTCGGCTGGTTTGGCGTGCAGACGGGATTCTTTGCCGACAACGCTCGCATCGCCGTCGACGAGCTGTTTGGGGCCGACGTTCCCGTTCATGTGTTCACCGTCATCGGCGGCGTGCTCATGATCCTCACCGCGCTCTGGGGTTACCGCTCGATCCAGCGGCTGAGCTCCTGGGCGGTGCCGCTGCTCATCGCGCTGCTGCTGCTCGCCGTCGTGCTTGCGTTCGTGAAGTTCGGCACGGGCGAGCTGCTCGCTGAGGTTCCCGCCCAGTTCTCCTTCGGCGGAGCTGTGTCGCTCGTCATGGGGATCTTCGTGTTCGGTGTAATCGTGTCGCCCGACATTGCTCGCTGGGCACGCACGCCGAAGCAGGCAATGGCCGCAGGCTTCATCGGGTTCTTCGTCGGGAACTCGCTCATCGTCATCGTCGCGCTTGTACTGTCGCGGGTGATGGGCGTGGAAGACCTCATGCGGATGTTCTTCATGCTCGGCCTCGGCGCACTCGCGCTCATCGTGCTCACCCTCGCCCAGTGGACAACGAACACGAACAACCTCTACTCGGCAGCACTCAACCTCTCCGTCGTGTTCACCCGTGTGAGCCGGCGGACACTCACGCTCATCGGCGGAGCCGTAGCCATCGGCGCAGCGCTCATCGGGATCTACGGCGCATTCATCCCCTTCATCTCCCTCATGGGCACGTTCATTGCGCCCTACGGTGGCGTGTATCTCGCCGAGTACTTCACCAGGAAGCGCAGCAGGCTTCGCCTCGGGAGCACCCAGACCCCCGCCGTTGACGGCTGGGCCTTCGTCTCGTGGGCTGTTGGCGGCGCGGTTGGCATCGCCACGACGCAGCCAGGCGACGGGCTGGGCGTCGGCCTGATCACCCTCACCACGATTCCCGCGCTCGACGCGATCCTTGCCGCGTTCCTCACCCACGCCATCATCGGATTCGTTCGCCGCGGATCAGCGCAGGCCGCTCCCGTCACGCAGCCGACAGCGCAGCAGCAGCAGCGGCCGGCGGTGGTCACCGAGACGGGGGAACCGAACACGGCGGCCTTCTTCCGCCCCGCCCCCGGAGCACTGGGCGGTGCACAGTGACGCACTCCCAGCTCACGACCATCACCGAGGCGGATATCGACGACATCGCGATCGGGGCGGCCGTACTCGGAACCGGCGGCGGAGGCGATCCACACGTCGGCTCGCTCCACGCGAAGCGCGCGATTCGACTGCACGGAGACGTGCGTGTGCTGCAGGTTGCCGACCTCGACCCGGAAGGGCTCGTCGTTCCTATCGGAATGATCGGCGCCCCGTCGGTCTCGATTGAACGCATCGCGGGAGACGCGGAGATCGGGCGAGCCCTCGACCTGCTCGAGCAGGCGACGGGTCGCACCGTGGCGGCGATCATGCCGATCGAGATTGGCGGAGGCAACTCGCTCATTCCGATCGCCGCGGCTGCGGAGCGTGGCCTCCCCATCGTCGACGGTGATGCGATGGGGCGGGCCTTCCCCGAAGCGCAGATGGTGACGTTTCACCTCGCAGGCTACGGGCCGGGGGCGACCGTGCTCGTCGACGCGCAGGGCAACGCCGTGCTCTCGTACCCGGTGAACGGTGCGTGGTCGGAGCGGCTGGCCCGCGTGCTCACCTTCGAGATGGGTGGATCGGCGACGATGATCGACTACGCGTACCCTGGCGCAGTCGTGCAGGAGTGTGCGATCCCAGGAACGCTTACGATGGCGCGGGAGATTGGCGGCATGCTGCGTAGCCAGGCGCTGCGAGACGACGAGCGGATCGACGCGATGCTTGCGCGCCTCGGCGGGTTCAGGCTGTTCGACGGCAAGGTCACCGAGATCGAACGCGTCGTTGACGGTGGCTTCACCCGCGGCAGGGCGGAACTCGCTGGGACCGGGGTGGATCGCGGCTCACGCTTCGAGCTGTCCTTCCAGAACGAGATGCTGCTTGCGACCCGCGACGGGGAAGTCGCTGCGGTCACCCCAGACCTCATCGCCGTGCTCGATCAGGCGACGGGGCACCCCATCACCACCGAGACGCTGCGCTACGGCGCACGGGTCACGGTGGTGGCGTTTCCGTGCCACCCGCAGTGGCGCACGGAGCGCGGCATCGAAACGGCAGGGCCGGCGTACTTTGGTTATGACGTGCCGTTCACCCCGGTCGAGGCGCTCGCCGCCGAAGCCGCACCTCGGATGGAGAAGGCCGCGTGAGCTACCGCATTGGAATTGATGTCGGCGGAACGAACACCGACGCGATCGTCCTCGACGCGGAGCGCCGTGTCATCGCCTCGATCAAGACCCCGACGCAAACACGCTCGGGAGATGGTGTCGCCGAGGCGATCGACCGCGTCCTCGAGGCCGCGGCGATCCCACCCGCCGAGGTGCGGGCGGCGATGCTCGGAACGACACACTGCACGAACGCGATCGTTGAGCGGCGCGGGCTCGGCCGCGTCGGCGTGATCCGCCTCGGTGGGCCTGCGACCACGGCAGTGCCCCCCTTCGAAGGGTGGCCAAGCGATTTGCGCGCGGCCGTCGCCGGCCCAGCCCACGTCGTCGCTGGAGGCAACGAATTCAACGGCCGCGAGATCAGCGCACTCGACGAGCAGGCGGTGCGGCAGGCTGCCGAGAGCATGCGCGGCATCGTCGATGCCGTCGCGGTCGTCGGAGTGTTCTCGCCGGTAGCTGACGCGCACGAGCTGCGGGCGGCAGAAATCGCAGAGCAGGTGCTCGGTGTTCCGGTCTCCCGATCCGTCGAAATCGGCTCCATCGGATTGCTCGAGCGCGAGAACGCAACGATTCTCAACGCAGCGCTCATCCGCACGCTCGGCGACATGGCCGAGGGGTTCGCGCGGTCGCTCACCGAGCACGGAATCGATGCCGACATCTACTTCGGGCAAAATGACGGCACGCTCATGCGGCTCGACTTCGCGCTGCGCTACCCGGTATTCACGATCGGCTGTGGCCCAACGAACTCGATCCGCGGCGCCTCGCACCTCAGCGGGGTGAGGGACGCGCTCGTCGTCGATATCGGGGGCACAACGACCGATATCGGTGTGCTCGTCGACGGTTTCCCGCGCCAGTCATCGCACGCGGCGGATATCGGCGGGATCCGCACGAACTTCCGCATGCCAGATGTGTTGTCCGTCGGGCTCGGCGGCGGCACCGTCGTCCGTGGGGGAGGTGCTGGTGCTGCAGCTGGCCCAGTCGTGCTCGGCCCGGACAGCGTCGGGTACCGGATCTCGACCGAGGCCATCGCGTTCGGCGGCACAACACTCACCGCAACCGATATCGCTATGGCGGTCGGTCGACTCGAGATCCCGGGGCGCGAGGCTCCCGGGCTCGATGGCGCGCTCGTCACTGCGGCAGACCAGGCCATCCGTGAGCTCATCGAGGACGCGATCGACCAGATGAAGCCGAGCGCAGCTCCCGTGCCCATCGTGCTCGTCGGCGGCGGCGCGCGCATCTCCCCGGAGGCGCTGGCGGGCGTGTCCGAAGTGATCCGCCCCGAACACTCAGGGGCGGCGAATGCGGTTGGCGCCGCGCTCGGTGACGTTGCCGGGCAGGCGGAGCAGGTCTTCTCGCTGCGTGAGACGGCGCGGCAAGACGCCGTTTCCCTTGTCAGGCGTGAGGCGATTGATCGCGCAGTCGAGGCGGGCGCAGACCCCGAGACGGTGGAGGTGCTCACACTCGAGGAGCTCCCCGTCGCCTACATGGAAGACACGGTCATTGTGCGTGCGCGGGCGGCAGGCAGGCTCGCGTAGGCGCGTGCGGGGAGGCGCGCCAACGCTTCGAGAGCTAGGGCGCGTCTCCCGTTGCGACGGGAAGCTCGGGATGGTTCGACCACTGCGACCATGAGCCGGGAAACAGCGTGCCCTCCCCGCCAGCGAGGGCAAACGCGAAGAGGGCGTGACTCGCGGTGATTCCCGAACCGCAGTAGAAGCCAACATGCTTTCCCGCTGCGGTTGCCTCAGCGAACCGCGCCCGAAGGGCGGCCTCGGGCAGAAAATAGCCGCGCGCATCGACGTTCCCAGCCGTGGGCAGATTTTTCGCCCACGGGATGTGCCCTGCGACGGGGTCCATCGGCTCCGTTGCGCCCGTAAATCGCTCTGGCGCGCGGGCATCGATCAACACGTGGTCGCGGGCGAAGCGCCCGACGTCGTCCAGATCGAGCGTCGGTGAGTGGCCTGGCAGGAGGGTGACGGACCCTGGGTCAAGGCTTGGCTCCGTCTGCTCGAGCGGGAAGCCGGCGTCGACCCACGCGGGAAGCGCGCCATCGAGAAGCCTTACCCGTGTGAAGCCGGCGTCTCGGAGCACCCACCACAGTCGGGCGGATGCCATGTTTCCCCCGCCGTCGTATGCGACCACGGTGTCTTCCGGGTGCAACCCCCAGCGCCGTGCAGAGTGCGTGAGCGCCTCGCCTCCCGGGAGCGGGTGCCTGCCAAGCGACGCGTGACCGTGGTCGGATAGCTCCGATTCGAGATCAACGTAAATCGCGCTCGGGATGTGACCCGCGAGGTACTCGCGATGCCCTGCGGGCTGCGCGAGCGTCCACCGAACATCAAGGACACGCGTGCGGGGCCCGTCGGGGTTGCGCGCCTCCGCTTCGAGGAGTGCGTGCAGTTCGTCGGCGCGAATGAGGAGGCCGGGATCCGGTGCATCGTTGCGTTCGCTCATAGTGCGATGGTACGCGACGGCGCTTGGGGTGAGCACAAATTCCCGCGCGCGATGCATAGTAGTGCTATGTAGTTTGGTATGCTGGCGGCATGAGCGGCAAGCAGCAGGTTTCCCCACCAGCGGGCGGCGCGGGCGAACTCGCGCTCGAACTCGTGCGATCCGCGGCACGGTTGACGCGGGCGGCGAGCAAGATTCCCGGAGTGACGTACTCATCGATCGCATGGCGGGTGCTCTCCGACCTGGAGCGAGACGGGCAGGCGCGGGTCACCGACCTCGCGACCGCGCAGCGCGTGGCGCAACCAACAATGACCACCCTGCTCCAACGCCTCGGGGGAGAGGGGTGGGTGAGCCGGATCCCTGACCCAGCAGACGGGAGGGCATCTCTTGTTGGGATCACGGACGAAGGCGCGCGCGCCCTCGCAGCGTACCGAGCGGGGGCTGCGGAGCTCATCGCCCCGCAACTCGCCACCCTCAGCGAAGCGGACACCAACGCCCTCGCCCGCGCGGCAGCCCTCATGCACCGAATCGCCGACGCCATCTAACCCCGAACCCAACACTCAACACGCACCGAACAAAGGAACCCAGACGAACACCTCCAAGCCCCAGCCCTCGATCTTCCGGCAGCCAACGGCAGTCTGGGCCATCGCATTCGCCTGTGCAATATCCTTCATGGGTATCGGGCTCGTCGACCCGATCCTCACGAAGATCAGTGCCGAGCTCGACGCGACACCGAGCGAGACGATGCTGCTCTTCACGAGCTACCTCTTCGTGACGGGGATCGCGATGTTCTTCACCAGCTGGGTATCCGGGCGTATCGGAGTGAAACGCACACTCATCGCCGGCCTGGTACTCATCGTCGTCTTTGCGGGACTCGCCGGGTTGGCAGGCTCGGTGGACACCATCATTGGGCTCCGCGCCGGGTGGGGGCTCGGCAACGCCCTGTTCATCTCGACGGCGCTCGCCGCAATCGTCGGTGCAGCGAGCGGCGGCGCGAGACAGGCGGTCGTGCTCTACGAGGCGGCCCTCGGCATTGGCATGGCCGTCGGCCCACTCGTCGGAGGCATGCTCGGGGAGCTCTCCTGGCGGGGGCCATTCTTCGGCACCTCAGCGCTCATGGCAATCGCGCTCGTCGCGATCCTCGCCCTGTTGCGCACCCCACAGCTTTCCCCCGCGGAGCTGGCAGCCGCACGCGCACAGCGGCCAGGAGCATTCGCGAGCTTCCGCGCCCTCAGGCACCCGTCGCTGCGGGCGCTCGCGCTCGTCGCCGTCTGCTACAACTTTGGCTTCTTCACGCTCCTCGCATACAGCCCGTACCCCATAGAGGCGGCCGCGAACGCAGCCGGGAAACACTTCGGCGCCCACGAACTCGGACTCGTGTTCTTCGGGTGGGGGCTCGCGCTCGCCGTGACCTCCGTTGTAGTTGCGCCCATCCTTACGCGCCGTTTCGGGCTGCGCCCGGTACTGTTCACCATGCTGCTTTTGTGCGCCGCAAGCCTCGCCGCGCTCGCGTGCTTCGTGACGGAACTCTCGGCGCTCATCGCGATCGTCGTCGTCAGCGGGCTGTTCCTCGGCGTGATGAACACCGCGCTCACCGAAGCGGTGATGGAGGCGACCGAACTGCCGCGGAGTGTCGCATCGTCTACCTACTCCGGCGTGCGCTTTATCGGTGGCGCAATCGCGCCAGCAGTCGCCGGGCCGCTTGCGGCGACGGCGGGAGCTGCCGCACCGTACTGGCTCGGTGTCGGAGCCGTGCTCGCCGCGGTGCTCGTGCTGCTCGGCACTGGCCGCCACCTCGCGCACATCGGGAAGCACTGAGGCGCCAGGCATGTGCGAGAGGATAGAGCCATGGCTCGCGTGAACACCCGACAACTCATCACCGACGCGGCGGTCCGCGTCGCGGCCAGGCACGGCATCAGCGGTGCCTCAATGGACGAGATCGCGGTAGAAGCGGGCGTCGCCAAAGGCAGCCTCTACTACAACTTTGCTTCGAAAGACGCGATCTTCGAGCGGGTCATGCGGGACGGTTTTGAGCGCTTGGGCACGGTCCTCAGCGAGGCAAGGCAGGGGGAAGCGCCCGGCGCCGTGCGTGCCGTTGCCTGGGCGACGCTCCGAGCGCTGCGCACAAACCCCGACCTCGCACGCATTATGGCCGCCGAAGTGTTCCGCACCGATCGCCCATGGCACGAAGCCCTCGAACTGGCCAGGGGTTCCGTTGTCGTGCAGTACCGAGACGTGCTCCGTGAGGCGCGTGTGGCGCGCGGTGCGACCGCTGCCGACGCCGAGCAGATTACCGAGACAGCCGGGGCTGCCCTCTTCGGGGCGCTCGCTGGCGCGTTCTTGGACTGGCTGCTGTTTCGGCAGGATCAGCCGCTCGAGCTGGTGCTCGACCAGGTGCTGGCGCTCGGGGAGTGACAGGCGCCGGGGCACTCCCCGGCGCCCGCGAGCTACTTCCCGCCGGCCGCGAGCCGCATGAGGTCGGAGTCGAGGTTGATCCCGAGCTCCGTTCCCCCCGCGCTGCCGAACGAGTGCTGGTAGCTATCCCAGCCCTCGCCGCGGGCGTTCTCCCGGAACCCGCCAGCGACGAGTGCGATGAGCTCGTTGGCGGCGCGATCCACACGCTTGCCGAACTCGCCGCTGTTCCAGTCTTCCGGGGAGCTCACGAGCGACGTCGGCGCTGTGACCGTGCGCAGGTAGGCGAAGAAACCGCGGAGCTGGTCGTCGACGACGAGCGAGTGCCGCGGGCTGCCAGCGGTCGCTGCGAGCAGCACCGGGGTGCCGATGAGGAGGTCGTTGTCGAGGGCCTGGAAGAAGGCAGTGAACAGGCCGCTGGCTGCCGCCTTGTAGACGGGCGTCGCGGCAATAATGGCGTCCGCGTCGCGCAGGATCTCGGTGGCGCGCTCGAGCTCAGCGGAGACGAGCTGCGTGGTGAGCGCCGCCATGATGTCGCCGGCGAGCGGTCGGAGATCGATCACGCGTGCCTCCATCTCGATGCCGCGACGCTTCGCCTCGGCGAGGGCCTTGGCCGTCGCTCGATCCGCGAGGAGACGGGTGGTCGAGGGGTCGCTCGTGCCGGCGTTGACGATGACGAGCTGCTTGGTGTCTGCCATGGTGCTGCTTTCTCGAAAGGTCTCTGGGTGAGACAAAGTCTGTGAGGGGAGGCGGAGGAAGCCTGGCGGCGCGGCGCGACTACGCGCTACGTGCCGCGACGAGCTTCTCGTTGAGCCGCTGGAGCTCGCGGAGCTCCTCGGGGGTGAGGGCGCGCATCGCCTGCCCGATGTCACGCCCGTGTGCACGGCCGACCTCGCGCTGCACGCGCGCACCCTCCTCGCTGAGCTCCACGAGTTTGGCTCGGCCATCCTCTGGGTCTGCTTTCCGCACGAGGAGGCCGCGGGAGACCAGGCGATCCACCATGCGCGAGAGGGCGGGTTGGCTGAGCAGCACGTCCTCCTGCAGATCACAGAGACGCATCGCCTCGCCGCGCTTCACGAGCGTGTAGAGCACGTCGTACTCGCGCATGCTCGCCTCGTCCCAGATGGGCCGCGCCCCAAAGTCGCCTGAGAGGCGCGCGTGCGCGGTCATGAGCGACTCCCACGCCTCGATGGCGAGCCGGATGTCGGTTCTGTTGCTGCTCATGTCATGCCCTTCTCGGAGATGAATGTAGTGGTGAATCGGGTGCTGGATCTCATGTTGGGCCCGGTCGTTGACCTGGTGTTGGGCCCGGTGGTCGGCCTAGCGGTTGGCCCGGTGTTTGGCCGGGCTTCGGGTCCCGCCGCGCCCCGCGGGGGCGCCCCCGGTGGGAACCAAGACGGTTCCCACCGGGCACTGCCTAGAGCCCGAACGCTGCGCCGGCGATCGCCGGGCTGTCCTGGTAGGGCGACCCGCCCGTGACGTTGTCGCCACGGTTCGGGTTCGGGCGCGGCTGGCGCGGCTCAGCATCACCGTACTTTGCCTTGATGAGATCAGCGTGTGACGGTGACTCAGGCACCTCGGGGTCGCGCAGCTTGGCGAGCTCGGCGCGCAGCACCGGGAGCACCTCCGAACCGAGCAGATCGAGCTGCTTCAGCACGGTCTCGGTCGGTAGGCCGGCGTGATCCACAAGGAACATCTGGCGCTGGTAGTCGCCGAACGTATCGCGGAACGAGAGCGTCTTGTCGATAATCTCCTGCGGGCTGCCGACGCTCAGCGGCGTCTGGCTGGTGAAGTCCTCCATCGAGGGGCCGTGGCCGTAGACGGGCGCCTCGTTGAAGTAGGGGCGGAACTCGCGCACCGCGTCCTGCGAGTTTTTCGCGACGTACGCCTGGCCGCCGAGGCCGACGATCGCCTGCTTCGCCTTCCCGTGCCCGTAGTGCTCGTAGCGCTGGCGGTAGAAGTTCACGAGGCGCAGCGAGTGTGCCGACGGGGCGAAGATGTGGTTCGAGAAGAAGCCGTCGCCGTGGAAGGCTGCCTGCTCGGCGATCTCCGGCGTGCGGATCGAGCCGTGCCAGACGAAGGGCGGCACATCGTCGAGCGGGCGGGGCGTCGAGGTGAAGCCCTGCAGCGGGGTGCGGAAGTTGCCCTCGTAGTCGACGACGTCCTCGCGCCACAGGCGGTGCAGCAGGTTGTAGTTTTCGAGCGCGAGCGGCAGCGCCGAACGGATGTCCTTGCCGAACCACGGGTAGACGGGCGCCGTGTTGCCGCGGCCGAGCATGAGGTCCATGCGACCGTCGGCGAGGTGCTGCAGCATCGCGTACTCCTCGGCGATGCGCACCGGGTCGTTCGTGGTGATGAGCGTCGTGCTCGTCGAGAGCTTCAGCGTTTTCGTGAGCGCCGCGATGTGCGCGAGGAAGGTCGTGGGGCTCGAGGAGAAGAACGGCGGGTTGTGGTGCTCGCCGATGGCGAAGACGTCGAAGCCCACCTCCTCGGCGTGCGTTGCGATCTTGGCGAGGCCCTTGATGCGGGCTGCCTCGCTTGGGGTGTCTCCGCTCACGGGGTCGCGCGTGACGTCGGAGACGGAGAAGATCCCGAATTCCATTGTGTGCTCCTGGGGTTGTTGCGTGTGGTGCGGTGTGGTGCGGTGTTGTGCACGAGTGTGGGTCGCCGGGGCTTGCCCCGCATCACACATTTACATGCGCTTGCATATAAATATAACCGGAAAGGCTGAGAACTATTCCCGGGCCGTCAAAGACCTCAACTCCTTGTCAGTTTGGGCAGAAAATCGCGTCGATTTCGGCCCCGCCGCGGCCAAAGTGACATGGAGTTGGGGAGAGGGGTCGGGA
>NZ_JXSQ01000045.1 GCF_000834055.1 Leucobacter komagatae
GTCGACTTGCCCGAGCCGTTCGGCCCGATGAGCGCGACTGCCGCTCCCTCGGGAACCACAAGGTCAAGATCCTCGACCCTGGTCACTCCGCCGTAACCGAAGGCGCGCCGGCCAGGTGCAGTGCGGCACCGCCGTGCCCGGTCACACCCGTGTCACTCATGCAGCAGCCCCCAACTCAGCGGGGAGCGGGCCAACCGGCTCTCCCCAGGCTTCGAGAATAACGCGTGTGTTGTGAATGGTCGCATCAACGTAGGTCTCAGCACCGCTGCCTTCCACGCCGAGCGAATCAGCGTAGAGCGACTCACTGTCGACAACGGTCACCCCCGCCTCGCGCGCGATGGTGCGGGCAAGCTTCGGGCTCATCGAGGATTCGACGAAGATCGCGCGGACGCCGCGCTCCTTGATCCGCGCGGTCAACGCATCGAGATCCGCCGCGCTCGGCTCAGCGTTGTCCTCGAAACTCGGCATAATGGCGCCCGCGTACGCAATCGAGTAGTCGTGCAGGAAGTACCGCAGCGAGTCGTGCCCACTCACGAGCACCCGCTCCTCGGCGGGAACACCCGCAAACTGCTCCCCCACCCAGGTGTCGAGAGCTGCGAGCTGCGTCGCGTAGTCGGTGGCGCGCTCGATGTATGTCGTCGCGTGTGCCGTGTCGGCGGCCGCAAGCCCGCGTGCGATCTCGGCGACCATGCCTGATGCGTAACGGGGCGACGTCCACAGGTGCGGGTTCACGTCACCGTGGTCGTGGTCGTCGTGGTCCCCGTGTTCGTGGTCGTGATCCGCGTGCTCGTCGTGGTCCGCGTGACCGTCGTCATCCGCGTGACCGTCGTGGTCGTGCTCAGCTGGCGCGCCGCTCTGCGCCTCTTGCTCTCCCTCTGCCGTGATCTCTTTCGCTTCGGCGAGGTCGATCCCGTCCGCCGCGGTGATGAGCTTTCCCGAGAAGCCCGAAGCTTCGATTGCTGAGTCGACGAACCCTTCAAGCTCGGCGCCGTTGACAATGAGCACGTCGGCCTGGCTCAGCGCGACGAGTTCCTTGGGGGACGGATCGAAGTGGTGAGCCGAGGCGCCGGCGGCGAGGAGGCTCGTGAGGTCGATGTCGTCGCCGCCGATCTGATGCGCGAAATCGGCGAGCTGCGTCGTCGTCGTGACGACATTGAGTGTGTCACCGCTTGGCGTCCCTGCCGCCGGAGAGCACGCGCTGAGGGCGAGCGCTGCGGCGAGCGCTGGGATGAGCAGGATGGAACGACGTGCGGAGGAGTGCGACATAAGAATCTTTCGAGATGAGAACGAATCTCATTGTACCCACGATTGAGAATCATTCGCAACAAGGGCTTGTGGGGCGCGTCCCGCGGGCACGCAAACCCCGATCTCTGCGCCCCCACGACCGAACGGACAGGCGAGCCAAGATACGATGGCAGCACCAGCATCACCTCACAAAGGAGCGACAGTGACCGCCTCACCGACCACCCGCCGCAAGATCGCGCCAGCCGCCACCATGGTGATCGCCCTGCTCGGCTCACTCGCACTCCTGTTTACCTTTGTGACGCAAGTGGCGGCTGCGGCCCCACCGCGCGGCACGGACGAGGTCCGCGCGAGCGTCCTCGCTCAGCTTGAGGAAAGCCCGCACCTCACCGCGACCTCGGAGCACGGCAAGATCATCCCCGACACGCTCGAGATCATTGACGAGACCCCAGACGGCGTTGTCGCGTTCGCGTTCCTCACGACCACCGAGGCTCTCGGCATCGGCGTGCAAGACAGCCAGGGCGGCAGCTTTGGCCTGTCAGCGCCCGGCCAGAAGACCCACCTGCTGAAGGTCAGCAACGCTGGAAACGTGTACGAACTCGCGGTCCGCAGGAGCGGCAGCGGCAACGGTTACGAGCACACCTTTACAGCCGAGTAGTAGCAGCTACGCGTAGCATCGGGCACATGGGAACCTCCGCAGCAGCCCCCGCACCGTTCGCCTCTGCCGTGTCGCTACGTGCGGCGCTGCTCGCGGGTGAGGTGACCGCGGTCGAGGTCGCGGCGCACTTCCTCGAACGGATCGCCGCGCGGGAGGATCTCGGCGCCTTCGTTTCGGTGACGAACGAGAGCGCGCTCGATGCTGCGCGAGCAGCTGACGCCGCCCTGGCAACCGCAAGGTCAGCACCTACGCCGGCCACACCACCCCTGCTCGGAATCCCCCTCGCCCACAAAGACCTCGTCGACGTGGCCGGCGCCCCGACGTCGTCGGGAAGCGCGACCCAGCAGGCGCGCATCGCTGAGGATGACCATCCGGTCGTCGCGGCCCTCAGGGCTGCCGGCTCAATCTCACTCGGCAAAACCCAGGTGCCCGAATTCGGGCTCAGCTGCTATTCCGAGAACCTCATCGCGTCGCCAGCAAGGAACCCCTTCGACCGCGACCGCACCCCCGGCGGGTCGAGCGGTGGTGCGGCGGCGGCCGTCGCTGCTGGCCTGCTCCCGTTCGCGCCGGGCAGCGATGGCGGCGGATCGGTCCGCATTCCTGCGCTTGCGTGCGGCCTGGTCGGCCTGAAACCGGGCCTCGGAGCCGTTCCCGGCGACGTCACCCGCGGGTACGAGGATAGCTTCGGCTCCCCCATCCTCACCGTCTCCGGCCCGCTCGCCCGCTCCGCAGCAGACGCCGCCATGCTGATGGACGCGATGGCCACTCCCAACATGCGCGGCGCTCACAGGGAAGCGGTGCACCGGGCTGCGGATCTCACCGGGCTCACCGTCGCGACGAGCACCGCCTCGCCGTTCGAAGCTGCCTTGGACGTGCCCCTCTCGGACGACGCGCTCCGCGCGTTCACCGTCGCGGCAGAACGTCTCGCGCTCCTCGGCCACCATGTCGACGCAGCGGAGTTCAACTACGACCCCGAGTACTTCGAGTTCTTCTCGACGGGCTGGACTGCAAGCCTGTCGCTGCTCGACTTTGACGAGGCGCAGGCCGAGCGGCTCATGCCGCTCACCCGCGAGATGCGCGAGCGGGCACTCGGTCGGTCTCTCACCGAACACCGCGCAGCCGGGGCACGGCTCAGGGAGTTCGGGCGGGACGTGCGCGGCCAGTGGGGGAACACGGACATCGTGCTCACCCCCGGGCTTGCGATGGCGGCGCCGCGCATCGGCGAGTTCGCGGCGCTCCCGCCCCAGCAGGACTACGAGCTGCAGTGCAAGTGGACGCCGTTTACCTCCATGGTGAACGTCGCCGGGCTTCCCGCAATCACGATTCCGATGTTCACGGACGGCGATGGCCTTCCCGTTGGCGTGCAACTCATTGGCCGCGCGGGGAGCGAGCCGCAATTGCTCGCCATTGCCGCGCAGCTTGAGGCGTTCTAGCCGCGGCACCTGCCTGCCTCGCCCGCCACAGTCGCTGAGTAGGCTGAGGGGATGACCCTTGCCCCCTTCGAGCTCGGCCCGCTTGCCTGGGTGCTCCTCGCAACTGCCGCGCTGCTCGTCGGTATCTCCAAGACCGCGCTGCCCGGCATCAACACCATCTCGATCGCGATCTTCGCCGCCGTGCTGCCCGCGAAGGCGTCAACCGGTGCGCTGCTCCTCCTGCTCATCGTCGGCGACGTACTCGCCCTGTTGAGCTACCGAAGGGAGGCGGATTGGCGGGCGCTTGTGCGCCTCATCCCGTTCGCGGCCGTCGGGCTCGCGCTCGGGGCAGTGTTCCTCGCGTTTGCCGCGGACGACTGGGTGCGGCGGCTCATCGGCGCGGTGCTGCTCTGCCTCATCGCCTTTACGCTGTGGCAGCGGCTTGGGCCGGGGAGCCGTGCGAGCGCGAACGTTTCACGTGACACATCCGAGCCACAGCGCGCTGCCGGTCTCACCGCGCGCGCCGGCTTTGGGGCGCTCGGCGGGTTCACGACGATGGTTGCCAACGCGGGCGGCCCGGTGATGTCCATGTACTTCCTCGCCGCCCGACTGCCGGTGAAGACGTTCCTCGGCACTGCTGCCTGGTTCTTCGCCGTGATCAACCTCGTCAAGCTGCCCATCTCTATGAGCCTTGGGCTGTTCACCCCCGCGACGCTCCAGCTCGATCTCCTACTCATCCCCGGGGTCGTCGCGGGTGCATTCATCGGCAGGTGGATCGCCTCGCGGATCCGCCAGCGCGTGTTCGAATGGGCGGTCATAGGCGGTACAGCGCTCGGCGCAACGTATCTGCTTGTTGCTCAGTGACAGGCTCCTAGCTCCGCACCGCGAGAGCGGCTAACATGACGAAGATGGACGACGCACACTGCGAACCGGATTTCAGCGCTGGCCATCCTCCCGCCCCACAGGGCGCGGGCGACGATGGTGGGCACGGCGGCCATTCGCACGGCCTTGAGGGCGCCGCAACGGCGACCGGGAAACACCGCAAGCGGCTCATCCTCGTACTCGTCATCACCCTGAGCGTGTTCGTCGTGCAGGTGATCGGCGCGTTCATCTCGAACTCCCTCGCACTCCTCGCCGACTCCGGCCACATGCTCACTGACGCGACAGGCGTCGCGATCGCCCTGCTCGCCAGCATCATTGCAACGTTGCCAGCGAACTCGAAGCGCACGTACGGGTACCTCCGCGTCGAGGTGCTTGCTGCACTCGCGAACGGCATCGTGCTCGGTGTCATCGCCGTCGTGATCTTCGTGCAGGCGATCTCACGCTTCGGTTCCGAGGTCGAGGTGCAGTCGACCCCCATGCTCATAGCCGCCGTCATCGGCGCAGCAGCAAACCTCACGTCCCTGCTCATCCTGCGGTCGGGGCAGAAGGAGAGCCTGAACGTCCGCGGCGCGTACCTTGAGGTGCTCGGCGACCTGCTCGGGTCGCTCGCGGTGATTGTCGCCGGCGTGATCATCGCGTTCACGGGGTGGATGATGGTCGATCAGATCGCATCGATCGCCATCGCTCTCCTCATTGCTCCCCGCGCATACAGCCTGCTCCGCGACGTCGTCACCGTGCTCCTCGAGGCGTCACCCAAGGGCTTCGACGTTGAGGTTGCGCGCGCGCACATGCTCGCGGTCCCAGGCGTTGTTGAGGTGCACGACGTGCACGCCTGGACGATCACCTCCGGCGTACCAGCGTTCTCCGCTCACGTCACCATCACCGACGATTCGTGGGGCGAGCGGGGCTATCACGCGGTCCTCGACGAGTTGAAGGCGTGCCTGATGGATCACTTCCACCTCGAACACTCAACGCTGCAGTTGGAGCCTGAGAGCCACCGCATCTCGGGTCTGCGCATGCACGAATAGCGCCGCGCCCGGCGGCGACCGGCGTCGCGCTCCCCGCCTTACTCGGCAGCCGAGACCGTGGCGACCCTGGCAGCGTGCATGTCCGTCTGCGCGAGTGCCGAGACGCGGGAGACCACGGGTAGCGCGTCCCACCCCCCGGTCCAGGTGAGACGGCTCGCGAGCTCCCACACCGGCAAGTTCGGCGTCTCAGCGAGCTGCTGCGCAGCCTGGGCGGTGCGCGCCTCGTGGTGGGCGCGGATCTCGGCGCAGCGTGCCCCAAGCGGCGAGAACCTGAAGCCGTGCCCTGGCAGCGCCTCAGCGTCTGCGTAGGGCTCGAGCCGCTCGAGTGACGCGTAGTACTCGCCGAGTGGATCGGGCGAACGCCTCCCGCCGAGCGCAATGCCCGGGTTGATCCCAGGGAGCACATGGTCGCCCGTGAAGACCGCGTTCTCGCCAAGCAGCGCGAGGCAGATGTGCCCGGTCGTGTGCCCAGGGGTGTGGATCACGCGCGCGCGGTGCTCGCCGAAGTCGAGTATCTGACCGTCGCGCAGTTCGTCATCGACGACGACGCTGCTGCCGAAGTCGGCCCGCGAGTTCGCGATCTCAAGCAACGCGGCTCGCTCCGCAGCCGGCACTCCCCACTCGCTGAACTTGTCGCCAACGTCATGTCCAGCCGAGAACTGCAGTCCAGCCCGGATCGCCGCCGCCTCGTCGCCGTGCATTCTGACGCGCGCGCCAGACGCTTCGCGAATGCGATTGGCGAGGCCGGTGTGATCGAAGTGGAGGTGGGTGACCGTCACCGACACAATGTCGGTGACGTGCCTGTCGAGCGCCTCGATCGCCGCGCAGAACGTTTCCCAGTTCGCGTCAGTGTCCAGGCCGGCGTCGACGATGTGTACGTCCCGCGATGATCCCCCAGCGAGGATGGCGTAACTGTAGGCGTACGTCGGCTGCATCGCCGGCATCGCGAGGGCGATGGCGTGGATCCCGTTGCGGACTTCCTCGACGGCTGGCACGCCCCCCGCCAATAGCGCGCGGGACTGTAGTTCACTCGTCGACCGTACGGAACCCACTGCCGCACCTCCCTGAGATGTTGTTTGTAGTGTTCGATCGGGGTAAGCCGATCAGCGGTTACTCACCTTGCCGAAGACGCTCGCGATTGGCGCAATGAGCAGCGGCCGGGTGAGTACCCACGCGACCGCGATCAGCACGAGCCCTGCCGCGAACATCCAGAAGCCAAACCACCCGGCCCCATCGTTGCCCGCGAACATGTGGTTGAGGTTGCGCAGCGCCCCAGTGGTGAGCACCAGGAACACATGGATGATCACGAACACGACGAAGAACAGCATCGTCGGGTAGTGCAGCGCCCGCGCAAGCTGGGCCGGGAAGACCCGATCGAGCTTCTCGTTGTTCTTCGGCCACCACTCGTTCATTCGCACGCCGGTGATTGCCGCAATCGGGGCCGCAACGAAGACGATGATGAAGTACATGAGCTGCTGCAGCGCGTTGTAGTTCACCCAGCCGTTCTCCACAGGCCAGTCGAGCGTGAGGTACTGGAGCATCGCTGACGCAGCGTTCGGGAAGACTTCCCAGCTTGTCGGCACGATGCGCGCCCAGTGCCCGGTGGCGAAGAGCAGCACCACGAAGATGATGCCGTTCGCGAGCCAGAGCAGGTCGATGCTCGTGTGTAGCCACAGGTGGATCGAGATCTTCTTGCCGCCGCGCTTCGGCGTGTAGAACGCCTCGGGCTTCTGCTGGTGCCGCACGGTGAGCCCGGTGCGCACAATGAGCACCATGAAGAAGACGTTGAGGTAGTGCGTCCAGCGTGCCCACGCGGGGAAGCCCTCGTCCGCGACAACGGCCGGGTGGTACTCGCCGGGGTAGCGCTCAACGAACTCGGGGACGCCCGGAAGGGTCGTCACGCCGCGCGCTGCAAGCACGATGATGCCGGCGAGCACGATGAGCCCAGCGACGCCGAGCGAACCGAGCTTCACCCACTGCGAGAGCGAGCGCGAGCCGATCATGCGTGGCTCTCGCTCGGGCTTCGCTGGCGAGGCCGCAGGCGATGCCACTGCGGTCGGCCGTGCCGGGGCCTGGGCGGCGGCCTGCGCTGCTGGCGCGGCGGCGGGCTGAGCGGCTGCGGGCTGAGCGGTCTTCGCCGGAGCAGGTGGCGCAGCTGGCGCGGACGGCGTCGACACCGGAGCCGCGGCCTCGGCTGGCGACGGCGCAGCTGGTTCGGAGTGCGCCGACTGGTCAGCTGGCGCGGCGGGTGTTGCGGCAACCGCGCGCTCGGGTGCGAAACCCTCGGCAGGCCACGGGTCGCCACCCGCGCTGCGCGGCAGCCCGCGGCGCAGCGGGGTCGCGCTGAGTGTGACAGCGGCGGCGGGTGCTGGTGCAGCAGCCGTCTCGGCAGCTGGGGCTGCTGGCGCTGAGGCTGCTGGCGCTGCCGCGGTAGCCTCGGCCTGCGCGGACTCCTGGGCCGCCTGCATCTCGGGGGCGGCCGGCGCGGGCGTTCCCTTGGTGGCTGGCTGTGCGGCCGAGCCCTCAGGCGCGAAGCCCTCGGCTGGCCACGGGTCGCCACCCGCGACGCGCGGTAGCCCGCGGCGAAGCGGGGCAGAACCGAGCACGACGGTTGCCGTCGCCGGCGTCGCCTGGGCTGCGGGCGTCGCCTGGGCTGCGGTCGCTGGCGCTGCAGCCTGGGGCGCACCCTGATCCGCTACCTGCTCAGCAGCGGGCACCGCAGCTGGCGCATTCGCGGCCTGCGTGGCAACGTCTACAACGGGGGTCGCTTGCGCCTCCACTGCGGCGGCTGGGGCTCCAGCGAGCGTTCCAGCTGGCGGCCACGGCTCGCCACCCGGGACGCGCGGCAGCCCACTGCGGATCGACTGGGAGTAGCTCGCCATGGCTACTGCTTTCGCGTTTCGAGGGCGCTGAGCAGCTGCGGGACGACCGTGAATACGTCACCGACAACCCCGAAGTCGGCGACGTCGAAGATTGGGGCGTCACCGTCCTTGTTGATCGCAATGATGTTCTTCGCGGTCTGCATGCCAGCGCGGTGCTGGATCGCGCCCGAGATACCAAGGGCGATGTAGAGCTGCGGCGAAACGGAGACGCCCGTCTGCCCGACCTGGTACGAGGCGGGGACGAAGCCGGCGTCGACGGCGGCGCGGGACGCGCCGATGGCCGCGCCGAGCGCGTCTGCGAGCTGCTCGACGAGCTCAAACTGCTCCTTCGAGCCGAGGCCGCGGCCGCCGGAGACGACGCGGGCTGCGCCGCGGAGTTCGGGGCGCGAGGAAACCTCGGTGACCACCTCGAAGGAGTCAATACGGCCGGCGGGTGCAGCTGAATCGGCGACGGTAAGTGGCTCCCCCGCGGCGCTCTGCGCTTCGGCACGCGCGTCGACGGCGCCCTGCCTGAGCGTGATCACGGGCGCGCCGAACGTCGACGCCGACGTCACGTTGTAGGCGCCGCCGTAGACGGAGTGCTGTGCGACAACGCCGAGGTCGTCGCGCGCGACGCCGATCGCGTCGACGGCAAGCGCAGACTTCGTGCGGGCCGCGAACCGGGCCGCGGTGTCGCGGCCGTTCACCGAGTTGGAGACGAGCACAGCATCGGGCTGCACGAGCGAGGCGGCCGCCTGGAGGGCGTCAACCGCGAAGGTGCCGAGCCCGGCGCCCTCAGGCGGCGCCGCAACGAGTACGCGGGCAGCCCCGAGGGCCGCGGCGTCGGCAGCGAGCGTGTCAGGTCCGATCACCAGCGCGACGGGCGTACCGGCGAGTGATGCGGCGCCGAGGAGCGCTCCCGCAGCGTCCTCAAGCGCGCCGGAAGCCTGTGGTTCGAGAACGACGAGAATGGCGTCCTGTGCAAAATCAGTCATGGTGTGTGCCCTTCGCGCCTATACCAGTCGGTTCTCAATGAGGTAGTTCGCGAGCTGTGTGCCGGCATCCCCCTCGTCGACGATCTTTACTCCGGCCGAGCGGGCTGGCTTCTCCGCGACGGTAAGCATGATCGAGCGGGCCGCAGCGGGATCCTCAGGATCCACACCAAGATCGGCAAGCGTGACAACCTCGAGCGGCTTCTTCTTCGCCGCCATGATGCCCTTGAAGTTCGCGAACCGGGCCTCGGGCAGCGCCTCGGTGATGGAAATCACCGCGGGCAGATCGGCCGAGACCTTCTGCACGCCACCGTCAACCGGGCGCGTGCCCGAGACGCCGGCTGCCGTGATCTCTACCTCGCTCAGCCCGGTAAGGCCGGGGACCCTGAGGTGCTCGGCGAGCATGGCTGGGACCGCGCCGCCAGTTCCGTCAGTTGACGCGTTGCCGGCGATCACGAGGTCGAAGCCCGCGCGGGTGAGCGCTTTCGCGAGCACCTCTGCGGTGAGCCCGAGGTCAGCGCCGAGCAGCGCCTCGTCGACGACATGCACTGCGGAGTGTGCGCCCATTCCGAGCGCCTTGCGGATCGTCCCACCAGCGCCCTCAGGCGCAACGGTGAGCACGACAACGTCGGTCCCCTCGTTCTTGTCTGCGAAGGAGAGCGCAACCTCAAGCGCGCGCTCGCCGATCTCATCAACGACTGCGTCAGAGGCCGCCCGGTCGGCGAGCCCAGTCTCGAGATTCAGCTTTCGATCCCCGTACGTATCGGGAACCTCCTTGACCAGCACGACAATCTTCATCGATTCTCCTTACCTCAGCCCTTCGGCCAGAGATCCTCGCGGGCCGCAGCCCCGCTCAGCGCCCGGTGGAGCGCACGTGTTTTCCTCGTAAACGCATCATACGTGAGGGAGTGCCTCAAAGTGGAAATTGTTGCGCGTCCCACCGGAATCAGCGTCGCGCCAGCCCGGTTGGCTGACGAATCCTCTATCCCTGCTCTTCTGCGCGTTCGGCAGCGGCGATGGCTTCGGCGTCTGGAACGTAGCCGTCGATGTGCCGTTCAGCGACCCCGTTGTAGGCAGAGAGGGGGCGAATGAGTGCGTTCGACGCCGTCTGCTCCATGATGTGCGCTGTCCAGCCCGTCACACGCGACGCGATGAACAGCGGCGTGAACGTGAGCGTGTCGAAACCGATGAGGTTGTACGCAGGGCCCGACGGGTAGTCGAGGTTCGGGTAGATCCCCTTGCGCGAGACGAACTCGCTCTCGAGCGCGTCGTAGAGCGCCGCAACGTCGGGCCGATCGTAGTGCTCGACGAGCGTGTCGAGCGCGGCCTTCATCGTCGGTACGCGCGAGTCGCCGCGCTTGTAGACACGGTGGCCGAAGCCCATGATCTTGCGCTTCTCGGCGAGCGCGGTCTCAAGCCACGGGACGACCTGCTCGGCCTCACCAATCTCGTCGAAGATGTGCATGACGGCCTCGTTGGCGCCGCCGTGCAGCGGGCCCTTGAGCGCGCCGATCGCGCCGACAACGGCTGAATACAGATCAGACAGCGTCGAGGTGATGACGCGCGCAGTGAACGTCGACGCGTTGAACGAGTGCTCAGCGTAGAGCGTCATCGAGCGATTGAACGCATCGACGACGACCTCGTCTGACTCCTCACCGAACGTCATCCACAGGAAGTTCGCTGCGTAGTCAAGGTCGTCGCGCGGCTCGACGAGCTCCTCGCCACGGCGGCGGCGCTGCCCGTAGGCAACGATCGCCGGGAGCGCAGCGTACAGCCGCACGCTCCGCGCGAGGTTCTCCTCGGGGCTGCCGGCTGCGTCGAGCACCGATCCCCCACCGGACACGTCTGAGGCGCCGATGATACTCACGGCGGTGCGCACCTCGTCCATCGGGTGCGCGGTCAGCGGCAGCAGATCGATCGCCGCGCGCACGTTGTCGGCGAGCGCACGGTGACGTCGCTCCTCCGCCCGCAGCTCGGCGAGCTGCGCGTCGCTCGGCAGCTCCCCGTTCCACAGCAGGTAGGCGACGGCCTCGAACGGCTGGGTCGCCGCGAGCTCCTGCACCGGGTACCCGCGGTAGAGCAGGCTGTTGCTCTCTGGGTTGACCTTCGAAATCGCCGTAACATCGGCGACGACCCCTGCGAGGCCCTTCTGAATATCAGTCACGATAAGCTCCTTCGCTTGTGCTGCGGGCGGACTGAGCGCTTTAGCGCTCGACCTCGAAATTGAACACGCTCGTATCGAAGTGGTTGTACCCCTCGTAGTCAATCAGTTCGTAGAGGTCGGCGCGATGCTGCATCTCGTCGAGCTTCGACGTGAGCGAGCCCTCCTCGATGATGGTGTCGAGCGCGCGGCCCGTCGCCCCCATCGAGATGCGGAGCATCGACACCGGCCAGATAACGATGTTCATGCCGACGTCCGCGAGCTGCTGCGTGGTGAACAGCTCGCTCTTGCCGAACTCGGTCATGTTCGCGAGCAGCGGCACATCGACCGCGCTGCGGATCGCCTCGAACTCCTCAAGCGAGCGCATCGCCTCGGGAAAAATAGCGTCGGCGCCTGCGTCGACAAGTGCCTTCGCGCGGTCCTTCGCGAGGTCGAGGCCGTGCGGGCCGTCGGCCGTAGCGCGGACGTCGGTGCGCGCCATGATGAGGAAGTTCTCGTCGCGCCGGGCGTCGGCAGCTGCGCGGATGCGCTTCGTCGCTGTTGCCTCGTCAACGACGGCCTTGCCGTCGAGGTGGCCGCAGCGCTTCGGGTTGATCTGATCCTCGATGTGCGCGCCCGCAAGGCCGGCGTTCTCGAGTTCCTGGATCGTGCGCGCCACGTTCATCGGCTCGCCGAAGCCCGTGTCGGCGTCGATGATCGCCGGCAGTTCGGTCATGCGCGCGATCTGCGCTCCGCGGCCAGCGACCTCGGTGAGGGTGGTGAGCCCGATGTCCGGCAGGCCGAGATCCGCCGAGAGCACAGCGCCCGAGATGTAGACGCCCTCGAAGCCCTTCTGCTCAATGAGCCTGGCGGACAGCGGGTTAAACGCGCCCGGGAAGCGGAGCAGCTCACCGGTGGCGAGCCGCTCGCGGAACAGGCGGCGCTTATCGGCCGGAGTCGTCTTCGAGTACAGCATTAGAAGAGTCCCTTCGGTGCTGCCGCGAGGTCGATGAGGCCGGCCTTCGCGACGATGTTCAGCTCGCGCACCTCGTCGGCGGAGAGCTCGGGGAGGCGCTGCACGAGGTCGAGGAATCGCTCGATCTCGGCGGGCTCGAGCACGGGCTCGGCAAGCAGGCGGAACTTCGCGATGTAGTTGTCGCGCGCGAAAGGCCTTGCGCCGAGCGGGTGCGCGTCTGCGACGGCGATCTCGTCGACGATCTTCGTGCCGTCAGCGAGTTCGATCTCTACGCGACCGCCGAAGGCCTTCTCGTCGGGATCCTCCGAGTGGTAGCGACGCGTCCACTCTGCGTCCTCTGCCGTGGTGATCTTGTTCCACAGCTCGACGGTGTCTGCGCGGCCAGCGCGCTCCGGGGTGTACGAGTCGACGTGGTGCCAGCCGCCGTCCTGCAGCGCGACCGCGAAGATGTACGGGATCGAGTGGTCGAGTGTTTCACGTGAAGCATTCGGGTCGTACTTCTGCGGGTCGTTTGCGCCGGAGCCAATGACGTAGTGGGTGTGGTGGCTCGTGTGCAGCACGACGCTCTTTACGTTCGCGACGTCGGCGAGCTCGGGGTGCTCGCCGTGCAGCTTGCGGGCGAGGTCGATCCACGCCTGCGCCTGATACTCGGCGGAGTGCTCCTTGGTGTAGCTGTCGAGGATCGCGCGCTTCGCCTCGCCCTTCGCTGGCAGCGGC
>NZ_JXSQ01000046.1 GCF_000834055.1 Leucobacter komagatae
ATGGGCGTTGAGCCAACGAAGCCGATCGCCCGAACCCGCTCATCGTGCAGCAGCGCATCGACGGCTTCTTTGTCGCCGTTGACGACGTTGAACACCCCTGGCGGGAGTCCTGCTTCGAGCAGGAGTTCTGCGATGCGCAGCGGAACAGAGGGGTCACGCTCCGAGGGCTTCAAGATGAACGAGTTTCCTGCAGCGAGGGCAGGGCCAGCCTTCCACAACGGAATCATGGCAGGGAAGTTGAACGGGGTGATGCCAGCGACGACTCCGAGCGGCTGACGCATCGAATACACGTCGACGCCGGTGCCAACTCCCGTCGAGTATTCGCCCTTGAGTAGGTGCGGTCCACCAACTGCAAACTCGATGACCTCGACACCGCGCTGAATATCGCCAATCGCGTCAGGCACCGTCTTGCCGTGTTCGCGCGAGAGCAGCTCTGCGAGCTCCTGCGTATCGCGCGCAATGAGGTCGAGGAACTTGAGCAGCACCCGTGCACGGCGCTGCGGGTTGAGCGCGGCCCATTCGAGCTGAGCTTGCGCGGCATTGTCAATCGCTACGGTGACCTCTTCGGTGCTCGCAAGCGGCACCCGAGCTTGGACAAGGCCGACGCTCGGGTCGTAGACATCGCCGAACCTCCCCGAGGTGCCAGCGACGTGTTCACCGCCAATGAAGTGCGTAAGAACTCGTGTCTCACCGGGATCTTGTGGGTGTGCAGCGGCGGTCATATTGGCGCTCCTTCGGGCCTTGCGACGAAAACGGAAGAGGTGCTCTTGTGGAGCACCCTCCCCAGTACCTCCGAGCGTAAACGAACGATCGTTCAAATACAACAGGCCGCGTCGGAACGTCGCGCGAAAGCGCCTTGCGCACTCAGCCAGTTACTCCCGCAGGTCGATCGCTCCGACCATGTCGAGCGAGAGCTGCGCGTATCGCTCGGCGAGACCGTGTGGGGTGATGTCACCGTCGAGTCGGTACCAGGTCGCCACGGCGATCCCCATGTTGAGGATCGCGCGAGCTGCTTCGCGCGGATACGGCGTAGTGAACACGCCAAGCCGCGCGCCACGCTCAATCGTTGTGACGAACAGCGCCTCCTGCTCGTCGCGAAGCGCGATCACCCGATCCCGACCTTCGCCCTCGAGGCAGTGCACCTCTGAGGCCCCGACCCTGGCATCCTCCTGCCTGACGGTGTGAAACTCAACCCACGCTCGCACGAGTGCGGCCAGCTGCTCTCGCGGGCGATCGTCTGGGATCGCGGCCACGCTCGCTCGCGTACTCGCGAATACGTCCTCGATCGTCACCGTCATGACGGCCTGCAGCAACTCCTGTTTGCCCGAGAAGTGATGGTAGATCCCTGCGAGGCCGATGTCGGCCTCCGCAGCGATGTCGCGCATCGAGGCGCCGAAGTATCCGCGAGCGGCAAAGCACTTCAGCGCCGCGCGAATGACGGAGGCGCGCGTCTGCCCATTGCGGGGTCTCGGTCGCGGCGAACGTTTGGCCACGCCTGTATCTTCGGCGTTACTCACGCATTTACACTATCGCGGACGGTTCGTTCCGCCACCGGCCATCCCGCTGCCAGGGCAGCACAGGCTGCCCGTGCGCTCGATCAGCCCGGCAGCGGCTGGGCTCCGCGCCAGTCACGCAGCACTCTGCGGAGGATCTTCCCGGTCACCGTTTTTGGAAGTTCATCGATCACCTCAACCACCCTCGGGTACTTGTAGGCCGCCATATTCTGCCTCGCGAATTCAATGAGTTCAGCAGGATCCACTGAGGCTCCCGCCTTCACCGAGACGAACGCCTTGACGCTCTCCCCTCGGTACTCATCAGGCACGCCGATGACTGCCACCTCCCGCACCGCCGGATGTCGGTAGAGCACGTCCTCAACCTCACGGGGCCACACCTTGTAGCCCGAGACGTTGATCATGTCTTTCTTCCGATCTACGATGAACAGCCAGCCGTCCTCGTCGATGAATCCAACATCCCCGGTTCTCAGTTCTCCACCGGGAATCGATTCGGTGCTTGCCGCTGGGTTCTGCCAGTACCCGCGCACCACCTGCGGTCCGGCTACCGCAATTTCACCGACCTCGCCCGCCGGCAGCTCGGTGCCGTGATCGTCGAGGATCCTGGTGACCGTGCTGAATACGGGAATACCGACCGACAGCGCCCCGCTCCCCTCGTCAACTGGCGCCCGCTGGCCGCGCGGCACGCAGTGCGCTGGCGAATTGGTCTCTGTCAACCCGTAGGCGTTGTGCGGGTATTGCCCGGTCGATGCTTCAAAGGCTTCGGCAATCGCCGGCGCGACGGGGGCGCCACCGGTATACACGGCGCGAAACGAGGTCCAGTCGTCGGGGCCAGTCTCCGGCACCTGACTCAGCGCCATGAGCGCCGTAATGGCAGCCACCACGTACGTGGGCCGATGCTCCCTGATGAGGTCCATCACCACCCTGGGCTCGAAGCGGTGCGCAAGTAATAGCGGGCAACCAATGAGCAGGCCGGCCGACACGTGACCGATGATCCCCGTGATATGGAAGAGCGGGGCGATGCCCAGAATGCTGTCGGCCGGCGTGAGCGGCATCCAGTCCCGATACACCTGCGCGGTGAACGACATGTTGCGGTGACTGCTCATTGACCCTTTGGGTTGGCCCGTCGTGCCTGAGGTATAGACGAGCATCGCGGTCTCCTCAGGAGACGCGGTGACCGCTTTCGGGCTGCGCCCACGAAAGCTCTCGAGGACGTCGCGGAGATCAAGCACGGAATGATGCTCACCATCCGCGTAAACCGCGTCCCGCTTCGCCTGCGGCGGAAAGAGTCGCGCATCGCTGCGTGACTGGTCGTCGAGGGCCGAGCAGGTAATCACTGCGCGCACGCTCCCTCGCGAGCGCTCAATGACGCTTTTTGCAACCCTCGCGTACAGCTCGTCGAGGCACAGCAGCACTGTGGCAGCGCTATCTTCCAGCACGAACGAGAGCTCACGCTCCAGGTTCATTGGGTTCACGGCGACGCCAATGCCCCCTGCCTTCCATGCCGCGAGCATTCCGACGACGAACGCGGGGTTGTTCTGGAGGTAGAGCGCTAGGCGGTCGCCGGTCGCGAACCCGAGCTGCTGCAGCGCGATCGCGAGCGCATCAGATCGCTCGTCAAGCTCGCGAAAGCTCAGCTGCCCATCGAAGTAGCGGATCGCGGTGGCGTCTGGGCTGCGCTGCACTGTTGCGGCAAATGCCGCAGCTACCGAGTCAAACTCAGTGGCGATATCGTGCGGCAGGTAGTCCGGATAGCTCGCGTGCCACGGCCTAGCAACACTCGACATGTTCACACCTAGAGAATTGCTACCGGGTTCACTGGCGAGCCGGAGGCCTGGTGCACCTTCAGGGGTGCAGCCGTATACAGGAAGGCGTACTGGCCGGTCTCCGCGCAGCGCTCTGCGAGCGTCTCGAGGTTGCAGATCTCCGTGAGCGCTATGCCGAGATTTCGCATGAGCGCTCCGTGCAGCGGCAGCGTCACCCCCGAGTTGGGATCAAATGTGATCTCGTTCGCGATGGTGTCCGTCACCAGGTTCGGAATCTCCATCTCTTGGAACCACGTGGCGAGTTCCAGGCTGTATGTGAGCCCCGGCTCGCAGAAGTCCTCATAGAACGCGTCACCGAGTTCGTAGAAGCGCTGCAAGAAGTTGGTCCTGACGACGAGGATGTCGCGTTTCTCGAGCGTCACCCCCTGGTGCTCCGCGCATGCCATGAGGTCCTCGTGGGTGAAGGTCTCCGCTGGCTCGAGTGACTCTTTGTTGCGGAAGCGCGCCATGTCGAGGAGCACGCCGCGCCCAACGACCCCGCGCTCGGCAATGGGCTCGACGCTCGCCTTATCGAGACCACCGATAGTGGAGCGGGCGTCGAAGCCGTTCCAAAGCTTGCCGCCGTACCAGGCATGCCCGAGAGCGTCGTACTGAGTTGAGCCCTGCAGGTACGCGTCAATTTTGTCGTCAGCGTAGTGGCCTCCCCCCGGAAACTGCGGGGCATCAGCCGAGTCCCACGTTGACTCGTCGACGATCATTGTTTTCGTCGCGGGGGTGCGCCCTGGCCACACCGGGTCGCCATTGGGGTCGCCAATGACTCGCTGGAGCGTCACGACGGTTCCCGAGGTTATCGCGCCCACACCGCGAAGCACCTCTTCGCTCGTGAGGTAATTCAGGGAGCCGACTTCGTCGTCGGGCCCCCACTTACCCCAGTTTGACGGTGCGTCAAGCAAGAATTCTTCCATCGGAGGTGCAGCATCTTCGGTCGTCATTGACATCACTCTCCCTCGTCGTTGAGGTTTCCCCACCTGGCGAGTACGCCAACGGGGCCACGGTGCGAAGCACGCCACCACAAAGTAACACATGTAGCTCATCGCTGCCTCAGTGTCGACCGTGGCCCACGGCTTCGATGTGCGCCTCCGTGCCGCGGTCGGGGCCGCTCCGGGCATGCCACACGCCGCCACCAACGACCGAGACTGGAGCGCGGAGCTTTCTCGACTGCGCGCAGACTTCGCTTGCGTTTACCAGCTGCGGCGGATAGGAATGGAAGGGGGCGGTACTGGCGGCGAAGCAACTCAACCCCGAGGAGTGGCAATGTCGCCGAAACAGTTGCTGTGGAATCAGGCCGCGAACGCGCTCGCTGAGCGCCGCACACAGTGGCCTGCCGATGTGCCGAGAGAGTTTGTCGATCCAGAGCCCGCTGCCGGGCTCAACGACTACCTCCAACGCTGGGCACGCGAGAGACCGCACACCACCGCGATTCACTTCTACGGCCGCGATATCTCGTATGCGGAGCTCGAGGCGAGTGCCGGCGCCTTCGCCGGGTGGCTCCGCTCGCGCGGGATCCAGCCGGGAGACCGGGTGGGGGTCTACCTCGGCAACTGCCCACAATTGACGATCGCCATGCTTGGCATACTGCGAGTTGGCGCGGTCTATGTGCCCATCAACCCGATGTTCAAAGCGCGCGAGCTCGCCTATGAACTGGCGGATGCCGGGGTGCGGCTCCTACTCGCCCACCCTGAACTCGCGGAGGTTGTCGATGCAGCGCGCGAGCTCGCTTCGCCGGGCAATGAGGAGGGGGCGGACCGAACCGTTCACCCGGACTTAGCCGTCGCGTTCACCGCGCCCGCCGACCTGCTCACCGCTCCCCCGGTTCCCCCGGCGCCGTTTGTTTCCGCTGCGGGCGGCACGCTCTCCGATTGGAGCTCCATCATGGCGTCAGCACCGGTTGCGCCGGTCCGGTGTGACCGCTCCGCCCTCGCCGCGCTGAATTACACGGGCGGCACCACTGGAATGCCGAAGGGGTGTGAACATACCGAGGGGCACATGATCTACACCGCACTCAGCGCGCTGATGGGGCAGGGTCGGACCCCGGGAAGCCAGTTAGATGAGGTGGGGGGCGTACACGTCTCGCTCGGTTACTTGCCAATGTTCTGGATCGCGGGTGAAGACATGAGCATCCTTAACCCCCTCGTTGACGGCGCAACGGTGGTGATGATGAGTCGATGGGATCCGGCAACCGCGCTCGCGCTCATCGCCGACCAGCGGGTGAGCTGGGTTGCGGCGCAGGCCGACAACTACGTTGAGTTACTTGAACACCCTGCCTTCGCCGACACCGACACCAGCTCGTTGCGGGAGTGCGTTGCGATTTCCTTCGTGCGAAAGCTCGACGTCGAGCTGCGTGAAGCATGGCGGAGTGCGACGGGGGTTGTGCTGCATGAGGCTTCGTACGGAATGACCGAGACGCACACCGCCGACACGTTCACCCATGGCCTTGGGGAAGACGATGCGGATCTCCTCGCGGAGCCGACGTACTGTGGCTACCCGGTTCCAGGTACGGCGATCGTCGTGGTCGACGACGACCTTGTTCCCGTCGGAGTCGGCGAGCCAGGTCAGATTCTCGTGCGGTCTCCCTCGGTACTGCGTGGCTATTACCGGCAGCCAGAGGCGACACGCGACGCGATCATCGACGGCTGGCTCCTCACGGGGGATACCGGTCAGTTTGATGAGCACGGTGGGCTGTCCTATCTCGCCCGAACAAAAGAAATGATCAAGGTGAAGGGCATGAGCGTCTTCCCGTCCGAGGTGGAGTCCCTGATGAGGTCCCATCGGGATATCCTCCGGGTCGCTGTTGGTCCACGCGACGACGCGACGACGGGGCAACGCCCCGTCGCATTCATCGAGCTCGCTCCAGGGTCGACTGCGACAGCGGCAGAGCTTCGCCGCTGGGCTGAGCGGCAGATGGCCACCTACAAGGTGCCCGACGTCGTGCTCGTCGACAGCATGCCAATGACGGCGACCGGCAAGATCCGCAAGGTCGAGCTCTTGCAGGAATTTGTCACACCGTGACCACGCTGCTGGTCGCCAATCGGGGCGAAATTGCCATTCGGATTCTTCGGACAGCTCGCGACTTGGGCATCCGCACGGTCGCGGTGTTTCCACGCAACGACGCCGGTGCGATGCACGCGCGGCTTGCCGATGTCGCCGTCGAGCTCTCCGGTCTCGGGCCGCGCGCCTACCTCGACGGCGCTCAGCTCGTCGAGGCCGCCGCGGCGGCGGGCGCGGATCTCGTGCATCCTGGCTACGGGTTTCTTGCCGAATCGCCGGAATTCGCGCGGGCATGCGGCGCCGCAGGGCTCACCTTTCTCGGCCCCTCGCCCGAAGCGCTCAGCGCAGCCGGTTCAAAGACCGAGACACACGAGCTCGCCGCGTCGCTCGCGATTCCAGTGCCGGATTCGACCGGCGTGCTCAGCGAGGCCGGACCGGCAATCGCGCTGCTCGCCGCGCATCCAGCCGGGATTGTCCTCAAGGCGGTCGCCGGCGGCGGCGGCCGGGGCATCGCCGTCGTGCACGAGGCAGCGCAGATCCCCGGCGCGCTCGCCCGCTGCCGAGCGGAGGCGCAACACGGCTTTGGTGACGACCGGGTGTTCGCGCAGCAGCTGTTTCCCCTGGCGAGGCACATTGAGGTGCAGGGCATCGGTGGACCCGACGGTGTGCGGATCCTCGGTGACCGCGACTGCTCACTTCAACGACGCCGACAGAAAGTCGTCGAGATCGCGCCGGCGCCGGGGCTGACGCCCGGGCTGCGGCGGGACCTCCACGCGGCAGCGCAACGCCTGCTCGAGTCATTGGCGTACACCTCGCTGGCGACGGTCGAGTTTCTCGTGCGCGAAGGCGAGTGGGTGTTGCTTGAGATCAACCCACGCATTCAGGTTGAGCACACCGTCACCGAGGCGGTAACGGGCCTCGACCTCGTCGCCTGCCAGGTGGGGCTCGGCCTCGGACACTCACTGGCCGAACTCGGGATCGCCGATGACGCCTTGTCCGACGCTCACGCTCACCGGGAGAGCGCAATCCAGCTGCGGATCTCCGCTGAGACCATCGCGGAGGACGGCACACTCTCCCCCGCGAGCGGGACGATTGACACGCTCGACTTCCCGACCGGCCACGGTGTGCGGGTGGACACGTGGGTGCACTCCGGATCCCATATCGGCGCGCGCTACGACACGCTTCTCGCGAAGCTCATCGTCACCGGTCGCGATCTTCGCGCGTGCGCTTCTCGTGCTGAACGCGCTCTCGACGAGTTCAGATGCTCGGGAGTGGCAATGAATGCGGGGTTCCTGGCGGCTGTGCTTTCGCGAGCCCCGCTCGGAGCAGCACACACCGGGTGGATCGACGAGCAGCTTCGCGCGCTCCTCACCGACGCGAGCGACGTTTCACGGGAAACATTTCGCGAACAGGAGCCCTCCCCAGGGTCGAGCTCCGGCGCCCGCTCGAGCACAGAATCTCGAGAGAGGCCACTCGAAGGATCCTTCGCTCTCGCTTCGGGAGAGGTGACCGTTAACGCTCCCCTGAGCGGCACGGTGGTTTCGCTCGAGCAGGCCCCAGGAGAACTTGGCCTCATCGAGGCAATGAAGATGCATCACCCGATCCCCGCTCCCGCCCACACCGAGGCTCGCCCCCTCGTGACCGTTGGCACCACGGTGGCGCGTGGCGAGCCCGTGTTTGCGATCCGCCCGCTCGAGCACGCCGAGGAGACGGAGACACGCGCGCCTACCGCGGACGTCCACCCTGGCGTAGACGAGGTCATCAAGCGACACGAGCACACACGGGATGAGGCACGGGCCGCGTCCGTCGCGAAGATTCACGCTCGCAATCGCCGCACGGCGCGCGAGAACCTCGCAGACCTGCTGGTCCCCGGTTCATTCGTCGAGTACGGCCCCCTCGCTATCGCCGCTCAGACCGCTCGCCGGTCCGTCGCAGACCTCGTCGCGAACACGAGCGGCGACGGCATCATCGGAGGCGTGGGTTCCGTGCGGACGCCCGCCGGACCGCGGCGGGCCGTGGTGATGAGCTACGACTACATGGTCCTCGCAGGGACCCAGGGCGCGCGCAACCACGCGAAGACCGATCGACTCCTGTCGGTCGCCCGCTCAAAGCGCCTGCCCGTCGTACTATTCGCCGAGGGTGGGGGCGGCAGGCCCGGGGACACAGACGTGCCGCCTGGCGCGCACCTCAACGTGCTCACCTTCGCGTCGCTCGCGGCTCTCAAGGGTGTCGTGCCGATCGTTTCCATCGTCTCGGGTCGCTGCTTCGCTGGCAATGCCGCGCTTGCGGGCATCGGCGATGTCATCATCGCGACCGCGGAGGCAAATCTCGGTATGGGCGGCCCCGCGATGATCGAAGGAGGCGGGCTTGGCCGGTGGTCCCCCGAGGAAATCGGGCCGGCCAGCCTGCACGCCACAACTGGCGCGGTCGACGCCGTGGTCGCAGACGACGCTGCCGCCGTTGCCGCGGCGCAGCAGTTTCTCGGCCTTGTGTCGCGGGCACCGGGCTCTGCTGAGCCCGATATCCCCGCGACTGCGCCGCCGCAGGCGTTGGCCCGTGCAGCAGTGCCAGGCAATCGGCTGCGCGCATACGACATGCGGGCACTGATCGACACCGTTGTTGACGTCGGTTCCTTCTTCGAGCTGCGCCGTGAGTTCGCGCCGGGCGCCGTGACGGGCTTCGCTCGCGTTGCCGGTCGCGCAGTCGGAGTTATCGCCAACGACAACCATCACCTTGGCGGCGCCATTGACGTTGACGCCGCACGTTCCTTTATCGAGTTACTGGAGGTGGCGGACGCGCACGGGCTGCCCGTTGTGTCGTTTGTAGATACCCCCGGCTTCATTGTCGGCCCTGAGGCGGAGCAGGAACCAGGGGTGAAGGTCTTTGGGCGCCTGTTTACTGCCGGGGCGAAGCTCAGCGTGCCGATTGGTGCCGTAATCGTTCGCAAGGCCTATGGTCTTGGTGCGATGGCAATGGCAGCGGGCTCGCTCATTTCGAGCCAGTTCACCGTTGCGTGGCCGAGCGGTGAGCTTGGCCCTATGGGACTCGAGGGTGCCGTGCGGTTGGGGTTCGCAAAAGAACTCGCCGCCATCGAGGACGAGGCGCTGCGGGCGGCTCGATACGACGAACTCGTCGCGGCCGCCTACGAGCAAGGGAGGGCAATGACCGCCGCGGAATTGTTTGATGTGGATGACGTGATCGATCCCGCCGACACTCGGAGCTGGATTATGACCCTGTGAGCACCGCCAGGGCCCGCTTTCGAGCGGGCTGGCTAGGATCAGAGAAGGATTGTTCTGTGATTCACGGAGGGAGCGCAATGCCGAAGGTCAGCCCCGAGCACATGCAGGCCAGGCGCGACCAGATCGCGCGCGCCGCCATTGGCGAGTTCACCGCGCGGGGAATTCACTCCACGTCAATGGCGAACATCATTTCCGCTTCCGGTCTCTCCGCCGGTGCCATCTACACGCACTTCGCCGGAAAAGACGACATCATCGCTTACGTCTCGCAGGCCGCCATCGGCGGCGTGCTCGCCGGGATCCGGAAAGCGCTATCCGCCAGCCCGCTTCCGAGCGAAGGCGACGTGCTGCTGCTCATCGCGGAGGGGATTCGCGTCGCGGATGTCTCCCCCGGTCTCATCGTGCAGGTCTGGGGCGAGGCGGCCACAAACCCAAGCGTGCGGGAAACCGCCAACGATGTATATGCGGAGGCGCTGCATTTCTTGCGTGAATACTCCGCAACGTGGCTCGTGACCAACCGCGGGCTTGCACCAAGCGAAGCTGAGGCACAGGCTGCACCGCGGGCCAGGGTGCTACTCAGTGCCGTTTACGCTCATATTCTCAAGGCTGCGCTGATTTCTGACCACGATGGTGCGGTCCACGCCCAGGATTTTGCTGCGCTGCTTACTCAGCAGCCACCGTCCGTGGCCTAGGGCGCCCGCACCGCCCCAGCGCCTCACCAGAGGCCGCTGAGCGCCCTCTGACGGGCTCAGGGCGGCCGATGCCTCCCCCGGGGCACTCTCGCCACCCTGAGGGCTCCTAGCGGCCTCCTAGGTGATCCAGTCCGCTTGCCCGGGAAAAGGGGAGGTGGAGTCTGCGTTCCGCAAATATCCCGCATCACCAATAGGCACAAAAAAAACGCCCAGCCGTGAGGCTGGGCGTTCTTTCTGTGTTGTGGATCCTGGGAGAATCGAACTCCCGACATCCTGCTTGCAAAGCAGGCACTCTACCAACTGAGTTAAGGACCCGTCTTGGATAACACTACCGTTTGGAACGGAATTTGTGAAATCCAGTGGGGCTACCAGGACTTGAACCTGGGACCTCTTCATTATCAGTGAAGCGCTCTAACCACCTGAGCTATAGCCCCTTGACACAAGCAACAACATTACCGGTTCCGACGGGAAATGCGAAATCGAGTTGTCGCGTGTGGCTTAATTGCTCGAAAAACCGAGCTGGAACCCACCAAGAACCCGCACGAGCAGGTTGTAGACGAGTGACGCAATAGCGCCGAGTGCCGTGCCGACGATCGTGTTGAGCACGCCAACAACGACCGCAACAAAAGCTACCTGCGGGAACCCAATGAAGTTCATCAGGCTGTTCTCTTCACCGACGATGTCCATAAAGAGAGCATCGATTCGGCCGAACACGCCGGTCGTCTGCAGCACGACGTACACGAGGATCGCCGTGACAATCCCCACGATTGCCAAGCACATCGATACCAGGAAGGAGAACTTCACGGCCGACCAGAAGTCCACGTACACCAGCTTGAGGCGGACCTGCTTCGCTGGAGCTTTCTTTCGCGTCTTCTTGGCAAGCCTGTCTGCGACTGTGTTACTCATTCACGTCTTCCTTGTCTACGGAGCTCTCCGCGTCGGACTCCTCCGAGTCCCCATCGTCGATACCGCGTTCGGCGTTTCGGGCGATCCCAATAATACGATCCCCTTCTGGGAAGCGAGCGAACACCACTCCCATGGTGTTTCGACCCTTCGCCGGCACCTCTGCGACACCGGATCGAACAACCTTACCGCTCGCAAGCACAACGAGAACCTCATCGCTCTCATCAACGATGAAGCCACCAGCAAGATCCCCGCGGCCTTCGTCGAGCTTAGCGACCTTAATTCCGTAGCCACCGCGCTGCTGGACACGGTATTCGCTTACCGCTGTTCGCTTTGCGTACCCGCCCTCGGTCACTACGAATACGTAGCCCTCGTCGTCGCTCAGTCGCGAAGCTGCAAGCAGGGCATCCCCATCACGGAAGTTCATACCACGTACGCCGCTCGTGGAACGACCCATCGGTCGAAGAGCCTGATCAGATGCAGTAAATCGGATCGACATTCCCTGACGAGAAATAAGCAGGACATCGTCCTCAGCGCCCGCAATGAGCGCTTGGACGAGCTCGTCACCGTCACGCAGCTTGATCGCGATGATGCCGCCGGTACGGTTCGTATCGTACTCAGTGAGCGGCGTCTTCTTCACGAGGCCGTCACGCGTCGCCAGCAACAGGTAGCTCGCGTCGTCATACTGGCGAAGATCCAAGATTTGGGTAACCTGCTCGTCGGGAGCAAGCGCCAACAGGTTCGCGAGGTGCTGTCCCTTTGCGTCGCGACCGCCCTCGGCAACCTCGTACGCCTTCGCGCGGTACACACGTCCCGTGTTCGTGAAGAACAGCAGCCAGTGGTGCGTCGTGGTGACGAAGAAGTGCTCGACGATGTCGTCAGCACGCAGCTGCGCGCCGCGAACACCCTTGCCGCCGCGGTGCTGCGAGCGATAGTTATCGATGCGCGTACGCTTCACGTACCCGCCTCGGGTCACGGTGATGACCATTTCCTCTTCAGGAATCAGGTCTTCCATCGACATGTCACCGTCGTAGCCGTGCATGATCGTTGTGCGGCGATCATCGCCGTACCTGCTGACAACCTCGTCGAGTTCCTCGACGATGATGCCCCGCTGAAGCTCGGGCGAAGCGAGGATTGCCTCGTACTCCTTGATCTGGGCTTCAAGCTTTGCAGCGAGATCGAGAATCTTCTGGCGCTCGAGCGCGGCGAGACGCCGCAGCTGCATAGCGAGGATCGCATCTGCCTGGATTTGGTCGACGTCCAACAGCGTCATGAGGCCCTCGCGAGCGTCATCTACCGTGGCAGAACG
>NZ_JXSQ01000047.1 GCF_000834055.1 Leucobacter komagatae
TTCACCCGACGCACCTGCCAAACCCCGAACGTGCCCGGGATCGGCGGGACCGCGAGCGGGTGCGATGGGATCGGCCGGCCCACGATCGCGTCGACGCTTCTTCCAGGCCCGTGCACTCCCACGGCCGGATCGTACGGCGGCCCTCCGTCATCAACGCATGGCGGCTACTAGGGACGTGAGGGCGTGCGGGTCCGGTCGCACTGTTCACCGCCCGGGTACCGTGATCCGGATGCGTCCCGTCGTGAGCCTGCTCTCCCGAAGCATCCTCGCGACAATCCGCGACTCTCTCAAAGAGACCGGCCAGGCGCGGTGCGACCTCGTGGAGCTGCGCGTCGACGTCGACGAATGGCGGGCCCTTGCACGAAAGGCGGCACGTGAACTCGGCCGATCGGTGCAGACAATCGAGACCCAAGATCAGGTGGCCGCAGTCCTCCGCGACTGGCCCCGGACCGACGAGGAACGGGCCGTCACGCTCGCGCGGATGCGGAAGACCATGAGGGCCATGGAAGGCCACGCCGGGCCCGAAGACTGACTTCGGCTAGTTCCCGCGGACGTCACGGTTGGCGTTCTGCGAGTACCCGGGCACGCTTCACACGGATTCGGTAGAGCCACCGGCACAGGACCCTCCGGCGCACGAGAAAATGAAGCACGAAGGTGCCCACCCGATCCAGACCACAGCGGCGGGAACCGCTCCCGTCGACCCGGCAACCATGATGAAGAACGCGATCTCCAAGTGCACGAGGAGACCGAGCCACCCGAGCCTCGAAGGATGAGCACCCGGGGCGTCCCCTCTACGTACGTGCAGATGCACCCCTGACTAAGTGATCATCGACGGACGTGCTGCCCCAGCGCCTCCTCGATTTTAGTTCGTTCGGTTTTGTACTGCTCGAGAAGAGCATCAAGGCGGGAATCGTCTTCGGCTTTTTGCTGGCTTAGTACTTCTGGGTCAATCGGAACATACAGTTCACCCAGATCTCGTACTTTGCCGCCCAAGAACGCCAGACCGCGTATGGCAGCTGCTAGCGCTTCAGACGCGGCGACAGTGACATGTCCGGCGAGGTGAATTTCTGCGGCCGTTTTCTGCGGTTCGTTTCGCACGTGGATCGTGACGACCTGACCAAGCAAGTCATCCGAAAATGAAACATCTCCTAAGGGCGTCCCTGCCGCACGCTTCGCCTCTGTGGTCGCCCATGTCGCTTCCTGCAATTTTCCCCACAAACTTGATGCGCCAGTTTCCGAAAGCCAGCTGCTCTTCAAATCAGCGCTCAATGTCACGTCAGATCTGAGCGTCTCGAGCACACGGGGAAACCGCAGAGATTCCTGGCGAACCAAGGTGGTTACCAGCCTGGCCAATTCGTACACTGACTTCGAGACTGACTCGACGGCGTCAGCTTGGAGAAGCGGCAGGCCAATGCGTTCAAGGTCGGCCTGGCGCAGCTGCCCAGGAGGCAGGCTCAAGGCAATCTCTTGGTAGAGGTCAGAATTGTATAGAGCAGCGAGATAAGCCGGCGGGACAAGGTCGCCCTCGGGGCGAAGTACATGGAGCCCGGACGCTGGCGCGCTGCCGCCTGGTGCGAGGCCAACAACGAGCTTGCCCCCGCCACCCCAGCGTGTTGTCAGGCAGAAGGGGGCCCAGCCGTGTTCATCCGCCGATGCGTTACCGATGACGGTTTCCCGTGCGCGGTGAAGTGTCCACCAAGGTCGGCGCTCTTTACGGTCCGTGGTGTTGTCTTCGAGAAGCGTTTTGAAGTGCATCAAGTGGCTCTGGATCCGGGGCATTCCGGCCGGGAAAGGCACTCCCGACACTGGGTCGGCAGTCGAAGCGGCTGGTTGCGTTGGCTTAGCGAGGTAGATGATCGAATCTGGCTCGTCGGGCAGGACAACCGCGTACGGATAGACGTCCTTGGTATTGACCCATTTGCGAAGTACCGCTTGCTCAACTGAATTTAAGGTGCCAAGGTCAAGGACCTCGGAACTCGTCAGTAGTTGAATGCCATGTTTGGCACCTGGACCGCCTACCGCTGTGAGGGCGGCGCCGGTTAAGAACTGCTCATTGGCTCCAGTGAGAGCATTGAGAGTCGTTTCCACACCCTTAGAGACAGTCAGGGAAATTTGGGTGCCACTCAGGAGTTTTTTGGCGACGGCTTCGCTCATTGCTCGTGAGTAAGACCTCAGCCCAGCTCGACCCCAGCAATATGTTCGGGGAAAGCGACGCCGTGAATGTGTCAACTTTGGCGGCGGATCTGCCGTCACGGATGGCATCGAGAATGGCAGTCCTCGCCGCGCCGACGTCGCCGGATCCGCGATAGATGGACACCTTCGGTTTGGACCGCTTCGGTTCACTCGTCCGCCTTCCAATGACGATCAGAGAGTGCTGACCTTTTGCGTCTGGAAAAAGTCGGAAGTCCCGAAAAAGGATTATTCGCTCGATAGTGGTTTTTTCACCCAAGTACTTCCTCAACGGGCCCGCACCATCGGCTCGCATCCAATACTCGGTGGTGATGAATCCGAATCGTCCCTCTTCTCGAAGTTTGGATACCCCAAGGATTAGGAACCAATAGAGGTAGTCCATGTGTGGACCCACGAAATTGTTCCAGTAGGGGTACTCGCGCCTGGTTGCATTCAGAATGGGTGAGGCGAGCTTTTCCCCGATGTAGGGAGGGTTGCCAATTGCGGCATCCATAAGGAAATTGCTGGCTTCTGCACTCTGGATCCGATCTTTTCGCGCGGCTGTGTTGCCGTTGTTCAGGAGAGGTTCCAGGGCAGGCTCGAGTTCGTTCTCAAAGACAGCGGCCGGCTCGTGGAGAGAGAGGGTGTCGGCCGAAATAATCCCCATTGAGGGGATTGCGAGACCTGGTGAGGATGCCAGTACGTGCCCTAGCTGCACGATTAGGTTCAGCTCTGCGAGGTAGGCGGCGAATCGTTGGTACTCGACGCCATTGAGGCCATCTGATACATCGGCTAGCCATTTCCGCTTGTCGATATCTGCGCCGCTCGCGGTTTGCTCGGCAAGGCGGGAGCGAAGGCGAGTGGCCGCTTCTACGAGGAAACCACCGCTCCCAGTCGCTATATCGAGGATGCGTGGCGTCCTCTCGATGGCCTCAGCCTGGTCGGAAAGGCTGTCGAGATCCACCAAATCCCAAATCAATTTGATGATGTCTCGGGGTGTGTAGTAGACACCCAAGAGCTTTCGGTCGATTCGCTCCAGCATTCGCTCGTAGACCTGACCAAGGACGTCAGACTCGATCCCGCCAAAATAAGTATTGGCCAATTCATAGACAATGTCCGCGTAATGGTCGTCATTTGGCACGTACCAGGAATACGCATTTCTCTGGTCAAATAGGGGTCGATAACGCTCTTTCGCCTTTGAAAATGCGTGGTTGATGACGTCGCCGATGACGTTCTCGAATCTCTCCATCTGCTTCTTGAAGCCACCGTTGTAGAGCATCGGTTCGAGCATGCGGAGGTCTTCCCACACTCGAACCAGCAACAGCTTGGCCGTCGTAAAGAACGCGACATGTGCCGCGTACTGAGCCAAGGCCTTACCCAGATCTGAAGAGGGTGTCGCACCGGTGAAATCGGCGATGCTCAGAGAGCCGGACTCCTCAATCCCGATACGACTAGCGAGTCCCTGGAGCTCCGTGAGAATCGGACCCGACTCGTCCTCCAGTACTACGGAACGGTCGCCGAGAATCCCATCCTGAATCTCTCTTAGGATCTCGGACTTCAAGAGTTGAACAATGCCGTCGACTCGCGTGACGATCCAAGCGCTTGAAGTATTTGCTATTTCAAGATTCCACGGAGGAGCTTGTCGGACGCGCTCTAGTTTCTGTTCTCGGGTGAGCACCCGGTGGGAGAACTCCTGAACGAACTCATAGAGCCGTTCCGCCTCTACTGAGTTGCCGACACCTGCCAGGTTGCCCGATAGAAGCCCTTTGAAGTGAACGGTGTAACGCTCTCGGAGGGCCCCGTGTTCGTCACGATCAAAAATCCGGGCCGACAGCATGTTTGTCAGAACGACCTTTTGAATGCGGGGGTAGCCAATTCTCAGATACTTGAGAACTTGCGCGTCATGTCCCAAAAGCGCCAAGCCCGCGTTCGTCCCTTTCGTCTCAAAGACAAAGGGGTGCGTAACGGCGTCGGCAGGTGTGAAGTCCGGAGCGCCCTCATCTGAGTTGGATTCCGCGGCCAAATTTACCGTTAGGTCCCAACCGAGGATCTCTTTTGCGAACGCGGGAAAAACGACGGGTTGGATAACGCTTTCTTCGTCCACCCGGCCGGGCCGGTTGGCATATTCCTTCCAACTCAACAAGCCCGTCTGAGTCGGGATGATCTTTTTATCCGCGAAACTCCGTAGAGCTTTTACGGCCGCCAGTGAATTCGTCGACATCGTTCCCCCAGTGCTTCTGTTCTTTCTCGAATGCTATCTGTGAGCTCAGCTGTCAGCGGTGAGGTAAGCACTGCGAGCAGACGTGAGCTCTGCCCAGTGGGCTTCAAGTCCAGCAAGTGTTGGGCTCACCCCGAGGGTCGCCAGCGGCTGAGAATGCCCGTCGATGTAGCGACAGGCTTCCTCGAATACGCGATTGATGATTTCAATTGCTTCACGGAGCGCGTCAGCTTTGATTTTCAAAAGGTTCGTCATCCGTACATTGGGCTGGTATCGCTGTGTGACGCCCTGGAGGAGTTCAGTCTCAGTGAAGACCTCGCACCAGGCGCGAATCCAGTCGTAGCCGGTGCGCACGAGCGCGGCACGCGCGTCGCCGTCCTGCGTTTTAGCCGCCTGAATAGTCTCGTTAACGTTCTTCTTAATGTTGCCGAGGCTGTCCCAGCGAGGGCCGGACGCGCGGGTGATTTTCCCCTTGCCCTCCTCGTCTGTGATCTGGAAATACGAGCAGCGCTTGCTTGTCTCCATAAGCGCTAGCAGGGTGCTGGCGAAGAAGATGTCGTGAGTAAAGACGATCACCTGAGTGGTATCGGCTAGCAGAACTATGCGTTTGGCGACCTCGTTAATGCGGCGGTGGTCGAGACTGGAGACTGGGTCGTCGAAGATCACGGGGGCCGTGATCCCGGCCAAGCGTGCTTCGGCAAGGAAGTCGGCCATCGCAAGGACCTTCTGTTCGCCCTCGGACAACACTGCGGACGGCTTGTGCTTGCCAGTGAGGACCTTCCGTCGCTGCGCACGTCCCTGACGGCCCACGAACTCAATCTTCAGCGTGGGAGCACGCAGGGCGGTGCACTCTTCGGTGAACAGAGCGTCGAAACTCTCGTTGATCAACTGATCGCTGGCGGTCTTGGCGAGTCCGGTTACTGTGCGAAGCAGCCCGGACATGGGTTTAGCCAGCAGTGTCAATCGGTCGGCCTGTTTCGCGTCCCTCACGTGCGTCTCGATTGCCGCCCAGGACTTGCCGAGCTCGGCCGCAGCCTCAAGTTCGATGAGTTCCCTTTTTTTCACGACGAGCGTCTCGGAGCGTGTTGAGGCCTGCGTCCTCAGTTCGGCCAGCTGCCGAGTGGTAGTTGCCAACGCTGAGCTCAGGCTGGCAGCGTCGTCGACGGCGTGCTCGTCGAGGTCGGAGGTGGGCTCTCCTGTGGTGCGGAAGAGCTCGGTGAGCGTGACGATGGTAGTGAGCATGCGGTCGAGCTCGACATGGAATGCGGGCTTGTCGTCTGCGTCGACGTACTCGGCGGCGAACGTTGTGGCGTCTGCGACATTCAATGCGATGACTGGATGGGTGAGGGCATCGAGACGGGTGCGGGAGGCAGTGATATCAGTGGTGATCTTGTCGTCGAGGTACTCCGAGTACTTATTGATCAGCTGGCGGGCCTCCTCGTTCAACGGTTGGCGACAGTACAGGCACCGGTTGGTGTCGTGCGCGCCGAGCGCGACGAGGTGCTCCTGGTACGTCTCGCCGGCATTTACGAAGGCGCTCCAGGAATCGTCGGGTTCTGCAGGCAGGTCTGCTGCCTCAAACAACGCTTTCCGGAAGGTGAGGTAGTCGTCCTGGAGACCGCGGAGGATGTCGCGTTCACGGGTGTAGGCGTCGAGGTCAAAGTCGGCAATGGTTGTGGCAGAAGCAGATGCCTGAACGAGGACGCGTTCGGCGCGCTGCTGGATCTTGATCTGCGCGCTGATCGTGTCTGCCTCCAAGGCTGCGACGGTCCGGCGCAGGTCCCCGATTCGAGTTTCCACGTCTGTGCCCGTGTCGACGAGGGACTTCAGGTACTCGAGATCGGTGGATGCTCCGAGAGTTTCGATCAATGGGTACACGCTCGCAGTGCGCGGGAAGCGGCCGACCAGCACGGAGGAGACAGACCGCAGTTCCTTCACAGTCCGGTCGATTGTGCCTTGCACTGACTTGATCCCCGTACCGACGTGATTAAAGAGTGCGAGCGCGGCCGGCACGTAGACATACTCCAAGTCGTCGTCGACATGGAAGCTGACCGAAGGGCTGTCGAAAATGGACATCCTGGTGAACGGGGCCACCCCCTGACCGCCGGTCCACGTATACGACTTCGCGTCGGTGCCTAAGGTGTAGCCGATCACCGCGGATTGTGGGGAAGGTTCGGGTGCCTCAATGTCACCAAGGATCACATCCACGGTACGACTGGCAGCGAGAGCCTTGAAGATCCGTGAGTACCCGGTCTTGCCGGTGCCGTTCTCTCCAAACAAAATTGTCAAGCCCGAGTGCGGTTCGATCGCTCCGCCAGCAACCAGCGCATTTCACCCCTCTGACCTCCGACACGGAGGTCAGAGCTAAGGGTTCGATCGCTTCTTCCTTGGACGCCAACGTTGAGAGCGGCCCCTCGCTAGGCAGCTCTCTGGTGTCGAATGCCTTCTCCTCGCGAAAAAGGGTGTAGGCCGTCGCGGCTTCATCGGCGCCAAGCGGTCCGGCGCCGGTGAGAACGTGCCGCACGATGTAACGCACCCACTCATCAGAGGCATTGGCCCACTCGCTCAGCAGGTCCCGAGGATCAGTCCGCGTAGATGGCTCCATACCTAGTCACTCCCGTTGGACACGCGGGCTAGGCCTTGGGCGACCACGCCACTTATTCCGAATGCTAGTGCAGCGCCTGACTTGGCTTCAGCGGCGGATAGTCGGTCACCAAAAACAGCCGTTGCTGACAGCGGTCAATATCGAGAAGGCACCTATTGTTATCGTGTGGACCTGTCAACGAGCGCGACCCGGATTATCGCCCCCTCCGCGTTGACGCCGCTTAGAGACGTGCGAACGGCCCCTCTCAAGAAAGGTGTCTACACGTGGTGGTTCGAGCCCGGAACTCTTGAAGTGCCCGACGCTGCCTACTCCATGGCCGAGGGCCGGCAACTCTTATACGTGGGCATCGCGCCACGGAAGCCAACTTCTGCTGGCAGGGAGAGCGCCAGCCGACTCCGCGGTCGCTTGACAACGCACGCGACCCAAGACGCCTCGCGATCAACACTTCGGCTGAGCCTGGGTGTCCTATTAGCTGACGAGCTCGACTTGTCCCTTGGCATGTATGGCGGTCGAATCAACTGGGGCCCCAAGGCGAACTCAGGCTGACGCAGTGGATGAATCAACATGCCGTCGTGAGCTGGTTCGTCGACGACGAACCGTGGGTACTCGAACACGAGCTGATTACTCGCGTGCCATTGGCCCTCAACCTGGACGGCCGTGACGACCCTTTCGCGCAGGCCCTTTCCGATCTTCGGCGTGCGCTCCGCCGTGCAGCTCGGCAGAACGGATGATCCCCTAGCAACAGGGCTGCTCCTGCGAGGATGAACACCATGACACTGACGCTGGGCTCCATCCTCGACAGCGCCGGCATCGACCCCGCCGACGCGCAGGCGATCCGTCACGCGTATGTGCGCGAGCACGAGGACACGGGCTCGCAGGGCATCCATGCGGATTCCACGGATGACGAGATCCTGCAATACACAAGACGTCAGTGGGTCGACCCTCGGAGGTTCCCCGCGATTCCGCCTCGGTTCTGGGTCGTTTTTGTCCGCGAGGGCGGCGATCGTGCCCGCCTTTGGTCGGTCCTTGAGAATCGGGGAGAAGTCGAGAACGACGGAGTACGGCGAAGCTTCGATGTTGTGGCCTCGGATCGCCTGGCCGACCTTCGGAACCGACTTGTGATCGGGTGGCGATCACCGCGCACGTGGCGGCTCAACGGACCGACCGCGGCCGGCTACCCCGTGATGGAGATTGCGGATGCGGAGCCGGTGCCGTTCCCTGGTTTCGATCGACTGGTCTTGGATTATGCGCAGTTGCAGGCGGTGATGCGCGAGCATCGCTATGCCGCCTGGCGGACGGCTCTTTCGTCGGTGGTCGGCATCTACTTGATCACCGATACTCGAGACGGCCGCCAGTACGTCGGTAAGGCGGACGGCGCAGAAAGTATCCGGCAGCGCTGGAACGTCTACGCGGCCAACGGTCACGGCGGCAACGTCGCGCTTCGAGACCTCGATCCGAACAGCTTCCGGTACTCGCTGCTTCGCGTGTTTGATCCGGCGACACCTACCTCTGCGATCAACGAGGCGGAGAGCCACTTCAAGAACACTCTGGATACACGACGGCACGGGCTTAATCGCAACTAAGGCGACCTTTTGCAGCGCGGGGCCGTTTGCGTCCGTCCTTCCCCGCCCAGGAATGTCGTAGTTTTGCGTCATGCCCTCAAAAAAACGTTGCCCGCGAGCAGCAGATCGCAGTTTTCGGAGCAGCGGGAAGCGGGAAGACCGTTTTGCTGTCCTCGTTCTACGGGGCGGCTGTCGAGCGTCAAATCTCCGGAACTGACCGATTTGACGTTCTTGCCGAAGATGCAGGGCAACGAACCTCCCTCTACCAGAACTATCTCGGGATGAAGAAGTCGGGTCTCGTGCCGATTCAGACTAGGTATGACAACCCCTCCTACGCATTCGCCGTTAGCAAGAGGAAAGGCACCCAGGCCCGATCCGGCCAGGCCGCGCAGGATCTACGTCTGGTCTGGCACGACTATCCGGGGGAATGGTTCGAGCGAGAGCCACGCGATGCCGATGAGGCTCGTCGCCGGACTGATACTTTCCGAACCCTCCTCACAGCGGATGTAGCTGTATTGCTCGTCGACGGCCAGCGTCTCCTCGACAATGCTGGCGAGGAGGAGCGATACCTGAAAGCACTCCTGAACAGCTTCGGGACTGCCTTGCAATCGCTCCGAGCTGATTTGCTCGACGATGGCAAGCCACTGGTGACATTCCCTCGGATATGGCTCTTGGCATTGTCCAAATCAGATTTGCTCCCGGATATGGACGCTCTTGAGCTTCGCGAGCTGGTCCTCGAGAAAGTCGGAGGCGAGGTGAACGAGTTTCGGTCCATCCTTCGCAGCTTCATCGAAGCTCCCGACGCACTGTCCTTTGGCGATGACTTCGTTCTTTTGTCGTCGGCCAAATTTGAGCCAGGAAAGATCGAAGTCGCAACCCGTGTCGGGCTCGATCTTCTTCTCCCGATTGCGGCCATGCTTCCGTTTTCACGGTACGTCCGTTGGGCTCTCGTGAAAAGAAAGGGCAGCGAAGTCGCCCTTCATCTAGTCCGGAACGCAGCACCGCTGGCGGTCCTGCTCAACAAGATCAAACTGCCCGGTGTCCTCGTCAAATTGGGCGGCCCTATCGCCGCCCTTGTGGCTCTTCTTGGGCCGAACCTCGCAAAGATCGCACTGGATCTCGCTGAGGGAAAAGCGCAAGACTTCTACGACGAGGCGGCCAAGAACCACGACTTCGTAGCGTCGACGCTGGCGGGATTCCAGCTAGATCTGGATCACGGGGTCGAGAAGAAAGTTCTGCTGCGGAGCCCCGAGTGACGACGGGAGTCGCGGGAGCGGAGCGGAAACCAGCTTTCATCTGGTCCACGCGCGGAAGGAACTGGGGGTTTCGATTTCTCCGTACCGGCGGACTTCCCCATCCCCTACGAACGTACGAAGCAGCTTTCGCCGGGATTGAAAACTCCCGAGAGATCTTTAGGCGCCAAGGCGACCTCGCCGCCATCCGCTTTTCCGACCCCGAAGGACGCTGCGACGCAGCGGGCCGTATCATCCCCCAGGAATTCGTCCTCCTGGCGCCGGCAAACAATGTGGATTCATTGGAAGAGGCGTTCAGCCTTCTCTGGCCGTTAGTAGCCGAAGAATACGCGCACGACTGGGACCGAGAGCAGCCCGAAAGCGAAGACAATTGAGGAGCGGGCCGCTCCCCACCAAGTGTGAACCGCCAAGACAAAGGACCTGTTTCTCACGAAATAAGTGACCTTCCGACGCCGCGGCTATGCGTCGTGCGGTAGGGCGAGGGCACGGTAGAGGGTCGCTCGGTTGATGTTTAGCTTCTGGGCGATCACAGTCTTAGGGACACCTGTTTCGATCAGGGCTCTGGCTTCGTCGACCTGGTCGGATGTCAGCTTTCGCGCCCGACCAAGGTACTTGCCACTTTCCTTCGCTATCCGGATTCCTTCGCTTTGTCGCTCCCGGATGAGCGATCGCTCGAACTCGGCGAACGCTCCAAGCAGATTGAGCATCAGGTGGCCGATCGCATCATCCGCATCAGCGCCGTAGGTTTGCTGCTCCTTCACGAACATGACGGAGGCACCCTTGGCGGAAATCTCGTCGACGATGTCCCGGAGGTCTCGGAGCGAGCGAGCTAGGCGGTCCATCGAGGACACTCGAACAACGTCGCCGTCTCGGACGTAGCGGATGCATTCGGCCAGAGCCGTTCGATCACTGCGGGAACCGCCCGACACTTTCTCCTCGAAGACCCGATCCACCGGGCCGACGGCCTCGAGCTGCCGGGCGACGTTCTGATCCGTGCTGCTCACTCGCACGTAGCCGACAGTCTGCGTCTTGTGTGGCATCACTCCTAGACCCTTGCACGGATGTGCTACAAAATGTCGATAGACACCCTATTGCGACGTTGTTTCTTCGATTTCTATCTGTCGCTTATGGGTGTACCTCAGAGCATCACCTCGTCAGTCGAACCCCGCCTCACTTCCGGTAATACGCTTTCTCGGAAGCAGTTGGCAGGGGGTGACGTGGGGACGGGCTGAGTCGTCACCGTGCACGCAGGTTGTCGCCTTCGCATCCAACCTCTTGCAGGGCGGCGTGGGCCGGGCCGCCCGGTCGCCCGCCCGACGGTGAGGACAGCGACCGCGCGTTACGCATCCGTATAACTCGCCCGCACTGTGAGAGGTAGCGGACTACCTGGGTGAGACGAAGACCGCCGAGAGCTGGTGCGGAACTAGTCCCGCAGCGATACCGCGGCGCCCTTCATAGTGGGCGGCTTCGCTCTCGGTGCGCTGCAGCCGCATCGGCTTCACGATCGGTTACCGAGCCGCGTTGGATCTGCCAGCCGTCAGCTGTCGATTGCAATGACCCACAGGATCAGCAGGGATCCTGCGACGATGAGCACTCGATCCATGACCGGAACCACCGAGCGCTGATTCAGCGCTCTGCTCTCGCCCGGCCAGCCCCGTCCTTGCGAACCGCCTTGACAGCAGCACACCCGAGTAGCCCGAACCCCGCCAGCATGATGACGGAGACATGCGCGTCGTAGGCAAGAGGAACTGAAGACTGTTCCGCACGTTCTCGCATGCGGCAGCGCCTATGAAGAGAGCGGTCGTGGCGACCCCGTGTCATCGAAATCGATGGGGATTACGTTCTTCTGTCCTGCCCAGTCCTCGAGTACCGCGACCGCATCGTTGCTGAGTTCTTGAACGAACAGCAGTGCAAGGTTATGTTTTGCTCGCGACGCGGAGACGTAGAAGAGGTTGCGTGAGTGCTGGAAGCTGCCGGCTTGCCTAAGCTCGGGCTTGCTGTGCGGAGCGTGGGCGGCGATCATCTTGGCGAAGTCGTATTTAGTCCACCCGCGCCCGATAAGCACGATCACGTCGTCGAATTCCGCGCCCTTGACAGAGTGTTTGGTTGAGAAGACAGTGCTGTCTTCTAGGTACGATCGGAGCGCACGCAATTCGGCGTACGGCACGGAGCGCAACGCGCGATGCTCCATTAGCTTTCGCGTATCTTCTAGTTCCTCTCCGGGGTGGAGCGCCAGGAGTGCCTCCTCTAGCTCGCGTCCCCGCTTGACTACTCGTGGGGGCACGGAGAAAAGCTTCTGCGAATTTAGGACGTCCAGCATTTCCCCGATCGTGCCTGTGCCGCTAGTCGAGATGAGCGAATCAAAGCATTCGGACCAGCGCCGCTTGTCCTTTGGTGCGTTGAGTGTTGGCCTCTTGCTTCCCAGGAGGCGGAACAATTCCCCGTACTTGTGTTTAGAAAATGCCTGCA
>NZ_JXSQ01000048.1 GCF_000834055.1 Leucobacter komagatae
TTGAGCGCGAGCGGGAAGGTGACGCCGGAGAACAGGAAGGCGAAGGGGATGATGTAGAGCAGAATCTTCTGCTGGCGGTACATCGGTGAGTTCTTCGTCTCGTCAGAAACGTTCTTCGACATGATCTGCAGCTGAGTGAAGAACTGTGAGGCGATCATGAGAATGACGATCGCGCCGAGGAGGCCAACGACTACCCAGTTCTGCGACTCCCAACCCTGGGTGAAGTTCATCTTCAGTGGAGCACCGAAAATCGTTGCCTGGTTGAAGCTATCCGTGAGCTCACGGTTCATGAGGCCGATTCCGACGGTGTTCTCAGACGCCTTGCGGAGCACGTAGAACAGCGAGAAGAAGATCGGCATCTGAATGAGGATCGGGAGGCACGACGCAAAAGGGTTCGTCCCGTGCTTCTTGTAGAGCGCCATCGTCTCGCGGCTCATGGCCTCGCGCGAGAACTGGTCTTTCTTGCCCTTGTACTTCGCCTGGACCTTCTTCATCTCAGGCTGAATGTCCATCATTCGGCGCTGTGACTTGATCTGGCGAACGGTGACGGGGATCAGTGCGGAACGCACGACAATCACCAAGCCGATAATTGACAGAACCCAGGTGGCGCCGCCCGCGGTATCCATCCCGATCGCTGTGAACAGCTGATGCCAGAGGACGAGGACGACCTCAACCAACCACCTGAGCGGCCAGAGTATGGTCTCGAAGAAGTTCACTGGATCAGGCCTTTCGGATGCGGGGGCGGACAAATCCGCGGGAGTTTATGTCAAAGTACGTGACCCTGCGCTGCGGTACGTCATCGATACCACCTGCGCTGAACGGGTTGCAGCGGAGTAACCGCCAGATCGTCAGCGCTATGCCCAGGAGCAATCCACGCTGCTGATACGCCTCCATAGAGTACCGGGAACAGGATGGATAATACCTGCAGACCTCGCCATAGAGGGGGGAAATAAGGCGCCGGTAGAGCTTCATCACGAGAATCGCCAGGTTTCGCGGGGCGAGCCACAGTTCTAGCGCGACACGTCTCATGGTTACGACCGAGCCCGTTCGACGGCCCGACGCATCTCGCGTCGCAGTTCAGCGAAGCTCGCCTGCGCAGCCTTCGGGAGTGCGCGAAACACAATATCGGCACCAACGGTGCCCTCAAGGATCAGCTCATCTGTGATGGCCTTCATGCGTCTCCGCACAAGATTCCTCGTGACGGCGTTGCCGACCGCCTTCGAGATGATGTACCCGAAGCGAGCATGTCGCTCATGTGTTTCTTCAGCAGAACGGGGAACCGCGTAGGTAATGCAATAAGCACCACCTACGCGGTTCCCCGTTCTCACAACCCGGCGATAGTCCTCGCCACGAGTCACACGATGATGCCTTGCCGGCATGATGACTCGACGGCCGGAACTACGCGGAAAGCTTGGTGCGGCCCTTGCCGCGGCGCGCGGTGATGATGGCGCGACCCGCGCGAGTGCGCATACGGCTGCGGAAACCGTGCACCTTGGCGCGACGGCGGTTGTTTGGCTGGAAAGTGCGCTTGCTCATAGTTCAGGACTCCGTGACTTATGGTATGAATCCCCAGGGTTCACGACCCAGGGAAAGTCGGCTTTTGGGCAAGCGTCAAAGGAGCTGCTGCCCATACAAGGTACTTACTTTACGCCGATAATGTGCCCCCGTCAAAGTCGAGTCTTCTTGGAGTTACTTACAGCCGACTCTCGACCTGTGGATAATGTGCGTGTGAGCGCATAGAATTCGCGCCAATGGTTACACTTAGCTGTGGATAACCTTGCCCGAACTGCCCCATGAAGCACCAAGAAGAAGTAGATGTCTGACGAAGAACTCAACGAACTCTGGGAAGAGATCAAGCGCCATGTGAACGCTGATCTTTCCGTTGGACCCGTGTATGGGGCGCAGCTTCTCCTGGCTACCCCACGCGGGGTAGCGGCAGGAACGCTGTACCTGGCCGTACAGACGGATTTCACCCTCAAGCTGCTCGACGGCCGCCTGCGCCCCCCGATCATGGGTGCGCTCGCAGGCATTGTCACCGCGGAGAGCATCGACAACTTTGTCGTGATTGTCGACGAGGACGCGGTCCCCGCTCCCGAACCCGAGGCCTTCGACCGCCACGACTTCCTCACACCGGCAGTCTCACGTCCTGAGCGCCCCATCCAGGAGCCGCGGAGCCGGCACGCCGCGGCGGCGCCAGTCGAAGACCCCCACCTCAACGAGAAGTACGATTTCGACTCATTTGTGATCGGCCAGTCGAACCGCCTCGCACACGCCGCAGCGCTCGCGGTCTCCGAATCTCCTGCTCAGTCGTACAATCCGTTGTTCATCTACGGGGATTCTGGCCTGGGGAAGACCCACTTGCTGCACGCAATCGGTCACTACTCGCGTGAACTGTTTCCTGAAATCCGCGTGCGGTACGTGAGCTCAGAGGATTTCACGAACGACTTCATCAACTCGATCGCGAACAACCAGGGTGCCCAGTTCCAAGACCGGTATCGCAACGTTGACGTGCTGCTGGTGGACGACATCCAGTTCCTTGAGGGCAAGGCTGAGACCCAGGAAGCCTTCTTCCACACCTTCAACACGCTGCACAGCCACAACAAGCAGGTGGTCATCACCAGTGATGTCCAGCCGAAGCAGCTGCGTGGGTTCGAAGAACGCATCACCTCACGCTTCGAGTGGGGCCTGCTCACCGATATTCAGGCACCCGACCTTGAGACGCGTATCGCCATCCTTCGAAAGAAGGCCCAGCGCGAAAACCTTGACGTCGATGACGCGATTCTTGAGTTCATCGCGTCAAAGTTCTCCTCGAACATCCGTGAGCTCGAAGGCACGCTCATCCGCGTCACCGCCTATGCAAACCTCAACAGGCAGCGCATCGACATGCCGCTCGTCAAGACTGTGCTCAAGGACCTCATCTCGATCGATAGCGACAACGAGGTCCAGCCAACGGACATCATCAGCCGCACCGCCGAGTACTTCGATCTCTCTGTCGATGAGCTCTACGGCCCGTCGCGCGCGCAACAGATAGCGCTCGCGCGTCAGATCGCAATGTACCTCTGCCGCGAGCTCACCCAACTGTCGTTGCCGAAGATCGGTCAACTCTTCGGCGGGCGTGATCACACGACCGTGATGTACGCCCACAAGAAGATCGCACAGCTCATCACAGAGCGCCGTTCCGTGTACAACCAGGTCACCGAACTCACCACGAGAGTAAGGCAGAACGGCCGATAATCATCCACAACCCACAGCCGCCTGTGGATAACTGTGGATAACTTCTCAAATTTGTGGAGGATGGCAGGGTGGCCTGTGGAATCGGGAGTTTTTGTAACTTCGCCGTCTTCATGCCGATCTGCAGCTATCCACGGCTTACAAACAAGTCACACCGGTGTAGTTTTCATGCTCCGTATGGAAAGTGTGAAGTTATCCACAGTTTCCACAGGGCTTATTACTATTACAAGTTTTCTAATTCTTGTCAGACACTCAATCACGCTCCGCTTCGCCCCTCCGGTTTCACCAAACCACAAGGTGTGCAAAGATTGTGGGGCTGGCGCCAGGAGCGCCTACGAAGGGAAAACACATGCGATTCACCGTCAACCGGGACGTGTTCAGCGACGCAGTGTCGTTCGCGGTGAAGTTGCTTCCTCAGCGCCCGACACAGCCGCTGCTGAGTGGAGTGCTGCTTCACGCTGAAGACGCCGAACTCACCATCTCGTCATTTGACTACGAGGTATCCGCACGCACTGGCGTTGTTGCGGAAGTAAGCGAAGCTGGACGCGCGTTGGTTTCTGGCCGCCTTCTTGGCGAAATCGCTCAGCGCTTGCCACACGCGGACGTTCAGGTGTCGCTGCTCGAGAGCCGTGTCGAGGTTCGTTGCGGCAGCGCGTCCTTTAGCCTCCCGGCGATGCCGGTCGAGGAGTACCCGCAGGTACCCGTTGTCGACTCCGTCTCAGGCGCAGTTCCAGCACAAGACTTTGCCGATGCCGTAGCTCAGGTCTCACTTGCCGCGTCGAAGGATGACGTTACGCCCGTGATCACGGGTGTCCAGTTCGAGGTTTCCGAGAACACGCTCACACTCACGGCCACTGACCGCTACCGCGTTGCGACACGCGGGCTCGATTGGGAAGACCGTGGAGCCGGTGAGCACCTCACCGCACTCGTCCCGTCAAAGATTGTCACCGAAGTTGGCAAGACCTTCGCAAACGATGGCGAGGTGCGGATTACGATCGTCAAGGACGGCGAACGTGAGCTCGTTGCGTTCACCGGGGGCTCCAAGACGGTGACGTCGCTCCTGATCAAGGGAAACTATCCGCCTGTTGGGCGTCTGTTCCCGGAAAACGTTGACAACTACGCCGTGGTCAACACTGCCGAGCTCATTGAGGCCGTAGGTCGCGTCGGCCTGGTCCTTGAGCGCGAAGCTGCTCTGCGTTTTTCCTTTGCTGAGGGCGCCGTGATGCTTGAAGCCGCTGGCACAGAGTCCGCACAGGCTGTTGAAAGTGTCGACGTGCACCTCATGGGTGACGAGATGGTGGTTTCCCTGAAGCCGCAGTTCTTGCTTGACGGTCTCCGCTCTACGCATTCCGAGTTTGCACGCATCGCTTTCACCCGCACGGACAACCCGGGCAAGCCTGGGCCCGTGCTCATTACGAGTCAGCGCAGCCGCGATGAGGCCGACGATGCGAGCTTCCGGTACCTGTTGCAGCCCAATCTCCTACTGCGGTAGTCAATGAGGGTCGCTCATCTTTCGCTTGGCGACTTTCGGAACTACAGGGCGGCCGAGCTCACGCTCCACGCCGGGGCGAATCTCATCGTTGGCCGCAATGGTCAGGGAAAGACGAACCTCGCGGAGGCAATTTCCTACTTCGCGACGCTGAGATCGCATCGCGTTTCTAGCGACGCTGCAATGATCCGCGCCGGGCAACAGTCCGCAGTCATCCGAATGAGGGTCGCGGCCGGCGAGCGGGACGTTGTGCTCGAAACTCAACTCAACCGGACGGGCCCAAACCGGGCCCAGGTGAACGGCAACTCCGTTCGCGCCCGCGAGCTTACGCGGTGGTTTACGTCGGTGATGTTCGCTCCGGAAGACCTGAGTATTGTGCGGGGGGAGCCCGCAGGCCGCAGACGATTCCTCGATGACGCCCTCGCAGCTCGACTCCCTGTCGCCTCAGGAGTACTCGCCGACTACGAGCGGGTGGTGCGACAACGAACCTCCTTATTGAAGTCAGCCCGCCACGGTTCCCGAGGAAGCGCGGCGGTGCTCGCGACTCTCGAAGTGTGGGACGACCAGCTTGTTGAGCACGGGGTGCGGATCATGCTCGCCAGACAAGAACTTGTCCGCGACCTGGCTGCACCGCTCGCGGAGGCCTACACCGCCCTCGTTGGCGAGGATCACGGGCCGCGCTTGAGCTTGACGGAGTCGGTGAGCGGATCGCCTCGCGACGTTTCACGTGAAACGCAGCCGGCACCTGACTCAGAAAACGCACCTGTTTCACGTGAAACACTGTCCGCAAGGTTCCGCGAGGCGCTCTCGGAGGTGCGGGGGAGGGAACTCGAGCGCGGGGTAACCCTTGTTGGCCCGCACCGAGACGACCTCGAGCTCACCCTCAATGACCTCCCCGTTCGCGGATATGCCAGCCACGGCGAGTCTTGGTCATTCGCGCTCGCATTGAAAATTGCGCTCGCGACCGTCATTCGGTCGGAATCTCCTGCGGGAGACCCCGTAATCATCCTCGATGACGTCTTCGCCGAGTTGGATCGGGGGAGGCGAGAGCGCCTGATGGCCGTTGTGAGTGATTTTGAGCAGGTAATCGTGACGGCTGCGGTCGAGGGCGACGTTCCTGATGGGCTTCAATGGCATCGCGTGGAGGTCGACGCAGGATCACTCAGGGAGCGTGACGGTGTTGAGTGAAGCAGGTGAAAGCTTTGCAACTGCCTCCTACTTGCGGGCCAAGAGTGTGTGGCGAGGCAAGCTCCAGCGCAAGAAACGCCGGCGCGATGGCGAAGAGGGACTCTCTCGACCATTCGGGACCGGGCGGGACCCTAAGGATCTCGGGTCGGTGCTGGCTTCAGTCGTGATGGACATGGGCTGGTCGAGTGAGCTTGAGCAGGCGAGGATTATCGAAGAGTGGCCAGGTTTCGTCGGAGAAGCGACCGCGGAACACACAACGGTGACCGGAATCCGCGATGGCGTGCTTGAGATTCAGTGCGATTCAACGACCTGGGCGACGGAGCTCAGACGATTGCGCGCGGAGATGCTCACCAGGCTATTGAATGAGTATCCAGACTCCGAAATACGGGACATGCGCTTCCGGGCACCCGGGGCGCCGAGCTGGCGTCACGGCCCGCGAGTGGTGCCTGGACGTGGGCCTCGAGACACCTACGGATAGCTTCTCAGCCCATTACAGCGATGGCGCACAAAATAAAGGGGACGATCCTTCAAAAATTTCGGCCCCCAGCGGCCACAACAGCCGCTCTGCGGGCCGATTCTTGATAGAGTTAGGTAGAAGTGTGCCCTAGGCCAAAAATGGCCCGTGGTAAACCTGGAGAGTGTGCATCACAATATGACTTTAGAACAGACAGCGGCTGAAGAATACGGCGCAGGAGAAATCCAGGTCCTCGAGGGACTCGACGCCGTCCGCAAGCGTCCCGGCATGTATATCGGGTCGACGGGGCCGCGTGGACTCCATCACCTGGTCTACGAGATTGTGGACAACTCGGTTGATGAGGCGCTCGCGGGACACTGCGACACCATCAACATCACGATTCTCGCCGACGGGGGAGTGCGTGTCATCGACAACGGTCGAGGCATCCCCGTTGACATGCACCCGACCGAGGGGAAATCAACGGTCGAGGTCGTACTCACCGTGCTTCACGCTGGCGGAAAGTTCGGCGGTGGCGGCTACGCCGTCTCTGGCGGCCTCCACGGCGTTGGCTCTTCTGTCGTGAACGCGCTTTCTAGCCGCTTCGATGTCGCGGTAAAGCGTCAAGGTTTCACGTGGAACATGTCCTTCACGAACTCCGTTCCCGACGCCCCGCTTGCGCAGGGCGAGGCGGCGGACGATACGGGCACGACCATTTCGTTCTGGCCAAGCCCGGAGATCTTCGAGACCGTGGAGTTCGACTACACCACGCTCCGTACGCGCTTCCAGCAGATGGCGTTCCTGAACAAGGGCCTGCGGATCACGCTCACTGACGAGCGCCCGCAGGAGCCGATCGAAAACGAGAGCGGCGAGCTTGTGCAGCCGCCCTTCCCTGCCGAGGAGTTCATGTATGAGCGCGGCATTCAGGACTACGTCGAGCACCTGAACAACGCAAAGCGCGCGCAGGTTGTCAACGAAGAGATCATCTCGTTTGAGCTCGAAGACACCGAACGCAAGATCTCCGCCGAGATCGCGATGCAGTGGACAGACTCCTACTCTGAGAGTGTCCACACCTACGCAAACACGATCAACACCCACGAGGGTGGAACTCACGAAGAGGGCTTCCGTGCAGCGCTGACGACCCTGGTGAACCGGTACGCCCGCGAAAAGAACATCATTCGCGAAAAGGACGAGAACCTGTCTGGCGAGGACGTGCGTGAGGGGCTCACCGCCGTGGTTTCCGTGAAGCTGGGGGAGCCCCAGTTCGAGGGACAGACGAAGACGAAGCTCGGAAACACCGAAGCAAAGGCCTTTGTGCAGAAGGTCGTCGGCGATCAGCTCGGCGATTGGTTCGAGCGTAACCCCGGCCCAGCCAAAGACATCATTCGAAAGTCGATTCAGGCGGCGACAGCCCGGCTCGCAGCGCGCAAGGCGCGGGAGACCGCTCGCCGCAAGGGGCTGCTCGAATCGGGCGGCATGCCAGGCAAGCTCTCGGACTGCTCGAGCAAGGACCCAACGGTTTCCGAAATCTTCATCGTGGAGGGCGACTCCGCAGGCGGTTCTGCCAAGACCGGTAGAAACCCAGAGACGCAGGCAATTCTCCCGCTCAGAGGGAAGATCCTCAACGTTGAAAAGGCTCGACTGGATCGTGCGCTCGGGAACGCAGAGGTTCAGGCAATGATCACGGCGTTTGGTGCTGGAATCGGCGAAGACTTCGATCCTGAGAAGGTCCGCTACCACAAGATCGTTCTCATGGCAGACGCTGACGTTGACGGGCAGCACATCACAACACTGCTGCTCACGCTGTTGTTCCGATACATGCGCCCCCTCATCGATCTCGGATATGTCTACCTCGCACAGCCTCCGCTCTATCGAATCAAGTGGACGAACGCTGAGCACGAGTACGTCTACACCGACGCAGAGCGCGACCTTGCCCTTGAGGCTGGGGCCGCAGCTGGCCGCCGCCTCCAGAAGGAGAGCGGTGTACAGCGCTACAAGGGCCTTGGTGAGATGAACTACGAGGAGCTCTGGGAGACCACAATGAACCCCGTCACCCGCACGCTGCTGCAGGTGACCATGGACGATGCGGCGATCGCCGATGAAGTCTTCTCCACGCTGATGGGCGAAGACGTAGAGGCTCGTCGCAGCTTTATTCAGCAGAACGCGAAGGACGTGCGCTTCCTTGACATCTGAAAACACCACACCAGAAGACGCTTCAGACGAGGTCGTATTCTCGCCGAGCGGCGAAGCAAATCACGGGAAGATCGACCAGGTCGAGCTGAACGTTGAGATGCAGCGTTCGTACCTTGATTATGCGATGAGCGTGATCGTAGGGCGTGCGCTGCCAGACGTCCGTGACGGGCTCAAGCCGGTGCACAGGCGCGTCATTTACACGATGTATGACGGTGGCTACCGACCGGACAAGGCATTCTCGAAGTGCACGCGCGTTATCGGCGATGTCATGGGTCAGTTCCACCCGCACGGCGACACAGCAGTGTACGACTCGCTCGTACGACTGGTGCAGCCGTGGTCGCTGCGGTACCCGCTCGCCCTCGGCCAGGGAAACTTCGGTTCCCCCGGTAACGACGGCGCGGCCGCGCACAGGTATACCGAGACCAAGATGTCTCCGCTCGCCATGGAAATGGTGCGCGATATCGACGAAGATACCGTCGATTTCCAAGACAACTACGACGGGCGGACGCAGGAGCCGACGGTTCTCACGTCGCGCTTCCCCAACCTGCTCGTCAACGGCTCCGTAGGCATCGCAGTCGGTATGGCTACGAACATTCCGCCGCACAACCTCAGGGAAGTGGCCTCAGGCGCCAAGTGGCACCTTGAGCACCCCGATGCGAGCCGCGAGGAACTCTTCGAGGCGCTCATTGAGCGTATTTCGGGCCCCGACTTCCCGACGGGGGCCCAGATTCTCGGCACGAGCGGTATCCGCGACGCGTATCGAACAGGTCGCGGATCGATCAAGATGCGCGCGGTTGTGAACATGGAGGAGATCCAGGGACGCAACTGCCTGGTCGTCACTGAGCTTCCCTACCAGGTCAACCCAGACAACCTCGCCGTCAAGATCGCCGACCTGGTCAAGGATGGCAAGGTTCAGGGCATCGCCGATATCCGCGATGAGACCAGTGGCCGCACTGGCCAGCGGTTGGTCATCGTGCTCAAGCGCGATGCCATCCCGAAGGTTGTGCTCAACAACCTCTACAAGCACACGCAGCTGCAGGAGAACTTCGGCGCGAACATGCTTGCCATCGTCGACGGCGTGCCGCGCACGCTGTCGATTGACGGCTTCATCGTGTACTGGGTCAAGCACCAGATCGAAGTGATCGTGCGCAGGACACAGTACCGTCTGCAGAAGGCCGAAGCGGAAGCCCACATTCAGCGTGGCTACCTGAAGGCGCTCGACGCGCTCGACGAAGTTATCGCGCTGATCAGGCGTTCTGCCACGGTAGATGACGCTCGCGAGGGCCTCATGACGCTGTTGGACGTCGACCAAATCCAGGCAGATGCGATCCTCGCTATGCAGCTGCGGCGTCTCGCCGCGCTCGAGCGCCAGAAGATTCTCGATCTCGCTGCAAAGCTTGAAGCCCAGATCAAGGAGTACGAGGCAATCCTCGCTTCGCCCGAGCTTCAGCGGGGCATCATCGTCGAGGAACTCGACGAGGTTGTCAG
>NZ_JXSQ01000049.1 GCF_000834055.1 Leucobacter komagatae
TCACCCCCGAACGCTGCGACCTCGTCATCGTCCGCGAAAACACCGAGGGCGCCTACGTCGGCGGCGGATCAACCGTCCACAAAGGCACCACGAACGCCGTCGCCATGCAGGAATCCCTGAACACCTACGCCGGCATCGAACGCGTCGTCGATTTCTCCTTCCGCCTCGCACTCGGCCGCCGCAACAAGGTGACGCTCTGCCACAAGACGAACATCCTCGTCGCCGCCGGCCAGCTCTGGCAAGAAGTGTTCGAAACCGTCGCGGCACGCTACCCCGAGGTCGAAACCGACTACGTCCACGTCGACGCCATGTGCTTCCACCTCCCTCACCCCGAACGCTTCGACGTCGTCGTCACCGACAACCTCTTCGGCGACATCATCACCGACCTCGGCGCCGTCATCCAGGGCGGACTCGGCGTCGCAACAAGCGCGAACCTCAACCTCGACGGAACAGCCCCGAGCATGTTCGAAGCGATCCACGGCTCCGCCCCAGACATCGCAGGCAAGGGCTGGGCAAACCCGTCCGGCGCGATCCTCTCCCTCGCGCTCATGCTCGGCCACCTCGGCGAAGGCGAAGCCGCCCAAGCCATCGAGGCAGCAACCGTCGAAGTCCTCGGCACACTCCCCGCGCTCGCAGGCGCAAAAATGGGCGCGTCGACCGCGGAACTCGGGGCCCGCATCGCCGACATCGTGCGCGAAGGCCGCGCGAACACCAGCCTCGTCCCCGACTCCCTCCTCAGCACCCTCGCAGCACTCCCCGCAAGCAGGTAGGGCAAGGTCTACCGAGCTCACCGGAGAGGCCAGTTCGGCGGCCGCAGACCTTATCTGACAGGCTGCGACCGCCAAACTATCAGCCAGCGATCTCGGTGTTCCAGCGGTCAATCCAAGCGCTCAGATTCTTCGAAATAGCAGCGCTATCAAAGGCTTGGAGCTTGTCGACCTGCTCCTCCCCGTACGGCACGTAATTCTCGTCGAGGTACGACTGCGGAAGCTCCGACTGCGCGTTTACCGGGCCGAGGCCCGTGGCCTGGACGAACTCCGAGTTCACGTCGGCAGCAAGCTGGAAATTGATGTAATCGTGCGCTCCCTCTACGTTGACGGCGTCCTTCGGGATGACCATCGTGCTAATTACCGCAATCGCTCCCTCTTCTGGTTCCACAAATGCCACCGGGGCCCCACTTGCTTTCAGCGCACCCGTTCGGTCGGCGTACCACGGACCAATCCAGGCCTCGCCACTCGTAAGCAGGCGACTCATCTCGTCGGGAGTGTTGTAAATTGAGACCACGTTCGGCATGAGCCGCTCAATTGCTTCGAATCCCGGATCAATGTTGTTTTCGTCGCCTCCATTCATCTTCGCGGCTTGGACGAGGAACTGATACCCAACAGTGCCTGCCACGTTGCTGATAGCAACATGCCCCGCGTATTTGTCGTCCCAGAGGTCCTCCCACGAGGTGGGCGCTTCAGTCACTTGATCGGTGTTGTAGGCAATGCCGCTCATCGAAGTAATGTAGGCGAGCCAGTAGTTCTCTTCATCGACGGCAAGCGGGTACAGGTCTTCGGCATTGGGCACTTGGCCAAGGTCAATCGTTTGCAGAAGACCGGCTTCCTTAGCCTGTTCAACAATGGCAAGGTCCATATATGCGACGTCGAAGACCGCACTGTCTCCGCGGATGAGGGTGAGCGCCTCGGAGCCGAGCGCAGTGGTGAGCCCGACTTTCGTTCCGTTCTCGGATTCAAAGGGTGTGACGACGGTCTTCTCAAGGCCCTCCTGCCAAACTCCTCCAAAGGAATTGACGCTCAACGATCCGGAGTTCGCGCCGGCGGCATCATCGCCGGTAGCGGCACGGCATCCGGTGAGCACAAGAGCCGACAGCGCAATGACGCCCGCGACCTTCGCGACATTGCGAGTACGTGAACTAAACATGATTGGGTCTCCTCTTATCTTGTGAACTAGGTTTCTTCGAATGGGTTCCTGAACTAGTGCATCGTGCGCCCACCATCAACTGCGAGCGTGGTGCCGGTGATGTACCCGTTGGTTGCGAGCATCAATATCGCAGCGGCCAGTTCCTCTGGTGTTCCGTCACGCTTGATCAGGTACTGGGCATGCCCCGTGGCCGCGGCCGCCACCTGGGCTCCCCGAAGTTGCTGAGCGTCACGGTGCATTGGGGTGTCCACGATCCCGGGAGCGACACAGTTTGCTCGGATCCCACGCGGCGATAGATCGACAGCGAGTGCGCGCGTGTAGGCAATCACCGCGCCCTTCGTTGCTGCGTAGGCGGAGAGTTCGGCGCTGGGACGCAGGCCCGCTCCAGAGGCGACCGCAACAATTGACGCGCCACTGGGCATGAGCGGGAGCAACGCATCGACCACACGCCACACCCCTTTGACGTTCACCGCAAAAAGCCGGTCCCATGAGGCATCATCAAGCGCGTCGGGGGCGCTAGCGAATACCGCCCCCGCAGCTGCAATCAGAATGTCGCACCGACCGTGCACAGCACCTACGCGCTCAGCAAGTGCACGGACGGAGTCAGTACTGGTGACATCAACGGGCGGTGTGCTTGCAAGGTCCGCGATGACGACCTCTGCACCCAGTGCCAGGCAAGAATTCGCCACAGCATGCCCAATCCCGCTCGCTCCGCCAGTAACGACAACGACCTTGCCGGTGAGGTCAGACAGCACACCAGTCATGATTGTCCGTTCCGTTCTTCAAGCAGCAACGGGCGCATCCTGTCGGCGTAGGCGGAGCAACGCAAAAACTCGGCGTTTCCGGATTCCATGATGTGGGTAAGCGTCTGCTCAAGCGCCCAGAGCCGCGAGTGCCTGCCGATAACTTGCGGGTGCATTGCGAGCATGAAGTGAGTGCCTGGCTCCGTGCTGATTCCGTCCCACTCTCGTATCCATGATTCGGCAACGGCCGATGGTGCCGACATCGTCCTGCCTGGCAGTCGATTGCTATAGAGGAAGAAGGGCGCGTCGTCCAGCACCCAGGCAAACGGGAGTTCGACAATGTCGGTCACGCGGTCACGGTCTGCCAGCAGATGCGCCGAGTCAGAGTCGAACAGGTTCGAGGAGAAGTCGAGCCCGAATCGTTCCATGTAGGCAATCGAGTTCGGTGTGAGTTCGCCGGCGGGTGAGCGCCAGCCCCGAGGCTTCCGGCCGGTCGCCCGAACGATGGCCTCATACCCGAGCTCGAACTCCTCGAGCTCTCCTTCGGCACCCAACCCATCCGACCACGTGTGTGTGTGACTGTGGTGCTCGATCTCATGCCCTGCCTCGAGGATCGACTCGATCGCTCGCGGATGATTCTCGATGACCATGCCGGGGATGAAAAATGTCACCGGGATGTCGTAGCGCCCGAGCAGCCTCAGTATCCGCGGAAGCCCTACGTTTGGGCCATACGTACCTTGCGACAACCACACGGGTTTGTTCGCGCTCTCTGGGTCGCGTGCGCTCCAGAGCTGCTCGGCGTCGAGGTCAAAAGTTAGCAGCACAGGGGTCGTCATGGACGAGTCCTTTCTTGGTGGTTGCCCAACGCAAGTGTCTCCATCGGCGAGGGAGGCAACCGATAGACACGTTTTTGGAAGCGGGCGGCGAGATCGAGCAGCATGATTTCAGTTCCTTGTCTCCCAATGAGCTGAAGACCAACCGGCATCCCGCGCACGAGGCCACACGGCACGGTGACGGCGGGGAGGCCCGTGAAGTTCATCAAGAAGGTAAACGACACAAATCCGCGTCTTGCGTCCTCCGGCAGCTCGAGTCCGCCCTCGCGGATTTCCGGCGCAATGAAGCCGAGAGTTGGTGTTGCGACAACGTCGACTCCGTCGAGCAACGTTGCAAGGTGGTCTATGGCTGCGAGCTGGACGTCGATGGCCGCGGAGTAGAGGTCGGGAGTGAGCTTGGCCGCGCCCTCAAACTGATGTCGCGCATAGTCGGTGAGAAGCGAGGCGGTGTACGTGTCTTCGAGAAGCTCCCGGCCACCTGTCGAGTATCGGTCAGACTGCATCATCCGATAGAACCCGGAGTTGAACTCGTCAGCGCGCATTCCAGTCGAACTCGCAGACACGCTGCCACCGGTCTCACGCGCAAAGGTTCGCGCCGCTTCGGCTGCCGCAGCGACTACGTCTGGCTCAGCCCCGGACACCCCGCTTTCGCCGACCCATCTCATCCGTGGCTTCGCAATCAGCGATTGTGAGCCCGGAAGTCCCGTTGGAAAGAGCCCCCGCGTGAGACCGTCTCGGGATGATGGTCCCGCCATTGCCGAGTACAGTGCGGCAGCGTCGAGCGCGTCGAGCGCGATCGGTCCTGCTGAAGAAAATCGACGGGTCCCGATCCGGCCGCCGCCCCTCGGTATCGCGCCACGCGAAGGCATGAGCCCTACAGCTCCGCACAGGGCCGCGGGAATGCGGACGGAACCACCGCCATCGCTACCAATTGCGATTGGGGTGACACCAGCCCCCACACTTGCCGCAGCACCACCGCTCGACCCACCACTCGTGCGGTCCAGATCCCAAGGGTTGCGTGTCTCAGGGCCGAGATCATTGACCGTGCGCACGTGGATAGCGAACTCTGGGGTGTTCGTCTTCCCGATAAGAATTCCGCCAGCCGCGCGAGCCCGGGCGACCAGCTCCGCGTCTTCGGCAGGCAGATGGTCGGCGAAGACGCGTGAACCGTACGTAGTGCGAACATCAGCGGTGTCGTAGGTGTCCTTCACAGAGAACGGAACTCCCCAGAGAGCGCCTGGCTTCTCCCCCTTCCCGAGCCGATCCTCGAGTGCGTCGACCTGGGCGCGGGCGTGTGCCTCGTCGACCGTGATGAAGGCATTCACTGACGGTTCGACAGCAGCCAGCCTCGCCAGCGCTTCATCAAGCACCTCGTGCGCGGAGATGTTGCGCTCGACGATGAGAGTTCTCGTCTCTGTTGCGCTCAAACCGCTCATTTCCAGCCTCCCCAAATACTCCATCCGCCGTCGACGTTGATGGTTTGACCAGTGATATATGAGGCGTCATCGCTGAGGAGGAAACGTGCAACCCGTGCGATTTCTGAGGGCGCTCCAAGCCGCCCGAGAGGAGTCCGCTCGAGTACACGCTCGCGGTCGAGGAGCCCGAGCTCGAAGTTTCGCTCAACCAAGGGGGTAAGAATTGTGCCGGGGGCTATTGAGTTCACACGGACCCCGTGCTCGGCCCACTCAGCAGCGAGCTGTCGGGTGAGCCCGTCGACCGCGGCTTTCGCCGCGCCATAGCCCGAACGCCCGCTCAGCGCACGAAGACTCGCGAGACTCGAGACGTTCACCACAGAGCCTCGGCGCCGCCGTAACTCTGCTTCAGCATTCCGAAGTACTCGGGTCGGCCCGACAAGATGCATCTGGAGAATCGACTCCCAGTCCGCATCACCGATTTCACCAAACGGTTTCGTCATTCCCACCCCAGCATTATTCACAATGCCGTCAATGCGACCGAAGCCCGTCAGCGTGGCGTCTACGAGGGCCGCCGCCGTGCTCGCTTCCCGGATGTCTCCGACAACTACAACCGCACGGCCCCCGTTTGAGATGACCTCAGCTGATGCTGCAGAACACTCCGCTTCATCGAGCCCATGGACGGTCACGTTCCAACCGCTCCGTGCAAGTTCAGCCGCCGTCGCGCGACCGATGCCTGAGGACGAGCCGGTGACAATTACGGCTTTACGTTCAGCGGTCATCTTTGCCCCCTGTGAACTTGGTCATGACACCGACGAGCAGCGCACAGAACAGCACGATCACAGTCGAGATCGCGGCAACGCTCGGGTCGTTCGAGTACTGCACATGAGTGAAGATCGTGACAGGCAGCGTTTCGAATTGTGGCCCGACGAGCAGGAGCGTGACAACCGCCTCGTCAAATGAGATCACAAACGCGAATATGGCTCCGCTCACGATACTCGGAGCAATACTCGGAAGCACCACGCGGAAGAACGTGCGTGCGGGCCCTGCACCGAGAGACTGGGCCGCTTCGATCATGCGACCGTCGAGCTGCCTCAACCCAGCAAGAACTGATCGAATGACGAAGGGAGAAGCGACGATGACGTGAGCGAGAAGCCCGCCCTCAAAGTACCCGCGCCAGCCGGAGAGCGAGAGCACGATCATCAGCCCGAGCCCCAGCACAATTGCCGGAAGCATGAGCGGCGATAGGAAGACCTGTTCGAGCATCGCGGTGAAGCGATTGGGCATGCGAACGATCGCATACGCTGCGAGAGTGCCGGTCACGACGCAGATTATCGTCGCAGCGATTCCGAGCATCAAGCTCGTGACGAGGCCCCCGACGAATGAGGAGTTATCGAAAGCCTTCGCAAACCACTCGAGACTGAATCCCTGCGGAGGGAACACAAGATACCCGGTCGAAGTTACCGCGCTCGCGGCGACGACCACGAGTGGTGCTACGGCAAAGAGGCCGATGAGTGCAACCGCTGTCCAGAACAGCACTCCTGAGAGGGGCCTGACCCGACGAAAATTAGCGTTGGAGGACACGTCGCACCGCCATTGTCTGTAGGAAGAGAATCACCAGAGTGAGGATGAGGAGCACGACGCCGAGCGCAGCGGCCAGCGACCAGTTCTGCGCGACCGTCGCCTGCTGAAATATGACCGTCACGATCGTGGTCACCTTGCCGCCGCCGAGCAGCTGAGGCGTAACGAGCGCGCTCATGCTCGTGACGAAGGTGAGCGCAGCACCTGCGAGCAGACCTTCAAGGCTCTGTGGGAGCGTGATCATCCAGAACACCCGCAACGGGCCAGACCCGAGCGACTGCGCCGCTTCCTCAGTACGACGATCGATCGCGGAGATCGAGGTGATGAGACTGAGCACCATGAACGGGAAATACGTGTGCACGAGGCCGATGGTTACGCCAACGGGAGTAAACAACAGCCGCACATCTTCAAGCCCAATCGCATTGAGCGCCTGTTGTACCGGGCCGGTGCTGGAGAGCATCACTGACCACCCGAAGGTCTTCACAACCACGCTGGTGAGCATCGGCATCGTGACTACAGCCAGTAGCAGTCCGCGAATCGAACGGGGGCCACGCACAATTGCGAGCGCGATGGGGTAGCCGATGAGCGCCGAGCACAGAACCGTTATGAACGAAAGCAATAGGGTGCGCCCGATAAGTGTCGCGTATTGCGGTGTTTGAATTATTGTCGCGAACGCTCCAAGAGAAAATGCTCCGTCAGGCGATTGGAACGCGTAACTGAGCAGCATGATGAGCGGCAGCAGAAACCCCACGACGAAGATCACACCGAGTGGCAGGAGTAGAAGAAGAGTCGATCGACGTGCCCCAGTTCGCCTGACAGCGTTTCGAGCCGAGCGTCCCGTCTGGGCGGCGATCATTGCGGTGGTCACGAGGGCTCTCCTGGGAGCAAGATGACGTCTTGAGGCGCAACACGAATCCCCACGACGTCCCCCGCCGATATCTGGTCGGCGCGCGTCCCGGCGGTCGTGGCGTGCACCGTGGATTCGCCAATTTCGAGTTCCACTTCCAGCGTTGCCCCGTAGTAGAACGTTGAACGTACACGACTCTCAATTCCCGCGAAGCGTTCGACAATTTGAACGTCTTCAGGGCGTACAAGCACCGTTCGTGGGTCTTCGATCTGCATGATCGACTCGAAAGCGCCCACGGAGGTTTCCACGACAGTGTGACCACCGGTGGAGTTCGCCTGTGTCACAGGGAACAGGTTGCCGTCGCCGGCAAATGTCGCCATGAACAGGCTCGATGGGCGCCGGTAGATTGCGCTCGGGGTGTCGAGCTGCTCGATCCGGCCACCCTGGAGCACCGCGATCCGATCAGCCATGCCAAAGGCCTCCTGCCGGTCGTGCGTGACCATGATTGTGGTCGTGCCAGTCTGAAGTTGTAGCCGCCGGATTTCTTCACCGACCTGCTTGCGCAGATTGGCGTCCAAGTTCGAGAGCGGCTCGTCGAGTAGCAACAGTTCGGGATCCATGGCGAGCGCGCGTGCAAGGGCAACGCGTTGCTGCTGGCCACCCGAAAGGCCCGAAGGGCGTTTGTCTGCGTGTCCGTTGAGCTGCACGAGGTCGATGAGTTCATCGACACGGGCGCGGGTGTGATTCGCGGATTTGCGTTGGATTCTTAAGGGGAACGCAATGTTGTCGCGCACGGACATGTGGGGGAAGAGCGCGTAGGACTGAAACACCATGCCTATCTGGCGCTTGTAGACTGCCCGCCCGTCCAGGTCGGAGCCATGCAACCTGATCACGCCCTCTGATGGCACGATAAAACCCGCGACCGTACGAATGACCGTTGTCTTCCCGGATCCGCTCGGACCGAGCAAAGCAATGAGCTCTCCCGGGGAAACAGCAAGGTCGACCCCGTGCAGTACCCGAGTTCGTCCGTAATCGACACTCACCTGGTGCAGAGTCAGTGCCGGGTCGCTCAACGCCCGAATAGCGGCGTCAGCCGTTCGGGTTGCGGGGGCAACGTCCATGTTTTTCCTCCGAGTTCAGCAATCCGAACCTAACTACTGGTCTGACCAGATGCTAGGTTGATTGAATAGATCTTGACGTATGACTACGGTCGAGGTCAAGATGAGCTGCCGAATCAAAGAATTTCCGATGAGATCTTGATGCCTGGAAGAAATGTGGAGCACACAATGCCTGAAGCTGCGTTTAACCCGATCAAACATGACCGAGCTTTCGAGGCAATCGTGCGCCAAATCGAGTCAGCGATCCTTGATGGCACATACAAAGTCGGTGACTACCTGCCCTCGGAGCGCGCGCTTGTAGAGCAGTTTCAAGTTGGCAGGTCAAGTGTTCGGGAGGCCCTACGCATCCTGGAAAGCCTCGGGATGGTCAGAACAAGCCCGGGTAATCGGAAGGGCGTCGAGGTCACTGATTCGATGGCAAGCAGCATGTCGCGGCTGCTCAACGGGGCGCTCCGACTCCACAGCGTGCCCCTTGTTGACCTCGTCGAGTATCGAATGATGATCGGTTCAACTGGCAACTTTCTCGCTGCCCACTCCCGCCAAGATGAGCATCTCGAAGCGATGCGCGACGCAATCCAGGACATGGAGAAGTATCGAGACGTTCCAGAGCGATTCGCTCTCGCCGATGTTGCCTTCCACAGTGCAATTCAAGAGGCATCGGGGAACTCGCTCATGCGAATGATCAACAGTGTCATCGAAACCGCAGTCATTGACCTGCTGCATGAGACCGTCTCCGATGATGAGGCTGAAGGACCGGCAATGCGGGACCTCTTTATTGAGAAGCACCTCGCTCTCTATAGCGCGATATCTGCGGGGCGCGGGCATGACGCCGCTGCCATTGCCCGGGAGTCATTGCTTGACGCCTACGGCCCACGGCTGACCCCACTCGAACGCCGACGTCTTGAACTCCTTGCAGGCACACAGCTCGAGGACTTCGGCGGCATTACTCAGAACTGACCGGCCTCCGTTAATTCGCGAGCACCCCTCAACAGATCGGAACCCAATGACGCGCTCCCACACCATCGCGATCCTCCCCGGCGACGGCATCGGCCCAGAAGTCACCTCATGCGCCCTCGAAGTACTCGACGCAGCCGAAACCCGCTACGACTTCACCACCCAACGCACCCACTACGCCGCAGGCGCCACCCACTACCTCGAAACCGGCGAACTCTTCCCCGCCATCGAACCCGAACTCCGCCGCGCAGACGCGATCCTCTTCGGCTCCATGGGCGACCCCCGCGTCACCCCGGCATCCTCGAACGCGGCTTCATCCTTGAAATGCGCCAACGCTTCCACCAAGCAGCAAACGTCCGCCCAGTCCGCCTCT
>NZ_JXSQ01000050.1 GCF_000834055.1 Leucobacter komagatae
GACGCCAACGGGAACGATCTTCCTATACCTTTGGTATACGGGCTTTGCGCCAGTGGACGATCCTGAAGTGGCCGTCGCTGTCGTTATCGCCAACGGGGGCGGATCGAGCTTTGATTTTCAGGGAGGTTCATATGATCTCCCCACGGTTGTTGGAAAACGAGTCATGGAAGCGGTGTTGAACGGATGAGACCATCGGCAGGGATCACATTCGGCGGGCGCTACGAGCTGAGCTCCCGCATCGCAGTCGGCGGCATGGGCGAGGTCTGGAAGGCGAGCGACAGCATCATTGGTCGTACCGTCGCGATCAAGATCCTCAAAGACGAATACATGGGCGACCCCGGCTTCCTCGAGCGCTTCCGCGCTGAGGCACGCCACGCTGCCCTCGTCAACCATGAGGGAATCGCGAACGTCTTCGACTACGGCGAGGAGCAGGGGTCGGCGTACATCGTCATGGAACTCGTTCCTGGCGAGCCGCTGTCTGCGATCATCGACCGCGAAGGCCGCCTGCCCGCGAACCGCGTACTCGGCATTGTCGCGCAGACCGCAACCTCGTTGCAGGCTGCGCACGACGCCGGCCTCGTGCACCGCGACATCAAGCCTGGCAACCTGCTCATCACCCCCGAGGGGCGGGTGAAGATCACTGACTTCGGCATCGCACGGATCGCCGACCAGGTTCCGCTTACCGCGACCGGTCAGGTCATGGGAACGGTGCAGTACCTTGCACCCGAGCAGGCGAGCGGTCACGCGGCGACGCCGTCGACAGACATCTACTCGCTCGGCATCGTCGCGTACGAGTGCCTGGCAGGGAAGCGTCCGTTCACCGGCGAGTCACAGGTCGCTATCGCCATGGCGCAGATCAACGACACACCGCCAGAGCTCCCGGCAGATGTCCCAGAGCCAGTGCGCAACCTCGTCATGTCTTGCCTGTCGAAGGACGCGGCGAGCCGGCCGGAGTCCGCGGTGAAGCTCGCGCAGGCCGCTGCTGCGCTGCACCGCGGAAACGTTGAACTCGCAGCAAGTTATGTGCCGCAGATCCGCGGCGCCGTCGAGGATCCGACCGCAACGATGGTCATGCCGCAGCAGCCGGGATCCGACGCTGCGACGATGGCGCTCCCGCGCACCGAGGTCATGGACCCGACCGTGCCCTTCACCGCTGAGGGTGAGGACGAGGAAGAGCTCGAGGAGAAGAAGAAGCGCAGCCGGTGGACCTGGCCGCTCATCACGCTGCTCGCGCTACTGCTCATCATCGGCGGTGGCACCGCGATCGCGCTGCTGAACGGTGGGAACAGTAAGCCTGAGGAGACGAAGCCCTCGTCGTCGACGACGAAGCCTCCAACGACGCCGTCGCCTTCTGAGACAACGGAGCCGCCCGTAACGTCGGGAATGGTAGACGAGAGCAAGATCGTTGGCATGACCTTCGACGAGGCGTACGGCTACCTCACTGGGCTGCAGTTCACCAACATTGCGCAGCGAGACGGCTCGGCCGTGCCCGACGCAGAGGTTGGCCGCGTATCTGCGGTGTCCCCGACGGGGAACACCGAGTTCAACGAGCTCATCACTCTCACCGTGAACGTGGCCTTCGGCACACCGCCGACACCCCAGAAGCCGAGTGTTGCCAACGCGACGGTCACCGTCGGCGACCCGATCGTTGTGCAGGGTTTCCGCGCGCAGTGCCCTGCAGGGCTCACCGTAGGTGCGTTCGAGGTGCAGCTCAGCGATTCGTCGCTCGCGCAGCTCACGAACAACGCGAGCGCGAACGGCGCGACGCTCAAGGCGCTCGCCCCAGGAAAGCTCGATCTCACCTACAGCTACCGCTGTGAGGGGCCGCAGCCGCGCGATTCCGAGGTGTCCGCGCCCGTCAGCATCACGATTCAGCCACAAGCCGACCCGGAAGAGAACGAAGGCTAGCCATTCGGGGCTTTGATCAGGTACTCAAGCAATAGACTTTGGATCATATGTCTGGAAGTGCGGAAGAGGTGAATATGTCGGAAGCCGCGGGCGGGGGTAACTCGCGAGTGCTTGGCGGGCGCTACGCAATCGGCGAGTTTATCGGCCAGGGGGGCATGGCCACCGTGTACCGGGGAACCGACATTAAGCTCGGCCGCCAGGTCGCCATCAAGGTGATGAAGTCTGAGCTGTCTGGCGACGAGCAGTTCCGTGCCCGGTTTCGGCAGGAGGCGCAGTCTGCTTCGCGCATGGCGCACCCGACCATTGTTCGGGTGTTCGACGCCGGCGACGACCTCATTCAGACAGCTGACGGGGCGAAGCGACTCCCGTTCATCGTGATGGAATACGTCGAGGGCACCAACCTTCGGCAGTTCATTGAGGAGAACGAGCTCTCGCAGACCGAGGCGGCGCGCATCGTCGAGTCGGTGCTCACCGCGCTCGAGTACTCGCACCGCGCCGGTATCGTGCACCGCGATATCAAGCCTGCGAACATCATGATCACGAAGTCAGGCCAGGTAAAGGTCATGGACTTCGGAATCGCACGCGCGGTGTCGGAGACGTCATCGACGCTGCAGCAGACCACCGCGATCCTCGGCACTGCGGCCTACTTCTCGCCGGAGCAAGCCAAGGGCGAGTCCGTTGACGCCCGCACGGATCTCTACTCGACCGCAGTGATGCTGTACGAACTCCTCGCGCGGGACGTTCCCTTCCGTGGTGACACAGCTGTGGCCGTCGCGTATCAGCACGTGAGCGAGCGCCCCACGGCGCCGAGCACGCGCAACCCAGACGTGCCCCCTGAGCTCGACCGCGTTGTGCTGTACGGGCTCGGAAAGGATCGCGCGCGCAGGTTCCAGACCGCAGCAGAGTTCCGTGATGCCCTGAACCTGGCTGCGAGCGGCACGATGCCTGATCTGCCGAATCACGACACGCAGAACACCGTATTGTTCTCCTCTGGCGAGGAAGTTTCGGAGTCTGATCTTGCGATCAGGCAGCTCGCCGAGGGCGGCGGCAGCCGCACACAGAGCAGGCCGCCGGTCATGTGGACCTGGGCTGCCATCCTCACGATTGCCGCGATCGTCATCGCTGTGGTCTTCTGGCTGGTGAACCTCGTGCCGAACGAGATTTCGCCGTCGACGGTGCGGGATATCCCCGAGCTCACTGACGTGAGCCGCTCGGAGGCGGTCGATATGCTCCTCGGACTCGACCTGCAGGTCAAGCAGATCGATCAGCCAGACGAGAGCGTTGCGAATGACCACGTCATCTCGAGCGATCCCGTGGCCGGCACCGCGGTGAACGTCGGCGACGAGGTCACGCTCTACATCTCAACGGGTCCCGAGCAGGCCCTGGTGCCCGCCTTCTCCGGAAAATCGCAGGAGGCGTACACTGAGGCGCTCACGGGGCTTGGTCTTACCGTCGGGCAAGTTACGACGCAGGACGACGCTGTGGCGCCAGCCGGGCGTGTGCTCGGTGTCTCTCCAGACATCGGTTCGAAGATCGATCCCGGCGGCGCAGTGAACATCACTGTGGCGAGCGGCAAGGTCGATATCCCGAACGTCATCAACCAGTCTCTGGATACGGCAAGAAACATGCTCAGCGGGCTGGGCTTGGACCTCACGATCGACGGCCAAATGTCAGCGTCTACAGGCTGCGTCTACAACGAGCAGCTGCTCATCACGGGGCAGACGCTCGTTGGCTCGAACCCGCAGGGATCGCAGCTCACCGTCACGTACTGCTCCGGCTAGCCGCCCGCGGCGCTACTCGGCTGAGATGAGCGGCGACAGCGTCGCTGCGATCTCGGCGGCGTTCTCGAGCCCAACGATCCGCAGCCAGTTACCCAGCTGCTGGTAGCCACCTTCGGTGAGCACCGACTCCGGGTGATACTGCACGCCGAAGATGGGCAACTCGCGGTGGCGGAGCCCCATGACTACACCGCCTGCTGTCTCGGCGGTGACGACGAGGCTGTCTGGAATGGTGTCGCGCACGACGGCAAGTGAGTGGTACCTCGTCGCGGAGAACTCTTCTGCGACCCCGGAGAAGAACTCGTCGTTCGCGTGACGCACGCGCGACACTTTGCCGTGCATCAGTTCCGCGGCGTGGGTCACCGTAGCGCCGAGGGTCTCCGCGATGGCCTGGTGGCCGAGGCAGACCCCGAGCAGCGGAACCCCGTGTCGCAGCGCAATGCCCACCATGGGGATCGAGATTCCGGCGGCCGCTGGCGTACCGGGTCCAGGAGAGATGAGCACGCCGTCGTAGCTTGCGACGAGCTGCTCGAGCTCGCCGACGCTGACGTCGTCGTTGCGAATTACGTGCGTCTCGGCTCCGAGCTGCTGCAGGTAACCATTCAGGGTGTAGACAAAACTGTCGTAGTTGTCGATGACGAGGATACGAGTCATGTTCCCACCGTGGATTCCTGTTCGGGCAGCATCTCAAGCACCCAGGGGTATACGTAGGTGATGAGCGCCCACACGAGCGCGGCTGCAGCTGCAATCAATACGATCACCCGGAACCACGCAGGGCCGGGGAAAAACCGCCAAATAAGTGAGAACACTATGCGTTGCCTCCCGCTATCGCTGGGTTGAGTTCGATGAGCTCGGCCGGTGGGCCATCAGAGCGGGGTTGGAAACTCTCGAATACCGTGTAGGCGATTGCCCGCTCGTCCGTTCCCCAATTCTTCGGGTGACAGGTGGTGAGGGTCATGATCTGGTCGGTCGGTTCGATCCCATCCATCCGCGGGAAAGAGTTCAGCACATCGCCCTCCGTCGGCCACACATACTCGAGTGAGCGGAAGCGGTACGTGTACCAGCCGTCGCTCGTCTCGAAGAACAGCGGATCTCCAACACGGAGGTTCATGACCTCTTTGAACGGCGTGATGTAGCCGCCCGAGCGGTGTGCGGCGAGGGCAAAGTTGCCATTCTCGCCCGGCATTGCGCTGTTGGGATAGCGCCCAATGCCCTTGTCCTCGTAGTTGAGGGTCTCCCACCACCCGGTGCCCTCGCCAACGGCGTTTGCGAACGTTGTCCCGAACGCCGGAACGTGGAGCTGGCCAAACACCTCACCGATCGGCGGCACCTCGGGGACGGGGATCACGCCATCGAACGGTGGGCGGTTCGCCGCTTCGGCGTCCCACTCAGCCGAGGTGGACTGCGTGAGTTCGACCTGCTTGCCCGTGACGACAAGGCCGGTGTGCCACGGCTGCCACACGATGTAGCCGAAAACGGCTATGCCGCCAACGATAAGCAGTTCGCCGATAACGGTCAGCGGGCTCAGTCGAGCGCGGCGTCGACGCCGTCCGGGTGAGAGTGCTTCGTTCATTTGTAGCCATTCTAGAGCGATCACACTGGGCACGGGCCACGAACTGGGTAGACTGTCACCATGGCAGCAGCGAGTAAAGATGTGAGCAAGCGAAGCGCGGCAGAGGTCGCGGCACAACGCGAGCAGAGAGAGGCCGCACGACGGGAAGCACCCAACCCCGTGTGGTTCAAGCCGGTGATGTTCGGCTTCATGCTTCTCGGGCTCATTTGGATTGTGCTGTTCTACATCACGAGCACGAACCTTCAGCTGCCGATTCCGCAGCTTGGCCAGGCGAACATCTTCGTCGGCTTCGGGTTTGTCCTTGTGGGGTTCCTCATGACTCCGTGGTGGAAGTAATCCACAACTCACCGAGAACTACATCGGTGTAATTCTCCCCAACTGGGGAGAAGCCTGTGGATAACTTTTCACAGGTTTTTACCCTGTGTAAAACATTGACTCCGTGCGATGATGCACGTCACATCCGAGGGCACATGCTCGCAATAGCCCCAGACACAGCAGTGGCGCGAATGGATTTCCATTCGCGCCACTGCTGTGTTGTCAGGCAGAGTTACACCGGCGAGATCACCAGGTAGGCGAACGACAGCGCGATGAGCAGCGCCGCGAGCGCGACCAGCCAGATGATCTGCTGCGTCTTCCGCCGCGGCCCACGCGTCTGAACGATGATCCACATCGTGATCGCACCGACGATCATGCCCCCGAAGTGGGCCTGCCAGGAGATACTCATGCCTGGCATGAAGCCGATGCCGATATTAATCGCGAGCAGCACGATGAGTGACGTGACGTTCACGTTCATCGAGCGGAACGCGACAACGGTCGCCGCAAGCACGCCAAAGATAGCGCCAGAGGCGCCGACCGTTGCGCCGAGCAGGCTCATCGTGTCGGCATAACCCCAGAACATCACGCCAAGCGATCCGCCCAGGCCAGCGAAGACATACAGGGCGAGGAAACGCATGCTCCCAATCATCTGCTCAAGGTTTCGCCCGAACATATAGAGGGCGAGCATATTGAACAGGATGTGTGGCAGGAAACCGACCGAGTGCGTGAACATGACCGTGAGCATGCGCCACGGCTGGAACTCGCCCTCGATGAATGCTCCCTCGGGATAGCCCGCAAGCTGCCCCGGTGCGACCTCGTGCAGCCCGTCCGCCATCGAGAACGTCGGCGAATACCACAACGCCGACGTCACGCCGTCGCGCCCGAAGTAGTGGCTCAGCAACTGCAGCACGAACACCACAACGCTCACAGCGATGATCGACATAGTCACTGGAGCGTCGAGGGCGGCGAAACGCCGCCCAGCGACCCGAGCGGAGCGGCCGACGCGTGCGGCCCCCTTGGGGCCAGCGCTCGTCTGCTTTACGCAATCGCGGCACAACACCCCAACGGGCGACTGAATCTGGCAGTCGCCGCAGATTGTTCGTCCGCAGCGCTGACACAGCGTAAAGCTCTGGCGATCCGGATGCCGGTAGCAGACGTCGCTCTCGCTGAACTCTGCGCGCTCCCCATAGCTCGGGCCGCTTGAGGACAAGGTTAGACCGTGACGATATCGACGCCGGTCATTACGACGTCTTCAACGGGCTTATCAGCTGCGCCGGTCTGCACTGCTGAGATCGTGTCAACCACTGCCTTCGACTCATCGTTTGCAACCTCACCGAAGATGGTGTGCTTGCCGTTGAGCCAATCAGGAGCGATGGTGGTGATGAAGAACTGCGAGCCGTTCGTCCCCGCCATACGGCCGGTCATGTCCGGGCGCTTGCCTGCGTTCGCCATCGCAAGCTGGTAGGGGGCGCTGAAGGTGAGCTCCGGGTGGATCTCGTCATCGAAGTTGTAGCCGGGGCCGCCGGTACCGGTGCCGGTCGGGTCGCCGCCCTGGATCATGAAGTTCGGAATGATGCGGTGGAAGATCACGCCGTCGTAGAATCCCTTCTCTGCAAGGTCAACGAAGTTCTTCACCGTCTTGGGCGCGTGATCACCGAAAAGGTTGATAACAATGTCGCCGTGGTTGGTGTGGATAGTCGCTACTGCGGTGTGAATGGTCATGTCACAAGTGTACGGTGTAGCGTGGGAAGCCAAGTGGACGCGTCCCGTTCTACTTGAAGGAGGATCCGAATGAAACTCTCACGCAAGCGCCGTCGCGAGCTCCGCGGGCTGCGCTCTGATGCTCAGGAGCTGCTCGACCAGCAGCTCGCAGTCATAGGAAACGCTGGCTCGGTGATCAAGCACGCAGGTCATCAGGCAAGACTCCTGAGCGACGAGCATGTAGCTCCCCGTGTCGATGTGGCTGTTGATCGCGTTCGTCCAGTTGTGGATCGCGGTGTCGCATCGGCGAGGAATGCTGCCCGCTCCGTCAGACGAGCGACCGCACCTGCCGTCGCAAATGCGCTGGCGTCGACGATTCGCACGCTCGACGAGATCGAGAACCCAAAGGCCGCGGCGCAGGTGCGCGACTTTGGCGTGCGCACCGGCTACCTTGAACCGGTGAAGAAGAAGCGCAGCGCCGGCGGGATCGTCGCAATCGTGCTCGGCTCAGTGGCCGCCGTTGGTGTTGGCTACGCGCTGTGGCAGGCGTTCCGCACTGACGACGAGCTGTGGGTTGCTCCCGAGGGGTAGCCTCGCCCTG
>NZ_JXSQ01000051.1 GCF_000834055.1 Leucobacter komagatae
CTCGCAGAGCTGCTCTCGCGCGAACACGGCAAGACGGTGCCTGACGCGATTGGCGATATTCAGCGCGGTGTCGAGGTCATCGAGTTTGCAGTTGGTGGACCGCACCTACTCAAGGGCGAATACTCGACGGGAGTTGGCACCGGCGTCGACGTGTATTCGATGCGTCAGCCGCTCGGAGTCGTCGCTGGCATCACCCCGTTCAACTTCCCTGCCATGATTCCGTTGTGGAAGGCTGGCCCTGCCCTCGCTGCAGGAAACTCGTTCATCTTGAAGCCCTCGGAGCGTGACCCCTCTGTTCCGCTGCGCATCGCAGAACTCCTGCTCGAAGCAGGACTCCCGCCAGGGGTGTTCAACGTCGTCAACGGCGACAAAGAAGCCGTCGATGCGCTGCTGCACGATGAGCGGGTTCGGGCGATCGGCTTCGTTGGCTCAACGCCCATTGCGCAGTACATTTACGAGACCGCCGCGGCGAACGGGAAGCGTGCCCAGTGCTTCGGCGGTGCGAAGAACCACATGATCGTGATGCCGGACGCGGACCTCGACCAGGTCGCTGACGCACTCATCGGTGCCGGCTACGGATCAGCAGGTGAGCGTTGCATGGCGATCTCCGTCGCGGTACCCGTCGGAGCGGCGACGGCGGACGCCCTCGCGGCAAAGCTTGCTGAGCGGGTCGCGGACCTGAAGATCGGGCCGGCCCTCGACGCCACAGCCGACTACGGCCCACTCGTCTCTGCCGAGGCGAAGGCGCGGGTCGAGCACTACATCCAGCTCGGCGTTGACGAGGGAGCGACGCTCCTCGCAGACGGCAGGGGGCACACCGTCGCCGGCTACGAGAACGGTTACTACCTCGGACCGACACTTTTCGACAATGTGACGGCAGAGATGAAGATCTACCTGGAAGAGATCTTCGGCCCAGTGCTCGTGATCACGCGAGCCGAAACCTACGAAGAAGCGCTCGCGCTCGCGAGTGACCACGAGTACGGCAATGGCGTCGCAATTTTCACCCGAGACGGCGACACCGCCCGCGACTTCACCGCACGGGTGAACGTTGGCATGGTTGGTGTGAACGTGCCGATCCCCGTGCCGATCGCGTACCACACCTTCGGAGGTTGGAAGCGCTCCGGGTTCGGCGACCTGAATCAGCACGGCCCAGACGCGTTTAGGTTCTACACGAAGACAAAGACCGTGACGAGCCGGTGGCCGTCTGGTACGAAAGAGGGAGCGAGTTTCGTCATCCCGACGATGGATTAACGCGACATGACTGAACTCGAACAGCAGGAGCGCGCTGCCCTCGTCGATGCCGTCCGCGACTTTGCCGATGCCGAACTCGCACCGTTCGCAGCCGAGCGAGACGCTGAACGGCTCTTCCCCGTCGACACGCTTGCCGCGGCAGGGGAGCTTGGCCTCGGCGGGATTTACGTCAGCGAGGAGTACGGCTCAGGGCTCTCCAGGCGTGACGCCGTGGCGATCTTCGAGGAGCTCGCCCGCGGAGACACCGCGGTCGCCGCGTACATTTCGATCCACAACATGACGGCTTGGATGATCGACACGTTCGGTTCCGACGAGCAGCGCGCGCGCTGGCTCCCCGGGATGACCTCGATGCGAGACCTCGGAGCGTACTGTCTCACCGAGCCAGGCGCTGGGTCAGATGCCGCTGCGATCACCACGAGTGCGCGTCGCGATGGTGACGACTATGTTATCAGCGGAACGAAACAGTTCATCTCTGGTGCTGGCAGCGCAGCGGTATACGTCGTCATGGCGCGCACAGGCGAACAGGGCTCAGGCGGTATCAGCGCGATCGTGGTCGAGAAAGACACTGCCGGGTTGAGCTTCGGACCCAACGAGCACAAGATGGGTTGGAACGCGCAGCCAACGAGGCAGGTCATTTTCGATGAGGTCAGGGTGCCCGTTGCGAACCGGCTGAGTGCAGAGGGCGACGGGTTTCGGATCGCTATGAAAGGGCTGAACGGGGGACGGGTCAACATCGGTGCCTGTTCGCTCGGGGGTGCCCAGTGGGCACTCGAGCGAGCGACAGCCTATGTGCAGGAGCGTCACGCGTTTGGGGCACCGCTCGCTGCGAATCAGTCGATCGTGTTCGCGCTCGCAGACATGGAGACCAATCTGCAGGCGGCGCGGGCGCTGCTTGAACGCGCTGCGGAAAAGATGGACAGCGGCGCGAGCGATACCGCAGTCGCGTGCGCCCTCGCCAAGCGCTTCGCGACTGACGCGGCATTCGATGCCGCGAACCAGGCGCTGCAGCTCCACGGAGGCTACGGCTACCTGCACGAGTACGGGATTGAACGGGTGGTGCGTGACCTCCGCGTGCACCAAATCCTTGAGGGAACAAACGAGATCATGCGCACCATCGTCGGGCGCGGGCTGCTGCACGGTGGCAAGCGGTAGCGAGACGCCCTGCGGGCGGGACGCGACAAGTGAAGGAGAGAACATGACAACGATTGCGTTCATCGGGCTCGGACACATGGGGAGGCCAATGGCGGCAAACCTCGCACGCGGGGGGTTCTCCGTCCTCGGCTTTGACCTCGTCCCCGAGCTGTGCGAGGAGGCCAGGGCTGCCGGCGTGCCGATCGCCGCCTCTGCGAATGAGGCAGCGGAACAGGCCGACATTGTCATCACGATGCTGCCAGCGGGCAAACATGTGCTCGCTGCCTATCGCGGCGGCGACGAACCAGGGCTCTTGGAAGCCGCGCGGCCGGGAACGTTGTTCCTCGATTGCTCGACCATTGCGGTTGATGAGGCAAGAGCAGCTGCTGAACTTGCGGTCGCCGCCGGGCACCGGGCGCTCGACGCCCCCGTATCGGGTGGGGTCGTCGGCGCGGAGAAAGGCACCCTCGCGTTTATGGTCGGCGGTGAGCCGGCCGATTTCGCGGCAGCGTCCCCAGCGCTCGAGGCCATGGGCGCGCGGATCGTGCACTGCGGCGGGGGAGGCCTCGGCCAGGCTGCCAAGGTGTGTAACAACATGATCCTCGGAGTGACCCAAATCGCCGTCGCGGAGGCATTCGTGCTCGGTGAGCGGCTTGGCCTCTCTCATCAGGCACTCTTTGACGTGGCGAGCAACGCATCGGGGCAGTGCTGGGCGCTCACGACGAACTGCCCCGTGCCCGGGCCGGTGCCCACGAGCCCAGCGAACAACAGCTACGAGCCGGGGTTCGCCGGTGCACTGATGGCGAAGGATCTCGGCCTTGCCGAGCAGATGATCGCCCTCACCGGCGTCGATGCACAGCTTGGCCTACTGGCGCAGAGTCGCTACGCGGCCTTCGCTGCAGGGCCAGGCGCGCAGCAGGATTTCTCTGGCATCATCAACACGATTCGGGAGGAAAGCGTCGAGGCCTAGCCTGCGCACTCACTATCAGCCGCGTGCATACAGTCGGGTGGCGAGTTCGACGAGGGCCTCGACGCCTGTCGGGGCCTCGTCGCGCCACCAGACGAGCCGGACAGCGATGCGCGGTGCGTCGGTGATGGGAATAAAGCGAACCCCGCTTCGTGCGTGATGCACAGCCGTTGACTCAGCTGAGACGCCAACAGCTTCCCCCGCGGAGATCGTCGTCAACCAGTCTTCCGTGTTCGATACGGCGAGAAAGTTCTCGGGGGCTGGCCCCCCGTCCCAGAGTTCGCGCCGAGTGGTCCCAGCGCGGGGCTCTGCGGCGACGGTGCGGGCGGCAAACTCTCGCATCCGGAGCGTTCGTCGTCTCGCCCAGAGCGGATCATCCACCGAAAATACGCCGACTCGGCGTTCGAGCCCAATCACGGCGCTCGAGTACTTGAGCGGATCGGGAGGGCTCCGCATGATCGCGACGTCACAGCGTCCCTCAGCAAGCCCGGATGTTGGGGTGTCGTGGTGTTCGAAATGCAGCTCTGACGCGGCGTCCGTTTCTCGCCACTGCCGGAGCAGATTGGTCGTGTGTTTGCCGAGCGCCGACCAAGCATAGCCGAGCCGTATCCGGTGCTGCTCCCGCTGTGCGAGGGCGTTCATCGTGTCCACCTGTGCGAGCAGTCTACGTGCGTGAGGGAGCAGTGCCTCCCCGAACGCCGTGAGCACGCAGCCGTGCCTGCCTCGGCGGAGAACCTGCTGGCCGAGAGCGCGTTCGAGTCCAGCGATTGCCCGTGAGGCCGAGGCCTGCGAAACGTGCAGTTCGCTCGCCGCTCCGGTGATCGTACCGGAGGTTGCAGCGGCGACGAAGCAGCGCAGTTCCTTGAGAGACCATTCCATACGTAAAGCGTATGTAAGCGCCCAAACTTGCACAATACGAAACAGAAAATCGGTCGTATCGTTGAGCCGTGACTCAAGACAAGCCCGCGCTAAGCCGCCCCACAGCAGCTGAATATGCCGCAGCCGACCTCGGGCGGGGGATCGGCATCACCCAGGTCGCCTCGCTCGGCAATCAGCTCGGCGCTGCCGCCGGTGCGCTCGCGTTCCCTGCGATTGGGCCGATCGGGGTGGTCGCGGTGCGGCAACTCGTCGCTGCGGTGGTGCTCGTGCCTATTGGGCGGCCACGGTTCGGCTCGATGCGGCGCTCCGACTGGCTGGCTGTGATCGCGCTCGCGCTCGCGCTGACCGTGATGAACACGAGCGTCTATCTCACGATCGACCGGCTCGGCCTCGGGCTGGCAATCACACTTGAGTTCCTTGGCCCGCTCGCGCTTGTGATCCTCGCGGCACGCAGGGTGATCGACTACCTCGCGGGCGTCATCGCCATCGTTGGGGTCATCGTGCTGGTGAACCCCGGCCCAACGTCTGACTATCTTGGCATTGGGATCGGCCTGCTTTCGGCCTGCGCTTGGGCGGCCTACATTCTCCTGAACCGCAACATCGGGAGGCGCCTCCCCGGAGTCCAGGGCACGGCGACGGCCAGCCTCATCTCTGCCGTAGTGTGGCTCCCGGTCGCCATCGCGCTGTGCGTGGCGCAGCCACCTCCAATGTGGGCGATAGGCCTCGCACTGCTGTGCGGGTTAGCCTCGTCCGTGCTGCCACTGTCAGCTGACATGACCGCGCTGCGACTGCTTCCGGCCGGGCTCTTCAGCACGCTGCAGAGCATGCATCCCGTCTGGGCTGCGATCGTAGGGTTTGTGTTGCTCGGCGAAGGGCTCGCGATCGCGGAAATGGTCGGCATCGGACTCGTGGTGCTGAGCAACATCATCGTGACCACGACGAGTGCAGCTCGATCGCGCCACTCGCCCCGTGTCATCCCCGCAAGGCCGGAGGAAGCCGGGCGCCGCAGCAGCACCAGCGCGCACAAAGATGAATAAGAAAAGCCTCGATCCACCCATCGGAACGCTCGTAGACTGGCAGCATGATTCAGTGGCGCCCAGACGTGCTCGGCGAGGGTTTTGAAAGCCTAACCTTTGAACTCGGTGAGGATGACGCGCCCGAAGTCGTCGAACGAACACCCGAGCAGCAGGAGGGGCCGCTCGACGCGCGGCAACTCGTCGCCACCCTCATCCGGTCCCTTCCGGAGCGCCGATCGCAGTGGGCGAGGGCTACAGGACGACGGCGCGAGTTCGAAGACGTCGACGTGCTCTACGTGCACGGCTGGTCCGACTACTTCTTCCAAACCGAGCTCGCGAAGTTTTGGACCGACCGCGGCGCACGATTCTTCGCGATTGACCTCAGACGGTATGGGCGAAGCCTGCGGCCGGGCCAGGCGCCTGGCTATATCGGTGACCTTGCCGATTACGACGCTGAGATTGAGTTCGCGCTCGCAGAGATGCGCAGTACCGCCCAGAGAAACCACCCAGAACGAAAGCTCGTGCTGCTCGGTCACTCGACGGGTGGCCTCGTGCTCAGCCTCTGGGCGAGCCGAAACCCGGGTGTTGCCGACGCGCTCATTCTCAACAGCCCGTGGCTCGAACTGCAGCTTTCTGCGCGTGGCAGACAGATGATCGCGCCCATCGTGAATCTCGGGGCGAAACTTGTGCCGCTTGAGGTGCTGCCGCAGCTTGACTACGGCTTCTACGCGCGGGCGCTGCGGGAGGTCGGCCCGAAGGCGGACGTTGCGCGGATCAACGCGGAGTGGAAGCCCGAGCAGAGCCATGCCGTTCACAACGGTTGGCTCCGCGCGATCCTCGCGGGGCACGACCGCGTCTACCGCGGACTCAATCTCGATGTGCCTGTGTGCGTGCTGCTCTCCACGCGGACCGCGCTCCCCGCCAGGTGGAGTGAGGAGCTCACACGTGCCGACACCGTGCTCGACGTCGAGGGTGTTTCGCGCGCGGCGCTCAGGCTTGGCAGGTCGGTGACGCTCGAACGCGTCGATGGGGCGCTGCACGACGTCTTCATGTCAGCGCCCGGGCCACGAGGCGACGCGTACGACCGAATGCAACGGTGGGCAAAGGGGTGGCGCAGGGCGCTCGAGTGACGCTAGCGGTAGGCTCACTGTATGGATCTTCGGGTAGCGGCCTACGCGGTCATCGAGCGCCGCGGCAAGATCCTGCTCACGCACTGGAGGCGAGGGCACCTGCACGGGTGGACGCTTCCCGGCGGTGGGATCGAATCAGGCGAGGACCCAAAGGACGCCGTGGTGCGGGAAGTGCTCGAGGAAACCGGGCTGAACGCTAAGGTTGGCCGGCTCCTCGGCGTCGATTCACGCGTGATGGTGCGGGAGGAAGTTCCGGCAGGGAACGATCCCGAACTGCACACAATTCGGATCGTCTACCGCGCAAGCGTGCAAGACGGGCCGCTGCAGAATGAGGTTGACGGCTCGTCTGACGAGGCCAGATGGGTCTCGCTGAAGGACGTCGGCTCGCTGAAGACGCTCTCGCTCGTGCAGACCGGCTTGCGCATGGCGGGAATTTCGCGCCGATCGCCAGGCGGCTCAGGGCGCGGGGGCCAGGGAAGGTCGGGTGCGGCGCGCGCAGGATCAGCCAAACAGGGCTCATCGAAGGGCTCCGCCAAGGCCTCGGGCAAGGGCTCCTCGCCGAAAAGTGGGGCGGCGAAGGCGGCTGGACCCCGCGGCGCCGCTCAGGGCGCCGGCGCCTCAGGAACCGACGCGCAACAGGGTAGTGCCCCGCGATCAGGATCGGGACGATCGAGATCACGCGGCACTAACCGTTCTGGCACCTAGGCCAGGGCGAGGCTACCCCTCGGGAGCAACCCACAGCTCGTCGTCAGTGCGGAACGCCTGCCACAGCGCGTAGCCAACACCAACGGCGGCCACTGAGCCGAGCACGATTGCGACGATCCCGCCGGCGCTGCGCTTCTTCTTCACCGGTTCAAGGTAGCCGGTGCGCACGCCAAAGTCGCGCACCTGCGCCGCGGCCTTTGGGTTCTCGATCTCGTCGAGCGTGCGAATCGTCGACGCCAGCGCATTTGCGACGGCAGGTGCGGTCGCTCGTCTGACGGAGCGGGCAGCATTCCTCGCCGATGCGACACCGCGATCCACAACTGGACGAACGCGATCAACAGCCACATCGACACGGGGAGCTACATGCTCGTCGCTCAGGAGTCTTGCCT
>NZ_JXSQ01000052.1 GCF_000834055.1 Leucobacter komagatae
CTCACGCGGCGTTGCTGCATCAGGCTTGCGCCCATTGTGCAATATTCCCCACTGCTGCCTCCCGTAGGAGTCTGGGCCGTGTCTCAGTCCCAGTGTGGCCGGTCACCCTCTCAGGCCGGCTACCCGTCGTCGCCATGGTGAGCCATTACCTCACCATCTAGCTGATAGGCCGCGAGTCCATCCAGAACCGATAAATCTTTCCACCTACACACCATGCGGTGATAGGTCGTATCCAGTATTAGACACCGTTTCCAGTGCTTATCCCAGAGTTCAGGGCAGGTTACTCACGTGTTACTCACCCGTTCGCCACTCTTCCACCCAGCAAGCTGGGCTTCATCGTTCGACTTGCATGTGTTAAGCACGCCGCCAGCGTTCGTCCTGAGCCAGGATCAAACTCTCCGTAAAAAAATTACATGCCCACACCACAGCGGAATAAGCCATGCATGCGAGCGAGTTCAACCTGACAACAGAAACTCATCAATACTGACGAAATTTCGTTTGTTATCCAAAAAAAGGAATCTCCAACACCCAACCAAACGGTTCGATGCCGGGGATAATAAATTGGCATTTGACAATTTAAGTGCACACTATTGAGTTCTCAAGAACCAGACACCCACCGTACCGATCTCAACCAAGAGACCCTCCGAAGAGCAACTTTTCTAGCTTACACGCTCAGGCACTCTCGCGCAAATCCGTGTCGCAGCGTTTCCCGCTACTTCCCGAACCTGACCGAGCCATGCTCGATCCGAGATCAACCGCTCCGAAAAGCGACCACCTGAGGTGAGGAGTGAATCTCATTTTCCCTACCCGCTTTACAAACCAAACTGCGGTTCAAGTGGGGGTGTTGTGTGAGAGATTCTCTGCGGCCTGTCCGTTTCCGTCCGGGCCAACAAAGGAATACATTACGCGGATCCCAGGGTGTGCACAAATCCTGGCCGCCCCGAGCGGCCAGGCCCCAGTGTTTGCAACGAAGTTGCCCTACCTCCGGGCGTGTCCGGCCGTGAAGCCGCCAGAAAACACAAAACGGCCCGAACGAGATGTTTCCATCTGGTTCGGGCCGTTTGTATCTGAGCCGCCTATCGGATTTGAACCGATGACCTGTTCTTTACGAGGGAACTGCTCTACCCCTGAGCTAAGGCGGCTTGGTGCAATTTGCATCGCACACAAGCGAAAACTCTAGCACGAAAGCGCTCCCGTTTTCGCACACGCGGCTGTTGCCGCACCGTAGCGCCGCAGCGAGCGCCGCAGCCCGCTAGCTGCAGGTCACGCCAGACTCCGGCACCGTACCCGCGATGAAGTACTGCTCGACGACGTCATTCACACACGCGCTCTGCCCGTACGCGGTGTGGCCCTCACCCTCGAACGTAACGAGCACGCCGCTTTCGAGCTGTCGCGCAAGCGACTGCGCCCACTGGTACGGAGTCGCCGGGTCGCCGGTCGTACCGACTACAAGGATCGGGTCAGCACCTTCGGCGCGCACAGGCGCCCGCTCCGCAGCACCCTTCACCGGCCATCCAGCGCACGACACGTCGCCATAGCCCTGGAATTTGCCGATCGTTGGCGCGAGCTCAGCAAGCTCTGCCGCCTGCTCGCGCATCCGCTCGGCGTCGATAGCGTTCGGGTAGTCGAGGCAGTTGATCGCCTGGAAGGCCTCGGTCGAGTTATCGAGGTACTGGCCGTCCATCCGCGAGTAGTACGAGTCAGCGAGCGCAAAGGCAACATCGGCCTCGCCAGCGGCAACCGTTTCAAACAGCGTGTTCAGGTATCCCCAGTTCGACTCTGCGTACAGCGGCGTGATGATCGCGGTGAGCAGCGTTGAGGCGGTCAGCGTGCGTCCGTCAGTGCCAGTGAGCTGCGCCTCCTTCACACCGTCAAGCAGCGCGCCGATCTCCGCCATTGCCTCGTCAACGGTGCCGCTGAGCGGGCAGTCTTGCCCCCCGAGGCACGCGGTGACGTAGCTGCGAAGCGCGGCCTCGAAACCGAGCGTCTGCTCGCGAATCACATCGGCCTCGCTCGCGGTTGGATCGAGCACTCCGTCGAGCACCAGCCTGCCAACCTGCGCAGGGAACATTTCCGCGTAGCGCGCTCCAATGTGCGTGCCGTAGGAATAGCCGAGGTAATTGAGCTTCGGGTCACCAACAATCTGCCGCAGCATGTCGAGATCGCGCACGGTCGAAACCGTGTCGACATGGCCGAGCAGGTCACCCGTCTGCTCAAGGCAGGCCTCGCCGAACTCACGCGAAGCCGCAACGCCCTCGGCGATCCACTCGTCGCTGCCTCGCTCAGCAGTGCTGCTGCCCGCCCCAAAGAGGTACTCGTCCATTCCAGCGGCATCAAGACACGTCACGGGTGTCGAAGCACCGACGCCGCGGGGATCCCAGCCGATCACGTCGAACTCGCGCTGCAACGGCTCGCCGACGGCGTACGCAATGGAGTTACGCACATACTCCGAGCCGGATGCGCCTGGGCCGCCCGGGTTCACGAACAGTGTGCCTATCGGCGCGCCATTCTTCGCGGGCTGCTTCACGAGGCGCAGCTGAATGGTGTCGCCCTCGAGCTCGTCCCAGTTCAGTGGGGCGTGCACGTCTGCGCACTGAAAGCCGCCGCCGCAGTCAGCCCACTTCGGGCTCTGCTCACCGAATGCGCCCCCAACGGGTTGCGCTGGGAGTTCAAGCTCGACGTCCGTCGGACGCGCGTTGCTGGGTTGAAATAGTTGCCACACGCCGGTGAGCGACACCACAAGACCGATCACCACGAGGACAACACCGATGACCAGCGCCCACTGCTTCCACCGCTTCCGGCGCAGCGGCCCCGACTCGTCGCCTGGCCCCTCATACAGCTCCGGCGCGGTCACGAGACAAGCACCCGGTTGTCGGCCATCACAATCCGCGCGAACAGCGCCTCAAGGACGAGACCAGGGGTGATCGCGCGGGCGAGCCGCTCACGCGCCTCCTCAACCGCCGAGACGACCGCAAGCGCCTGCTCGGGCGACCAGCGCTCGGCGAGGTCGCGAATCGCGGCCCCCGCTTCGGCGTTCACGAGCTGCGGCTCGGCACCCAGCGAAGTGAGCAGTACATCGCGGTAGAGCGAGAGCAGGTCCGTGAGGATCCGGTCGATACCGTCGCGAAGGCTGCGCTTCTTACGCCGCTCCTGATCCTCCTCGAGCGCCTTCATCTGAGAGCGAAGCTTCGGGGGGATCGCGGCGCCAGGGGCAAGCCCGAGGTTGCGCATCGCGTCCGCGCGCTCGCCCGCGTCGAGCTCCTCGGTGAGCGCGTCGGCATCGGCCTGCGCGATCCCGACGAGCGACGCGGCAACCGCCATCGCATCGCCGAGCGTGTTCGCGCCGAGTGCACCGGCAATCGAGCGCTCACGCCGCGTCATCGCCTCCTCGTCGGTCGCGAGGCGGCGGGCCATCCCGATGTGGCTCTGCGCGAGCCGGGCCGCGCGTTCAGCAAGCTGTGGTTCGATGCCGTCGCGCGCGGCAAGCAACTGCGCGACCTCGGAGACGCTCGGCGTCACGAGCCGCACCGACCGGGTGCGCGAGCGGATCGTCGGAAGCAGATCGGCCTCGCTCGGCGCGCACAGCACCCAGATCGTACGTTCTGGCGGCTCCTCGATCGCCTTCAGGAGCACGTTCGAGGTGTGCTCGGTCATGCGATCCGCATCCTCGATCACGATGACCCGGTAGCGCCCCTCGCTCGGAGCGTAGTGCGCGGTCGTGACGATCTCACGCGCGCTGTCGATGCGGATCACCGCGGCCTGCGTGGTCAACGCCGCAAAATCGGGGTGTGTGCGCCCACGCACCTGGGCGTACACCCGTTCGCGATCCGCCTCCTGGCGCGCGATCAGCGCGGCAGCGAAGCGGTACGCAAGATTCGATCGGCCGGAGCCTGGTGGCCCCGTGATCAGCCAGGCGTGCGCCGGGCCACCATCGGGGCCAGCCGCGCGCGCGAGCGCCTCGACCGCCGCTGGCTGGCCAACTATTTCCGCCCAGAAACTCATGCGGCAAGGCTATCGGGTGCCGCTGACACCCGGGGTGGGAATCCTGCCCGGGCCTCCTGCAACCCAGCACGCCGCCCTCGCACCACTGCACCCGCGCACAATAGGCGATCAGCCCAATACAGCCCCGAATCACCCGATCCGGGCCCCGTTACGGCAGATCACCACGGTTTACGCGGCTCTCACCCGCTCACTCCGGCAAAGCTCGCCCGAAACCGCTCCCACGCCAGGGCAGGCTCGCTCAGCGACGTGCGCTCCTCCGGGTGGGCGCGAAAACAGTTGACCACCGCAGCCACGACCGCAGGGTCTGACCCGCACCCACGCGCGCGCATCACAGCCCACTCAGTTCCAGTGCTGTCGCGCACAGCGACCCCGGGGCCCAACCGAGCATCGAGCCGCACCTCTGCGCCGCGCAGGTGACGCCAAGACAGCTCCCGAACACCGCCCTCCCAGGCCAGAATCACGCCGCGCTCGGTGAGCGTCACGCCCGCGGGCCGGCGCAGCAACTGCGCCACGAGGCGCACAAGAAACCCGAGTGCTACAAGGGCGATGACGAGCACCGCATAGGCGGTGAGCGGCACCCCGGCGCCCCCGAGGGCGGCCCCACCACCCTGAGCCTGAGCCCCACGCCCAGCACCAACCACCCAGCCCGCAAGCACGCCCCAAGCCACGAGCACCGCAAGCACCACACCGGTAAACACAGTCTCCTGCCGAAGCGGCGCGAAGCGCAGCCCGGTGCCGGCCGCCGCAATACGCACTGTGCCGGGCACAAAATGCCCCCGTGTTGTGAACAGGTAGAGCAGCGACGCGGTGACCATCGTCAACAGCATCGCGTAGCTTCCGCGCTCCCAGGGCCCGCTCGCGGTTCCGAGCAGCAGCGCAAGCAGCCCGGCGCCGGCTACTCCTGCGACCCCAGCGATGCACCGCACCATCGGCCGTGGCCACGCAGCGGTCGTGAGCCGCGGCTCTCCCTGCCTGTCACCGAATAGCACGGTCACCGCGGGCCGCGCCCGCCCAGACCTCGAAACCATCGCGCGCACCTCACCCACCCAGATCCACAAACGCGGCCTCGCCCGGCACGACCTGCGCCCCGCCGGCGCTGAGCTCGGCGGCGAGCGCCGCGAGCGCGGCAACTTCCTCCTCCGAGACCGCGAAGCGCTGCACAACCACGTCGCTGTACTCGGCCACACCCACAGCGTAGCCGCGCCTGCGCGCCTCGGCCTCGATCTGCGCGGCGACCTCGTAGCTCGAGGTGACATTGACCTCGCGCCTGAGGCCGCGCCGCACGCGGTTCGCGTGATCCACTGCGCCGGCGACCGATGCGCGGTACGCCCGCGTGAGGCCGCCAGCGCCGAGCAGCACACCACCGAAATAGCGGGTCACCACGGCGACGACGTCGCTCAGCCCGGCAGACACGAGCGCGTCGAGCATCGGGGCGCCGGCGGTGCCGCTTGGCTCCCCGTCATCGTTCGAACGTTGCACCCGGCCGTCGGGGCCGATCACGAACGCCGAGCAGTGGTGCCTGGCCCGTGGGTGTGCGGCGCGAACCTCGGCAATGACCTGCCGCGCCGCGTCCTCCGAATCGACACGTTCGAGCCGCGTGAGAAAGCGGGAGCGCGAAATCTCGATCTCGGTATCCACGCGCCCCGCGATCGTCTCGTACTCGGCTGCCATGCTCCTATGGTGTCATGCCCAGCGCGCCGCGTTACGATCAAGGCATGAGTACCGTGCGTGTGGATAGTTGGGTGTGGGCCGTCAGGCTCGCGAAGACCCGCAGTCAAGCGACGGCAGCGTGCCGTGCGGGGCACGTGCGCGTGAACGACGCCCCAGCCAAGGCATCGCAACCCGTGCGGATCGGCGACATCGTGCGCACCCGCCTCCACACCATCGAGCGCATCTACCGCGTGACGGGTCTCGCCGTGCGCCGCGGCAGCGCAACCGAGGCTGCGGCCTACTTCGAGGATCTCACTCCCCCAGCACCTCCCCGCGTCGAGCGGCCCGCCACCGTATACCGCGACCCGGGTGCCGGGCGTCCAACGAAGCGGGACCGCCGCGAGATCGAGAAGCTGCGCGGGCGCGATCAGCAGCCGTTCGACGGCCGCGACCTCACGGGCTCGGAATGAGCCCAACAGCGCAGGCGGTGGAAGCAGCGGCGCAGGCGGTGCCGTCGGCTACGGCGGTGCCGTCGGTAGCCAGGCAAGCCCTGATCCACCACGCGCAGCCGGCACCGCTCACCGAGCTCACTGAGCCGCAGTGGCGCGCCCTCGCCGAAGCCCACGAGGCCCGCGCCGATGCCCTCACCGCCGCTCACCGGGAACGCAGGCGGCGCGGCCAGCAACACCCGATCGAGGATTTCCTCTTCACCTACTACCCGTTCAAACCAGCCGAACTGCGTAGGTGGCACCCGGGCGCTGGCGTCTCGCTCGCTGCCGCGGCGGATCGTGCTTCGTGGCGCTACTACGCCACCGACTCTACGAGCACCGCGACTGTGGATGTCGGGGCCTTCTTCGCGAAGCGCGCCCAGACCGTTGACTACGTCGCGCAGCTCCTCTCGGCGACGCTCGAACACACCCCACAGTTCGGGTGCTTTGGGCTGCACGAGTGGGCGATGGTGTACCAGCTCACGCCCGAGCAGGTCCGCCACACCCGGATGCCGCTGCGCATTGGCCATGAGGCGACGGACGCCGTCGTGGAGTCGCACTCGATCGGCTGCAGCCACTTCGACGCCTACCGGTTCTTCACGCCCGCCGCCGAACCGCTCAATAGGCTGGCACCGACGCGCGAGAACCAGCCAACGATGGAGCAGTCTGGCTGTCTCCACGCCGGCATGGACATCTACAAGTGGGTGACGAAGCTCGGCCCGATCGTTCCCGGTGAGCTACTGCTTGACGCGTTCGAGTTCGCGCGAGACATCCGCTTCGTCGACATGCAGGCATCGCCGTACGACGTGACCGGCTACGTCGACGCTGCGGGAGAGCCGCTCGAGCCCATCGCGATTGAGACTCCCGCTGGCAAGCAGGAGTATGTGCGCAGGCAGCGGGCGTTTGCGGCGCGAGGCAACCTGCTGCGGGTGCGGGTGCTCGAGGCGATCGCTGTCGCAAGGTCTACCGGCGCGGGCAGCGCGGACAGCTGATCGGTCTCTGCTCGGCCTCTGACCCTACCGGCCGCCGCATACCCCGTTCTCCGGCCCGATCCCGACCCAATCCCGGCCCAATCCCGGCCCAAACCCGACCCAAACCCGACCCAATCCCCGGGAGTTGGCAGTTGTTGTCGCTTGCGGACGATCGTGGCGACAACAACTGCCAACTCCGGCTATTGGGGAGGGGGCTACGGGAGCGGAGCCGCGTCTCGGCCCGGTCTTCAAGGTCTTCGTTGACTGGTATATTGGTGCGATGGCCACCGCAAGCGCAGCGCGCGCGAGTATCTGGATAGCCTCTGGAACGCTA
>NZ_JXSQ01000053.1 GCF_000834055.1 Leucobacter komagatae
TCATGACGAGGAGCGCTTTCCGCGGAGTGCGTCGAGGATGCCGGTCGGGTCAAGCTTGCCCTCGATAACCCGACCGATGAGGGCACCGACCACCATGGCGAGGGCGACGAGGACGAAAAACCCGAATCCGAGCACGATCCACGTCAGCACGAGGGTCGCCGCGATGGCGATGCCGGTGGTGGTGGGGGTCACTTGACGCGGCTCTCGTCTTCGTCGTCGTTGTCGTCGGAGGGGATGAAGACGTCGGCGATGGTGACGTTGATCTCGGCGACCTGCATGCCGACGAGGTCTTCGATGGCCTGGCCGACGGCGGCGCGGACGTCGTCGGCGACCTGCTGGAGGGAGACGGGGTACTCGGCGATGATCTTCACGTCGGCGGCGACCTGGGTCTCGGCCGACCTCGACGCCTGATGCCCTGGCCTGGTGGTCGGTCGTGGACCGACGGCGGCGCGGACGGCGCCGATGGCGCGGGCAGCGCCGCCGCCGAGGGCGTGGACGCCGGGGACCTCACGGGCGGCGATGCCGGCGATCTTCGACACGACGCCATCGGCGATGACGGTCTTGCCGTGGTCGGGGGCGTCGTGGCGACGGCAGAGGTGGTGTTCGACATGGGTGGACGATCTCCTGGAAGAAGGGGGTGCCCGGCCGCCGAGAGTGGCGGATCGGGTGATCCTGCCGGCACCGCCAAAGCGGCGGTGTGTGGGGCAGTTACTCCTACAACGAGTCCAGAAGACGATTCGTCACACGATCATCGAACTTTTTTTGAGAAGGTCTTGGAGAGCGGTCTTTCGGTCTGGGTGTCAGCCGATCTGGGCGACGGTGACGCTGATCCGGGTGGTGCTGTTCGGTCGCACCTCGTGGAGTTTTTGTTCGAGGATGATCCCGACCGTCCGGGCAACGGTCGAGGCGGAGTGTCCGCGGTCGACACCGATGGACACGGTCGCCGTCGCGTCGTCGTCGCTGAGGACGACTTCTGGCCGCACCGTGCTCTCTGAGGCGCCGGGGAGGACGGCGGCGACGACGGCGAGTATCGCGGCGGGGGCTGAGACGGCATAGATGCGGCTGACGCCGGGAACAGCCAGAACGGCGTCGGTCAAGGACCGGGCAAGGTCGGCGTCGTCGCTCACAAGGTCTCTCCGGTTGACGGGGTCTGTGCCCGCGGAACATGGACGTCGGTCACAGTGACGTCGATGGCAACCACGTTCAACTCGGTGTGATCGTGCAGTGAACGGGCGATCGCGTCTCGGACGAGGTCTGCGGTGACGGGGATGCTCTTGCCCCAGAGCGAGCTGGCGTGGACGTGGACTCGGATGGGTTCGCCCGGGATGGTGACGTCTCCTTCGAGACGTACCTTGCCGATCAGGAGACCGTCGGTGTCGTCTCCGGCGTCGCGGATCAGGCCCCGGACCGCGCCCTCCGTCACGCTCAGCTCCGACGTGGGGGTCGGGGGAGTGAACGGGATGCGTCGCCCGGACCGCGCCTCCAATCCGATGCTCGTGAGGATCGTTGCCACCCACGATTCGTCGGCGGGCTCTTGCTCGTCGATGTCCTCCTCGAGCATGGATCGGCTCAGGGTCTGCAGTCGGCTCAGAGCGTTCAGGGCGAGCTGGCAGGACGCAGAGTTGTCGATGGACGCATCCGGTGGTGTCATGCCGGCGTCGAGGTAGTCGGAGAGTTCGTCGATGGTGTGCCCGTCGAGATCTCCGGGTTCGAGCGCGAAGAGTTCGACGGCCCTCAGGTCGGGTTCAATGGATGAACCGTTGTCGGGTGTGGTCACCGCCAGCCCTCCATTCCTTGGATCACGTTCTTTCGTGCCCGAGACAACAAGCCCCGAACTGTCGACACGGGCAGATCAAGCTCCGCCGCGATCTCGTCGTAGCTGTAATCGGCCACGTGCTTCAGCACCCAGCATTGCCTCTGCTGGTGGGGAAGCCCTGCCAACACGTTTGACAGCGCCTTCTCTCGGGAGGACGCTTCCGCCCGTTGAGAGGGGCCGGTGTTCTCCGGGGCTGGAGTGTCATGGTCATCGGCGTCGGCGTGCTGCCTGCGAGCTCTGATCCGGTCGATGCTTTTCCGGCTGACGATCTTCATCAACCAACTCCGCATCGCGACCATCTCTTCGAGAGCCGCCAATTGTTGCCAGGCGGTGACGAAGGTGTCTTGGACGACGTCATCGACCTCGTCCGAGGACCCGAGGATCTTCCGCGCATAGGCCTTCATGAGGGGGCTGTGTCGCCGGATGATCACCTCGAAAGCGCGAATATCGCCGTCTGCGGCTCGATTGGCGAGGATCGCGTCGTCGGCGTCGACGAGGCTGATCCGTGTTGACCGATCGAACACCCGACCCCCTTTCGTCTGGGAAAGCTTTCCATCCGTGTGACGAATCCGTGCGTTGTCTCGTCTGAGAAGTGACTATCCCACACCCACCCCGTTCCAGGGACAGGCCTCACTAGGTCGGCCCGAGTTCAATTGGGCTCAAACGAAGGCCATGTCTTGCTCGGACTCGTGAAGTACTTGCCCATCCTCATTCCCCTCGGCCTGCGCGCCTTCTCAAGCCCTGCGGTCCGCGCAGGCATCCGCAAGGTCGAGGACGGCTTCATGAACCGTCGCGCCCGGCGACACCAGTCCTCACTAGCGCCGTCGATGGACATGGACATGGACAACGCGGACGAGATCAGCGAAAGGCATGGTCCTGGAGCGAAGGAATGCCCAAGCTCTCGGATGGAGCTGAACAAACTCACCCACGAGTGCCTCGTGGCCTACCTCCGCCATGCGTTGTGCAGCGCCACCACGGCTCAATCGACGATCAAGGAAACTTCATGAGTATTCAATTCACCGACATCGTCAGCCGAGTCCAGAAGATCGGAGATTCTTTGCTTCTGGCCCTGCCAACGGTCGCTCTGGGTGTTGTCATCCTTGTGCTGTTCTGGGGGTTGGCATGGGTAGCCAAGAAGATCGTCCGGGCAGCTGCCGCCCGGGCCGGGCAACCTGAAGGACTCCAACTGGTACTCGCCCGCCTCGTGTCGTGGGCCGTGGTGATCCTTGGTGTCCTCATCGCTCTCGCGATCGTCTTCCCCACCATCACTCCCGCCTCTCTGCTGAGCACGCTCGGCATCGGGGGAGTCGCGATCGGTTTCGCCTTCAAGGACATCTTCCAAAACCTCCTTGCCGGCGTTCTGATCCTGCTGACCCGCCCGTTCCGGATCGGTGACCAGATCGTCTCGGGTGAACACGAAGGCCAAGTCGAAGACATCCAAGTGCGCGCAACCCTCGTCCGCACCTACGACAATCGCCAGATCGTCATCCCCAACAGTGAGCTCTACACCAACCGGGTCACCGTGAATACCGCCTACCCTCAGCGCCGCCTGAGCGTGGACGTCGGAATCGGGTACGGCGACAGCATTCAGCACGCCCGGACGATCATCCTCGGCGTCTTCCACGACCTGCCAGGAATTGTGACCGATCCCAAGCCAGCCGTTCTGGTCACGGCCTTGGCCGATTTTGCTGTGCTGCTCGAGGTACGGTTCTGGATCGACCCGCCGGCTCGCCGGGATGCTGTCGAAGCCCAGGACCAAGTCCTCGAAGCCGTGAAGAACGCGCTCACCGAAGCTGGCGTCGACCTTCCCTACCCCACTCAGCAGCTGCTCCTTCACAATCAAACCGAAGGCCGCGACGGTGACCGTGCAGAGCAACGCGAAGGATGGCCTTCCGACCTGACCTAGCGATTGTCAGCCTGAGGCGAGGGAGGAAAAGGCTTCCCTGGACAAAACCACCATCTTTCCCGAGATGGGCTCGTGCGTGCTGGTAGCAACGGGTCATAGATGTGAGGTGAGGGTGCGAATCGTGTGATCGAGGTGGCGGCGCCTCGTCGTGGGGGCGACGTCGGTGAGACGCTCAGCCAGCCGAAGAGCTGCTTGGATGACCGCGGGGTGATCCATTCCGTAGGTTGAGATGCCGTCAAAGACGGTGTCGACGAGTTCCTCCGCTGTGGGCCATGACGGCACCACTCGGAGGGCGCCCTCGCGGTCACGGTAGCCCGTGATCGCGCGTCGCTCTTTCCACATCGGAACGAGAGCGGTGGCGGACAGGTCCAGAGCGCTGACGGCCGTGTACGGGTCGTTCGTGCCGCTGGCCAGACCGCGCACCGCGATCTCGACCAGCTGCTGCAGCGCGAACCCCACGTCCTGTGTGGGAGTTCTCGATGACCCGAGAGTGACAGCGGAACGGAGCTCATCACCCAGGCCGTCGTCGTCCTGTCGCCCCGCGGCAGGTCGTCGTCCGACACGCATCAGGACATCGGTGTCGATGACATGGTCACCAGGCATCGCCACCACTTGCAGCACTTGATCGTGCTCTTGTGCCCACGACACCAAGCGCTCCCACTGAACCGACTGCACGTACCCGTCCCCGGTCGCGGGGACATCGACCCACGTGCGATCGCCCGGCAGGAAAGGCTGCAGCGAGATCCTGTCGGTCTCACCCTCGCGGTAAACAAAATCGACCGCTTCTTCCAGATCCACCTGGACACGTTTTTGCAGAGAGGTGATCTGCACGCTCGTGGCGATGTGGTGGATGAAAAACACCAAGACGGCGACGTCGGCGATCCCGAGGACGACGGCTAGGTGGACGGCGATGACGGGAACGAACGCGGTCCCGTCGTCGATGTCGGTGTGAACGGATCGGAGCACGACGATGGAGTACAGGAACGTCGAGGTGAAGGCTGCGAGGACGAATTGGTTCGCACGGTCGGCCATGAAGTTGCGCACCAACCGCGGCCCGTAGGTCGACGACGTCGTCGCCAGGACAGAGATGGTGATGGAAAAAGAGGTGCCGGCGACGGTCAGCATTGCGGTACCGATGGTCGTCAAGATCGATCGGCCGCCGCTGGCGCTGAGGGCATCCAAGAACGGGATCGAGGTACCGCCGTCGAGCAACGTCTGATCGAGGAGCACCAGCAGTTCGGCGACGATGATCGCGACGACGCCGAACACGGAGGGCAGGAACCAGAACGATTCCCGGATGCGCAGGGTCAAGGTCTGCATCAGGTCACATCTTTTCTTTAAGGCCCGACCGGATGAGGAGCCAGTTGACGGGATAGGAGGTCGCGAACCCTGCGAGCATGGCGATCTGCATGACGAACCAGAACTCCGGGCTGACGACGTCCGCGCGCCCGCCGAAGAGTGAGGGCAGGACGACGAACTGGGCCAGCGCCATGATCCCGTACATTCCGACCTGCCACGCCGATATCGACAGAGCGTCGGCCTTGAGGGCGGCCACGATGCCGGCTCGGAGGCCGAGGCCGCGCATCGGGGCGATGGAGAAGTACTGGAACACGATCCCGAGAGCGAAGGCGAGGACGAAGTCCATGATCCAGCCGGCAAAGATCTCGTCGTCGTACAGAGTGCCCCGGCCGACGACGACGCCGATGACGGGGAAGGCGACGAGGGCGAACTCCGCGACGAGGTCGCCGATCGCGCAACCCGCACCGCAATGGCTGGTACCCGTGGCGACGGAGACCGCCATCGAACTCCCACGCTCGTCCCGGCTCAGTCCTCGCGGGGCGGCGCGCGCGGTCCGGCTATAGAACAGCAGCCACGCGACCCCGCCGAACAGCATCGTGACGGGCCACACCACGTTCATCACGGCCATCGGCTGTGGGCGACGGGCCACGTCGGCTGTGACACCGACCGCGCAGATGACACCGATGGCGATGAAGGTCCACGAGATTAATGTGAACCCGAAGGGGAACGCGTCGACGGTCAGGACAGGTGAGGCGGTGACCATCCATTGACCCAACACCTTGACGATGCCGAGCGTCGGAGCCAATGACGATCGGACACCACACCAGGTCGTGAGTGATTGGGTCAGCCGATGACAGGCCGGTCTTCGGGGTTGCGCCTGTTATGGGTACCGTGACGACGTGGCGCACGAGGCATGCGAGCTCCAGTAAGTGACGAATGTGAAAGAATCCACTCTCATTCCGCGTCGTGCTCACAGGGGGCGGCTCACGAAAGGGCGATGGCCCCTACTCGTCCGGAGTAGGGGCCATCGATTGTGAAGTGACGCTTTGTATTACTCGCCGGCCACGTCGGTGGTCGCGAGCTTCGCGCGGCGGCGAGCGAGGACCATCAGGGTCGAGCCGAGCAGCAGGACGGCGGGCGCCGATGCCGATGGCGGCCTCGGTGCCTTCGCCACCCGTGTACGCCAGTCCGGTGGTGCCGGTGGCGATCGGGGTGGCGGGGGTGCCGGCCGGGACGACCGCGGCGACGAGGCTGAAGGCCACGTCGGCCGAGGGGTCCGAGATGACCGGCTGGCCGGCGGCGTCGAGCACGGGCGCGCCGTTCTCGTCGAGCAGGAACGCCACGGCGGCAGCCGTGTAGTCGTCCGGCGTCAGGGCGAGGGTGACGGTCCAGTTGCCGTCGGCGTCCACGACGATCGGGTCGGTCGGGTCGGCCGGCTCGGAGGCTGCGGAGGACATGTCGCCCTCGGCGGCCTCGAGCTCGTCGAGCTGGTCCGTCGGGACGACCGCGAGCAGGATGTTCGAGCCGGGGGTGCCGGTGCCGGTGCCGGTGACGGTGACCTGGTCGCCGACGACGACCTGGCCCTCGGTGGGCGAGGTGATGACGGGCGCGTCGAGCGTGGCGTCGGGCGTGGTCGGGGGAACGACGACCGCGGCGGGCAGGTTGAAGGCACGCGTGACGTCGCCCGAACCCGCACCACCGGTGACCTGGGTCACGCGGACGGTCTGGGCCACGGCGGCGTCGTCGCCGTAGGTGTAATCGAGCGACCACTGGCCATCGACGACGACCACGGCGGTGGTGCCGGGAAGGCGGTTGCCGTCGGCGTCGAGCACGTTGACGGTCGAACCCGAGTTGCCGGTGCCCGAGAAGGTGACGGTGCGCGTGGCGGTGGTGGTGCCCTCGGCGGGCGTCTCGACGACGAGGGTCTGGCCCTCGGGCAGGACGAACGCGACGGTGGTGTCACCGGTGCCGG
>NZ_JXSQ01000054.1 GCF_000834055.1 Leucobacter komagatae
GTGCCCTCCTCACGGCCGGTACGATTGGGGTATGAGCGAAGCAACCCCCCTCGTTGGCGTAATCATGGGCTCCGATTCCGACTACTCGGTGATGCAGGACGCGGTGTCGATGCTCCGCGAGTTCGGTATCGCACACGAGGTCGAGGTCGTGAGCGCGCATCGCACGCCCGACAAGATGGTGAGCTACGCGCGCGACGCGGCGGATCGTGGCCTGCGCGTCATCATCGCGGGCGCGGGCGGGGCTGCCCACCTGCCTGGCATGGTTGCCTCGATGACCTCGCTGCCCGTGATCGGCGTGCCAGTTCCGCTCGCGAAGCTTGACGGAATGGACTCGCTGCTATCGATTGTGCAGATGCCAGGCGGCATCCCGGTCGCGACCGTGTCCATCGGTGGTGCGAAGAACGCCGGTATCCTCGCCGCTCGCATCCTCGGAACGAGCGACGACGCCCTGCGCGCAACCCTTGAAGAGTACGCCAGGGGCCTCACCGACATGGTCGAGGACAAGAACGCGGCGCTCAAAGCTCGGGCCGCCGCAGAGTAGATCCCTAGATCAGGGAGTGCGTCTCCCACAGCTGCCACGCCACGGCGCTCCACGAGAACGAGCGCCCACGGTCGGCGGCGTGGACCGAGAGCCGTTCAAGCTCGCTCGTGCCGTCACCGCTACTCGGAATGAACAGACGGGACAGCGTCGTCACGAAGCCGAGGGCTTCCGGCTCGGCGAGCCCTGCGTCAAGAATGTACTCGTCGAAGGCGGCAGTGCCGGCGTGCAGCACGGGCACGCCAGACATAAGCGCAGCGATCACGGTGTATCCGGTCGCTGCGAACGACTGCGGCTGCAGCAGCATGGTCGCGCCCGAGATAATCGCACCAGCGTCTGCGAGGTCCTCAGCGGGAACGACGGTGACGCGGTCACGAATGCCGGCAGGCAGCGAACCGACAATGTCGCTCGGCTCCGGCGTGCCCTTCACGTGGCGCACGGGGTCGATACCCGTGATCACGACGAGATGGGGTAGCGAGGGGTCGGAATCGTAGGCGTCGAACACCCACTGCAGCCGACCGTACTCATCGAGATTCGCGGTGGTGACAACGTAGTTGGCTGGCAGGCCGAGGCGCGCGCGGCGTTCGGCTGAATCGTCGGCCTCGAGGAGCACGCTCGGCGCTACCGGCTGGATGACCTGGACCGGGATGTCGTGCCCAAACTGCTGCTGCAGGAGGGAAGCGGTCGCGTGCGAGGTCGCGATAAGTACATCGGCGTGCCGCGCTGCGCGCTTCACAAACGAGCGCGTGAGTCGCCCCTGTGCGGGGGTGAGGAGCTCTGGCGCCTCCCATGCAAGTGCGTGCGGTACGGACACGGTCGACTGTGTTCCGTCATCCTCGGGGCGCGCGCGCAGCGGGATCATTGGGGTGATCGCGTGCGTCATCTCGCCGTCGAGCGGGCGGGCGGTTGTGCCCGACTGCCAGAGGATCGGCAGCGCGTTTGCGCCCATTGGCAGTTGCTCCACGGCGATCCTGGCGGAGCTGAACACGGGAGGAACCGAGCCTCGCGCAGACAAGAAGCGTGCGCTGCAGCTTCTCGGCGCTGACTCTGCGAGCGCGTTTACAAGATCGGTGGCCGCGGCAAAGTGCACGCGAGCTTCCCAATCGGGAAAGGGCTCCGCGATAAGGCTGAGAGTCGCCATCCCCACCTCCACCGGTAGCCTGCAGAAAACATGGACTCATAGCCATTCTACGGGGAGTGAAATGCACTTTACTGCACGGCACGCCCTGGGAATCTCCGGAGTGCCGCATGGTTCTCCCTGCTGGGGTGAAGTAGCCTCGTCCTATGCGTGTTCTGCTCACAGGTGGAGCCGGGTATATCGGCTCCCACACTGCTCTCGTGCTTCTCGAACGTGGCCACGAGGTGATTGTGCTCGACGACTTCTCAAACAGTAGTCGCGAGGCGGTTCGGCGCGTCGAAGAGCTCAGCGGCCGGTCAATCCCCGTCATCGAGGTTGATCTTGCAGACCGCGCAGCAGCTCAGGCGGCGTGTGCCGATCTCGACGTCGACGCGGTCGTGCACTTCGCTGGCCTCAAGGCCGTTGGCGAATCCGTGGCGCAGCCCACCCGGTACTACAGGGTGAATATTGACTCGACACTGAACCTCCTCGACATTCTTCGCGACCGTGGCATCACCCGGCTCGTCTTCAGTTCAAGCGCGACCGTGTACGGTGACCCGCAGTATGTTCCGCAGGACGAAGCACACCCGTCGGGTGTTGGGCTCACGAACCCGTACGGGTGGTCGAAGTCGATGATCGAGCAGATCATCCGCGACACACAGGCAGCCCGGCCCGAACTGCAGGCGGTGCTGCTGCGCTACTTCAACCCCGTTGGGGCGCATCCGTCAGGCCGCATCGGCGAGGACCCGTCAGGGATCCCGAACAACCTCATGCCCTTCATCGCGCAGGTCGCTGTCGGCAAGCGCGACAAGCTCAGCGTCTTCGGCGACACCTACCCAACACCGGACGGCACTGGGGTGCGCGATTACATCCACGTCATGGACCTCGCTGAGGGACACGCGGCGGCGCTTGAGCGGATGACCGACGGCGTGAGCACGTATAACCTCGGCTCGGGCACCGGCTCGAGCGTGCTCGAGGTCGTGCGCGCATTCGGCGAGGCTGCGGGCCGCGAGATCCCCTACGAAGTGGTTCCCGGTCGCGATGGCGACGTCGCCGAAACCGTTGCGAACCCAGCACAGGCAAACATCGACCTCGGCTGGCGCACGACCCGTTCGCTCGCCGACGCGTGCCGGGATTCGTGGGCGTGGCAGTCGGCGAATCCAGACGGGTACGGTGCATGAGCGTAAGCCTCGGGTACGACCTCGAACGGCCGATTCGCAAGCCGGACCTGTCGTCGCCCCCGGTCATGACGAAGCGGGCGCGCTGGCTGGTCGTTCTCGGGTTTCTGCTGCCAGGCAGCGCACAGGTACTCGCGGGCAATAAGCGTGCCGGTCGGTTCGGGCTCGGGGTCACATTCACCGCGCTGCTTGTCGCGCTCCTGATGCTTGGCGGGCTCGTTTTTGCGCGCGCGGCCACCCTGTCGATCCTCACCAACAGCATTTTTCTTTTCGTGCTGCAGTGGCTCATCGTCGGGCTCGGGCTCATGTGGTTGATCTTTGGTATCGACACGCTCCGGCTGACGAAGCTCGTGCGGGTCAAGCGCAACTGGCGCGTTCCCGTTGCGATGCTCTCCGTGCTCCTCACCGTGCTCCCCGTTGCTGGAGCTGCGTGGGCTGCAACGCTCATTAACTCCGGTCGCGGAGCGATCGGCAATATCTTTGTCGGTGCGCCGGCGGTGAAGCCGATCGATGGCAGGTACAACATCTTGCTTTTGGGAACGGACGCCGGGTCTGACCGAGAGGGGATCCGCCCTGACTCGATCTCCCTCGTAAGCATTGACGCGAAGACCGGCCAGTCGGTGATCATCGGCCTCCCGCGCGAACTCGTCGAGATGCCGTTCCCGGAAGAGTCGCCGATGAACGCACTCCACCCCTACGGCTTCGGTGTTGCGCCGAACGCCGTCTCCGAGTGGGGTGGCTGCTACACGACGTGCTACCTCAACGCCGTCTACACTGAAGTCGAGAACTTCCCAGAGACGTACGCCGGGCTCTACCCCGAGGCAGAGTCGCGCGGCTCAGAGCCTGGCATCGAGGCAACGAAAGACGCCGTGCAGGGTGCGACGGGACTCGACCCGCAGTTCTACGTGCTGTTGAACATGGACGCCTTCTCGAACATCATCGATTCGCTCGGCGGAGTCACCGTCACGGTGCCAGAGCGGCTCCCGATCGGCGGCGGTATCGACGAGTACACCGGCGAACTGGTGAACGTCGACGACTGGATCGAGCCAGGGGAGCAGCACCTCAACGGCTTCGAGGCGCAGTGGTTCGCCCGCTCCCGCTACGGCTCCGCGAACGGCGACTATGACCGCATGCAACGCCAACGTGACCTGCAGGCCGCAATCCTTGCGCAGATGAACCCGGCGAACGTGCTCTTGCGTTTCCAGGAGATCGCCGCGGCAGGCTCACAACTCGTGAAGACCGACATTCCAGAGTCGATGCTCGGCCGGTTTGTCGACCTCGCGGGCAAGGCCCGCGGACACGCCCCGGTCAATGTTGAACTCGTGCCGCCGACCATCGACCCGGAAGACCCCGATTACGGTGCTATCCACAGCCTTGTCGCTGAGGGTGTCGCGGCCGCCAGCCCCGAGGCCGAGGGCGACTCGCAGTAGACGACCCCGTAGACTAATGCGGGTTTCACGTGCAACGAAAGGGTGGTCATGCGGGTCACGGCAGTACTGGTCGCCTTCAATCGGCGCGAATTGCTTGGCGAGGCGCTCGACGCGCTCGCAGCGCAGTCGCGCCAAGTAGACCGACTTGTCGTCGTCGATAACGCGTCGACCGACGGGGCAACTGAGGTTGCGGAAGAGCGGCTTGCGAGCTGGGGCGAGCGCGCTCGCCTCATCAAGCTGGAGAAGAACACGGGTGGCGCCGGCGGCTTCGCCGTCGGCATTGCTGCCGCTGTCGTTGACGAGGAGACCGACTGGGTGTGGGTCATGGACGACGACACCGTGCCCGGCCCAGACGCGCTCGCTGGCGCGCTGACTACCCACGAGCGCTACCGCGCAACCGGGCGTGATGACCTCGCCGTCATGGGTTCGCGCGTCGTGTGGACGGACGGCGAAGACCACCCGATGAACACTCCGAAGGCGAAGATTCGAGCTGGCCGTGCGGAACGCTCGCGTGCCGCGGAAGTTGGGGCGATGGAGATCCGCTCGATTTCCTTCGTTTCGGCATTCCTGAGGGCGTCGCGTGTGCGCGAGCTCGGGCTGCCGCTCGCCGACTATTTCCTCTGGAATGACGACTTCGAATACTCGGCGCGGCTACTCCGCGGAGCCCGCGGACTGTACACGCCAGCCTCTGTGGTGACGCACAAGACCGCGAAGCGAGGATCGAGCGACGCAGATCCCGGGCCCCGCTTCTTCTTCGAGGTGCGCAACAAGCTCTGGGTCTTCCGCAAATCTGACGCGCTCTACGGCTGGGAAAAGTTCCTGTACTTCGGCGCGAGCATCAGGCGCTGGATCCGCACGTTCCGCGCCTCAAGCGACCGCGCTCAGCTGCGCGACTGCCTGAAGCGCGGCTGGGGCGAGGGAACGCGCACGAACCCGCGATCCACCCGCGACGTGCTTCGCGACACCGGGGTGCCCGTCGACGTAATGATTGAGATCGAGCGCCTCGAGAAGGCTGGCCTCCGCGCGTAGTGCCGCGAGAGAGCGGTCGGTGAGCCTCCGTCGCACCGCTCGCGGCATTGAGGCGCCCCGCCCGGCTAAGCTGATGGAGTTATGGTGACTGCCCCAGAATTCTCCCTGCTTCTGCCCGTGTACGCCGGGGACGATCCATCGTTCCTGCGGCTCGCATTCGAGAGCACCGTCGACAAGCAGACGCTTCGGCCAACCGAGGCAGTGATCGTGCAGGACGGCCCGGTTCCCGAGGCACTCGCGGCAGAACTCGCGCGCATCGAGCGGGAGAGCCCCGTGCCCGTGCGGATCGTGCGGCTTCCCCAGAACGGCGGGCTCACCACGGCGCTCAACGCAGGGCTCGACGCGTGCGCGTACCCAGTGGTCGCACGGATGGACGCAGACGACGTTTCCGCTCCTGGGCGCTTCGCGGCGCAGTGGGAGCTCATGAGCCAAGGGTTCGACCTCGTCGGCACCGGCATGGTCGAGTTCGAAACAGACCCTGACAAGGTGAGCGCTGCACGGATCCCCCCGACCGGTCAAGACCGCATCCGCGAACATGCCCGCACCCACAACCCCTTTAACCACCCCACCATGATGTACCGGGTCGCCGCCCTCGACGCTGTTGGGCGTTACCAACCCTTCGGCAAGATGGAAGACTACTGGCTCGGGGTGCGGATCATCGCGTCGGGTGCACGCGTCGAGAACATCACCGAGCCCCTCGTGAAGTACCGGGTGGGCGCTGGCGCCTTCGCGCGCCGTGGCGGGTGGCAGGAAGCGAAGACCGAGTGGGCGCTGCAGCGTGAGATGCTGCGCATCGGGTTCATCACTCGCGGCGAATACCTCCGCAACGTTGTTGTCAAAGGTGTCTACCGGCTCATGCCAGCGTCGCTCAAGCGCGTGCTGTTTCGGCGGTTCGTCGGCTCCGGGCTACCGGGCGACAAGGCCGCACCGAGCCAGTAAGAGGGGCGGCACCGTCCGTCGTTGCGGATCGAGTTTCTCTTTCGCCCATAGTTCCGCCCCTACGTTGCCACAGGAGTGGGAACGGATCGGCCTGAGGCCTTCCTGAGTCGTGGATGTCTCGTACTACGTGCCTTTTCGCTGAAGCTAGCGTCACGTAGACTAAACGAAAAGTGTCAACTGTTGAGTGAAAGTTGAGTCCATGCGGCAGATCACCTCGCCGAGAGTCGACCAGTCTGAAATCCTCCGGCCGGCCCCCTCGTCCCGTCGGCGTGCCCTCGGGGTCGCGATCGGACTGTTCGTGATGCTGGTTGGGCTGCTCGCGCCTCCCTCCCCTGCACTTGCGGCTGGACCCTCGGACGGCTTTCAAGCAGGAAATATCGTGTCTGATGCCAACTTCTATGATGGCAACGCTATGACGGCTGCGCAGGTGCAGACTTTTCTAAATCAGCAGGTACCGCAATGCTGGCTGGGTCGACCAGGATATGAGGTAGGAAAGAAGGTCGTCTGGGGTGGTGTTTCGACTACGCTCGCCTCAAAGTGCACACGTGACTACGTTGCGAAGACGCAGAGTCGAGCCTCCAACGCCTACTGCAGTGCCTACGCCGGAGGCGGCAACGAGACCGCCGCTCAGATTATCGCCAAGGTCGGCAA
>NZ_JXSQ01000055.1 GCF_000834055.1 Leucobacter komagatae
GGGCGAGGGCCTGGGCGGTGGCGGCCAGCGTGTCGCATCAACGAGTGAGAGCCTTTCTGGACCGGGCCGTGCCGTTGTTGCGATGGGGCTACCCCCGACGATGTCACCACGATCAAGCGCTGTCGGCCGTGCTTCGCCATCGTTGTGATGAGCAGGTGCGCACTGGTGGAGTACACGTCGACCGCCTGCCAAGTGAACTTCGCTCCGATCGTGCAGATCACGGCGTCGGTCTGCGCGACGGCGTCGTCGATCACGTTGCGATCGGTCGCGTCACCGGCGAGGACCCGGAGCCGATCGTGGCGTACGGGGAACGAGTCGGGCCGGCGGGTGAGTGCCCGGACGTCGTACCCGCGGTCGAGCGCCTGCCGCACCACCTCTCGGCCTGTGGGGCCGTTCGCTCCCAAGACCAAGAGGCGCGGAAGGTGTTCCACGTTCTTGCTTGCCGCCGCCTCGCTGGCCCGAGTCACAGTTCGAACGCGATGTTGACCTGCCCGTGTGCGCTGATCTGCTGCGCCTTGGCGGAGTCGTCGTAGGCGAAGAACCACAGGTCGCCGTCGAACTCGGCCTCCTGCAGGGCCATCGGCCGACTGACGTTGCGGCCGTCGGAGGTCGTCGTGGTCAACATCGCGACCTTCGCGTCACTGACCAGCTCGGCGACGTGGTGCTGGGTGGGGGTGGTGTCGGCCATGTCTTTCTCCTCATCGAGTAACAGAATTCTGTTTCTTCGAGCGTACGCGCTCGAAGCGGGCGATGGAAGGATGAGGGCATGCCCTCTCTCCCGGACTCCGAAGCGGCGCGGGACCTGGACGACGTCCTGACCTGGAACGTCGTCCGGGTCGCACGGTTCGTCGGGAACCGCCTCGCGGGGCGCCTTGCAAGCCTCGGCCTGAACCCGATCCAGTTCGGCGTCCTCGCGTTCCTCGAGAAAGAGGGCGAACTGACCACGGCCGAGATCGCGCGGGCCGTGCTGCTGCGGCCGCAGAGCGTCGCCCCGCTCCTCGACGGCCTGGAGGGACGAGATCTGATCTGCCGTGTCGGCGACCGCGGAAAGGGGCGACGTAACCCCGTGAGGATCACGGACGCCGGGAGCGAGGCCCTCGAGCAGGCGTGGGTGATCGCGCTGGCCGCCAACGACCTCGGCGACGCCGCGCTCAGCAGAGACGAGAGCAACGAGCTCAACCGGCTCCTGCTGAAGATCGCTCTAGCTACCGAGCCCTGAATGCACCACGCTCAGCTCGTGGTCCTGATCGACGTCGACGCCGCCCGACAGGACATCGGCTCTCAGTCAACCCGGCGAACGATGCCGTCGTCGGCGAGGTCTGCATCATGGACACGACGGTCAGGTCGGTGGGCTTTGGCACAATGCACGAGTGGCTGCTTCCGATGATCGTCCGCGACGTTTCCCCCGCTCGCTCTACTCCGTAGGAAGCGAACCGGACCCGCGGTACTCGCTCGCGAACGAACGGACCTTCCTCGCCTGGATCAGCACCGGACTCGGCTTGTTGGCCGCTGGCGTGGCCCTCGACGTCCTGGGCAACCCGATCGATGCGGGTCTTCGCCATGCCGCGGCCGTCGTCCTGGTCTCTGCAGGGTTGCTTGCGCCCGTGCAGGCATGGGTCGGATGGTGGTGGGCCGAGAGGGCGATGCGACTCAGGCGACCCCTCCCGGCGCCCCTGTTCGCCCTGCCTCTCGGGCTCGCGGTCGCTGCCGCCGCGGTTCTCGTCCTGATCGGTCTCCAACCGTGACGGACGCATCCGGCCTCGTCCCCGACGAAGGCATGCAGCTCGAGCGGACATCGTTGGCGTGGCAGCGGGTGGCGCTCGGTCTCGTCGCGGCGTCACTGGCAGCTGGCCGTGGTCTCGAGGACGTGTTCGGTCTCGCTGCGTGGGGTGTCGCCGGCATCGGCGTGACAGCCGCCGTGTGCCTGTTCTTCACTACGAACAAGAGGTATCGATCCGGTCGACGTCACCTGAGTCACATCGATCCCGGTTCACTCCCGACGGGGGCTCGAACGGTGCTGGCGACCGCAGCACTCACGGCGCTGGTCGGTGGTGCTGCGTTCTTCTTCTTGCTGACGTCGTCGTGAGTGGATGCTGACTCAGCCACCGAGGCGGCGGTGTCAGGCGCGGGTGAGGAAGAGCTTCTCGATCTCGTCGACGGTGAGCTTGCGTCCCGCCTCGGCGCACCCGGGGAGGTGTCCGTCAGGCGACCTTTGTCCGTTCGCCCGACAGGCTGTGTGTCCGGTGCGCGACGTCACAGCTCCCCACCAGTCGTGCATGGGCGCATTGGCCGTGTATCCGCGTCGCTTGGCGATCTTCCCGTCGTGCACGATCGCAGTCGTTGAGCCGTCGCAGGCCTTCGTGGCACGTGCGTCGCGACTCACGCTATTGCCGTCGCACAGATCGTGTTGCCTCGCGACCCGCTTTCGCGGTGTTCGGCCGGGATGCGAACAGGGCGAGGGTGGCTGCGAGAACGACGCCGCTGATGAAGATCGCCGTGAGGTGCGTGTTCAGGGGGCCGTGGTTGTACATGGTCACTCCGACGGCGATGAAGGACAGCCCGAGGAGCGTCACGACGACAGGCTGTTGTCGGCGGAGGCCGATGAGGACGACGGCTGCGGGAACGATGTACAAGACGATGCTCGCGGTGCCCATCTGGTTGACGGCGGTGATGTAGCCCGCCGAGCCCGGTACGGCGGCGAGGGTGCTGCGGTAGAACATGGCGCCGCAGTGAAGGACGAGACCAAGGGTGCCGATGGTAACGAGTGCCAGGTCGACGTAGGTGAAGGCGCGTTCTCTCGAACCCAGTGGCACGGCACGGAGGGTGAGACGGGTGGCGAACAGGGCGACGGCTGTGGCGATGAGGGCAATGCTGAACAGGGGCGGCATCGAGGACTCCTGGGTGGGTTGACGATTGGTGTTGACGCGTTCAGAGGTGCGTGGCGATCTCGTCGACACCGGACACGGTGAGGGTGGGTGGTGAGAAGTGGGCGGGGTATTCCCGCCCGGATCGGTTGATCCAGATCGTGGAGAGCCCGGCGCCGGCTGCACCGTGGACGTCCCAGGGGTGGACGGCGGCGAGGTAGACGGGACCAGCGCCTCCGATGCGTTCGCGGGCCTCCACGTACGCGGATCGGGCGGGTTTCCAGGGCGTGTGGCCGTCGACCGTCAGCAGCTGCTCGATGGTGTCTCGGGCGCCGGCTTCGTCGAGCAGCCTCTCGGCTGTGGCGGTGGGGCCGTTGGACAGGGTGAACAACCGATGCCCAGCCGTGTGGAGCGTCCGCAGCCCGTCGGCGACGTCGGGATGCGGTGGCACGTGGGCGAACGCGGTCATGACGGTCTCCACACCCCTGTCGAGGTGCACGGGCGGTAGCCACGCCGTGAGCAGGTCACGGGCGTCGTTCGAGGCGATGTCGTGGAACGAGGCATCGCTGCCGGCCGTCGTGAGGGCGAAACCGTCTCGGAGGACACAGGCGAACCATGTCGCGGCCAACTCTCGACCCGCCCCGAGGTGCTCGAACGCGTCGGCCACGGGGCTGAGGTCCGAGAGGGTCTCGTTGACGTCGAAGATGATGGTCACGGGCTGCCGGGTCATCTCACCACTGTGCTCCGATGTCTCGGATGCTCGGCTCGGAAGCGGGTTTCGCGGCGCCGACGAGACCGGATGCCTCGGTCGGTCAGGCCGCTTCGGCTTCGGCGATCACGCGTCGGAGGGTGATCAGGGCGTCGCGGACGCGGGTCTTCATCGTCCCGATGGCGACGCCGGCCTCGCGGGCAGCCTCGCTGTGGCTCAGCCCGCCGAAGTACACCAGCTCGAGGGCCTGCTGCTGCAGGTCGGTCAGGGTGCGCATGGCCCTCGTCACCCGCTCGTGCTCGACCCGCGTCTCGGCGGTCTCCGCCACGTCGTCCCGTGCGTCGTCGAACTCCCTGGCACCGACCGCGAGGTCGCGGTCACGTGCGGACTGGGAGGCGCGCACCCGGTCGACGGCGCGGCGGTGCGCCATCGTGAGCAGCCACGACGACGCTTTGCCCCGCGCGGGGTCGAAGCGAGCGGCGGTCTGCCAGGCTTCGAGGAAGATCTCTTGCGTGACCTCCTCGGACTGCGCCGGGTCGACCAGGATGCGCCGGACCAGACCCAGGACCCGCGCAGCCGTGCTGTCGTAGAAGAGCGCGAAAGCTTGCTGGTTGCCTTCGGCGACGAGGACGAGGAGGTCGTCGTCGGAGCGTTCGACGCCCCAGGGCGGTGCGGGTGCGAGAGGCATGACGTCCAGTCCGGGTGGCTCGGTGGTCGGGGTCGTGTGCCCCCCGACGACACTCCGTGGACTCTATGCGTCTGAAACGGACGTGACGACCCCAGAACGGGGGGCACACGTTTCGTCTGCGGCGGTCGTCAGCCGCGGCGCAGGAGGTGTTGGGTGACGGCACTTTGCGGAAGAGAACGAAGCGATCAAGGAGTCCATTGCCTCCAAGCGCATGGGCGAGCCCCGCGAGGTCGCCACCGCGATCGATCTTCTCTTCTCCGATGACGCCTCTTGCATCACCGGGACATCCCTGGCCGTCGACGGCTTCCTCATTTGAGCTCAATATCCCGGCGACTTCAGCACCGGCCGCCAGGTCGAGGAACCTAACCTCGTGCCGGGCCGACGTGGGAACGCCTTCTCCAGGCTGTCTGGTTCGGCCGGGCCTTGGTCCTCTCGCTAGGCCGCGACTCACGCATGGTTCAGTTACTTTAAGGCCGCATGTGAGATGCCTGGTCGACGGTGGTCTGCCAGACGCCCCAACGTGTCCGGGCAGGTGGGGTCGACCGAGATTGTCGGATCAGAACATCATCGCGAAGGGGTGCCTAGGTGCATGCCTGGAGGACGATTCCGCCGAAGGCTGCGACGAGTGCCGCGAAGGTCGTCGCTGCAGCGGCTCCTCGAACGACGCTTGAAGGGATGCGGCGGTGTCGGTGTGGGGGACTGACACGGGGACTGGGTGTCGTCGGTTCGTTGGTGGGCATGACTGCAACTTCTGGGTGAGTGCATGCCGCGGGAGATGACGAGGAGGGAACACCACACGTGGGTGGCGTTCACGGGCAAGCCAGATGAACCCCATCGACACGGCCCTCACATTAGGTTGAGCTGGTGCCCGAGCACAGGTAGCGCCTCGGATGCTCTCCTGAACTGGTGTCCTTGAGGCGCGGTCGCCGCTTATCAACATCCGCGTGAAGTCGTTAGTTGGGGTGATGCGGCCATTTCGCTAAGCCGCGGCGGACGGAAGGGCAACGCCTAGGGCGGCGTCGATCGAGTCCGCGATGTGACGCAGATGCTTTGTCATGCCGGCCATTGCCTCTGGGTCAGAAGGAGCGGGCTGCCCGGATAGCGTCAGCGTAGAGGTCAATGACGGCGCCCGGGACTGCTGTCGGTTCGGTTGACTCCTGCGCTGTGAGGATTTTCGTTCTCACGGAAGGATGGTCACCGTGCCCAAAGCATTCCCATTGGAGTTCCGTCGCGATGTCGTCGCGGTCGCTCGTCGGGGCGAAGCCCCGATCAGCCGGATCGCGAAAGACTTCGGGATCTCGGAGTCGTGCCTGCAACGGTGGCTGAAGATCGCCGACGTTGAAGACGG
>NZ_JXSQ01000056.1 GCF_000834055.1 Leucobacter komagatae
GGGCCGGCCGCGGGCATCATCTTGGCCGTGGGCGTAGCAGTGGTAGACGATGCCGCCCAGCTCGTGACGCGAGAGAACGTAGCCGACGGGTGCGGCACGGTCCCGGCGAACCTGCCAGACACCGAACGTTCCCGGTGCCGGCGGAACCGCGAACGGATGCGTCGGGATCGGCCGGCGCAGAATCTTTGCGGCCGTCTCGCCAGACCCTCGCACTCCCACGACGTGAGGCTACGGCTGCCTGCCGACATTGCACACGTGGGTGTGTTTTCCCCTGCTGCTATGGGCTCTCCGGCAAGTCCTTAGTCCTGGAAGAACATCGGCATGTCAAAGACCGGTCCGTCATGGGTGCGGGTGTCCTCTCGATCCGCTACTAGATCGAGGAGATAGAGATACGCGGCTCGGGCCACAGCCAGCGACGAATGGGACGCAGTTATGAGACCCCGGAGGTCAATGCGGACGTGAGTGGCGTCGTCTGGCTTGTCGTCCAATTCCATCGCCCAGGTCAAGTTGACGAGCCGATGAGTGCCTGCATTACGAAGGGTCTTGGCGGCCTCATAAATACCGTCGGTGAAGTCGACAGCTAGCTCAGCAAGACTTAACGCCGACGGTGTGAAATCTGCGGGAGGCACCGGCAGAGCTGGGTGCAATAAGGCCGGTTGCCCTTTCACCCAGAAGGCCTTGAACGTCACGTTCTCGGGGTCAAGCCCTACGGAGAAGTGCTCGTTGGCGGCGACTGCGATCTTGTCGAGCAGGTCCAGAGTGCTTCTTTGCGCGAGGACTAGAGACGATGAGGCTTCTCCATAGACGGCCATGTCGAGCGTGTCCGCATAAACGCCAGAATCATCGGGACTCTGGCCGAGTGGAGCGTCGAGGAGCCTTTGCTCTCCTGAGAATGCGAGCCTCCGCGATACCAAGTACTCGGCCTTGAGCACGTTGACCGATGCGTAAATCGGCGGCATACCTACCGAAGTGGTTTGCAGGGACTCGATCATGGCGGAGTCCCACCTCGCGCTATCCGTTCCAAGTCCGTCAACCGCCAAAGCCAGGGCAAAACGGTGTCCTTGATCCATTGTTGATACTCATCCAGGACATCACCACCATGCTCGGCGTGCCCATGTCCTCCCAGGAGTTCCACCGCGTCCCAATTCTGGGCCACTTGCTCCCCGGCCAAATCGACTGTGCGCTGTCGATGAGCTTTCGAATGACGAACGAAAGCATCGTGCACGACCGCGTAGTGCCCCAGAGTTCCTCTCCCACTTGAGATCCGACGACGAAGCAGGTACGCGGCATTGCCTGACGCATTTCCGTTTGTAGGGTCGGCCTCGAGAGCGTCGGAATACGCCTGATACGCCTCCACCCATCGACCCGAATCATCGAAGAGATTAGCCAGATTGCACAGGGCCATGCCGCGGAGCTCTGATGCGACTGAGGCGTCGTAGCCAACTCCGAAAAAGAGCGCTCGCGCTTCTTTCAGCAGATCGCGATCTAAAAGGCGAGCAGCGACGTACTGGTCGGCGGTCAATCCTTCACGGTCATGAGCCAGCTGATGCAGACACGACCTTCCGTTACCCGCGTTGTATTCAAGATTCCGGCGCAGATGAGTGTCGGCAGCTAGGAGCCTCGCTCGATCCGCAATGTCAGTGCCAAGCTTTGCTGCACGCTTATTCCGTCGATATCCGGCAAAGTTGATCAGGACACTCGACACCGTGAAGGCTGCAAGGGCCCATTCGTCGCCATCAATGGAATCAGCCTCGTGAAGACGATCAAGCTCCCCGACGAGGCTTTCGGCGTTCTTCATGCAGGCCGAGTGGCCGTTCTGAGCCGCCAATACGACAGCGTTTACCTGGCTAGCGATCTCACGAGGCATGCGCCGCACTTCATTCCCCCTTGTAATGAATTTCGTCGAGTTCATGCACTACGGCTCGGACGTCTTCATTCGAGAGCTTGTCCATGAAAAAGATCTTCCCGCCGATCTTGTTCAGGGATGTTCCCATGATCACGCCCGTCTCTCTGTCTGCAATCCAGAAACGATCGTGAAAGTCCTCAGAGACCACGACTCGCAGAACCGCGTCGGGTGCGGCCAGCTTTAGAGCTGCTGTCACAGCACCCTGCACTCGATCATCCGTCTGTTTCTCAGACACAACAGCGATGACAGTCACCTCATTCGTGAGAAGCGGAGACATGATTCGAACGAGGGAGGCAGCATAGGCGTCTGCGTCCTTCACTCGCCTATTGGTGAACAGGTAGGGGTCTGTTATCGCCAGCTCACGCTTGGGGTTCAACTTGCCAAGACGGCTTATGACGTAGTGCTCGGCCTCGTGGGCCGGGGCCCTAGGAGAAACATCCTCCTGGATGGAGACAACATCGAGATAAGCGCTTGGGCCTTCTTCACGGAGGCGCTCTTGAATTTCCAGGGTTGTTTCCCCGACTTGCCGAAAACCAATCGAGTAACCGAGCCTTTCGGCGACCGCGGAGACCTGGAGTAGATGCTCGTGAGATATTTCCGGAGTAAAGGCGAAGCAGTTGTGCACGCCCCGATGGACCATGAAGGCATCAGACATGGTCAGGCAAAGATGTAGGAAAGTCGACTGTTGTTCAAGAATCTAAGCTCGTCCGGTGCGTCAAAGTCCAGTTCCCCGTTGACCAGGACGCAGTCCTCTTCGGACTCTCTAAGAAACACCCCCGGCATGACGGCTCGGTTCCTTGCGGCACCGCCGAGAAACCGGAGGAAGGCCTGACGATCTTCAACGTCGGCTAGCCCTATATCGACCTTTCGGCCGCTTGCTTTTTCCCGCAAGCGAGCACTGGGTCGCCCCTCCCTGTTTTCATACTCCTCGATGTAGCATTTGACCTGCACGATGCTCCGACTTCTACATGCCGCTTCGGCGCGGCTGTGAGACCCCATGCTAGATCCGTTGACGGGTAGCTGAGTACTTCTCGTTCGCGCCGTGCCGCCCATGCCTTCGCACCCTCGTCCGATAACCGATCGTCTACCGGGACGGTGAGCGGAGGCACACACGGGTCACAGACAACGGACTCGCCGGGTGCTTTCGGGGTAAGAGTGCGTGAAGTGAGGAGCCCGAGCGTCGTATGCTCCGAACATGGTCCGCAGGCAGCAGTCTGATCCGCATCGAGCGGCACGTGTGCGGTTGCTCGCAACGGAAGTCGACAAGCGGCTCGATGCCGCCCTACGCCGCAGCGCTGGCTTTGACACTAAGGCAGGCTTCATCCTTACCGCCTCCGGGCTCGTGGCCGGAAGTAGCGCCGTCACTGCCTCAGTATCGACAGTGCCCGCACTGGCCAGCATCCCAATCTCATTGGCCCTCCTTGGCATCGGAGCCGCAATGTGGGCCTTGTGGACGCGAAGCATCGATGTGCCCGACGCTCGGAAAATCGTCGACGACTTCGTGGACCAGCCTGTGGCACCCGAGCGTTTGGAGGATGTTCTCCTCGAGGTTCGAACCAAAGAAGTTGAAGCGAGAGAGAACCACAACACCAGCAGGGCCAAGGCAGTGACGGTGGGTTTCGTCATGCTCGCCGCAGCGGTATCGGCACTGCTAATTTTTGTCCTAGTTGCTCGCCAAGTCGCACCGGTAGGAGAATTGAATGGCACGCCAACCCCGACCCCAGCAGCCATCGAATGACGATGACAGCCCGCCCGATCGCCCGGACGTTGAGGACTACATGACGTCATTGACGCATTCGGGTGAGAGTGAAACGTTCGAGTTCAAGGAATCAGAGAGCGGCCTCGATGAGTAACGACGACAGCGATGACGAAAAGGGCAAGCCTGAACGTCCGAACGTGGGTGAGCTCTTTCGACGCGTGCAAGAGAGTAAGGATCCACTTCCGCCGCCTCCCGGATCAGGCGACAAATAGATCAGACACGCTGATCGCTGGACCTTCCCACTCATGCTCGTCGGCGATGGTGGACGAAACTCTCAAACCGACAGCAGCCCCGACCTCGCCCGAAAGACGGCACGGGAAGCCGACTAAGACACTCTGAGGCGCGCCTGGACCGAAGACATGTCAAGCAGTTACGACAGCTCCTGACGGTCAATCGAAGAAGTCGGCGTCGACCGCGACGGCTGTGTAGGTGTTCCGTACCTGGACACCGACCTGGTACTTAATCATCAGCGCGATAAGTCGCGGCCCATCAATGAGGACGACACGGGATTGGACGTTGTTCGTGTAGCTGACGGCTGCGGGCGTGAATGCGGATGTGGTCAGGAACACCCCGCGAGTGGCGCCGAAGCCGTGAAGGGCCCCCACGAAGGCCTGGATGGTTTCACGGCTGATGTTGTTGCCGGCTTTTTACCTCTTGGCCTGGATGTAGACCCGGTCAAGGCCCAGAGCGTCCTGGTCGATGACACCGTCGATGCCCTCGTCGCCGGTTCCACCGATCCGTTTGCCGCGCTGCTCGGCCCCTCCATAACCCATCGCGAGGAGCAGTTTGACGACAGCCTGCTCGAAGAAGTCCGGGTGACTCTCTCGGAGGCGGTTCAGGAGCTCTTCCCCGACTTCGGCCTCGATGCGACTGATACCGTCCTCGATCTGTTCAATCGGGTCGAGGATGCCGGCAGCAGCCTGAGCAAGGCCGGCGCCGTCGACCTCGGTACCGGCAAGTTTGCGGTTTTCGTTGGGCCAGAACGGGGCGAAGATCGTCGCGGGCTTTGGCGTAGTCGAAACCGTTCGGGTACTCGATGAGTGCGCTGCGTCCGCGGTCGTTG
>NZ_JXSQ01000057.1 GCF_000834055.1 Leucobacter komagatae
ATAAGACGGTATTCGAGAGCGACCCTGAGTCGCCAGTGCGTGTTGAGCTCGTCGCACAGCCCAACGGGTCAACCGCGCCACTCGATACCCTCACCATTCAGGACACCACCAAGGGCTTCTGGGACCGCTTCGAACTCGTGTCGTTCGAGGATCCAGCGCTGCCGAAGGGGGCGGACAGGGCAACCGTGCAGGTGCTCGTAGACGGCCAGTGGCAGAACTACGCTGACTTCACAGGCGACCCCGCAACCATCCGCGGCGCCGGAGTCGTCTTCGACCGCGCGGACGCGAGGGTGTTCCCCTCAGGGATAACGTCGTGGAACGCTTCGTGGTCATCTGCGCGGCTCGCGTTTGATGTGCGGCTCAGGGACGGCCAGGCGGTGAACTGGAAGCAGGACTCCGTGAAGAACGTGGCGACCGTTGTCGCCAAGAACACGAAGTACGGCACGGCAGATGCCTCAGCCGATGACGACGTGCGTTTCTCGCCAGGAGAGCACAAGCTGAAGGTGGAAAAGCGCGCCCCGAACGACACGACAACCCACCAGGTTGAGGCCCTTGCGAGCGCGCCGTGGAAGCTCGTGTTCACGAACACGGGCACGAGCATCCTCCCAATTACGAAGGTCACTGATGCGCTGCCATCATCCCTCACGTGGGACGGGGTCGCGCCAACCGCCGAGAGCGTATCGACGACCGGCGGTGCGACGAGCCTGCGTGGCGCGCCGCGCGTGACGCTCGCAGGCGACGGCCAGAACCTGGTCTTCGATTGGGGCAGCAACGCGCGCATCCAGCCGGGTGAGCGTGTCACGATCTCGCTCGGGCTCATCATGGAGCCGACGACCGCGGGCAAGCGTGCCGTGAACGAGGTCATCGTGGAGACGGGTGTGACGCTGGCACAGTGCGAGCGGCCGAGTGAGTACGGGCAGGACCCTGGTGCGACTGACGCGCCAAACAGCTGCTCGAACACGAACTACGTGCAGCCGCGTGTCGGCACCGTCGTTGGTGCCCGCAAGACGGTGAGCGGTGAGTCCGTTCCCACCCTGGGGGAGAACCTCGTGAGCGGCGCGCTCGACACCACAACGGGCGAGCAGTGCGGCCCAGGCAACTACCTGCCCATTGGCTCCGACTACACGCGCAGCCCCTGCGCCTCGTATACGGCAGTCGGCGCAACCGATACGTGGAAGCTCGAGAACATCAACTCGGGCACGAATCCGCTGTCGCGGATGACCGTCGTCGACATGCTGTCAGCACCGGGTGACCGGATGCTCGCCGGTGGTGCCTCGCGCGGGTCAACCTTCGCCCCCGTGCTCGCGGACCTCTCGGGCATTCGCGTGAGCGGCCTGCCAGCTGGCGCGAGCTACACGATCGAGGTGACCCAGAACCGTACCGCCTGTGTCGGCACAAGCGGGGGAGGTTCGCTCTGGGCGGCCGACCCAGAGTGTGCTGATGCGACCGCGAACCCCGCGAACCAGTGGGAACCCCTCGCGGACTACACCGGTGATGCGAAGGATGTTGCCGGCCTCCGCGTGAACGTCGACATGACCGAGCAGCCGCTGCAGCCAGGCGGGAACATTCTCGTCGAATTTGAGACCGTGAACCGCGTTGTTGGTGGATCCGAGGGCGCGCTGCGCCCGACGCTCGAGCAGTTCACGCAGCCACAGTTCGCGTGGAACCAGAACGGCGTCGTCGGCTGGGGGACGAACGGCACGCGGGTGAATCTGCCAGCAGCGCCGCAGCGCACGGGCGTCACCGTGAAGACGGGCTCGCTCGTCATCTCGAAGGAGACCACCGGTCTCGCGAAGGATCGTGCGCCGGAAAGCTTCGCCATCGAACTCTCCTGCACCGTGCCGAGCGGGTCAGAAAGTGGCCCCGAGCGGGTCGCGTTGGATCTGGGCGACCACGCGCGCGTCACCGTGCCGAAGGACGGCTCAGTGACGATCGACGGCATCCCCATCGGCGCGAACTGCTCCGCACGCGAGGCCGGCGAGCTTGGCAGCTACAAGGAGAACACCCGCGCAGTGGATGTTGCCCCTGGTGTATTCCCGTCGGTCGACGGGCTGACGGCAGACGTGCAGATTCGGGAGCAGCAGAACGACGAGCCGATCGAGGTGCTGTTCCTGAACGGGTACGCGCCGATCCCGCCCGTCACGCCCCCGACCGTCACGCCCCCGACTGACAAGCCCGACGTGCCCGCGAAGCCAGGCACCCTGGTACGGCTGCCGGAGACCGGCGGAAGCGGACTCGGGCTCTTCGGGCTCGCCGCCGTGCTTGTCTTGCTCGCAGGGGGAGCGTTCGCCGTTGGCGGTCGCCTCCGTGGCGGGCGCGGCGCGCACGGGGACCAGGGCTAGTTTGGTGCTGCGCGCTGGCGGAGTCCGCATGGACTTCCGCCAGCGCGCTACACTCGCTGACATGACAGAAACCCCGCAGCCAGGAGTAATTGCACGCGGGCTTTCCCTCTGGCAGCGGATCCAGCGCACACGCCCCTACCGGACGTTTTCGCACTTCACGGACGTCGGCGGGAGCGTGCTCTCGGGAGGCATGAGCTACCAGGCGCTCTTCGCCGTGTTCGCAGGCCTTCTCGTCGGGTTCAGCATCTTCGGCATTGTCTTGCGCAACCAGCCGGAGCTGCTCGCCACCATCATCGAGCAGATCAACGTGTTCGTGCCAGGACTGCTCGGTGAAGACAAGGACGCGGCGATCCCCGTGCAATCCCTGCTCGAGACCCGCGGACTCGACTGGGCATCGATCGTCGCCGGTGCGTCGCTCGTGTGGGTAGCCATCAACTGGTTCACGGGCACGCGGCGGTCGATCCGCATCATCTTCGGCCTTGAGGTGAAGGAGTACCGCAACGCCCTCCTGCTGAAGGTGCGTGACCTCGCGCTCGCCGTAGGGTTCTTCCTCGCGATCATCATGTCGGCAGTGCTCACGCTCGTGAGCTCGAACCTCACCGACACCGTAATGTCATGGCTGGGCCTCAGCCCAGACGGGTGGTTCTTCGGTGGGATCGGCACGGTCGTGCGCTACGGCGCAACGTACGTGTTCGACGTGCTCGTGCTCATCGCGATCCACCGCTACCTCGCTGAGGTGCGGATCGCCTGGTGGCCGCTCGTCACCGGAACGATGATCGGCGCAGCGGCACTGTTCGTGTTGAAGGTCCTCGGAACCGCGCTCCTCGGCGGCGCGACAAGCAACCCGCTGCTCGCACCGTTCGCGATCTTCGTTGGCCTGCTGCTCTGGTTCAACTTCATCTGCCGCGCGCTCCTGCTCACCTCATCGTGGATAGCGACTGGACTGCACCCCGAACTCGGGATGCCGGACGCGGCCGGACCGAGCGACCTTCTCCGCATCGCCGAGTAGCAGCTGGCTCCGCCGGGCCCACGGATGCGGCAGAATGGAGTGGTGAGCGAAAAACCTGAAGTTGCTGCTGCGAAGTCCTCCGTGCGCGTCGGCGTGATTGGCGGTGGCCAGCTCGCGAGAATGATGGTGCCGCCCGCGATCCACCTCGGCCTCGACATCTCGGTGCTCGCCGAGACGGAGGGCATGAGCGCGGCCCGTGCCGCCGACATGGTGGGTGACTACCGCGACGCTGAGACCGTGTACGCGTTCGCCGACACCGTCGACGTCGTCACATTCGACCACGAGCACGTGCCGCACGAGATCCTCAACGAGCTCGAGCGACGCGGCAAGGCCGTGCACCCCAGGCCGCACGCCCTGCAGTACGCGCAGGACAAGATCCTCATGCGCGAGAAGCTTGCAGAGCTCGGGGTGCCGATCCCAGCGTGGGCCGCCGTCGCTGGCGAGGACGAACTGCAGCAGTTCATCGACGCAAACGGCGGCCGCGCCGTCGTGAAGACCGCCCGCGGCGGCTATGACGGGAAGGGCGTGCGCGTCATCGCCCAAGCGGACGAAGTGCGCGACTGGTTCACGGCACTCGCCGAGGATGGGCGAGGCGGCTTCCTGCTCGCCGAAGAGCTCGTCGATTTCACCCGCGAGCTCGCGCAGCTCGTCGCGCGCCGCCCATCGGGGGAGACCCGCGCCTGGCCGCTCGTCGAGACCATCCAGCAGGACGGCGTCTGCGCCGAGGTGCTCGCGCCCGCCCCCGTCTCGAATCCCGAGACCGCTGCAGAGGCTGCCCGCATCGGGGCGATCGTCGCCGAGGGCGTCGACGCGACCGGCGTACTCGCCGTTGAGATGTTCGAAACCCGCGACGGTCGCGTGCTCGTGAACGAGCTCGCGATGCGCCCGCACAACTCCGGCCACTTCTCGATCGAGGGCTCGATCACGAGCCAGTTCGAGCAGCACCTGCGCGCCGTCACCGATCTGCCGCTCGGCGACCCGGCGATGGCCGCGCCGTTCGCCGTCATGGTGAACGTGCTCGGCGGCCCAGCAGAGGGGCCCATGCCAGTGCGGTACCCGGCCGTGCTCGCCGCGCACCCCGCGGCAAAGATCCACAGCTACGGAAAGCTTCCGCGCCCGGGCCGCAAGGTCGGGCACGTCACCGTCGTCGGTGCCTCACTCGACGAGGCTCGGGCAGAGGCGCGCGCGGCGGCCGACGGCTTCGCCTAAGCGCCCGGGCCCC
>NZ_JXSQ01000058.1 GCF_000834055.1 Leucobacter komagatae
CCGTGGCCGAATAACGAGCAGTACTACAAAGCTATGGGTTACGCATGTCCGGATAGCGGGCCCGGTGGCACCGCGAACTGTGATCCCACACAGGGCGGTTTCTTTCAACAGGTCTACCGTGCGGCGTGGCAGCTTAAGGTCTACCGGGCCTTTCCAAACAGCTACAACTACAAGCCATTTCAAAACAACACCATTCAGTGGCACCCCAATGCGTCATGCGGAACTTCGAGTGTCCGCATTGAGAACTGGGCTACAGCTGCGCTCTACATCTACACACCGTACCGTCCAAACCAGGCAGCGTTGAACGCAGGCTGGGGGACCGGCGACGGCTGCTCGAGCTACGGCAACCGTAACTTCTACAACTACTACAGAGCTTGGTTTGGGACGCCCAGCGGCCCTCCCGTCGCACAGGAGCTCGTTGCCTTTTACGAGTCTCTCGGAGGCTCGAATGGATTCCTCGGAGCCCCTACGGGGACTGCGTCTGTCTACAACAACGGTGGCCTCGGGCAAGGGTTCCAAGGCGGATCCATGTATTGGAGTAACGCGGCCGGGGCATCAGCCGTGAAGGGCGCAGTGCGGGCTGAGTATTGGGACAGCGGTTCTTGGTCCGGGCCGTTAGGTTTCCCCCGAGCCACAGAAAACCAGATCCCGGGCGGTGGCGTCGTGCAGCAGTTCCAGGGTGGAACGATCTACTGGTCGCACGCGACCGGCGCCTACCACGTCCGTGGCGCGATACGAACTGCATACGTAGCTTCGGGCGAAACCAACGGCCCACTGCGTTTCCCCATCGGCCGGGAGCGTTCGCTCGCCGGCGGCGCTATGCAGGAATTCCAAAGCGGAACAATTTACTGGAAGCACGCTACCGGAGGAGTGCCAGTTCGCGGCGCGGTGAGGTCTGCGCTCCTGACATCCGGGGGTGTGGACGTGCTGGGATACCCGATGCGTGGTGAGGTCTCTGCTCCAAGTGGAGGAGTGCAGCAGGAGTTTGAATTCGCGACTGTGTTCTGGACGCATGCATCTGGCGCTCACCCAATGAGGGGAGCAATGCGCGCAGCCTATGTGGCGGCCGGTGGGCCGCAAAGCTCGCTGCTGTACCCCACGAGTACTGAGTCACGCTACGCAACGGGGGGAGCAGGTCAAGGGTTCCAAAGCGGATCAATGTATTGGCATCCTGACACAGGAGCGCACCCTGTGAGAGCTGCGGTCCGAAAAGCCTTTTGGGACGCAGGATCCATCGCCGCGCTGGGCTTTCCGCTCTCCGGTGAGAACTCAACACCAGCCGGTGGCGTTGAACAGCACTTCCAAAAGGGATCTATTTACTGGCGGCACGACGTGGGAGCGTATCCGGTTCAGGGGCCTGCTCTGAGCGCATACCAAGGGGCTAAGGGAACGGGTGGAGCGCTCGGATTCCCGATCGCAGTAGCGACACGGACAGCTGACGGTGGAACAACGCAACGATTCGAGCGCGGAATTATCACTGTCGACAAATTTGGAAATGCTCGAGTCGCCATAACAGCTTCATCCCCCCTTGCGCGTGGCGACGAGCAAGCTGCGGTTGAGCCCCCGGAGGATCCTGGGGCGGAGGTCGGGCCTGGCGTGTCTAGTGAGGGTGAAGATGACGAGGGTGGCATTGGTGAAGAGGCGTTGAACCAACCTCACGCTGCGCAGTAGCGTTTCGAATAGCGGCAGCACGGACAGGTAGAGTAGCAGCAGTATGTCTTCAAAACAGTTGTCTACAGGAATCCGCCTTCGCCGAATGCTCGGCGAGAAACTCCAAGATCGCGTAAGGACGAACGCGAATCCAGCCGTGCTGGCAATGCGGGCTCGGCTGGGGCAACCCCACGTGGGCATGGGACGGGTGTCAGTCATCATTCCGATCTACAATGTTGAGCGATTTTTGCGGGAGTGCCTGGAGAGCGTTCGTGTACAGAGCTATCCAGACATTGAAGTGATCATGGTCAATGACGGGTCGCCGGACGGGTCCGAGAAGATCGCTCGGGAGTTCGCCAAGAAGGACAGACGCTTCAAGCTCGTCACAAAGAAGAATGCGGGCTTAGGAGCTGCTCGGAACACGGGGATCAGAGTAGCCACCGGCAAGTACATCACATTTCTCGACTCCGACGATGTCGTAACAGCAGACGCTTACCGAGAAATGGTGATGGCTCTCAACAAGAGTGGTTCTGACTTCGTGGTGGGGGGAGTGGAGCGCTGGAGGGCGCGCGCTACCTGGAAAGACGACTGGGCTTCGCGGGTTCATGGACGCGATCAACTTGCCGCCAAGCTTGACGACATTGCCGAGGTCACTAAGGATGTGTTTGCCTGGAACAAACTCTTTCGTACTGCGTTCTTCCACGAACAGCTGGGTGAGTTTCCGGAGGGAATCCTCTATGAGGACCAAGAGCTCACAGCTCGTGCCTACACCAGAAGCAAGAGCTTCGACCTACTGGAGAAGACTACCTATCTCTGGCGAATCCGCGAGGACGGAACATCGATTACGCAGGGCAAGCTCACTGACCGTGACCTGAGGGACCGCATCACCGTGGCGCACAGAGTCCATGAGATCTATCGAGATCACGCTTCACCTGAGGTCTATAGCTATTGGAAGCAAAAGACCGCTGCGCTTGATTTCGGCTTTTACTATCGTTTGAGTCACCGCGGGAGCGACGAGTACTGGAACATGCTCGTAGAATTCACCCGCTTCCTGTTTGATGTCCTCTCGGAGGAAGACTGGACCCGAGTTCCTGTCCAGGAACGTGTGCTTTGCGCCCTGATTGCGTCCGACGATAAGCCCCAGAGCGAACGAGTTATCAACGCTCAGGCACAGTTTGTAGGAGATCTCCCTACTGTAGAAACCGAAGGAACCCTTCGAGTCGACCTCGAACAATGGGGAGTTTCTCAGGAAGCTGTTCCGGAGTTTGTCCAGGCATTGTACGAGGGAGATAGCGCGCTCCGAACTGGCCTTAAGCGAGTTGAATGGTTACAGCCGGGAAGACTCGCGCTGTCGGGATTCGCCTACATCGACAAAATGCCGGCCACCATCGATCAGTCGCAGGTGCGATTGCTGGCCGTTCGTTCTGACGGACTGGAGGCGGAAGTACCAGTAGAGCGGTTCGAGTTTGATAAGAGCGACCCGACCCTTCCGCGTACCGCCTACGCCGAGTATCCTGCGTCGGGAATTCGCGCGGTAGTAGACGTTTCCTCCGTGCTATCGGATTCAGGGGAGCAACTGACGTTCCGCATCGAATATCAAAGAGGAAGTGTCCAGCGGTCTGGCGCTTGGCTGCCACAGAATAACGAGAATTCATTCGGCGTTCTGCCTCACTCCCCGTCTAACGGATACGTCCTTGGAGCGAGAGCCGATCGGCGAGATGGAGTCGTCGTCTGGCGAAACCACTCGCCTGTTTCGATCTCGAACCTAGATGTGGTTGGCCGACGCATCCAGTTCACTGTAGTCGCCATTGAACCCCTCCGTTCGGCCAACGTCCGGTTTGTGAACCTGACGATGCTGAACGAAGTAAATGTGGCGCTGCCAGACTTGGAACCCGGTAGTGAGACACGTGTGTCGGCTGAATTGCCCTTGCGAGCGAAAGCCTGGGAGAGGCAATTTGAGACTGTCTGGAGCCTAGAGCTAGTTTGTGAGAAGGGCACCTATCCTCTCCCGTATCCCGAGGGAACACAGGCTGAATTGCTCTCAGCAGAAACTGGAGCAGTTGCGGTTCGCCCTTCGGGCTCTGGATGGCTTGAAATAATCGATTCGCGCTGGAGGGCAGTCGTAGAACGGGTCGTAACCGACGGAAACAGAATCACGGTGGCCGGTGCTTTCAACGCACAGACGGCAGACACACCACGAATTGTAATGTTGCGGGTAGACGGGGTTGTTCTGGA
>NZ_JXSQ01000059.1 GCF_000834055.1 Leucobacter komagatae
AACGGTGCCGAGCGTCGCCTCGAGGATCGCGGGGATCGGATCCGTGATCTCACCAGAAACGAGTGCCCTCGAGGTCGGGGGCTGCGAGCACGTAGCCCGCGAACGAGAACAGTGCGGAGACCGCGCCGACGAGGATCGTCATCATCATTGCGCGCGGGATGCGGCGAGCCGGGTCCGCGACCTCTTCTGCCACGTCGCCGCATGCCTCGAACCCGTAGAAGAGGAAGAGCCCTGCGAGCGCTGAGGCGAGGAAGACGGGCACGTATGAGCCCTCACCCTCGACGCCCATGGTGTCAAAGAACACCGAGAACTCCTGCTTGCGCTGGAAGATGAGGAGGTAGAGGCCGAGGCCGATCACGCCGATAAGCTCGGCCGCGAGACCGATGCGCGCGATGCGCGCGAGGCCCTTCGTGCCAGAGAAGTTGATGAGCAGCGCGAACAGGAGCAGGCCGAGGCCCGTGAACAGCGTCGTCTCGGCGTTGAGCTCAATGCCGAACAGGCTCGTGATGAAGCCCGCGCCGAACTCCGCAACGGAGGTGATCGTGACGATCATCGCCCAGATGTAGATCCAGGCCGCCATCCAGGCGTAGCGCCTGCCCCAGAGCCTGCGCGCCCAGGGATACACGCCGCCGTGGATCGGGTACTGCGAGACGACCTCGCCGAACACGAGCGAGACGAGGAGTTGTCCGCAGGCGACGATCACGATCCACCAGATCGAGGGCGGACCGCCGGTCGACAGTGCGACCGCAAGCAGCGAGTACACGCCGACGAGCGGCGAAAGGTAGGTGAAGCCGAGGGCGAAGTTCGCCCAGAGACTCATGGAGCGGTCGAACTTGCCTTCGTAGCCGAGCACTGACAGGTGCTCTTCGTCGGCGAGCCGCGCCTCCGGTGGGGTTGCAGACATAACGATGCCTTGCCTTTCTGATCTCCGTTGATCTGGACTCTCCCGAGCCCTGCGAGCAGCGTAGACCCGGCACGCACGCCCGCGCGACGCGAATCCGCACACCTGGCACCTGTCGAGCTGTGCAACGACGCAGGTGCGTTGGTTGCGAGTTCGTGCTTCGGTGCTGCTGGCGCGCGTAAGAGGCTGTCGCGTTCGCCGCGACTCAGGCCGCCGGGTGGCCCGTCGCCGCCCCGCTTCTTCCCGTTTTGCTCTGCCATCCGAAATACTGGAGGCTGCGGCGAGCGCGGTGCTCACTGGCGGGCGGGGGACTCTATGCGTGCAACACACATTCATCTTCGGGCGGCGGCCACCCGGCGGCCATCACTGCTTTGGCGAACCGCCCCGCTGTTGCTCGCAGTCGCGCTCACGGCCACAGGCTGCGCCTCGGGAATTCCCGGCGCCGACGCAACACGCGACCCGCTGCCGAATCCCCCAGCAGCCCTCGAGCTGCCCCCGGTACAGGCCACGCCGGATTACCAGCTTGGTGAAGCCTACGAGCCCGTGGCCGGCGTCGGAGTTGTTGCGCGCGACAGGACAGCGCAGCCCGCCAGTGGGATCTACTCCATCTGCTACATCAATGGCTTCCAGACGCAGCCAGGGGAACTTGACCGGTGGCCCGATGAGACGCTCCTGCGCGACGAGGCAGGGAACCTGCGCTTTGACCCCGACTGGCCAGACGAGGTTCTCCTTGACACTTCGACGGCACGGGCGCGAGACCAGATTCACGCTATCGTCGCCGATTGGATCAATGAGTGCGCCCGCGACGGCTTCGCGGCCGTCGAGTTCGACAACCTCGATTCGTATACCCGCTCTGACGGCGCGCTCACCTTCGATGACAACCTCGCCCTCGCCGAGGAGCTCGTGCGCTCAGCTCACCTCGCCGGCCTTGCGGCGGGGCAGAAGAACGCCGCCGAGGACGCCGCGGCATTGCGCGAAACTGCCGGGTTCGACTTCGCGGTAACGGAGGAGTGCAGCGTGTTTCACGAGTGCGGATCGTACGCCGCGGTCTACGGCGAGCACGTCATCGACATCGAGTACGTCGATGCACTGCCCGTCCCGTTCGCTGAGATGTGCGCGGCTGATGATGCCCCCGCCTCGATGGTGCTTCGCGACCGGGACCTCAGCGCCCCTGGCTCCCCGAGCTACGCCTTCGAAACATGCGCAGCGCGGTAAGCCCTTGACCACGTCAATCGCTGCGCGAGCGCTTCGCCGTGCTCAGTCCCAGCTCGCCCCAGCGGTCAGGCGCTCCCGCTGGTGACAGGCAGCGCACACTGATTCGTACTCGACTGAACCATCGTCGATCGCGACCTGTTCGCCGTCAAACACCGGCACGCCGGAAACCTTGCGAAGATTCATCGTTGCCTTCGAGCCGCAGCGGCAGAGCGTGCGGATCTCCTCGATCTCGTGCGCGATGCAGAGTAGTCGCGCAGCGCCTGGGAAGCTGTCCCCGCGGAAGTCCGTGCGGAGTCCGTATGCGATGACGGTGACGCCGACGCGCACCGCAACATCGAGCAGTTCGTTCGCCTGACGCTCCGAGAGGAACTGGGCTTCGTCGACGAGAATTACGTCCAACCCTGCCTCGGCGACGGGTAGCGGATCGCCGTCGACCCAGAGGAAGTCGACCGCGCGCTCCACACCGAGTCGCGACACGACCTTGTCTCCGCCCTTGGAGTCGACTGCGGGCTTCACGATGAGCATCTGCTTGCCGAGCGACTCGTAGTTATGCCCAACCTGGAGCAGCGCGATGCTCTTGCCCGCGTTCATCGCAGCGTACCGAAAATGCAGTTTTGCCATGCTGCGACTGTACCGCTTTGTCGGCGCAGCGCCACGGCCTTTCCGCGCGCGCAACGGCTGTCCGGGGCCTGCCCAGTCGCCGAAGATACGTTTCGAATTACAAAGATGTAACTTACGGAGCTACGTTCTAACCGAAGGAAAACTCCCAGGTCAGATCTCCACCATCCACAGGCCCCTGTGGATAACTTGTGGGTATCTCTCGAATCTAAGCTATGAGTTATCCACATTCCTGGGGATAGCTTGTGGAAACTGTGTGGAGACGGCTACGTCGAGACTGCCGATTCATCGTCCATCGGGAGGTTCGGGAAGTCCTCAAAGATGAGCAGTGTCCGCGACGTGCGCACTGACGGAATCGCCTGCACCTTCTCGAGCACCACGCGGCGCAGGTCCCTCGTATCGCGGGCGCGAACCAACAGCAGCACATCGAACTCGCCGCCGACGAGCGCAATGTGTTCCACCTCGGGGATCTCCTGCAGTCGCGACCGCAGTTCTTGCCACGCAGGCTGCTCGACGGAGAGCGTGACGTAGGCAGACGCATGCTGCCCGAGGAGCACGGGATCGGTGCGAACGGTGTACCCCGTAATGATCCCAGCGGCCTGCAAACGCTTGACCCTCGCATACGCTCCCGCGCGCGAAATGTGCAGCGTCTGCGCAAGCGAGGTCATCGACACCCGCGCGTCCTGCCGCAGTGCCTGCACGATCGCGTGGTCTGTCTCGTCCAGTTCCATAGCGCTCCCACCATCCGAGGCACCAACCCCGGTCACCACTTGTACACATTATTGCCCGAATTGCTCCCTTTCGTCCAACGTTGAGCGAATATTTCGAGACGATTACTACCCTGAGTGGCAACATCTCGCACGCGCGTTCGCCCGCGCGGCGGCAAGCTCAAGGAGGAGCCGATGTCTCACACCCACGCGCAAGCGTCAGCAGCCTCGCTGCTCCCCAGCGAGGCGCCAGTTCAACTCGTCTCCGCGGCGGGATCCCACACCCCAGTCGCCGGCTACGCGCTGCCAGACGA
>NZ_JXSQ01000060.1 GCF_000834055.1 Leucobacter komagatae
GTACCTGCAGCGTCTCAAGCGCATCGAAGGCCAGCGCGGGGCATCTCCCGGATGGTCGATGACGAGAAGTACTGCATCGATATCCTCACGCAGATCAGTGCCCTGACCAGTGCGCTCCAGGCGGTGGGGCTCGGGCTGCTCGACGACCATCTCTCGCACTGTGTCGTAGACGCAGCCGGTCGGAGGGCAGAGGCGCAGGAGAAGCTCAAGGAGGCGAGCGACGCGATCGCCCGCCTCGTGCGCTCCTAATAACCCAGGCCCCAGGCCCAGGGGCCCCAGGCCCCAGGCCCCAGGCCCCAGGCCCCCGGCCCACCCCGAGCACAAAAGTCGGTGTCAGTTTGGGCAGGAAAACCGGGTGAGATCCCGGTCAACCTGGCCCAAACTGACATCGACTTCGTTTGGCGGGTGCCGGAAAGCTAACCCGCGCTCGCGAACTCCCGCTTCGGCGACCGCATCGCGATAGCGCTGACGATTGCACCGGCGAGCGCGAGGCCGGCGGCCCCGAGGAACGCCGCCGAGTAGCCTGCCGTCAGATTGACTGGCGAGGGGTCGATTCCCGCGACGCCGTATGCAACGGCCGTGAGGATTGCGAGGGTGAGGGCTGAGCCGATCTGGTAGCTCGTGCTGACGAGGCCAGACGCGACGCCCGTCTCCGCCGGCGGCGCGGCGTTGATCGCGGTGCCAAGCGAGGGTACGAACGTGAGGGACATGCCGAGCGCCGACAGTAGCGACGCGGGGAGCACGTCAACGACGTAGCTGCCGTCTGGACTGATGAACGACATCCACAGCAGGCCAGCCGCGAGGATCACGAGGCCGGTGACGATGAGCGGCTTTGCGCCGAACCTCGTCTGCAGTCGGGGCGCGAGCCCGACCATCACGAGCACAACGAGGCCGGTCATCGGGAGCAGCGCGGCACCGGCCGCGAACGCCGAGGCGCCGAGCACTTGCTGGAGGTACAGGTTCAGGAAGAACCACATCGACACCCACGCGCCGCCGAGCACGAGCTGCGCGCCATTCGCGGCGCCGAGCTGCGGTGCCTTCAAGAGTCCGAGGCGCAGCAGCGGCGTGCGGGTGCGTGATTGGATGACGAAGAACGCGATGAGGAGGGCAATACCGATGGTGAGTGCGCCGATGGTGGTCGGCGTGAGCCAGCCAACCTCCGGAGCCATGACGATGCCGTAGACGACGGCGGCGAGGCCACCGGTGACAGTGACGGCCCCGGCGATGTCGATCGGGCCAGATGCGCCGCGCTCGGTGCGAGGAAGCGCGGTCGCGGTGAACGCGAGCACGATGAGTGCGAGGGGGATCGTTGCGTAGAACACCCAGGGCCAGCTCGTGTACTCGGTGAGCACCCCGCCGATGAAGACGCCCGCGGCGCCACCGATGGGGGCGGCTGCGCCGTAAATCGCGAATGCCTTCGGGAGGTCTGAGGTGCCACCGAAGAGCATCATGAGGAGCGTGAGCGCTGCGGGTGCGATGAGGGCTGAGCCCGCTCCCTGGATCGCCCGACCCGCGATTTCCGCGCCGACCGAGGTCGCAGCTCCGGCGAGGACGGAGCCTGCAATGAGCACGAGCCAGCCGGTGGCAAAGATCTTTTTCGCGCCGAAGGCGTCTGCGAGGCGCCCGCCGAGGAGGAGGAGGCCGCCGAACGCGACAACGTAGGCGTTGAATACCCAGGAGAGCGACTCGGCCGTAAAGCCGAGGTCGCGCTGAATGTAGGGAAGTGCGACGCCGACGATGGAGGTGTCCATGATGACGACGAACTGCGCGGTGGCGATGAGCGCGAGCCCGAGCCACTTCTTTGCAGGGGATATTGACCTTGGGGATGACATGCGGGTTTCTCCTCAGAACGTGCCGGCGATTCCGGCTGCCCCAAAGCATATACCTATAGGGGGTAGGGGTATGCGACTGCGGTGCTCTACCGAGGAAAACACCCCC
>NZ_JXSQ01000061.1 GCF_000834055.1 Leucobacter komagatae
TGGATACTTTCAGCGAGGCGAGGCCCGAGCTATTGCTGCAATACGTAGGGGTGACGAGGAGGCCTGGAATGAGGCGGTTTCGTCGATGAGTTCAACACCTGTTTGGGGGAAGTTGGTACCTCTAAACCCACTGCGTGTCCTCTCGCCTCAAGCGTATCTCGTACGCGGGCGACGGTCACGACGGCTTGCTATGTACATTGAGAGCCTCATTGGAGGCCCCAGCACCTTGGGCCCTGCGCGCAGTCAACTGTGTGATCACATCACGAGCAAAGAACAGATTCGCCGATGCGTTCGTGACCGCTCCTTGCACGCCATTCATTGCCGGAATCATTCGGAACCCCGTGGCGGCGAACAGCGTGACGGACCCAACGGCAGCAGCGCTACCCCCGATGAGGTATGACGTTCCACCAATCAGCAAGAACCCGCCAATCAAGGCAACCTCGAACGCATATTTTGGAACGATACCCAGGAAGGACATATTTGCTCGCGCTCGGGTTGCGCGCGCACGGTTACTCGAGATGACTGTTGCCACTTCATCGAGCTTGCCTCGAAGCGTTACTTCCTTCAGAGCGTCGACCATCTCCGTCATAATCGTCGCCACACGATATGCGTAACGTCTGTTGTGTTCCCCAGCTAGTTTTGCTCTGCGGTTCACGAGCAGCATTATCGAGAGCGAAATCGCGGAAAGATAGATGACCGCGATAGCTGCGGTCAAAGGATCAGACACAAGCAAAACTGCTAGAACAGCAACAAATGTCAGCGCGTTGCCGGGGATCTGTGAGATGGGCAGAATAAAGCCAAGATTAGTGTTCGCCATTGAGGTGTCAACCACCCGGGTGACCTCGGCAGTACTCATCCGGGAACGCTCCTCCCAACTCGAGCGCATGTAGTTACGAAAGAGCTCGTCTCCCACTTCAAGTTCGTACCGAGCAAAGCGCCGAGTTGCATACCAGTGCAGAATGACTGCAAACAGGCCCTTGAGGACGAATAGGGCGCAAACGACGACAGCGATCCACGGCACCGCGCCGGCAGGCAACTCCCCAATTACCGGCAGCTGGATGGCCCTCCCGGACACCAGTGGTGTCACGGTAAGTACGATGAGCGCGAGGGCGAGGGTGTCGAGGATTGATAGCAAGCTAGTGACGATCGAGTACACAATATAGAAGGGCTTGGCCCCCTTTGGGAGCACGTCGAAGAGCTCGAGTAGTGTATTCCACAGAATTTTCATATCA
>NZ_JXSQ01000062.1 GCF_000834055.1 Leucobacter komagatae
AGGGACCGAACTGTCTCACGACGTTCTAAACCCAGCTCGCGTACCGCTTTAATGGGCGAACAGCCCAACCCTGTGAGGCTCCCAGTAGACTACTGGGTTGATAGGCCAGATGTGGAAGCACGGCAACGTGTGGAGCTGACTGGTACTAATAAGCCGATGACTTGATTTTATCCCACCTGTTAGTGGTGGGGCATGAGTCTGTTATGTAACGATGTTCGCGTCTACTTTGTGGTTCTTGACGTACGGCCACAACCCCCCGAAAGTGCATCCGTGTGGTGCTTGTCTGGGTGGGTTGTTGTTTGTCAATAGAGTTTCGGTGGTTATAGCGTCAGGGAAACGCCCGGTCACATTCCGAACCCGGAAGCTAAGGCTGACAGCGCCGATGGTACTGCGAGGGGGACCTCGTGGGAGAGTAGGACACCGCCGAACAACTTTTATAAGGGGTTGTTCAGATGAATTTGACCATGATTGGTCAGTTCGTCTGAGCAGCCCCTTTTTCATTTTGTAAACTAAGAAGTACCGTCTCGAAGAGACAACAATCACATAGGGAGCACCACATGAACGACCGTAAGGACCGACCCGAGGATACCGGGCGACCCCGTCGTTCTGATGGTGCACAGTCCCGCAGCGGTGGTTACGATCGCAACGATCGTGCCCCGCGTGGTGATCGCAACGAGCGCGACCGCAACCCGTTCCGCGAGACTCGTGGCGGCCGCGACGAGCAGCGCCCGGCACGCAGCGACCGTGGCGACCGTCCGACCGGTGATCGCGCCCCATACCGTGGCGGAGATCGTAACGACCGTCAGGGCGGTGGCGATCGTGCCCCGTACCGTGGCGGAGATCGTAATGATCGTCAGGGTGGTGGCGATCGCGCTCCGTACCGTGGCGACCGTCCGACCGGCGATCGCGCCCCATACCGTGGCGGAGACCGCAACGACCGTCAGGGTGGTGGCGATCGTGCCCCGTACCGCGGCGGAGATCGTAATGACCGTCAGGGTGGTGGCGATCGTGCCCCGTACCGTGGCGGAGAC